>NZ_CP039253.1:3437500-4727363 GCF_004795915.1 Rhodococcus sp. PAMC28707
AGGACCTGATCTGGTAGTAGCCAAGCGATGGGGTGACGCAGGAAGGTAGCTGGGCCAGTCAGTGGTAATACTGGTGTAAGCCTGTAGGGCGAACGGTAGGCAAATCCGCCGTTCATGATGCCTGAGAGGTGATGCGTAGCCGATTGAGGCGAATTCAGTGATCCTATGCTGCCGAGAAAAGCCTCTAGCGAGCTTTCACACGGCCCGTACCCCAAACCGACACAGGTGGTCAGGTAGAGAATACTAAGGCGATCGAGATAACTATGGTTAAGGAACTCGGCAAAATGCCCCCGTAACTTCGGGAGAAGGGGGACCCTGTCTGGTGATGAACTTTTCGTTCTGAGCTGGGTGGGGTCGCAGAGACCAGTGAGAAGCGACTGTTTACTAAAAACACAGGTCCGTGCGAAGTCGTAAGACGATGTATACGGACTGACGCCTGCCCGGTGCTGGAAGGTTAAGAGGACCGGTTAGTCACTTCGGTGGCGAAGCTGAGAATTTAAGCCCCAGTAAACGGCGGTGGTAACTATAACCATCCTAAGGTAGCGAAATTCCTTGTCGGGTAAGTTCCGACCTGCACGAATGGCGTAACGACTTCTCAGCTGTCTCAACCATAGACTCGGCGAAATTGCATTACGAGTAAAGATGCTCGTTACGCGCGGCAGGACGAAAAGACCCCGGGACCTTCACTATAGCTTGGTATTGGTGTTCGGTTCGGTTTGTGTAGGATAGGTGGGAGACTGTGAAGCGGTGACGCCAGTTACTGTGGAGTCGTTGTTGAAATACCACTCTGATCGTATTGGATACCTTAACCTCGGACCATGATCTGGTTCAGGGACAGTGCCTGGTGGGTAGTTTAACTGGGGCGGTTGCCTCCTAAAATGTAACGGAGGCGCCCAAAGGTTCCCTCAGCCTGGTTGGCAATCAGGTGTCGAGTGCAAGTGCACAAGGGAGCTTGACTGTGAGACTGACACGTCGAGCAGGGACGAAAGTCGGGACTAGTGATCCGGCACCGGCATGTGGAAGCGGTGTCGCTCAACGGATAAAAGGTACCCCGGGGATAACAGGCTGATCTTCCCCAAGAGTCCATATCGACGGGATGGTTTGGCACCTCGATGTCGGCTCGTCGCATCCTGGGGCTGGAGTAGGTCCCAAGGGTTGGGCTGTTCGCCCATTAAAGCGGCACGCGAGCTGGGTTTAGAACGTCGTGAGACAGTTCGGTCTCTATCCGCCGCGCGCGTAAGAAACTTGAGGAAGGCTGTCCCTAGTACGAGAGGACCGGGACGGACGAACCTCTGGTGTGCCAGTTGTTCCACCAGGAGCACCGCTGGTTAGCTACGTTCGGAAGGGATAACCGCTGAAAGCATCTAAGCGGGAAGCCTGTTCCAAGATGAGGTTTCTCACCCCCTCGAGGGGGTAAGGCCCCCGGCAGACCACCGGGTTGATAGGCCAGAACTGGAAGTCGGGTAACCGATGTAGGTGACTGGTACTAATAGGCCGAGGACTTACCACAAAGAAGCTACGCGTCCACTGTGCAATATCTGAAACAGCACACGTTTCAGTGTTACAAAATTGAATGAACCAACACTATTCACCACTGTGTGAATAGTCCGTTGTGTTCCGTGTGTAACTGTTTCATAGAGTTACGGCGGCCATAGCGGAGGGGAAACGCCCGGTCCCATTCCGAACCCGGAAGCTAAGCCCTCCAGCGCCGATGGTACTGCACTCGACAGGGTGTGGGAGAGTAGGTCACCGCCGAACACCTTTTCCAGTGAAGCCCCCAACCTGTTGGTTGGGGGCTTTGCTGCGTTTCATGTCTTTTTTGTGTGGGTGACGGCACTGCTTCGATGGCGCACTGATGCTATCTGATCGTATGAGTGGACCATTCAAGCGATCAGCGGGGAGCCAGTAGCCTTCGTTTGGAAATCGCCGGCGGGCCAATCAGCCGACCGCACGCACCGCATAGGGCCGTCCGAACTGTGTTGCGACGTGATCCGAGTACAGCACCGAGTCCGGTGATCTGCCGGCGAGGTTCGGTAGACCTGCAGCCTCGATCAGCTGATCCGAGCAATGAGTCAACTCGGCGTCGAGAAGTTTCCACCGGCTGTGCAGGTTCGGTGCGTACATGAGCCGTCCAGCGGCCGATGTATGTAAACCCCAACGTGCTGTGAGGAATTGGGCTAACGGGTCGTTTGACATATCCCGTGACCCGCGCACGACGGCGAAGTCGGTCGAAACTCCGCGGTGGGGTGGAGCGATGCGTCTACTTCGGTATCTGACGGTGGATCTGTCGTCATAGATTGTCATCGATGCCCATCGATACGGAACGCGAGCGAGGTTGGTTCCCATGACGACTGCGAGTCGGCTAGCTTCCAGTGATCGAAAAACCACTCCCCGTCGTCCCTCGCCATCAATGGAGTACAGTCGAACGTTGATTTCGGCGAAGGTCCCGAAGTAGGGGACTGGATGGCGGTATCCGAATCCGGCGCCGACCATCTCGAACCCGATCAGACCGACCCAAGACGAGCCGTCGAATTCGTCCGGGGTGCAGCCTCGGGGCAGTAGCGGTGAGACGACGGCGCTGGGGACCTTCCAATGCAAGAAGACCACACGTTCCCAGCGCTGGTCCATCATGATCGGTCGCGGGAGAATCGGTGGCCGAGGCCAGAGGCGTTGTGCACTATGTCGGTCCACATCTCGAGCCTAGGCGTGAACGAGACGGTGACGAACTCCGGCCGTGTTCAGCGGTCAATCTGATCGTTTGTCGGTGTCGATCGTGATGTGTTGCCGCTTGAATGGAGCCCACAAGCTATCTGATCGTATGAATGGACCATTGAAGCGGAGGGGAAGGAACCTACCAAAGCACTCCCCTCCGCCGGCGCTTACTCGATCAACCCTCGAATGTCGTCTGCTGTGAGTCCGCCGGCAAAGGCGCCGCCGTCGTCCATGACACTTGCGAAGAGTTTGGCTTTGCGCTCCTTGAGTTGCATTACCTTTTCCTCGATGGTGCCGCGTGCGACGTAGCGGTTGACGAACACGGTGCGCGCCTGACCGATACGATGAGCACGGTCGACTGCTTGCGCCTCGGTCGCGGGATTCCACCAGGGATCGAGTACGAAACAGTAGTCCGCTTCGGTGAGCGTGAGGCCTACGCCGCCGGCCTTGAGGCTTATCAGGAACACAGGTGCTTCCCCGCTACGGAAACGTTCGACGACATCGCCGCGGTTTCGGGTACTCCCATCGAGGTAGACGAGAGCAATGCCTTCGGATTCGAGGCGATCTCGCACCAACGACAGAAACCTGGTGAACTGGCTGAAGACGAGCGCTCGGTGGCCGCCTTCGATGATCTCGTGTAACTGATCGACCAACTCGTCGATCTTGGCGCTGGGTATATCCGAGTGCTTCTCATCGACCAGAGACGCATCCAAGCTGAGCTGACGCAGAGTGGTCAGTGATTGCAAGATCGTGACCCGGTTGCGTTGAAAGTCGTCGAGCAGCCCGAGTATCTTCTGACGCTCCCGGGCCAATCGCGTTTCGTAGACGCGCTGATGGCGTGGATGGAGGTCGACTTCGACGGTCTGCTCCTGCTTCGGGGGTAGGTCCTGCACCACAGTATCTTTCGACCTCCGAAGCACCAGCGGCTTGATGCGTCGCCGAAGGGTTCTCAGTTGGTCGGTGTCACCGTCTTTTTCGATGGGATTGCGGTAGTTGTCGGTGAACTTCTTAGGTGAGGGAAATAGTCCGGGTGCGGTGATCGACAACAGGGACCACAGCTCCATAACGTTGTTCTCCATCGGGGTGCCGGTGATGGCGAGCTTGTATGGAGCGGACAGCCGCCGAGCGCACTGGTAGGACTTGCTCTTGTGGTTCTTGACGTATTGCGCCTCGTCGAGGATGAGCCCTGACCACGACACCGCTTCGAAGTCTTCGTAGTCGAGGCGAAAGACTGTGTAGGACGTTACGACGATGTCGGCACCGAGAGCGATGTCGCCCACCGGGCCTCGCCGCCGTGCGCGCGTTTCGCCGGCAGTGACCACGCTGAGGTCCGGCGCGAACTTTTCTGCTTCTTTGGCCCAGTTGTGCACCACACTCGTAGGGGCCACGATGAGGAACGGGGCCGGCAATGGTCCGCTCTCTCGAATCTTGGTGATCATCGCCAGCGCCTGGATTGTTTTGCCGAGGCCCATATCGTCGGCGAGGATTCCTCCGAGACCGTGGGTCCACAGGAAGAGCAGCCATGAGTAGCCTTCGAGCTGGTACGGCCGCAACTGAGCGCCTATACCCGCAGGAGCGGGCTGGGGCGGGATCGAATCGAGTTTCAACAGCGCCGTGACCTGCTCGCGCCACGCTGTTGCCTGCCGAGTCACTTCACCGAGTTCGGCGAGCTCCTCCCACAGCGAGGCTTGGTATCGGCTGATTCTCAACGGTCCGTTCACGTTGTCCTGCAACGACCGGGCTTCTTCCACCAACCGTCGAAGGGTGAGCAACGAAGAGCGCTCCAGGGAGAAGAACCGGCCATCGGAGAGCATCAGGTGGGTCTCGCCGCGAGCAATGGCAGTAATGACTGTGGCAAGTTCGACGTCGGTGCCGTCGACGGTGACTGCGATGCCGAGATCGAACCAATCGTTGTCGCCTCGAATCGCTTTGGTGGACAACGATATGCCGACGTCGTCGCTGACATTGCGGAAATCTGGAAGCTCACCGACAGTCGTCACATGCACGTCGTCGTACTCGACCAGGAGCGGTAGCTGGTCGGTGACGAGTATGCCGGCCGAGATCCCGACGGCAGTGAACGAGATGAATTCATTGACAGGGGGTCGACCCAGTACCGGAAGGACTCTGCGCAGCAGCGCAACCTCCGAGTCGGGATCGCGAATTCCCTCGGCTGATCTGTAAACGTCGGCGGGATAGTCGATTTCGGTACTGTCGAGGTAGTAGCGCCACTGGCCGGAGAACGTCAGTCGGTTGTCTCCGGTGTGAGTCACCGTGATGTGGAGTTCGGGGCCGGTGACGACGGGTGCGGTGTACGAGCCGTCCGAGGATACGACATCGCTGGCACGCTCGAGTGCGGGTAGGTACGTCGTCGTGAAGTCCGCACGATCCGAGGACGGTATCTCGATGGGATCGATGGTGGTGGTGATCCGTCGAAGCGCGGACGGGACCGGCCTCGACAACCGCGCGAGTCGAAACTCGCGGGTTGCGTGGTTTGTGTGCGCTTCGTCGTCCCAGTACACAATCCCTGAACCGTCATTGCCGAGAAAGCTCCGACGGTTGGGTGGAATTATGTTGCCGTCGAGGGTGATTCGGCCGACCACGAAAAGGGATCCGGAATCACCGGAAGTGATGTCGACGGTGAACTCCCCTTCTCCTGGCCAAGGGATTTCACCGAGTATCCGATGTGCGTTGATCAACGGAAGTCCGACTTCGCGTGCCTCACCCAGCAGATCCCACAGCAGCCGACCGGATATGTCTGCGAGGTCGATCGTCGCGGAGTCGGTCCGTTGGAACGAGTATGCCGAGCGCCCACGCGAGCGCACTTGATGCAGCGCATACAGCTCCCGCAGAATGTCGACCTGACGCGCGACGCGTCGATCCGTGGTGGACGGCAGCGACGACCACGAGACGCCGCCGCCGACCCAGGCTTTACGCTCGTTGAACATCACCGGGCGGGCCAGTAGTCGAATTGCGTCGGCGCGGTCGACCGACGGTTCCAAGCCCAACTGAAGCCCGACACGAATGCGCCCGCTGCTCGGCCCGTCGAGCTCGGCGGGCTTGGCGGAGATGACTGATGCAAGGGCCTGAGACCAATGGCCCGCGGTGTTCACCGGCCCGCGCGCGGGCGTCCGGACGCTGTCCGCCTTCGCCTGCAGAATCAGTGCGACGGCGTGTTTGCAGTTGAAGACCACGGGGCAATTGCAGCGGCCGTATTCCACGGCCACGATGCTGCCCATCCGTGTCGACATGGTGGCTACTGTCGAATACGGGGTGGCGCGGTTACCCCGTACTTGCGAGGACAGTGTCGACGCCCGTCGATCCCACGTGACCTGCCCAACTCTGCCCTCATCGAAGTATTTCGATCCGCGCGTGAACGTGTCGGTCCCGAAGCGGATTTCGAGGGCGTCGACTTCAAGCTCGTCCATGGTAGGAATGGTCACGGTTACCCATCGTAGGCGTGATCTCCGACAGGTCGCAGGCTCAGGTCACATCGAGGCCGTCAGCAGTGGCGATCGTTTCGAGTACGTCGAAGGGGAGGGGATCGGCGCCGGAAGAACGGACGACAATTCGCGTCCCGGACGCTCTGGTTACTGTCACTGTGTCGGTTCGCGGTGTCACGTCGTTTCCTTGCCCAGTCGACGACTTCGTGGAGCGTTCGACGACGAGTCCGTCGGGCGGGATGTGCGGAACAACCCCGTCTACTGCCGGCGGAAATGGTTGACCACCGATCACTTCTACTGTCAGTTCCATCGCGGCACCGACGGCGTGCAGAGACTCGCACACTCCTCCGGTCATCCATTCGTCCGGAAGCAACGATCCGAGACGCCGGTCGAATTGCAAGCCGCTCAAAGGAATTGCGTCGAGTACGTCGTTGAGTCGCCCGGTGGTTTCTTCGTCGATCGGTGGTGCGGTCGAGGAGAAGGACTCGATCGTGCAGATGCCGAGCGCTCCTGCGGTCGCAGCAGGAACCGGCGTCGACACTCGCAAGCCGGGCGCGGTGACCAGGTCGAGGAGTTGCTCGGTGGTCAGCGTGTCGTCGGCCGAGGCGTCGATCGAGGTTCCATCCGGCGTGTATGCGCGAACTCCGCCCTCGCGGAGATCGACGACGGTGCCGTCGTCTAGGGTGCGTCGCTCGTCGACGTATCCCTCGAAGCAGGGGCCGGGCGGCTCCTCGGACTTCTGGACCGAGACTGTCAACGGGCCGGTCTTGCCGCCGACGGCGATTGTGCCGCGGGCCGTCGTGATGCCACCGGCCGGGTTTCCTTCCTGGCTGCCGATCGGTCCGAAGTACAGCGCGCGTGCTGGAGCATCGAAGGCCACATCTGTTCCGGGTGGTAAGGACTGTGCCAGAGCCTCGGACATCGCGGTTGCCTTGGTTTCGGTGAACCAGGGGTGGTCGGGGTTGTCGTAGGACTCTTCGCCGACGAATGTGAAGTTGATCCGCTGTGCTTTCGCGGGTTGGACGACCTCTTCGCACCCCGCAATGTCGGTAGCGGGATCATCGAGCACGCCCGCTACGGCGGTACCTGCGGCGAAAATCGCGAAAATGACTGCGGCTGTCGACCACTTCGAGCTGTGCGTCCCTGCGGTCTTCATGCGGCCCTTCGTGGAGTGATGCGAACACGGTCCGATCAGTTGGCGGCGAACCGCGCGTGCACTTCGGCCCGTAGGACGATGTCCTGGGGCTTCAATTCGAACCCCTCGGCTTCTCGGCCGGCGTAGGCGCGTGTGGCCATCCCGTAGTCCTGATGTCCTGCGGTAACGCCGAGCAAACCGGGGTCGGCGATGGCCAGTGCCTTCACCGACGCGAGTCCGACGCTCTGGGCGTACACCTCGGCCTTGCTGAGAGCGTCCTGTACTGCCAGCTTGCGAACGTGTCGCGTGTTGTCCTGGACGCTCTCCTCGGTCAGCGTCCAGTCGAAGCTGCCGATGTCGACGCCGTCGAGCGCGGTCACCGCATAGACGAATGCGTCGATGACATCTAGCTGGCTGAACTCGACGTCGATGGAGGCTACGGCCTGATAAACGTAGGGGAGTTGCTCACCATCGTGATTGAACGGCCGATTTCGGCTGTGCCGCACCTGATCGAGCGACCACCTGTCGATCGGGCCGAATTTCTGGTTGTAGAGGGGATCGATGAGTTCGGTCAGCTCGCGGACCAACCGGTGGGCGGGCTCGGTAGCAGCCTCCGCCGAGCGCCCGTCGGACCTCACCGTCAGCGATATCGTGCAGCGTTCCGGTGCGAATGTGGCCTGGCCCTGTCCGAGGACGGTGATTTCGACGGGGTTCGAGTCCATGGTTGTGAGTGTTTCACAGCGCTGGAGGTTCGTCGCTGCAAAGGAACGCGCGTGCACCGGTATACGGGTCACAATGAACTTATGACGATCTCGGCGCGCCGACGATGGGTCATGCACGTCGATATGGATCAGTTCATCGCCGCGGTGGAGGTGCTTCGTAATCCAGCACTGGCCGGCAAACAGGTGGTCGTCGGCGGCCGCGGCGATCCGACCGAACGCGGGGTGGTCGCCACCGCGTCGTACGAGGCCCGGGCCTTCGGTGTCGGATCCGGGATGCCGCTACGAGTCGCTGTGCGAAAACTACCTGATGCGATATTCCTGCCTGTCGACGCCGAGGCATACACCGCCGCGTCGAAGACCGTCATGGACACGCTTCGATCGCTGGGTGTCATTGTCGAGGTAATGGGTTGGGATGAAGCATTTCTCGGGGTCGAAACCGCGGATCCTGTGTCGTTTGCTCGGTCGGTGCACGATGCCGTGTTCGCGGCGACAGGGCTGCATTGTTCGGTGGGTATCGGCGACAACAAGTTGCGGGCCAAAATTGCCACGGACTTCGGTAAACCCGAGGGCATTTATACGCTCACGAACGAAAATTGGTTCGAGGTGATGGGGGAGCGAACAACCGATGCACTGTGGGGAATCGGAAACAAGACTGCGAAGAAACTGGCGGTGCTGGGGATCACCACGGTAGCGGAACTGGCGGCGACGGACGATGAGCTACTTGCCGCCGCGTTCGGCCCGAAAACTGGTCCGTGGATCGGGACGAAGGGCCGCGGCGTCGACGACTCGCCGGTGTCGGCGGAGCCGTGGGTTGCGCGCTCGCACAGTCGCGAAGCGACATTTCAACAGAATTTGACCGATTGGGTGGCGGTGCGCCAGGAAGTGCGCCGACTCGCCCGCCTCGTTCGCGACGATCTACTCGCCGAGAAGAGGCAGGCGGTGCGCGTCGCCCTGAAGGTTCGGTACGCACCCTTCGAAACCCACACGGCCACAGCAGCACTCGCCGCGCCGACGCTCGATGGGGACACGATCGTCGGCGCGGCGGCTGCTCTCGTCGATCGCCTGGATCATGCGAGAGAGGTCAGGCTATTGGGTGTTCGGCTCAAGATGACTCCGCCGAATGATCAGACTCTGGCGAACAGTGCAGGCGAGGATTCCGGTACCTGAGCAACTCGGTTCAGTGCCACCAAATGGCGGAGGTGAGCAGCGGCCTCCGACAGTGCCATGGTCTTGCCGAACGGAGAGATATCAGCCCACGGCTTGTACCACTTCATTCGTTCGGCAACCTGCCACACGGTGATCTCGTTGTCGCCGAATGCCTCGTACAGGTGATCGAGGCGCTCCCCGTGATGGTTGATCAATTCACCGGCACGGCCTGCAACGTCGTCGATCGGGATGCCGTGCGCCCCGAGGCCACGGGTGATGTCCAGCGTTTGGACGCGTCGAAGTGAGTCCATGAACTCAGCGAGCGCGTCGCGTTCTTCCAGCGGATAGACGAAGTTCCCGACGTGTGGCGTCGTCTTCTGAAGAACGTGGTCGCCGGTGAACATGACGTCGGATTCGGGTAGATAGAAGCACACATGGCCGGGGGTGTGCCCGGGGGTGTAGACGACTTCGAGTTCGCGGCCGGCGAGCTTGATGATCTCGCCGTCGGTGAGCACGCGGTCCGGGGCTGACTTCGGTCCGGTAGGGGCCGATGGGGCATTTTTCTGCCATGCCTCGATGTCGACATCGGGGGCGCCCGCAGCCACGAGGTTGTCGAGCTGCAGATTGATCCACTCCGGGCCGCGATCGGCAGTCATGGCCTCGAAGTACGTGTGATCGGCCTCGTGCATTGCGATCCACGCGCCGGAGGCTTCCCGGACTCGACCGCACAGCCCGGTGTGATCGGGATGAAAGTGCGTCAGCACGACGCCTTCGACGTCGGTGATCGAGTGTCCCAGCGATTCGAGGCCGGTGGTCAGACCATTCCATGCGTTGTCGTCGTCCCACCCTGCGTCGACCAGGATCAAACCGCCGGGGGATTCCATTGCGTATACGAGGGTGTTACCCAGCGGATTGTCCGTGATGGGGACCGGGATCTGAAAGATACCGTCGCCGATTGCTGCTGCGTCGCTCACTACGCCACCTCGTTGCTTAGTTCATGTAATCAGTTGTACTTACCTCCATACTGACCGTGCGGTTACGAGCGGTCGCATCCGGGTGCTGTTCTAACTACCGCAGCCGGGCACCCGATCGCCGCGATCGCCAGGCGCCCCACGCACCTGTACACCACAACGCCCATGCAACGAGTATCGGTTGGAAGAGCAATCGGATACCGCGAGCTGCATCGGTATCGAGGCCGAAAGCATCACTGTGAGTGAGAAATTGCGAAATATTGCCAGGGAAGACCGCAACGAAGAATGCCGCGACGATCCAGCCGAGAGCTACTCGCCGACGTACCAGCACGACAAGGGCCAGGCCGAGGGCGATCTCCACGACGCCGGAGGCCAGCACCACGAGGTCCGCGTCGAACAGCACCCACGAAGGCACCTGCGCGTGAAACGCCTCACGCGCCCAGAACAGGTGACTCAGACCGGCGAACGTCAAGAACGAACCGAGCAGAATACGTGCAATCGTCTTCATCGGTTCATCGTGCACCCAGTGCTATCCGATCAAGAGTGGGTACCGGTGATGTTGACCAACCAGCTGATGCCGAATTTGTCGGTGAGCATGCCGAAGGTATCGCCCCACGGTGCCTTCTCGAGCCCCATCGTATGCTTCGCGCCGACGACGAGTTTGTCCCAATAGCCCCGCAGTTCCGCTTCGTCTTCGCCGCTGAGGGAGACGGAAATGTTGTCGCCGACGCTCAACGCCATGCTTGCGGGGGTGTCGGAACACATCAGGGTCAGCCCACTCGGCGAGTCGAGTTGGCCATGCATGATCTGGTCCTTTTCGGAAGGGTCGGCGACGGCCCCGAAGTCGCCGAAGGTGCTCAACGTCAATTCACCCCCGAGCACGTGCTTATAAAACTCCAGCGCCTCGCGCGCTTGCCCGCGGAAATTCAGGTAGGGATTGAGTCGAGTAGGCATGTGTCCTCCTCTGTCGATGGGTTCGTCGACCATCGTAGGCAGGGGGAAGAGCAGCCGACGAGGATTTGTGCTACCGCATTGCGATGTCGATCAACTCGAATGTTCTGACTGCACCGGCGCGCACTGCCGCGCAGGTCGTGGTGATGGGCTCGGACACGCCCTGCTCCAGCGTCACGACGATTCGAGCACCGTCGTGGTCCAGTTCTACGGTCCATGTGCTGCCGTGTTGCGTCGTCGACAGCGGACTCAACGTGTCGATTCTTTCCTCGCGCAATGCCGCACGGGCATGATGCTGGGCAACCTGTACCGGCGCCGATTGTGAGCTTCGGCCCCGGAGGAAGCGCGGCTCGAGAAATCCATCCCGGTGCCGGTCGACGATCGTCGCGACGTCGGCGTCGTCGACGTTGCCGTAGTAAAGGCCCTGCGGAAACACGATCATCGTTCCGGCGAAGCGGTCGCCGCCCAGGTGAGAGCACTCCCAGGTCACCGACTCGTGGTGTTCCCTCAATGCCGGGAGCACCTTCCGTCCGCGCACGGCGCAGCATCGGTCGTGGCGGCCGTGAGTGCAGACAGCAACGATCGGATCCGGCGAGGGTTCTCCGGTCGATCCGTCGAGTGGAACGTCGAGAAGCTCCTCGTATGCCTCGACCTCGCCCCATCGGATGGACTCCGAACCTACCTCGCAGTCGACAATGGCCCATCTCATTCGGGCCTCGCTCAGCCGCCGAGCAGGTCGCCGGATGGCAAGGGTGCGCATGCCGGCCCCTTCGATACGGCGAACGATGCGCAAACCCAGGTCCGGATCGATCACCCTGGCCGAATTCAGGAAAGCAGAGTGTCCCCAGGGTCCGTCGATCTCGACGAGAAACCATCGGCTTCCCGGCGACCCGGATCCTGCCAAGGCGTCACCGCGCTCGCGGGCGCGGTCGCTGCAGGCATGCCCGCTCATACTGCCGGTACCAGTACTCCCTCGCGGAGAAGACGGCGAGTCACGACGATGGCACTCTCGGTGTTCAGGCCGGCCAGGTCGCCGACGCGGCAGACCTTCCCTGCGCGAAGTTGGATCACCGCGGCCGAACATTCGGCAGGGAGCGAGATCGTCGTACCGCGAAGACCGAGACGAACTTTGCCTCCGTCGACGTCGATGGAGGCAGTCAATCCGCGACGCCACACCACCGAACTGTCGGCGTCGAGCGAGGTCATGAAGGCGACAGTCTTCAGCGGCTGCACTGGTTCGGGTCGCGTGGCGGAGACGAAGCGTTTTGCGAGTCCTCTGGCGATACGGCGTCGGAACTCGGGGTCGCCTTGGATGTCGGCGACGATGGATCCGATGGAGTCGAGCACTCGGTCGATATGCGGTGCGAGAGCGTCGGAGTCGGTGAGATCGATGCCGGCGGGCAGCGGTTCACGAAGACCGGCGTCATCCGCGAGCAGACCGATCAGCTGGGTCGCTACGTCGAATCGATTGAACGATGCAACGCCGATGGTGAGGTGAATGGTTGTATCGCCCAATGCTTCTGCCGAGTGTATCCACCCACGAGGTAAATACAGTGCGTCACCGGGCTCGAGCACTGTATCGACAGCGGGCGCCTCGAGTGCCTGCTGCTCGACGGCACTGCGCCGGTCGGACCAGGGCTGATCGGCCAAGGGGTGCGTGTGCACGGGCGGATGGAGAATCCACCGCTTCTCACCGCTGATCTGGAGGACGAATACATCGTGCACGTCGTAGTGTGGATCGAATCCCCGAGACGAGGCCGGGGTGATGTAGGCGTTGACCTGTGACGGGTGACCGATGTCGTCGACCAGATCGCGAACGAAGTCGATCAGGGGAGGCCACAGTCGATGCAGGCCTTGTAGAACAAGAGTGTGACCTCCGGCGAACGCGGACAGAATCGCCGCGGAGTCGAGCTGATCGGGCATCTCGGCGCCGAAACCACCGGACGAAGTGAACTGGGATTCGTCCAGCAGTGAGCCATCTTTGGCCATCCTCGCGAAGGGAGTGCGCACCCCGCGACGCGATATCAATCCGTCCGCGGCCGAGGGCGTCATCAAATCGTCGAACGAGGCGGTGAGGTCGGATGCCCGCGAGAGCAGTGGCTTCTTCCCCCAGTACTCATCGGCGAAGGTTCGCCCGTCGACGGATATCAAACGACCGAGCGCGGACCGGAATTCCGGTCCGCGCTGGTCGACATCTGTCAGGCTCAAGCCGCGCCGTCCGCACCGCCGTCGTGGCCATTGGGGTTCGATCCGCCATCGGCTGGACCCTCACCGGATCCTGCAGCACCGTCGGCGCCACCGTCGTGGCCACCTGGATTGGAGCCGCCGTCGGCTGGGCCTTCGCCGGGGCCAGCCGTGCCGTCGGCGCCGCCGTCATGTCCGTTGGGGTTGGAGCCGCCGTCGGCTGGGCCTTCGCCTGCTCCGCCGGTTGTGGTGATGTCGTCGTCGTTGATGTTCATCGAATACCTTTCGCTCGACGGTAATGAAGGATCGACGGGTCTAGCCCGTTCCAGCGAGTGGATTGACGTATCTTCCACATTCCAAACACTGTGCTCGACTGTTACATGTTCCCTCTGGTTTGGGGCCACAACCCTCGAAAGAGACAAGGATCCCGAAGCGTCGATGTGCGTAAATTACTCGGTCGCCTCGCCCACGACTGCGGGTCGCGCGATAGCCCATGCAGCGAAGATGAGCGCGGCGGCGAGCATGACAAGTCCGACCCACAGGTTGGCGCTTGTTCCTACGCTCATATCTACGACGTTGTTCGAGGGAGACGAGTGTGTCTTGTTGCCGAATACCGAGGGAAACAGGCCTGCGAGTGTGAGCAGAATTCCGTAGATACCCAGTAGCGCGCCGATGACGGATCGGATGTCGAACAGTCTTGCGACTAACCCTGGTGATGTCTTCTCGGGAGTGGTCATGTCAGTTACCTTCTCGAATCGAATGTCAGTGGAAGACGACGTTGAGGATGACGACCAGACCGAGGGCGAATCCTGCCAATGGGACTGGGCGTCGGTACCACGGGTTGGTGGCGTCCTGGGGATCGGTGAACATCTCGCGCGGTGTCTCCGAGTAAACGAAGCCGACCAGTTCCTTCGCCGGCTTCGGCTGCGTCACCATGCTGACGACGATGCTGACGACGATGTCGACAACGAACGCCGCGGAGGCCGCTACGAACGGCATTCCTTGGCCAGGCAGGTTGATAACGCCGACCTGGGAGAGAATGAAGACGAAAACGGCCGCACCGGTACCGGATACGAGTCCGATCCAACCTGCTGCGGGGGTCATCTTCTTCCAGAACATACCGAGAATGAACGTCGCGAACAGTGGAGCGTTGAAGAAACCGAACAGCGTCTGCAAGTAGTCCATCAGGTTGGAGTAACCCGAGGCTATCAGCGCGGTGAAAATCGCGAGGACAGTCGCAGCTACTGTCGCCACGCGACCAACCGAGATGTAGTACTTGTCTTCGCGACCCTTGACGATGTATTGCTGCCACAGGTCGTAACTGAATACTGTGTTGAAGGCCGAGATGTTGGCTGCCATACCGGCCATGAATGCTGCCATGAGACCGGCGATCGCGACGCCCAACAGGCCGTTGGGGAGGATGTCGCGCATCATCAACAGCATGGCGTCGTTGTAGGTGATGTCGCCTGTGCCGTTCTCTTTGAGGTTGATCATGTCGCCGATTGCGGCGGCGGCGATCATGCCGGGGACAACGACGACGAAGGGCACCAACATCTTCGGGATTGCGCCGATGATCGGGGCGCGCCTGGCTGCAGACATCGAGCTCGAAGCCATAGCGCGCTGGACCTCGACGAAGTTGGTGGTCCAGTAACCGAAGGAGAGGACGAAGCCGAGTCCGAACACGATACCTACGACCGAGAGAATCGGGGATTCGAAACCGCTGAGTGCTTGTCCCGGCCACGACGAAAGTTGCTCACTCGTCGAGGCTGTGACCGACCCGTCGGTGACAGTGGGTACAACCTTGTCCTTGAGGCCGGACCACCCGCCGACCTTGATCAGACCGATGATCGTCAGAGGCACGAGTGCGGCAAGGATGACGAAGAACTGCAGGACCTCGTTGTAAATGGCGGCAGACAATCCACCGAGCACGGTGTAAGTCAGTACGATTGCGGCGGCGACGATCAGCGACACCCAGAGCGACCATCCCAGAAGCACTTTCACGACCGTTGCTAGCAGGAAGAGATTGACTCCGGCGATGAGGATCTGTGCGACGGCGAAGCTGATGGCATTGACGAGATGCGCCTTGGTATCGAATCGCTTGCGCATGAACTCGGGAACGCTTCGTACTTTCGAGCCGTAGTAGAACGGCATCATGACGATGCCGAGGAACAGCATGGCCGGAATGGCGCCGATCCAGTAGTAGTGCATCGTCGCGATACCGAGCTGTGCGCCATTGGCCGACATACCCATGATCTCGACGGCGCCGAGATTTGCCGAGACGAAGGCGATACCGGTAACCCAGGCCGGCAACCTGCGTCCGGAAAGAAAGAAGTCGAGGCTCGTCGACAGTTGGCGGCGAGCGACATAGCCGATACCGAGAACGAACACGAAATACACGGCGATGAGTACGTAGTCCAGCGCGTTCGTGTTGAACGAAAGCGCGCCTTCTGCCGCAAGGTTCGACGTCACGCGTCAACCTCCCTGGTTGAGTGAGCTGGCTCACGGGCGTGAGCGATCTGAACACAAAGTAACAGGTCTAAACAATTACTTACATCAAGAGTGGATATTTCAAGAAGTAATGTTTGGTAATGTTCGTTTCACCCGATCCAGAGGTAGGTGCGGATGCTAGCAGCCGAGCGGCACGCCAAGATTCTCGCTGCGCTTCGCAGCGACGGTGCAGTGAAAGTGGTCGATTTCGCCGAACTGCTCGATGTCTCCGAGATGACGATCCGACGCGATCTCGACGTTCTCGACGAGCGGGAACTTCTGCGGAAGGTCCACGGTGGCGCGATCGCCAGAAACAATCGCGGAGAGGAACCACTCTCGACGGCCAAAGCCGCCCGTCAACATGCCGAAAAGGTCGCCATCGGGCGGGCTGCAGTCGATACGGTCGAGGACGGTATGACGATCGCCGTCAGTGCTGGGACGACAACACTCGAACTTGCTCGTCTGCTGCGCGGCCGGGCATCGATCACCGTTGTCACGAACTCGATTTCGATCTTTCAGGAGCTGACAGGTCACCACTCGGAACCCAACCCGATCGTCTATTTGACGGGTGGCTCTCGGACACCGTCGGACGCGCTCGTCGGACCGATAGCTGACGCCGCCCTCGCCGCTTTTCGTGTCGACGCCGTCTATCTGGGCGTTCATGGATTCGACGTCGAATCTGGCCTGACCACACCGAACATTGCTGAAGCAGAGACCAATCGGAGGCTCATCGCAACCGGTCGGCGTCTGTTCGTACTTGCCGACAACACCAAACACCGCGAGGTAGGGACCAACGTGTTCGCACCGATCTCGGCGGTGAACACCCTCGTCGTCGACGATGGGCTCGGCGCGTCCGACCGCGCTCTGCTTGCACCACATCTAGAGACCATCCTCGTGGCCGAGACGGAGAAGTTATGAGCGAGCGCAGGGAGCCCGTCAGCAGCGTGCTCGCCGACGGCCGAGAAATTCTGTTCTTCTCGCTGCCCGGTCACACTCCTCACCCGGTACCGGATCTGCGTCCCCTGGCGGCGAGATCCGCGACCACAGCGTCGGAAGTTCGCCTGGACCGACAGACCGGCGACTGGGTTACGGTGGCCGCACTGAGGCAGGATCGGACGTACAAGCCGCCGGCAGATCAGTGCCCGTTGTGCCCATCACCTCGAGGTGATTCGAGTGAGGTGCCTGCGGCGGACTACGACGTCGTCGTGTTCGAGAATCGATTTCCGAGCTTGTCTCATGCTGGGGATGGGGCTGAGGTACTGGTGCCGGGATCGGTGGTTTCGCCAGGAGTCGGCCGGTGCGAGGTCATTTGTTTCTCCAGCGATCACACGACGTCGTTCGCCGAGTTGAGTCACCAGCACGCTCGACTGGTGGTCGACGTGTGGCGTCGACGTACCGAAGCATTGTTCGACTTGGACGGCATCGAACAGGTCTTCTGCTTCGAGAATCGAGGCGAGGAAATCGGCGTGACGCTGTCGCATCCGCACGGGCAAATCTACGGCTACCCGTACCTGACGCCTCGAAGCACGTCGATGTTGCGCCAAGCGGAACTTTTCGCGGAGGCGAACTCGGACGCAAATCTGTTTGCCGACATACTCGCTCGCGAACTCGACGATGGCGCAAGGGTCATTGTCGAAACCGAGCACTTCACGGCGTTCGTTCCGTTCGCAGCGCGATGGCCAGTGGAAGTGCATATTTTCCCGAACAGACACGTGCACAACCTGACAGAGCTGTCGGGGGATGAATTGGAAGATCTCACTGCCGTCTATCTCGATGTGCTCGGCAGATTCGATCGAATGTATCGAACTCCGCTGCCATACATTTCAGCACTGCATCAGTTCCGGTCCGACCGTGGTCAGCAACGTGGGTACTTCCATATCGAATTGATGTCGGTGCGAAGAGCTGCGAACAAGCTCAAGTTTCTGGCTGGGTCGGAATCGGCAATGGATGCCTTCATCACAGATGTCACTCCGGAACAGATGGCGGATCGATTGAAGGGGTTGGCTTCGTGAACGTAGTGGTGGCGCGGGCGCCCGGGCGGATCAATCTGATCGGTGAGCACACCGACTACAACCAGGGCTTCGCAATGCCGATTGCCCTCGAAGAGCGCACCACGGTCCGATTCGAGCCGGATGGCTCCGATGTCATCACCGTGCGCAGTACTCGGGAGAGCATCGGGTCCACTTTCGCGGTGCACGTGCAACCCGGTGAGGTCGATGGATGGTCCTCCTACCCTGCAGGAGTGGTGTGGGCGCTACGGGCGGCAGGGCACCCGGTAGTCGGTGGCACGATGTCGGTGACGAGTGATGTGCCGATCGGTGCTGGGCTGTCTTCTTCCGCTGCGTTGGAATGTGCTGTGCTACTTGCCATCACTGCCGCCACCGGGACGGATCTGGATCTGCTCGAAGTAGCCCTTGTCGCGCAACGCGCGGAGAACGAGTTCGTCGGGGCCCCCACCGGATTGATGGACCAGTTGGCGTCCCTCCACGGTGAAGTCGATCGAGCACTGCTCATCGATTTCGAGGACTTCTCCGTCAGTCCGGTGGTCTTTGATCTCGCCAGTCATGGGCTCAGCTTGCTGGTAATCAACTCCAATGCGGCACATCATCATTCCACCGGGGAATATGCGTCGCGCCGCGAATCGTGTACGCGGGCGGCCGCAGTGTTGGGCGTCGAATCCTTGCGGGATGTGCAAGGCCGAGAAGGGGTTCTGGACCGTATCGACGATCCGACCGACCGCTGCCGAGTCCGACACGTCCTGAGCGAGAACCAACGAGTTCTCGATTGTGCAGAAGCATTGACTACCGGAGATTTTCGACGAGTCGGTGAATTGATGACGCAGTCGCATGCCTCGATGCGGGACGACTTCGAGATCACCACGCTTAACATCGATCTCATCGTCGAATCTGCGGTTCGTCACGGGGCACTCGGCGCGCGGATGACCGGCGGTGGCTTCGGCGGATGCGTCATCGCTGTCGTACCTGCGGCGGACGCGGCTGCCATCACTACTGCCGTCGAGCATGATGTCGTGGCTGGTGGTCATCCTGCGCCGACGACGTTCACAGGGCAGGCGGGGGCAGGTGCTTCATGGTACGAGTGAACGCGAGGTCGGAGATCGCGAGAAATCGACGCCGTCTTCGAACTGCATCCGAAAATCGAAGCGTAGCAATCTGCTCACGTGTTCGCACACGATGAATTTCCTACACTGACCCACCGCTACGCCTTGTGACGAGGTACGGTTGTCATCGTCGTTGCCGTAAGCGAGGAGGGTTCCCCGGGCGTCGAATCTTGACGCATGCTACCCGAAGGCAGACGATGACTTCATGACCGGTGACGACGAAAGACTGCAGATCGAACAGGTCATCGTGCGGTTGATAGCCGGCCATCCGTTCGTTTCGGCGGGCGTGATCGAAGGCGCGGTGCGCATCGAGCACAAACGCTTCGATGAGTGTCGGAATCGGAATTTCGTTGCCCTGCTCGTGAAGAAGGCGTGCAGACGGGATCTCGAGTGCGAATCCGCGCCCGGACTGGGTTGCGTACTAGCAACCCCGGCAGCCACTGCGCTGGATTCCGGGGTCGTACATTCGATCGAACGGGAAAGGGTGCGACCCGAAGCGCTGCCTGTAAGCGTCACAGTAGATCCCGAACGTGCACGCGCGGACCACGGGCGTTGACTCGAATGTACGGAGCAGCGAGCTTGGCGCGGCTACCAGGGATCGCTACGGTGCGGACATACCGCCGCGAGTGGCTACGTTCGGACGCCATAGCGGGCCTCGTCCTCACCGCCCTGCTTATCCCCGCAGGCATGGGATATGCGGAGGCTGCGGGGCTTCCTGCCTACGCGGGCCTGTACGCCACGATCGTTCCGCTCCTCACCTACGCCGTGGTCGGGCCGTCGAAAATTCTTGTGCTCGGCCCGGACTCGTCGCTTGCCCCACTCATTGCAGTGGCAGTTCTGCCGCTGGCGGTAGCCGACGATCCGGAGAGCGCGCTGGCTCTCGCGGGCATTCTGGGCGTTTTGGTCGGTCTGATTCTTTTGGTGGGCGGGTTCCTGCGCCTGGGTTTCGTAACCGAACTGCTCTCGAAACCCATCCGACTCGGGTATCTCAATGCAATCGCGCTCATCGTCGTGGTCGGACAACTGCCCAAAATGCTGGGGTTCTCGGTCGACGCCACCGGCCTCATCAGGGAGATCGGGGCGATAGGACAGTCCTTGGTGGCGGGAGACGTCGACCCGGTTGCCGCGGCGGTGGGCGTCGGCTCCCTCGCCGTCATCGTCGTGTTTCGTATCTGGGTGCCCCGTATTCCTGGCGTACTCGTGGCTGTGGTCGGCGCCATGATCGTTTCCGCGGCACTCGGCCTCGACGAAGACATCGGGATGGTGGGTGCCTTGCCTGCAGGTCTTCCGTTGCCTTCGTTCGGTGGTGTCGATTGGGGGGACGTGGGCAGCCTCGTCGGTCCCGCAGCCGGGATAGCACTGATCGCATTTGCAGACACCGGGGTGCTCTCACGTACGTTTGCTGCGCGTCACGGCGAAGACGTGAACGGCAGCACGGAGATGAAGGCGGTGGGCATAGCCAACATCGCTGGTGGACTGTTCGGTGGGTTCCCCATCTCTGCGAGCGGCTCTCGGACGCCCGTCGCCGAACAGAGCGGCGCGCGAACGCAGTTGGCTTGTGTCGTCGGAGCGCTCGCGGTTCTGATCTTCGTTCTCCTCGCACCCGGAGTCACTGCATACCTACCCGATGCGACACTTGGCGCAGTGGTGATCGTCGCGGCTACCGCGCTCGTGGATGTAAGCGGCATGGTTCGGATGTGGCGCATGAGTGCCGTCGAGTTCGCTCTGGCGATCGCGGCATTCCTCGGAGTCGCTCTGGTGGGCGTGCTCCAGGGAATCCTTGTTGCGATCGGGTTGTCCTTCGTAGCTGTAGTTGCCAGGGCATGGCAGCCATACCGGACCGAACTCGTCCAGGTAGCCGACCGCCCGGGATTCCACGACCTCGAACGCCACCCTGGTGGCCACCGCTTTCCGGGTCTTGTCTTGGTGCGATTCGATGCAGCCCTGTTTTTCGCCAACGGCGAGATCTTCGACTCGTACGTGCGTTCCGTGGTCGCCGCCGCGCCGAGCACCGTCGAGTGGGTGGTTGTGGCCGCGGAGCCGATCACCGGTCTCGACACCACCGCGGTCGACGAACTCGTCGACCTCGATATCTATCTCCACAGCAACGGCATTCGCCTGGCATTCGCCGAAATGAAGGGTCCGATCAAAGACCGGCTCATCCGGTTCGGCGTCGGCGAGAGGTTCGACTCGTCGCATTTCTATCCCACACTCGAATCCGCTGTCACGGCTTTTCAGGATCGATCCGTTGAAGATGATCCGCCGAGAATCAATTTGGAGTAGTCGATCCGGGCGCGCTATGTGAGCGGAACGCCAGCCGCCGCAACTGAACCCAGTCGAAGGTCGGCGCCGCCGTGCGTACTCCGGGTCTGTTTCGAGGAACACGCACCCGTAGAGCTTTCGGCTCGATTGAGCATCGCACAGGTGTGCGCAGCACAAGAGATTCACCATCGACTCCCACGGGGATATCCGGGGCATCAGCCCGGACGACAACCTCGGAGGCCGTCTGCTGAGTCAGACCACTAGTACGCGTGCGGCGCAACAGCCCGACGGCCTGTCGAGTATTCGCCACCGACACCGTGATGGCGCCGAGTACGCCTCGGTCGAGACGGCTGCGGCGGCTCAGGCCTGCCAGATCGCCGGCGCCGTACGCATTGTTGCTCACCAGTACCGCCTGCGGCTCCGTCATCACAGAGTCTCCGATCTGTGCTTCCAACCGAGGTCCGGCATGCCCGGTGAGTAGATCGGGGAATACTTCGAGCATGGTGGCAGTCTTGTCGTCGCGGTAGTCGGGCCTGCGTACGATCTCTGCGTAGACCCCGAACGAGGCGTTGTTGACGAAGGGGCGACCGTTGATCGTGCCGAGGTCCACACGTAGCTCGACACCGTCGCTCAGAGCATCGAGGGACCGGGTCGGATCGTCGCGATCGAGTCCGAGATCCATTGCAAAGTGGTTACGGGTTCCGGCGCTGATCACGAGAAACGGCAGGTCGTTTTCGGCCGCCACCGCAGCGACCAGTGCCTGAGTGCCGTCACCGCCTGCGACTCCCAGTAGATCCGCCCCGTCCAGCACTGCTTGCCTGGCAAGCGCGACGACGTCGACCAGGTCCGGACCGTCGAGCAGTACGACCTCGGCACCCAATTCCTCGGCTTTGTGCTTCAGGCCGAATTTTGCAACCTTTCCACCTCCAGAATGAGGATTCATGATCACGAACGGATGGTGGGACGGTGAGGCCGAATATTCGGGCATCGACCTATCCGCAGTTCGGCTTCGCAGCGCGGCGCGGGCGCAGACGACAGCCAACAGCGCACATGCGCAGGAGAGCAGTACAACCCACAGTAGGTGGGCGCGGATGAACAGTACGAGGACGACGATGGGTGCGGCGATTGCCACTGCCATCGATATCCATCTGAGCGTGCCGCGGCGGGTGAGGAACCAGTACAACGCTGCCACTGTGATCACGACTCCGCCAGTTCCGACGACGAGCAAAGCGACGGTACCGAACGCACCGGCCAGAAGTACGGGCGCAGCAGCTGCACCGACGAAGAACACGAAGACTGCACGTGCCCACCAGCGCTGAGCGTCGCTGCCGATCTCGGCCAGAGTTGCTTCGTTCACGCGAAAACACCTTCCCGCCGGCAACTTGTTCGTGGGGAACGAATTCCATCGTAAGTCCGGAGTGTGCAGATGTGAGCAGATTCGTGACGGTGACCTCCGCGCCGGCGTAAGTCATGTGTTCGTCAGCGCTACAGCGAAGAGCGTCACATTCCGAGGCCTCACTGCAGTGTGTCGAGGAGCAGTTCGACATCACTGGTGTGCGGCAACAGATCGATCAGAGTCGCGAGCTTCCCGGCGGTGTCTTCGCCGATGAGGCGCGCGATCTTTGCCTCGATCGCGGCGTGGTCCATCGGAAAATGGTCGACGTCGCCGACCGGATTCGGTGTCATCGCGGATATTTTCTCTCCGCTGCGTAGGACGACCGTGACCTCGGCGGCTCGACGTCCGGGCAGCAGCTCGTCCAATTCTGTTGCTGCGGTTACGTCAACTCGATTGCTGAATTCTTCGGCGATAGTGAACACCGGCCCGGCGGGGTCGAGGGCTTCGGTGTCGATTCTGTCTGTGACGAATGCGGCTGCGACCGCGAACGGTAGGGAGAACATCGCACCGAGCCGTGTTGTGGGATGACGTTGGAATAGTGGTGCTGCCAGTGAATGTGTCCGTACCCGAACCTGTTCGACGTCTTCGGCGTTCCATGGTGCATGGGCCCGCAGGCTCTGCACGGTGTCGATGGCGGCATGGGTGTAGGAACAGCTTGCGTGTTGTTTCGCGTAACCCTCCATGGTGAGCCAGCGCGTGCCGAGGTCTTCGGTGAGGCGGGGGTAGTCGAGGGTGCCGACGATGTCTCCGAGAGAGTGCACAAGCGCCCCCGAGTTGTCTACCAGCGCAGCCTCGGACAGCCGTGCGGCATCGAGTCCGGCACGAACTGCGCCTGCGATCCAGAGGTTTCGAGCAAAGTTTCCCTCCAACACGACGCCCCAGGGAGATACGTGGATCAACGCCGCCGATGAGTCGATCGCGGCGGCGACTCGGTCGACGTCGGCGCCCCAGATGGATGCGGCAGCGGCAGCTGCTCCCGTCGCACCCCAATGGCCGTGCGTGTGCCATCGCGAGTCCCGGGTGAGTGCGTGGCCGAATCTTGCCGCGACCTCGTAGCCTGCGACGATCGCCGCGAGAAATGTGTGACCGTCGACGGGCGTCGAAGACAGCCGGGTCGCGGCTATGGCAGCGGGAACCACGTGGGCGGCCGGGTGCCCTGCGGCGTACTTGTTGCCCTCGTCGAGTTCGAGGCAGCACGCTGCTATTGCGTCGAGTTCGGCGGCGGCGGAGATCGTAGTTGCGATTCTGCTTCCCAGAGTGCGGGTTTTTCCTTCTTCCAGTCGCCAGGTGGCCGACAATGCTCGCAGCTCGTTCGTGCGCGCGCCGGCAATGGTGACGCCGAGCAGATCGAGCAGGATCGACCGAGCGCGCTCGGTGAGTTCGGGTGGGATGTCCCCGTCGCGCAGTTCGCACACGATCCTTGCCAGTGATGCTGTCGAACGTTCCGCTGAAAGGAACATAGAGTCGGTCGTCATCGGTCGACTGTATGAATTTTGATTCGTGTGGTCAATGAACGGAGATTGAAAGTCCAGCAATGCTAGCCTGTGAGGCACTGCAGCCACCCTCAATGCGTCGTTTCGTTGAGCGGAACGGCACGACTCATGAACCGTTCATGTTGCGAGCGAAGGAGACATACGCAATGTCCGATCAACTTCTCCAGGCAGTTGAAGCCGGGGTACAGATCGTCGACCTGGGTCGGCAATTGCGCGTGGGAATGCCGCAATCGCCCAATCACCCACAGTTCTGGCATACGTTGCCTCGCCGTCACGGCGACATGACGCGATCGGACGGCGGTAGCGCTGCCAACGACATGATCACGACCGGCACGCACGTCGGCACCCACATCGACGCGCTTGCGCATGTCTCACACGACGGCAAATTGCACGGCGGCGCCGATGCAGGCCAGTCCTGCATCGGTGGAAAATATGTCGAGCACGGGGTTCATACCATTGCACCGATGGTGAGGCGCGGCGTCCTACTGGACATTCCATCGGTGCTCGGAATCGACCGCTGTGAAGGCGGTTACGAGATCACCGTTGCCGACTTGGAAGCGGCCGCGAGCGCGGAGGGCGTAGCGGTGTCCGAGGGGGACGTCGTACTGATCCGCAGCGGTTGGGGTCAATTGTTCGACGAGGGGCAACCCTACGTTGGGGGTCCTTCGGGAGTTCCCGGCGTCAGCGAAGCAGGCGCGCAGTGGCTCGCATCCAAGAAGGTGCATGCCGCAGGTGCCGACACGATCGCGTTCGAACAGCTCGCGCCAGGTGGTGGGCACGCACTTCTTCCTGCCCACCGAGTTCTTCTCGTAGAGAGCGGGATCTACATCATCGAAGCGCTCGACCTCGAAGAACTGTCCACGAAGAAGCAGTACGAGTTCACTTTCGTGCTGGTCCCGCTCAATATCTTCGGTGCGACAGGCTCCCCGGTTCGACCGTTGGCCGTGACCAACTCATGACCGATACCACTCTTGCCCAGCACCTGGCGCGCTTTGCAGCCGCGACCACGTTCGAGGACCTGCCCGACGCAGTCGTGGACAGCGTCGGAATGCGCGTACTCGACACGTTGGGTATCGCCATTGCGGCAACCGATCTCGATACCAGCCGCGCCGCAATAGCCTGGGCAACCGAGCAAGGCGGAGCGGCAAAGGCTTTCGCGGTAGGCGTCGAGGCTGCGCTCCCGGGACCGATGGCTGCATTCGTCAACGGCGTGCTGGCACATTCTCTCGACTTCGACGACACCCACCTGCCCTCGATCCTGCACCCGAGCGCCACCGTCGTACCTGCAGCCTTGGCCGCGGCCCAGCAACACGGCGCCGACGGGCGAACGTTGGTTCGTGGCATAGCGATCGGCTTGGAAGTCTGTGTCCGGATCGGGATGGCAGGTTTCGACCCCGAGACCCAGAACTCGGTGTTCTTCGAACACGGTCAGCACGCGACGTCGATCTGCGGCGCCATGGGTGGAGCGGTAGCAGCTGCCGTCATCGGCGGCGCATCGGAAGCAACGATCGTCGACACTCTCGGAATCGCTGCGTCGATGGCGTCGGGAATCATCGAGGCGAACCGCACCGGCGGCACCGTCAAGCGCATGCACTGCGGGTGGGCAGCACATTCGGCATTGGCTGCTGCGGGACTTGCGCGTCACGGCATCACCGGCCCGCCGACCGTGCTCGAAGGCCGATTCGGCTTCTTCGAAGCGTGGCTGCATCAACCGGGCCGGGCGTCGGAGATCGTCGACGGCCTCGGAACGGAATGGGCTGTGCCCAACATCTTCTTCAAGCCTTACCCGGCGAATCACTTCACCCATGCTGCGGTCGACGCGGGTGCTGCGCTCCGCAATCGCGGCATCGCACCGTCCGATGTGGAGAAGTTGGTTCTCGGCGTGCCCGCGGCGAACCTGCGAACCATCGGTGAGCCGATCGAGGTCAAACGCACACCGACGACCGGATACATGGCGCAGTTCAGTGGGCCGTACGCACTTGCAGTGGGCATGTTCGGCGGCGGCGGGCTCGGTGCAGCGTTGGAAGACTATTCGGACGAACTGGCCAATGCCGAGGACCGCCGAGCGTTGATGGCCAAGGTCGATGTGGTTCCGGATGCTCGCTGCGACGCCATCTTCCCGCACCAGTTCCCGGCAGTGCTGACCGCGACGTTGACGGATGGAACCACGGTGGTCGAGGAAGTCCTCACCACCCGAGGTGGCCCCGAGCGACCACTGTCCTTCGAGGAGGTCTCGGCGAAGTTCCGTGCGAACGCCGGACCGTTCATGTCCGAATCGGATGTGGCCCAGCTGGCCGAGCGGTGCCATGGACTGCCCGATCTGACGGACATCGGCACCCTGCTCGCCCCGCTGAGGAGAATCGGTACTGCCACTCGGTAGTGACTACGCCCGAGCCAGGACTTCCCGCGCCCCGCGCATCACGGCTTCGTCGACGAAGCGGCCATGGTCGTCCACAGTCGGACCGCCATCGGACAGTTCGTACAGTTCCACCAATCGGCGGGCCGAGGCGATTGTTTCGTCCGACGGCGTCAAGGCCGCGTTGATGATGGGAACCTGGCTCGGGTGCAGTGCTGTTCGGGCGCGGAAGCCCATGTTCACGAAGTGCTGGGTGGTGGTCACGAAGCCGTCAAGGTCGCGGAAGTCTGTCGAAGTCGGGGCAACGGGAGCGGCCAGAGACGCTGCAGCGCAACCTATGACGACCTGCATGCGGATGGTGTCGATCACGGCTTCGGTTTCCGGGGTGCGCGCGATGCGCAGGTCGGCGAGCAGGTCCACCTCGCCGATTCCGAAGGTGCGAACACGCGCGTATTCGGCCATCGCAGCAATGGAGCGTAAGGCGTCGGCAGTTTCTAATAGCCCGATCACGGCGAGGGGTTCCATCATGCGTGTCGACTCGAGTTCGGTGAGGAGCGCATCCGCGCGGGCCAGCGTGGCGGTCGAGCATTTGGCGATCATTATGCCCGCGACACCGGACTGAGCGGCCGCGTCGAGGTCTTCTGCCAGAAATTCGGGAGTGATCCGGACCCATATCTCGGTGCCCGAAGGCTCGCGCGTCATCAACCAGTCGCTGACGGCTTCTCGTGCACTTGCCTTCTGGGACAGGGGCACCGCATCTTCGAGGTCGATGATGACGGCATCGGTGTCACCGCGGACAGCTTTGTCGAAGAGTGCGGGCTTGATTGCGGGGACATAGAGGAACGAGCGAGAATCTGTGCGAGTCATCGAGTAGCACGAGCTTCCAGGATCTGGGTGATCGACCGAGCTGCGGTGACCACCTGGCGGGCATGGATGGCATGTTTCTCGTCCGCGGTCGAGGCATAGCGGAAAGCCGGGCCGGAGGAACTGACCGAGCCCAGAACATGATTGGACGCGTCGAAGAACGGCGCAGCGATGGAGGCCGCGCCAGTGTTTCGTTCGTTGATCGATGTCGCGTATCCGATGTCGCGGATCTCGGCGAGACGCTCACGAAAGGACACAGCGTCGACGTCGGGAGTGGTTCCCTGAAGCTCCTCGAGTGCTTCGACGGCGAAGTGGTCCGGCAGGAAGGCGAGGATTGCGCGGCTCGATGCCCCTGAGTGCAGCGGGAACTGGGGACCGATCTCGACAACCATCTTCACTTCCTGCGGACTTTCGTACTGATCGAGATAGACGCGCCGGTGGCCGACGAGAACGGACAGGGTCGCCGTCTCACGGGTTTCCGCGCGCAGTGTCCGAAGCACCGGGGCGGCGATCGATCGGACGTCGAGTTGGCTCCATGCCTTCGTGCCGAGGCCTATTGCAGCCGGGCCGAGCGAGTACGTCGATTCGCCGGCCATCGGCTGCACGATCGAGCGTGAGGCCAGCGACTGCAGAATCCGATGCACGACGGCCTTGCTCAGGTGCAGGCGTCGGGCGATCTCGGATACTCCGAGCGCGCGATCGGACTGTGCGAATGCGAGGAGCACATCTGCCACACGATCTGCTGACTCTGTGCCGGTGGATGTTTCGGCCAGTGAGGTGGAGCTGGGCGGCGTGACCATTCGGCCATCCTTCCGGAATTAGGGGGAAAATGTAGTTCTCCAAAGAGAGTCGACTCTAGCGTTCCGCTGAGCGAACCGTACGCGTAACAAGAATTTCATCAAAGATGCTGTTCTATGGACGTGATGCGTGCCATACTCGGTTTTACGCGAATAGATCACCGATTCCCTGGTGCGCTGAGCGGAACGCTTGACGCAGTGAGAGACGGTTCGACTCGACGCCTCGTGGGCGCGAAAGGCAGACAATGAAGAAGCTTGTAGGCGTGCTGACAGCCGTCGCGGTAATGGGTGCAGCAGCGTGTGGATCCTCTTCGGGGTCCGACGACTCGGGTTCCATCAAGATCGGCTCCGTTCATCCCACCACCGGTGCCCTCGCGGGGGTCGGTGGATTGATGAACGACGGCGCCGCATTGGCGGTTGCCGATATCAACGCCGCCGGCGGAATCTCCTCACTCGAAGGCCGTCAGTTGGAGCTAGTCTCCGGTGACAGTCAGGGCAAGGCCGAGGTCGGGCAGAGTGAGGCGCAGCGATTGATCGACGAGGGTGCCGTCGCACTGGTCGGCACCTATCAGAGCGACGTCACGCAGAATGTCGCCTCGGTAGCCGAACGGTCCCGCGTGCCGCTCGTCATCGATGTCGCCGTGGACGACAAGATTCTCGATCAGGGCTATCAGTACTCGTTCCGTATGCAGCCCAACGCGTCCAGCATGGGAACCGACGGCGCCAAGGCATTGGCGGCGATCGGACAGCAGACCGGACAGTCCATCGACAAGGTGTCCTACCTGCACATCGAAGGATCGTTCGGAGACAGCGTCTTCAACGCATTCGAAGCGGAAGCTGCCAACCAGGGCATCTCCTCGGTGCAGGAAATCACCTATCCCGCAACGAACTTCTCCGACGCAACCACTCAGGTTCGGGAAGCAGCCGTCAGTAACCCCGACGTCATCGTCGCCACCGGTTACTACCCGGATGGTCTCCTCATCGCCAAAGCGGTGCAGCAGCTGAACTTGAAGGTCAAGGGCGTCTACGGAATTGCCAACGGCGCGTTCGACGACAGCTCCTTCCCTGCGGCGGCCGGAGCTGCCGGTGAGGGCGTGCTCAGCGCCAATTACCACTTCGACGCGACGAGCGAGCGCACCAACGAGATTCGAGGCCGCTTCCAGCAGCAGTTCGGCCGCCCGATGGAGACCGCAGCAATGCTGTCCTACCAGGCCGTCGAGGTCATCGCTGCAGGTCTCGAGGACGGCAAGGACACCGATCCAGAGGCTCTGCGCGACGCCATTTCCGGTGTCTCCATCGAAGATCCACTGCTCGCGTTCGACGGACCCATCGAGTTCGACGAGACCGGTCAGAACAAGAACGCAACGGTCATCGTCATGCAGGTCCGCGATGGTGCAGTAGCGCAGGTCTTCCCCGCGGAATTCGCCACGGACGCAATCGAATTCCCAGTCGGGGCCGGGCAGTGACCGACGCAGCAACTGCGACGGCACCGGTCAAGCGGCGCACGCTGTCGGGGATGAACCCCGCGGTGGGCGTGGCGACCGTCGTGGTGGTGATCATGGCCGTCATTTATCTGGTGGGCGGCAAAGATCAAGGACTGGTGACCCAGTCGCTGGTTTCAGGATTGCTTCTCGGCGGCGTGTACGCGCTGATCTCGGTCGGTCTGACACTGATTTTCGGAGTCTTGGGCATCGTGAACTTCGCCCAGGGCGCGATGCTGACGATGGCGATGTACATCGTGTATGCGCTGTCCACCGCCGGGCTACCGGTGTATCTCGCCACCGTCATCGCGGTGCCGCTGATGTTCGTGTTCGGCATGATCGTGCAGGCAACGCTGTTGACGAAGCTGACGATCAGCGGCAGCCACGACGGTCCACTACTGGTCACGCTCGGTCTGTCCCTGCTCATCATCAACGTCTTGCTGATGATCTTCGGGGGAAGGCCCAAATCGGTTCAAGCCCCGATCGACGGTTCGGTCTCGATCCTCGGAGCCGTGGCGTCGTGGCCGCGGGTTCTGGCCTTCATCGGAGCCGCTCTCGTCGCCGTCGCATTGACTGCCGTGCTCAAGCGCACCCCGCTCGGGCTGTCCATTCGCGCAGTGGCGTCGAACTCCGAAGGAGCCAAACTCGTCGGAGTCGACATCGGCCGCGTCTACGCCCTGACCTTCGGCATCGGTGCGGCATGTGTCGCCGTCGCCGGGGGATTGATGACCCCGTTCACCAGTCTCACCCCGTCGGTGGGAGAGCAGTTCACCATCCTCGCATTCGTCATCGTCGTGCTCGGTGGTCTCGGAAGCGTTGTCGGTGCCGTGATCGGCGGTTTGGTGATCGGCCTGGTGCAGACGGTCGGAGCTCTCTTCCTCCCCGGTACCGGATCACTCATTCTGGTGTTCGCGGTGTTCATCCTCGTCCTGTTTCTCAAGCCCGAAGGATTGTACGGAGCCCGCCGATGACCGACACTGTGACAGCACCGACATCGGTGCCAGAAGATTCTCGACTGAAAGACACCTGGCTGAAACGGCAGCTCATCACGCTCGTCATCGGCTTCGTCGTCGTAGCTGCGTTGCCACTGATTCTCGGTGAGCAAGCTCAGACCGTTGCCGTTCGGACGCTGATCTTCGCCCTCATGGCAGTGGCGTGGAACATCATGAGCGGCTTCGGCGGGATGTTCAGCTTCGGCCACGCCGCGTTCTTCGGTATCGGTGCGTACACCGGGGCCTACCTGCTGGTGGACTATGGAATCTCGCCCTGGATCTCGATGGCGGTCGCCGCGGTGATCTCGGCCTCGGTCGGAACGCTGCTCGCCTATCTGTGTCTGCGCTACCGGCTTGCCGGTTCCTATTTCGCGTTGGCTACCTTCGCCTTTGCTCAGATGTTCCTGTTGCTGGTGCAGAACCTGGAGGTCTTCCACAAGACCGAAGGATTCAATGTGCCGCTTCTACCACGTGATTCGTGGTGGATGCTGCAGTTCGAGAAAGGAAGTCCCAACTACATCTGGATCCCATTGGTGATTCTCGCGCTTGCCGTGCTCGGCACTATCTTCTACGTGCGTTCCCGAGCCGGCCAGTTCGTCCAAGCGGTGCGCGACGACGAGACCGCAGCCGCGTCACTTGGCATCGATACGATGAAATACCGCCTCATCGCGGTCGCGTCCAGCTGTGCACTGATCGCGGTCGCCGGCGTGTACTACACGCAGTACTACTTTTTCGTCGGTCCGGAACAGGCCTTCGGATCCGCGGTATCGGTTGAAGCCATCGTTCCCGCCGTCATCGGTGGGATCGGCACCATCTGGGGCCCGGTCCTCGGCGCCGCAGTGATCGGGCCACTGTCGGAGATCATCAACGAACTCCTGCGCAACCCGCCGGGATTTCTCGGATTTCTCGATGGTGCAATCGGTCTAGACGTAGCGGTGTACTCGGTGATCTTGATCCTGATCGTCATATTCCTCCCCAAGGGGATCTTCGGCACTATCCGTGAGAGGTGGTTTCGATGAGCCTGCTGAGCATCGAAGGTCTGAGTAAATCCTTCTCCGGGATTCATGCCGTACGAAACGTCACCCTCGACGTTTCCGAGCACGAATTTCTGGGCATCATCGGCCCCAACGGTGCGGGCAAGACCACACTGTTCTCACTTCTGTCCGGTGAGCAACCGCCCACCGAGGGGCGAATCGTTTTCGACGGCAAAGACATCACCGGTTGGCCTGCCAACAAGATCGCACGCAGCGGACTAGTTCGGACTTTCCAGCTCATGCGACCGTTCGAATCGATGTCGGTGCTCGAGAACGTCACCGTCGCAGCGCTGAGCAAGCGTCGATCGCGTAAGGACGCGCGCCGACATGCACTCGAGGTACTCGATCGAGTGCAGCTTTCGGACCAGGTCGGCGGCACAGTGTCGACCATGTCCACCGCCGGTCTCAAACGGCTCGAGCTGGCACGCGCGCTGGCTATGGAGCCACGTGTCGTGCTGCTCGACGAGGTACTCGCCGGATTGGTACCAGCCGAGCGGGCCCCGATGATCGAGTTGCTGCGCACCCTGCACGACGAGGGCCAGACCGTGTTGTTCGTCGAACACATCATGGCGGCTGTCATGGCGCTTTCCGAGCGCCTCGTCGTCATGCACGAAGGTGCGGTGTTGACCTCGGGGGATCCACGCACGGTCATCGAGGACAGCCGCGTCGTCGAGGCATATCTCGGTGAGGAGAAGACGGCATGATGCTCGAGATCGACAACTTGCACGCCGGATATCGGCGTTTGGAAATTCTGCATGGACTGGATATGTCCATCGCAAAGAACGAGATCGTTTCGCTCATCGGCGCGAACGGTGCAGGCAAGACGACGACCTTGCGAGCATTGTCCGGACTGGTCTCACCGACCGGCGGCCGAATCATGTTGGACGGGGTCCCTATTCACGGGATGCGAGCCGACCGGATCGTCAAGGCGGGCTTGGTCCATGTCGCACAGGACCGTGCACTGTTCGGTGCCCTGCCGGTCTTCGAGAATCTCGAAATGGGTGCGTACACACAGAAGCGCACTACGGTCAAGGAGTCCCTGGACCAGGTATACGATCTGTTTCCCATCCTCGCCGAGCGTCGTGATCAGCTCGCCGCCACCATGTCCGGCGGACAGCAACAGATGCTTGCCATCGGTCGTGCGTTGATGGCGAAGCCTCGGCTTCTCACGCTCGACGAACCATCGGTGGGGTTGGCCCCTAAACTGGCCGCTCAGGTTTTGGACGCAATTGTGCGTATCCGCGATACCGGTGTGACAGTGCTCATCGTCGAACAGAACGCTGCACAAGCGCTCGACATCTCCGATCGCGCCTACGTGATCGAGAGCGGCTCGATCGTGCTCACAGGCACGGGATCCGAGCTTGCTCACGACGATCGCGTCAAGGCCGCCTACCTCGGAATTTAGGAGTTACGCCCACATGCGCCTCTTGGCATTCACCCCCATCGATGTCGACGACACAGAACTGCGTCGTCGACAGGAACGCTACGATCAGCTCGCACCCGAGACAGTGTCCGTCGAACTACGAAACATCGGTGCAGTTGCACCTTCGGCACTCGACACCGAGGAAGAGATCCGAGCATCGGAAAAGGTTCTTGCAGAGGCATTTCGGACAGTCGATCCGACCGGATTCGACGGGTTTCTACCAGACTGCGTTCTCGATCCATGTGCGGAAGAAGCGGATTCGTTCGCACGTCCGCTGTATGGATTGTCGCGATTGACAGCTTCGTTCTTCCTCTCACAGGGATTGCACGTCGGCGCACTGGCTCGAAACGGTGCCATCGCAGCAGAATTGGACTCTCGACTGGCGTCCTACGACATAATTGCCGATCCGACGAAAGTCCTCGGCCTCGATGTCGCCGATATCGCCGACTCACAGGCCTGGGGCCGCGCGGTGACCGAGCGTGCGGCATCGATGACCTGCGACGTCGCCATCAACGCCTGCTCGGCGGTGGAACTGGCTGATCCCCCCGCGCGACCACTGGTCGTCGACCCGACCGCGATTGCGCTCCAACTCCTGGGGCTGCAGTCGAGATGGGTAACGCAGGCATGAGCGAGAACGGACCCGACCTCGTCGTGGCAGGAGCGGGCGGCGGTCTCGTCGCTGCGCTTCGGGCCGCCCAACGTGGGCTCGATGTCTTGGTCGTCGAGGCGAGCGAGCACTTCAAGCGCGGCAACAACACCGCGATGTCGACGGCCATGATTCCAGGGGCCGGATCGCGATGGCAGCGTGAGTCCGGGATCGACGATTCGCCAGGACAATTCGTCGACGACATCCTCCGTAAAACCAAGGGTACGGCCGACGAACGCCTTGCTCACGCCTTGGCGAATGTCAGCGCGCAACTGGTGGAATGGTTGGCCGACTACCTGAAGATGCCGCTGGAGCTCGTCACCGACTTTTCCTATCCAGGTCACTCGCAATTGCGTTGCCACACAGTCGAGGGCCGTCACGGTACCGCGATCGTCGATCATCTCGTCCGCGCAGTCGCCGACGAGCCGAGGATCGATCTGTTGGTGCCGGCTCGGCTCACCGAGGTCACGGTCGATGTCGAAGGCAGAGTCGACGGTGTGGTGATCGCACTGCCCGACGGCAGCACCGAATCGATACCGACGAAGGCTGTGCTGTTGGCCACCAATGGTTACGGTGCCGACCCCGATCTCGTTGCAGATTACGTTCCGGAGATTGCGGCGGCTCGATATCACGGTAGCGAATATTCGGTGGGCGATGCGCTGAGTATCGGTGCACGCCTTGGTGCCGAATCGAAGTTCCTCGACTCCTACCAAGGGCATGCAGCGCTGTCGAAGAAGGCCGGAACACTCGTCGGTTGGGCAACGGTGATGCACGGTGGTGTCGTGCTCGATCTGGAAGGCCGACGGTTCGGCGACGAGACCACCGGCTACTCCGAGTACGCGGCTGCCCTCGCTGCCCGACCACACTCCGAGGGTTGGATTATCATCGACCACTCGATCTATGACAAGTGTTTGTCCTTCAAAGACTTTCGGCAGACTGTAGAGTCCGGTGCGCTCGTCTGGGCGGACGGCGCCGCGGAGCTTGCCGAGGCGACGGGCCTACCGTCGGACGCAGTCGTGGACGAACTTTCCACTCTCGACAGCGTTGCCCGGGGCATAGTCGCAGATCCATACGGTCGCACCTCTTTCGAGCACACGCTGGCGGCGCCGTATGCAGCGATCAAGATCGTGCCAGCGTTGTTCCACACCCAAGGTGGACTCGTCGTCGACGAGAACGCTCGGGTGCTGCGGCCGTCGGGCACGCCTATCGACGGGCTGTTCGCGTCGGGCGGTGCGGCGATGGGAATTTCCGGTCACGGTGCCGCCGGCTACCTTGCGGGTAACGGATTGCTACCTGCTCTCGGCCTGGCATACCTCGCTGCCGGCTACATCTGATTTTCTCCCCATTTCGAAAGGATCCACCAGATGTCTACGTTGATCACCAATGCACGTGTAGTCCGTCCAGGCTCGGATGCCCCCGAAGACGGTGAGCTCCTCGACCTGCTCATCGAAGACGGCAAGTTCACTCGAATCGAGGCCGGGATTTCTGCCGACGCGGCGGACACCGTGATCGATGCTGCAGGCAAGATCGCCTTCCCCGGAGTGGTCGATGCACACCAGCATTGGGGAATTTACAACCCGCTCGGTGAAGACGCCGAAACCGAGTCTCGAGCCTGCGTGCAGGGCGGCGTCACGACGTCGTTGTCCTACATGCGCACCGGGCAGTACTACATGAACACCGGTGGGTCCTATGCGGACGTGTTTCCGAAGGTCCTCGAAGCAACCGAGGGGCGCCCGTACGTCGACTACGCGTATCACCTGGCGCCGATGTCGAAGGAGCACATCGCGGAGATCCCGTCGCTCATCGCCGACCACGGCGTGACCTCGTTCAAAATCTTCATGTTCTACGGCAGCCATGGCTTGCACGGGCGCAGCGTCGATCAGAGCGAGTTCCTGATGACGCCGGAAGGCGAGCGTTACGACCTGGCGCATTTCGAATTCGTCATGCGTGGAATCCAGGCCGCCCGCGAACAGTTGGGCGACAAGGCCGAGCACATCTCGCTGTCGCTGCACTGTGAGACCGCCGAGATCATGAGTGCCTACACCAAGATCGTCGAAGAAGAAGGAACCCTGCAGGGCCTCGCCGCCTACAGTGCGTCCCGCCCGCCACATTCCGAGGGACTTGCGGTCACCATCGCGGCGTTCCTGGCAGACGAGACACAGTTGCCGAACATCAACTTGCTGCACCTGTCCTCGCGTAAGGCAATGACGGCCGCGATGCGGATGGCGAAAGCGTTCCCGCACGTCAACTTCCGTCGTGAGGTCACCATCGGGCACCTGCTGGCCGATATCGAGACCGCCTACGGACTCGGCGGTAAGGTCAACCCGCCACTTCGCCCCCGAGACGACGTCGAAGCACTGTGGGAGCATCTGCTCGCCGGTGACATCGACTGGGTAGTCAGCGATCATGCATGCTGCAAGGACGAGAAGAAGTTCGCCGAGGATCGTGGCGACATCTTCGCCGCGAAATCCGGATTCGGTGGTGCCGAGTACCTGCTCCCAGGTTTGGTCTCCGAAGGCCGTAAGCGTGGACTCAGCTGGCGTCGCATCGCCGAGCTCACTTCGCTCAATCCAGCTTCGCGCTACGGACTTCCGGGTAAGGGCGATATCGCTGTCGGCATGGATGCGGACATCGCACTGGTGGACCCGGATCACACGTGGACCGTGCGTCCGGAAGATTCGGAGTCGACTCAGGAGTACACCCCGTTCGAGGGCTTCGAGCTGGGAGCGAAGGTGACCGACACCTTCGTCCGGGGACAGCGTGTGCTGGCCGACGGCTCGGTATCCGGCAGCCCGGCCGGTCGCTACCTGCATCGCCCGTACAAGTGACCGGCCCACTCGAGGGCATCAAAGTCCTCGACATCTCCACGATTCTCGCCGGCCCCTTGGTGGCGCAGATCCTCGGCGACTTCGGTGCCGAGGTCGTCAAGATCGAACATCCGACCCGGCCCGACGGCATGCGCGGGCACGGGTTGGACAAGGACGGTCACCCGCTCTGGTGGACGATGGTGAGCCGAAACAAGCGCACCATGACGTTGAACCTGGGTGAGGAGAAAGGTGCAGAGATCTTTCGCCGTCTTGCCGCCGAGGCCGACGTCGTGGTCGAGAACTTCCGGCCTGGCACGTTGGAGCGCTGGGGACTCGGCTACGACGTGTTGTCGGCAGACAACCCAGGTTTGATTCTGTTGCGCGTGACAGGTTTCGGCCAGACCGGGCCCTACGCGAAGCGGCCTGCATTCGGAACTCTCGTCGAATCGATGAGCGGATTCGCGCACTTGACCGGTCCTGCCGACGGGCCGCCGACGTTGCCGGCCTTCGGCCTGGCCGATTCACTGGCCGGAATCGCAGGCTCTTCGGCGGTATCCATGGCACTGCTGCATCGAACGAACAATGGCGGCAAAGGCCAGGTCATCGACTTGGACTTGCTGAGTCCGATCATGACGGCGGTGGGGCCGGGGATCATCTACGCGGATCAGCTCGGGATCGATCTCGAACGCACGGGCAATCGATCGAGCAACAATGCACCGCGAAATCTCTACAAGACCTCCGATGGTTTCTGGCTCGCCATCTCCACGAGCGCGAACTCCATCGCCGAGCGGGTACTGCGGTTGGTCGGACACGCGGAGGTTATCGACGAACCGTGGTTCGCGACGGGGCGTGAACGTGCCGCGCACGCCGATCTACTCGACGGATACGTGGGCGGCTGGATCGGAGATCGAACCCGTGACGAAGTCGTTGCCGAGTTCGAAAAGGCCGGTGCTGCGGTGGCTCCGGTGTACAAACCGAGTGAACTACTCGATGATCCCCAGGTGAACGCGATAGAGATGGTGACCACCGTCGAGGACGAGGATCTGGGTCCTGTCCGCATGCAGAACGTGATGTGGCGCATGGGTGACAGTCCCGGCAGCATCCGGCATACCGGGCGCGCGCACGGCGCCGACACCGACGAGGTCCTCGCGGAGTTGGGTTGCAGTGTGGATTCGATCGAGGAACTGCACAGGTCCGGCGTCGTCTAGCTGTATCGAATCGTAGAAAGGGCTGCAGCCTCGGAGGTATAGCTGCGGGCCGGAGTGCGGTGAAAGCATTCGGAGGGGCCAGCCGGATTCGGCTGGCCCCTCCGTACTGCGCCTGCGGTTCAGTTGGTTCGAGAAACCGCTGAGTGAATCGCCTTGGCGAGGTCGAGGGGACGGCTCCACATAGGCCAATGACCCGTGGGGAGGTCGATGACGTCGAATTGTTCGAGCTTCGCGACCTCGGCGAACATGGCATGGCCTGATCGGGCCAATTCGAGCACCTGCGCGCCAGAGATCGAGCAGCACACCAGGGTGGTCTGAACCTTGCGGCGGGCGTCGTTCGTGAGCTCGACGGATTGACGAAGTACGGGGCCGGGCTCTGGGACGGCCCGGGCCCGAAAACGCTCGAGTACCGCTGCACTCAGGCCTTCGAGGCTCGCCTGCTGCGCGAGGACGTCGAATGGCGGCAGCGCAAGCTCCTCCAACCCCTCCGGAAGTTCTGGGGCGTGGACACTTCCGGTTGCCACGGGGCCGGAGTCGACCCACACCACCCGCTGGACAAGCTCCGGATGTCGGTCGATGACGAGGCTGACAGGAGCGTTGGCCCCACTGTGAGCGACGAGAATCACGGGCTGATTCCCGTGTCGAGCAATGACGTCGAGGATCGCTTCGACTTGATCGTCGAGAGTCCTTGTCGCACGCTCCGGATCGTCCCTGTCGAGGCCAGGCAGTGTTATTGCGAGCGCACGAGACTGGTCTGTTTTCAGGTGTTCGAGGACTTCGTCCCACGCCCAGGCACCCAGCCAGTGGCCGGCAACAAGGATGATGGTCGGACTGCTGATAGTGGTCGACATGCCACAACTCTCGCAGGCCCGATGGACAGTGGTATGTCACTATTTGTGTCATGAATTGGCCGCGGTCCGATTAGTGAAGCGAGCAGAACGGCTCCATGCTCTGTCAGAGATGTTGCACCGCAGTGGCGCGCGTGGGGTATCCGCCGAACGGTTGGCGAGAGAGTTCGAAGTGTCCGTGCGGACAATCAAAAGAGACCTCGACGCGTTGGAGAACAGCGGCAGTCCGCTATGGTCGCGCCCAGGTCCGGGCGGTGGATACGGAATGGCCAAAGGCGCGTTCTTGCCACCTGTCAGTCTGTCTCCAGCGCAGGCTGTGGCGCTCATGGCGGCTGTGTCCGCTGCGGCCGATGCCCCCTACTCCGATCTGGCAGCAGCCGGCATCCGAAAGGTCATGGATGTTCTCGATCTCATCACGCGTGCAAGGGCCGAAAATTTAGCTCGTCGGGTGTGGGTAGACGAGGGTTTTTCATCTTCACGCGCAACGAAATCGGCCATGGAAGAGGCGATGGCCGAGCAGCGAGTGATCCGTATTCGCTACACATCGAGAGACGGCGCCACGACCACCCGCGACGTCGAGCCCGTGCTGTTCGCCTCCACGAACGGCCAGTGGTACTTGATCGGATGGTGCCGAAAGCGCGACGCAATGCGATGGTTTGCGCTCTCGCGCGTAGAGCGGGCCACCGTAACGAGGACGGCCTGCAGCGGCCATACCATCGACGAGGTCGGAGAACCCCCGGCGAACGCCAGACCGGTACACGGCCGGGTGGAGTGAATCGATCAACCTGTGCGATGCGGTGGCGGGTGTCGGCCTTGGTCACCTCTAACGGGTGATCTCCGGCGGATTCAGCTGCGCAATACTGGGCCCCTACAACAGGGGTGTCCATGACTGCCACAACGAAGACTGGCTCGGGTCTGGTGCTGACGGTGCTGGCGTCGAGCCAGTTCCTGATGACTCTGGACAGTTCGGTCATGAACGTGTCGATGGCTACGGTGGCCGAGGATCTCGACACCACGATTACGGGTATTCAAACCGCGATCACGCTGTACACGCTGGTCATGGCGACGCTGATGATCACCGGCGGCAAGATCGGCACCATTGTGGGAAGGCGAAGAGCTTTCGCACTCGGACTCGTGATCTACGGGGTCGGGACGTTGACCACCGCAGCGGCTCCCAATCTTCCGGTGCTGTTGGTCGGGTGGGCGCTCTTCGAAGGCGTGGGCGCGGCACTGATCATGCCGGCGATCGTGGCTTTGGTCGCGGCGAATTTTCCGCCGGAAAAGCGAGCTGCCGCATACGGTTTGGTTGCCGCCGCAGGTGCCATGGCGGTGGCAGCCGGCCCGCTGATCGGTGGTGCGGTCACCACGTTCGCGTCGTGGCGATATGTCTTCGTCGGCGAGGCATTTCTGGTCGTGGCAATCCTGCTGGTGTTGCGCCGCATCAATGATGTTCCGCCGGTCCGCGTCCGACTCGATCTCGTCGGCTCCGCACTGTCGGTGGCAAGCCTGGGAATGCTCGTCTTCGGAGTTCTCAGATCGGGGGAGTGGGGGTGGATTCGTCCCACCCCGGGCGGCGCCCAGATAGCAGGACTGTCCCCGGTGATCTGGCTGCTGATGACCGGCGCGTTGCTCCTGTACGTGTTCATGAGATGGCAGACGCACCTTGCCGAGACCGGACGGGAGCCGCTGATCGATCCGAAGCTGCTTCGCAACCGGCAACTTTCGGGCGGACTCACGATGTTCTTCGCGCAGTTCACGGTTCAAGCCGGCGTCTTCTTCACGGTGCCGTTGTTCCTGTCCGTGGTCCTGGAACTGAGTGCACTGCAGACCGGACTTCGAATCCTCCCACTCTCGGTCGCACTCCTCCTCGCGGCCGCAGGGATTCCCAAGCTTTGGCCCCGCGCCAACCCTCGTCGCGTAGTCCGATTGGGCTGGGGGGCGATGATCGTCGGCATTCTCGTACTGGTCACCGGATTGGATCCCGGAGCCAATGCGAGCATCGTGGCGGTGCCGATGGTCCTGCTGGGGCTGGGACTCGGGGCGCTGGCCTCCCAACTCGGCGCCATCACCGTCTCCGCCGTGCCGGATGAGCAGAGCGCGGAAGTCGGCGGGATACAGAACACTGCAACGAACCTCGGAGCATCGCTCGGAACTGCACTGATCGGGTCGGTCCTCATTGCCACCCTGAGCGCGGCGATCGTTGCCGGCGTGCAGACGAACCCCGGCGTGCCAGAGTCTGTGAAAGCGCAGGCGACCACCGAACTCGCGAGCGGCGTTCCATTTCTCTCGGACACGCAGCTCGAGGCGGCACTGGCCGACGCGGCGGTCCCGCAGTCGAGTGCCGCGCAGATCGTCGACGTCAATTCCGATGCTCGCCTCGAGGCCCTACGTGTGGCCTTGTCCATTGCCGCACTGATCGGCGTGTGCGCCCTGTTCTTCACCGGTAGCGTCCCGCGAGAGGCGCCTTCCGCTCAGGTGACCTCCGATCCGTGAGTGGACCTGGCAACGGCGTCGAAAAGTTTCGGGGTTACTTGTTGCCGGTGAGCACCGCGGCAATTGCCTCGACCTGATCTGCGATACGTGGGCCCCAGCGGCTCGAGAGATCCTCGTCCATCGTGTAGATGCGTCCATCACGCACAGCGCGCATCGAACTCCACCCTGGCCGTGCTACAACGGATTCCGCGGTGACGCCGCAGCACTGCGAATCCGCCAGGAAGATGATGTCGGGATCGTCCGTCACCACCGACTCGGCGGCGAGCTGTGGGTAGTTGCTTGCCGCGCCGTCAGCGATGCTCGTGAGTCCGAACAGTCCGTAGAGCCGGCCGACGAAACTCTGGCTCGTCACGGTGTACAGCTCGGAGTCGAGTTCGTGAAAATAGGTGAGCTCGCCGGAGGGGACGCTGGCGACAGCGTCCTCGATGCGGGTCCGAGTCTGCTCGACCACCGCTTCGGCCTCTGTTTCGTGACCGGTGGCGTCACCGACTCGCTCGATCTGGGAGTATGCGTCGTCGATGCTCGTTGCGGCAGGCAGCAGCAGCGTCGGAATCTGTGCCGTTACGAGGCCGGAGACCAACCCGCCGATATCGTCCGAGGCGATGACGAGGTCTGGTTCGTATCCCACGATCGCTTCGAGACTGGGGGTGTAGGCCGACAAGTCGGTCTTCGGCGCATCGGTCGGGTAGTCCGACTGGCTGTCGACGGCAACCACCTGATCGCCCGCACCTATGGCGAACAATGTCTCGGTGGCAGTCGGACTGAGCGACACGATCGACTTCGGGCGGGACTCGATGGTGATGTCGACTCCGGAATCGGCGGGACCGGAAACCACAGTTTTAGGAAACGACCCGTCGGCCGAAGACGTCGACGAATCCGGCGCCGATGTGTCCGGTCGGTCGTCTGCTGTCCCACTGCATCCGCCCACCACCAGGGCGAGTACTGCAGTGCCGAGCAGAACCTTGAACGCTTGCCGCGTGTGCACGAAAATTTGACCTCCAGCTCGTCGGACGAGATGAATTAACGCCCGAGACTACGTGCCAAGTATGTCCCGGTATGCGTCTCGGTCTGCACCAGGTCTGCCACAGTTCCGGTGAAGGTGATCAGCCCGCCGTTGTGGCCGCCTTCCGGGCCGAGGTCGATGATCCAGTCCGCAGCAGCGACGACGTCGAGATTGTGTTCGATGACGATGACGGTGCGTCCCTCGTCGACCATGCCGGACAGCAGTTCGATCAGGTTGGCCACATCCGACGGATGCAAGCCCGTAGTCGGTTCGTCCAACACCAGAATCGGCGAAGACCCGACGAGTTCTGCCGCCAGTTTGAGGCGCTGGCGTTCGCCACCGGACAACGACGACAGGTTCTGGCCGAGCGAAAGATAGCCGAGGCCGACGTCCATGCATCGACGAAGAATGTCGCGAATCTTCTTGACGTCGAAGAAGTCCTGAGCATCTTCGACGGACATCTCGAAGATGTCGGCGATGCTGACGCCGTCGACGCGGTGCCGGATGGCTCCGGGGCGGAAGCGTCTGCCCTGACACGTTTCGCACGTGCTCGACACAGGATCGGTGAATCCGAGGTCGGTGAAGATCACACCGCTTCCCTGACAATCGGAGCACGCGCCATCGGAGTTGGGGGAGAACAACGACGCCGGTTGGCCGGTCTTCTTGGCGAAGTACGCGCGGATGGGATCGAGCAGGCCCGTGTACGTGGCAGGGGAGGATCTTCTGGACCCGCGAATCGGTGCCTGGTCGATGATGACGGCATCGGGTGCAACTTCGCGAAGATGCCCGTGAACGAGACTCGACTTGCCGGAGCCGGCGACGCCGGTGACGGCAGTCATCACCCCGAGAGGTATCTCGACGCTGACGTTCTGCAGATTGTGGGTGTTCGCCCCACTGATGTGCAGGTGACCGGTCGGTAGCCTGGGTGTGCGGAGCGTGGCATTCTCGCGTCGCAGGGCGACGCCCGTACGTGTATCGGCCTTGGTGAGCTCTTCGTACGTGCCCTCGAATACGACCGTCCCGCCGGCTTTACCTGCACCGGGACCGATTTCGACGATGCGATCTGCAATCGACATGACCTCGGGATCGTGTTCGACCACGAGGACGGTATTTCCCTTGTCTCGCAATGCAAGCAGCATCTCGTCGAGTCGATGCACGTCGCGTGGATGCAACCCCGTGGTGGGCTCGTCGAAGACGTAGAGCATGTCGTTGAGCGTGGCGCCGAGGTGCCGGACCATCTTGATTCGCTGCGACTCGCCACCGGAAAGCGAAGCCGTGGCCCTGTCGAGGCTGAGGTAGCCCAGACCGAGGTCGACGAGTCTGCGCAGCTGAGTCACGATCTCCGTACGTGGACCATCGAGATCTTTGAGCCTCCACGTGTCGATACGGTCCGCGAGATCGGAGACCTGCATGGCAAACGCGTCGGGCAGGGAGAGGCCTTCCAGTGTCGCGGTGCGGATTGTTTCGTTGTACCGAGTGCCTCCGCACTCCGTGCAGGTACCGCGAGTGACGATGCGATCGTAGGCGAGCTTCGCTTTACCCTTGAGCGCGTCGGCATCCTTGGACAGATAGCTGCGCCGGAACCGAGAGATGATCCCCTCGTAGCTCTTCATCACGGCTTCGGGGTTGAGCACGTCGATCTCGCCTGGTTCGGCGTCGAAGAAGATGTGGCGTTCGCGGGCAGAGTATTGCTCCACGGGCACATCGAGATCGAACAATCCGGAATCCGCGAAAACTCGGTACGGCCATTTGCCGGGTTCGAAATCCGGATGTTTGAAAGGTCCCTCGCGCAAAGACTTCGACTCGTCGACGAGTTCGTCGCGATCGACGACCTTGGCCTCGCCGAGCCCCTCGCATTCCTGGCACATACCGGCAGGGTCGTTGAATGAGAAGGCGTTGGCATAGCCGATGGATGGGGTGATTCCGCGAGAGAACAGCATCCGTAGCCAGTCCCCGATGTCGGTGATCGTGCCGACCGTGGAGCGGGGCCCACCGAAGAGCCGCTTCTGGTCGACGATGATGACCGCCGAGAGATTGGCGATGAGGTCCGCGTCGGGCCGTCCGTAGGACGGGAGGAACGTCTGTGCGAAGGCGGTGAACGTCGAGTTGATCTGCCGTTGCGCTTCGGCGGCAATGGTGTCGAACACGAGGGAGGACTTGCCCGATCCGGAAACTCCCGCGAAGACTACGAGCTTTCGCTTCGGAAGGTCCAGATCGACCTCGCGGAGATTGTTCTCGCGTGCTCCGCGCACAAGGATGGTGGACAGTGGGTCGGCCGAGGTTGTGATGGGAGTGTCACCTTTCGCGGAGCCGGATGGTCTCGCACTCGAAGCGTGCAGCTCGCCATCCTACCGTACGCTGTACGGTGACGCTAGTAGTGATGCGTACTCGCCCGCCTGTAGTTCGCCCGCCTGGCGTTCAGTTGCCGGCTTCTCGTTGACGCCGCTCGCGCTCGGTCCGACGTTGACCCTCGGCTCTCGCCCGGCACTGGCGCAGAAACTCCTCATCTGCCGCCGGGTCTTGCGCAAGATGACGACCCGGGCGGGTTTCGTACTCCGGGAACTCGGACGAGTTCTGCCGCCGCGCGATACTTCCGCCGCCGGCGCCGCCCCAGATCCCGCCACCGATAGGTCGGCCCGCCACCAGCCACACCACCGACCCCGCCAATGGAACGAAGACCACGAGTAGCAACCACACCATCTTCGGCAAGTAACGCACCCCGCCGTCGTGCGCGGTGATCACGTCGATGAGACAGAACACCCACAGCAGCGTCACCAGTAATCCGAAATACGGCATTTCGTCACCCTTCTACATCCAAGACCATGCGGTCTTTTACCGATGGGATCGTAACAATTACCTCGAGTCGGGCATCCTCGCGCTGGACCATGCCGAATTCCACGCTTGTAATTCTGCAAATCACCAATTTGTCAAGTAATGACACGTCTCGATTTCTTGCGTGATCAATGGATATGAGTAACACTCTCCCCAACAGTCTCAGGGGTAACACCAGTAACACCAGCGAAGTGCACACCAACGAGGGGGGAGCGTTAATGCGCGCACGTAGTCGGCAGATCGCGGTGGGGGCAGCGATGACCCTGCTGGCCAGTGGGCTCAGCATTCTCTCCTCACCTACTGCGACCGCCGAACCGTGTGGCGGCGCCGGAGGCTCAGGATCGTCGCCGCTGTTCGGCTCTTCGGGTAGCTCGCGCGGTGGACCGGGCAAGGCTCCCGCAGGACCTCAAGGCCCTTTGCCTGCGATCTCGGGCAATACCTCCTCGGTAGCGTGGGTGACCGGCCCGGTCAGCCCCAACAACACCTACGACCGATTCGGCATTTCCGGGACCGACCTCGGCATCAGCTGGGACAACGGTGCCGGGCAGACGTTGATGGCGTTCGGTGACACGTTCGGCAACTGCTCTTTGCCAGGGTCGGAGTGGCGCAGCAACGTACTGATGCGATCCAGCGACACGAATCTGTCCGACGGCATCACCATCACCGACGGAGTACCTCTCGACACGAATTCCGGTGCCGTCGTCGAACCCGGAGCGCCAAGATTTGCGACCGAGGTTGTGCCGAGCCTCGGAGTGGCAGGCGTCGAGGACACCGTCATTCCCACTGCGGCCATCTCCATCGAGGGTGTGCAGTACATGAACTACATGTCGGTCCGGGAATGGGGTGCACCGGGACGGTGGGTCACCAACTTCTCGGCGATCGCAACCTCCACCGACAACGGACAGACCTGGACGACGTCATTGCCCACCATTCGAGCCAATGCGGGCGTCACGGTCCCGGGACTTGCGCAGGTCGAGGAGAGCAATGGCAAGTATCAGATGAATGCGTACGCGAAGGGTCAGGATGGGTACATCTACCAATTCGGTACGCCCAACGGACGTTTCGGCGCAGCCTTCGTGGCACGCGTGATGCCCGACAAAATTCTGGACCTCGGTGCCTACGAATACTCGACGCAGGATCCGGCCAAGCCATGGTCGAAGAATGTCGCCGACTCCGTTTCCACCGTCAAGGAGCCGGTCAGTGAGATGTCCGTTGCGTGGAACGATCACTTGCAGCGGTACGTGATGATGTACGGCAACGAAAACGATCGAACTCTGTTGGCGCGCACCGCCGAGAAGCCCGAAGGCCCGTGGAGCGGGCCGACCACGTTGCTGGACTCGCGGCAGACGGCAGGCGGCATCTACGCACCCTTCATCCATCCGGTGACTAGTGGCAACAAGCTCTACTTCACGGCCTCGAGATGGTCGGACTACAACGTACTGTTGCTCGAGACCAACCTCGACGCACTCGCTCACTGACAGTCCTTAGCTAACGAGCCCAACGAATTCGAATTGGTCCCTTTGCCGTCGACGGGTCCACCACCGAGCCCTTCTGAGTGACCTCCACCTCGCCGGCGTCGACCATTCGCCTGGCGGCTTTCCGCACCGGTTCCATCAGATCCCGCCAGTCGTTGTCGGACATCGCCCGGGCAACATCGGACGGACAGATCGTCGCGTCCCGAGCCCGCGCGTCGAGTAGCTCTTTGATCTTCTGCTCGATTCGGAGGTCGGTGCCGCTCACCTTGTTCGTTCGGCATGCGGCGCTACAGTATTCGACGTCATCGAAGTTGTTCGCCCATTTCTTGCGCCATTCGATGCGCCGCCCGCAGGACTTACAAGTCTTGTCCTCTGGTGACGGCTCTGCGCGCTTCTTGTGGGCCACCTCATCCACTGTAGATCGGCTGCGCGACGGCTAGTGGACGAACGTTGCGGCGACGTCGACCACTGCCGCACGATCCGCGGCGACCAGACCGATTCGGGTGCGACGGTCGACGATGTCGGACACGTCGAGTGCGCCTTCATACCGCACTGCGAACTCGAACTCGGCGCGGGTGACGTCGATCCCGTCGGCAACCCGCTCGAGGGGGCGTTCGCACGTTGCATTCTCGATGACTGCCGAGGCCTCGCCTCCATACCGTGCGACGATGGATGCCGGTACATCGTCCCGCGGGGGAGCGAGTGGCGTCGCCGGATTTCCAGGAGCACCTACCAGCGGCAACGAACGAGTCCGACACGGCGCGAGCTCGAGACCCCGGGCCCGCCCGGCGCGGTCGAGGACGTCCTGCGCCATATGCCGGAACTCGGTAAGCTTCCCGCCGACCACGCTGAAGACGCCGTTCGGGGACTCCAGCACCGCATGGTTGCGAGACACATCCGAAGTTCGACCCTCGCCGGTATCGATCAACGGCCGTAGACCTGCGAAACTTCCCAGCACATCCTTTCGGGTGACTGCAGTGCCGAGTGCGGTGTTCACGGTAGCGAGCAGAAAGTCGATCTCCTTGTCCGTCGCTACCGGTTCGTCGGGGATCGGGCCTGGGGCCTCTTCGTCGGTGAGGCCCACGTACACCCGGCCCAACTGCTCCGGCATCGCGAAGACGAATCGGTTCGTCTCACCGGGGATCGGCACCGTCAATGCTGCTGTCGGGTTCCCAAAAGACTTCGCGTCGAACACCAGATGTGTTCCACGACTGGGGCGTAGACGGATGGAGGTATCGACCTCGCTGGCCCATACGCCGGTCGCGTTGATGACGAGACGAGCCGCGAGATCGAAGCCCTCCCCGGTCAGTTGGTCGGTCAATCGCACCGATGAACCAGTGGCCTGCGACGCCGCGACTTTGGTGAGAATTCGCGCGCCGTGCTGAGCTGCCGTGCGAGCAACCGCCACGACGAGGCGGGCGTCGTCGATCAGCTGTCCGTCGTAAGCGAGCAAACCGCCGGTAAGCCCGTCCCTTTCCACAGCAGGCACCAGTCCGATTGCCCGCGCGGCGCTGACCTTACGCGAGCGAGGCAGCGTCGACGCCGGGGTGCGCGCGGCGAATCTCAGCACATCTCCAGCGATAAACCCCGTCCGCACCAACGCTTTCGACCCGGCCGACATCGATGGCAACAGGGGCACCAACTGTGGCATTGCCGTCACCAGGTGAGGTGCGTTGCGCGTCATCAGCAAACCGCGTTCGACGGAGCTGCGTCGTGCTATCCCGACGTTGCCGGTGGCGAGATAGCGCAGACCTCCATGGACGAGTTTGGAGCTCCACCGGCTGGTGCCGAAAGCCAGATCGTGCTTCTCCACGAGAACCACGCTGAGCCCACGAGATGCTGCATCGAGCGCAACTCCGGTACCGGTGATACCGCCACCGATGACGACGACGTCGACAGGCTCGGTGGTGTTGCCGAGTACGGCCAGGTCATTCGTGCGGCGCGCGCGATCGAGCGATGCGGACAAAGTAGTCACGAGGTGAGGTATCCGTTCAACATGTAGGCGAGTTCCGTTGCGAGTGAATCGCCGTCGAGAATCGACTCGACGAGCTGTCCTGACTGGAGGACGGACTGCACGGTGAGCAGCACCATAGCGGCCAGTTCGCGGGTATTGCCGTTGCGGATGCTGCCGTGAGCTTGACCTCGCGCGATCCCGCCTTCGAGTGCTGCGATCGCGAAGTGCTGACTGGTGCCGAGTCTTCCGGTGATGTAGACCATCAAGAATTCGGGTGCAGTGTGCAGCACCGACATCACTACCGCGTCACTGCGCAGCAGGCCTGCGATGGACACGATTCTCTCCACCAACTGCTCACGCGAATCGCCGCGCTCGGGAACGTGAACGACGGCCCCGGTGATTCGGTCGGTCAAGACCGCGGCCAACACGGAGTTCATGTCAGGCCATCTTCGGTAGATCGTCGGTCGGCTCACTTCGGCGCGGCGGGCGATTTCGGCGAGTGTGACCCTCGCGAAACCGTAGTCGACGACGCACTGCGCCGCAGCGTCGAGCACCTGAGCCTCGACTGCGTCGATGGCATCGTTACAGGTTGACAGCATGTGTAACAATGTAACACGTGACTACCTCGGACTCCCGTATGGGCGGACTGCCGCTACCCCCGATGAAGTGGAATGCATGGGGAAGCGCGAATGCCGCGAAGCCTCTCTCCGCAAACATCAGCAACTTGCTCGAGCAGGTGCTCGGCGTGCACAAGGCAGACGCCAACGGTCCCGGTGTGGAGCAGGTACGGCTACGGTCGACCGCGATCACGGAGAATGATCGCGCGGCACTGGCCGAGATCGTCGGCGAAGAGCACATCAGTACGGCAGACGCCGACCGCCTGTACCGAGCAGGCGGAAAGTCCACCATGGATCTGCTGCGCCGAAAAAGCACCGACGAGCAGGATGCGCCGGACGCGGTGCTCGCGCCTTCCAGTGAGGACGAGATCGCTGCCGTTCTTGCCTATTGCTCGTCCGCGCGGGTGGCGGTCGTTCCCTTCGGCGGAGGAACCAGCGTGGTCGGCGGTCTCGACCCCGAACGAGGACAGTGCAAGGCAGTCGTCTCAGTGGATCTGCGACGCTTCGACGAACTCCATTCGCTCGACGAGGTGTCCGGAGAGGCCGTTCTCGGCGCCGGTGTGACCGGGCCGAACGCCGAGGAGTTGTTGCGGGCCAAGGGCTTTTCGCTGGGGCACTTCCCGCAGAGCTTCGAGTTCGCGACCATCGGGGGATTCGCGGCGACGCGATCCTCCGGTCAGAATTCGGCTGGGTACGGCCGTTTCGACGACATGATTCTAGGTCTTCGGATGGTCACTCCCGCCGGAGTTCTCGATGTCGGCCGTGCGCCTGCGTCGGCGGCGGGTCCTGATCTGCGTCAGTTGATTGTCGGATCCGAGGGCATCTTCGGGATCATTACTCAGGTTCGCGTGCAGGTGCATCGTGTCCCAGATACCACGCGATACGAGGCCTGGAACTTCCCGGATTTTGCAACAGGCGCAGCAGCGTTGCGCGCGGTCGAGCAGACCGACAGCGGACCCACTGTCATCCGACTGTCCGACGAGGCAGAAACAGGCGTCAACCTCGCGACCTCGGACAAGATCGGTGGTGAACAGGTCGCCGGTGGATGTCTGGCAATCACCCTGTTCGAAGGGACCGCCGCGCACTCTGCCAGCCGGCACGCGGAGGCCCGCGACCTGCTCGTGGCTCACGGTGGAACCTCTCTCGGCGAGGACATTGCGCGTGATTGGCAGCACGGCCGGTTCGGGGCACCGTACTTGCGGGATGCACTTCTCGACTCGGGCGCATTGTGCGAGACGCTGGAGACCGCTACTACGTGGTCCAACTTGCTTCACCTCAAAGCCACCGTCACCGAGTCCTTGACCTCCGCACTGAGTGAAACCGGTACCCCCGCCTTGGTTCTGTGCCATATTTCGCACGTGTACCGCACCGGTGCGTCGCTGTACTTCACCGTGGTCGCAGGTCAGCGTGGCGATGCCATCGACCAGTGGAAGACCGTGAAAGCTGCTGTGTCGCAATCGATCGTGAGCAACGGCGGCACCATCACTCATCATCACGCAGTCGGCGCCGACCATCGGGCCTGGATGACCGAGGAAATAGGTGACCTCGGAATCGAGGTGCTGCGCGCGGTGAAGAGAACATTGGACCCTGCAGGCATCCTCAACCCGGGTAAGCTGATCCCGTGACCCGGGACGGTGAACGACGCCAACGCGAAATTCGCCGCATCACGCTCCTGGCCAACCCCGCAGCTGGGCACGGTAATGCGCCGCACGCAGCCAGCCGCGCAGTGACACGGTTTCAGCAGTTGGGGATCGACGTGCGCGCCATCGTCGGAATCGACAGCACACATGCACTGGCCCTGGCGCGTGAGGCACTCGAACTCGGTACCGATGCATTCGTCGTCGTGGGCGGAGACGGAGTCATCTCCATCGCCTTGCAGGTCCTCGCCGGCACCGACGTCCCGCTGGGGATCATTCCAGCCGGAACCGGAAACGACCACGCCCGTGAATACCATTTGCCCACAAATGATCCCGAGGCGGCAGCCGAGATCGTGGCCGATGGCTGGACCGAACATGTCGACCTCGGACGTATCCGCACGCAGGACGGCACCGAACGCTGGTTCGGCACCGTCATGGCGTCCGGTTTCGATTCACTGGTCAGCGATCGCACCAATCGGATGCGCTGGCCACACGGGCGAATGCGCTACAACGTTGCCATCGTCGCCGAGTTCCTGAACTTGAAACCGTTGCCGTTTCGGCTGGTGCTCGACGGCAACGAGGTCCTCGAACTCGACGTGACCCTGGTGGCGGTCGGTAACACCCGCTCTTACGGCGGCGGCATGCTCATCTGTCCCGAAGCCGACCGAACCGACGGACTGCTCGACATCACTGTTGTCGCTTCAGGTTCGCGCATGCGGCTGATTCGATTCTTCCCCAGCGTATTTCGCGGTACTCACGTCGAGCGGGAAGAGGTGAGCACCTACCGAGCCCGATCCATCACTGTCGACTCGCCCGGAATCAACGCCTATGCAGACGGCGAACGCGTCGGCAGGCTTCCCGCCGAAGTCGAGTCGGTGCCACGGGCGTTACATGTCCTCGTGCCCCACAGCAGCTAGAGCTACTCGGCGTCGAGGAGCTGTCGATATGCCTCGGCAACAAGGTCGTTCGCGAGATCGTTGTTGTGATGGTCGGCGTACGGCGAGTCGTGCTGGTTCATGAGGCGGGTGTTGAGGTTGTACGCGAGATCGTCGAACACATCATCTGCGACCCCGAAGTCGACCTCGGCGTCGCCGGACAACAGTGCCCCGATGTCGATCTGCCATGACCACACATCATGGCTCTCGTATTCCCCTCGCGCCGCCGTGACGACATCGTTCGCGAACTCGAGTTGGGTGTCGGAGTAACCGGTCGGAATATCGGTATTGACGGTCATGACCAGCTCGATCGAATCATCGTCGTCGTTGGTGTACTCCGTGACGAACAACGTCTCCAGGCTGCCGCAGTTCAACGTCAGAAGTCGCCGACTGCCTTCGGCTTTCGCAGTCGAGGGCAGCGCGGTGATATTCCAGAGGTAGCGCGCAGTGTTCGCGGGATCGGAGATCGACGCGTTGATGTAGTCGGCGACTATGCTCCGAATATCCTGATACGCAATATGATCGGACAACTCCCAGAAGCGTGACCGAGCTGAGGTGGTCGCACCGGCGGTGATGGTGATTCGCTCACTGCGATCGGACGGAAACGGCGACGGACCGGCAACTGCATCCGACGTCTGCGCCGTCCGTGCTCTGAGCACGGAGGTCCGGGCGAGAAGTTCCTGCAACTCGGCGAGCGCACGTTCGGCATCGTCTGCGGGCCAGGACGCAAACTCGAGAAACTCGATATCGGACCACTCACGACGGTCATCGAGGAACCGTGCAGCGACGTCCAGAGATCGGCCCGCGTAGGCCTCGTTGTTCGCGAAGTGCAGTACGTACAGACCGCTGGTGAATCCTTTCGCTGCGAAGAGGGCTGAGATCGAACCCAATTCCGATACGTCGAAACGGGTGAGATCGAACGAAGGAGAGTTCATGGTTCTGATCTAACTACAGTCCGTGTCCTGGTTGTAGGCCAGATGCCCATCGATGGAGCTGAAGTACCGACGCATCCGGGCCGGCGGTCACAGACCTACTAAATTGCTTGGACGTCCTATAACCTTGCGTGATGAGCACCGGTACGCGCGTCAACACTGTCGATGGCATCTTGCGGCGGTCGGCCGCCCGATTTCCGAACCGCCCAGCCGTAGTCTTCGACGGCCGAAGCCTTACCTACCGTCACCTCGACGAGACCGTCAGTCGGGTGGCCCGGTATCTGCTCTCTTTAGGCCTGGTGAAGGGCGACCGCGTCGCAGCCTACGGGGTCAACTCGGACGCGTATCTCGTCGGTTTCTTGGCGTGTGCAAGGGCGGGACTGATTCACGTCCCGGTGAACTACGCATTGGTGGGGAACGAGCTCGGCTACCTCATTGCTCAGTCGGGGGCGCGCGCCGCACTGGTCGATCCCGAACTCGCCGACGTCTTGCAGTCGGTTCGGCGTGAACACGATATCGATGTCGTTCTTTCCCTTGCGGACTTGGTGGATCTGGCGTTCGACGAGGATGCGTCCGAACTCGACTCCGCTGTCGAATCCGGCGATCTCGCACAGCTTCTCTACACCTCAGGAACGACGTCGAAGCCCAAGGGCGCCATGATGTCTCATGGCGCACTGGTAGCCGAGTACGTGTCCTCGGTAATTGCTCTCGGTCTAGGACGAGACGACAATCCGCTCGTGGTGATGCCGCTCTACCACTCGGCGGGAATGCATGTATTCACGCTGCCGTATCTGTCGGTCGGCGCAACGATACATCTGATGAGCAAGCCCGTCGTGCCGGAAATTCTGCGGAGGATCGAAGCTGATCGGATCGGCTCGTTGTTCTTGGCGCCCACGGTCTGGGTCCCGCTCGCCAATCATCCAGATCTCGAGACCCGTGACCTGTCTTCCTTGACCAAAGCGCAGTACGGGGCGTCGATCATGCCGGTGACGGTCCTCAACCGATTACGCGCGAAGTACCCGAACATCGAGTTCTACAACTGCTTCGGTCAGTCCGAAATCGGGCCGCTGGCAACGGTATTGCAACCTGAGGAGCACGAGGACCGGCCGGCTTCCTGCGGGAGGGCCGTGTTCTTCGTCGAGACTCGTGTCGTCGACGCCGACGGTAACGACGTTCCCGACGGCGAACCTGGTGAGGTGCTGTATCGATCGCCGCAGCTGTGCGACGGCTACTGGGACAACCCGGATGCGACGGCAGATGCATTCCGCGACGGGTGGTTTCATTCCGGGGACCTGGTGACGCGCGACTCGGAGGGCTTCATTACCGTCGTCGATCGCATCAAAGACGTCATCAACACCGGCGGTATCCTCGTCGCGTCGCGTGAAGTCGAGGACGCGATCTATACGCACCCTGCCGTCGCCGAGGTCGCCGTCATCGGGACCCCCGACGACAAGTGGATCGAGGCTGTCACCGCTGTCGTCGTGCTCAAGGACGGCCACGACGCCACCGCCGATGCACTCATCGCCCATGTGAAGGGATTGATCGCGCCGTTCAAGGTTCCCAAGAACGTGGTGTTCGTCGACGAGTTGCCGCGCAACCAAAGTGGCAAGCTCCTCAAGCGTGAACTGAGGTCGCCGGTGAAGTGACGGTCGATTAGTAACGCGACCGACGTGGCAGTCGATATCTCTCCCGATACGAATCGTCTACTTCGGGGGAGCCATGAACAAACGCACAGGTATTACCGGTGGAACTTCGCGAGTTGGCAGGGCCATCGCAATTTCGTTCGCGGCTTTGGCGGTGATGTTCGTGGTGACACCATCTGCGGGGGCCCAGCCGGGTGTCGGTTCGAGCGACTTCTCGTCACCAGTCGTCGGTCTCAATGTTCAAAATACCGGCTATGCGGGCGGCGAAACTCCCTTCGTCTACTCGACACTGGTCGCGCAGACGGATTCCAGCCAGCCAGGTAAGACGCGCTTTCTTCACAACGGCAGCCACTGCGGTTGCACCGTGAACTGGCGCAATCTCGATACCGGGGCCACCGGGTCGTGGACCATGCCGCCGGTGTGGGAAGCGGATGCTTGGAAGCCGACCGGTGTCGGGCGCATCGAAGCGACTGCCCGAATTAATGGCAACTTCAGCCTGACGATCATCACCGGCCGCGGATCCTGGATCGTTCCCTGACTCGGAGAATTCGTAAAGGGGCAGTGGGATAGCTACTTTCGTCCTGCTGTCCACTTCATGCCCGACCCGTACTTCTTGTCCAGTGCGCGTTGATGTTTCACCTCGCCGTCCACATCTGATGAGTAAGCCCGTCGCGCCGGAAATTCTCATCCCCGACGGCAAGTAGATCGAGGCAATGGTTTGTAACGCGACAAATGCGGCGGTCGATATCTCTCCCGACACGAGTCGTCTACTTCGGGGGAGCCATGAACAAACGCACGGGTATTACCGGTGTAACTTCGAAAATCGGCAAGGGCATCGCAATTTCGTTCGCGGCTTTGGCGGTGATGTTCGTGGTGACACCGTCCGCGGGGGCTCAGCCGAGTGTCGGTTCGACGAATTTCTCGTCACCGGTCGTCGGTCTCAATATTAAGAGTGACGGTTATGCGGGCAGCGAAAACCTTTTCGTTTACTCGACACTGGTCGCGCGGACAGATCCCAGCCAGCCGGGTAAAACGCTCTTCCTTCGGAACGGTACCCACTGTGGTTGCACCGTGAACTGGCGCAACCTCGACACCGGCGCCACCGGGTCGTGGTCGATGCCGGTGGGGGTGGCGGAATGGGATCCGTGGAAGCCGACCGGTGTCGGGCGCATCGAAGCGACTGCCCGAATCGATGGCAACTTAAGCCTGACGATCATCACCGGCCGCGGATCCTGGATCGTTCCCTGACTCGGAGAATTGGTAAAGGGGCAGTGGGATAGCTACTTTCGTCCTGCTGCCCACTTCATGCCCCACCCGTACTTCTTGTCCAGGTCCGACTGGCTGCCCTCGATGTACTCGACCTCGCGGGTTACGGTAATACCCTGCTTGGTGTTCTCCAGCAGTGCGATCGAGCAGATGCGGGCGGAGTTGTTGTCGGAGTCGAGCCGAACCTCTACCTGGGGTCCGGTAGTGGGGAAGAGGGTGACGACGCCGTCGACTGCGGCCCAGTTGGGTGCGCCGTCGTAGATCATGGCGAAGATCAGTATCCGCTTGAAATTCTCCGGCCGCGCGAGGTTGATATGCATGTTCTCGCCGCCGGTCACAGTGCCTGAACGGTCGTCGCCATCGAGCGCGATGTAGGGCGCTGTGTCGAGGGAGCCGAAGCTTTTTCCGAGTGCTTGGATAACACCCTTGGTGCCGTCGGCCAGCTCGTACAAGCATCCGAGGTCGAGGTCGACTCCGCCGCTGCCGTACGAGGCGGCAGCGAGCTTGGCGAGGAAACCCTTCTTCTTAGGCTGCGGCGCGGCCGCGCCGCTCGACCAGTTGAGATTTACGCGCATCGCGCCTTGTTTCTCACCGGACTTCGTCAGGCTGATGGTGGGTGCGGCCTTGGACAAGGTCACCTTGCTCAGGCTCACTGCCGCCGCCGGCGGTGTCGTGGGCTTGCGGGTGTAGTCGATGGCCATGGATGAAACCTTTCGCGCTGCGTCGTGCCTGTCCGGTTTGCGTATTTCCATCCAGACTAGTCGCGTATTGGATCATCTTGCGACCGGGAGTGCGCAGGAAACGCCCGCGCTTGTCGTCCGGATCCGACGGTTCGATGGCCGGGACCGTCGACGACGAAGCGCAGCGCGGCCCGCATGGATTCCTCGGCTCGACGCCACGCTTCGGCTTTACGGCGGAGCACCGAATCGGTGTTGCCCACTGCGATGGCATTATCCGCAAGTTGGACCCAGCTGAAGTGCTCGCTCCCACATGCCCGTAGAAGTTCCAGGATGGTGAGTCGATCATGCCCGCAGACCGAGGCCACGTGCCGCGAGTCGGGCGCCTGGCCCGGCAGGTCCGGCAGGTCCGAGTAGATTAGCGCCCTCAGCTCTTCGGGGAGGATCGTCTCATCGTTGGACCGCTGCTGCAGCTGGGCTGCCAGGGCTTCGCCGCACTCGGAGATGAAACGAACGAACATCCCGAGCCCACGCCCGAGGTGCTCCTCGACCAATGGTGAGCAGTCGATTCTCGTAGTCGCGACCACCGTGTCATCGGTGAATCGGAAATTGATATCGGGCCAGGAAAGTGCGAGGCGCTGAGTTCTCGGCACTGCTGCTCGACACTGCGGATCGACGTCGAAAGCAATGAACAGCTCTACGACGGGTTCGGCATCCAACACTCGTAAGTAGGCAGTCCCGCAGTCGAATGGGAAAGCTATGTTTCCGTCGGCATCCTTGGTCGGCTCAGCGAACATGATCGAGTCGAGTATCGCGTCGACCTGTGACGAAAGTCGATCGTAGGGACTCGGCGCATCCCAGCCTTCCAAGGCGGACTCGGTGTCGAAAACTGTGGACGGCGGACTGCCGTCGGCCCAGGCAGCGAGAAGAGATGGATGCCTGACGCCGCGGATCTCGCGCAACAGGGTGGTGATCGCGGCCGATGCAAATTCGGTGTCCTCGGCTGCGGCAAGGACGTACAAGTCGAGTGAGTGGTGCGCGGAGGGGGAGCCGCTGTCGACTCCGTCCCACCCCGCGTGCGCCAACATGATGCGATCTTCAGTCGTCATTACTCGAACGATCGCGTGCTGAATCGTCACGTCGACGCGAACGGACCCATCCATACGTCCGGTGACCGTCAGGAACAGGTCGTTCTCGCTCAACCTGTCGCGTGTGGTCGTGGTGCAGATCGAGAGTGTGTCGCCGCATCGCATCGCGGCAAAGTAGCAACCTAGGCGAACAGTGAATCGGAGCCATGCCGCGTCGAGTCCGGAATCGAACTCGAGTTCCTCGGACACGTGGTACCTCCTTGATCGCACGCGGAACCGTGGATGTAGCTGGTTACCGCCATCGGGAGGTGCCCGATGTGGGTTCGTTCTTGCCTTGCGAATTCACCTTAGTAGTCTGCTCCGACATTGCAGACCGTCGAACTGGTCGAATCATGCGCGACGGCGGCCGGAAAATGCATCGGAAGCGAAAAATCCCGCGCTGCAATCTAATTGGCCATGTCATTCAATCGAATGACATGACTTTCGGGGTTGGTTCGTTTGCGGCGTGTCGAACACTGATGTGTTCCTACCAACGCGAAAAGCCGCGCCGGAAAGGAATTCCGGCGCGGCCCATCAGATCGACTGTTTACTTCTTGGAGACGCGAACGAGCTTCTTGTTCACGAACTCGTCCATGCCCCACGGACCCAGTTCGCGGCCGACGCCGGAGCGCTTGACCCCACCGAACGGTAGGCCGGGGAGCGTGGTGCCGTGCTCGTTGACGAAGGCCATTCCCACGTCGAGTTGGTTTGCCACTGTCCGCGCGTTGTCGAGGTCGGTGCTCCACACCGAGCCACTCAACCCGTATGCGGACGCGTTGGCCAACTCGATCGCTTCCTCGGCATCCTTCACCTTGTAGATCACCCCTGCGGGCCCGAACAGCTCTTCGCTGTACGCGCGCATATCCGGGGTGACATTGGTCAACAGTGTCGGCTCGACGTACGCGCCTGGTCCGTCGACCTTCTTACCGCCGGTGAGCAAGGTGGCTCCCTTGGCGACGGCGTCCTCGATCTGCTCGATGAGTGTGTCTGCGGCCGTCTGCGAGGACAACGGTCCGAGGACAGTGTTCTCATCCAGCGGATCACCTGTGGTAGTTGCGCCGAACGACGCGGTCAGCTTGGTGACGAACTCGTCGAAGTACTGCTCGGTGACGATGAGGCGCTTGGCGGAGTTGCATGCCTGACCGGCATTGGACAGCCGCGCACGCGTTGCCGATTGGACGGTGGCATCCATGTCGTCAGTGTCGAGGAGGATGAACGCATCGGAACCTCCCAGTTCCAGCACGACCTTCTTGAGGTTACGGCCGGCTGTCTCGCCCACCGAAGTGCCGGCGCGCTCGCTACCGGTGAGTGATACGCCCTGGACCCGCGGATCGGCAATCATGTCTGCGATCTGCTCGTTGCTCGCGAAGATGTTGATGTACGCATCTGCGGGCAGACCCGCCTGCTGGAAGATTTCCTCCATGAGCAGAGCCGACTGCGGACAGTTCGGTGCGTGCTTGAGCAGGATCGTGTTACCGAGCATCAGATTCGGGCCGGCGAACCGAGCAACTTGGTAATACGGGAAGTTCCACGGCATGACGCCGATGAGCGCACCGATCGGCTTGCGCTGAAGCACGGACTCCTCGGCCCCGGGGACGTCGAGTTTCTCGTCCTCGAGCAACGTCGGGCCGTTGTCGGCGTAGTACTGGTAGATGGCCGAGGACAACTGAACCTCGCCCTTCGCTTGGGCGAGCGGCTTGCCCATCTCGACGGCAATGCTTCGAGCCAACTCGTCGGATCGTTCGACATAGAGGTCGGCAACTTTGTGCAGGATCTCTGCACGATGCTTCGGCGACGTCTTGCTCCACGTCAGGTAGCCGGAGTGTGCAGCGGCGAGCACTCGCTCGACACCGGCAGTGTCGAGGGTCTCGAATTCCTTCACGGTTGTGCCGTTGGCAGGATTGACAGTTTTGTAGGTTGTCATACCGGCTTCAACAGGATGGGGGTACCTCGTTGTTCCAATTCGATCGCGTCGATTGCCGCACAGCTGGTCGGTGGGGGTGATCGGGTCATGAAGTTTCACAGGGAACGCACCCGGATCAGCCCACTGAGAGTGCCCTGCAGATACTCGCCCCTCGAGGTGATGAGTCCTGACGTCTGCAGTGTGTCGTTCACGACCGAGCCCGGCAACTGCTGAGTGTCCAGCACCGAACCGGTGCTCGGATCGATCACCGTGTACTCGAATCCGTCCAAAGCCGAGGTAGCGGCGGAGGACAGGGGAAGCTCCTGACGGACGACGGTATACAGGTGGCCGTCCGCTGTGGACAGGCGCGGCAAGGCGGCGCTACGCACCTTGTTGTCCCACACTGTGTGGCAGTCGGAGCCGTCGAGGTCGACCCTGGTCATCCCTCCGGTGAAGGGTGCCGTGGCCGGCATCGCGGGGCCGGCGTCCTCGGGCACCCTGGGGTACGGGTATCCATAGGTGCTCGCCACGAATACCGAGTTACCGACGCCGATCGGTGAGTTCTCGCTACCAGGGCCTCCGGTGGTGAGGACGGGTTGCGAGCACACGAGCTCTCCGGTCGAAGCGCGATATACCTGCAGCGCTACCTGAGCGTCGGCATTGTCGACGATGGTCAGGTAGTCGGCTCCGGTGGTCGGGCCGAAGTATGTCGGTGTGGAGCCGGTACCCCAGCTCAGTTGGCCGGGCTTGCGAGCGCTACCGCGATCGTAGGATGCACGCCAATCGATCTTCGGAGCGCCGCCGTCGACGCTGAGCTGGTAGAGCGCGTGGGTGGTGGCGACGGCAATCCCGCTGGTGGAGCTGGAGATGCTGTTTGCCACGTGCTCGCCCGCGGGGAGCTGCAGAGTTCGTATGGTGTCAGCGTCGTCCACGATCCCGATTCGGCCGGCGCCAGTGGCGAACCAGATGTTGCCCTCCCAATCGGGGGCAAGCCCGGTGACGTTGTCGCCGTTGGGGATTGACGCGGTCAAGTCGACGGACTGATCGATGGTCAGCGTCCAGGCGCCCAGCGGCGTCCGGTGGTGCCCCACTCGGACGAGCATGCGGTCACCGCCCACAGCGACGAGTCGATCGGCGTTGTCCAGGAAGGCATATACGCCCCCGAGGAGGCTGCCCTTCGGAAGTGCGAGGTTCGCGACCGAGGCCGCTGCACCGCTGCCGAGCATCGAGGTGTCGATCAGGTGCACGATCGGTGTCTGGTCGAGGATTGCGGTGCACAGAGCGAGCACCATCCCATCGGAACTTTCCAACAGGGTTGGGCAGGCGGCAGCCAACGGCAGTGAGTCCACCGTGAGTGGTCCGCTGGGACCGGCGAGATGCGTTGCGTCGGAGGAGCCGGCATCGCCATGCATCGTGGATGTACCGACGGGCCCGAGGAATGGGTTGGCAGGGGCGAGGGGACCCCAAGTGGTCTGCGCCGAAGCGACACCGCCACCGACGGTGGCTATCAGGACGAAGGTGAGTGCGAAAAGGAACAGAGCCTGCTGGGACTGCCGGTTCACGATTGCTCCCTCGATGCGATGCGATGCGATGCGATGCGGTCAGAACGGTGCCAGCAAGGCCGGCACCACGAACTGTTCGATCATGGCGCGCTCGTCGGCCTCGTCGGCGCCGGGGACGGTGAGCAGCGAAACGATCACCCGAACCAGCCACCGGGCGCGCCGTGAAAGCTCTTGCTGGTCAATGGTTCCGGCGTCGGCGAGCAATTCTGCGCCCAGCACCTCTATAACCTCCGAGGTGTTGGCGATTTCGGAGGCGATGGCTGCATCGCCGAGTCCGAACCAGGCGGCCAGGATCGGTGTCGCGCGTACCTCTCTCAACGCGCCGAGGATTCCCTCGACGACGCGTCGTCGAGGGTCCTCGAGGACCGCGACCTGCTTCCCGAGCCGCTCACCCAACCGTCGAGCTTCACGGTGTACGAACGCCAGGTGCAGTGCCCGACGGTTCTCGAAGTACCGGTACAGCGTTGCCCGCGAACATCCTGCAGCCTTGGCGATCTCGGCCATGCCGGTGCTCGCCACGCCGCGCACCACGAAAAGCTCCGCGGCAGCGTCGAGGATTCGCTCTGCCGCGATCTCGGTGCGCTCATCACGTAGCCAGGATGAGGTCGCTGCATCGGGTCCTGCCATCAGTGGACCGCGAACGGCACGTGGGTGGGCCGCCGCACATAGTTGCCGGGTGCGTACTCCACGGCGTCGATGTCGACGGTGAAGTCCGGATATCTCAGCAGTAGTTCCTCGAGCGCGACGCGGGCCTGCATTCTTGCGGCGGCTGCGCCGAGGCAGTGGTGAGCTCCGTGGCTGAAGGTCAAAATTTGACGTGGGGCACGCAGCACGTCGAACTCCTCCGCATCGGGGCCGTAGGCACGCGAGTCGCGATTTGCGGACCCATAGACCAGTAGTACCTTACGTCCCGCTGGAATAGTGACGCCCTCGATGGTGACGTCGCGCGTGGTGGTGCGGGCCAGTCCTTGCACCGGTGAGGTCAGGCGGAGCAGTTCCTCGATGGCGTCAGGAATGCGAGACGGGTCCTCGAGCAGTAACGCCCGTTGGTCGAGTCGCTGGGTCAGCAATTGGACAGCGCCACCGAGCATCCCGGTCGTGGTGTCGTTGCCGCCGGTAACCATGGTGAAGGCGAACCCGAGGATGGACATCAGCCCGGAGATGTCTCCGTCCGCGCCGACTCCGGCTGCGACCAGATGCGAGATGGTGTCCTCGCCGGTGTTACCCCCGGCCGCTTCGGCGCGACGGCGATTGATCAGGTCGGCGAAGTACCCCATCAGATCTCCCACAGCGGAGGCCTCATGGAGGGTTTTTCCGGTGGCGGTAGCCGTGACGATCGAGTCGGTCCAGCCATCGAATTTGCCACGGTCTTCGGCCGGGACGCCCAGGTAGTGTGCGACGACCATGCTCGGTAGCGGTTTGAACAGTGCCGTGACGATATCTCCGCTGCCGGCCGCGCGGAGTTCCTCCAGGCGCTCGATGACGAACTCGCGGACCTGAGGTTCGACGGAACTGACCTGCCGTGGAGTGAACCCGCGGGCGACGAGGCGCCGAAAGTCGGTGTGCTGCGGCGGGTCCTGCATCACCATCGGCGGGTTGTCGCGCAATCCGATTCGGTCCAGCTCACCGTACTGGGTGGTCAGGCCATCCGCGGAGGAGAAAGTCTCGTGATCGCGGGCGGCGGCGTACACATCGGCATGTCGGGTCAGCACCCAGTAATCGTTGTCGGGTGATTCTGCCGGCACGACCCGGTGGACGGGGTCATGCTCGCGCAGAGCGGCGTACATGTCGAAAGGGTTTCGCCAGGCCTCGCCGGTGGGGGGCACGTACGAGGCCTTCGAAGACATTGTGGTCGTCATGTATCGATAGTGAGACAAAGAGTCATATATGTCAATAGCGACAAACCCGCCGGTGGTCGCGTAGACCGACTACGCGACCACCGGCGGGGGAGTGGAATCAACCTACGGTCAGGGCCAATTCGTCATCGGCTACGTCGACCGACACCGAGCCGCCCTCGGCAAGAACGTCGTCGAGCAGCAGGTCGGCGATACGGTCATCCAGCGAGCGTTGGATCGACCGACGCAACGGACGCGCACCGAACTCGGGTTGATGCCCGTTCGAGGCGAGCCAGTCGACGGCCGCGTCGCTGAACTTGATCTCGATACCCCTGGCCGACAGACGCTCTCGGCTCTCCTGCAGCATCAGATCGGTGATGGTATGCAGCTGCTCGGTGTCGAGCTTGCGGAAGACGACGATTTCGTCGATCCGGTTGAGGAACTCGGGGCGCATTGCTTCCCGTAGCCGCCCCATCACCCGATCTCGAATCGGCTTCTCGTCCTGAGCGCCGGTGGTGAAGCCCAGTCCGCCCGACTTGCTCGAGATGAATTCCGACCCCAAGTTGCTGGTCATGATCACCACAGTGTTGCGGAAGTTGACCGTGCGACCCTGGCCATCGGTCAGACGGCCGTCGTCGAGCACCTGTAGCAACGTGTCGAACACGTCCGGGTGTGCCTTCTCGATCTCGTCGAGAAGAATTACCGAATACGGATTGCGCCGGACCTGCTCGGTGAGCTGCCCAGCCTCGCCGTAGCCGACGTATCCGGGAGGAGCCCCGACGAGTCGGCTCACGGTGTGGCGTTCGCCGAACTCACTCATGTCCAGACGCACCATCTTCTTCTCGTCACCGAACAATGATGCGGCCAATGCCTTTGCCAGCTCGGTCTTTCCGACCCCGGTCGGACCGAGGAACAGAAAGCTGCCGACGGGCCGGTTCGGGTCGCTCATGCCGGTCCGGCTGCGGCGCACCGCACGTGAGATCGACTTGACGGCCTCGTCCTGTCCGACGACGCGCTCGTGCAATTCCGATTCGAGCAACCGCAGCCGTTCCTTCTCCGCCTGCGTCATCTGGCTCGCGGGGATACCCGTCGAACGGGAAACCACGAAGGCGATGTCGGTCGCCGTCACCTCGGGTACGTCCTCGTCGGACTTGGTGCCGTTCAGGCGTCCCTGCAGTTTCACGGCTTCGTCGCGGATCTGCGACGCCAGTTCGTAGTCCTCGTCGGATATCGCCTTACCCTTGTCGACTTCCAAAGCGGCAAGCTGCTTTTCGATCGCTTCCTTGTCGATGCTCGGGGTGCTCAACTGCATGCGCGCACCTGCCTGGTCGATCAGATCGATCGCCTTGTCCGGCAGGAACCGGTCGCCGATGTAGCGATCGGACAATTCGACGGCAGCAGTGATCGCGTCGTCGGTGTAGCGGACGCCGTGGTGTTCTTCGTAGCGGGTCCGTAGGCCGGTCAGGATCGCAACAGCGTCCTCGACGCTCGGTTCGGGAACCGTGACGGGTTGGAATCGGCGTTCGAGAGCCGGATCCTTCTCGATGTGGGTGCGGTATTCATCGAGTGTGGTTGCCCCGACGATGTGTAGCTCACCGCGAGCGAGCTTGGGCTTGAGGATGTTTCCGGCATCCATGGCGCCTTCGGCGCCACCGCCTGCCCCGGCGATCGTGTGGACCTCGTCGATGAAGACGATGAGTTCGTCTTTGTGCGCGACGATTTCGTCTATCACCTTGGTGAGCCGTTCCTCGAAGTCACCGCGGTACCGAGTGCCCGCCACCATGGACGACAGGTCGAGTTGCACGATTCGCTTGCCGCTCAGGCGATCGGGGACGTCACCGTCGACGATGCGTTGTGCAAGCCCTTCGACGACGGCTGTCTTACCGACGCCTGCTTCGCCGACGAGAACAGGATTGTTCTTGGTGCGACGCGAGAGGATCTCGATGGTTTGTTGAATCTCGTCGGAGCGTCCGATGACCGGGTCGATCCCGCCGTCGCGAGCGCGTTGGGTCAGGTCGACGCCGTACTTGTCGAGGGTCGGGGTGTCGGAGTTCGATTCGGAAGCCACCGAGCCACCCTTGAGCGCAGTTTGCAGCCCTTCGGGTGTGATGCCCTCCGAGGCGAGTAGTCGTCCGGCGATCTGCTCGAGGTCGGCTGCGAAGGACACGAAGAGATGCTCGGGGTCGATGTACGTCGAGCCCAGTGTCAGGGCAATGTGATGGGCCTCGAGGATGGCGGTCTTGAGGGTGCTGCTCAATCCGGTGGCGTTGGCGGGTGTTTGAGCGCGCGACTGCGGTAGGCGGAGTTCGACGGCGTCGACGACGGCGTCGGGCTGGGAACCTGCGCGCTGCATCAGGTTCCGGATGGGGTCGTTCTGCGCCATGACGTGCAGAACGTGGAGCGCATCCAACTCAGCGTCGCCGCGACCTGCTGCGAACGTGGCTGCGTCGCCGATGAGGGACTGGGTGGACCTGCTCATCAGACGGCTGATATCGATGCGACGAGGACCTTCTGGTCCAAAGTAAGCCGGCATTGAGTTCCTCCTACAAAGGGTGAGCGTCTTCGACTCAACTAACATGCGTAGGAGTGATTCAATTCCCGAAGGCATTTTTCGCCCGCCCGACCCCGCCTGACCGCTTGCTAAGGTCGACTGGTGTCCAGCCCTCAGCGCAAGGTCCTCAGGCGCATCGTCGTGGCCGTCGTCGCGCTCTGTGCAGCGTTCTTGGCCTTCGACGGGCTGACGAACGGCAACTGGTATGCAGTCGCGTTCGCCGTTTTCGCAGCGGTCATGCTGCTCGACTGGCTCCGGCCGACCTCGGAAGCGGTCGAGCCCGTCGACCCGTCGATGGTGCCCGCGGATGATGTCCTCGCTGCCATCAGCGCGACGGACAGTCGGATCCCGGCCATCAAACTACTCCGCAAGCACCATCCCGGTCTCGGCCTGAAGGACGCGAAAGACCTGGTCGACGATCGACTCGGCCGATGATCGAGCTGCGCTACTTTTCGCGTTTCTTCGTTCCCGGCAGAATCCCGGCGACGATCATCGCTTTGACGTAGGGCCGCACTCGAGAGATCAGCTCCTCGGCATCAGGAACGTTGCGCCAGATGGCCGAGGCCATGGCGTCGGTGCGGGCTTCGATGTGAGCATCGAGTGCAACCCCGTCGTCGGTGAGAGCTTCGTTCTTGTCTGATCGCGTGACCAGACCCCGGGACGCGAGGCGGTCGGCGGCAGCGGACCAATCGTCGTCCGACCATTGCCGGGTGAGCTGAGTGATGCGCTTGCCGAGCACTTTGCGAGCATTCGGGTCAGGGTGGACGGCTTCATGGAAGACCATGGCTTCAGCCGGATCCAGCTCGGCGTCGATGAGCGCTGCGAGATGCCCGTCGCCCCGCCACTCGCGGATGACGGCGATGGCGTGCCAGAGCTCGAGATGCGGCACATCCGGGGCGACCGCCGAGTGCCATGCTGCCGAGAGAGTGCGTCCGGCGAAAACTGCGGTGTCGCCGACATCGTGTAGTCGTTTCGCCAGCTCGACGAGTTCGGCATCGGTGGCCAGCGAACCGAGGGCATCGCCGAGAACTGAGTCGAGCATCGACCACCGTCGATCCGACACCGTCTCCAAACCCGCTGCAACCGCGAGCGGCCACACCCGTTCGATCAGCGCGGGATTGAAGTTGTAGAAGGCCGCCGCAACGACGCTTGCCGTGGTCTCACCCAGCGGTGCCGCCCGCGCGCCGACGTACCAGGCGTGGCCGTCGAGGCCGGTGTCCTCACCGGCCGACTTCAGCTGTGGATTGAAATACGAGGTGAGGTGGTACGGCTCGAACGTCGTGTAGGCGGCGCGGGCGATCGTCGACAGCGAGGTATCGGTGTGGCTGCTCATGGTTTTCGAACCTACCTGTCCGGGAGCGAGTGCGGCACAAATCAAAGGCGCTCGATATCGCTTGGGACCCAGGTCTTGTCGAACCAGGGCTCAAGCGGACCGTACAAACGAAGGATGGCGTACCAGCTCTTGCCGGGCACCGTCTCGATCCAGTTGCCCCAGCGCTCACTCGGTTGCTGGGAACCGAAGGTCAGATCGATCGAGCCGTCGCTGTTGTACGTGAGCTCATCCTTGTTCTTCTCACTGCTCCGGCTCGGAAACGGCTGGCCGGTCTGCAGCTCCGAGCGGGTCTGGGGGTCGTAGACGATCAGCGACCAGAAATCTTTGGCTGGAATGCCCGCCGGAAGGGTGAGCCGGTAGGTGTTGCTCCCGCTCAGGTACTCACCCGATGCATCGTGCTCGGAGATCGCGTATTGAGAACCGACACCGACCATCTCCAGCGCCATCGCCGGCGTATTCAGCGTCGCCTGGTAGAAGAAGAGCGTCCGTGCGTCGAAGTTGCGTCCCCCTCTGCCATCGCCGTCGAGCCACCGATAGTCGCCGCCCACGAAGCCCGTCTTCCACTTCCTATCCGCGTAGTAGTACGCGCGAGGATCCCTCGTCTTGAAGCAGATTGCGCGAGCGGTGGCATTGCCGACCGCAGCGCCGTCGCGAAGTATGCCGCGCATCCGCTCGTCGGGATCGAATGGCAGGTCCTTGTGGATGCCGATCGATGCGAGCAGGCCCCTGGTCTCGGGATCGATCATCTCGATCGGTTCGCGCGTGATCACGGCTGCGAGCTCTTCGTAGAAATCTTTGTCGTTGGCGTGGATCGTGTTGAATGTCTTGCCGGAGATCGAGGTGAACTCCATCTTCGGCTGATCGTCGGCAGTCGACAACGGGTAGATCTTGACCCCGTCCTCGAACATCGCTTTCGCGGCGTCGGTCTTGCCGTCGACCAGAAATCCGCGCAGCGCAAGCAAGTTGACGCCGCTCGGGGACTCGGCCACGAAGTAGCCGTCCGGAATTTCACCGGCGTATCCGGTAGGAACCAGCAGGTAGTTGCCGCCGGCCCCGCGGTCGGGACCGGGCGCACCCATATCCGTCACGAACCGGAACCAGGTGTCGTTGACGGTGCCGGGCCCGCAACCCGGCGGAATCTCGACGACGGTCGGGCCGTCGCGATCGAGATCGAGCATCGCCAACGCGTAGACGGTGTCGGTGTTGCCCGTCAAAAACAGCGGGCTGGAATCCAACAACTGGTCTGCGAGCGCGACTCTGTGGGCCGCAACGCAACCCACTTCGTTCAAACCCCGGCGGAGACCCTCCATCGAGGCCGCCGGAATGCACTGCAAGAACACCTCCACCGCACGGGAAAAGTCGAGATGATCGAACACTTTTGCCGCAGTCTCGTCACTGGGGAAGCCGTCGGCGAACTCGAGAGTCCCGAGCCGCGTCTCGACGCTGTCGGGCGTCATGATCTGGTCAGGGACGGGAGTGTTGTAACCGGCAGGAACTTCCGCGGAGGAATTCATGTTTCGAGGGTAGGCGTGTCGGTGGAACCACCATGGCTGATTGGTCGATTGTTCACTCGGCGTTGATGATTCCCCGACGCGCGCGAGCACATCGAGAGCCCTGCTGCGTCAGTTGGAAAGCACTGCCTTGAGAAATGCCTTTGTTCGCTCCTGCTTCGGGTTCGTGAAGATGTCCTCGGGGGTGCCTTCTTCGAGGATTCTTCCGTTGTCGAAGACGAGCACCCGATCTGCGACGTCACGTGCGAAGCCCATTTCGTGGGTCACGATGAGCATCGTGATGTCCGTTGTTTCGGCGATGGTGCGCAGCACGTCGAGTACGTCGGCGACCAGCTCGGGATCGAGTGCCGAGGTCACCTCGTCGAGGAGCAGAATGTCAGGATCCATCGCGAGTGCACGGGCGATGGCGACGCGCTGTTGCTGACCACCGGACAGCTTGGTGGGATGACTGTTTTCCTTGTCCGCGAGGCCCACTGTTTCGAGAAGTTCGCGGGCCCGGGCGATCGCGTCGGCTTTGCTTTTCCCGAGAACGTGAATCGGTGCTTCGGTGATGTTTTCCAGCACCGTCATGTTGGGGAAAAGATTGAATTGCTGGAACACCATGCCGATCTTGGTGCGCACGGATCGGAGATGCTTTTCGGAGGCGACGACGAGCTTGTCACCTTTGTACTGGTGACTCAGCGGTTGATCCTCGATCCAGATCACGCCTTCGTTGACTTTCTCGATAGTCATGAGCAGGCGAAGGATCGTGGTCTTTCCGGATCCACTGGGACCGATCAGTGCGACGCGCTCGCCACGTGCGACGCGAAAGTCCAAGTGGTCCAACACGACGTGACTGCCGAATTGTTTGACGACCTTGTCGAACGAGATCATGGTCTGCGTGCCGTCAGTAGGCAAGTCTCTTCTCCAGTCTTCTGATGAGGATCGACGTCGGGTAGCTCGCGATCAGGAAGATGACACCGGCCATCGTGATCGGCTCCAAATACTGGAAGGTTCGCGCTCCGTATTGCTGAGCCGCTGTGACCATTTCGACGACGGTGATCGCGAACAAGAACGGCGTGTCCTTGAACATCGAGATTGCGTAATTGCCCAGGGCAGGGATGGTGATGCGAATTGCTTGGGGAAGTACCACGCCGCGCCACGTGCGAGTGGTCGGCAGCGACAACGCACGCGCCGCTTCCCATTGGCCAGGTGGCACTGCATCGATGCCGGCTCGGTAGACCTCGGCCATGTAGGTCGAATAGTGGATGCCCAGCACGGCGATACCGATCTGCAGTGCAGAGAATTGCGGCAGCAGATAGTAAACGAACAGCAGTTGCACCACCAGAGGCGTGAGCCGGATGAATTCCGAGATCATGCGTAGCGGCACCGTCACGAACTTGGGTGCCGCGTGACGTACGACAGCAATCATCAGCCCGAGGACTGCCGCCACGAAAAAGCCGATCACGGTAGCGAGAACCGTGATTTTGAATCCTTCGAGCAGGTAGGGGAGCGAGTCCCATGCTCGTTCCCAACTCCATTCCACGCTCATCGGCCCACCCCCACATTCTCGTTGATGTTCTCCGGCCTCAGGCTCAGCACTTCACGCAGCGAAGGTCCGGTGCCGAGCTTTCCCTTCGCACGCACTTCGAGAACGTTCATCAGCAAGGTCAGGATGTAGGCGATGATGAAGTACAGAACGAGCCCGATTCCGAACGCAAAAAGGGTGTCGCCGGTGCCTCGTCTGAGTTGTTCGATCTGGTACGTGAGATCTTGGAGGAGAACGAAACTCGCGAGAGCACTGCCTTTGAGCAGTTGAATCAGAAGGTTGGTCAGCGGCGGGAGCATCTGTACCCACGCCTGTGGGAAGACAACTCTGCGAAGCCGTTGGGCCGAGGAGAAGTTGAGGGCGAGCGCGGCTTCCCACTGCGGTGCCGGAACGGCTGCGATCGAACCCCGGACGACTTCCGCGCCGTAGGCGCCGTAGTTCAGACCGAGTGCCAGGATCGCACAGAATGTCGCATCCAGCTGGTAGCCGAACAGTGGCAATACGTAGAAGAGCCAGAACAACTGGACCAGAAGCGATGTGCCGCGAAAGAATTCGACGATCACACGTGCGGGAGCTCGAACCGACTTGAGTCGACTGCCTCCGGCAAGTCCGAGAATCAAGGCAAGAACGAAGGCCAATGCCGCCCCGCCGAGCGTCAGGAAAACGGTGGTGGTGATGCCTTCCTGGATTCGTGGCCACGAATCCAGGAAGGTCTCGATGTTGTCTTTCACGATCGAATTACTCGGCCTGCGATCAGGAGTCCGCCTCGCAGAGTTTCGCGGTGGTCAGCGACGGGTCGGGCAATTCTTCCGCCGTGAATCCGTACTCGCCGACGATGGAGAGGTACTTGTCGGGATCGGAGGTGATCTTCGCAAGTTCTTCGTTGTAAGCGGCGAGCAGTTCGGTGTCATTGGTGCGGAACACGGTTGCACCCGCGCCGACCTGAGGCTTGCCATCGATGACGGCAACGAAGGACTCGGTGACGTCGACGGGAGCGTCTGGATTGTTCGCCTTCATCCAGTTCAGTGAGATCGCGGTGAGTGCGAAGACATCTGCGCGACCGGAAGTCACCGCATCCATCCCGTCCTGCGGGGTGGCGACCTGAGTGGACGGGATATCGAGAGCCGCCGCGTAATCGGACTCCACTGCACCGGTCATCGTCGACAGCTTCAGGCCACTGTCCTTGACCGACTGCATGTCCGTCAGCTTGGCCGGGTTTCCGGCAGGGACCATCAGTGCCGTCGTGTAATTGAACTCGGGATCGCCGAATGCTGCCTGCTCACAGCGCTGGGGGAGAATCGACATTCCGGCGCTGACCACATCGAATCTGTTGGCCTGCAAGCCTGGAATGAGTGCACCGAAGTCGGCATTGACGCCTTCGACGTTGTCGATACCGAGCTTGCCGAAGATCTCGCGGTGCAGAGCGACGGTTGCACCGGTCAGCTGACCGTTCTCTTCGAAGCTGTACGGGGCTTCACCCGCGAATCCGACTGTGATCGTTCCCTTGTCCTGCAGGGACTGAAGTCGATCCTCGCTGCTGGTGGAGTCGGTCGACGTGCAGCCGACGAGCGAGGCGGCGGCCAGTGAGACCCCGGCAAGCGTTGCGACGAGCCTTCTGTTCGAAATGTCGTGACGCACTGTTCGTGCCATGTGGAGAGGCCTTCCGATCACCGATCGGCAACGACACGGATACAGAGGCCACTACCGCCGATGAGTTCCCCGGCGGGAAGCGGCGCCGCTGATTTCGCGCATTTTTACCGACCCATTGAATGTTCTTCGGTTGACGAAACTTAACATGCTCACAGGTTGTTCATCGGGTCATTGGGATCGTTTCCTACGGCTTCGCGAGCGTTGGGATGCATCGAAATGCCTGACCAATGCATATATTGGCTGGTCTCGACACGAACGGGTAACGATCGGCATGTCCTGGTCAGAATTGCTGCCACTCATAGACATTTCGGCTGTCGAGCATCTGAGCACGAAATGAGTCAGTCGCAGCAGTCGTTTCCTTTCCCGTCAGGGTGAGTCGGCCAGATATAGGTGTTGCGCAGCAGGTATCGCCCTTCCACGCGCCGAGGCCTTCCTTGACGGCGAGACCTGCGACGACTAAGGCTGCAATGGGGTCGGCCCAAGACCAGCCGAAAAAACTGTTGAGAAGCAGCCCGACGAGCACCACGGCCGAGAGGTACGTGCACAGGAGAGTCTGTTTGGCATCGGCGACTGCAGTTGCCGATCCCAACTCCCGGCCGGCCCGACGCTGTGCCCAGGACAGCACGGGCATGACGGCCACACTCACGGCGGCCAGAGTGATACCGACCTTCGAGTGCGTCGCCACTTCCGATCCGAACAGTGCCCGCATCGCATTCATCGCCACATAGACAGCGAGTGCGAAGAACGAGAAGGCGATGATGCGGAGCGTGATCTTCTCCCGGGACTCCGGGTTCGTGGCCGAGCATTGCCATGCCACTGCTGCGGCGGACGAGACCTCGATGATCGAGTCCAAGCCGAAACCGATCAACGCGGTGGAGGACACTCGTGCGCCCTCGATGAGGGCGACCGCGGCTTCGATCACGTTGTAGGTGATCGTGGCAGCGACGAAATATCGGATTCGACGGCCCAGCACCGCGCGGCGCTGAGCCGTCGGAGAAGCTGTGGGAAAAGGGTATCCCCAGTTCTGCGGGCATCAGCAGCATCCGTCGACTGCGGAGTTGGAACAACATGTCGGATCCACGGCGAGTACAACGGCGAGCAGGTCTTCGAGTGCACGACCGCGGTTGGTGTCCGCCAACTTGTATCGAGTCCTTCGGCCGTCGGGAACTGCCACCACCAGACCGCATCCACGAAGGCAGGCGAGGTGGTTGGACAGCTTCTGGCGGGTCACGCTCAGGGAATCGGCGAGCTCCGGATATCGCGGCTCGGTCTTGAGTGCGAGCAACACCTGGGTGCGTGTCTCGTTGGAGAGGGCATGTCCGAAGCGGGACAGCACCGAGATATGGGTCAGTAGGTCCACGCCTTCACGGCACATCTAAATCTGTATTCAGAAAAAGCTGAATTTACTGGAGCTCGAATTGGCAGTGCGGTCGAAGGCGCTCGCGGATCCTGCGCGCCTGAAGTTGCTCTCGGTTCTACTGACCGACGCTGCGGGGGAGATCTGCACGTGCGACCTCGCGGCAACGATAGGGCTGGCTGAGTCCACGGTCAGCCATCATCTCGGCCAGCTCGAGAAGGCAGGCATGGTCGTTGCCGTCCGTCGGGGCATGAATGTCTACTACTCCGCACGTACCGAGGCGCTCGACGCGCTGCGTGTGGTGCTCGACCCCCATTGCTGCACCTGATCGGCGGTGCCGGTATTTCGGCTGCGGCGGCGAGATGCTACCGGTCAGTAGGGGTCGTATCCCGCTACTGCTCCGCACGGCGCCGGATCGAAAGCTTAAAGTTGGGGGGACGTATCCAAAAGACGACGTTGAAAACTGAGGCAAAGGCGAAACATGACTGCGAAACAGCCGACCATCATATACACCCTGACCGACGAGGCGCCGATGCTTGCGACGCATGCGTTTCTGCCGGTCGTGCGTGCGTTTGCCAGTGCGGCCGACATCGACGTTGCATCGAGCGATATCTCCGTGGCCAACCGCATCCTTGCCGAGTTCCCCGATTACCTCTCCGAGGATCAGAAGGTGCCGGACAACCTGGCCGAACTGGGTCGCCTGACGCAACTGCCCGACACCAACATCATCAAGCTGCCGAATATCAGCGCTTCGGTGCCGCAGCTTATCGCGGCCGTGAAAGAGCTTCAGGACAAGGGTTTCGCGATCCCGGACTTCCCGGGAAATCCGAAAACCGACGAAGAGAAGATCATTCGTGATCGCTACACGAAGTGCCTCGGCAGTGCGGTCAACCCCGTTCTCCGCGAGGGTAACTCCGATCGCCGCGCGCCGAAGGCCGTGAAGGAGTATGCCCGCAAGCACCCGCACAGCATGACCGAATGGTCGATGGCATCGCGCACCCACGTGGCGCACATGCGCAGCGGTGATTTCTATCATGGCGAAAAGTCCACGGTCGTCGACGGCGATCGTGAAGTGAAGATGGAACTGCTGACCGCTGACGGCGAGTCGATCGTCCTGAAGCCGAAGGTGTCGCTCAAGGACGGCGACGTGATCGACTCCATGTTCATGAGCAAGAAGGCCTTGCTCGACTTCTACGAAGAGCAGATGCAGGACGCCTACGAGACCGGCGTCATGCTTTCGCTGCATGTGAAGGCCACCATGATGCGGGTCTCGCACCCCATCGTGTTCGGGCATGCTGTCCGTGTCTTCTACAAAGACGCATTCGCCAAGCACGGAGACCTCTTCGAAGAGCTCGGTGTCAACGTAAACAACGGCCTGTCCGATCTGTACAGCAAGATCGAGACGCTTCCCGCCTCCACGCGTGACGAGATCATCGAGGATCTGCACAAGTGTCATGAGCATCGGCCGGAACTGGCCATGGTGGATTCGGCACGCGGAATCTCGAACTTCCACTCTCCCAGTGACGTCATCGTCGACGCATCGATGCCCGCGATGATCCGGGCCGGTGGCAAGATGTGGGGCGCCGATGGTCGTCCCAAGGACACCAAGGCCGTCAACCCCGAGTCCACGTTCGCGCGCATCTACCAGGAGATGGTGAACTTTTGTAAGACGAACGGCGCATTCGATCCGACGACGATGGGCACCGTCCCCAACGTCGGACTGATGGCGCAGCAGGCCGAGGAATACGGCTCACACGACAAGACTTTCGAGGCACCGAAGGCCGGCATCGCCAACATCACCGATATTGCCACCGGCGAGGTGCTGCTGACCCAGACGGTGGAAGAGGGCGACATCTGGCGCCTGTGCATCGTCAAGGATGCACCGATCCAGGACTGGGTGGCGCTGGCTGTGCGCCGCGCCCGCGAATCGGGAATGCCGGTGGTCTTCTGGCTCGATCCGTACCGCCCGCACGAGAACGAACTGATCGCCAAGGTGCGCACGTACCTGAAGGACCATGACACCGAGGGTCTGGACATCCAGATCATGTCGCAGGTTCGTGCGATCCGCTACACGATGGAGCGTCTGGTCCGCGGGCTCGACACCATCTCCGCGACGGGCAACATTCTGCGTGACTACCTCACCGACCTGTTCCCGATCCTCGAATTGGGCACCAGCGCAAAGATGCTCTCCATCGTTCCGCTGATGGCAGGTGGCGGACTGTACGAAACCGGCGCAGGTGGCTCGGCGCCGAAGCACGTCAAGCAGCTCCTCGAAGAGAATCACCTGCGGTGGGACTCGCTCGGTGAGTACCTGGCCTTGGCCGTCAGCCTGGAAGATCTGGGTAGCAAGACCGGCGGCAAGGCAACTGTTTTGGGCAAGGCCCTGGATGCGGCGACAGGCAAGTTGCTCGAGAACAGCAAGGGGCCCTCGCGCAAGACCGGCGAACTCGACAACCGTGGCAGCCAGTTCTACCTCGCGCTGTACTGGGCGCAGGAGCTCGCCGAGCAGACCGAGGATGCGGAACTGGCGAAGCACTTCGCTGGATTGGCAAAGGCGTTGGCTGACAACGAAGAAACGATCGTCAAGGAATTGAACGACGCGCAGGGCAAGGCCGTCGAGATCGGTGGTTACTACTACCCGGATCCCGAAGCCACCGCTGCCGTCATGCGGCCGAGCAAGACGTTCAACGACGCGTTGGCGGCTGCGCAGCAGTAATTCGATCGCTTGAATGGTCCATTCATACGACGCAATCGTATGAATGGACCCCTCTATCGATCAGATCGGATCTGTATCGATCAGTTTTGACCCATGGCCGGCACACTCACTCAGAATGAGCCGAGTGTGTCGGCGAAACGGTCTGCGGGGCAATGATTTCCGATGTCCGACGGTGGTCCGCCGGATCGAGGTACTCCGTCGACCAGCGGTCCCAGGAGAGGTCGACTGCGGCCTGAGCTTCGTGCGCTTGCGGAGCCAATGCCCGCGCAAGAGCCCCCTCGCCCGCCAGCCGCGTCTCGTGCACGCCCTCGGCTGCACCCGGCCGTGCTCCGACGAGTAGCACTGACGCCATTGTGCGATTGCTACCGAGCACCCCTGGCAGGTCGCGATGCGCAGTGTCACGCAGATCGAGGTCCTCGACCAACAGGGGCTTGTCCATTTGATCAACCCGCATCGTCGAACGTAGGGGCCCGCCTCCGTCCTCGTAGGTGCGTCCGAGGACGAGTGTTTCCGAGATCAGGGCGCGGGCGCCGTCGGCGAGTCCGATCCGGGTATGCCTTCTTACGTTGGCTCCGGCGGTTACGACGAACGGCGCAGAGCGCCATACCAATTGCGCATTCTCATCGACCCGAATCGACGCCGACCACGACGCCGAACCGCCTTGTGCGTGATAGGCCACCGTGCCGGACGGTTCGACCAGTTCGAGCCACACTCCAGGTCCGACGTGGATGTCGAGTCGGAGGTCGTCTCCGGCCAGGAGCATCGCGTAGCTCCCGATCAGCGCCAGCCGCGCAACCGGTCCGTCGACGTGCAACGGTTGCGCGCGAAGGAATGTGCCGGAGCGCATTTCGGTGAATCGCGCCCGGCCACGCACCAACTCCACGTGGACCTTCGTCGTAACCGTTTCGGTCACGTATGACTGTGCTGCGTGCCGTCGGAGTGACTGTGCGGGGCCATCGGACCCGGATCCCGGGGCACGTGACGGCCGTTCCTGTGATCGTCGAGGATCTGACGTACCCATTGCGCGAGTCTGGCGATCGCGTCGGAGTCGTCCCAGCTCAACGCCAACACTGGAAGCCCGTCCCGAGCCTCCTTGGCGTCGGCCACCATCTGCTCGACGTCGACGCGCACGTACGGAGCGAGGTCCACTTTGTTCACGAGGAGTAGGTCTGCGCGTTCGATGCCGGGGCCACCCTTACGGGCCACATCGCCACCTCCTGCGACGTCGAGGCAGAAGATCTGCGCGTCCACGAGAGCGGGGCTGAACGTCGCGGTGAGGTTGTCACCGCCACTCTCGACGATCACCAGATCGAGTGGTGCGAACTCGGCTTCGAGGTCCTCGACCGCAAGGAGGTTGGGGGTGATGTCGTCGCGGATCGCAGTGTGCGGACATGCTCCGGTCTCGACGGCGTGGATGCGTTCGACGGGAAGCACTCCCGCCGAGCGGAGCAGCCGGGCGTCCTCGTCGGTGTAGATATCGTTGGTGACGACGGCGATTTCCAGTTCGTCGGCGAGTGCACGGCAGATGGTGGCGATCAACGTGCTCTTGCCGGTGCCGACGGGGCCCGCGATGCCGAGGCGCAAAGCACGCCCCGGCGCCGTTGGTCTGTTCTGTCTTGTCAGGCAATGAAAATTCTCCTTGTTTTTCCAGCGTGGTTCAGCGACCACTGTTCGGCTTCTGGCGCGGTGGCGGCGAGCATGTCGTCGATGGTTTCGACGGCGAGGACGTTGTCGACCAATGTGTCGATCAGTGGTTCGAGAGAAAGTAACCACGCCACCGGGTCGACGGGATCGATGGGTGCGAGCTTGAGCGTTGCCGAGGCAACAGTTTGGATGTCGTCGTAGAAACAGACGCGAGCAACGGCAGCCTCGCCGATACCCATCACCGCTGCGACGGCGCCAAGGGCTACAGGGCGCATCGGTGCGCGGTCGATAGCCACCAGTGCAGTGACCGCAGGGTGGTCGGGCCACAGTCTCAATGCCATCCGGACCAGTCCGCGCCCGAGCATTCCCGAAACGTTGCGCAGCGGTTCGCTGGTGGTCCGGGCGAGAAGAGCATCGTGAACAGATTCGAGTCCCGACGGGTCTTCGGATTGTGCTGCACGATAAGCCAATACAGCAGCCGATGCTTCGACCGTCGCGACCGTCCGGCAACGCGCTCGTATATAGTCCGGAACCCGCTCGGGTGGCATGCCCGCCGCTAGAGCCGGCTCCAAACCGCCCGAATAGATGTGTCCGCCAGTGGGGAGCCGCGCGTCGCCCAGGAGGAGCGCCCCTATATGCCCAGTCATCGATCTTCTAGAACATCGTGTAACGCTGCGCGAGTGGCACTACGTCCACCGGCTTCGGTCGAACCAGTTCACCGTCGATGGAGATCGCGAAAGTTTCTGGGTCGATGTCAAGTTTCGGCAGCGTCGTGTTGTTCGGCATGGACGCTTTGCCGATATCGCGAGTCGGACGCACAGCGGCCAACTTTCGGGTCAATCCGAGTCGGTCGGCCAGTCCGTCGTCGAGTGCCGCCTGCGAGACGAACGTTGTTGCCAGGTGCGCCGCGGAGGCGGCCTGAGCGGGCAGCGTCGGGCGGGTCAGGACCGGCTGCGGATTCGGCACGGCACCGTTCGGGTCGCCGAGCGGCGCTGCGACGATCGCCCCGGATTTTATGACCGCCCATGGCCGGATCCCGAAGAAGGCCGGATCCCACAGCACGAGATCCGCCATCTTGCCGCTCTCCACCGATCCGATCTCGTGATCGATACCGTGCGCGACGGCGGGGCAGATGGTGTACTTCGCTACATAGCGGCGTGCCCGCTCGTTGTCGGCGGGTTCAGAGGAGCCCAGTGCACCGCGGCGGCTCTTCATCACGTGCGCCACTTGCCAAGTACGGCAGATTACTTCGCCGATCCGACCCATCGCCTGCGCGTCGGACGAGGTGATCGACATCGCACCCATGTCCTGCAAAATGTCTTCTGCAGCCATTGTCGAGGCTCTGATCCGAGACTCCGCGAATGCCAGATCCTCGGGCACCTTCGGATTGAGGTGGTGAACGACCATCAACATGTCGAGATGCTCGTCGACGGTATTGACGGTGTACGGGAGCGTCGGGTTGGTCGACGCGGGAATCACATTCGGCTCACTGACCACAGTGATGATGTCGGGGGCGTGGCCACCGCCCGCGCCCTCGGAATGAAATGCGTGGATGCCACGTCCGGCGATAGCGTCGAGAGTGCTTTGGACATAGCCGGTCTCGTTGAGACTGTCGGCGTGGAGTGCAACCTGGAGACCGAATTCGTCGGCGGCGCGCAGTGATGCGTCGATGGCGGCCGGAGTTGCGCCCCAATCCTCGTGGATCTTGTATCCGCCGGCGCCTGCCAGTGCGTCTTCACGCAATGCTCCGTGCGACACAGTGCTGCCCTTGCCGAAGAGGATGACGTTGAGCGGGATGTGGTCGAGTGCACGGTGCATCATCGTGAGCGCCCATACCCCGCCGGTGACCGTGGTTGCCTTCGATCCTTCGGTGGGCCCGGTGCCACCGCCGATCACCGTTGTCGTTCCGGTCGCCAGCGCCTCACGCATCTCGATTTCACTGAGAAAGTGCACATGAGTGTCGACGGCACCCGCGGTGAGTATTTTGCCTTCGCCTGAGATGACATCGGTAGCAGGCCCGATCTGCATGTCGGGACGAATTCCGTCCATGATGTCGGAGTTGCCGGCCTTGGCGACCGCCACGATTCGACCGTCACGGATTCCGACGTCGGCGCGGACGATGCCCCAGTGATCGAGAACGACCGCGTTGGTGATCACAACATCGAGCGCGCCCTCGGAACGCATCGAATGGCCTTGGCCCATGGATTCGCGGATGGTCTTGCCTCCGCCGAACGTAGCTTCGTCGCCTCCGACGGTGCGATCCTCGGCAACCTCGATCCACAGGTCGGTGTCGGCCAACCGGATCTGGTCACCCGTCGTCGGGCCGTACAGCTGGACGTACTTGAGGCGATCGATCCAACTCATGACTTCTCTTTCGGCGACGGAGCGTTGGTATCGGTCTTGATTTGGAGGCCGGGGACGCGTTTGCGGCCGCCCAACGCCACGAGGTCGACCATCCGGCTCACCCCGGGTTCGAGCCGCACCGACGTGCCTGCAGGCACGTCGAGACGGAAGCCCTCGGCTTGTTCACGGTCGAACTCCAAGGCCGAGTTGGCGTCGGGTAGATGCACATGCGAGCCGACCTGAATGGGCCGGTCGCCGGCGTTGACCACCAGGAGAGTGCGGCGCTCCCGGCCGGCATTGAGTTCCACAGCCTCGGGGCGTAAGCGAAACTCGCCGGGGATCATTGGATCGGATCCGTGATGGTGACCAGCTTGCGCCCGTCGGGGAACGTCGCTTCGACCTGAATTGCACCGATCATCTCCGGGACGCCTTCCATGACCTCTTCCCGGCTGAGCACGTTCCTGCCCTCGGCCATCAGCTCGGCGACGCGTTTACCCTCGCGGGCTCTCTCCATTACCCAGCAGGACAGCAGCGCTGTCGCCTCTGGATAGTTGAGGACAACGCCTCGTTCACGTCGGTCGCGGGCTACCATCCCGGCCACACTGAGGAGCAACTTCTCCGTGTCCGATGGAACCAGTTGCATCGATCAACCTCGTGTCTCTATTGCAGGAAACTTCGACCCTAGCCATGGAGACGAGGGATCCGTGGAACGCCCGGTTACGTTTGCTTTACATTTACCGAGTGCCAGGATCTCTGGGTGGCTGAGGCGGAAGTGCCCCACCCTCGTCGGCCCAACGATCGAGCTGCTTGGGCGCGGGTCCTGGAATAGCCTTCTTCCGTTTGAAAAGTCCCTCTACTGCATTCTTGAACTTTCCCATGGCCGAAGCATAGCGCGACTGGGCGAGCGCATCGGAGTGCGAGAGCTCTTCGGCTTCGACCAGGCAGCGTGCTGAGAACATAGAGCCTTGCTGAATCCGCGTTCCGCGGTGAATGTTTGACGCTCAGAGCTTTTCGGCGACGCATGATTCTTGTCCGCGGCGGCATTCGTTGTCGATCGCCCCGTCCAGCCGGAATCGGTCCGATACTTTGGATGCCATGGATGTGGTCGAATCTGTTCTCGCGTCACCTAGGGGGCGCTTCTTCTGCGCGAATGTCGCATACAAGTGCAGTACCGACGATCCCGAGGGTTACTACTACAGGCCGTCGACACCCGAGGACGTTCGTGAGGTGATCGAAGCTGTGGATGTTCGACGGATCGCGCAACTGTCCGAGTTGGATTTACTCGATGCTCTCTCGTTCGCGACGGATTGGGCCCGTTACTGGCAACCGCCGGACGAGGAAGACGTGATGTTCGCCCACCCGCACATAGTGAACGCTCTGCGGCCGATCGCCGTCGCAGTCCTGCATTCGCCGCATGCCCACTGGTGGTCCGATCCGGTGGATCTCGACAATCAGCGTTTGGTGGTCCATCCGTATTCGAACGACGGGTGGCCCGAGTCGACGGTGCCTTATCGGCCGCTGTCCGCAGGCCTCGACGGGTGGCGTGAACACGTGGTGGCGATGGAAGAACGGTATCGCCTGGATCGTGTCGAACGACCGGACGCTCGGGTTGGTGGGGAGTGGTGGTCGATTCCGTCACCGAGCAGTGCGTTGTCGACTACCCGCGACAGGGAGGGGTTGGGTGCGTTGGAATTGATGTTGGAAGAGGATTCGTCCGGTGGGGGAGAAGCGCGAGTGTGGCCGGTTCACGTTGTCGGCGAACCACGTGTGTACGAGATCAGCAACCCGACGGATTGGGCGCGGCTGGCCGACTCGTATCCGCTGGCAGTGCCGGAATCCAAACGATCGGATTGGTTCGACACCACAGGTGTGTATCGCCAGTGGGTCATCCCGGATTGGGTGGCTGTGGCCGGAGACTACGACGCTGTTCATCTCAGCATCCACGGCTATCTCACTACTCCCGGCCTCGCAATTCCGTTGTCGGACAGTGATGGTGCCACCGTCCTCGGTGGTTGGGATCCAGATGCAACATGGTGGCTCGATCGCGCTGTCACCACTATCGAGGACAAGCCGACACTATGGCGACGCGAGGACGGGCGATGGACGCGGCCGCAGTAATGCAGACTCGATTCGCCTAACTCCTCGTTGCTCGCGGTGGATCCCTCGATGTCGGAGAAGAAGTCGACGATATCGCCGTCGGCAGTCATTTTGGCCAGCTCGGGGCGTTCGGCCTTGGTCCAGCAGGCGAGGTCCTCGACGGAGTTGCGCACGGTCGCGCCGATGCCCTTGTTGATCAGCGAGTCCGCCGTGTGGAAGGCCCTCCTGGTCGCGAACGGGGCAACGCCACGCCGCCGCCGGCGGGGCGACACCCCACGCTGGGCACGTTCGAGTGCGCGTCGAGTTTCCTGGTGCTCTCGACGCGAGACGATGAGGAGGACACCGAGCGCGATGATCGCGGCAAGCTCGACTCCGGCTGCAATTATCCACCGGGTCACCTCGCTCCTCTTCGCCTTCGGCTGTCTGTGGGTGTGAACGGCCCCGGTGCTGGGGCGGCTACGAGCCCCGCGACGGTGGTGACTGCAGCCCCCGGTGGTCCGGCTCGCCGGCCGTGCGAATGCTGGACACCCAAGCTCTGGGGCATGATCGAAAGATGACTTCGTACCCGACTCTCGACCTGACACCCGACGAACTGCTGACTACGACGCGTACCGTCCGTAAACGTCTGGATCTGACGCGGCCGGTGCCGTTGGACCTGATCAAGGAGTGTCTGGAGATCGCGTTGCAAGGTCCGTCCGGATCGAACCAACAGGGTTGGCAGTGGGTGGTGGTCACCGATCCGGACCTACGTTCACAGATCGGCGCAATCTACGGAGAACTGTTCGCCGAATATCAGGCGTCCAAACACTCGGCGAACGCTCTTTTCGCCGACGACCCCGAACGAGGTCCGATACAGAAACGTGTCGGAGACAGTGCCGGGTGGCTAGGTGAGCACATGGGTGAAGTGCCCGTGCTGTTGATCCCCTGCATCAAGGCAGGCAAGAAGCTGCCGAGCGGCAATCAAGCCGGACTATGGGGTTCATTGCTACCCGCTGTGTGGAACTATGCCCTTGCTGCACGGGCGCGTGGACTCGGAACTGCTTGGACCACAATACATCTCGCGCGCGAAGCTGAGGTGGCTGAGATTCTCGGAATTCCGGAGGGATTTCATCAAGGTGCGCTGATTCCGACGGCCTACTACACGGGTGAGACCTTCAAGGTAGCACCGCGCGATCCCATCGAGACCGTTCTGCACGTAAACTCCTGGTAACCAGCGATTCCCGACGCAGCGAGGCGACAACGAGGGTGCCGGCTACCTCGGTCCGTTCTGACCGATCGATGCCGCGTTCTGCTGGTCGACGTCCTCTGCGGCTACGAAGAATTTTCGGAACACTGCTTGCATCGCCGTGACGACGTCGATATGGCTTTGCAGGACGTCCACTAGATTGTTCGGGCCGCCCACGGCCTTTTGCGAGAATTTGCGGGCAAGTGCGATTCCGGACTCGAAGGGACCCATGCCCTCCATGTTTTCCAACCTATAGGCCGCGGTCTTATTTCGCTCGAGGGTCGACAGATACTCTGTGCATGCCTTGTCGCAGTGTTGTGCAGCGGCGGGATCGAGAAATAGATCCCCATCGTCAGCCGCGATTGCGAGGCTGTTCCAGTAGTCGATCGGAGATTCCAAGGCCATTGCGATTCCCTTCATTCAAATCGAGGGTGGGAAGTACTGCCGAAGTTCGGTGGTGTGTCGATGGACTATTTCACACGGGTCACCCTGGGGCGGGCCAGTTCCGAGCACGTCGACGGAGAGCATGGCGACGCCTTCGATGGTGTCGAAGCTCGATCCGCAACTTCCTGCTGGCGACCGGTTCGCAAACCCGTATTCAAGCGCCGGCCTCCCATCCAAGCTGACTTCCTTGACATCCTGAAACGCAGGATTTTGGCGAACGTCGTTGAGGGTGAACTGAACCGAGAACAGGACATCGAAGTGGTACCAGGCGTTCTTTATCGGACCGTCCCACCCGCAGACCGTCCATGCCTTGGCTGTCATTCCTTCCAGCCATCCGGACCCAGTCTCCGGCTTCAGCCCTGTCGCCGCGATGGCGTCGTCCGGGATGCTGCAGGGTTCGAATTGCTCGGCCTGCCCTGGCACCCCTGCGACGGCTACTCCTTCGACGGGTTGACTGCAGGCTGTGAGGACGGCGGCGACCGCTAGAAGTGGTAGCCATCGGCGCTGCATCGGACCCCCATCCGTTGGACTCGTCGATAGGTTAGACGCACGCAGTGCGGATTCGGTTCCGTCAATTGACCAATGACTGTGGCGACGGTCAAACGGATTTCGGCAAAACGTGAGGAAAGCCGGCTGGCGAAACGTGTATGAGCTCGGCTACTTCGGCCCGTTCTGGCCGATCGAGGTTGCGTTCTGTTGGTCGAGGTCCTCTGTAGCTACGAGGAATTTTCGGAACACTGCTTGCATCGCGGTGACGACGTCGATGTGGCTTTGCAGGACGTCGACGAGGTTGTTCGGGCCACCGACGGCTTTCTGCGAGAACTTGCGGGCAAGAGCGATTCCGGAATCGAAGGGACCGAAACCCTCGACGTTTCCCAGTTCGCGTGCCGCCGCCTTGTTGTATTCAAGAGTCTCTAGATACTCGCTGCATGCTTTGTCACAATGCCGTGCGGCCGTCGGATCGAGTTGCAGTTGCCCGTCGGTTGCTGCGGTTGCGAGGCCGTTCCAATAGTCGATCGGAGATTGCAAAGCCATGGTGTTCCTTCTCAGCTATATCGACGAAGGAAAGTACTGCTGGAGGTCGATGGTGTGTCGGCGGACCAGCTCACATGGGTCACCCTGGGGTGGGGCCGTTCCGAGTGCGTCGACCGAGATCATTGCGACACCCTCGGCGGTATCGAAGCTCGTACCGCAGCCCTCTTCTGAGGGCCTGCCCTCGAACAGGTACTCGAGGGCAGGTCTGCCGCTCACGCTGACTTCCTTGAAGTCCCGAAACGCAACGTTTTGACGAACCTCGTCGAGGGTGAATCGAATCGAGAACAAGACATCGAAGCGGTACCAGGAATCCTCTTGCGGGCCTTCCCACCCGCAATTCGTCCAGGCCTTGACGCTCATCCCTTCCAGCCATCCTGACCCAGTCTCCGGTTTGAGCCCCGTCGCCGCGATGGCGTCGTCCGGGATGGCGCACGGGTCGAATTGGTCGGCCTGCCCTGGCACTCCCGCGACGGCTACTCCCTCGACGGGTTGGCTGCAGGAAGTAAGGACAGCGGCGACCGCGAAAAGTGGTAGCCATCGGCGTTGCATCGGACCCCCATCCGTTGGACTCGTCGATAGGTTAGACGCCGAAACCCGAGCTTTGGTTCCACTCTGGCTAACAATTCTCCGGCGGCCGCGGTGCAACGAATTTCATCATCGAGGTATCTGCGGCAGTGCGCGGATCAGAACAGAGTCGGCTGCGCGTGGCTGCCGAAGCGTGCTTCGGACTTTCGAGCGCTCCACCGTTGAACGAGCCACATCTCGATCAGTTCTGGGCTGGTGCCGATATCGACAGCCCAGTTGGAAAGTAGTTGGACGTAGCGGTCGTAGCGACGCCGCGTGAAGCCGGTGACAGCGGGATCTTCCAGCCACCCCTCGTGAATGAGGGTGGACACCCCGTACTGGTCGATCAACTGAGCGCGCCCACCGTCCACGGATGCTTTGGCAGCCCAGAGAAACGTGGCCATAAGGGATGTTCCAACACCTGGGGTGTCGGGCCATCCGGACCAGGATCCGTTCGGGAGTTCGGGTACCGCGTGGTCACGTATGCACCGTTGGAGCACCGTCAATGTTTTTGCAACTGGATTCTCGTCCGGACGCGTCAAGTGCGGGTTGTGGACGTCGGGGAATCGCCGTATCGCTTTGCGGTTCTTGTGGCTGCCCTGCCAGGCGGCACAGAGAAAGAGGAGGCCGAGCGAGTCGTGTTCGCCGTCCGCGAGATCAGTGTCGATTCGAAGGTCGTTGCGCTGTACTGTCGCCACTCCGTCGGAGACGATGTGCCCGTCGAGGTTGCGCCCACGAAGTCGAATATCGTGACCTGCGCGATCGAGGTGCTTGTTCCACCAGTCGAGGTCGACCTCGACGCCATCGTCCAGAACGTTCAGGTCGTAGGTGCGGAGCTGGCACCACTGCACACAGGCGGTTGGTGGCGCGAAGCCTTCGTCGAGTCGTGACATGTCGTCATTTTGACATCCCGTACCGACAGGAAGTTGCAGCGAAACTGAATTCAGTTGCGCTTCCGGGCCCCGGCGATGCCAGACAGAATCGAGTACGTCTGTACCGCAACGCTTTCCATCCCAATTTTCGTGTGGAACAAAATGCGGGCCAGCTGAGGGTTTGGATGGGCAACCGATTCCGAACACGGGAACCCTGCCTAGTGACAGTCAATGGGCGCGTGATCCGGTAAGCAGCAGGGCGCGCATCAGTGCACACAATTCGGTCTCGAAGGCGTCGAGATCGCGCCACACGCCAGCCACCCGATCGCGCTCCCATGACGCGAGCGCGGAGACCACAAACCGCGCGGCCAGTGCCACCCGGGCCGGGCGGTCTCCGGTGGGGAGGTGTCTGAGTTCGGTGGCGATGTCCATAAGTAGACGTTGCAAATTTTCCAGTCCGGGAATCGGCGGATAGGTCGGGTCATCGGGCATCAGCGGCTGTGGCGATGCGACGAAATCGCTGCGGATGCCTGCCAGCCACTGTTCGTTGAACCGAGCCCAGTATGAGGGCGAACTGGCCGCGACCTCGGTGACGAACGGGCGCACATAGGCCTCGACCAGTGCGCCGAGACGGTCTTGCGCGTCTCCGGCTGCGGTGTGAAGCTCACGGACCAATCCGTCGCTGGTGGCCCTACGCGACCACAGCTCGATCAACAGTGCATGCCAGGACCCGAAGTAGTAGTCCACTGCACCGTTGTTGCGTTGCCCGGCAGCTCGAATGACTTCGCGCACCGAGACGCCTGCTAGTCCTCGCTCGGCAATCAGTCGCTCAGCGGCATCCAAGAGCTCTGTGCGGGTGCTTGAGGCAGGCATGGACGTGAGAGTACTGGAGTGCTAACGTCCCGATTAGGTCACTTGGCCTAAATTGCTGAATCCAGCTTGGGAGAATTGAATGGACACACACTTGCGCCGGGGAGTTCGCTTAGCTGCTGTCCTTGCGGCGGCCGGCCTGATGGTGGCCTGTGGCTCCGCAGTCGACGAGGGCTCGGTAGCGGAACAGTCGAAAGAGCACGGCGCGCTATTGGCTACTCGGCCACTTACCGGCGACGCCGTTCTCCCCGGCGCCGCGCGTAGCGAGCAAATCACCTACCTGTCCCGTGGGCCGCAAGGCAATGACGTCGAGGTGTCCGGCTCGGTGTCGATCCCCGCAGGCGAGGCTCCGGAAGCCGGCTGGCCGGTAATCAGCTGGGCGCACGGGACTACCGGGGTTTCGGACGCATGCGCGCCGTCCTCCGGAACAGTGCCCGGGTCAGACGGTGAATATTTGCGCTACGTCAACGAGACCTTGGACCAATTCCTGCGCGCCGGCTACGTGGTTGCGCAGACGGATTACGTCGGGCTGGGGACGTCGGGGATTCATCCGTACATCAACGGAGACTCCGAAGCAGCAGCCGTCACCGATATCGTGCGCGCAGCTCGCCAGCTGGATTCCAGCGTCGGCACAGGCTGGTACGCCGCCGGGCATAGCCAAGGCGGGCATGCAACATTGTTCGCCGCTGACCAGGGACCGGACCTAGCACCGGAACTCGAACTGCGTGGTGCAGTGTCGATCTCGCCGGGCAACAACCTCGGTGACACTGTCGAGTACTTCGTGGCCGGCGGTCCCGAAGCTCGCGCGGTACTGGGATACCTGCCCTTGATATTGCTCGGCGCGCAGGCAGCCGATCCCGCTCTTGACGCTTACAACTACGTCACAGACGAGATGACGCCGCTTTTGGAGGCTGCGAAGGTCGGTTGCACCGACGCTGTGTGGGCGCTCGCCGACACGGTTCCGCTGGACAAGGTGATCCGTCCCGGGGCTGACTTCACTCCGCTGGTGTCCTACTTGACCGAGCAAAACCCCGATCGTCTCAGTCCTCGTGTACCGACGCTTATCCTGCAGGGCGGCGGGGATACTTCGGTGACCGAACCGGGTTCCGCGGCTCTCGCTGAATCATTGTGCGCGAAAGGATCTCAGGTCGGTTACACCGTCTACGATGGGCTCGATCATGTACCTACGGTGGGTGCTGCAACAAAGGACACCCTCGCATTCCTTGCGACTATCGAAGGTGGACAGTCACCGGCCGGGTTCTGCGGCGACTGATCTGGACACGAGAAGCCGGCGGGCGGATCGGACAGCGACTCGGTTACCGCGGTCCGTTCCGCCCGATCGATATTGCATTTTGCTGGTCGACGTCCTCCGTTGCATCGAAGAACTTTCGGAATACTGCTTGCATCGCCGTGACGACGTCGATGTGGCTTTGGATGACGTCGACGAGGTTGTTCGGGCCACCCACGGCCTTTTGCGAGAATTTGCGGGCGAGCGCGATTCCGGATTCGAAAGTACCCATACCTCGAACGTCTCCCAGCATGCGCGCTGACTCTTGGTTGGATTTTAGGGTCGCCAAATACTCGGTGCATGCCGCGTCGCAGTGTCGTGCGGCCGCAGGGTCGAGCAGTAGATGCCCATCGTCAGCTGCGGTAGCGAGACCGTTCCAGTACTCGATCGGAGAATTTGGAGCCATTTCGATTCCGTCCAGCTAGATCGAGGGTGGGAAGTACTGACTGAGCTCGGCGGTGTGTCGGCGGATGAGCTCACACGGGTCGCCTGGCGGTGAGGCTGTTCCGAAGGTCCTGAGCGTGAACATCACAACGCCCTCTGTGGTGTCGAAGCTGGTGCCGCAGCCTTCGTCTATGGGCATGTCTTCGAGTCCGAATTCGAGGGCCGGTCTTCCGCCCAAGCTGATGTCTTGGAAATCCTGAAATGCAGGGTTTTGTCGAACCTCGTCGAGGGTGAACTGAATCGAGAACAGGACACTGAAGCGGTACCAGGAATTGATTGTCGGGCCGTCCCAACCGCACGCCGTCCAGGCCTTGACGCTTATCCCTTCCAGCCATCCTGACCCAGTTTTCGGATTCAGCCCCGTCGCCGCGATGGCGTCGTCAGGGATGCTGCAGGGTTCGAATTGCTCGGCCAGCCCCGGCACCCCCGCGACGGCCGTTCCATCGACGGGTTGACCGCAGGCTGTGAGGACAGCGGCCACCGCGAGAAGTGGTAACCATCGGCGCTGCACGGGACCCCCATCTGTTCGGCTCGTCGTTGGGTTAGACGCACAGACGCCTGCTTCGGTTCCGTCGATGGTGGTCCATTTCGGTTTCGGGTTGGTCAGTTTCGAGTTCCACTCACCGGGACCTGGGCGCGAGTGATGTGGCCCAGCTCATAGCGTTCGGCCATGGCCCAGAACAGCACAAATTCAGCGCGCATTACCGACATCCTCGATCGTCAGCGCGCGGCAACGAATACCGAGGGCCAGCCCTCAGCCGAGCTGCGGCGACAGCGAATTCAGGCTGTCATCGACATGCTCGTCGCGCATCACGAAGGCCTCGTCGAAGCAATAGACGCGGACTTCGGTGGACGCCCACGCGGTTACTCCCTGATGAACGACGTACTCGGCACGATCACCAGCTTGAAGAACTCGCGTGACAACCTCGAGACGTGGATGGCTCCGCAGGATCGGGCTGTGTTCGCCCCTTATGACCAGCTCGGCGCCAAGGCCCACGTCCGGTATCAGCCGAAGGGCTCTGTCGGCATCCTCGGCACCTGGAACGCTCCGCTCTTCACAGTTCTCAGTCCGTTGGCGGGCGTACTCGCTGCCGGTAACCGTGCCGTCCTCAAACCATCCGAGGTAGTGCCTCGCACCGCCGCACTCCTCGCCGAAATCGTCGAGGAGTCCTTGGATCCCGACGTCGTCGCCATCGTCACCGGTGGACCTGATGTGGCCGAAATGCTGACTTCGCTCCCGTTCGATCACTTTGTCTTCACCGGCAGCTCCTCGGTCGGCAAGCTGGTCATGGCGAATGCCGCGAAGAATCTTGTTCCGGTCACACTGGAGCTGGGCGGTAAGTCCCCGACAGTGATCGGCCGCAGCGCCGACATCGATGCCGCGGCTTTCCGGATAGCTGTCGCCAAGACCACCAACGCCGGCCAACTTTGTGTCAACCCGGACACGACGTATGTTCCTCGCGAACTGCTCGAGCAGTTCGTCGCGTCGACCGCGGAGGTATACGCGGAGCTGCTGCCGACGATCGAGGGCAACCCCGACGCCGTCTCCGTGGTCAACGAGCGCCATGCTGCCCGCGTCGACGGCTACATCGACGACGCCGTTGCCCGCGGTGCCCGTGTCGAGATTGCTCCGGCCGGCGCGATGCCCAGCGAGGGTGGACGTCGTCCGCTTCGGATGGTTGTCGATCCACCTTCCGACTCGGTCATCCGTAGTGAAGAGATCTTCGGTCCTGCCATGGTGGTTCTCGGCTACGACAATCTCGACGACGTCCTCGCCGAGATCAACTCGGGCCCACGTCCGCTGGCTCTGTACTACTTCGGCACCGATGCTGAGGAACAGGCAAAGGTGTTGGACCACACTCTGTCCGGCGGCGTCACCATCAATGACGTGATGATGCACCCCGGCCTTCAGGATGCACCGTTCGGCGGTGTCGGAGCCTCCGGCATGGGCCACTACAACGGCCGTGAGGGCTTCGAGGAGTTCAGCCACGCACGTGCGGTGTTCGAAGCTTCGGCGGTGGAACTACGCCGCGATTGGGGTGTGCTGCCCCCGTATGCAGACGGCTTCTACACCGCGATGGCTTCACAAGTCAGCCCGTAATTCTTTCCTGCACCGATCCCTTAGAACTCTCATCGAGGAGCACACACCGTGAAGACCCGTGGCGCGATCATTCGCAGCACCCCCGGCACATACGAAATCGTCGAGCTCGACCTCGACGCGCCCCGTAGAAACGAGATCACCGTCAAGATGGTGGCCTCTGGCATCTGTCACTCCGACGATCACATAGCGAAAGGTGATCACGCTGTAGGTGTTTACCCGATCTGTGGTGGGCACGAGGGCGCCGGCGTGATCGTCGAGGTCGGTCCGGAGACCATCGGCTTCGAAGAGGGCGAGCACGTGCTGTTCTCGTTCATCGCGGGTTGCGGAAAGTGTCGCTGGTGCGCAAAGGGCATGCAGAACCTGTGCGATCGTGGTGCCGCCATCATGACCGGCGGTCGCCCCGACGACCCGAACAGTTTTCGGTTGAGCCTCGACGGAGAGGTCGTGGCGCAGACCTGCGGTTTGTCCACCTTCAGCGAATACACCACTGTCAGTACTGATTCCGTTATCAAGGTGGCCGACAAGAGCCTGTCACTGGAATCTCTGTGCCTGCTCGGCTGCGGCGTCGGCACCGGCTGGGGCGCGGCCGTCAACTCTGCGGAGGTCTACCCGGGCCAGACCGTGATTGTCATCGGTATCGGCGGGATCGGAATCAACGCAGTCCAGGGTGCCGCGCACGCCGGTGCCGCGCACATCCTGGCCGTCGATCCTGTTGCCTTCAAGCGTGAGAGTGCTTTGAAGTTCGGTGCCACACAAGCATTCTCGACTCTAGAAGAGGCGGCCGATGTTGCGCGTTCGCTGACCAACGGACAGGGTGCCGACGCAGCCATCGTCACTATCGGTGTCACTACCGGCGAGCATATCGCGCAGGCCTTCTCGTCGATCCGCAAGGCCGGCGTGTGCGTGGTGACGGGTCTTGGGAAGATGACCGACGTCGGGATCCCCATCAGCCCGATGGAATTGACGCTGTACCAAAAGCGCTTGGTGGGATCACTTTTCGGAGCGTCAGCACCGAGCGCTGACATCCCTTGGATGATCGACCTATACAAGGCTGGCAAGCTCGAGCTCGACGGTCTGATCACTCAGACCTACACGCTCGACGACGTCGCCCGCGGCTTCGAGGACATGCACGCAGGCCTCAACCTGCGGGGCGTCATCAGGTTCTGACCTCGTCGCCACCGCGCCCTCGGACCGTCGGATCCGAGGGCGCGGTGGCGGGCTGCGTGACGGGTTTCGTCAACTGTGACCCGGTCAGAATCACGTGGACCACTTCTTCGCCCCGTCATCGTGCTTTCAGAGACGGCACCTGGAACCAGACGCTCCTTCGCTGCGTCCAAACGGTAGGTGACGTAGATCCGACGATGGGTGTGGTGATGGAAGTAGATCCGGAAATTTTGAGGCGTTTCGCTTCCGCAGCCCAGGACGCGAGCGACACCGTGGGAAGTATTGACGTTTTTGGACCGTTCTGGTCAGCGCAGAATGCGCTGCCCGGGACAGATCTACAAATACTGTGCGCCGAGGGCGAGCGTATCTCTTCGACAGCGCTCGATGGAATGTCACAGCGTATGGACACAATTGCACGGTCTGCACGAGGAGCTTCCGAGGACTATCGCGTCGCCGATGATGAGTTCGCAGTTCAGCTTCGCTCAATGAATAGTCGCGAATGACGCTAAGCATTGGGGATGTTCGCGCCTGGAACAGTCAGTCTTTGCTCGCTGGTTCACATGGGCTCCGCGGTATTTCCAGGGTGATCTACGGGCGGTGTGGAAGCATCGCGGCAGAGCAGAACGTCCTTGCAGAGCCGTGGCACGGTGACGCCGCCGTTGCCGCAGCTGAGCGCGTCATATCCGAGTGTTCGACCTTGTCGGCTCTCGCTGATGCCTTTTCTTCGTTGGCTACGGAGTTCTCGGCCTCGGCATCGATAGTCGACTCCGTGCGCTCGAACTTGGTGGCCGTCATCGATGAACTTGCCGACAATGGTTTCGAAGTCGCTGACAACGGCGTTGTGACGGCCGACCGAGCAATTGCCTCCCTGGATCAGATTGCGGGGCCACTGGGGGAGGACGCGGTCCTCGCTCTGCAGATCAGAACGCAGGAAGCGACGCTCTCCGTACTCGATGCTCTTCAGCAAGCAAACCACGCTGCACTCGGAGTATGTGACCGAGTGCGCGGCCGAACCTTCGATTTGCAGGATAGTTCGTCAGAGGTGATCGTTGGCCACTTGGCGCTGAGCGAAGACGACGGATTTTCGTGGCGCCCCGATATTCAAGCTATGACCGCAGGTGTCACGATCGGGACGCTTTCGGACGCGACCGGACACGCCTTGAAGACCGCCGCTGCAGCCTCGTCCGACGATCTGGCACTGGGGCTCGGTCGTCGACTGGGACCAGTGGGAGCAGCGTTGGGGACCATACCTGCAATTTCGAATGACATCGAGGGCGGTATGGATCCGACCAAGGCGATCGTCACGGAGGGTGCGGGAGCGGTGACCGGAGTCGTTGTGGGGGGAGCGTTGGGTCAAATCGCCGCAGCTGGGATCGCCGGCTCAGCTGTCGGTTCCGTGATCCCCGGCGCAGGCACCGCGGCCGGATTGGTGGTAGGAGTGGCGATGGGGGCAGCTCTGGCCTACGGCGTTCCCAAATTCGGTCAATGGATCTGGGAGTAACGCAGTGGACGAAATGGATACAACACCAGCTGGCATTGTACGAACCGTCGAATGGTTACCAGTGTGGCCGCAGACGTTGAGGCCGATGCAGATACTCGCTTCGCTCGTGATCTTGCTGGGTGCTGCAGTGGGGTGCATTCTGGCGTGGAAGGCGGAGTCAGTAGTCGGTCTGATCGGATTCGCAGGTATCGGAGTTCTATGTGGGTGTGGTGGGTGGCTGACGCTCCGTGGGGCGGGTTTCAGATGGGTCAGGCAATCTTCTCGGTTGACCGGTTGCGAAAGTAAGTTGTACGGGAAAGGAATTCGAGTAGGCCCGGAAGCTTTGACAATGAGAGTGCTGATCATTTCAATGCTTTGCTCTAGCGTGTACTACGCGGCTGTTGCGCTGACTTTTTGGAGCGGGATCGAAGTGATGCTGCCGGATTCCCGCAACAGCTCCCCTCATGCGATATTCGCTACGATCTGCGGTGTTGTTCTTGCGGTTGTTGCCATGCTGTTCAGCCTCTTTCGGCCAGCTACCGGCATCGAGATCTACCGTGATGTTGTGATACGAACGGTAGGTAGGCAGCCTTTTGTCCGAATCGGTGCCGACCTGGTGGTGCCCTGGGCCTCCATCGTGGATGTGGCGGACGCAGTCCGGCTCGATACGACTGGACTGTGGACGTCCCGTGACCCTCTGATTCGGCTGGGGGTTCGTGAACCTCTCGACAAGGATGGCAGGCTCGGATGGGATACAGACCACTATCTCCAATTACCCGCCAGCTGGATGGCGGCAGAGCCCAATACGCTCATTGCTGTACTGAGGGCGATGGCCGTGAGCGATGAGAGCCGACGGGAAATTTTGGAGATCAGGCCTGAGACGATATTCATGCCGCCGCCGTTGCGTGAACGAATTCGGAGGGGCATCATCTAGCTTTGAATGGTCCGTCGGCGACGCCGGGTTCACCTCCCGATTCACGAGTTCAAATTTGTTGCCACCTACGACCAGCTGTAACTGAATGGACCGCGGTGGCCGAACCACATCGTGGATGAGCATATTTGCTCTTTGATCAGCGCGGCTTGACGCCCAGTGAGCATTGCGCGTGATCGTGGAACATCGGCAGAGTTGGTCAGCTGAAGTAATCCGTCGCGCCTCCCCAGACTGATGCATTGGCCGGCGAACTTGGGACGCAGCTGTTTCGGTGTGGTGCCAGCTGCCAGGCGCAGAACGGTCTCCGCAGCGTGAACGCCGGTTGGGATTGCAGCTTGGCAGCTCATCCGAAGTGGGGAACTACTGATTGCTGCGGCATCTCCGGCGCCGATCACCGTCGAACTGCTGGTACTGATGAGGTTGTCGTCGACGGTCAGGGCTCCGCGCGAGTCCGTGTTCAGCCCACTGCGCTCGGCGAGGTCAGGGACACCGAATGCGGCCACGTCTACCGTGAGATCGCTCGTCAAGCGAGTCCCGCCCGACAATTCCACGCTACCGGCGCCGATACCGACCACAGCCGTGTTGTCGATGATCTCGACGCCTGCGTCGATGAGATGGGTATACAGACGGCGTCGCCCGCGTTCGCTGACGGTGGGGGCCAGTTGCTGGTCGGAAATCAACCGAATGTTGTGACCGGTGCTCTCGGCGAGCTCTGCTGCTGTTTCGATTCCTGTGAGTCCGCCGCCGATGACCGTGACTGTCGAGCGAGGTGGGAGCTGTTGGAGGCGCGAGCGTGCGCGTTGTGCGGGTTCGAACGTTCCGATCGTGACTGCGTTGGTCGCTGAACCCGGAATTGCCTCGGTACGGCTGTGGCTTCCGACCGCATAGATCAGGTAGTCGTAGTCGAGAGCGCCACCGGACAGTTGAATTCGTCGGGTATGGATGTCGATCGACTCGGCCGCGTCGACCTTCAGTTCGGTCGAGGCGGGGAGGATCGAATCGAGCCGCGTTGCCGCGGTATAGGTACCGGACATGTACTGATGCAGGCGGATTCGTTCGATGAACTGGTCTCGTGGATTGACCATCGTGACATCCGCATCGACGCCGCGGCGGGAAAGCCGATGCGCTGCACTGATACCTGCATAACCCGCGCCGAGAATGACAATTTTCGATGCCATGATGCGATTTACCTCCGATGCCAGGACTCCTGCTCACCATAGTCGGATCGGTGCCGTCTGTATCGGTGACTTGAATCTCAGAGTGCAACATCGGATTCGGTTGATGGGGTGAGCACGACCCAGTCCTGCAGCCACTCGGCTGCAGGGAGGTCGGGCGGGTCTACGGGTTAGGAGCTGCCGAACAACGGAGTTCCGCCTCGTGGTGGCGGCGGGGTCGGGTACCCGTTGTTGTGGCGGTCCCAATTGTTGTATTGCCATTGCCACGCGTCGTGGTGCTGCTGGATTTGGTCACGGAGTGGGCACATGAGCTCACAATCGAGTTTGCATTGGCGTGGCGGGACAACTGACTGCGAATTCGTTGGGCTCGGAATCGAGTGTGCACATGGTCGGAGATCGAAGGCGCCCTGGGTTCTCGACCAAAGGTGACGGTCGGTTCGGTGTAACGGTGAGGAGCAAACTGCGATCTATCTCGCGTCACTCCGCTGCGATAACGTGCGGACATCAGAAAGGCGTCGAGCATGACGAAGTTCAGCCACAGTTCGAGTTCTGCTGCTAGTCGGACCCGGAATCGCGTGGTGAGGTCAATCGGCGTCGCTGCCGCAGTAGGACTTGTAGGAATAGTCTCTGCCTGCAGTTCCGCCGAAGATACGACGGCAGCCTCGGACACCACCAGTGTCGCTTCAACCACCGTCGCGCCTACTACGACAACTACGACGCGTCCCGTTGTTGTCGCTCCTGAGCCAGCGCAGGCGCCACCGGCAGTCGTGACCCCCGAGGCGGTGGCAGCCCCGGTTCTGATGCCTCCGGTGGTGTGCATGAATCTTCAAGCCGCCCAGAACTTGATCCAGGATGCAGGGGTCTTCTTTTCCCGGAGTGAGGACGCATCCGGTGCCGGCCGCATGCAGGTCAACGACTCGAATTGGATCGTCGTCGACCAGACACCGGCTGTTGGGATGCCGATCGAAGAAGGCGATGCGGTCCTATCTGTCGTGAAACTTAGCGAGCCCAACAACTGTTGATCCCACACTGGGCAGGGTCGATTCCGGAGGGCGAGGGGTCAGTCGGATTGGGATCCCTGGGACGATTCGGATTCCTCACGCAGTGATTCGGCCAGCACGTCGAGGCAACTGGTGAGCCGCTCGCGCCCTTCGGGATGCAGTCCAAGCTCGGTTCCGTGGCTTAGTGCCATTTGCTGGAAGATCGGCACCAGCGGTGCGTATTTGGCGCGCAATCGATTTCGCTTGTCGAGGTCGGTGAGAGCGCTCAGGCTACCGGCGTTGTCGATGAAGTCCGTGACTTTCACCAGAAAGGCTCGCGGATCGGCGATGACGGCTTTCACGTGCTCGACGTAAGCCGTGTTCTTCTGTTCCTTGGAGAGCCCAGCCGGACGCGGGGGGTTGGTGACGGCCCAGACGGTGTCCGACACTGTTGTGTTGAAATGCGCTGCAAGTAACCGTGTGGCTTCGGCGGGCGGACTCGCGCTGTGGTCGCCATCCATGAGTTCGACGAGTCGCACGGGTTGGTCTTCGACGGTGTCGTGCAAGACTGCTGCGGCGAGGACCTCTTCGTCGCGGCAGTTGAATCGTATGAGTCGCAGTGTATTTCGCAGTGGATGAGTTATGTACGGTTCGGCGGTACCGTTTTCCCCGGGTCGGATCTGGTCACGATGCGCCTGGGATGCGAGACCCATCGCGGTCTGTAGGAGGGGGCGATCGGCGACCTCGTAGTTGATCGACAGCGTGAGCATCGCGGCGTCCATGTCGTGGGGTCGCAATTTCCGAAAGGTTTTTCCGACGACGTCGGCAGTTCCAAATAAGGTCATAGGTGTCCTTGCAAAGTTGGTGCGGGGAATGTGGGCGGCCTGGAGGCTCGGCCCGATGTCTCTACTGTAGCGGGTAGCTCCGACAAGATGGCATCCACGTTCCTGCAGCCTCGGTTACGCGCAATCACCGGTCACGCAACGCAAAACACGCCTGCGACGGAGAATGCTGAGGCTGAACCCGGGCGCAACATGCCAGATTTTCCTCCACGCTGTACTCGATCGAGTACAGCGTGGAGTGCTCCACACGGCTGCAGACCGGATTCGGTCAATCGACTGAACGACCCATGACGGAAGTCAGCACATCACAGGCCGGCTCGTGGCCCGACTACGAGCACAATGCCACAGCCTTGAAATCCACTGCTACTACATGCGATCAGAATGGGTTGTAGATGGCAATCGTGCGAAAACTACCTGCAGACGAACCCGTCGGGATCTGGACCGACCCCAGGGTGTGGTCGACGCCCGACGGATCAGTCTGCCAGCACGAACCCTGTCCGTGGAAACTGAAGCACCAGATCGGCTGACTTGTCCCGAACGGGCTGATGATCATGGAGTCCCCGCTGCGTGATCCGTAGGCGGCCGGATCGAACGCACTGACGAAGTGCTCCGTCACCTCAGTTGTGAAGATGTTGTCGTAGGGCCCCTCGGCAGCGGCCGGCGTCGCGACGAGTGCGGCGAACCCTACTGCGAGTGCAGCTGCGGCGAGAGTCTTCTTCAGCATTCGTGCTCCGATCATCGAGGGCTCCGGCCCGGTAAAAGATCAATCGGTGACGGGCGAACCCGCGTTACCAACCAGCTGGCCACGTGCATCAGCCTACCCACGGATGTTGTCGGCCCCGTGTGTCATGATTGAAATGCAGAACGGGTTCAGGTTCTGCATTTCGGCGGTGATGTTCCCGCCATTCCTCCCCTCCCGATGTACCTCGTTCGGTGCGTCGACGAAAGGTGTCTGCCATGGCCAAGAAAATTCTCTACATAGATCTCGATAACACGCTGGTGAACTTCCAGTCCGGCATCGACCAGACCGACCCAGCTGACCTCGTCGAATACGAGGGCGACCTCGACGAGATACCACACATCTTCTCGAAGATGGATCCCATCGAGGGTGCGCTCGACGCATACCGCACGCTCGCAGCAGTTTTCGACACCTACATCCTGTCCACGGCGCCGTGGAAGAACGCGAGCGCATGGCACGACAAGGTGCTGTGGGTCCAGAAGCACCTTGGACTCGAGGACGGATCGGTCGCGTACAAGCGTCTCATTCTCTCGCACCACAAGAACCTGAACCGCGGGGACTTTCTGGTCGACGACCGAGATAAGAATGGCGCCAGCGCATTCGAAGGTGAATGGCTTCAGTACGGGGAGGAACCGTACAAGACCTGGGATGAGGTGACGGCCTACTTGCTCGACCGTGCCTGACCTGGGCGGACGTTGCGAGCTCCGATTCTTGTCGGTACCACTCGGTATCGTTTTCGACATCACTTCATCGCGTCGCTTCGACGCATTTCTTCAGGAGGCTCATGTGACCAATCCACAGCTCTCTCTCGTCGTTGCTCTGCTGGACCGTTCGGGCTCGATGCATTCCATTGCCGACGACACCCGCGGCGGGTTCGATTCATTCATCGGAAAAGAGCGCGAGCAGGACGGAAATACCGTCGTGACGCTGGCGCAATTCGATCAGCAGTACGAGCTGGTCTACAGTTCGCAGCCGATCCGAACAGTGCCGCCGCTGGTACTGCGGCCCCGCGGCTCCACCGCGCTGTACGACGCCATCGGCCGGCTCATCACCGACGTCGGCGCCGAACTCGCTGCAGTGTCCGAGGACGAGCGCCCCTGCTCGGTCACCGTTGTGGTGATGACGGACGGTCACGAGAACGCGAGCAAGGAGTGGACCAATACCGCTGTGCGCGAGCTGATCGCGCAGCAGGAGAAGGACTACCAGTGGGACTTCGTGTTCCTCGGGTCCAACATCGATGCCGTCGATGTCGGCACCGATCTGGGCTTTGCACGGGACAAGTCGATGACCTACGTGTCGACGACTGTCGGAGTCACTGCGGCCTTCGATTCGGTGGCGAGCTATCAGGACCGTAAGCGGGCTCAGATACTCGGGGCCCCACCGGTTGCGGGCTTCTCCGAGGCCGATCGTCGCCGGGCGCGTGGGGAATGAGCAAGAAGGGCAGCAGCGGTGCGGCGGAGGGGATCGTCGAGATGGTCTTCTTCCTCTGCATGGTTGCGGCGGTAGTGGGCTGGGTGTTCAGCTAGAGGTACTAGCGTCGTGCATCTTTTTCATCGTGAGTGAACTGCTTCCGATACGCCGTCGGCGTCACCGCGAACGCTGCTACGAAATTCTGACGGAACGTGACGGCACTCCCGAAGCCACAGGCAGCCGATATCTCGTCGATACTCCAGGTCGTCGTTTCGAGAAGAGTGCGTGATTCGGCGAGTCGCTGCTCGAGAACCCACCGCGCCGGCGTGACCCCGGTAGCGAGTTGGAATTGACGAACGAAACTCCTTCGGCTCATTCGAGCCCGTTCGGCGAGCCGCTCGATCGGCAACGGTTCGTTCAGTCGGCCGAGCGACCATTCGAGAACGTTGGCGATGGCCGTGTCCTCGGCGGCACGGGTGAGAGGGCGCTCGATGTACTGCGCCTGACCGCCTTCTCGATGCGGGGCGACGACGAGGCTACGCGCGACTCGTGTCGCGGCCCCCGACCCCAGATGCTTGCGCACGATGTGCAGACAGGCATCGATCGACGACGCCGTGCCTGCGGAGGTCATGACATCGCCGTGATCGATGTAGAGCACCGACTCGTCGAGTTCCAATTGCGAATTCCGCTCGCGTAGCTCAGACATCTTCATCCAGTGCGTGACGGCTGAGCGGCCTTCGAGTAGTCCGGTGTCCGCGACGGCGAACGAACCGAGGCACAAGCCGGCGATCTCTGCTCCGCGCTGGTGCGCGCCGCGCAGCTGGGCCCGCAGAGCATCTCCGATAGGCGGGAGCGTGACGGGCCACGATGGGACGATGACGATATCGGCCCAGTCGACGCTGCTCGGGCCCGAGAGGTCGCCGAGTGCATAGCCCTCAGCGGTCCGGATCGATCCGCCCCGATCGGACCACAGCTGTGTTTCCCAATCGAATGCGAGGCCGAGCCGCGCGACCTCGCCGAAGACCATCAGCGGTGCGGCGAGGTGAAACATCGTGATGTCGTCGAACGCGTACAGCGCGATTTTCATGCTGGGCCTCCAGAAAGTTTGGCGCAAATCCATCGAAAGTATGCATCTGTGCCACTAGCGCGTGCAACTTCGCTGCCGAAAGATAGGAACCGAACCGAGACAACTACTTCAGGAGTGAACGCCATGACCGGACCACGCAGAGCCCTTGTCGTCGTCGACGTCCAGCAGGAATACTTCGACGGCGTCCTGCAGATCCAGTACCCGCCCAGGGCGGAGTCGCTGGCCAACATCGTCAGTGCCCTCGAAGTGGCTGCTGCCCATGACCTTCCGGTCGCGATCGTGCAGCATGAGATGCCGGCCGGAGCGCCTGCGTTCGTGAAGGGGACCCCGACGTACGAACTGCATCCGGACATCGAGGCGCAGATTCAGCCGTCGTTCAAGCGTGTCGAGAAGAAGTTCAGCAGTGTCTTCGCGGGTACCGGCGTCGCTGAATGGTTGACGGCCGAGGGCGTCGATACCGTCACGATCGTTGGCTACATGACGAACAACTGCGACCTGGCATCCGCAGCAGACGCCGAGGTACTCGACGTGACGACCGAGATTCTCTCCGACGCCACCGGTGCGATCAATCTATCGAACGAGGCCGGTACCGTCTCGGCTGAACAGCTGCACAAGGCACTGATGGTGCTCTACCACTCGAACTTCGCCGCGGTCGCTACGACGTCGGACTGGACGGACGCCGTGAAATCCGGAAATGCTTTGTCTGCAAGCAATCTCGTGGTGTCGGCAGCGCAGGGTAACGAGGCGGTTCGCTAGTTTGCGGACTATTTCAACTGTCGTACGGCGTCGGCGGTAGGTAACTCGACTGGATACAACTGGTGACTACCCTTGATGCCTTTGAGTTCGACTGTCCGCGGTGCGCCGAGTGTGATGTCCTCTGCCGCGCTGATTGCGTCTCGCACTGATTTGCTGACGAGGATTTCGCCGCCATCCGCGTGTCCTGCAACCCGCGCCGCCATAGCGACGTTCAGCCCGAAGAGGTCGTCACCTCGGCGCACCGAACTACCCACGTGGACGCCCATGCGCACCCGAATTTGGTTCCATCGATCGGGTTTCTCGCGCAAGGCCTGCTGAACCTCGAGCCCGCACCGCACAGCTTCAGCTGGGTCGGAGAAGGCGATCATGAAACCGTCACCCTGATTTTTCACGACGTGGCCGCCGTGGTTCTCAGCCTGCTTGGTGATGAGCCTGTTGTGTCGTTCGAGCAGCTTCAACCACCCGCGGTCGCCCAACTCTTCGTTGCGTGCAGTGGATCCTTCGATGTCGGAGAAGACGACCACGATGTCGCCGTCGGCAATCATTCGCGCCAGATCCGGGCGTTCGACTCTGGCCCACCCCGCAAGGTCTTCGACGGAGTTGCGCACAGTCGCGCCGAACCCTTTCTGGAACAGGGAATCCGCAGTATCGAATGCCGTCTTGATAGCAAGCGGGGCGAGCCCACGTCGTCGACGGCGAGGTGAGTTGCTCTGGGCGCGCTCGAGCGCGCTCCGTGTGTCACGAAGCTTTTTCTGGGACACGACGAGGAGAACGCCGAGCGCCACGATCGCGGCGAGTTCGACTCCGGCTGCAAGTATCCACAAGGTCACACGGTCATCTTGGTCCATCTGTCGACAACGTGGTGTTTCCCCTACCGACCGAGAACGGTCGTGCGCGCGAGGGCTGGCGTGGGGGAAGCGTGCCGCGCCTCGCTGTCTTCACCCGGATCGTGCTGAGGCCGTGGGTGGGCTTACCAGCGGCGGTCAGAGGTGACTTGTCGTGCGCCGGCCGATTGCGTTGCTCAGGGCATCCAATTCGGCGAGCACGTCGGTAGCGGCCCAGATCTGGTTGCGTTTGCTCGTGGAGATCAGTTCGAGGACGCCCGCATCGGTAAGCCGTCCGAGCGCGCGATAGGTGCTGGCGTCGGTAGTGCCAGTGATCTGTTGCGCCATGTCCGCGTTCAGGATTGGCGTGTCGAGTAGACGGAAGATTATGGCTTCGTCCGCGGAATTCACGCGTGGCGCGGCTAGCTGCTTCCAGCGGGCAGGGAGTTCGGAAAGTGCCCTCGCGGACTCTTCTGCAGCTTCGCTGGCGTGAACAGCGGCGGATGCGAGGTACTCGACGAATTCGTCGGCTCGACCTGCGCGGTATTCGGTGAGTCGATCGAAGTAGCGACTGGTGTCGGCGAGCATCACCGAAGCGAGCGGAACCGTGATCCGCCGTGTGAGTCCACGACGCCGCAAGACAGCGCTGATCAGTGCACGGCCGATGCGGCCGTTGCCATCTGTGAAGGGGTGGATGGATTCGAACTGCGCGTGAGCGATTGCGGCTTGCGCAATGATCGGCACGTCGGTTCGGTTCACGAAAACCATCAGGTCATCCATCAGGGCGGGAACTTGTTCGGGTGGTGGAGGGACAAACAGCGCGTTGATGGGGGTGTAGTCGCTGCCGCCGATCCAGTTCTGAACGTCTCGAAGGTGGCCGCTGTCGCGCGCCGCGTAGAAATCTGGGGCCATCAGTAAGCGGTGTGCATCGAGGAGCGTTGCGAGCGTCATCGGACCACGGCCGGTTGCATCGACCATCGCAATCAGCGCCTTTACGGCGGCCAGCTGGGACAGAGCATCGGTACTGGCTTTACCTCCGACCGATGCGCGACCGAACGCACGCCAACCGGCGTCGACGCGTTCGATCTTCGACGAAGCTACAGACTCGCTCCGAAGCAAGAAGTCGGCGAGGGGCGCAAGATGGTCGCCGAATCCGGCTTCGAGTCGAGCGACTGCGATGACGGCGGCCTCTTGGGATTGAGCGATGCTGCCGGAAGACGAATAATTGAGATCGCCGATGGGTGGCGGGATCGACACCTCGATGCTTTCGAGCATGCGGTCGGCCTTCGAGCCCTGCCGTTGCTGCGGATTCCATGCCTGCGTCTCGTAGCGGTGTGTGGGCCAGGTCAAGGCGGCTCCTCGTCCGAACGTCGAATAGCGGCTTCGTTAGTATACTTTGACCCAGTCAAAGTTAGTCAAGAGTGCGGATAGTGCAGGGCGACCACGCTGCCGACAAGCGTTCTTCGCGCACTCGGGCGCCCGTCAGCAGGTGGCGACAGTGATCGAATCCGTCATCGCCCGAGATCATCCGTGGACACTGTGCGAACTGTCGGTGCGATATGGAACTGTGTGGTCTGGTTGGGGAGACCGTTCGAAACGACAGGGGAGTGCCGTGACCGGAACCGATGAGGCCGTGGACAGACCGCTCGTGGAGGTCGTATTCGACGCCATCGACGCAGACAACGGGCTGGCCGACGACGCGAAGTACTTGGTGCTGGCGGCGCTCGAAGGAACCGACCAGCTCAGCGACCAGCTCGACGGCGTCACGCTGTTGCAGACTCGGCGCGCGGCGCAGGCAGTCATCGAGAAGCCCGTCGGAGCATTCCTGACGTCCATCGAGGTGGCCGGCTTCCGAGGCATCGGCCCGAAGTCCGAACTGAAGCTGCATCCCGCACCTGGCATCACCATCGTCAGCGGACGCAATGGATCCGGCAAGTCCAGCTTCGCCGAGGCACTCGAGTTCGCGGTCACCGGCAAGAGCTACCGGTGGGAGAACAAGGCGAAGCTGTGGAAGGACACCTGGCGGAACCTGCACGAGTCGTCGCAGTGCCAGATCCGTGTCGGCCTGACCATCGAGGGCTCAGAACCCGCCGTCGTCGGCGTCGATTGGTCTGCGGACGCATTGCTCCCCGACAACTCGACGTGGACTCAGATCGGCAAGGCCAAACGTTCGCCCGGCACCAACGGGCTCGGGTGGAAGTCGGCGATCGAACTGCACCGCCCGATCCTGTCGTACGACGAGATCGGCGGTCTCATCGAGGACAGTCCCTCCACGTTGTACGACGCGCTTGCCAAACTGCTCGGGCTCGACGAGATCGCTGACGCCGAGAAGCGGCTCGCATCGGCGTTGAAGGACGCGAAAGTGCCGCGCGGACAAGCGAAAGAAGCGCTGGCGCAACTCAAGCACATTGTCGGAGAATCGACGGATGACCGGGCCCAGTCGGCCGCAACCCTGTTGAAGAAGCGAGCTCCGGACGTCGATGCGGTTCAGGCGCTCGCGACCGGCTCCGCACCGACGCAATCCTCGGCGCTGTCCGGCCTCCGAGCCATCGTCGGCCTGGCAATCCCGTTGAAGGAGCAGGTCGACACTGTCGTCGTAGCGCTCCGGGAGGCGATAGCTGGCACCGTCGACCTGGCTTCCGACGCGCTTGCCATCGTCGAACGACGTAACGCGCTGCTGATGTCCGCCCTGGAACTGCACGCCGACACCGGCACCACCGATTGCCCGGTCTGCGAAACCGGGACTCTCGACGACGCGTGGGCCGAACACGCCCGGACGCGCATGTCCGACGAAGAAGACAAGCTCACGCTCTTCAAGAAGGCTCGTCGCGACTTCGAGGACGCTCGCCGTGCAGCGACCGCACTGATCGACGACCTGACCGACGCGACAGCGGTCGACGGCGTCGAACTCCCATCGCTGGAGTCGTACCAAGAGGCCGTCCTGAAGGTCCGGTCTGCACCTGACGAAGTCACGGAGCTCGCAGAGCACCTCAGTGCGACGTTGCCTGCCGTTGTCGAGTCCGGCGGGCTGCTGCGTCATGAGGCAGCAGCGGCTATCAAAGCTCGGGAAGACACTTGGGCGCCCATCGCGTCACGGTTGGCGTCGTGGGTGCAGATGGAGCAAACGGCAGCGAAGACGGACGCGACCGTCACCAGTCTGGAAGCGGCCAAGAAGTGGATGACGTCGCACGCCATCGACTTACGCAACCAGCGGCTCGAACCGATTGCCGAGCAGGCGCGGGACATCTGGAGCGAACTCCGCCAGGAGAGCAACGTGGATATCGGTGCGATCAGCTTGGAGGGAACCAATACTCGGCGTAAAGCTGTTTTGAAGGGAACGGTCGACGGTGAACCGTCGGAGGCGTTGTCGGTGATGAGCCAGGGCGAGTTGCACGCCTTGGCGTTGGCGCTGTTCATCCCTCGTGCGACGACGCCGAACAGTCCGTTCCGGTTCATCGTTCTCGACGATCCGATCCAGGCCATGGACCCGGCCAAGATCGATGGATTCATCCGGGTGCTGTCGATCCTGGCCAAGACTCGGCAAGTCGTCGTCTTCTCGCACGATGACCGATTAGCCACTGCCATAAGGCAACTCACCGTCGATGCGCGGTTGCTCGAGGTCACCCGCGAGACCGGGTCGAAGATTCACGTCAAGGAGACGCTTAATCAGGCGAAGAGGTACGTCGACGACGTGCGTGCGCTGGTGAAGGATGAGGGCGTGCCTGACGAGGTCAAGCGGCGAGTAGCGCCGGGTCTGTTCCGGCTCGCCATCGAATCCGCAGCGCAGCAGGTGTTCTACGCCAAGGAGCACCGTGCGGGTATGGGACGGCAGGACACGGAGCAGCGCTGGGCGGCAGCGAACAAGACGACGAACAGGCTGAAGTTAGCGGTGCTCGACGATCCCGAGGGAAGCTTGGGCGGGTGGCTGAGCTATCGAGCCGAGCGAGGCCCGACGCTCAAGCTCGCCAACGCCGGCACGCACGGTGAGGTGGTGACGGTCGATGCCCTCGCCGTGAAAGATCTGGGCAGAATGGTCGACGGGATTTTGGCGTCATGACGACCGCGATTTCACCTGCAGTCGGGCTTCGAAACGCGGAGCGTTTGCTCGACGGAACTGTCGGTGCTGCAGGCAGTTCTTCGCGCCTCGCCGCATTCCTCGCCCGGCAAGCGCTCGAAGAGCTGGTCGACGAGCGGTGCCGAGCCCTGGGTGCGGATGTGCCCGGCGCGAACATGCGCTCGAAGCTGGTGATCCTGCGGTCACTGGATACGACAGAACGAGCCGACGCGGCTGCCGTTGCATGGAACAGACTGAGCAACGTGTGCCACCACCATGCGTACGAGTTGTCACCGACGATGGCGGAGGTGCGTGACTTGTGCAAAGTTGTTGCTGTTCTGCTGGATCCAAGCTGAAGGTACGTCCAGTGACCAGGGCCTTCAATGGGACCGGCTGTTACTCCGGCGGGGGTGGTCACCACGTCCATGAAGAACTGAAACTGCTCACCGGCTCGTAGTTGTGGCAGACTGCTGCCTTGGGAAAGCCATCGCCGGGGCAATTTCGTCGAACTCTGGCGAATGTGGCGGCCACACCGTGAAGTAACTCTTGGGGGAGAGAATCTGTTGGGGGAATTGCTGGGAGCGGATCTCGATGAGATCAGGTCGCTGGGGGCACAGCTGAGTGCCAAGGCGAACACGGTCGCGGACATCGCGGGGCCTGCCAAGGTAAGCGTTGGAGCGGTGGTGATGCCCGATGCGGGTATCGGCGATCTTCTGGTGCGGATAGTGACGACGTTGGAGACCACTGTGGCCAAACACCGCAGCGCTGTGCAGGCTCTGGCTGATGGGGCGACCTCGTCCGCGGCCACTTACGAAGCGGTCGAGGAAGCGTTCAGTAGACAGCTCGGCTCGTTCACCGAAGGACTCGGACAGTGACGATGCCGACGATCCCTCAGGTCGAATCGTGGAAACCGCTGACGTTGGTCACGGCAGGAGAGGCGATGAAGTCGGCGGGGATCGCTCTAACGGATTGCCTGGCGGAAGTGGACCTCGCAGTCGACAAGAGTGCGAGTACTTGGCGAGGGGATGCTAGCGCGGCCGCGTCGATGCGTGCGGTATCGGAAGTTCTCACTGCGTCGGAGTCGAAACGCGCCACGGACATCGTCGGGGACGCTCTGATCAGCCAGGGGCAGACGATCGACGCGTCCCGTTCGGTGATAGTCAACACCCGGGACGCGGCAGTCGATCGCCACGGCATGTCTGTGGGACCTGGTGGAACTGTCTCCAGCCCAACAGTTCCCGGTACCGACGGTGACGTCCTCCGCCTAGTGCTGCAGGGCCGACTCGACCGGCAAGCAGCAGACTTCCAGGTCAGCCTGAAAGAGAATTTGGCTTACTGTGGATCTGCTCTGACAGCATTGAAATCGGCGGTGGACGGCGGTCTGGCCGACCTCGAACAACACGGTGGGCCCGGCGGTACCAGCCTCGGTTCGGTAGAGCTGTCGGGCGAAGACGGCAAGGAGATCGGCACCCAGATCCGAGACGCCGTCGACGACGGTGAGCCGATCCCCGCGGACGTACTCGCGGAACTCATCGAAGACCTGCGTGCCACAGGTGTGGAGCCTGCGCAGCTTGAGGCATACCTCAACGGTGATACGGCAACGATCCCGGCGAGCACCCAGCAATATTTGAAAGAGTTTTATAACACCGCCGGCGTCGACGGCTTCACGGCCGCAAGCCAACAGCTGCAATCGCAAGGTCCGGCGGGGCAACAGGCGGCAGCCTCACTCGCCAATGGCGTCCTGGTGTTGTCCAACGAGAAGGTCGGCACCGGACGCGATGCCGACGGCAATCTGACGGGTGCAGGTAGTTACGAAAACTTGCCGCAGGACATACGCGACCTCATTTCGACTCGTCCAAGTCGCGGTATCGACGGCCTGGACAGCAACGCGATGACGTATCCCGATGACGGTCCGATCGTGGACGACCAGAAGAACTTCGTCGAGGGCCAGAGGAAACTGTTCGACGCCATGGCGTTGGCAGAAGCGGGCAATGAGCCCGGGACGAAGCTGTCGACCGAACTGATTCGGCAGGGCATGCACACTGCGGCGATCGATGCCCATGGCGGAGCCCTGCCCTTCAGCAACGATCCCGTAGACAATCCTGGTCACGCGGAAACCCTCGAGAAGGCGATCGAGCTTGGTTCCCGTAATACGGACGGCGTGCACGCGATTCTCACCGGCGAAGGAGGACCGGATATCCTCGGATCCGGATACCACGCTGACACTGCTGTGATGCCGTTGCTGCAGCGCGACGACGGAACGGCCATGGCATCTCTCACGGATTGGATTCCGCGCGAGGCACACTCGACCGCGCCCGAAGGGACACCGGAATACGAGAATTCGGTGCGCGCTGGGTCCGCCGCCCGAGGCTTGGCAGAGATTCTGGCCAGTACCGAATCATCCGATGGAACGAACAATTACACGACACTTTTATCCGGTGAAGGGAAGATCGGGGAGGGGACTGCAGGACAGGTCGCCGAAGCCCTTGCCCCCTTCGTCGGCGACATGACCGGTATGACCAGCGACGTCACCCAAACCAACGGATTCGGTGAGTTCGGCGGCAGCAAGGATTACATTGGCGGACCCGTCGAGCCGCTTCGTATTTTCAGCATCCTCGACACCGATGATCAGGCCAGTCAGATCATCAACGGCACTGCGCTGGCCGAGAGTCAGCGGATGGATCGACTATTCGCGACAACCGGATACAGCGATCTCGGAGATCAGGCCTACCGGTTGCAGTGGCTCGTCGATCACGGTCTCAGTACGGAAATGGACCAGCGCGTGCAAGACGGGCTCGACAAGCAGGAAGCCGCCGAAGCACGGAACTCGAAGTTCACCGCGGCGTGGACCGCTGGGCAAATAGTTGCCGGTGGAATGGGTCCGGGAGGGATTGCCGTCGCAGCTGGTTCCGAGTTCCTGAAGCCCTATGTGTTGTCTGTGGACGACCTCGCTGCTCCAGCTGCCCGGGAAATCACTCTTGACGCAACGCAATTCGAGTTCGATTCGAGCGGCGACTCGTACTCGGCAAGTACTTGGGGCAGCGAAGATTTCAGGACGCTAAATATTCTGGATGCGCTTGTCAATAATGGCGGGATCGACATCAATGACGTACCAGATGTGTACAAGAGCGACGGCGGTGCGTCGTTACTTCCGTACTCCGAAGCAGAAAGGGCGTATCTTGGCGAGGACGCGCCGAAGGTGCGCTACGAACAATCCCAAGTCGTTTTGAAATTGATCAACGGTGCCGGAATCACGCATCTTGACGAATACGTCAGTACTGCTACAGGTGATGGACAGCGATACCCTCTCGCGACAGCGATTCGCCCCGTGGGAAATAATCCGACCAGCGGAGAAATTTTGGATTGGTTGGCAAGTGATGAAGCATCCCGAAGCTTGAACAACAAATGGCCAACGAGGATTTACGGATGAGGGTACTTAAATGGCCCCGGATGTTCGTCGCCGTTCTGGCGATGACGCTCACCGTTGTCACAGCGTGCGATTCTGCCGTTGATGACCGCCTGGCCCTAGAAACAACTTCGGTACCGCGTTGGCCCGCCACCGATTTCTACGAAGTGCCAGATCAACTGCGTGACGCCACGATGGTCTGGTCTGCTGAACCCGGAATCGACCTCTTGTCTGCCGAGGGGACCTTGGTTCGCGCATCTGAAGAGTCGTTTGCTATCGGGCTGATGATCGGTCTCGATTACACCTATCTCGGTTTCGCGGACAACTCGAACAGTCGGGGCGGCGGCGGGTTGTTCGGGGGGTTCGAGGATGACACAGGAGAAGGCCCATTCGCCGGGACGATTCACGGTCATATTCAGCAAATTATCCCGACTGAAGTCGGTTTCGACGTATTGTCTTGCGTGCTCGCCGTCGGCCTGGACAAACTCGTGGATGGCCGGTTCGTTCCGTCGCGCATTACTGAGGGTGATGGAGGAGAGCAACGATCGAGGTTCATCCGTACCGGCGTCCTCAAATCGGGACCCTCGTCTTCACCGTCGGTACCAGCGTCCGATCGTCCGAACTGGCAGGCACCGACCGGCAACGAATTCAGGGGTTGGGAAATAGACGGTTTCGTCGATATCGACCCGATCACTTCAGGAACTGGTCGATGCGTCCCTTGGGCGCGGTCGCTATATCCGGATGCGCCAACCGTCATCCCTCGCGATGCGTACGCCAGGGACACTCCACCCCCGGTGCAGCCGGCCTACCCAGGATGGCCGGACGGTAGCAATTGACCACGCCCCGAATGACTTACGTGATTCCTAGGAGACAATCGTTGTGACCCGCGAAGAACTTGGTGCCAAAGTTCGACGACTTCAACAGGCGGTTGCCGAAGTCCATGGAAAAACGCAACTCGACGGTGTCAACGTTCGGACAGACGCCAACGGTCGACTCACCGAACTCTCAATCGCTCACGACGCGTGGTCACGCGGGCCCGAAGCGCTGGCCGACCTGATTGCGCGCGCCTACCGACAGGCCGCCGACGATGTCCGTCAACGCTCGACAGCGATCATGGCTGAACTTCGCGACGACCCGATCGTTGCTCGTATCGCAGACGCGACCATCGGCAACAGTCCAGCGGCCGACACCCACGCTGATCAAAGACCCGCGCCTGTGACACGGGGATCGCTATCTGGCGAGTTGTGTCAGCCTGACTTGGCCAGCCTGGAATATCAAAGTTTGACAGGGCACTCTTCCGGCCACCGCATGATTGATGAGCGGGACGATGTTGACGGGTACTTCGGGCGTAAGTCGTGGTTGGAATAGTTTCAGTGCTAGCAGCGAGGTAGCCCTTCCTTGCTGGCGGAGTCGAAACCGTCAGGACTTTTGAGCACGACGCAGAGTTGAAGACCTGGATCTCGACTTGTTCTATTCGAGATGTCGAACGACTGGATGCCGTTTCTAGCGTTCGTGTCTCTCATTCTTCGGATCATGTACCTGACTCTTCGCGGTACAGGAATGGCGAGAGGATTTCCAACATTACGACGATGGAACACCTCTGATCTAGTGACTGGGCAATGGAGAGGACTTGAACCGTGGAAGCCGTGGGGCGTTTCCCACGACATTGCTATCGGTCTAATAAATAGCGGGTTCGGACCCTGGTGAGATCGTTCGATTCTATGAACTGCGCCAGGTTTTGAGTTGTGTCTCGCTCGGCGACCATCGCCGCCACCGAAGGTGCTTTTTTCAGTGGTGCTTCGACGAGCTCGACGGCGAGAGCTACCACCGCTCGGAGCGAGAAGCCAATACTTTCCAGTGTGATGGTACTACATGTCGGAACTCGTCCAATGGCTCGAGCTATCCAGATCTTGCCGCAACGGTCAAGCCCCAGTGGGCATTACGTCCAGTCGCAGTTTCTCCTGCTCCACCGATAGCTGCTACAGGCCCGACGGATCGGTCGTCTTTGGTGCCGATAGGTGTGGTATTGCGTGCGGCGAGCCGCCAACATCGGGCGATAGCAGACCCAGTCTGGCTGCGAGGCTGGTTACATCATCGATCCCAACCTGTGCGGTAACTGACCGCCGTTTGCTGCGTCCTCTGAGGTGACCACCTCAGAACAAGGTCGGATACTCGGGCAGCAGTTCGTCGGCGTAGCGGTAGTTGCAACCGAGTTCGCTGGCCATCTTGGCTCCCTGGTTGTCGCGGAACCAGGTTGCGCACGTTTCCGCGGCCAGGCGGCGATCTCTGGTGAACATGTAACCGTCGGTGCAGTCATCGAAGTGCTCCTGGAGGTACCACTTGTCGAGGGTGACGCTGGCAGTCGAGTAGTCGGCCAACATGAGATGGCCCAGTTCGGTGCGTGAGCGGCGAACCATGTACACGTCGTCGGCCATGACCTGCAGCTGAGCACACGGGACGTCGTCGGGATCGTCCTCGTTCTGAACGTAGTCGTTCGGACCGAGGTCGATAATCAACGCGACGGGCTGGTCGGCGAGCGACTCGACGAGCCATTCGATTGTGTAGACCCACTTGTCGATCTCGATGCGCGTGCCAGTCGGGGTGATGAATGCTTCGAGGATCGCGCCGCCTTCAATGGGTGCCGCCCATCCGGCTGCGGACGGGCCCAGCCCGAGGAGGTTGAAGTCTTCCTTATCGTTGCACCACAAAGTTTTCGGCGAGAATTGACCGATATGGGTGTCACCCCGGTGGGCGATCTCCACCGCCCATCCGGAGTAGTCGTGGTCGTGGTCGGCAATCACGGCATAGCGGTCTGCATTGACTGTCGAGGCGAATTGCCAACGTGGGCAGACAGACTTTGGTGCCGGAGGCTGCGATCGAGATGACCGGCCCCCGAGGTTACGCGCAGCATCGTTGTCGTTGAGAGCGGGCAACGGGTCTCCTTGTGCTTTAGATCGATTCGACAGCGCCACTGTATCGGCGGGGTACGACAGCATTTAGCCTCGATCCACCGACTGAGGTGATGCATTGTGGTCGGTGACTGAATTGTGGGGTCGGGGTCTTCTGGGCGTGTGTCGTCCGCTGGTCTACCCAGCGTTTCCACGATTGTCGTTGTTCGGGCCGAGTCGGCGTGTCGGTCAGGATCAGGCAGTCGAAGGTGGACTGAACCCAATGATGTTGCGCCATAGTTGAAGCCATGCGTCGAGCCATGGCCACTTTCGCGGCAGGTGCAGCGTGGGTGCGCGCTGCGGCCGCACGAAACGCGCGGGAATGTTGACGATCTTCCGCCGTAGCGTCATTCCGCGGGCCTTCGCGTGCCGCCCGCCTGCCACGGTTCCGGCAGCGCGCAGTAGGTTGTGCGCGATCGCTGCGCACTGCACCCACGCGGAGTTCGCGCCGAACGATCCCGAGGGCATGTGCGCGAGCGGTCCGTCGATCAGATCCGAGAACACGGTTTCGATGATCGCGTGTGCCCGGTGAACGACATCGGCGGTCGTCGTCGGCAGGGTGCTGTTGGTGAAAAACGGGTGATACCGCCACACCGGGAACAGTGCATCGCGGTAGCGGGCGTCTTTGACCCGCCGGACGATCAACCGTGCGGTGACAGGATGAGCGGTGGAAGAGAAAGCGGTGAAAGCTGTTTCAGCGACCTCTGCGTCGGAGATCCAGCCACCGGTATCGGGGTCGCGGACCGCGCCCGGATATCGCACGGCCGTCCACGCATCGTCGGTGATGGAATCGATGGCTCGTTGGACGAGGCGGTTCTTGATCAGGACGAACGAGAACTCGACGGAGGCGTTGACGCAGGCACGTACGACACGGCTGTTGCCGTAGGCGGAGTCGCCGCGGACCATGATCTTTCCCGTCGCGCCGGCCATCCGGGCGGTGGCGATGGCGTGGGCGACCATCCGAGCGGCTCCGGTACCGGACCCTGCTTTGCCTGCTCGCAGCCGCATGCCGGTGATCACCGGAGCCGAGTCGGCGGTACTGATGATCGTCGCGAGCGGTGAAAGTCCTTTGCGGAGGATCTGCTTGCCCGCGATTTTGGAGTGACCGTAGGAGGCACCTTGTTTGGCGTGACCGTAGACCGGGCGCAGGAGCGAGTCGATGTCGACGAATGCGCGGTCCGCGATGCCGGGCAGGATCTCGGTGCGGTGAGCGAGAGCAACGAGGTGTTCGCGCAGGACCGATTCGAGTTGCCGATTGTGGCCGAACGTGAACTCGCGCAACAATGTTCCGACGGTAGAGGGTGCGTAGACGGAGTCGAAGAGGTGTTTCGTACCGCCGGACCGGAGGAGGTCGATGTCGTCGATACTGTCAGCACCCGCGCACATCGCCGCGATCAACGTCGTCAACTTCGGTGCCAGATTTGCGGTACCCGATGTGATCTTCGGGGCGGTGATCGACACCTTGTCCGCCAGCAGTTTGGTCAATCCGGTCTGGTCGGCAAGGGCCATGATCGGCAGCAGTCCCGCGCAGGACACGAGGTGATCGTCGTCGAACTTCGCGGAATCAGGGTGGAAGGTGTGGGATGATCGCACTGGAAGTGTCCTGTTGGTCTGGTCCGATTTTTTGTGTGAGAACTCAAATCATTCCAGGTCGGAGGGCACTTTCTTCAGTTCGACACCCCACTACCTCCCAGATTCATCGGTGGATCGAGGTTTAGGATGCGCTCCGGAGGTTGTCCCCAGCAGGGTGGTCTCAGCGTGTCGTCGTGATCGACGAGCATGGCTAGCAGTCTTCGGCAGGGATACTTCGATCAACGTGCGCGACCTCGGTAGTTCAGCCAGTTGCTCTCGGACCCTCTACGAAAACGATTAGGCGGTAGATTTTGTCCGACCGCACTTAACCGATGGCCAGTCGGTATGATCTGCCGCGGGGATTTCGGACACTGGAGATGGTTAATTTCAGGCCGCGTTGACGTGCTGCCGGTAACTGTAATGGACATCGTTCGGAGCGCGGTAGTCGAGTGCTGAATGCCTCCGTCGGGGATTGTAGAAACCCTCGATATAGCGGATGACATCATGTCGCGCTTGGGATTTCGTGGCGTAGACGGTGCGGTATACGCACTCGTTCTTCAGTGCAGCGAAGAAACTTTCGGCCATACTGTTGTCCCAACATTGACCGGTCCGCCCCATCGAGGACCTCATCATCAAACCGGTCACCAGGGCCCGGTAGATATGAGAGGTATAGACGCTGCCACGATCGGAGTGAAAAAATCGCTCCCGGCTCGATCAGACTGGTCGCAGCAGCATTGTTGAGTGCGGCCGCGACGAGCTCGGTGCGCATGTGATCGGCGATCGACCAGCCCACGACTTTCCGGGAGAAGCAGTCGATCACCGTGGCCAAGTACACGAACCCCTGCCAGGTATGAATGTAAGTAATGTCGCCGACGAACTTGGCCCCTGGCCGATCGGCAGTGAAATCCCGCTTGACCAGGTCCGGCACCGAGTCGTCGTCACCGGATTCGGTGGTGGTCCGAAACGGACGCGGCTGACACGGGACGAGTTCGTGTTCACGCATGATCGAGCGGACCAACTCCGCGGAACATTCGACGCCGACGGCGCGTAGGTCGGCATGGATACGCCGATACCCGTAGGTACCGTGCGCCGCGTCGAAAAACACACGAATTTGCCCTGCCAGAGCATCTCGACGTTTCGATGTTGCCGACTGCGGCCGGCTGCGCCAGTGATAGAAGCCTGAGGTCGACACCTCGAGCCAACGGCAACGATCGACGACAGGTACGTTCGCGGAGTCGCCGGGGACATAGGAATCGATGAACTCGTACTTCGCCACTACCGTGGCTCCCGCGCGAAGTACGAGGCCTTAAATTCAACCTGTCAACGCAACAAGCTCCCCGGCAAGGCACTCTGCGGGTGACCTGAATCCAAGGCACTTTCGTGGACGGTTGTTCAGTTTGGCTGCAATGGAATTGAGGTCTTGCTGAGTCAAATCTCCTAAGTATGTTCCCTTCGGAAGATATTGGCGCAAGAGCTTATTGGTGTTCTCGTTCGTTCCTCACTGCCAGGGACTGCGCGGTGCAGCGAAGAACATCTCGATGCCTGTCGCGGCGGTAAGCAGCTTGTGGCCGGCAAGTTCCATCCCTCGGTCCCAGGTCAAACTCCGGCACATCACCGGATTCATCCGTGCATACTCCCTGACCAGCGCAGGGACAACTGACGTCGTGTGCCGGGTTGGTGTCTGCACAATGGTCAGATAGCGGTACTTGCGATCGACCAGGGTCGCTACCTGACTGTTTCTCGAACCAATGACCAAGTCGCCTTCCAAGTGGCCGCTGACGCTGCGGTTCTGCGCATCGGCGGGCCGGTCCTCGATGGGTCGTGCATCGACGATTTGGGAGCGCCACTGCCCTTTGACAATGTGCCGCTTGTTCTTTCGGATCGGTCGACGGGTCCGAAGTTTCTTGCACAGCTTCTGCGGAATGACGCCCCAGCGTGTGGTGTAGATCGAGCGATAGATCGTCTCGTGACTGATCGTCAGCTCAGTTTCATTCGCATGGCGCAGTCTCAGATGCCCGACGATCTGCTCTGGCGACCACTCGTCGTCGAGCATCGACACGACCTTGTCGCGCAGTACCGGATTCCGTTTCAGCAAGCACAGTTTGGGTCGCTTCGCCTGCACGCCAGCACGGTCCTGCGCAGCGGCGGCACGATAGCTGCCACGCCCGCCATTTCTGTTGATTTCACGGCTCACCGTCGAGGGCGCACGGTCGAGTGCAGAGGCGATCGATCGAACTGTGTCACCTGTGACAATTGCCCGTGAGATAGCCTCACGCTCAACAAGAGTCAATGAACCAGCCCGCGCTGTGGACTCCGCCGGCGCGATACCGCCGTGATACTTCAGTACCGTGAAGACAGATCCCGGCGGCTTGCGTAGTCCGCGGGATATGACGCTGATCGATTCGCCGGATCGCCACCGCCTCCACAACTCCACCTTCTCCTTATCCGACATTCCCGGCCGGCCGATCTTCGACACCCACACCCTCCTTCAACTGCATTGTTGCGCTGACCCTTTGATTCTAAGGCTGCTTTTTTCAAAAACGCTGCCTCGGAACGAAGTTCACGAACTTCTCGTTCGAGTTGGTTCAGTCGTGCTCGTTCGGTCAGAGTGAGTTCACTGTCCACACTGCCGCCGTGGGTGTCGCGATACTTCGCCAGCCACCGGCGCAGGCTGTCGTCGCCGACCCCGTACACCTTGGCGACTTCACTGATCGGCTTGGACAACTCGATCACCTCACGGCACAGTTCATCCTTGAACTCGGCCGAGAACGATCGCCGTGATCTGCTCATGCTGGTCGGACTCATTTCAGTAGATCCCAATTCTAAGCGGGTCCACTGTCCGAAATCCCTGGGCCGATCACCCATCGCCGCGGTCGCTTGACAACAAGCGGCATGGGATGTCTGACACGCAGGGGTGCGACGAAACCTAGGGGTTGGTCCATTCGGCTTCTCTACGGATACTCGGAGACGCGGAGAAGCGGAGAAGCGCTAGCGCGCAGCTTGAGAGACCATCGTGCTAGTAGACGCTAGCTGCTGCGTTGCCTTTCGGCTGAAGTCTCGATCGCCCTCGCCTCTTCCTCGAGGAGACGGTCCGTCTCGGATTCGGCTGCTACCAGGGCTTTCGGACCCAAACCCTTATCGAGCATGAACGCGAGCAGTCGTGTGACCGTGTACTGCCCGACGCGCAGAGTTTCCAACGCCGACGACTTGGGGTCGCTGTAGACCGACAACCTGTTGATTCGTGCCGAGAGTTGTGTTTCCAGGTCGGTGATCTGGTACCAGAGTGTTTCATCGTAGGGAAGGTCGAGGCGCTTGCGAGCATGTTCCACGGCTACCCGAAGAACTAGTGTGTTGGAATCACTGACAGGTTGAGCAGCTCCGCCGCTCGCTGTTGCTGCGGTCGTTGCTACGGCCGCACCGGTGCCCGCAAGTCCGCCGAGCATTGCGAGACCGCCGACCATCCCACCTGGCCCCAGGGCTGCGAGTCCGCCGGTCAAAGCGGCTGCACCGAAGACACCGGCAGGCGCCGCAACCAGCAGTCCAACAGGCCCAGCTGCAACGATCGCTACTCCAGCCGCTGCGGTGAGCACACGACCCCACGGAACGCCACCTTTGCGGCTGACGTAGTTCTGAACGTCTTCTATCGCGACGCCAATTTTGGTTCCGGTGGAGCGTTGAAAGCCCAGTTCGACAGTCATATCTGCGAGTGCGTCCTTGGGCGCGCGGTCGACGTTGATCTCGTATGGCTCGATCAAGTTGGTCATCGCGAGTACGACGAGCTCGCTGACGGCTTCGTGCAGTTCCCAGCGATGTGGAAGGCGGGGGAGCGTCCCCTGTGCAAGCTCGAATAGTTCGGGCGCGATCGCGATGTTCGACGCCATGGCTGCCGACTCGATCTGCGTCACCACTTCGTCTTGCTGAGCGCCTAGCGCGTCGGCGTACCGTGCTGCTGAGTTCTTGTCTTTGATGTGTCGCTGCACAGCTCGGCCGAAGTGAAGTGACAACAAGACCGTGGCTTCGCTGTCACCCAACCTGACTGCTATCCCGGATTCGCGCAGGGCAACGGTCTTGGTCGGGTACAGAACGTCCGCAATCACGCCGGATATCGAGGCGTTTCCTAGATAGGTGTCTGCGCCATGCTGTCCGCCGATATCGATCGCGAAATCTTGGGCACCGGGGAACGTCGATGCGAGGCCGCGGCCACCAGTCACGACGTCGCGAACGTCGAAGAAGTTAGTCCAGTCGTCCACACGCTCATATGGAAATTTTTTCAGGAGCCGATCGCTGTTCTCATGCAATGGACGGGAACTCGCCGGACTGCCGATGGTTACGAATCTGCGGACATGAAGACCATCGTGGAGATTGTCGAGAAGATCTATTGCGATGACGCTACCCAAGCTATGGCCGATGAGGAGGATGTCCCCAGACGTGGGCAAGTAGTCAAGAATGTGTTGCAGTATGGCTCCCCGTGTTGCCTCGCTCTGCATGTAGCGCTTCACCTGGGGGAGGTCGTACCAGGGGATCGCGTTGATTGCCGCCTGCTGCAGCACGGACAGCGGCCCTTCCGGAATGCGATTGAATCCGAACGACCGGACTCCGGGTTCGAGCACGAGCTTTCGCTGTACCTTTGCCTGTCGCCTTTCGAATCCACGACGGCCGCTGGCGTCGTCCTTTGGCTTGTAGGTGACGGGAGGAATCTTCGCTGAAATACCCGACGTGTTCAGCAGTGACCGATAGCGAGGCGCGATAACTCTGTCGGGGTCGACTGACGGGTGTCCGGCCTGCACGAGTCCTCGGTTAAGACCGTCCAGCCATCCCATTTTGGGGTCTCCGTCACCGATGCCGTGCATGTATACGATTCTCATCTACGGTGCCTTCCGGCTTTGCTCACACAGCTTCTGACCTAGGTGGTCTGTTGTGACACTGTGCACCATCGTTCCGACACCCAGAACCGCGGCATGTCCTGACTGGCGAGTTCGTTCATTCGATCGATCGAACGAACGCTGTAAACCGCCAGTTCACGAAGCTCCTATGTAGCTTTTTCTTGGCTAGCGAAACATATATCCGATTCGACCGATACATTGACGAGGGATTAAGTCATCGTCACCACGCGCGTCGAATTTGCAGTTGGCATTGGGCTAGTCCAGAACCCACGGGGCGCGTGAAGCGCCTGATGCAGCTCCTCCATGAGATCGTAGAGTCGCGTACCAGTCCGGTTTTGCAGTTCAGCAGCACACGCAGTTTAAACGGCTCCCGTGATGACAGTGTCAACCAAGTGGACATGCTGGTAGTTCACAGCGCAACCGACGATGCATGAGGTCGCCTCTGTCCTGCGTAGTCTGGCGGTCCTCGACGAGCGTGAGGTTGCGACCGTCATCGATCGCTACGACGCGACGGAGACGGCCCGAAGACGAACCCGCAAATTTCCGCTCAGCTCGGTGTCTCGACAGGGCGAGTTAGTCAGCTCGAGAAGGATGCAATAAGCAAGCTTAGTGCACGTGAAAGGGACATCCACAGTGGTTTCGGATTCTGAAGTCGGCTCCCGTGATAAGCCGAGTACGTCAAAAGTTATGGCGCTGTTCGATAAAGCGCTGCTGGCGTCGAATAAATTGGTCGATGTGCGTGTGGAGCGTCTTTACGACCGGCACCCAAATGCCACGGCTGACCAGCTGGTGAAGAAGCTCGAGACTACCTTCCTGTCGTCGGTGACAGCGGCTGGCGCTGCGACAGGTGGAGCCGCCGCCGTTCCAGGCGCGGGTACTGCAGCAGCTCTGGCTATGACAGCCGGCGATGTGTCGTGGTTCATGACCGCGGCAGCCGGTCACATCCTCTCGGTGCTGAAGGTTCACGGGGTAGTCATCACTGATCTCGAGCATCAGAAGGCAATCGTGTTGACGGTGTTAGCAGGTGGGGGAGGATCGACGTTCGCGGGCAAGGCTGCAAGCCGAACTGGATCCCATCTGGGCGCTCTGCTTACGAAGAACGTCCCGATGACTACGATCCGGTCGATCAACCGTGTGCTCGGGGTCAATTTCGTCACCAAATATGGCACACGCCAAGGGATTCTGGTGCTTGGCCGCGCCGCCCCGTTCGGTATCGGAGCTGCTATCGGTGCCGGCGGCAACCTTTTCTTCGGCCAGGGAATCGTGAAAGCTACGAGAAAAGCAGCTGATGTTGCGCGCACGCTGTAGGAGTGCACTGTGGCTTGGATCGATTCGATTGCTTGTCGTCCGACCCCATCTCAGTCGTCCATCTGGCACGATCGGTAGCTCAACTAAGTTTACGAAGAGGAGTGTTCGTGTCGGAGATCGCTTGGCTTGACACCTCACCTGATGAGGAACGCCGAATGCGGGAGCTGGTCAAGCTGTTTTCCGACTCGGGAACGCTCGATGACATCGGGATCGGTCAGGTACGAGACACTCTGGCCGACCAGCTTTTTCCAGCGACATCAACTGTGCACACACGCGCGAAGTACTTTCTCTTCGTCCCGTGGATTTATGCGGAGGCGGCACGAAAGCACTCCGGAACTGCCGTAAGGACCAAGGCTCGGGACGCGGAGCGCAAGCTAATCGAGGTCATGCGAAAGTCCGGTCACACCGAAGGACTGATCGGCCGCGTTGCCGGTGTCAGCGTGAATACGCTGCCCTCCAACCTCTACTGGGCGGCGCTGAAAAGACTGGGTATACGGGTCGACAACCAGCTGACGAGTTCATGGAACATCAGCATTGATGCGCCGCAGGGCTTTCCCTCGCACTTCGAAGACGGCTTCTCACTGTCTCATGCCGAGGCGAGTTGGTTGCAAGAACGAATCTTGATGTCGGCACCGACCTCTTACCTGGCGCATTTGGTTCGAGATGGCTTGGATGTCGATATCGCAGCGGTTGAGAGGCCGTGGGATCATCCTGCGCTGCAGATCGCCTCCGAGGAGATCAGATCTCTTGTCGAGCATGCCAGGCTGTTTTCTCTGGCCATCCACGGAGCTGGCCTGCTCTACAATTTGCTTCTTGCGGAGAAATACGCCGCGGTCATGACGGCCAGTGGGGCTTCCTACGCCGACGACTACCGTGAGGAATTGAAGTCATGGTCGGCCGAGCTTGCTGACAATTCGCAAGAAATTCTGAATTGGAATGTGGTCGACTTCTGGAAGACCGTCAACAGCTCGAGAACCACACCGATTCCGCTCGGAACCCGCATGTTCGTGGATGCGTGGCTCACGGCCGTACGTTCGGGCGATGCTACCGACCCTGCAGCTTCCAGAGAATTGTGCCGACTGGTGGCGGATCGTGAGCGGGCGAACAAGGGCGAGCAGTCGCGCTTGAACAACGATCGATTGCTGAAGCAATGGTCGGGTTCTTCCGGGGCAAGCCGTCTGGCATACCGCTGGTTCAACGTGCGCACTTTGGTGGGCGATATCAAGGAAGGTCTCAATAGTGCTGCCTCCTGACAGCAGGATCACGCTCCTCGAGCGACTTATACCACCGGAGGGGCATGTTGTCTCCCATGTCGTCGGTACCACCTTCACGCTCGATCTCGGTAGCGCTTTGCTTCCTTCGCTAGCGTTGTCGCACAGCGCTGCAGCCGATTCGGCGGACCCGCTCGAGATCATCGCCGCAGTGCAAGCGAGCATTCACAAGGTCGATATTTTTCATCAGCGCGGGATGATCGCAGTTCCCCCGCACCGGTCAAGGCTTCACACGTTGCTCGAGCCCGCACTCCATGCCGTTCAGCTTTCATCAAATTTTTTATTTCACCCAAAGATCTGGGTTGTACGTTTTGAAGACCAGTCCACCGGTCAGGTGACCACGCGGCTTATCGTGATGAGTCGTAACCTTGCTCGTGGACGCTCGTGGGACGTCGCACTCACCCTTGACGGAGAAATCGGCGGTGCGCCGAGGGCTCAAAACAAGCCGATCGTCGATCTGCTCAGGTATCTGACTTCGGCGGTGCGACCGAGTCTGTCGCAAGAGCGAGCTGATCGCATTTCAGCACTCGCTGAAGAAATTCGACGAGCAAGGTGGACGCTGCCGACGGGGGCCACCGATCTCGATTTCCACGTGTTCGGTGTGCCTGGCCCTCGATCCCCAAAACCAGACTTCTCGGGGTATAAGCACCTGCTGATATCGCCATTTCTTACCGACGACGGACTTGCCAAGATTGCCGAGTATTCGAGCGGACCAGTCTCGGTCGTCTCCCGGCAGGAATCGCTCAACTCCTTGTCGGCTGAGTTTGCCGAGTGGATCACCGACCCGTTTGTGCTTTCGCCTACGGCAGGAATCCCGGCCGATGACGCGGAGTCGAGTGGATCGCCAGCGCTGTCGGGACTCCACGCGAAGTTGTACTGCGTCGAGAGGGCCCGAAAGGCGCACCTGTTTATAGGTTCCGCAAATGCAACTCGAAATGCCTTCCGCGGCAACGTCGAGATACTTGTCGAACTCACCGGGAAGACAGGCGTGCTGGGCGTCGACGCATTGCTGGGCAAGGGAGGGTTCATGTCGATCCTCCAATCGACGACGATCGAGCCATCAGGGGAGGAGGCTGAGGATCAACAGGCCATTTTGGACGGTCAGCTTCGGCAACTTGTTTCCGCGGTGTCACTTCGCGCAGAACTCAGCGAAACGGACGAGGCGTATACGCTTCACCTGACGAGCGAGGCGGCCGTTTCGACCAAACAAGAAGTGACGCTGATGGTCTCACTTCTCACCGACAAGGCCATTGCTGCGAACGTCTTGACTGGCAGCCGAATCGACGTACCGTTCGAAGGGCTGACCCTCTCCGATGTGACCGCATTTGTGGTGCTTACCATCTCGGATAACGGTGGGCGCACTAGTTCAACGGTAGTAAAAGCAGATTTGGTGAACGACGTCCCCGGACGCATGAGCTCGATCGTGACTCGTGAAATCAGCACTCCCGATGCTTTCCGTCGTTTCTTGGCATTGTTACTGGCTTTCGGTGCGCCGAGTGCCGCTAGCGATGGCGGCGATGACGGGGGCGATGTAGCTCTTACTTCCGGCCGGTGGGATGCGTTGGAGAACGGTCTCTTCGAGCAGCTGCTTCGGGTATCGACCTCCAACCTGCAGATTCTTAACCACCTAGCCGGAGTTGTCGAAAGCATCATTGACCAAGATGACCCGAACGGCGTTCTACCGGAGGGGTTTCGTCAGCTGTGGTCTGCGATATCCACCGCAACCAAAGCAGAGGTAACAGTAGATGTCTGACTTTATTAGGTTCGAGGCTGAACCGCACCTCAAGACCCTTCGACCGTTCCAACGCGCCACGGTCGACCATGTATCGGACGTACTGTACGGAAAACGGACCGGTACACGGTTTCTTGTCGCCGACGAAACCGGACTTGGCAAAACAATGGTTGCGCGCGGTGTGATCGCGCGGGCCATTGAAGCCCTTCAAGACAACCCCGACGTCAGACGCATCGACGTTATCTATATCTGTTCGAACACCGACGTCGCTCGCCAGAACATCCAGCGCCTCGACATCCTTGGCAGCAAGATCAGCATGTCGACGCGACTGAGTTTGTTGGCGACCTCGACGGACCAGTTGAAGACCGGGAGCGGATTTGCTGGAAAGCCGGTCAACTTGGTCTCGTTGACACCGAAAACATCGTTCCCGGACAAGGGTTGGCGCTCAGGTACTGCGCGGGAACGTGCGCTCCTGTTCGTGATTCTGTGCGATTATCTGCAGCTGTCTGGTGCAGCCAAGACAGCCGCGTACAGAGTGTTGCAAGGTACCGTGCAAAGCCTGGACCGATTCAAGCAACGCGTCGCAGGTTTCGAAGAAGGCATTGGTGCTTCACCAGGTCACGCAGTTAAAAGGCTTGATCAGCAGATTGTCGCCAAATTCCTGGAGCTTGCCGAAGAACGAACTTCCGACGATGGCTCGGCCCTGCAGCGCTTCCGCGATCTTGTCGAGCAAACAACAGGACGCCCGGCTGTTCCGGGTGGGTATTCTGCCGCGTCTGCGGTCATTAGCGAACTCAGAAAAGTTCTGTCGCGGGCCGGAGTCGAAGCACTGGAACCCGATCTGGTGATCCTCGACGAGTTCCAACGTTTTACTGAGCTGCTCGAAACCGACAGCCCAGTGAGCGAACTCGCCCAGGAACTCTTCAACTATCGTCACGCCAAGGTGCTACTGCTGTCCGCGACGCCGTACAAGCCGATCGATGATGGACCTGAAGGGGATGGCACCCATCAATCACAATTTTTGGGGGTACTGGACTTCCTAGCCCGAGGAGCGAAAGGTGAGGGTGCACAAGGCATCGCCAAGCTGCTGGATGAGTATCGCCAGGCGGTCAAAAATCGGCAAGACCCGGGAGTGCTGCGTGATCGCATCCGGGCGGAGCTTCTTACCGTGATGTGCCGAACGGAGCGCCCCCCGCGCCAGAACGAGTCGATGGTGGAAGAGCGGCGAACATCAGCGCCTTCGATCTCGTCCGAGGCTGTCACTCAGTACAAGAAGTTCAGCGAGCTTGCCGACCTCGTGGGTGCTCGGTTCCCGATGGATGTCTGGAAGTCCGTACCGGAGCTGGTGCATTTCTTCGAATCCTACCAACTCGGCCGGTTTGTGGGCGAGGCAATCGAGGATGAGGACGTGAGGGCCCTTGTTGCTTCGCTCGACCGACTCGACCCCGCAGCCGTCGAGAACTTCGATCCGCTGACGGTTCGGAATCCTCGACTCGAAGCCTTGATAGGCCAGACAACAGGGCGCAACTGGCAGACAATGTTGTGGTTGCCTCCATCTCTGCCCTACTTGAAGCCGGGCGGTCCTTTCGCGGCACCGGAGGCTGCTCGAATGACGAAGAAGTTGGTGTTCTCTCAATGGACAGCAACGCCGACGGCCGTCGCATCGTTGTTGAGTCACGATGCGAATCGCCGTATTGCACGGTCAGGAGTCGCGACTGGACGGGACGTCACCGCATCGCGGCATATTCCGCCAAGGCTTCGATTCAGTCGTCGCGGTGAGCAATTGACGGCAATGGCAAGCTTCATTCCGTTCTTCCCGATGCCGGGGCTGGCCGACATGGCTGACCCCCTTCGGCGCGCAGGGGCGGCGGGAAGACCGTTCGATCGTGAGTATGCGGAATCGCGGATCGCAGGAGAGCTGTCTGGGAAGCTTCCACAGGGTGCGCGTGAGTCCGGTGCGGGCGAGGTAGCGTCGCTGGTGTGGCAATGGCCGCTCGCGCTGAGTGATGAGAAACTAGACGAAGCGTTGAGCGGCATCGTGGCGAACTTGACGCCGGCCGACGCAATCGCTGGGCGAGGCGCACAAGAGGGCATCGAGAGCGACGATGACCGCGCCGATCAGTCAACGGTCATCGATGAGTACGTCTCGGCTGCGATCGAGGTGCATCGTCAGCGAGAAACACTGGATCTGTCCGTTATTCCTCCCGAGCTGACGACGCAGACAGCACGGCTGGCGATGCATTCGCCCGCCAATTGTGCGTGGCGTGCGTTCGGTCGCCTATCGGTGAACACGTCTCAGGTCACGACAGGTGGGCGATGGCGTGCCGCGGCGATCCTTGCTTCAGGCCTGCGCACTCTGTTCAACAGGTGGGAGTCAGCACTCGTGCTCGACCACCTTTACGAAGTCGAGTTGTCATATTGGCAGAAAGTACTTCGATACTGCGCCGACGGGAACTTACAAGCGGTACTCGATGAGCACCTCTTTCATCTCGTCCAGGTCGAGGGCAACAGCGAATTCGATGACGAGGCCCTTGTTGCATTTGCGTGGCGCGCTGCCGATGCGCTCAAGCTCAAGCCCGCCATCTACAAGGCCAAAGATCCGTTGCAGCAGGGCAATGACATCGACTTTTCGAGCCGATTCGCCCTCCGCTACGGCGACGCGCGGCAGAACGAAGAATCGGCCCGGCCTGGCGAAATCAGAGAGGCATTCAACTCTCCCTTTTGGCCTTTCGTCCTGGTGTCCACCAGCGTCGGGCAGGAGGGGATCGACTTTCACCCTTGGTGCCACAACTTGGTGCACTGGAATGTGCCCGGAAGTCCAGTGGACTTCGAGCAGCGAGATGGTCGAGTTAACCGATTCCGGGGGCATGCAGTTCGGCGGAACATCGCAGACAAGCATGGCTCGAAGATGCTTGCTGCTGACAACCCGTGGCAGGAGGCATACCGTCTCGCCGCTCAGGACGCGCCGAACGCGGAAATAGCGGGCCTTGCACCAGACTGGATTTACCCAGGCCAGCACAAAGTAATTCGCGACGTGCTGCCGTATCAGCTGAGTGTGGATGCGGAGCGCCTCAAGCGAACTCACGAGCGGGTGGCGTTGTATCGCTTGACGTTTGGACAGCCGCGGCAGGAAGACTTGCTGGAGTTGTTGCGCTCCTCGGGAGTGACGGCCGAGCAGGCGGACTCGTGGCGTATCGACCTGCGGCCGTAGCCGGATTCTGCTAACAAGCGTTCTACCGAGGGTGCACCGTCCTCCAATTCCGTGTGGTCGCGCATCCGAGCTAGATGTATCGGGCACGGACGTTAGGACGTGGTGCCGGCGGTAAGCGGCAGGCCGTCCTCCTCTACGTGCTGGATGCGGTCAATGGTGGTTGTAGTCGATGTTCCAGATTTCGGCGGCGTTGCGCCGTTGCTGTTCGCTGGTGTACTCGCGGGAGTAGAGCAGTTCTTCGGTGAGGAAGCGGTTGTAGCGTTCGACTCTCCCGTTGTATTTCAGTGTGTACGGCTTGATGCGGTAGTGCCGAGCTTTTCGCAGTGGCGGTGCGGTGGCGTTTAGCCTGAATTCACCGATGGGCTGAGTGCGTGACCTTGAATCATGTTGCGCAGTGTGGGCTTGGCTATGGGCGTGGCGGAGTGCCCGATCTCGGGTGTCGGGTTGTTCCACTGGATCTTTCGCGTTGTGGGCGGGCTGGATCTGTTCGGTTAGGCGAGGATGTAAGCGTTGCGGCCGAACATGCTGTCGAACAACGCAGTCCAGCTTGCTTCCCAGGGCCACTTCTCCGGTAGGTGCAGGGTGATTTTCCGGGCCGAGGAGGCGATCCGTGCGGGCACCGAGATCAGCGTGCGCCGGATGGTCCCGGTCGTAGCTTTCGCGAGCTTGTCTTCGCCGGTCAATGTCGCGGCGGCGCGGGTGAGATTGAACGCCATCACCGCGCAGACCAGCCAAGCGGCGTTGGCGTTGAAGTGACCTGAGGGCATGTGGGCGAGGGCGGAGTTCTTCAGGTCGGCGTGGACCTGTTCGATGACCGCGTGCCGGCGATGGGTTTGGTCGGCGGCGACGGTATCGAGGTCGGCAGGGTCGGTGGTGGTGAAGAAAGCGTGGAAGCGCCACACGTCGAACAACTCGCCTTGGCCCTGGTCTTTCTTCGGGCGTAGATCGGGGATGCGGCGCACGACGAGCCGGCCGGGAACGTGATGAGCTTTCTTCTGGGAGGCGAACGCGGTGAACGGTATCTCGGCGACTTCCGCGACGGAGATCCACTGCGCGGTGGTGTCGTCGTAGAGGGCGTTGGTGTATCGGATCGGTGTCCAGGCGCCGTCGTCGATCGAGCTGATTGCGGTCTTGATCACCGAGTTCAGTCCAGTGGTGATCGAAACGTCCGCCCCGCCTCGGATCGCTGCGCCGATGCTCGGGTATCCGAAATACGCCGAATCGGCCCGCAGCAACGGCTTCGGTGGTGCCCCGGGGTTGCCGGTGTCGCCGGCCGCTGCATTCGTGCGGAGTCGGTCGAGGGTGGTGAGGGTGTCGGCGATCATGCGTGCTGCTCCGCGGGCGGACCCGCAGGCACCTTTGCGGAGCCGTTGGGCGGTGATGACCGGCGCCGCGGTCTCGGTGGTGACGGTGGTGATCAGGGAGTTGAGGCCGCGGACGCCGGAGTAGCCGTAGCCGGAGCCTTGTTTGCCGTGTCCGTGGACTTCGATGATGGAGTCGTCGATGTCGATCATCACCGGGCCGGTGCCGATACCTGCCAGCAGCGGGGTGCGCTCAGTGAGAGCCTGCAGTAGCCGGGAGGCGACGGCGTCGAGCTGTCGGACGTGCCCGAACCGGAACTGGCGAAGAAACGATCCCAACGTCGAGGGTGCGTAGGGCCGCTCGAACAGGATGTGCATCGCCCCGTGCCGCAGGATCGCCATGTTGGAGATGCTGTCCGCACCCGCGACCATGCCCGCGACGAGGGCTCCGATCTTGCGGCCGGCGTTCGCGCCTTTGTCCGTCGGCACGCTCAGATGCTCATCGACCAGGGCGTGCAGCCCTGACCTGTGAGCCAGCGCCATCACTGGAACCAACCCGACCGCGGACACCAGATTGGGGTCGTCGAAGGATGCGGCAGCGACAGGTCGGGTGTGCGATAGTTGCATCTGCGAGATGCCCTTCGTGGCGGTTGGATTTGGTCGTCAAGAAACCTCATTCTTCCACTACGGCAGGGCATTTCGTGTCTACGGCACGCGACCATCCGTCACCGGATCGGTGCATTCAGGTTTAGGCGTGCTGGAGCGGTCGTGTAATCCCAGTTCACCGTATTGGCGATACTGGTTGACCTATGTGGAGTCGCGTTCTGGCGGTCACGTGGGCGATCGGACGACTCTGGCAGCGCTCGATCCGCGCGGCTTGAACTACAAGGTGCAGTTCCCCGGCCCGACAGGCACCAATACGGTCGAAGCCGCACTCAAGCTCGCCCGCAAGGTGACCGGCCGTGAAGCTGGCGTGTCCCCGGTGAACGGGGCCACCCTGTTTTAGAGTCTTGTTGCCCATGAGCTGGGCAGATAGGACGATGGAGAACATGGCTGGACGGAAACGCAACTCTGCCGAGGACATCGTGCGCAAACTACGGCGCGCCGATGAACTCACCGCTGCAGGCAAGACGCAGGAGGAGATCGCGGCAGAGCTCGAGGTGTCGGCGGCGACTTTGTACAACTGGCGCCGCCAGTACGGCGGGATGGACACCGACGCGGCGAAGGAGCTCAAGGAGCTTCGCGAGCAGAACAGCCGGCTCAAACGCCTGCTGGCAGACGCTGAGCTGGAGAAGGACGCGCTGCGGGAGGTGGCGCGGGACGCTCCTATAGATGTCAAGCAGTCAGCGCACTGTAATCTGCGCGCAGTGCGCTGAACACCTCACGCGCGAGGTAGCGTTTTTGGCATCGGAGGATCTCGGGCATCGATTTCCCTTCTGCTGTGCGGCGATTGGCGTAGGCGCGTGCCTCGTCGCTGTATTTGAGGCGGACGACGACGGCGGTGTGTAGGGCTTGGTTGGCGCGTCGGTCGCCGCCGCGATGTAGCCGGTGCCGTGTGGTCTTGCCCAACGACGCGGGGATCGGCGCTACTCCGCACAGGTGAGCGAACGACGATTCCGACCGTAGCCGGTCGGGGTTGTCGCCGACGGTGATCAGTAGCGCGGCTGCGGTGTCGGGTCCTAGTCCCAGGATTTCCGAAGTTCGTGGTGCGCTCTGCTTGACGAGTGCTGTGAGGTATTTCTTGAGTTCTTTTGCTTCTCTGCGCAATTCGCGGCACCGCCCGGCGAGCGAGCGGAGTGCGACGATGGTGGCGTTTGTCGGGTCGGTGAGAGCGCCGAGGTCGGGTTCGAGTGCGATGCACGCATCGAGCAGTGCTGTGGTGGTGCGTCCGCGCAGGTGGGTGCGCAGTGTTTCTGGTGCGGTGACGATCATCGATCGGACGGCGTTCATCGATGCGGTGGCGGCTTTGACTGCGCTCGATCTCGCGACGCGCAGTGCTCGGATTGCCTCGATGGGTCCGTCGCCGTGTTTGGGTTCGGAGAGTTGGTTGCGGGCCAGGACGGCGCGGGCTGCTGCTTCTGCGTCGATCGGGTCGCTTTTGCCGACGTTGCGGCGGAGTTTGCGGTTCGGGCGCGGAACTTCCACGACCGCGACGGCGCGGGAGCGGAGATGCCGGGTGAGGCCGGCGCCGTAGGAGGCAGTGCCTTCGATGCCGACGGCGATGGGCGCTCCGTGGCCGAGGATCCATGTGTGTAGCTCGCGGTATCCATCTGTGGTGGTGTCGAATTGGCGACTTTCGATGAGGATTCCGGTGTCGGTGATGACGGCGGCGTGATGGGTGTCGGCGTGGGTGTCGACGCCGCAGTAGATGCGTGGTGGTGTGCGTTTCGGTGTCACGTGGTCCGGCCTTTCCTCGGGTGGTGTGCGCGAGGTTCGGACGGGCCAGTGACGGGCCGAGGTGGGGCGGCAGGCTCCTATGAGGTCACGGACTTCGCGTGCTCCACAGTGTTGTGGTGGCCTGCGGGCGAGGCGGTCGACGGGTCCTTCGAAAGGCACCGGGTGGGCCAGGAAAATTCGGAGTCAGGCCACCTCGTCAGCGGGTTGATCCTATTATTACTGGAAAATTTTGAGCCCAGCTGACAAGCGCCGCGCCGTCGACATGCTCGTGACCACGATGAGCATGTCGAAACGACTGGCGTGCAAAGCAGTTGGGCTCGCCCGATCCACCTACGCCCGGACTCCGATCGCGCAGACACCCGCCGACCCTGACGCCACACTCAGAGCCGCACTCCGCAAATATGCAGGCACGCATCCAGTGCACGGTTTTCGTCGCGCCTGGGCGCATCTGAGGTACGACGTAGGCATGACGGTGAACAAAAAGAAGGTTCACCGACTCTGGAAGGAAGAGGGCCTGCAGGTTCGGATCTACCATCCCCGCAAACGCGCCGGCATCAGCTCGTGCCCGCAGATCGAAGCCGACGCCCCGAAAGTGGTGTGGGCTATGGATTTCCAGTTCGACTCGACCGTCGATGGGAAGGCCATCAAGATTGCGTCGATGATCGACGAACACACCAGACTGTCGGTGCTCAACATCGTGGAGCGCTCGATCACCGCCCAGCGGCTGACCGAGGAGTTGGTAAGGCGTTCGCGCTGTGGGGAGGGCCGCCTCAAGTGCTGCGAATGGACAACGGGCCGGAGTTCATTTCCTCTGTACTGCAACAGTTCTGCCGGGACAGGATCGGTATCGCCTACATCCCGCCGGGCACACCATGGAACAACGGACACATCGAATCTTTCAACAACCGACTACGAAAGGAATGCCTCAACCGCAATCACTGGACCAGCCTGCTCGAAGCGAGGGTCGTGATCGAGGACTTCAAGGACGACCACAATAATCGGCACCGGCACTCGTCCCTGGGTTACCTGACACCCGCTGAGTATGCTGCCCAATGCACCCACACGCACCAACCCGTGGGCTGCGAGATCGACTGACATCAATCACACCGTGGCTCTAGAACGCGGTGGTCCGACTATCGGGGACCTGCCAAAGCCATCATCAGGCGTCGTGTTCCTTCGACAGTCAGTGCAATATTACGGTATGTCACAGAGCTGGTCCTTTCGCTGTTAATGGTCGGTTTGCAACTCCCATTCCGCGGCGGAGGACCAGCCCGTCTACCTCAGTCCCACGTTAGCAACGTTCATACCCACAACATTTAGTGGTCTATCCTCCCAGCTCAAAGCAGCAAGACTTAAAAAGCGGCCTCGTTCACTGAGGACATGCCATCTCCTACAAGGGAGTCCAGCTCACTCGGAGTATCCGCCTTAAATATGTGCGTAACGCCTTAGATTGTCGTTTCTCCGGGTATGCGGAGCCAAAAAGATGAATTTTGCCGAAAACAACGAAATTCCGTCTTTGATATATCGGCCATGTAGCTAAGAAAGCGCAGGCCCTCTCAGGCTTTCAATTTCGCCACAGTGTTCGCTGACAGGCCCCACCGGTCCTGGAAGAGGGCCTCGACCTCGTGAGCTGCCGAGTCGATGCGAGCTTGATGCTGGGTCATGCGACGCTCTGACGTCGTGGCAGTCTTGGCATGCAGCTTTCGGAGCTCGACCATCAACTCGGACACCTTATCGTGAAACTCGACGTCAGACTCATTGGCGAAGTCGAGCTTCGGAACAGGTACATCGTTCATGACCGCAGAACCACGGGCGTAGTACCCGCCGAGGAACGGGCTGCCCCGCTTGCGCAAGAAGAACTCGATTGCAGGCTGATCGAGCAGTGCGAGTACAAAATCTAATGAATAACCAAGGTCCCGAGGGTATATGGCGACCTCGCCAGCGGTTCCGCCGGACTGAAAGGCGATACCCGTAGTGTCAAGTCCGTATTTCTCCCCGCGCTGATTCACCGTGTAGACGATCTTCGGAGCAAGGTCGGCGTAACCGATCGCCTGAGTACGTCCGTAGACGTAGAACGCTTTTTTGCGCTCGCGCGCGGAGACGTCTCCACGGCCTTCGATGTCGCTTCTGTGTGCCTTCAAAAACTTGTCGGCAAGAGGATAACTCGCGTGCATTACGGACTCAGGGATCACTTCGAACCCGGAACGGTTTTGTGCCAACGTAGTCTTGCGATATGGGTAGATAATGCGTGCGTCAGCCTTCACTTCAAAGTGAGAACGCAGCCTGGTGGAGTCATCCAAATATGGCCTGGTGATTGCTTCCTCAATGTGCCATAGCTCGCCGGCGAAAGCGAACTCGACGATGCCGTCCAGAAGGGAGGATTCTTTAATCAGGTAGATGCGGTTGAGGCTCGTTTGGACGCCGTTTCGTACGTGAACGATGTCCTTCAACGGGATTGAATTGCGTTGAATGAGTACAAGTACGTGCTCTTCGTTGGTATTGGCGGGCAAAACCCATGCGGCGTGATCTTCCGCGGGGAGTAGCTGATATTTCAGTGTGCGGTGCGTACTCGCGCCGTCGGCGTGGTGACTCATGGAGTCCGGCTCGGCATACTCGAAGTCCAACGCCTCGGCTCGCTTGGCGACCAGCGAGCAGACGTAGATTTCCTTGTCTACGAACACCTGCACGTGGCGAAAGTTGGTCAGGCGTCGAACCGCTACTTTTGTGCGCAGCATTGCCCGGAGTTTAGCTGCCGCCTCGACGGTCATCCACTTGTTTGCGATGACTACGCCGAGTACGCCTCCCGGGAGAAGGTGATCCACGGCGAACTCGACGAACAGGAAGTACTTGTCGAATTGCTGGTGGGCGGTGACGTAATTTTGCTTGGCGTACTCGAATTCGAGTCTGTCAAGCTTGCGCATATTCTCGGTGCTGACGTACGGCGGGTTGCCGACGATGAGGTCGAAGGCAGTCGGAAGCCCTACCTGTGCGAGGTCGAGGGGCCGTGTAACTTCTTCGGCTCCTGAGAGAGCATTTGCAGGCATCTTTCGGACTAGGGTATTGCCGTGGGCGATGTTCACGGCGAGGTCGGGCAGAATGCCACCCCGGCGAGAGGGGAGAGTGTCGCGGACCTCATCTTCGAGGAGGCGGACCAGCAGACTGAACCGGGCAACTTCGACGGCGTGGAAGTCAATGTCTATTCCGAAAAGGTGTTCTGCGAGCAGGGCGCATTTCTCCGCGAAGGACAGCCGGTAGGTATCTTTGCCGATCTTTAATAGACCTGGCTTCCCAGGGAGGTTGGTTCTGCGCAGGACCTCACGCTCGACGAGAACGTTGAACACGGACAGTAAAAAGCGTCCCGATCCGACTGCGAAGTCAAGGGTCTTTGGAAGGCTGACGTCCACTTCATCGATCGCGGCGCGCACAGTGCTGTCGACGAGTTCTTGCGGCGTCGTCACTACGTCGCGATTCGCGTATTCGCGCTTTTTGTTGAGGCGAACGGTTCGCTTACCTTCTGTGGTTCGGATGCTCAGGTGCTCGGCGAGCGACGATTCATAGACGAGCCCCAGGAAGTCAGCGTCGAGTACGGCGAATGAGAATGGGGAGAAGGGCGCGTAGAGGTTCTCGACGATTGCTTTGAGCGTGGCGGCATTTATCAGGACCACGGGGTCGTTGGCTAGGGCGGCGGTACGGAAGATGCCGGTGTTGTAACGGTCGTTCAGCCGCTTGAAGAGTTCGACGACGTCAGTAATTGTTCCATTGAATGCTTCGCGTAGTACGCCTTCACCCTCGATGCCGCGGTCCTCGCACATCCGGACGAACACTAGCCGGTTGAGGATCCGCTGTGCTGCGTCGTTGACCTCGTCCTCTGTCATCGCCGCACTGTTGGTTACGAGGTCGTGGCCCACTTGAAGCCGCCACCCGTTAAATTGCTCGATGAATCGTTTGTCCGCTGCGAGTGGTGCTGTGGCGAGTGGCGTGCCGAACTGCGCCTCCCAGCCGGTCTCATTGACTGCGCTGCGGCCGATCAAGCTTGCGATCTTTCCGAGGTTCGTGGCCAGGTCCAGGTACTCGCACTCGAAAAGTAGTGCTGTCGTCGAAATATCGCTGAGGCTGATTGGCACAACAGTGCTAAAGATGCGGATATGTCGAAAGTTGGTAAGCACGGCGATGGGGTGCTGCTTGGTCCAGCCGTACGCTCGCGTCTGCCGAATCGACTCCATGTCGGTAAGTATGTTGACCGACGGCTTTTTTGCCTCCACATACAACTTGCTGATTCCGCTTGCCCGGAGGGTGTAATCGGGCCGTTTACTGGCGCCAACCTCCTGCGGCAGACTTTGCTCGCGGACAACTTCTCGTTGAGATGGAATTAGTGCTTGGAGGTTCTCGACATCCCAACCGAGAGCCCGAAGGAACGGGTCGATGAACTCACTCCGTGCATCCGCCTCAAGATAGTGTCCGTGGGTGGCCGTGTACTGGTCAACGCTAGACGCAAACTTTCCAACCAACTGCTCGACGACCGCAGTGCTATCGAACCTCATGCGGTAGTCACCTCGCGGAGTCGACGGTTCATCAGACGCAGACGAGCGTTTTGGATGACGCGTATGTCGTCGCTCGAGACACCTGCTTGCCCGAGTACGGTTTCGTCCTGGGCCCTGAATATCTGTTCCACGCTGTCGCCATCGCGGAAGCGTCGATCGAGTTGTCGGAGCACATCAGGTTGTATGTCGATGACTGGAACCGCCAACGACCTGATCTCGGATGGCACGAGTTCGAGCACCCCACCGCCGTACGCGCGGCCGGACATCTCAGCGGTCAATGCGGTCAAAGAGTTGAAGAATCCAACGGCTAGTACCTCGGGTGGGTATTCACTCGCGACACGGTAGGCCGTATCGGTCGTGTAAGCGTTCATTGTATTGCTGATGAGGCGCGGCGCCTCGTGGCACCGTTTCAACAGACTCATGGTGGCGGACCGTACTGAGGGTACGTCGTACCAGGGGTCGCGGATGCGGCACTTGTACCGCAGGTGCAGTTCCTCTGCTTCGCCCTTCTGGATATACCTCTGAGCCCCACTTGGCAGATCATCAAAGGTAGTTGAACCGAAGTGCAAGAAGTTTGTAGCGAGTCCTTTGCTTGTGTTAGCAGCGTGGGTGGTGGTGTCATAAATAACACCCGGCACGTGATAGCTGCGACCGAACATCGGCTTGACGTACTGGTAGAGGTCGAACTCCTTGACCACTGAGTCTGGCACGAGAAAGAACTTGTTTGCTCCGGTAACAATTCCGACACTGACCGTGGCGACCTCGTCGAATCTGTGCACAGCCGGCAGGGCGCGCACCCGAGCAAGAGTCTCTTGCTCCTCAGCGGTGAGCAGCGACGACATCCACTTCGTGGTTGTAGGAGGAGTCTGGATGAAGCGTGCTGCATCGAACCTAGCACCGGGGTCGCGGTCGAGAAAATCGTTGGTTGGCTCATGCTCAACGGCTAGTCCGCAGCCATCCGTCTCCTCAGAGCGCTTTGTCGCCATCAGCAGGACGGTGCCTTGGAGTGCCGCGTCGAAGATCAGTTCTTGAGGATCGATCAGGAGTACTTTGGCGCATTGCTGGAGCAGGAATAACCGAAGACCGCCGGCGTGTATGACGTTCAACAGCTCGGCTGGGATGACCATTGCGATTCGGCCGCCGGGAGCCGTGAGGTCGAGACTGTTGACGACGAATGGAGCCCACGCGTTGAGGTGCTTAGTGAAGGGGAGTCCGTGACGTGCATACAAGTCGCGCGCCAGGATCTGTGTTTCGGGTTCGAGAAACTGGTAGCGGATGAACGGCGGGTTGCCGACTGCTGCGTCATATCGCGAACGTCCTGGCATCTGCGCGTAGGACAGAAAGTCCATTGCGAAGACTTTACGTGCTTTACTGGGGCGACCAAGGACTTTCTGCGCTTTGGCTGCCTCTGATGGGTCGAGTTCGACACCATGGACAGTGGCGGGTGGCTGGTCGAGCTCCACGACGGCTTTGAGGAATGCACCGTCGCCGCAGCTAGGTTCTAGAACCGAGGTGGCACCGTCGGCCAAAGCCCACCGTGTCAGGTACCGGGCGACATGGTCGGGCGTGTAGTACCCGCCCCGCAGTTTGTCGTAGGACTGCTCGCTCTTGAACTTCATTTCGCGTCCGTTCTAACTGTCTTACGTCGCGGTTGACTCACCGCAACCTGTCGAGCGTATCGATGTGGGGTGACAGCTTGCTGGTTCCATGCTGCCGACCACCTCGGTCCCAGTGGCATGTCCTCCTCGACCGGGAGTACCGGGCATAGATGTAGATCTGTCCCGATGTGGGTGACATCCTTCAATTGGCATTGATTCTCGGCGTAGAAGAATGCTGATCTGCCGCGGGGATTTCGTACACTGGAGATGGCCAATTTCAGGACTCAGTGACGTGATGCCGATAACAGTAGCGGACGTCGTTTGGGGCCTAATAGTTGAGTGCTGATGTCCCCCGTCGCGGATTGTAGGAATTCTCGTTGGTATGGGTTCATGTCCTGTGGTGCTGGATATTTGGCGGATTACGCGGTGAGGTATACGAATTTCCTTCGTTGCGGGGAAGAAGCTTTCGGCTATGCAGTTGTGCGAGCATTGATCTGCCGCGAGGATTTCGGACAATGGAGATGACTATTCTCAGGCCGCGATCGCGGGCTGCAGATAACTGTAGTGGACGTCGTTCGGGGATCGGTACCCGATTGCCGAATGCCGGCGTCGTGGATTGTAGAACCCTTCGATATATCTGATGATATCTTGTCGCGCTTTGTCTTTCGTGGGATAGATCGTTCGGTAGACGCACTCGTTCTTGAGGGCCGCGAAGAAACTTTCCGCCATACTGTTGTCCCAACACACCCCGGTCCGCCCCATGGACGACCGCATCCGCAGCGAGCTCACCAAAGCCCGGTAGGCCCGCGATGTGTAGACGGCAAGTGCCGCGATCGGAGTGGAAAATCGCTCCCGACTCGATCAGGGTCGTCGATGCCGCATTCGTCAACGCCGCCGCGACGAGTTCGGTGCGCATATGGTCTGCGATCGACCAGCCCACGACTTTGCGGGAGTAGCAGTCGATGACCGTCGCGAGATATACGAACCCCTGCCAGGTGTGGATGTAGGTGATGTCGCCGACGAACTTCGCTCCTGGGCGATTAGCGGAGAAGTCGCGCATGAGCAGATCCGGCACTGCCGGTGCGCTGTTCGGGTCGGAGTCGGTAGTGACCCGGAACGGCCGCGGTTGGCACGGCGCGAGGTCCTCGTCGCGCATGATCGATCGGACCAGTTCCGGGGAGCACTGGATGCCGGCTGCTCGCAGATCTGCGTGGATGCGGCGGTATCCGTACGTGCCGTGCGAGAGCCTGAAGAACACCCGAATGCGTTGTGCTAGAGTATCTCTGCGGATTGCGGTTGCTGATTGTGGCCGGCTTTTCCAGTGGTAGAACCCGGAGGTGGAGACCTCGAGCGAGCGGCAGCGGTAGGTGATCGGTACTACCGCGGAGTCGTCCGCGACATAGGAATCGATGAACTCGTACTTCGCCACTACCGTGGCTCCCCGTGCAAAGTACGAGGCTGCTTTTTTCAGGAAGGCTGCCTCGGCTCGAAGTTCTCGATTCTCCCGTTCGAGTTGGGCGAGGCGGGCTCGTTCGGTGAGGGTGAGTTCGGTGTCCGGGCCGCCGCCGTGGGTGTCACGGTACTTCACCAACCATCGGCGCAGACTGTCGTCACCGACGTTGTAGGCCTTGGCGACTTGGCTGATCGGCTTGGAGGAGTCGATGACCTCTCGGCACAGTTCGTCCTTGAACTCGGGACTGAACGATCGACGCGATCTGCTCATGCTGGACTGGCTCATTTCGGTAGATCCCTTATTCTAAGCGGGTCCACTGTCCGAAATCCCTGGGCCGATCACATTGACCGGTTCGTCCGATCGAGGACAGCAGGCCCGGAGGCTCAAGGGAGACCGCTAAGCCCAAATTTGTACACGCTGTCCAGGTCGGAGTGAAAAATCGCTTCCGGCTCGACGAAGGGTGCTGCAGGGGTATTCGTCAACGGCGCAGCGACGAGCTCGGTCCGCAAGTGATGGCGGTCGACCAGCTCATGCGCGCGATCGGTATCGTCGTGATCAGTCTGCGGACGTTCAGAGTACGGACCATCGCGGTCGATCCATTCCTCATTTGCCGACTATTTGTTGCAAGGTCGGTTCTATCGGGGCCAGCTCGATGCCGTATTGACTTCGCCTATCACTCTCTCACCTTTGAACACGGCGACATGTACCTGTGCGCGATCAAGGATGAGCGTTCCAAGAAAGTGCTGAGGTGGTCGGTGGCGGACCACATGCGGCTTGAGTCGATGACCGAGGCGCTGGACTCAGATTTCTTACGTACATTCCCTTCGGAAGATATCGGCGCAACAGCTTATTGGTGTTCTCACTGCTACCCCACTGCCACGGACTGCGGGCGCAGCGAAGAATATCTCGATGCCGGTCGCGGCGCTCAGCAGCTTGTGACCGACCAACCCCATCCCGCGGTCCCAGGTTAGAGTCCGACAAAACGCTGGATTCATTCCGCCCATACTCCCTCACCAGCGCAGGAATGACCGAGGTTGTGTGTCGGGTCGGTGTTTGAACAACCGTCAGATAGCGGGCCTTGCTGTCCACCAGTGTGGCAACCTGACCATTCTTCGAACCTATTACGAAGTCCCCTTCCACGTGACCGCTGACGCTGCGATCCTCTGCATCAGCGGGTCGATCCTCGATCGACCGCGCATCAATAATTTGCGAGCGCCAGTGGCCTTTGACGCTGTATCGCTTGTTCTTTCGTATCGGACGTCGCGTTCCCAAGCGTTTGCGCAACTTCTGGGGAATCACACCCCAGCGAGTGATGTAGATCGAGCGGTAAATCATTTCATGGCTGATCGCCAGCTCGTTGTTACCCCCCGTGGAGCAGTCTCAGGTGTCCCACGAATTGCTCAGGTGACCACTCGTCTTCGAGCATCGACACGACCCGTGCGCGTAGGAGTGGGTGCCGTTGCAGCAGGCACTGTTCGGGCCTCTTGGCCCGCATACCAGCACGATCTTGCGCAGCAGCAGCGCGATAGCTGCCACGACCATCGTTCCTCGCAATTTGACGACTTTCGGCCGCGAAATAACGTCACGCTCAACAACAGTCAATGAGTTAACCCGCTCCCGTCGTGGCTGTGGCGCAATGCCGCCGTGATACTTCAGAAGGGGGTGGATACCGATCCCGGCGCCTTCCCGACTGCGCGGGATATGACGCTGATCGACTCCCCGGAACGCCACCGGCTTCACAACTCCGTCTTCTTCTCATCCGGCATTCCCGGTCTACTGAGGCTCCCCCCGGATGGTGGACACCGAGATAGCGGGATCGATGGTTCCGCTGGAAGGATGTCCGCATGTCCCGCAAACGCAGGTCTTTCACGACCGAGTACAAGGTCGAGGCCGCCCGCAGGGTGATCGATTCCGGCCGCACCATCGCCGAGGTCGCCCGCGAGTTGGGTATCAACGAAGGCCTACTCGGTCGGTGGGTCGCCGATGAGCGCCGGCGAATCGAAGCCGCCGCAGCATCCGGCGATCAACCGCTCACCGCCGCCGAGCGCACCGAACTCGCCAGGTTGCGCAAGCAGGTCTCCGAGCAGGAGAAAGACATCGCGTTCCTGAAAAAAGCGTCCGCGTACTTCGCAGCCAATCAACAAAAGTAGAGCTCTACACGTTGATGGCCGCGGAGTACGCGAACTCCGCAGTTCACCGGATGGCGCGCCTGCTCGAGGTGTCGACCTCCGGCTTCTACAAGAACCAAGGACGCAGTGTGACAACCCGATTGGCAGAGCGAGAGCAGCGTAGAGCCGATCTGGAGATCAAGATCCTCGCGATCCACCAGGAGTCGAAAGGCGTGTACGGGGCACCGCGCATCACCGCCGAACTCCACGACCGAGGCGAGGTGATCACCGAGAAAACTGTCGCCAAGATCATGCGATCGCTCGGTGTCGTCGGCATCAGTCCGCGCACGTTCAAGGTCCGCACCACCGTGGTCGATCCGTTCGCCTCGTTCCCTGATGATCTGGTCCAGCGCCGTTTCGATCAGGGTGAACTCGATGCGGTGTGGACTTCGGACATAACGTATCTGACCTGCGGGGAGGGGGATATGTACCTGTGCGCGATCAAGGACGAGCACTCGAAGAAGGTTCTCGGATGGGCCGTGGCCGATCACATGCGCACCGAGCTGGTTGTCGAAGCGTTGGAGATGGCGGTCGCCGAACGTGGCGGCGATGTTGCGGGCACAATCATGCACTCGGACAGAGGATCTCAATACACAGCTGGCATCATGAAGCAGGCGTGTGAACGATACGGGTTGCGGCGTTCGATGGGTGAAACCGGTCAATGCTGGGACAACGCCGGCGCCGAAAGTCTGTGGTCGACGTTCAAGCACGAGTACTACTACCGGCACACCTTCGTTCATGCCACTGAATTGGTTGCTGCAGTTGACAACTGGATGAACTTCTACAACACTCGCCGTAGGCACTCCACGATCGGGATGCTCAGCCCCACCACGTACGAACAGTCACTGATCGCGCCCATCATGGCCGCGTGACCACTGTCCACTTTTCGGGGGGAACCTCATACCGATCTTCGATACCCTTGTCGTCCTTCACCGGCGCTGTTGCGCTAACCCTTTGATTGTAAGGGTGCTTTTTTCAGGAACGAGATGTCTTTCTCCTACTCAGCGACCTGCTTGCGGAGACGGGAAAGTTCGGTGCGCTCGGCAGCAGTCAACGGTTCGTCGCCGGTGGCAGTTGCGGCGTCCATACGTCGGCGCTCATTGGCGACCCAACGCCCATGCAGTGCTTCGTTGATGACCTGTTCACGGGCGACTTCGGCGATTGTCCGGCCGGAATCTTTCCCCCCGGGTGGGCGGCCTCGACCTTGTACTCGGTCGTGAACGACCTGCGTTTGCGGGACATGAGGACATACTTCCAGCAGAACCCGTGGTCTCGCTATCTTGGTGTCCACCGTCCTGGGTGAACCTCACCCGTTGTCGTTCCTAGCTTCTGTGGTCAATCGCTACCGCAAATCCAAGCCACGAGCACCTTTCCGTAAGAACGCGACTATTGGATGACTGACGTCGCACTCTCACTCGATCGTCGACGAATTCAATAGCTCCGACCTGCGGCCACTCCAGGTCACCACGAGCTCATCCCGCGCCCGGCTTGCGGCGACGTACAGGAGTGAGCGCTCTCGCAACATAGCTTCATCACGTTCCTCTGTCGGAACCGAACGAAGAGTTGCCGCAGACGGGACGTGAGTGTTGTCGATTCCGGCGAGGACGACCCGCGAGAACTCCATCCCCTTTGCTCGGTGCATGGTGAGTACCTGCACGTGATCGGGGGATGCGGGGTTGTTGTCGAGAGCGCGGGCCTCAACTCCGCGTTCTCCCAAGGCGCGTACGAATTGGCTGCGGTCGTTGACTCCTCGAGTGAGGACTGCGATCGTTGAAGGGGCGACTGCGGGCAAATCAGTGCCCTCCTGTGGTGTGATCCAGTTCCGGACTAAGCCCGCCACTTTGTCGAGTTCATCAGCAGCGTCCGAGCATTCGACAAGCTCGGGGTTGGGGCCGAGGCGAGCCGACCGATACTCATCGGTCGACTCCTCACCCTGCTCGAGGTCCCTGTAATTAGCGCCGGACAGAATGCTGACTGCAAAGTGAAGGTTTTGTGCGGTGGTCCGGTAGTTCAATGTCAGGCGCCGCGACCGTCCCACGATCTTGATCCCGAACCGCGACAACACAATCGGCTGACCGTAAATGCGCTGGTGTGAATCCTCCGCGATGAACAGGTCGTTTGTGCCCTCGGCGACGAGGTTTCGCAGCAACGCCCAGTGTGTGGCGTGCAAGTCCTGTGCCTCGTCGACGAGTACGTGATCGGCGAAAAAGCCCTTACCTGTCTGGGCACGAAGTCGAAGCTGCTCCGCGGCTAGTGCCAAAATCTCAGGGAAGCTGAGGCTGCCGTCCATCCGGCTCTGTCGACGGAACGCCTCGACTACTTTCCAGACCGCGATCCGTTGCGGACGGCTGAGTCGAACCCCGCGGCCAGGGCGGGCGACTTTCGCATACTGCTCGAGTGTCGTCACCTTGTTTGCGAGAATTACTGCGACATACTCGTTTTCCAGGAATCCCGGTGTTGCAAGTTTGACGTCTAGGCCGCTACTGACTGTTTGGACCACATCTCGCCAGACTTTGTCGGTGTTGGTTCGATTGTTGGTCAGTTCCACGCCGCGGTAACCGAGAACGTACTCGGCAGCATCTGCTATATCACCGGCCTGATTGATGGCGGCGTTTCCTAGAGCGTCGATTCCACCGACGTAAATTCCTGGGTCGCCGAGACGGTTTGCGATCACGACGTTGGGGTCGAGACTTTGAAGGGCAGTCTTGAGGTCGGCGGCCAGCGTCTTGTTGTAGGTTGTCAAGACAATCCTGGCAGTCGGATCAGTCTTGGCGATGCGATGAGCGCGATGGATCGCCACGACGGTCTTGCCCGTCCCGGCTCCACCGGAGAGCCTGAAGGCGCCATTGTGGTTCTGCTCGACGTACTTTCGCTGCTCGGGGTGCAGGAACGTGCGCCACGCGGCGAAGTCGCCGCCCTCGATAACGCGTCGTAGTTCCTCGTCGTCTTCGACGAAGGTGAACTGCATCTTCGACGCGGGTTGTTCGAGAGCCTTGAGGATCTTCTCGTCTTCGTCGAGGTTTTCGTCGATGGGGTTCTCTGTGAAGCCATGCTTTTCGCGGATGGTGTCGATGTGTAGGCCGGTTGCCAAGTCGAGAAGTGCACTGCCTTGCCAACCGACGGCGTTTGCCGCGATGTCCAGGAGGACGTCTTCATTTGCAGCGGCATGTGCGCGCTCCGCAAGCTCTTGTTCCAGACCGAGTCGATCCGTGAGATCGCTGAGACTGAATCGTTCTGCGAGGTACCCCTTGGCCTGAGCTTTCAGCGCGCGGTCCAGCTCACCCCGCGGGTCGGGAACAACTGTGCGCTTCTTGCGATCGTCCTCACCGTCGAGTTCGCCGATGATGCCCTCGAGAACGCCGTTGATCGGGTTTACACGTAGCCGAGATCTCTCCGCCAGCTTGTTGGCCTCGTCGTGCGGCCATGTCCCCATGTAGATGAATGTTGGGTCGTCGCCGAGCTTGTCATCGACCTTGAAGAGAATTGCACGGAAATGTTGGTCCACTCGTCCGGTGCGGACGCGCGGATCGACCGCAGCGTTGAGCGGTTCGATATGCAGGCCCGGAGTGGTGTGGTTGACGGAGAGCTTCTCGATGAAGGCCCACACCTTGTCCTTAGTGCCCTTGTCGAGCTTTCGCATCGCCTTGGTGTTCGACGCGATGACCAAGTTCGCCATTAGTGCACTCCATTCGAGGTCAATGTGGTCAGCCATTTCACGGTTGTTCCTGCGGCGATCAGCCGGTGGAACTGAGGCATCATGGTCTCGATCTGAAGCATCATGCTCAGCGCCGCGAGGACTTCGTCGGTCGTTGCGGCCTCGATGAAGTCTGCCGATTCCAGGTGTGTAAGGTTCTTGCCCGGTATCGTGGCCTGGGGGTTGCTTATAGTGAAGGCGGCGAACGCTTGGGTGAATTCGTCTCGAAGATGACGAGTGTCTTCTTCTGTCACGGCGGTTGACGCAAGTTCTTCCATCTTGGGCAAGAACTTGATTAACTCCGCAAACGGGCTGGCTTCAGTTGTTTCGTCCTCGGGTTCGGCAGCGTCAGTGTTGCGTAGTGTGAAGACCAAGTCGTCGGTATCCACGTCGAGGTGGTCGAACAGCTTCCGCAAAACCGCAAGCTTTGCGCGAGTAGAGGTCGCGGTCACGACCGTCAACCCTGGCACTACCAAAGAGTCCCTGGGGGAGATCTCGTTCGGATACTCAGCTATTGCAAAGTCGCTTGACTCGCCCGAATAAGCAAAGATCTCTTCGCGGCGTAGGTCCACGAGGGTCCGGATGACCTCGACGAACGCGTCCTTCCAGCTCGTTACAGTCTTGTTAGCATCCCCGAACTCGAACGACACGATTGTGCGGTTGGTGAAGGATTCGTCGTCGCCCATTGGCAGGGAGGGCAGCGGCGGCACGTAAGGTTCGAAAACCGTAGACGGCAGCGGCCAGTAAGCGAGCGCGACGTCGGTCAGTGCTTGCGTGCGCTCCTTGAGCTGCGCTTCCGTCCACACATCAGAGTTCTTCAGCAGTGAATTAAGCCTGTACGGCGAGTCATCGAACCCGTTGTCGCGCTTCTTCTTTTCCGCAAACGTGGAGTTCGAGTAACTAGAGTTGTATCCGGTAACCGTCAGGTTGCCGATGCGATTGCACCAGGTGGCGTGTATCGCGTCGGCGTCGACACCGAGGTCGTGACGCCACGCAGCGGTCAGTGTTTGGGGCATGATGTGTTCAATGCTGATCGACTGGCTCTCCAATGCTCCGGCGATGTCGTGGGTGTCGTTGGACCAGTTGTTCTCAAGGCACTCGAACAGGTAGTTGCGGTTCTCGCGGTTGATGTTATAGAGGTTGCGAGTGGCGAAGGATTCCTTGAACTCGGCGTCAGTAGGAAATCGACCAGAGGCGGCCCTTCGTCGCAGAGAATATGCCAGCACGTCTGAGAACCGGTCACCTTCGCCGCGAAGGCGATGAATTTCGGAGTACAGGGTTGCAAAGATCTTGTTGAGGGCGCTGGTAAGGACTCCGCTGATGAAACGTCTAAAAAGGTAGGAGTCAAGGATCGCGATTACCCTCGTGAAGTCCTCAGGTGACACCGCTCCGGTCTTCACCTCGCCGAGAAGCGGCATGGTCAATGGCAGCGTGACGTCATGTTTCACCATGTTGAATCGGCGCAGCCGACTGTCGGCATGGGCGATGCCCGTGCATGCGTTGTTGAGCTCATGACTGTAGTCGGCGTAATCGCGCATCTCCGATAGGATTTCGCGAGTAGTGGACACAGAGTTCTTCTGGTATTCGCGGAACGCCTCGTAAACGCCATCCTGTCGAGGCGTCTTGCCGGTCTTAGAAACTAGATAGAAGCGGATGAACCAGTCGGTGCGGTATTCGACGGCCTTCTCGACACGGTTCCAGTAGTTCTCGTACAAATCTTCTTGTTCATGACTTGGTTGGTGCATCAACACCACGTTGCGGATCTTGTCGGCTTCACTGAGCTCAAGGCCAGTGGAGTTGATGCTCTCAAAGATTCGCTGGGGATCGTCCTGCTGCTCTAAGTCCAGCGCCATAACTTGCAGACGGAATATGGCTGTCCAGATCTGGTCCCCGTCGAGTTCTCCCTCGGCGATCCGCTGGCGAAAGTATCGGTAATTGGCGGTGATAGCGGACGTCTCGATCAGGGTGTCTCCGCGCAGGAGTCGGCTATAGGCATCGTTGTCGTTCTTGACCGGCTTGAGCTTGAACTTTACCGCGTCGTTCCTGGCCTTGAGGACGAGATAACTGTCGCGGATGTCGGACGCCAGGTTTGGATCCTGGGAGGAAGTAATGCCGTCGTCCAGCGCGTGGACCAGTGCCAGCATCAGCAGGCTGGTGGTGGTCAGCCGTTGTTGACCGTCGATCACAACGTATTTGAACGATGTCTCCGGGTTGCCCACAATCGCGCCGAAGAAGTGCGTTTTGCGGTCCTCGCGGATGATGTCGATCAGGTCGTCGAATAGTCTGGCGCAGTGCTTGAGCTTCCAGTCGTAGTTGCGCTGGTAGACAGGAATCCAGAGGTGTTTGCTGTTGCCATCGAACAGTTCGGTGACTCGACTGATGCTGCCCTGCACTGCTTACCTCTTCTCTCAGTCCTGCATTGCTCCTACGGCGTCGCAATGACGATGTGACCCGACTATGACGCGCTCCGCAGAGCTACCGCAATCTGTTCTATATCAGGTGTGCACAGGGTCCAACCCGCCTCAGACATCGTATTTGTAGTCGCGTCGTCCGGAGCAAACAGCACGCCGATGCGCATGTCGCGCCACGCGAAATCGACGACCTCGCCGTCGTCGGTCTCGAACCCAACGATCGGCACAGGCAAGTCTGTCGCTGCGAGTTCGATCACGAACTTCTTCTCAGCATCGGAGACAGTCGAGTCGTAGACCGCCTGCCACTCTGCCGTTAGTTCGGCTACCGGGGCCGCAGCAGGCGCGCTAGCGCCAGCCTCGACGAGACTGCGCGTTGTGATGTGGTGATTTCTGCTCAGCCCCAGCCAATTCGACAACCGGAGCCACTCCTTCCACGCACGGCCGTCGTGAACCTCAAGCTTCTCATCCCGGTCGTCGACGACGAGCACAGCTTTGATCTTTCGCGAGTCATGATGCATTGCGGCTGTTATTGAAAGTGGCCCGTCAACGTGGAACCAGCACATATCGACTCCGTCCCCGAACGCGGCGGAGGCGCCATCAAGAAGTCTGACGGCATTTGCGGTGACAGTCTCACCGTCACCTTTGACACGGTTGTCCGATCGCACCAGCGCCATTGGCAACCATTTGCCTACCGACTCCCACGCGTCGAGGTCAGGGTCCGTGATGAAAGCAACCAGTGTGGTGACGGGGTCTGCAGCGAGCTGTTTGACGATGGCCGGGCGCAGCGCACCAGCCTTCATTGCAGTCGACGAGCCACTGTCGGTCAGCCATGGGGGCTGGACCAATTCATGGGTCTTGAAGCGTTGCAAGTCTTCGTGGCCGAACGACCACACGAGATGTCCACTGTCGCGCAGAATTGCTCGCTTGGTGGCGTCGTCGGCGACACGGTTGTGGCCAGGCGTGGCGTGAAACTTTCGGCCGTCCGCGAAGATCGCGATGCGGGGAACATCGGAATCATTTGTCGCGAGCTCGAAGTCGGGCTTCGAGTTGGCCATATGCACCTGGGGAGTGAGTTTCCATGTACGAATCTTCTTGCCAGGCAAAACAATCGTCGCCGACGGTCCGTAGGTGCCAGGGGTTTCCTTGACGGTCGCACCCATCGTGCGCAAACGCTCGACGAACGCAACATAGAACTCTTTCTCCAGCGGTGACTCGTCGCCGCCGATCGGCTTCCCGCGAGGTCCTTCCCTGACCGATTTGACCCACTCATCGCGATTCGGTTCGACGTCGTCATCCACATCGAGAAGATCGTTCAGCACACGCAGCGCGGTCATGCGGGATACCTTGTCCAGCTCATGTGGCGGCGAGAACGGCAGCAGGCACTTGTGGCAGGCGAGCCGGTCGTGTCCGGCGCAATCGCAATCTCGCACTACCGCCCGGGCTGCGTCGAGTACCGCCCAGACCTTCGCCGGATCGGCGAACTCGGCGAGATATCCGGTGCCGCCCGGAACAGTGTCGTGGATCAGCAGAGCCCGCTGGCTGGGGGCGTACAGGGCGTCAGTGATAGTCGCGACGTCGAGGTGTTCGGGGGAGCCGCCGATGACCTGTCGCAGGCCCAACAGAATTGCCGCACTGAGGCTGGGGTGAGCGAAGAGGTCATACTCCAGCGACTTGGGTAGGTGCAGCAGCACACCCTGCGTGCGGAGAGTACGTGCCAACGCGATTTCGCGGACATGCTCGGTTGCTGCGTTCCGGTGCCGGCACCAGCTTCGGTGCTCGTAACGACTATTGCGGCCCGCCGACCGATCCAGCTGCCCGCATGACGAGCACACTCGGAACAAGCCTGTAGTTGTGTCCTGCCCAGCTATGGTGCGGGTGCCGCCCTGAGAAGTCCGGCGTCCCATGTTGAGCCACCGAACGTCTATGCGACGCAGGTACTCCGCGCCGAACTCGTGATTGTCGACGAACCACGCGCGCTCGACGTTGACGGGATCGATATCCGCGGCGGTGACGACCGTGAACGACTCCTTGTGCCGCTCGTCGCGTGCATCGTTGATTGACGCCTCGTCCCGGCGGACCTCGGCAGAGACGCGGGCCATCTCAACCACCTGAAGCTGCTGGCTCACGTCCGCGATCGCACCGGTGCCGCATCGCGGGCATGCCGTCACCGACGGTGGTTCCTCGCCTGCAAGTGTGATGCCTGCCCAACCGCACTGGGGGCACAGTCGCCAGGTGTGGATGTTGGATTCGCCGGCGCCCAGGTCTACGGCATCGATCCGAGCAGCCAACCCCTGTGCGTAGAACGTGGCGCCTGGTGCCAATTCTGTCAGGGCAACCCGAGAACCCCTTTGGTAGCTAGTGGCTTCGCCCATGTACTGGTTGGTATCGGGGTCGATCCAAGTGACGCCGACGTCGAGGGTGACAGCGTCGTCGAGCAATGTGTAGTTGGGCAGCACGCCGTAGCGTTCGAGGACACTGATCCAGTAGTCGTCGGTGAGATCGTGGATTTGTCCGCCGACCAACCGAAGAGAGCCCTTGGCGGTTCGTAGGTCGCGGAGGTCGTCGTCCGTGGCGGCGGGGGAAGACGCACGACGCTCGAACTCGTCCATCTCCGCATCAACAGCATCACGCCGGGCGGTCAGCTCGGTGAGGTCACGGTTCCAGCGATGTACCGCATCCTGCAAACTGGTTACAAGTCCGCCTGGGCCTCCACCGTCGCTTGGTGTTGCCCATGCGCGCAACGACATACGGGTGTGTTCGTCGAGCACCTCGTCGAACTGCGCCAGGAACCCGTCGACGAGCGATTTGGCGTCGAGGTCCACGGCAGCGAGTAGCTCTGCCATCCAGCTCCCCTGGTCGAAACTTCCGAGCACGGCGCGTGCGCCGCGCGGCGCAACGGTGCTCGAATCTCTGGCAAGGCGGTCGATCACGTGGGCAACGTACTGGCGTTGCAGGATCTCTTCGGCAGTGAGAAAGGTTGCTGGCGGGCGAACTTCGCCCTGGATCACCGAGGTCGGGTCATACAGTTTGGGTAGGTGCTCACCACGGCCGCGGACGAAGGCGAGGACCAACGAGTTTCCGGTAAGACGCCCCGCACGGCCCACCCGCTGAAGGTATGAGGCGACGGTGCGCGGCAGCGATCCAAGCATCACGGTAGAGAGGTCGCCGATGTCGATGCCCATCTCCAACGTGGGCGTGGCGACAAGAACGTTCGGAGCCTGTGGGTCTGCACCGCCACGCTTGAACGCGGTCTCGTAGCCCAGTCGGGTTGCGGTGGGTAGGAGCGATGTGTGCTCACGAGCAACGACGCGTTTCATCTCGGCGCTGTCGTAGAGCCGCCGATAGAAGTTCTGCGCCTTTGGTGCGCGGGCGAGCGTGCCTGGACAGCGCACGAGCAGGCAAGGTGCACCATCCAGCTCATCGACGACGATTATGCTGCCGGGGGTCGGGGTCTGACAGACGCTGCAGACCAGCAGATGACGCTTATCGGCGAGATCGGCGTCGGCGGGCGCGGAGACAATCACGGCGGCTGCAGGGAGTGCATATGCGGTGAGGCCGCTCTCGGTCAGTATTGCCGTGAGTACCCGTTGCTCGGCAAGGACCGAAAACAACGAGCGGGCTAGGAAGCTGCCGTCAAACGGCGACACCCCCAGGCACTGCGACGCCCATCGGGCGTACCAGGACGATGCTGACGTAAACGCATCGAATCCTTCAGGCACAGAACGTGATCCGACTGCTGGAAACGCGGGGGCAGGCCGCCCCTTGGGGAATGCAGGCATGCCCTCGCCCTTCGGGCGAGCGCCCCACACCCAGCGGCGGTTCGCGTCTTTCTCGACGAACTTGCGCAACCACGGGTGATGTATTGCACCACGGGTACGGACACGTTCGACGGTACCGCGAACCCAGCGGGCTACTGCCGCTGAATCTGGCGTGCTGAGCGTCAGCTGATGCTCTGTGGCGTTTAGAGCGGCCCGTCCAAGGCGGACGGGGCGGTCGGGACCACCCAATCCGACTTCGGCGACCGCGCTGCCAGTGAGTTCGAGTGTTCGGCCAAGCCTGGACTGCAAACCGAACTCTAGGTCGATGTCAAACTCAAGCCGCCGCAGCACCTTTGCGGTTGCCTTGGTTCGCGCCGAAGTGGGTGAACCAGGCTTCCAGAACGGTGCGAACTCGTCGTGGTCGACGATGTCGGGTGCGAGGAGGTGGTAGCGCCGGGCGGGATCCTCACCGGCGCGTGCGATAAGTGCTTCGCAGACTTCTGGCAGGGTCAGCGACGAGCCAGCGATAGCGCTGCGCAGGGTTGAGCGGAAGCTGAGAGTGTGGGAGCGCGCTTGGACAAAGCCGGCGCGATGGGCGGCGTCCTGCACGCTGTCGGTGAACATCAACGCCTTCTTTTCGTCAGCGTCGAGGCGGGCATCACCGAAAAGGTTCGACAACGTAACCGAGAGTTGCGTGGCGACGGCGCTTCCGAGAAATCTGATGCCGTCGGCGACGCCGCAGGCGGGGCAGGTGTCATTCTTGGATCCTTCTTCGACGTTCTCGCCCGTCAGGACGAGAACCGGGAGAACTCTTCCCTCGAGGTCGTCGGTGCTGTCGGCCCCGGGTGCGTTATCGGAGATTTCGCGGTCGTCGATGCGGAACCAACGAAGTCCTTCGATTTGTTCGTCGGGACGGGTTTGGACGCGCAGCGCTTCGGCAGGCGCGGAAATCAAAGCGCGGAAGCGCGAGGCGCCCGAGGCGTGGTCGGCGCGAATCGACTCGTCGGTTACATCGAGGGTATGGCCAGTGGGGGCCAGGCGAGCACCCCACCCTGAGCGGCCGCAGTGTCGGCAGTACAGCGCCGGAAGGTGCATGACGTCGCCGTCTTCTTGCACTCCGTCATCGGACCAGCGATAGGAAGTGTTGGTGGCAACGGCACGGTCGATGCGGGAGAGCTCCCGGATCCATAGATGCACATCTACGTTCAGTGCCGAGCGCCCCACTTCAGCGCGCAGGTGGGATAGCGCCGCGAATAGATAATCGAGGAATCGTTGTTGCGCCGTTCGAATACGGCGCGTGTCGCGTTCGATTGCCGGAATATCGAACACGGCTGCTGCAAGATCGGCAAGCGAAACTGCAATGCTCGCGTGAGTGAGCAGTTGGGCCAGCAGCGGATGGCCCTTGAGGAGATGTAGCTGTTCGTCCGAACTCAGGCGGCGTACGTCGTTGACGCTGAGGCGGCGATCTGTGTCCAGGTCATTTGCAGTGGTGAACAGTTCGGTGCGTTCGAACACCTCGGCTCGCTGGAACAGCTCGGCGAGCACTGCCGCAGTCACGGCCGCGTTGCTTGGTGACCCGGACGTGAACGCGTCGAGACGTTCCGCGGATTCGACCAATTCCGGGGCCTTCGCCTCGAATAACCGATCGAGGGACGTGTCGCGGTCGCTCAACCATTCCGCAACGGTGAGGCGCGTCTCGCCGATGACAGCGTCGGGTTCGAACGGTTCGCCGAATACAGTGCGCGCAAAGCTCAGCATCGCTCTTGGCTCGGCCCTGGAGCCGAGCGTGGCGGATGTCGCGACGGGGGTAATCCGCCCGAGCGGGCGGGCTCGGTCTTTGTCGGTGACGGGTGATGAATCTGTCCAGTGCGCCTTGACTGTGAGGCCGAGCCGGCGCAGAAGCATGGCCACGTCGGTACCTTGCGCGCCGTCGTAAGTGTGGAACTCGTCGAGGACCACGTATTGCAACGATTCGGTTGAGAGTCGCCAGATGTCGGAACGATCAGGATGCAGAAGGAGGTGGTCAAGCATCTTGTAGTTGGTAAGCAGGACGTCAGGTGGAGCGGAGTGCATCAAAGAGCGGTCGGTGATAAGGCCTTCGTCGCTGACCTTAGTTCGGCCGCCGGTTGACTGTTCGCCGGTGTAGAGGCCGGCGGACACACCTGATAGTTCAGAATTCTCGGCAATCACACTGGCAAGGCGTTCGGCTTGGTCGTTGGCGAGCGCATTCATTGGGTAGAGAATGAGGGCCTTCATGCCGGTGACGCCGGCAGCCTTGGCGCGCAGAACGTGGTCGAGGATCGGATACAGGAAGGCCTCGGTCTTTCCAGATCCGGTGCCTGTAGTCACAAGCGTTGGTTGGGGACGCGTTTGGAACTTCGTGGACAACCGTTCGAATGCGAAGGCCTGATGGCCGTAGGGGATGAATCCGGCTGGGCACCAATCAAGGTGCATGCCCCAGTTGCCCACAGCTGGGGCAAAGGGGAGTCGGAGCCGCACGTAGGGGCCTTTGAACATGCCAGTGTCGGAATGGCCGACAAAGTCGGACAGGGTGCCCTGGGCGTCGGGGTCCGTCAAGGCGAACGTCGTCGCGAGGTAGTCGGTCAATCCTTCGCGCAGGTTGTTGGCTTGAATGGTCGGTAGTAGTGCTCCCACGCTCAACTTCTCCTGTCGATCTGTCGAATCTCTTAATCTCGTCCAAACGCACACGGAGCTGGTTGGGTCAGGCTGGAGCGTGATCAGGCATCCTTGCTCGACTTTCGCGGAACGGGCAACGTCTTTACACCCGCGAATCGTGCCCAGCTCCGGAGGTGACCACCAAGACCCTTTGTCGTGGAGTCTGTCCACTGAGCGGATATCGTGGAGCGGACGGCGCTGCCTACTGCGAAGCCAGGCGCTGATGGGTTCTGCTCGAGAACGTTCAAGCCAGCTTGAACGCCGGGGACCGCTTTCATCAATGCCAGCAGTTCACCCGAATCGATCCTGCCGTCTTCTATGAGGCTGGGTTTGGCGAGCGTGATAGTTCCGTCCTCTGCCACTTCAACAGCGTTTAGAACCAGCAGCGGCCTGAGTGCCCGTTTTCGAGACTCTTCCACTACAACGACGCCGCTCGAGACCTCAAGAAGCAGCTCCATTGATGGGCGCGGGGCATCATGGGGGAATCCGCCGCGCGATCTTCGGCCAAGTTTGGCTCCGAGTAGGCTGCCACTTCCCGAAGTCCCTTCAGGCGGTGCAGTCCACGAGATTCCAGACTTGGTCTCCGCTAGGCCGGAATACTCAAACCACTGAAGATGCACTCGTGCGTACGAAGTCCACGTCGATTCTGATACTTCTACGGCGGGAAATGCACTGGGTAGCTCCTTCGAGAAGGAGCTGATTGAAACGTTTCCAAGTCGTTCTGCCAGTGAAAGAAAAGCTGAGTAGGAACGGTGACGGCGCAGAGATGAAGAGACGCGGCGGCGAAGCTCGGCTTCTTGGTCCGCCGAGTTCCAAATTTCAGAAAGCAGCTGGACCCGGTTTGGCTCATAGGTCGTTGTACCTAGAAGTCGAAGCTCACGACTCAGGTTAAAGACGGCATTCTCGCTGGTGCCCAGTCGACCAGCAATATCGGGCACACTACTGTCCCCGTCGTCTCTACGAACCTCGCGGAGCAACCTTGCAACTGAGTTGGGGCTCTGTCGAAGAATGTACGAGTCCTCTACAGGAATCCGACCGTTATTTAGATAGTCGCGAAAAATGTCCCAGTAAGTATCAAGGCGCTCGCCGACTTGTACAACCAATCTCCTGTTTACAAGCGATTCCACTACGGGCGCAGTCACTCGCTCCATTACCTCGCTAATGGCGATCGGTGCGTACCGGGCTATATGTCGAAGAGCTTCTTGTTCAGTTGGACCTAATTCGGCGAGATCTGCGTCGAATAATCCCTGGACGTTAAGTGCCTCACTCGCAAGCCTTTCTTGTGATGCTCCAGACTTTATTTCGCGGATCAAGTGTCCAGCTAGTTTTTTGAACAGCCATGGGAGGCCCTGGCTGTATTCGCGAAGGCGAGTCTTTAGGTCTTTCGCAAGCGGTTTATCAATTTCTTTCTCAAGACGCCGAAGAAGCGTGTCAATTTCGGACGCGCCTAAAGGACCGATCGTAAGTACTGTCGCGTTTGATCGAATGTCGTCTCGAAGTTGGTAAGGATGACTCTCCGTCCAGCCGACGAGATCGGTCTTCCAGGCAAATCCGATCAGGATTCGATCGGATAGATCACGTGCGGTAAGTGCGAGGTCGCGAAATTCCCGGGTAAGGCTTTCGTCTCTGAAGACATTCTCGAACTGGTCGAAGAATACGATTAGCGGACCGCCCGTCCATGCGGCGTCGGCTAGTGTCTTCGCCGCGCTTGATAGACTGCCCCAACTAGCGTTGGCGGGTAACATGAGAACGCCTTCGGTATGGGCTTTCTGTGCGGCAACTCGTAAAGAATCAGTGACAAATCTGCGGTGTGTTGCGGTCCGCGAATCAATAATTAGCGAGCAGCCGGAGCGCTCTGATGCGATAGATTGGAGTCGAAGTGCGGCCGAACTCTTCCCCCATCCCGATTGCGCATTCAGCACCACTACGCCCGCTTTGTCGTCAATCGCATTCTCAAGCTGGCGGACTAGTGATTTGCGTCCGACAAAGAACCTTGGCGAAGCCGGCAACTGATATTCGAAGTCTGATTGACTCCCGTTGACCGTGACGATCATATCAACGGGTTCCTGAGCTGGCTCTTGTGCCTCTGATGGCCCGTGAGCGTCTACGACGGGTCTCTCTTGAGAGTACGGATCGATTGACAGGGCAGTTGTGAGCGGTTCTGGAACGGTTCCGTTGGTTCCCCAGACGAGTACGCGGAGTGGCGTACGCTTGTCCCTGTCTAACTCGATGCAGGCGGAGTAGACACCATGAGCACTAACGATAACCGCAGGGTCGCTTTGCAGAATACCGTCAATTGGGCAGTCGACGATCGTCCGGCGTTCCTTCAGGAATGCAACGATGGATCTTGAGGTGAGGCAGCGAAAACTATTGTCATTCTTTGTGATCAGGTCGGCAAGCTGTTGTCCATTCGATGTTAGGCGGGGGATGGCAACAAAGAACCCTTGTGTGGCTGGATCTGTGTATCGACGTGTGACGACCTTGCTGTGGAACGTCCCAAGCATGGCGGCGCTGACTGCGCTGGTGTAGGCCTTGCACTCTGCAAGTGCCGTGTGTGCAGAGAGTTCATGGGTTGCGACGACATCGATTTCGATACCATTCGCAGTTACATTCAGGCTCTCGCGAGTGGGCTTAGAGTATCCAAACGCATGAAGTAGCTGAGCAACGAACTTCTCAAAAATGTGTCCACGCGCATTGTTGACAGCAGAAGTCGAATCCCCCTCAGCAAGAACGATTATTGCTGGATCCGACAGGGCGACTGCGGGCATCTCGGCCGTATGTGGTGCCAGGCCATCAAGGCTGACGTTATTGCTCACTACGTTCCTTTGTCAGAGTGTGATTGTCCGAAGTGTGTAGGGTGCTCGGCATCATCCGGGCAGAAGCTTCGTGAAGTGTTCGTGGGAGACCATCATGTCGCGTTCGCGGTCGACGCCGGTGAAGGGCTCGTGGTAGGTGATGCCGTCGAGAGTGAGTTCGGCCAGCTTGAGGGAGCCCTTCTTGCGGTACTCGGACGCGAGCTTCGTCGGGAGCTGGCGGCCGGTTGCGTCGTATACGGCTTCGCGCTCGTACTTCTGCAGAACCGGGAACTGGGTGCGGTAGATCGTCAGCAGCTCCTCCGCTGTGATGCCGAGCATGATCGCGACGATCGCGTCGATCTCGACGAGGGCCTGGCGGCGGTCGATAGCGCGACGGAGAGGCGTTGTCCATTGCCATTCAGGGACAACAACCCCGAGCGGTTCGCGACCGGAGTAGACAACTCCTGCGCCTGGAACCCACGAATCCCGTTGCCACTCCGGCGCGTATAGCTCCTCCCATAGTCGCGCGTAAGCGCTTACGACGCAGTTCAATCGGAGGGTGCGGAGGATAAGTTGGCGTTCGAGTGGATGGTCGCGGATTACGGGCATCTTCTCGATCACACCGATCTTGATGTTGGCGACCCCCATGACTTTTGTCAGAAAGTCCGCTGCGAGCGACGAGGTGAACGCTGCGGCTCGGACCAGATCACATGGATCCGATGTTGTCATGGAGAACAGTCCTGAGATGTGAGTGGGACCAGGTGGAAGAAGCGCAGAATGGAGGGTTCGGACAGTGGCGGAATCTGCCATCGCTCGCCAAGCAAGGCGAAAGTAATTTGAGCTTGGCTGGCCGCTCCACTGCGGGTATGCAGCAATGTACTGGTCGAGCGGCTTGGCCACTTGGTAGTTGGTGCGGGGGATGAAGTCTGCGGGGATCGAGTCGAGGTCGACCTGAGAGTAATCCTTGTTGCTCCGCATCGATTCGTTCGGCTGCTGATTAAGAGGTGTCGCCACCGTTAGATGGGGGCCCTGGAGAATGGTCTCGTCCCATTCTCTCGGTATGCCCGAGCGAGATTCGAAGTAGCCGAGTTCACGATCGCGGTCTTCCTCCCAACCACGAGTCCATTGGAAACTGATATCGCCGAGCCGCGGGGCTGCCGCAATTCCATTGAGCACCGCTGCGCTCGCACGATTCACTGGGTACAGCATACGAGCCTCGCTTGGTGGGGTCCCCGGCTCATCAATGAGTGCTGCCCAGGTTGCCAATTCCTCGTCGGTCACCGTGATGACACGCTGGGCGTGGGGTCGCACATCCCAATTGCCTTCGTCATCCTTCACACCCGGCGCGGCGCCTGATCCGTCGTGGCTGAGCGACCGGCTTACCGTTTCCGGATGGTACAGCGAAGACCCTTGCAGAAATCGGACATTGGACGCGGCGCCATATACGTGGACGCCGTACTCCTTGGCGTTGTGAATCTCGAAAAGCCGCTTCTCGTTTCGGAACTGCCAGTGCTGTCGCAATCTTCGATACGTCTCCCCACGAAGCCTTCTTGCTCGAATCTCGGTGAAGTGGCTTTCGGGATGAATGAGTGCAGCGATGCCATTGCTTGCCATTGCTCTCCATGTGCGCTCCATGAAGCAGCGATACAGGTCTGGTTGTAGCCCTGTCAGGGCAGGCCGGTCTATGCCGGATCCGAGGTGCTCTTTTACGCCTGCTTGCTCGGCTCGTTCGTCTAGGAATGCTGCCTTCGTTACGGTGACGGACAAGGTTTCAGCGCGTTTTGGCCGTCGGATCGACTCGGCGGGCTTGTCTGTGAGTCGCCACCAGGGATCAAACTCGGCCAGTACTCCGGCCTCGTCCCAGTCGGGGCGGACCCACGGTGGATTACCAACCTGCAGGTCGAAACCGCTTGCTTTGAAAATCGGCGCGAAGTCGAGCTCCCAATGGAAGAATCCCTGCTGCTTGGAGATTTGCTGCGCGACGTCTAACCATGGGAACTGGTGGTACGCATAGCGGACAGGCATCGTCCGCGACAGCAGCAGGTCGTTCTGTTCGGCGAAGCCGAGTTCCTGCCAACTGGTGTCGCGACCGATGCTCATCTGACCGCGACGCTCGGCTGCAGTTTCCTTCACTGCGACGCCGAGCACCAACTCGAGTCCGCCGACCCACTGATCCCAATCCGGCGGTTCAACATCCGTCGTGAGCGGCCACGACCAGATTGCGCACCAGGCATCCATCACTCGACGAAGCCGCTGGTACGCACCGTTCGGGTTGCTCAAAACGTTCTCGATCTCCTCGCGCGTCACCACCGGGGTGTGCTCAACCGGATCCGAGCCCCACAGATGGATGTCGCGGCGGATCTCCGACTCCGCGATCGTCAGACGCCGCAGAGTGAAGTCCCATAGCGCCTCCACCCGCCGCGCCAACGCCTGCAAACGCTTCACGATTGCTTTGCTCGGCGATTTGCGGATCTCGTTACGCCAGAGCCGCAACTGTTCACGCTTCTCCGGCGCATACGTTTTCGCCTCGGCGGTGTCGATCACCGCGCCCCAGCCCTCCGAGGGGAGCAGGAAGTGGTGGATGCCGGCGCCGATCTCCTCACCCAGCGGCACGTCCTTCGAAGGCTCCTTTAGCCACTGCTTCTTTGCGAGAATGCTCGGTGCGTACACCGACCGCCGCGCGCCGATCAGCGAGTTGCCGCGACGCAAGTGCAAGCCGAACCACGGGGCCTGCAGGCCAGCGACCATTGTGTCGAGCCACAGCGTGATTTCCGCTAGCTCGACAGCGGTTGCATTGAGGTCGACACCGTACACCTGATGAAGCGCAATGTGCGCCTTCACTTTCTGCAGTTCGACTGGGTACTGGTCGGCGTCGATCAGCTCGCCCAGATCCTCTTGCTTGCGCTTCAGATACTCGGCGGCGAGCTGCCGAACTGCCTCGATCGCGAACGCACCCGAGCCGAGGGCCGGCTCGCAGATACTCAGCTCCAGGATCTGCTCAGGTGTCGTCCGATCGTCGTTCTGATCCAGCAACTCCTCAAGGGCCTGCGAGACCACGAACTTCGTCAATACCTCTGGTGTGTAGTACGACGCCGACTGTTGACGCTCGCGACCGGCGAGGCGGAACACGAACGTGCCCTTCTGGTGCAGCACTGGCTTGTCCTCACCAGTCGCGTCGTCAACCAAGCGCACGAAATCGTTCGCATCCAGGTGATCGGCGCGATGCACTGGAACTACCCACGAGCCCTTCCCCGGGTCGCCGTTCTTCGCGACCTCGTACAGATCATCCTTGGCAAAGAAACCGGTGTACGACATCAGTCCCTCGTAGACCGCGCCAAGTTGGTTGATGCCGAGCTCCGCGTACGAGATAAAGCCACGATCGGCACCTTTGCGGCGGCCCTTGGATTTCTTCGACAGAAGCAGGTGTTCGAGGACTCGCTGTGTAGCCTCGTTGCCCAGACCGACTTCGTCGATCAGCGCAGTCGAGGCGGGAGAGAATAGATCTGCTCGTAACGGCTGAAATTCGAGACCGGGCGCTGCGTCGTCCGCAACGTGCTCACGGACTGCCGGGACATGGCCTAGGTCTACGAGCCGGAACAGTGTCGCCAGTGATTCGTACAGGTGAGTTCCGGTACGGGCCTGCTCAGATACTAGCTCGGTGAGCGTCAGCTCGCGCAGCCTGTCGAGGCCGTAGCCTTCCTCGTACTCGGCGGCACCCGTTGGGAGAACACGCATTTCCGGCGACGCTTCTGCGTAGAGCAGGAACAAGATCCGATACAGGAACCGAAGGGAATGTTTGGCGAGGTCTTGTCCGTCGATGCCGTCGAGTGTGAAGCCGGAAGTGGTACGTCGCCGCACCACTTCGTTGGCGATGATCTCGATCGACAACCGGATACCCTCGCGCAGATCTTTCGAGACCCCGACAGTGTGTTTGACCGAATCTTCCAGCACTCCGGTCCACCAGATGTTGCCATCGGCGTCTGGAAGCAGGGCGTGGCGGCCGAACATCGCTGCAACGCGATCAATTTCGCCACCCCGCGCCTCGTGTCGACGTTCCGCGACGACCAGCAAATCGACGGCAAGGTACCGGCCTTCGGCCCAACGCTCGGCCTCTGCGAGCAATAGCCATTGTCCGGCCTGCACGACTATGAACGCGGGCGGTGTATCCGAGCGAAATGCTGCGGAGACAGCTTTCGATGCTGACTCGACTAGCTTGCCGTCCTCGGTGGCCGGCGCGATCAGCAGTCCGGTCTCCGCATCGAGAAGATCCTCGATCGAAGCGACGGGAATAGATTGTAAGAAGAGCACATTCGCAATGCCGTCGAGCTGAGCGCTGGGTATCTGAAGCTCCGAGCCAGCGCGCTCTGCGGTGAACGTAGAAAGCTCAGTTGGGTATCCGAATGTGGTCCGGGTCAAGGCGTGGGCTGCAGGTGTTGCGTCCGCATTCTCCGATAGTCCGGCAAGCGTCGTTTGGAGAGTCCCTGCCGCTGCGAGCACGTCGTCGCGGACCGTTGTCCGACCCTCCTTCTTCTCCGTATCCCAATACTTGCGAAGCTCGATGACCTTGCCGTGGAACGACTCTTTCACGGAATCGGTGGTGAAGTAGTGCTCGCTGATCCAGTCCTCGCCGATGACGATGGAATCGAAAGACGCCACGACCTAGTGTTCCTTTCCTGAGCTCTGAACAGCGGGAACGATAACAAGCAGTGGACGAACAAGCTGCTGAGTGGGGGCAAGGGTCTCAGCGAGACGCTGCTCCTCCGCGATCCGACGGGAGAGCGAATCAACTTTCTTGCGTTCTCCGCCGAACAATTCGAGCTGTTCGGCGCCTTTGTACCATCGGTCTGCGCGCTGACCCCAACGGTCCAGCCGCTCGGTCGCAGCGGACTCCTGCGCATCGAGGACCATCTGCATTGCTGATTTCGCCTCGTCTACGGCAATCGGCACAAGTGCGCGATACTGCGCGGCCGCGTGTATTTGCCCGGGATTGGCGGAACCTGGCTTCAGTCCTGTGGTGGATGTGAGGAAGTCGAGTTCCGCGCGGGTCTCCACTACACAGAACGATGGGTTGTTCGGGTTCGGGAACTCGGCTGTCGAGAACACGCGCGAAATTAGCTGTCCTCGACGGTTCATCAACGTGCCCATCAGCAACACCGTAGGGTAGTCGACGTCGCCGAGGATTGCGAAGATCTGGTTTCGGCCCAAAGCGCTCAACGCGCGATCACTCGCCCAATCCAGAACTGGATGCAACGGACCGAGATAGTGCGCCTCGGGCCACGTCGTCCCGGCCACGCCCTTGCCTTCTCGGGCGGCCGAGAGCTGTGCATTGCCTACTTCCAGCGACGTCGCAAGAGTCAGGCGTTCCAGAACTTTGCCGTGTTGGAGGTAGTTCTGCGGCAGTTGCCCGAGGCGCTGGCGCAGGTCAGGTGGTGGCGTCAGTTCCGCCACTGCATGATTCGCATGTATTTTCCAGCCGACTCCGCCGGCTTTAAGCGTGGCATGTGGAACGTCGTGGAAAGCAGCCCTGAGGGCCTCGTCGAGAAAGGTCATGTCATCGACGTAGAGGCTTTGCCGAGGGGCTTGCGGCAGTCCGGCTTTCGGCGCGTCCTTCGTGGTCTCGTCCAAGTCGAACTGGGCGAAAAATGCGTCCAGGTCGTCACCGGCGGTCAGATCATCGACGTCGCGAATGTGATCGTCGAGGGTTGACTTCCCGATCAGGACATCGCGGATGGCATTCTCCTCGTCGGTCACCGAATGCTTGCCCATCAGCGACGCGACGTCACCGAGGGTGCCGTGTGCCAGGTTCTCTCGCTCGAGAAGCCGTGACAGCACCCTGAGGTCGCCGGAGAAGTCCGGGTCCGACGGTTCGAGGATGAGTGACGAGATCACTGGAGGGTGCTTTTGCCCGTAGCGGTCGATACGGCCGTTACGCTGCTCGATTCGAATCAGCGACCACGGTATGTCGAAGTGGATCAGGTGATGGCACTGCGCATGAAGGTTCACTCCCTCGGACGCAACGTCCCCAGTCACCAGCACCCGGATCGGGGAAGTCTGCAGTTTGAAGCTGTCCACTATTTCTTGTTGTTCCACATCGGACAACCCGCCATGCAACATTGCCACGTTTTCGGCTTTGAGGCCCAGCGCCTTCGGCAAATGCTCCTTCAACCAGCGCAATGTCGCCACGCGTTCGGCGAACACCACAGCCCGCGTCGACGACCTTGCCCCCACGCCGATTTCTTTCAAACGCTCCACAAGGGCGGCCTGCTTGCCGGCGGATTCGCCCATGGCCTGTGCGTTCAGCTCGCCCAAGGTAGTCAGTGCGGTCAACTCGCGAGCCTGGGCCGGGACACCGGCATCGAGCTTGGCGCGACGCAGCTTGATCGACTCCGCAAGCGCCGCGGGGGAGGAGAGGAACGCCTTCGCCAGCGTCCATGGAAACAATGCCTTGGTCTCACCCGAGTATGGAGAGCCGCCGTCAGCGGGGTGCAACCACACTTGCGAGAGCTCCTGAGCAACAGCATCTTCCGCTATCGATGGGGCAACGAGCTTGTGTATCGGCTCTGCACGCTCGGCCCAGTCGCTACCGACCTCGGCCGCGACCTCGGGGTGGTGACGATGGCGGCGAATCAGTAGTGAGTCGACATCTTCTTTAGTGAAGGTGCCGTCCGGTGCAACCGCTGTCGGATCGAGTAAGCGAAGTAGCTCCGCGAAGGATTCTTCTTTGCCGTTGTGCGGCGTCGCAGAGGCGAGGATCAACGCCTCGGTGTTGGGGGCCAGGACACGGGCCAGCTCGTTGTTCTGGGTGCCGACGTTCGTCAAGTTGTGCGACTCGTCGATCACCACCGCGTCCCAGTGATGCCGCTGCAGGTGCGCTTTGTACCGGGGACTCTTCAGAGTATCGATCGAGATGATCGCCCGCTTGAAGTAAGTGAACGGGTTACGGGTAGCAGGCAGCTTCTGCCGCACCTTCTGGATGCCCGCCGAATCCAGACGAACAAATGGCAACGCGAACCGGCACCACAGCTCATGTTGCATCTGCTCGAGTACATGCTTTGGCGTCACGATCAAGATGCGCTCGCCGCGGCCTCGCCGGACAAGCTCCGACAGGATCATGCCGATCTCGAGGGTCTTGCCGAGACCCACAGCGTCCGCGATCAAGATTCGGGGCCGAATGTGCCGTGGATCGAGGGCCTTCGCAACCGCAGCGCGCTGATAGCCGAGCGAGTCGGCCAGCATCTGCGTCGAGACCGTCAAGGTCTGGTCGCCGTAAGGGAAAGGGGTCTTCCGCAACAGCGACTCCAGCCACAGCCGCGAATCACGGTAGCCCGACGACGCGTCGGCGATGACCTCGGCATCCCGCGGGTTCTGCACCTCGATTCGGTCGAGGCTCGAATAGAACGACGCGGTCGTGTCCTTCACCAACTCAGTGAGGCCACGGGCTTTGACCAACCAGCCGTCCGAACCCTGCTCGGCGGACGTGACAAGCCACTCCTCGTCACGTACCACCACGATCGATCCAGGGGCGACGTTCAATTCGGTGATCGGTGCAGAAATCGTGCGGCCCTCCGATTAATTGTGTGTGCTTTGAAACGTTATCGTCCGTTGAGGGCGATATGTGACGTAGGTCCTGCCTTTGCGCCTGTGGTCATTCAAGTGGGATGACCACAGAAAGCATCCCTCACCTTAATGTCCGAGGTCTGTGGCACAGTCAGGATTCGGACACCGAGAGGATTGACGTGGGATCGTTCCTGAAGGAACAGGCGGATGACGAGGAGTTCCGAATCCGTCAAGGCCTTAAGAAGGTAGATCTGTTCTTCGAGTTCAATCTCGACGAAGACGAGCTGCGACGATGCCAAGAGCTGTTCGGCCGCGTCGCTGTTCACGCCATACGGGTGGATGACTCCTCCAGGCTTATCAAGCGATACCCAGCTCTCACGCTCGCTACTCTCGTCGGACATGCAGGTCTGGCGTACGAACAGGGCCGGTATTGGGAGAGCTTTTGGGAGGAGCTCGGTCTCGAACGGGACCAGGATTTCGAGAACGCACTTCGGAAGGCTCTCGCTTCCCTTCTGGACAAATTTCGCCTTCGCGATTTTCCAGAATTTCGAGGTCGTAACTACGTCATGACGATGGCTATGCACGCCGGAATCCCGGTGCACTGCCTCGGAGATCTCGTTGAGACCATCGAGGGACACATCCGGCAGGGCCGCGACGCAACTGGCGCGGCGCTGGTCGAGTGGATGACTGCACCGGGTATGGCTTATCGTCTGAACCGCCTCGATGTACCGGTCCGCAACTTCCTCACGTACGGCGGTGAGATCGCCGTAGACGTACTCGACCGAATCATTGATTTTCTGGCGTACACGCTTGAGCACCCTGACTCTTGGAACGACCTCGAACTTGACACGTCGACTACCGGGTTGCCGAGCGTCCTCCTCAGTGGACTGATCGAGCACTTGCACGAACGGCCGTTTCTTGCGGCCGGAGATGGAGTTGCGACACCGCGCGGGATACGTCATCGGCGTATTCCCCTGGTCAGCTATTCGGTGCAGGATGACGAGATTCTCATCGGCGTCCCATACCCCGACATGGGCGCCGACGAGCCGTGGAAGCTCACCGTCGGTGGAAGTACCCGTGACGTGTATGCAGAGAGCGGATGGGGCGTCGACGACGGTGAGCACCCCGCGACTCCCGCTGCCGTTACAACACCAGCCCGCGAGGTACTGCTCGTCCACGATGTTTCCGGCGCCAACCACAATGTTCCAGTCTTCGATTCTGCTGACCCGCTGTTGCTCTTCACAGTCGACGGCAGGTTACTGCGACGTTCCGCTACCTTGCCTCGGGGGCTCGTTCTTGCAATGCACCCTAGAGACGCGCAGGTCGTCGATGCTGTATCGAATGCTGTCGTACGCGAGGTCGACGACCCGAGGGTGCCGTCCGGATGGACCGGGTGGCGCGTCGAGACTGTCGATCTGACAGGGCACGACTCAATTCTGTTGCGGCGCAGCGGCCGTCCGGACGGTCCAGTGCGAGGCATTCGGTCGCTGGGTTCACCGAGTTTTGTGCCATCGGATCCTATTCCCGGTCTGTTCACCCCGAATGGCTTGCGTGTATACGCCGAACGACCGTGTGTGGACTTGCCGGCGTACGTCGGGGACGAGCCTGTTTTGTGGCAGGTGCGCGCGCACAGGTCCGGCGATAGGCGGTTGCTGGTCGACTGTGAGTGGGAGTCCGGTACGGAGGAGACGACACTCGACCCATTCGACGGTGTAGAGCAGGGCCTTCTAGGCCTTTTCGAAATCGAAGTAGGTAATGGGCACGGTTCGAATCAACAGTTCACAATATTGCTAGCCGAAGGCATTGGAGTCGATCACGGAAATGCCTTCCGTCTTCCGGTTAGCGGCGGTCTCGCCAGCAGCGTGACCGAGTTGACGTCCGAGCACGGGCTCATCGTCGATACGACCAGGCTCGCGTTTGATATTTCCGATCGGGAGCGTGAAATTCGCGTGCGCTCAGGCGATCGTGCTCAGAAGCTGGTAGTGCGCCCGCCGTACGCTGAGACGCGCATCGACAAGGTGGGTACACCCACACAGTGGCGCACCTCGCCCCGCGCGGTGAGCCCGCGGGACCTCGAGGAACACGCGATCGTCGCGGTTCGGGTTCCCGGGGCAGTCCGCGCCACAATTTCTCTGCTCGACGAACGCGAGCAACCGGTACAGCAAGAAGAACCGGAAAGCCCTTCGAATAACGTCTTCCAAGTCTCTAGTCGGCGGTTCGTAGACACCGCGCGTCGAGTGGGTGTGTGCAGTCTGGTCGCCTTCGTCGTCGATGAAACCGGCGAGAATCGGCGAATCACCATCGCCGATGTGAGACCCGCACGATTGTGCGAGCGGGTTCGGCTCGAGAGCACAGAATTGGTCTTCGAGCAAATAGCGGAACTCGACGACCCGGGCGTATGGGTGTGGGCGGCAACCGCGCCATGGCAGCCGGTTTCGAGGCTCAACATAAAAGGTGGAAAGGCCGCTCTGCCGGAGGGACTCCAAAACTCTGGAGACCTACTTGTCACGGTATTCGCAGACGATCCCTTTGCCGTTATTACCCGACCTAACCGCCCCGACCTTGATGCGCTTCGAGTGACGCAAGCCGGCTGGATGCGGGATACCGATCCCGGTCTCGACGGTTTGGCACGATTCTTGTCGGGTGCCGGGGAACCGCCACTTATGAAAAGAGCGACTGACGGGGGTTGGGCAGCGCTCGCGACACTGCCATGGAACGCCTCCGATTCCACCTCGCAGCGGATTCGCAGCGGCCTATTCCGGATTCTTGGTCGCCATCCACGGGCCGCGTTGGAGGCGCTAGGTAGCAGCACGATTCCCCAGAACGAGATGATGGCGTTGCTCATTCGCACGCAACTTGTCGACCGCCCATTCTCGTCGAGCGAGACCCTCAACGACTTACACCCGAACGCGTGGGTCGGCTGCATGATCGAAATCTCTGACCTGCCGTCCTTGCGAGATCGTGGTCGTGCGGTTGCGGGCGAGAAGGCCGAAACCTTGGCCTACCTCGAGACACAGGGTGGGCAAGAGCTCATGGATTTGCTACGCGCCGGGAAGATGACCGACCCGCGATCCGGAGTCTTCGATCCGAATGTCCTTACGGTGCATGGAATGACGCCAGAACAGGTCGAGGAGCTGTTCGAGTACTTTCGGCTTGTGCCCGGCGCATTGCTCGACGTCGACACCCGCACCAGCGCCACCGTGGATGCATTTCATCGACGAGCTGATTGGATGCTCGAAGACGCATGTCGAGATCTGCCTGGTCACGTCAGCCGTGTTCTACGTGCGTTGAAGAAGGCGTCCCCGGCCTTGTACGACATTGTTGTGGCGCGCAACGAGGTTTTGCACGGTGTCGACACCGCCGCCCACCCGTGGATGCTGCTGTCGATGCAGTCTCTCGCGCTTGCCGGCGTCGCGCGCCTGGAAGCGCTAGGTGAGTTCGAGTACTCGCCGATGACCGCGGAGATTCGGGACGCGTGGGCTGTGATGGCCGAGTACTTCCCGGCGATGGTCGCCGGAGACCTGTTGGTTGCGGAGGCGCTTGCTGCGCATCTCGCTTACGGAGATCTGATCGGAGAAACAGCATGACAGATCGGCTCGACCCACTCGCTGCCGGTGCCGCAATCGAAGCGGGATACAAGCGGTATCTCAAAACGCTTCTTGCACCACGTGATCCAGCGCTAGCAGCAGCATTCGACACTGCGATCGACGAGTCGACACTGCTGACCAAAGGCCCACTTCTGGAGTTGACGCCGCCGTACGCGCCCGGCGTCTCACTTGCGGATCTTGTTGCAGACGGCACCTTGCATCGCGACTTCCCACAGCTGGCAAGTGATGCCCTCCCGATGGATCGGCCCCTCTATAAGCATCAGGAGGCCGCGATTCGAAAGGTGGTTGCTGGTCGTAACCTCGTCGTCAGCACTGGAACCGGATCCGGCAAGACAGAGAGCTTCCTGTTGCCAATCCTCAACTCCCTGATGCAGGAACGGGCCAACGGCACGCTTGGTCCGGGGGTGCGCGCGCTATTGCTGTATCCGATGAATGCACTCGCCAATGATCAGCTCAAGCGCCTACGCGGACTGCTCACCGGCATGCCCGATATTACCTTCGGCCGCTATACCGGTGAAACACTGCAAAGCACAAGAGATGCCGAATCGGGGTTCCGATCCTCGAACCCAGGCCAGGAACCGCTGCCGAACGAAATGCTCAGCCGCGACCAGATGCGCATCGCGCCCCCGCATATCTTGCTAACCAACTACGCGATGCTCGAGTACCTGCTCTTACGGCCGGCCGACCTCGAACTCTTCGACGGTGAACACTCGGGCACATGGAAATTCATTGCCCTCGACGAGGCACACGTGTACGACGGTGCACAGGGTGCAGAGGTTGCGTTGTTACTTCGGCGGCTGCGTGAGCGGGTCGGCCGAGCGCGACCGCTGCAGTGCATCGCAACTTCTGCATCACTCACTGGCCGGACGCCCGAGACCCAGGGCATCGAAGCGACGACATTCGCCCACAACCTATTCGATGTTCCGTTCGAGTTCATCGATGGCGAATCCAGCCGTCAGGACCTTGTCACCCCAACCCGGCTGAAGCGCCGGGACACACCCGACTGGACGATCGACGACCAACTCCTTCTTGGCCTCGTTGACCCCGACGCCCCATTGGACGCAGTTGCTGCACATCACTCGAATGGTGATCCTGCTACCGCATTGCACGCTGAACATCGCACAGCTGATCTCCAGTCGATACTCGCGCGTGGGCCTGTTGCCGTGCGCGAGCTGGAAAGTCGCATGTGGCCGGGTGATCCCAATGCCATTCGGAAATTGGAGGCGCTGGTTGCACTCGGCTCGCGCGTGCACGACAGAAGCGGTAACCCCGTGTTGTCCGCTCGATATCACCTGTTCGTCCGCGCGACGGAGGGTGCGTTCGTGGTGTTCACCGATGACGGGCCCTCTGTAGTTTTGGGTCGTCACGAGGTCGACCCGGATACTGGTCGCGCGGTGTTCGAGTTCGGAACCTGCCAGCGATGCGGTGCAGTCCACCTGGCAGGAGACCGCGAAACCGTCAAAGGGCGTGAGTATTTTCGTCCGGTGAAGCGTGAAGACCGCGTCCGGTGGCTTGTATTGACAGACACCACAGGTGACGGACTCATCGACGAAGACGAAGCCACCCTTTCGGAGGATGGTGCCGAGGAGACTGAAACCAGTATTCGGCGTTTGTGCGCTGGGTGCGGTGCACTCGGCACCGGTGCGTGCATCGATACGAAATGCCCGGGTGGACCGTCGCTTGGTGTGCGTGAACACACGAGAACATCGGCGGTCATGAGCAAATGCACCGAATGTGGTGCCCGGTCGCGTCAGGTGATCCGTCGGCTCCGTACCGACACGAACGCGGCTCCGGCAGTAATCACCACGGCGCTCTACCAACACATTCCAGCGGCGGTCGACAAGACCGTTAAGGAGGTCGGCGAAGGGCGCAAGCTCCTGATGTTCTCGGACTCCCGCCAAGCGGCTGCATTCGCTGCGCCGTACCTCGAAAAAACTTACGGCCGTATGCTCGAACGCCGTTACTTGACCATGGTGCTTACCGATCCGAGATACCGCGACGACGAGTTGTCAGCGGAGGACCTTGCGGACTACGCCTCCAAAAAGGCGCGCGACGCTTATCATTTCGAGGAATCAGTCACCCGTCGGACAATCGAACGCACAGTCAACCCGTGGGTGATGGCCGAGTTGATGGCACTGGACACGCGCCAGTCGCTGGAAGGCCTCGGATTGATGGGTGTGCGAATGTTTCGTTCTCGCCGCACGGAGCTGCCTCCAGCTTTCGAGAAGCTCGGAATGAACCCAAAAGAAGCATGGGGCTTTCTAAGCGAACTGCTCAAAGCCGTTCGCTTGCAGGGCGCAATGACCCTTCTCGACAGCGTCGACATCAAGCAAGAAATATTTGAACCCCGGAACACCCAGATCTACGTCCGGTCGATGAATTCCGATGCAACCAAACGAATCATTAGTTGGTTGCCGGCCGGTCGACCCGGAACAACGAACAACCGAATTTTGCTGGCTCGCAAGGTCCTCGCCGCGCTGGATACGACAATGCCTGTCGAGAAGTTCCTAGGAGGCTGCTGGAGATTTCTGCTTGATGAGGGCTACATCCGCCTGGTTCCGCACAAGACTGCAGGGGATGTCTACCAGGTAGACCACGAGAAGCTCCGTATCGTCGCCGGAGATGACTGCGAGTGGCATCAGTGCTCGGCGTGTCGGCGTCTCACCATCAACAATGTCCGGGGCGTCTGCCCGTTCGGCGGATGTGACGGAACTTTGCGGAAGTTCGTGGTGCCGGCACCGGAAGACGACACGAACCATTACCGGAACATGTACCGAACGCTGCGTCCGGCGCCACTGTCTGCAATGGAACACACCGCGCAGTGGGAATCCAAGAAAGCAGCCGCAATTCAGAAGGACTTCATCGATGGAAAGGTGAACGTGCTCTCGTGCTCGACGACGTTCGAACTTGGTGTCGACGTAGGTGACCTGCAAGCAGTGGTATTGCGTAACATGCCGCCGAGGACGGCGAACTACGTGCAGCGCGCCGGCCGCGCGGGTCGTCGTGCCGCCTCGGCGGCACTCGTTCTGACCTACGCTAAGCGCAGTTCCCACGATCTCTCGAAATATCAGAACCCGGAGTCGATGATCGCCGGTGAGATGCGGATCCCGTGGATTCCCATCGAGAACGAGAGGATCGCTAGGCGCCACGCACATTCGATCGCCCTGGCGGCGTACTTCCGACACCGCTATGAGAACGATGACGTGACCTGGAAGTACGCGGGTGAGTTCTTTTCGCCGAGCAGTGACGGCCAGGATTCCCCGGGAGCACAAGTACGGATGTTCCTGACCCCGGTTCCAGACCGCGTGAAATCTGCAATTGAGGAAGTCATCCCGCCGTCGATCGCGTCAGTGGTCGGGATCGAAGACGACAGCTGGGTGGATCGGTTGTGTGAACGCTTGTCGTTTGCCGAGCAAGAAATGCGTAACGACATCGACACGTACCAGGAACTCATCGACCAGGCGATTGGGTCGAAGAATCTTGGACTCGGTGCCCGCCTTCAGCGAACGTTGAAAACCATCGAGAGCCGTCAGCTTCTTGGGTACCTGGCGAACAAGAATATTTTGCCGAAGTACGGGTTTCCCGTTGACACGGTCGAATTGCGTACCACCCACTGCGAGGGTGATGTGGGTGCGTCGCTCCAGCTCTCTCGTGATCTAAGCCAAGCGATCTACGACTACGCTCCGGGCAACCAGGTGGTCGCAGGCGGTAAACTCTGGACTTCGCGCGGCCTGCAGAAACTTCCAAAACGCGAACTCGTCGAACTCAAGTACCGCACATGCGCGGCATGTCAGCAGTTTCAGTGCGGCAACGAACTTGACGTTGAGGAGGTGTGTCCGAGCTGCCAACAGCAATTCGGAAAGATTCGGCGATTCGTTGTACCCGAGTTCGGCTTCGTTGCCGATCGCAGGGTCGAGGATGTAAAACCCGAACCACCGCAGCGACGTTGGGGGGGGAGTAGCTACGTCGAGAATCTCGGCGACATCAGTGATCCGTTCCCCTGGCATTCCACGGGAGGAGTCGAGGTGCTGGCCCGGGCAGGCACACGTGCTCAGATGGTGGTCATTTCCGATGGTGGCGGAGTCGGTTTCCAACTCTGTGGCTGGTGCGGCTGGGCAGCTCCGATGGACAAGAAGTCGAGCAAGAGCGTCCATAAGCACCCAGTCACAGACAAATCGTGCGAGGGCACTACTCGCATAGTCTCGTTGGCTCACCGCTACGAGACGGACGTCGCAGAATTCTCGTTCGGATCAATTGCTTACGACAACGACTCGGTCGGTCGTTGGTTGTCCGTCCTGTACGCGCTTCTCGAGGGTGCCTCAGAAGCGCTGGAAATCAGCCGTGACGATATCGATGGAACACTGTCGTGGACACCAGATGGCCGCAGGAGTTTTGTCTTGTTCGATACGGTTCCCGCCGGCGCCGGCGCCACGAAGAAGATTGCAGAGAATCTTGAAAAGGTCATCCTGTTCGCGGTCGATCGCGTCACCAGATGCGACTGTGGTGAGGAGACGTCGTGCTACGGCTGCCTGCGGTCATTCCGCAACGAGCGTTACCACGATCAGTTGTCGCGGAAGGGTGCGCTTTCGATCTTCGCCGAACTCAAGGTTGAGGCGACGCCAGAGGTTGTCGACGGCCCCTGGGGGGAGACCCTCCCGTGTACCTCGCAGTCTGTCATCGAGCTACTGTTGGAGCTATCTCTTCGCGGCGTCGTGAAACCGGAGCTCGGAATCGACCTTGGAGAACACTATTGGCCGGTCGAGGCCCTGTGGAATGACCCCAAGGTTGTGCTGGTCGAAGGTAGCGACGACGACCGAGACAGCGGTTTGGCAGTCGAAGGTTTTACCGTCGTCGGGGTCGAGAACACCACGGCCGACGAGTTGGTGCCGCTGCTGATTACGGCCTGAACTTATGCACGTCAACTTCTTTGGCTGCCGATGAACCGGGACATCGGCAGCTCAGGGTCGCTGTGGTCTCCGCGTTAGCGTTTCGGGAAAGGCTTCGTTGATGACGTCGATGAGTTTCTTCGCCATCTCGAGGCTGAGTTGGATCGATTGGCTGCTTTTCGGAGCAGACCTTCTGTGGTCGGACCCAAAGGTGGTCAGATGAAGAAGCCGGGAGCCATCGCCATCATCGACGACCGCGAAGTGGCAGTCAACCTCCGTCGTGTGTGCCTGAATCCGCTGTTTTCCGGGTTCAATTGATCTGATACGGGCCATGGATTGTGAATTTCCTTTCATCTCTTTGTGACATGGGATGGAGAATTTGACCCTATCCTCCTTGTAGCCCGCCCGACGTGATGCTGTGAAAAGACGATCTGCTCATGATGATTCGGGTAGCAACGGACTGTGCGAGGGCACCGATTGTGTTCGGCCCTCGATCGCCCTTCTCAGCGAGCTCGTCGAGCAGTTGCTGTCTTTGGTCGTCGGACAGTGAGGCCAGGTAGTCACGGGCAATCGTTCCCACCTGATCGCGCAGAGTCCTGACTGGAGTACGTGTTTCCAGACCGCCCAACCGGGCGAGGATCGACTCTCGCGCTAACTGAATCCTGGAGTGGTGCGAAATCCTCGGCGAGAGTGGCTTTACCGCGGTTCCACGTTCAGCCGGTCGGACTGCGTCGCTGGGTGGCTCCTTCGGCGGTCTGCGTCCGATCGGTTTTGCTGCCGAAGCAGTAATTCCCAATTCTTGCGCGTTGTCAAGCAACCGTCGTTGCAACGTCGCTTTACGCTCGACCTTCGTTGCTTTATAACACCTGCGACACATCTCGATTCCCCAGTCGGACCGTTTCCGACACCGGGGGCATATACGCCGCTCGGAGGCATCCATTATGAACCAGCTCGATATATCTCAGCAATCTTGATCAATAGTCCTCGGCTGACTCCCAGATCTATGACTACCTCCAATCGCTCGTGCGTCGGACCCGTCAGGCGCGATATGAGGTTGACCCCGGATGGTGGACACCGAGATAGCGGGATCTATGGTTCCGCTGGAAGGATGTTCTCATGTCGTCCCGCAAACGCAGGTCGTTCACGACCGAAAGCAAAGTCGAGGCCGCACGTCGGGTGATCGATTCGGGCCGCACCATCGCCGAAGTCGCCCGCGAGCTAGGTATCAATTTTGAGCATCGGTTTTGTGGGCTCATGCGTGAAGCAGTTCGGTAGTCGCTGATCGCAGCCGTCACAGCCCGCCGCCGCATGGCGCGATGAAACACTTTGCAGCTTGGTGAAGATAACCAAGTACGCACATGTCGAGTCGACCTAGGAGCCCACAAATTACCAATCCTGACGTCACCTACGGAGTTCAAGCCGATCAGCTCGTCTTCGTCGAGCAGTCTCTTGCCGAAGAGCTCGTCTTGCTTCGCACCGGGGTCGCAACCTGGGGAGAGGCAAAGGCAAAACTGAACTCAACCCGTTGGCAGCAAATTACCGAGAAGCTGGCCGACGTCGAAATTTCTGTGCCGGACGATGATCAGTTGTTCGCACTGGACGACATTCCCGGGCACTTGGACGGAGACTGGCCCGAATGGCCGGCTCAGTTGATGCTGACGCTAGTACCTAATTCGATCGTCGAAAAATACGGCAAAAAAGTCGACAGCGTCTTGAACGGACAGTTTCTCGAATTCGACGCAGCCGACGAAAAGAAGATCGTTGCCGAGATGAACGCCGCAGGGTTCACCTGCATCAAGGATGACAGCCTCGTGGCGGCCGCGAGCGGGTTCTGAGTCGCGTTTCAGGTGAGGAATCAACAATGAGTCGCGACCTTTACTTGCGACTTTCCGGAGCGGTGTCTAGGGCGAAAGCCGAGGCACCGCTGGCGCAGGTCACGATAATCGTCCCCACCCGCGGCGCGATACGTGACGTCATCCAACACCTCGCACGACACGGCGGCGTCGCCAACGTCCGGGTTCTTACTGTGGATCTTGCTGTCGCCAAGCTCGCAGCACCTGCCCTGTCACCCAGACTGGCGCTACCGTTTCCGCTGCTGGATGCCTCCGTGCAGAAGGTACTCATCGACGACCCGGGTGTGTTCGCAGGTGTTTCAGACCAACCCATTACCGCCGAGGCGTTGGCTGCAGCGTCGCGCACCTTGGGCTCGGTAGCGAACCCCGAGGCTCCGGATGCCACACCGCTCGTCCGTGACATGCTCCGCGTGCACGCAGCCTCCGCTGGTGCCCACTCCAGCACGCACTACTTGTCCCACGAGGCCTACGCGGCCGCAGCGCAACGCATCAGCGAGCTCGGAGCGGTCATCGTCTTCTTACCCAACGCAGCCGACGTCGGAGCGGCCGAATTCCTGCGCACGCTATCCGAATACGGCGAAGTCATACAGCCGACCGACGAACCGCTCGGCACCATGGTCCTCCACGCGTCTGACGCCGACGACGAAATCCGATCGGTCGCCAGACTCGTACGAAAGCACATAGCCGGCGGAACACCGGGCCATCGCATCGGCGTGTACTACGCCAATGCCGACCCGTACCTGCGTCTGATCCACGAGCACTTCGGCGGCATCCGAATCGAGTTCGCCGGCGAGCAATGCCACACACTCAAGCACCGACCAGTTGCGCGGTCTTTGAAACGACTGCTCAGCATCGACACCGACACGCTGCCCCGACGTGAGCTGCTGTCGATCCTGTCCGAACGTGCCGTCCGTTGGTTGGACGACGCAGGAACACCCTTGTCGTTGCGGCGCGCGGAACGCCTGACGCGGTCCAGCATCAAGATCGTCGGCGGCCTCGACTGGGAACGGCTCGCCGCCATCGAGCCGGATCACCACTACGCGGAAGTTGCAGGATCGCTGTACGCACTGGTGACTGCCCTACGTGTCGACCTCACCGCGATCGCCGAATCCGACTCGTGGTTTGCAGCATCCGACAACCTGATCGCACTGCTCGAGCGCTACTTCACTGCAACATCGACTCGTGCAGACGATCCTTCGTCCGCAGACATCAACGCACTGACCACCATCTGCCGCGAAATCGGTGTCATGGATGGCATCGCACCGCCGCCGACTGCATCTGGAATCGTCAATGCGATCTCGGTACGAATCGATGCGTTGCCGGAGGCCGTCGGAACCACGTCGTCGGCCGTCACCGTCGGCCCGCTTTCCGCCGGGGCGGGACGAGACTTCGACGTCTGCGTCGTCGTCGGTGCGGCCGAAGGCATACTCCCGGCCACGCGACGCGAAGATCCGCTGCTGCCGAGCGAATTGGTGGGTCGCACGCTCGCAGACGAGATCCAGCACCAGAAGGCGCAATTCCTGGCCACGTTGGCGTCAGGGCAGCAGCACCGCATCGTGTCCTTCCCGCGCGGGAGTATGCGCGGGGGAGCGGAGAAGGTGCCGTCGCGTTGGCTCATGCCCACACTCGATGCGTTGTCCGGAAGCAAGATCGGCGTCGTCGACTGGCAGAAGCAGACTGCAGACGTCGAGGCCATCGTCACGGTCGAATCGTTCGACGTCTCGACGCAGACTGTAGATCGTCGCATCGGCGACAGTGCCGCGTCGGAAACTGAATGGCGACTTCGTGCATTGGCCGAGGTTTCAGCATGTGATCGGCGGGGCGCACTCGAAGACCCAATTGTCGCTGCAGGAATGGAACTTCGCAGCGACAGGCTGCACGGCGAATTCACTCGCTTCAACGGCAACATCTCTCACATCGAGAACGCTGTGAAGTTCTTCGATGCTCCGGTGTCGACGAGCAGGCTCGAAGAGTGGGTGGACAGTCCTTACCGCTTCTTCATCAAGACGATTCTTGGTGTCGATACGCTCGATGACCCCGACGACGCTGCGCAGCTCGATCCGCTGACCCGTGGCGATCTGATTCACCTTTCCCTAGAACGCTATGTGCAGGCAACGATCGACGGTCTCGACGCCACACTCGATCGGCTGATCGAGATTTCCGAAGAAGTGCTTGCCGACGCCCGCGTCGACGCGCCAGGATGGCTGCCGCAACTGTGGGAGAAGGACAGCAGCATCATTCGTCGCGAACTCGTCGAGTGGTTCGAACTCGACCGGGCCGATCGTGCCGACGGGTGGACACCGGTGCACGTCGAGCGGGATTTCGGTGTCGAGCCTGACGTGGTTTTGCTCGATGTGATGGGCGAGCAAGTTGCGTTCGCAGGCAAGATCGACCGCATCGATCGGCACACCGATGGACGAATTCGAGTTACCGACTACAAGTCCGGCCAGGCGACGTCGTACAAAAAGCTCTCGGAATCCGAACCGACCGACGGCGGCACCAAGTTCCAGCTCCCCGTGTACGGACTACTGGCCCTGACGATGGGGAACAACGTCACGACGCGATATTGGTTCGTCAACCACAAGGCGAACTACGAGACGATCGGATACCAACTGACCGATGCCGCGGTCGACGTTTTGAAAGCCGATATCTTCCGAGTACACAGGATGATTCGAGCCGGGTACTTCCCGCCGCGCCCACCTGCCAGTCATTGGGCGAATCCGCTGGTCGATCTTCTCGGCAAATCCGGTCTCGAACGGGCGTGGTCGAGCCTGCGGGACGTGCCGGAGCTGGCCGACTACCGCGCGAAGTACGGAGACTGAGATGTCCAGTGAGAACACCCTTCTGGTCGACCACGGCGATCGAGCGCGAATCGAAAACGATACATCCGCAACGCTGTTCGTCGAAGCCGGCGCGGGAAGTGGAAAGACGCATTCGCTCGTCCAGCGCATCTGTCACCTCGTTCTCGAGGACGGAATCGCACTCGATCGCATCGCGGCCATCACGTTCACCGAGAAGGCCGCAGCCGAGCTCCGTGAGCGAGTCCGAACGCATCTTGCGGCCTTCGACGGTGATGCGGCTGCGAAGGCGATGGAACAGATCGACACCGCCGCGATTGGAACGCTGCACTCCTTCGCAGCACGCATCGTAAGCGAACATCCGTTAGAGGCGGGTGTGCCGCCGCGCGTCGCCGTCGTCGACGCGATGGGCTCGCAGTTGTCGTTCGAACGTCGTTGGCGGCGCATGCGAGCTGCTCTCTTCGCCGACGAGCTCGCCGCCCCCAATGGACTCACCGACGCGATGCGCGTCGTCTTGGGCGCGGGAGCGTCGCTCGATCAGGTACGAACTCTTGCCGACGCGCTCGACCGAAGCTGGGACCGGTTGATCCTGGCCGACGTTGCCCCGGCGATGGCGGTCGCGGATATCGATGCCCTCCTGCATCTTGCCGACGAAGTTGTCGATTCTGGCGCGGACTGCACCGATGCGTCCGACAAGCTGGCCAGGCGGCTGTCTTTGATCTCCGAGTGGCGAGTGTCCATGGCAGACGCCAAGTCCTCCACCGCCTGGATCGCGCTCGCGGCGGAGTGTCCGGCGAAGGGCAGTGGCGGCAAGGGGCCAAATTGGGTCGGCGGCGCTTCACGGGTGAAAGAAATCAAGAGTTCGATTGACGACCTGAACGCAGCTGCCAGTACCGAGAGGACACGCTATGTCGCGTCGGCGTTGGCGATCGTCGTACATCATCTATCTCGCGTGATTGTCGACGAGGCTGCCGAACGTCGTCGACGAGGTGAGCTCGAGTTTCATGATCTTCTCGTCTACGCCCGAAACGTGTTGCTTGATGACGACGTCCGTCGGCTCGTGCACGACTCCTACCAGCGGATCATGCTCGACGAGTTCCAGGACACCGATCCTCTGCAGCTCGAGATCGCACGGTTGATCGTCGACGGTCCGGACGAGTCGGGCCGGTTGTTCACGGTGGGGGACCCGAAGCAGTCGATCTATCGATTCCGTCGCGCCGATATTGCTTCATACATGGCTGCGCGCGACGGGACGGAATCCAGTGATGTCGTTCGACTCACGACGAACTTTCGATCCACGAAACCTGTTCTGGACTGGGTGAACTCGGTCTTCGGCACTCTCGTCGTCGCCAATGGATACGTTCAGCCTGACTACACGCCGCTCGATCCGTCACCTGGTCGCCCGGAGTGGACAGCTGAATCGAACTGGGGTCCACAGCCGTTCGTGTTCGAGGACACCGGCGAGGCGGTTGATGACGAGCACTTGTACACGCCGTCAGAACTGCTGCGCGCCCGCGAATCGCGCGACGTGGCGCGCATTATCGCGACCGCCCTCGACAAGGGTTGGCAGAAGGAGCACGGGGGATTCGGCGAGTACACGCACCAGCCCGTCACCCTCAGCGATATTTGCATCCTGATCCCGTCGCGTGCAGTTCTACCGGCTCTCGAGCGATCTCTCGACGAAGCCGGAATCGAGTTTCGTTCCGAGGCTTCATCGTTGGTCTACTCCACGCAGGAGGTGCACGACCTCCTGGTCACGTGTCGTGCCTTGGCAGACACCGCGAACGAGGCAGCGGTTGTTGCTGCACTCCGGACACCTCTGGTCGGTTGTGGGGACGACGACCTGCTGCGGTGGAAAGCTGCGGGAGGTCGGTGGGACTTTTTTTCTGACGCACCCACGAGCCTGGAAGATTCACCGGTCGCAGCTGGGCGTTCGTATTTGAAATCTATCTGGTTCGAGCTGGGTCTGCTGAGCCCTGGGTCGTTGCTGAGTCGATTGGCCGTCGACCGGCGCGTGTTCGAGGTGTCGATGGATTCACCGCGACATCGGGACGTGTGGCGTCGACTGCGGTTCGTCATCGATCAGGCGCATGCCTGGTACGGCGAGGATGGCGGTGATCTGCGGGACTACCTCGATTGGGCGCAGACACAGCAAGACGAGAACGCGCGTGTCACCGAAGCAGTATTGCCGGAGGTCGGGGTGAACGCGGTACGGATCATGACGATGCATGCGGCCAAGGGGCTGCAGTTTCCGATGGTCATCCTGGCAGGAATGAGCGGTGGATTCCGGGCGACGTCCGACCCAGCGGTGTGGGGTGACGACGGGGCATTGCATCTCTACGTCGGTGCGGGAGTGCAGTCCATCGACTACAAGACTGTGTCGGCGAATGAAAAGGCGCATACGGAGGCAGAACGCGTTCGTCTCCTATACGTGGCGTGCACGCGGGCGGAGAGTTTCCTTGCTGTGTCGGGTTACGTCGGTGCTAAAGGAAGTTGGGGAAAGACTCTTGCGGGAGGCACCGCGGGTATACCCAACGTGGTTCCGGATCTGATCGAGCCCGTGCGGGTCGAAGATGGGGCACAGTCGAGTTCGGCTGTATTGCAGAGCTGGGACGAGTGGAAGTCCGAGACCGCACGGGTGGCGGAGGTCTCTGCGATACCGTCGACGGTGACCGCGACGCAGATCGCGCATCCAGTGTTGCCTCTCCATGAGGCAGTTCTGGAAGAGTACCGGTCAGCGGGACTCGTGTTGCCGACGAACTCGATCGAGTTGGTTGCTCCCTCGATCGGGTCGGTCGAAAGCGGAACGGCCCTGGGGACTGCGTTGCACGCACTGTTGGAAACGGTGCCGCTCGATACGGCCCTGGATTCTGCGTTCGACGACAAGGCTCGGAGCGCAGGCAACCTAGCGGGGTTGATCGACTTGGATCGGTTTGTGCTCCTTGCGAAGTCGGTGTTCCGGTCCGAGCCCGTCATGCGGGCCGCTGCCCGCGAGCATTGGCAGGAAATGCAGCTGGCAGGCATGTCGCCGCGGGAAACCATCGTGGTCGAGGGTATTGCGGACCTGGTGTACCGCGAAGATGACGGGTCACTGGTGATCGTCGACTACAAGACCGATGTCGGGGTGACGGCCGAGACGTTGGAGGCCTATTGGACCCAGCTGTCGGTGTATGCGGATCTGCTCACCCGGGCGACGGGTGAGCAGGTTAGTCGGGTGGAGTTGGTGTTTGCGAGAACGCCGTCGGCTGAGACGCTGGAGCGGGACCGATAGTCCCAAACTCCGATGTATCACAACGGGTTTGTGAGATCAGATCGTCGCAGAACCGCGAGCCTGGAAACTCAACGTACCTCTTTGTCAGGCGACCACCGCCGGGCGCGACAGCCACACCGGCGCGCGATCTCCCGTCCACCGGGTATGACACGACCCTCACCCCGAATGCCGATCCCGTTTGCTCGCTGGGTGTCCGGAGGATCGCTTCGAGCTCGCGTCTGTCTCCGGTGATCAACACCGGAGAGCCAAGACGCATTCGCAATTTTTCAACGTCGACTGTCAACGTCAGCCCAGACACGCGACGCTAGCAGCGTTCGTCGTGGCCAGAAAATTTACGACGGCACGAGGCCGCCTGTGTCGGCGACTCGCCTCGTTGAGATCGAAGAGGATGCGCCTCGAACGGGGGTCGAGCGTCAGCTGGCAGCGATCGAGCACCCACTCGGCGTGTGTCAGCGGTCCGATGCGCACGGTGTGCGCGATGCTGGGAATGCCAGAGACCGTGCAGTGTTCGTTGAATTTGGCAGCCGAGTAGTCACCTTCGCGCACGAACTTCCGTTTGGAGATCCGACACTGAGTCCAGCCCCCAGTCTGCACAAATCTCGAAACTTCTTCGTCGAGGGCGATCGGCGCGCTCGGCTCGAACTCGGCGCGAAACATCTCGAACTGCTTCAGTGCAGTCGGGTTCAGATCGAAGCGAGGTGAGCTCAGAACTCTGTCGAGGAAGACCTGGTCGAACAGTTCGTCGACGGCCTGCCGACTCCGTGATGTTGCCATGGTTGCGAACCCTAGTAAGCCGGTATGCACAGTTACGATCAAGAGCAGGTGGAGAACATGGCAGACAACCGGGCTCCGCTCAACCGGGCCGAGCGCAACGGTGGATTCCTTCATTCCTGTGGTGGACAATGACCGACTCTGAGATTATTGGTCGGAAATCGGCGTGGAGGAGTTGAAATGGGACGAGTTCTGCTTCATACGGGTAATCCGAAGGCCGGTGCGCCCCGGACGACCAGGGCGTCGCAGACCCGTACAGTCGACCCGCGCACTCGATCTGCCCCCTGCACTTTTTGCGGACAGAAGGCTACATCGCGATCGGCGGCACGTCGATGTAAGCGTTGCCATGGACTGGAGCTGGTCATTCAAGGAGCGAAGGGTTACATGGCTTCCAATAAGCTTCGACCGCTTGACAACTCGATTTTGGGTACATCGAAAGCGGAATCGAAGCACCGGAAAGCGGCGGCCTCGGCGAAGAAGACCCTAAAAGATCTGACGGTTGCGAGATCGACTCCCAAGACTTTACGGAAGTCGAAAACCCCGAAAAACAGTCCCACAGCTAAGGTCGAACGTGTTGCTCAGCTTCAGCGTGCCCTCGACAGTCTTGACACAAGAATTTCGGCATTGGTTTCAGCCTCGAATGTCGGTGATGACGAAGTGCGAATTGCGACCTTGCGGAGGCGTCGCGATCGATACTATTCGCAGATTGCCGGGATACTTCCACAGCAGTGAGGTGCTTGGCGGGCGCCTCGCCGGGTGTATGCCGAGTTCGGGGACCTGCCAGAGCGACATCTTCGCAATCTATCGTGACCGCCCGTCGCCAAGGGAAGTGTCTCACTGACCAATCCGGGGGCGAGTCCCGCGCCCGGATGACTTGGAGTTCACCCACCCAATCGACCCAAAAGACATCTAAGCACCATGGATCGAAACCGTACACATAGTCCTGCGTTGGGGACCGAAACAAACAATTTCGATCGCATTAGGTCGGTACCAAGAACGAAGAAAGATCGACGTTGGTAGCTGGTTCAGCTGCTAGGTCGCTCGGCACCATCCAAGTACTCCAACCACTTGGCAAACTGTCGAGTTCCGTTGACAGCCGTTTGATCGAGCGGGTCCGGATTGAAATGCATGATGTCGTTCCGTAGCCGCCGCATATCATCCAGAGCCTGAATAAAAGTTTTCCGATCGACCAGGGAGCTCAGCGATTGCCAGTTTGATTCGGGCTCGAACAATCTCATCATCTCGCCGATGGCCAAGCTGGAAGCATTCGCAACCTTCTTTCGGCGATCCGGCGAATCGTGGACTGCATCTCGAATGATCTCGATCGAGAACCACTTGTCTACCAGCCGCCGCAACCGTCTCTCGGTCTCACCGATCAGCAAGAACGGGCCGGCCAGCAGTTCGAACTGCTGGCTCAGATCTGAGGTCGTGACGATTCCGGTTACCCGTTTCGTGTTGTCCTCCACGAACACGTATCCGGACTCGATGATGCGAGGTATGGACGCGAGGAGATCGGCTGTCAAAGCGACGGTCGCAGCCGGTGCAAGCACACTACTCACGGTGTCGACATCGCCGTCCAGACGACCTTTCGCGATCGATTCCCAGCTAATGACGCCGACCAGCGAGCGTTCACCTTTCATCACAGGTAGCTGTGAGAAATCATGACGATGCATGAGTGACCTTGCCTTGATTACGCTTTCATCGGGCCGTACTCGCGTGACCCCAGCGGTCGCGGATTGCAAACTCGACACGGTCAGCGACACATCCTCGGTGTCTATCGAGGTTGTCCGAGGTTCCCAATCATCGGTACTGGGCTCGCCAGAAGCAGCACGAGTGATCAGTTTGATTTCCGTGTCGATCCAGCTCACCTCGAACGACGGTGACGTCTGCAACCCGTACGCAGCAAGATCCGATGAAATGGATCGCACCGTGTCTGGATCGCGTCGCTTCGCGCCCCATCGGGCGAGCAAGTCCCTGATGGTCAGCGTCATCGCGTTGTCGGCAGATCTGCTCGCGGCGTCGGTAAGGAACTCGTCCAAGGTCATGCGGTACTAAGCCTTTCGTTCGAATTGTGCACTACGGATGTCGAGTCAGGCACCGCTCGCGTAGAGCTCACCGACCTGCATCATGCGGCTGGTACGTAGCGCGAGATCCAGGCAGAGCCGGAGCCGCTCGGCGGTCTGCTCGGTGAGGCGCTTCTGATTGAACTGAGCCAACGTCTGGCGGAATAGATCCGACTGTGCCAAGGCGTTGCCGTCGGCGACGAACATCATCGCATTCGCAATCTCTTCCGGGCTGATCTCTCCGAGTGGTCGAGTGATTGCTGATTGCGTGATGCGAAACCCGCGCCACTGTTCTGAATCCAACCCGGCCGGCCAGACGAAGTCACCACCCCGGCCACTGCGGACCAGCTCGGCCGGGATGCACCGCTCGATCGATTCCTTCCGAGCGGCCCGCAGGCGATCGAAGCCGAATCGAGTGCCAATCTGTCGGCATAACCGGTCCACTTCGATGGGGCCCTCAATCTCCACGACCGCACGAATCGCGTCGACGATGGTTGCACGAACACTAGGAGACTTGTCCCGTTCGAGATCCTCGCGGCTGCCCAGCCGCGTCGTCGGCGCCTCCAGATACAGCGCGGACTTCTCGTGGATGTTGCGCGTGGTGGACAGTCGTATCTGATGTTGCTCCTCGATGGCACTCGCGATCCGGGCGGCCTCGAGGTCCGGTTTCACCGGTGCGGACGCGTCCTTCGGCTCAAGGTCCACAGGTTCGTCGAACCCTCTGTCGAGGGATTCGGGAGCGGCCGTCGCGGTCAACTCTTCGAGGGATGCTTGCCAATCCTCGGCGTCGGAATCACGAGTTGCTGCGCGTTCCTCGTCGGACTGCGCTGCGCGCGCAAGGGCCTCGGAAATGCGATCGAGCACCGCGTCCGGGTTGTCGATCCACTCCGGCAGCCAGACGCGAACCAGGCCGCCCCAGCCCATCATTGATTGGAGGAGTAGGGGAGTCATGTCCCGGTCGGAGACGGTGGGGCGCTTTGCCCACTGTGGTCCATCGGTCAGCACTGCAACCTGCCAATGAGAATTGCCAGGTTGGCGGACAACCAGATCAAGCACGAAGTCGGACAACCCGTACCTTGGGCGCACTTCGTAGCCACGTTCTATCAAAGCTGTGCCCAAGGAACGGAGCACGGCGTCGACAGACTCCCACCGAACGTCGCTCTCTGTAACTTCGCTGATTTGGGCGGTCCGTTCCAGGTACCCACGCAGATGTGCCATTCCGACGGAGTTCGTTCGGTTGAGGTCGATATCCGCGGGATCAAACGAGGTGAACACGATGACCTTGCGTCGCGCCCGCGTGATGGCGACGTTCCACCGCTTCTCACCACCGGCTCGGGTCAGCGGACCGAAATTCAGCACCAGCTTGGAGTCACCGGGCTTCTTGGAAAACGCAGTCGAGAACAGAATGACATCCCGTTCGTCACCCTGTACGTTCTCCAAGTTCTTCACGAAAAGGCCGTCTTCTTTGTCTTCTCGGAGATGCTCCGCCACCAGGGGGTCTCGGCACTCCTCCAAAAGATCGCGAACTAAGGTCTGCTGCTGAGCGTTGAACGTGACGATTCCGATGCTCTCGTTAGCCGTGTGCGCGTTGGCAAGTCGCTTACGCACCTCCCCAACGATGGCCTCCGCCTCCACGAGGTTGGTGCGATGGCGTTGTTTGGTGTTCTCGCGGTTGAAATGTCCCTGTACGCGACGCCATTCGACACCGAGCGAGTCGTTACCGCCCGGTGTGGGCAAGCTGGCCAGCCTGCCTTCGTAATATTTTTCGTTGGAGAACGCGATCAACGACTCGTCCTGGCTTCGGTAGTGCCAGGACAACCACTGGCGTGGGATCCCGGATTCGACAGCTTCGGAAAGAATGCTGTCGAGATCTTCTGGAACTACTTCCTCGTCGTCCAAGACGTCATCGCCGTCGCCGGCCGTCGCTTTGCCGACGGCAGTCGGTGGCATCTGCTGCGAATCGCCGACAATGACGCCCGACCGGCCGCGTCCCAGAGCGCCGACTGCCTGCGGCACGGTGACCTGTGACGCTTCGTCGAACACGACGACGTCGAAGGTCACTGTGCCGGGAGGGACGAACTGTGCCAGCGAGGTCGGACTGACGAAGAAGCACGGTGTCGCGGACACGATGTGGTCCGGATAGCGAGTGATCAGCTGCCGGAACGTTTGACCGCCACGCTTCGCATCGAGCAAGCGACGGAGTTTGCCCACCTCGTCGGTCAATTGCCCCGCTTTGAACGGTCTGCGCCCCAACAGCAGTGAGCGAAGTGCCACCACTTGCTCTTTGCGCTGAGCGTCGGCTGCAGCAGAAAAGTCGTCGACCTCGCCATAGCGCTGCTCAGGATCGAAGTGGACCAGGCCGGCTCGCCGCCGGCGTTCCTGCGCTGAGGTTGAGGCCACACCGCGTATGAAGGACAGCTCGGCATCCGACGACGAAACCGATCCACTGAGCAACTGATTGACGAAGTCTTGCAGGCCGGCCGACCGGAGCGGATCCAGATACGTGGTTGTCGAAGAATACTGCTGGACCGTGTGGATACCGTCGACACCGAGAGAATCGACCCATCGCCGGCAGTCCTTCGACCACTTATGTTGCCAGGGATCGCTGCTGAGCCAACGGGCAAGCGACTCCGGGGTACTGCCGAGCGCAGCAACCCACTCTGTCCACCCCGCGGCGAGTGAGCGCACCGTTGCAATGTCGGTTTCGGAAATCGACCCACATTCGACGAGGAAGGACCACGACGCCGGATCGTTCCGTCGCAGCGAGGACGTGTTCTCGACGTGCTCGATGAGTGGCTGCAGGTGAGCCGCAGCATTGGGATCGAACGGACTCCACCATTGCGGTGCGAAGTCGAGTAGAAGATCCGTCATACGTCCGGTGACGTCGAGAGCGTCGGACCGCGCGTACGGAAGCGTCTGCAAGAGAGGCAGAGCCTGTTCCGGGCTGAGGGACACGCCAGTCGCGACAATCGGCTCGACGAGACGGTGAAAAGCCTCGACCCGCTTTTTTCTCATGAGCCCGCGGCCTGCGTCTGCGGCTGCCGTAACTACCGGCTCGATCTCACCGGTGGCGACGAACAAGGGTGTGAAGGTGTCCGACACGATCCGCACGGAATTGTGGAAGTCGGTGATGCGACGGAGAAGGTCGTCCCGCTCGCCGTGCCAGTCTTTGCGAGATGCCTTGTCCAGAAGCTCGATCGAGGGGACCGGAAACCGAGACAATTGTTCGGCATGGTCCGCCACGTCCCGGAGCGACGCAGCGTCGTTTGCCCGTTCGAGCGCGCCGTGCGTGAACGTGGAGGAGTGCGCAGAAGTGAGATCTCGGTCCATGCGAGACGCAAGGGTCGACAATGTCGCTTCGGAGACTGCGTCGTTCAGCGTCCCGACCAGGTTCCATTCGTTGTCGGTTGACGGACGGGCCGTGCGCGCGGACCTAGCAAAGAGTCGTAAAGAGTGTTCGATGTCGGCGATGGGGACCGGCGGCTGTGAGACGAAGGAGTGGGGGATAACCGCTGTCGGACCGTCTGTCAGGCCCATCGCAGTGTCGCTGGCCGACCAGACGGACTGGCCGGCTCCGTTGACTTCGTGGAGTGCTTTCGGATACTCCGCCAGCGGCGCATGCCGGGAGCGCATCGTGGCTAGGCTGGCTTGCCACAATCGCTCGTTGTAATGCGCGTCCAGATCGATGGCCTTCTTCAGTTGGTCACGGATAGCTTGTGGCCGCTGATTCTTGCCGTGAAGGTCCAGCGTGAAATCGGATAGGCCGATCTTCTCGAGTCGTCGCTTCACCACATCGAGGGCTGCCTGCTTTTCGGCGACGAACAGCACCGACTTACCCTGCATGAGGGTGTGCGCGATCAAGTTGGTGATCGTCTGCGACTTTCCCGTACCAGGAGGACCTTCGAGTACGAAGCTGTGTCCATCGGCCGCGAGTGCCACCGCGCGTAGCTGGGACCCGTCCGCAGGAATGGGAACGGGCACGTCGATCTCCTCGACCGGCACATTGTCGAGATCCTGACCCTTCGGGCGGGCGTTGTCGACGAAGGACTCGCCGGCGGAGTGCACGAGGTGGTGGACAATCGGGCTCTTTTGCAGAGTCTCCCAGTGTTCGTCGAGGTCCTTCCACATTCCGAAGGTGCCGAACTGGCAGATCCCGAGTGACGTGCATTCATCGATTCGGAAGGACAAGTTGTGCTCGACCAGCGATCCCCGGATTTGCTGGAGGGCAAGATCTATGTCGATTCCCGAATCGTCGGTCGGCGGGTTCTGCAACGCAGGAATGGAGGCGTTGTGTTTCAGACGTAGCCATTCCACAAGGCAATAGTTCGGGTTGGAGATCTCCGACGAGTCGATTGCGACCTTGAACGGTGCGTTCCCGGTTCCTCCCGTGATTCTTACCGGAAGCAGAAAGAGGGGAGCTCGTGCCTCGCGTCCGGTCGACGTGGTGTGGATAAGCGCACCGAAAGTCAGGTAAAGATTCGCTGATCCGGTCTCTTCGAACATCGTTCGGGCCGACCGTTGCAGACTCTTGAGCTGAGTCGCGTACTTCGCCTTGGTGACTGCGGCGTAAAGCTTCTTGCTCTTCTGCAGGTACTCCAGAAGCACATCGTTGTCGATGTTCTGCGCCAGCCGCGCACCCCGGAGCTCGTGGATGTCGCTGATTTCGTCGTTCGGCATCAGTTCGATTGCCACATCGGCGTGAACAAGGTCGTCGAGAATCGCCAGACCAGATTTTGGTATGTGGAGGTCGATGACCTCCTTGGCAGCTTTCAGATTCAGCAGCCTGTTTCGGGTGCTGAGGTCCAGCAGAGATCGTTTCCATTTCTGCACGCGGGCCGGGGAGTTATCGGTGGGGTCGAACACTGCGTCGTGCTCGGCGGCAGCTCGAACCAGATCGGATGGAAGCTCGATGCCGTCCGCCTCGGTGTCGGAGTCGTCATTCACGGTCTCGATCACGACGTCGTCCTGGGTCAGGAGCGGCCGGATACCGTCTTTGCGCGCCGTCGTCACCGCGGTGACGCCCAACAGTGTCTCCGGGGAGGCGAAGTGTCGTCGAGCCGTGGCGACGGCACTGGCGAAAGTCCCGGTACGTGCTGGGTCGTAGAACTGAGCCTCGACGGGGACGACGGTGTTGGACTCGACCAGGTTGACCATGGTGTTCGTGTCGGTCACCGTGGCGCTCGCGAGATTCGTCTCCTCACGCATGAAGCCTGCGAACGCATGACCCTGTTTGAGCCAGAGCACAGGACGCAGCCCAGCAGCTTCGAGGCACGCGGCGTAGGTGACTGCCAAGTCGATGCAGGTCCCGAGCCTCTCCTCCAACACCTGCGCTGTGGTTCGAATCTTCTGGCCGGAGCGCTCGAACGACGCCGGCGGGTTGATGTATCGAATGCCTTTGGATCGGAGGGCTTCATAGATCGCGCCTGCGATGTAGGCGGCGCGCTCCGGTCCGGACTGGTATCCACCCAGCGACGAGTTGCCAGTCTGCTTCTCCAGGAGCGTGCTGGCGATGGCGAGGACCGACGAGACGGCCCGAGTGTTGGGCTGCACGAACGCAGACAGGGACGAATAATAGACCGGCGCGTTGAACCACTCATTGTGCGCCAGAACCCTGATAGGCACCTTGAGTTGTATCGGTCGACTCCACACATGCTTGACGCTCACGTAAATGGTTGCCGGATAACTCTCGTTGAGTTCTTGCAGGTGATCGACCTCAGGCACGATCTCGGCGAAGTCGTCCCACTGGAGAGCAGAGCCCGGAGCGAGTGCACCGTCGTGCACGTCGTCGAACTCGGGAGAGATGGGATGTCCACGGCCGAACAACTGGACCGATACATGGGTGTCGACCGCGTCTTGGCTCGACGCATTACGAATGGAAAGAGCCGTGATCACAGGAATCCCGTTGTGGACCAGCGCGAGGTTCACCGCGGGGTGGGCGAACAACTCGACGACGAGGCCACCCTCCTCTGTTCGGTGAGTCGCGTCGGTCGGTTCGGGCTTGGTCATCGGGTCTCCGTACTACTCGTTCGTTGCAGCTCCACCGGTGGGCATAAGAAAGACGTTGCACTCACCGTAAGAGATCGTCGCTAGTTGCGGGAACGTTCCATGGAATGCCGGCCATGGCCGCGAATCGATATTGTCGAAGGAGTGCGGCGGACGACCTCAGAATCAACTTTTGAGTTGATCGACTACTCGCATTCCGCGATGTCCGATAGTTCGATGCGGTATCCCTGCAGCCAAGAAAAGTCGACTTGTAGAGCTGTGATCTTGTTTCGGCCCAACCAGATTGGAGAGCCGTCTGGTTGAGAGGCATAGAGTCCCCGTGCCGATGCGACCACTCGATCGAATTGCGCGGGCCAGTCGATGGTTGCCGCCAATTCGGTGATGGGGTCGCGGCCGCGGTCGAGGGCTCGAAGGACGTGTGATCGTGCGGGCAACAGCTGAGATTTGCTGGTGTTGCAGGATGGGCAAGCCAACACCAAGTTCGCGAGACCGTCGATCGCGACCCTCGACCATGGAAGAACATGGTCGACATGGGCTTCGGATCCCACACGCGTCGAACAGTAGAAGCACGACGGACCGAAGGCCTCGATCAACGCGGCTTTGGGACGGATGAGCGCGATTCTGCTATTGCCGAACAGGTGGCCTTCGAGATCCGGCACGTTCTCTTCGAGGAAGCTATTCTTTCGCCTGACGTCATCGACCCACGCCAGCATCAACGCAGGCTTGAGAAGTGAGGACAATCGCGCCAGAGCGAAACACACTCCGGGGTACAGCGCGATCCGGTTTCCGTGGGCCAGGACCGTGGTCATGCCCATTTTGGCGCTCATCCATCTGTCGTCGTACAGAAATGACTCGCCCGCGTATCCGCCCGGAATCCGCTGCAGGCGATACAACGGCTGCGTTGCGAGAACGAGCTTAACCCTCTTGATCATCTCGCGGAACAGACCAGGGTTCCTCCGAGCAGCGAGGTCCAGTGGAGCTTCTCGGCCGGCGGTTGCCGTAGCTCGAGCAAACTCGCGGACAGCGTCGGGAATCGTCGCTCTGGCCTGCGTGGACTGGCGGAGGTAGTGACCGTCGAAGTCACGTACCTGCCGCCAGTAGAGACCGACAACGCGCTCGGCCAGGTCGTCGAGATCGACGTCCACGGCGGAACTACGGTCATCGGGAACGTTCTCGACTGAGAATTCGAGTAGAGCGACCAACACAGCCAGTTTGTAGGTAGCGACGCGTGCACCGGTGTCGAGGACGCTGACCAGGTGCTGGCCCAGCGTCAGCGGATCAGCGGGCGATGGAATCGGCATACCTGCACACTACTGAGCATGGGAAAACTCGTCCGTGATCTGATTCCGTCGATCATCGAAGCCTCGGGTCGCGTCCCGAAGTATCGAACCCTCAATCCCAGAGACTACGGAAACGCGTTGATCGACAAACTGTTTGAAGAAGCAGACGAGTTCCGTGAGGCAATGCTGGAGAACAGGCGTGAGGAGCTGGCCGACATCCTCGAAGTAGTCCGAGCATTGGCCGCGCATTTGGGCTTGACCGACGCGGCTCTGGACGACTTGGCTGTGGGTAAACGTGCGAAACGCGGTGGCTTCGAGAAGAGGATCTGGCTAGAGTAGTCGGTGTTCACAGCGCTGCGTCGGAGGTCTCTGGGTTGAAGTGCTTGGTGATGAGGTCCAGTGCCGCCTGTTGATTCGATCCGTCTGACAGTTGTGACTCGTCCAGAATCGACACGAGCGCTCGGGGTTGATCCTCGACTGTGTCGTGTAGAGCTGTCGCGGGGTCGGTACGCCATTCGGGCGTGAGGTCCGACAACGGACGATCGACCTCGATTGCAATCATGAATCCGGGATCTCCAGCGGGTATGTCGTTGGGCCCGAGCCGTGTTTGTTCCATAGTTCTCCTCGTCAGTTGTGCGAAAGGGTTGCCGAGAAAGCCGGCGAGAGCGGAGTCCGGACTATCGGACTGCCTGCAACTTCATGTGTACACGAGGGCGCCGACAGGTTTGTCGAAGATGACTGTGGTGTGTCCCCGGTGAATCGGGGACACACCACAAATCGACGGGTCAACGGAACGTGGGAGTCCCATCCTGACGGTGCGGTAGCTGTGCATTCAGCGACTGTGCACATCTATGCCAACCGCGCGACATGGACCGAAACTCGCTACAGGAGAGCAGTACTCGGTAGCAAAGCTCTAGTGGCTAAGCTGCACGCTTTGAAGATATTTCGAATGCCCAGCGACGCTTTCAGAGACGTCGTGGTCGTGGATGCGGGCGAACTCGGTGCGGAAGCCTGCAAATCCGACCGCCGTTTGTCCACCTTGGGCGGTCTTATAGGCGTACTTGAGGACACCGTCGTTCGACGAGTGGTAGTTGTGCACGGCGCCGGTGACTGCATTGCTGAGAAGTCGCCAGTCACCCCTCGACCCGATTGCGGCGCCCAGCAGGTGGACCGTGTCAATCTTCGGCTTGCTCTTCGACCTCGCAAGGGTCTCGGCCGCCGTGGCTGCAACGCGAGCACCGAGGCTGTGTCCGACAAGCACGTAGCTTTTGGCGTCGGTTCTCGCCAACAGCCCTGCCAGAGCCACGCCCGTGCGGTCTGCCTTGACTCTCGCAGTATGCCAGGGGTTTTTGGCAATGGCGGCTGCCGCCAGCGCGGGTGCCAACGGTCCAAGCTTCTTCGCGCCCGCCTTTCCCGCCTTTGCAGCCAGCCCCTTGATTCCGAGCGCTGCTGCCGGTTGTCCACCCAATGCCTTGACCATTGCTGCCAAATCTCCCAGATCATTGCTCCCCCAGTGAACTCGATAGATCGGTGAACCCGGGTAGCTTTCTGCGACAAGCTTCTTCCAGTCCGAGCGTGTGTCCGTTCCCTCGCTGAAGAGTCCATTCGCGACGATCACGGCTACCCCGGACCCTGGCTTGATCAGCTCGATGTTGAACGATTTGTCAGCACCGATGTAAGCAGTTGTCACTGAACTGCCCAGTGCACCACCGAGAGCCCCACCGACGGCTGCGACGACTGCTGTCCCGCCAGCCATCCCCAACCCACCCGCAGCGATCGAGCCACCACCAAGCAGAGCCAACCCGTAGCTGCTCGCCGCGGCTCCCGCGTAGCCACCCCCCGCGATGCTCAGACTGCCGATAGCTCCGCCGATCGCGGGGGCAGCAAGAAATGCACCGGTCGCGAGTGCACCCGCGGAAAGAACAGAGATCGCTGCGACACGTGACCCTAGTGCGAGGTTGCGACGCTCGAAATTGAGGAATTCGTGGTAGTCCTCCAGCGCCCCAAAGTTCGCCGACGCTTTTTCGAACCCGGGGATCTCATGCTTGTGCTCGGCGCAGTACCGCGGCACCAGTACCGCTGCGAAACCTCGCGTTGCCATGTTGGCGCACCCCGGACCTGCGCATCCCAGCGTCGGCGATCCGCACGATTCGCACAGGTACGCCGGGATCGAGCCGAATCCTTGCGTCAAGCGTCGATGGTCGCTTCGGGTGAAGCATGCTGAACACCAAGAATTTTTCGACGCTGTACCTAACTTGTCGACCAGTTCTGCGATGCCAGCCGCCGTCTTGCGATGCGCCGTTGCCTGCTTGTGATGGCTTTCCCGCTCAGCGCCGTCGGTAAGGGTGCGATACAGGTGATCGTGCTTGGCGAAGGCCCACGCATTGTGGACCAAGGCGGGGTTGGTTCCCAATGCGTCGTCACCCAGGACGCGAGGCTCGAGATCGCCGAGCGCGCCGTTGCAGCGCATCGTCAACCCTTCCGGGCTGCGAACCTCGCATTCGAATTCGGCGTTCCCGAGTGAGCGAAATACGACTTCAGCGGACATTCCCACCATTTGCCTTCCTAATTCTTCGGCCAGCTTCGACGCAAATCTATCGAGTGTGTTCGGACCGCTACAGGTTGCCCTCTATTGAGGAACGCCGGCCCCATCTGGTGTTCAAGCCGACGACAAGCGTCGATGGGAAACAGCAGCCGAGAGGGCGACACGTTGCTGTGAATGCACCTGCCGGTCAGCCTGATCAGGGAATACGTCGGACGTGGAACTGGCACACTCGACCCCATAAACAAGCTGACGATCCCGCCACGGTCCTACTTGCCGCCACTTCCGTTGCTGAAGCCTCGTAGCAAGCTGCACATTTGTTACGGAACTCCGTACCAAGAAGCGCTGAGAGACATGTACTCCAGCTATGGCCGCGGAGATTATTGGTCGGTCCGCGACACGATGCGTGCCGGCGACTTCGTGCTGTCGTTGGTGGCGACCAGTCCGTGAATGATCATCGGTTTGGACGAGGTCGAAGTCGATTTCGATCCGAATACCAGTTCGTACATGCAGTGCGACGGCGCCGTGGCCGTCGTGTTCGAGAACGAATACTTGATAACGCGGTCGCCACACGGTGTGGGTGGCAGTCCATCCCTGAGAGCGGATACATAGCCGGCCGCAATGCACGCGAGTTACTGTCGGCGGTAGATACGGAGTATCAATCCAGCCGGCCTTGGTTCACGCCGAACCGGTGGCGGGAAATCCAGTAGGAGAGCCATCAGCCAGCAGGGGAGCATGGCAAACGTCGACGAGCTCGCGTGATTGGTACACCATGGACCGGTGACCATGGAGGTACAGACCACATGGAACAGGCACCGATACACCTGGACGCTGCAGCCTGACGGTTGGTGGAATCTGACGCACCGCACCAGTGCACCGACCGTCAAGCGCCGGCTGCGAGCGCGCGAGTTCGACGAGAATCATTGCGAACTGGTCACGTACGACTTACCCCGCGAACGTCCCGGCGCTGCGTTCGCGCGTCGGTCGGCCCGGCCACGATCTCGAGATAAAACAACGACCGTCGTCCACGGAGTGTTCCCCTTCATAAATGTGCCGCTGACCCGCCGCGATATCCGAGAGCCCGTCCGGCGCAGTACGCAGAAGCTGGGATTCTCCGACGCCAGCCTTCGCAAGGGCGATGCGGATCAGACCTTTCACATCGACGGCAACAGAGTGACCGGACGGGGAACAGTCTGTTCGAGACCCGTCGACGTCGACACAATGCACGCTATCTACCGGGACGTCTATCTACTCGATCGGATGAAGAACAAGGTCAGACTCCACACCTCGCACGGCGGGTACAGCACCGAGGCTCGACAGTTCGCGCGTGAGAGCGATATTCGGCTCTACACACTCACCTCCAGGGGTGAGTAGCGGCGCCTCGGCTGTGGCCCCGTTGATTGCGGGCCGCACGTTTGACCGTGTAGCCGTCTATGCGGTCGGGGTGTTGCTCGCGCTCGTTGCGTTGGGGTGGGCTCTCACGCACCTGGAGACTGTCGGAAGGCTGTTTCTCGTGGCCATCGCGGTGGCGGTAGCCATTCCGGTGCTGTGGATTCTGGGGTTGATTCTTGACGTCACCGGACCCCGGACCCGGAAGTAGCAGTGTGGTTCTCTGACGAAAGAAAGGCACAAACGGCCCCTTTCGCCGCACGTCGTTCGTTCGAAGCAAGATGTGTGTAAAGCGAACTCGATTGCTCCTCAGCGGTTCTGGCCCGGGTCGCTTACGTGACCATTCCTGCCCTAAAGGCAGCCAGCGCCGCCTCGACTCGATTGCGCACGCCGAGTTTCACGAAGATCCCGGAGATGTGGGTCTTCACCGTCGTCTCGCTGAGGTAGAGCTCGGAGGAGATGTCCGCATTGGTCGAACCAGTAGCCAAGATGCGCAGTACATCTCGCTCCCGCGGGCTCAGCACGTCCATCGACATTGAATTCGGGGCCGTCGGCAACACCGACGTTGCGACGATTTTCCGCAGCGAATCTTCACTGAACAACGTGTTGCCGGATGCCACTGCCCGAACCGACTGATGAAACGTTTCGGGTGCCTCGCTTTTGCTCAGAAAGCTGTGTGCCCCGGCCTCGATGGCGCGTATCACCAGATCGTCCACATCCATTGCCGTCATTGCAATGACTTTCGGGGGATGGGCCAGCGTCATCAATTCGCGGGTGGAGTCCAGCCCGCCGACCCGTCGCATCTGAAGATCCATCAGCACCACGTGCGGCCGGAACGCCGTCACTGCAGCGGGAACCTGGTCGCCGTCCTCCACGTCGGCCACCACCGAAATGTCCGGGGTCTTCGCGAAGATGTCCGTCACTCCACGACGAACGAAGGGGTCGTCGTCGACGATCAGAACTGTAATCACGGCTGGCGCTGTCATGGTGCGCTGAGCTTAGAACGCGTCTCCGACATCGTCCGTCAGGAGTACCACGGCAGCCAGCACGAGACCACAAATTCACCCGGCTGCACGCCGGCACTGAACGTCCCGCCCACCCCGCGGACCTGTTCGGCCAATCCCGCCAACCCCGTACCCGACCCATGCTCAAACGGCGGTTGCCGCAACAGCTGATTGCGCACATCGACGCGAACACCCGTCTGATCGGACCCGTGCACCGCCACCCGAATGGTCGATCCGGCGGCATGCTTGTGCGCATTGGTAAGCGATTCCTGCACCACCCGGTACGCCACATGACTGCTCGCAGCACCGATCTCACCGGGTGTCACGTCGAGCATCAGCGACGTGTGCAAACCCGCGCCCCGCGCCGAGTGCACCAGATCGGAGATGCCCTCGACGCTCTGCCGACCACCGCCTGAGGTATCGGCCGATCCGCGCAGCACACCGATGATGCGCTTGAGCTCATCTAGCGCATCGTGCGCAGTCTGCCGAATCATCGACGCTGTCTGGGCTACCTTTTCGGGCCCATCGGCACTGTTGACTTGCATTCCGCCTGCAAACAACGAGATGCGGCTGAGGCTGGCGGCGAGGGTGTCGTGCATGTCGCGGGCGATGCGGGCGCGTTCCGCATTGAGCAGCATCTCCTCACGAAGTGCGTTGGACTCCACCGTCACCTTGTCCCGCGTGACCACGGCCGCCGTCAGGTCGGATCGTGTGCGGCGCAGCATTGCTCCACCCACGACCAACCCGACGAGTACAGCTGCGACCACCCACGGAATCCACGCCGCGACGTCCCACTCGACCGGCGTCGACCCATCTTTGGTCTTGGTCGAGCCGAGGGTCAGCACGGAGTAGTACCGACTGCGATGCGCGTCGTACGTCAACGACACCCCGCACGCGACGAAGACCGCGACGGCAGCAATCACCAGCGGCCTGGTTCGCGCGAACGCACCGACAGCAAACAGGGCGATCAACGCTGCCGTCGCATCGGTGGCGAAGAACAGCGGCCCGGCCAGCGCCAGCCCCAGAACGATCCATGGCCGCTCGTGTCGCCAGATCAACGCGATGCCCGCGACGAGGTTGAGCGCGACGCCGATGCCTAGATTCCACCCCGGCGTGCCGGACGATCCCGCCAACCCGGCGGTCATGATCGAGCAGAACAGGCTGAAGACCACCGCCGCCGTAGTCCAGGCTTTGCGACGCAGGGTGCCTGTCCGGTGGGTGCTCACGAACGCAAGCGTACGGCCGAGCACCGACACGGCGGATCGTCCGATCGGCCCGCATCACCAACCGGATACGACCGAAAGGAGGAGGGGCACCGACCGGTCAGCCGAGGCGCGGACAGGGCCGACTGCGGTGTGGTTGATGCATCGCTAACCGAGAGGAATTTCGACATGACCACCAACAGCCCGAACCCCCAGCAGCAGTACGCCCCGCCCGCTCCGGAGCAGAAGAAGAGTTGGTTTGCGCGGCACAAGATCCTGGCCGTCATCTTGGCGATCGTCGTGCTGGGTGTCCTCATCCGGCTCATCGGCGGCGGTTCATCCGAGACCCCGACGGCTCCCGCGCCGGCCGGGTCCTCGCCGTCAGAGGAAGCGGCTCCTGCGGCCCCGGCCGAGCCGACTCAGCCGGGAATCGGCGTCCCGGTGCGCGACGGCAAGTTCGAGTTCGTCGTCACCGCGGTCGCGCCACCCGTCTCGACTGTCGGCTCGGAGTATCGGACGCAGACCGCTCAGGGCGAGTTCGTTCAGGTCAAGATCTCCGCGCGCAACATCGGCGACCGAGCACAGAGCTTGGACGCGTCGTCGCAGAAGTTGCTCGACGCCGACGGCAAGCAGTACTCGGTCGACAGCCCCGCGACCGCCTACCTCGACGAGGGCATCGGCTACGAACAGATCAACCCGGGCAATGCGCTGGACACGACCGTCGTGTTTGATGTCCCCGTCGGGACCGTCCCTGCTGAGATCGAGCTGCATGATTCCGCCTTCTCGGGCGGTACGACGGTTGGGCTGCGGTAGCGGTCGTCAACCGCTCTTCCGTTATCTCTCAATCCATTCATTCGACGCAGTTTCGGCTGCGTCCTACGGAAGGAAATCATGACCAACCCGACACTCTCTCTCGTTGCAGCTTTGCTCGACCGGTCCGGTTCGATGCATTCCATCGCCGACGACACCCGCGGCGGATTCGACTCGTTCATCGCCAAGGAGCGTGAGGCCGACGGCCGGACCGTGGTCACGCTGGCGCAGTTCGACAACCGGTACCAGCTGGTCTACGACAATGTACCCATCGAGAAGGTCGACCCGCTGGTGCTCGAGCCACGGGGCGGCACCGCGTTGTACGACGCGATCGGCCGGCTTGTGAGCGAGGTCGGTGCCGGGCTGGCCGCGATACCGGAGGACGAGCGTCCCGGCTCGGTGACCGTTCTCGTGATGACCGACGGTCATGAGAACGCAAGCAGGGGGTGGACGAATGCTGCTGTGCGAGAGCTGATTCAGCGGCAGGAAGCCGAGTACAGCTGGGACTTCGTGTTCCTGGGATCGAACATCGACGCCGTCGAGGTGGGTGCAGATCTGGGCTTTCAGCGCGACAAGTCGATGACGTATGTTTCGACGTCGGTCGGCCGTACTCGGTGCGCCTGCGGTGTTGGCTTTCTCCACCGAGGACCCCAGGCGCGCGCGAGGGGAGTAGGCGAGATGGGCGATAAGGAAGCAGTGCGGCTCGTAATCATTCAGTCGAATGATTCTCTGAGCTGCGATGAAGCATTGCGACCCTCCGGTCCTATACCTACTCAGTATGACTTCGACCGAAGATCAGGACTTCATGAAATTTCCATTCGATCGGTAGATCGAGGCTAGATGTATGAGGCACGGACGTTAGTGACGCGGTGCCGGCGGTAAGCGGCGGGCGGTCATCCTCCGCGTGCTGAATGCGATCGGTGGTAATTGTAGTGAACATTCCAGACGTCGACGGCGGCGCGCCGCTCGGCTTCGTTGGTGTACTCACGGAGTACAACAGTTCTTCGGCGAGAATTCGGTTGTAGCGCTCGACCTTCCCATTGTGTTTCGGCGTATACGGTTTGATGCGGTAGTGCCGAGATTCGCGGAGAGACAGTCCCAGAACTACACCAGGTGGACACCGCACTCGGCGGCGGCTTCTTCCAGCGATGCAATGACTATGTGTAGAAATGTGCTCGGATCCGAGCTCGACAAATCCTCAGGGACAGTGACGTTCTTGCCGAAAATGCTATCGGAAATGTGCTGAGCACGTTTGCCGGTCGACCCATTGCCGCTATACGCGTAGCTGATCTGCCAGTCGGAACGCGGCACTTCGGACAGTCGTTCGCGTATCGGCTGTTCGAGCCGCTTAGCGATCTCGTTCGAGAACTGGTCGATAATCACAGTCTGATCTTCCAAGCTCTCGGGCGGCGTGCCGATCCACTTCTCGGGGCGCTCCAGAGCCTTGTAGATGTCTTCTTTCAGCATCTCGCGCAGCTCGGCATTAGGCCTCAGTGTGTCGTATTGGTCTGCGATTCCCTCGGCAAAGCGTTTCGTCAAAGCCTTGATGCGACTCCAATGTTCCTTTTCGACATCCTCGGCTTCGGCTGTCCCCAACAAGCCACCCCAGCGGTGATGGAACTGCCTTGTGCCGGTCTCGATGGCCGCTGACAGAAATGCTTTGTCGTACACGGGCTTTGCGGGTCCGAGGTCGGGTCTTTCTGCACTTCGTTCGATGATGACAAGCAGCTTCTGGAACTGGCTGATCGACCACCGCCCGTTGTCAGTGGCGGCTTTGAGCGGCTGGTCGATGCTGGATAGAAGCACCCGATCGTGGTCCAAACGATCGCGCACGCTCTGCTCGGCACGCGGTCCGAAATCCTTGCGGATCGTGCTGAGCACATTTTCGACGCTTGCCAGCACGTGATGCGCACGATCGCGGATGTTCGTCAGGTTGTCGCCCTGCACCTCCTCGAAGTGGGTGAAGCAAAAGATAAGCTTTTCCACGTTCCCAGAGGTCAGAATCGAACGGATTGCGGCAGCAGGCGCGGCCTGCATCGGCTGTTGTGCGTTGTCTACCAGTAGAACTGCGTCGACTTCATTGATCGTAGCTGCGACATTGGTAGGTAGTGCCGCTGACGATTTCGCAGTATGTCCGAGACCCTCTCCATCGATCAGTACTAGTTTCGGGAATTGGCCGTCAGCCCAGGTCGGTAAGAAGGGGCCGGAAACGCGGATGCCGTCGACGAGCGGGGTAAGCAGATGCCCGAAGAGGGGCGCGTAGTTCGACGTGAATCGATTGACTGCTTGCAAAAAGGCGGCCCTGTCAGCTTTCTCGAACTGCCAGCTTTCCGGCCAACCTTCAGCGTTACGCTTAAAGTCTCCGGTCATTTGCGCGGCGAATCGTTTCTCGATTTCCTCCAACAGGCTGTCGATAATCGAATGAAACGTGTCATCGTCGCGAAGCGAGATGTCTAGATCTTCGTCCTCGACTGGAGTTGAGCCTTCGGACAAGCCGTGCCGTGTGACGAGAAATTTGAGGGTGGAGATTGCAGCGTCGATCAGGCGTGAGCTCTCGTCAAGGTCGATGCCGTCGAGCCGTTCCGGCTCCGCGTCGAACCGAGGTGGCTCAGTTGCAATCGCAGGTAACTCGAACTCGTCGAACTCATCCAAGTTCCGTTTCGTCGCGGGCGATGGCTTCGGATTCTGTTTGCGACCTAGGATGTAGCTGAAGCGGAATCGCTGATTCTCGTGGTCGAGCAGCGCCGACCTTACGTCCTGGTCGGTCACGCCGCGTCTGATCGCCAGCGCAGCCTTCACCGCGCACTCGATGAGATGGTCTGTCACTTCCTCAGAAGAAAAGAAAGTCACAACAGCTTTATACGTTCCCTCGACGACAATTATCTCAGTATCCGCGACAGTAGTTTTGGCCGTCGATGTCGACGGGAATCGGTCTCGATCCGGATCAGTCCCCAAAATCTGGCGAATTACTGTTGTTTTCCCAGCGCCGGTTGTCCCGATCATCAGAACGCGTCGATAGTCATCTTCGAGAGTGGGCAACGGCATGTGAACCTCGCGAAGGTCCCGCGAAGCTCCTGGAGCTGGTGGTTCTGCGCTGTCATAGAAAGCCGATATGACGGCCGGATCGAAGGTCCCCTCCGCGTATTCACGTGCAGCGGGATCCCACCAGTCCTCGTCGGACAGCAGCTTGTTGAGCTGTTCCTCCATGCGCTCAGCATGGTGCGCCTCGAGCACTCCAAGAGTCCGCCGCACTCGCCTGCCAGGTAGTCCGGTCGACGGATCCACACGTGCTGGATGCCTGAACGACGCCGAAAATGGCTCGCGTGCGCTGTTTCTGGAGATCGATGCGGTATAGATGGTTATTCTGCCTTTGCCCGAAGTGATGCTGCTCGAGCATTACTATCTCTTGACCGCGCGACCCCGGTCAATTGCACCCTGTAGTCAGCTGCTCTTCCAGCGCAGGCGCCCATCCTTCGCTGTGCCGCACACCATGGCGGTACCGGCCTTGGTTACTCCTGGGGCACCCGGCACATCACAGAATGACCCGGGGTGAACGACACCAGGAAGTGATTCGGACGGGTCTGGCACTGGTACAGCCGGCGGCGTGTATGCAGGCGGAGGTGGCGTGTATGCCGGTGGTGGTGGCGTGTACGCAGGCGGAGGAGGCGTGTATGTCGGTGGCGGCGGCACATACACCGACGGTTCTGTGGTGACCATCGGCGGGATCGTGGTAGCCGTGGTGGTGGCCGCCGGAGCGGTAGTGCGCGTTGTTGTCGTTGTCGTTGTCGTTGTCGGTCGGGCAGTCGTGTCGACCTGGGGGAGGGGCGGCACGGTGACTTGTACGGGGTCGCCTGTTTCGACGTTCGAGTCTTCCGCTGAGCATCCCCCCAGCACAAGCGCGCTCAGCGACAAACAGACTGCAGTGGCAGTCACGCGCTGATGAAGCGAGGTTTTACGAGATACTGTACGGAGCTTCAAGTAATCGCCTGCATTCGATTTGTGCGGGGCTGAGTGCGCCCACGTTCAGTAGGAGACTTCGGCTGGACATTACTATGCGTTACATCGCTACCTGATGAAACACATTGCCGCAGTTCCCCGATGCCCTGACGGACGACCTCTGACTGAACAGGACCACGATGCTGCCACCGTTTTCGCCCAGCCTGAAGGAAAAGGACGCTACCAAGTGGATGGAGTCGCTTAGCGGTGTCATCGGCGAGGGAGAAGAAATACGGGCGCTGGCACGGATCAGCACGTTCAGACCGCTGACAGATGGCATGGCGGTAACAAATCGTCGTTTGATCCTCTTCCTAAGCACAAGTCTGGATTCCAAGGGGCCGCTGGTTGAGATAAGTGCACTCGAGATCGGTGCCTGCGAGATCAAGATGCGTGCCGCAGGTCGCACTCTGGTGGTATACGCCGATGGAAGAGAGCCACGGAACGTCGCAACGGTGAAGGCTTCGGATGCAGACTTCGTCGTCGCTCGAGTGAACTCCATCGCCGACGCGCGGACACTCGAACGTCCAACAGTCGACGTGTACGACCCATTCACCACACCGTGGGTAGAGCCAACGGCTGCCCAAGGGTTCGGGCCGCCGGGACCGACCTCCCAGCCACCGCTTACATCGGAGCTCTCAGAGAACGTCGAAACCGCTGAATGCTCGGTGAAAACCCCGTCAGCGGACGTAATCGTCGAGGGTCAGGCCCCTTCGCGGAAGCGTCTGGTAACACTCTGGAAGACGATTCCAGCCTGGGCTTTCATCGCGTTCTTTTCGCTCGGTGTGGTGGCGGGTGCTTTTGCTGATAGTGACAACTTATCGCTGGTGGCGCTCTATCTGTCCTTGCTTCTGATTCCACTCCTCGCCTTGTCAAGGGCACGACGCAACTCGATCATGCGGCGAGCGAAGTCGTTAGGTACGGCTCCCGAGTTCGGTTTCGCGGAGAAGAACTGGCTTCCGGTTGGGATCGCTCTCGGTGCCGTCTTGTTTATCGTGTTCGGCGTGACATCTTAGGGTCATTCAAACGTATTAATTGTGACAGTTCACAGTGTTCGCAAAGCATTTATCTGCTAAAAGTAAAGAGCTGTGCTCACATGTAGTACAAAATGATCGATCTCGATCTCTGCGTCGAAGAAGGAGTCGAATCATGAGCGTGACCTTGGCCAAGGGTGGAAACGTCTCCCTGAGCAAGCAGGCACCGAGTCTCACCGCCGTTACTATCGGACTTGGCTGGGATGTCAGGTCGACCACCGGTGGTGACTACGATCTCGACGCAAGCGCCATTGCTCTAGGGAGCAACAAGAAGGTTCTCAACGAGCTGTTCTTCGTCTTCTACAACAATCTGAAGTCGCCTGACGAGGCCATCGTGCACACCGGCGACAACAGAACCGGTGAAGGCGAGGGCGACGACGAAAGCATCGACATCGACCTCGTTGCTTTGTCTCCCGAGATCGCATCCATTGTGTTCCCCGTTTCGATTCATGCTGCCGAAGAACTCGGACAGAACTTCGGTCAGGTCGTCAACGCGTTCATTCGCGTCGTGGACAAGTCGGACGGACGCGAACTGGCTCGATTCGATCTGAGCGAAGATGCCTCCACCGAAACAGCAATGGTGTTCGGTGAGCTGTATCGGCATGCTGAGGAATGGAAGTTCCGAGCCGTCGGCCAAGGTTACGCTTCGGGTTTGGCCGGAATCGCCCGCGACTTCGGAATCAACGTCTGAGGTAGGCCATAGGTCGTCGATGCGGTCGGCCGGGACTTGAAGCGCCCGCCACCGCCGATGAATTCATTACGAATGAGTCTCAGTAGTAACGCAATAGGTAGAATCGTCGATTCCTCAGGGAACGGTTCGCGTTGCGTCATCGTCTGCGAACCCGAGTCAGTCTGAGGAGACCACGCATTGGCTTCATCACCGGATCCGTTCGGTTACGGCAACGACAGAGGATTCGGTTCACCACCACCTCTGCCGTCTCATCAGCCGGCTGGCGTCCAACCGAGCTCCTCTCTATCCGTCGCAGGTCCACCCTCGGCCTACCTCTTCGCTTCCGGTGCACTTGCGTTGATCGGTCTTGTCGTGGGAGTCGCGCTCGGAGCCTCCGGCCCGCTGGCGGTAATCGGATGGGTGCTTGCCGGGCCAGTAGCGATAGGGGTGCTGTCGGCATTCACTCTGTTGGACACCAATCGGAGAGCACGTCCTGTCTACGCCGAACCAACGTGGATCCGGCCGGCGTACTGGGCCGTCCTGGTTATCGCGGCAATCGGAATAATTGTCTGCGCGCTGCGCATCGCTGACTGGATTGGTCGACTGTGAACAAAGCGAAAGCCAGCGCATTACTCACCGCTGCATTGGTAGGGCTCGGCGGCACGGTGGCGATCGCATTGGCTCCAGCGGTGGCTGCCGCTCCCGGCGGTGCCGCGGTATCGGACTTCGGCGCATGCCTCGCAGCGCAGCGCAGCGGCGACTTGCTACTCATGATCGATGAATCTTCGAGCCTCCAAACATCCGATCCGGACGGCGCGCGAATCACCTCAGCCAACTATCTGCTGGATCAACTCGCGAAATTCAAAGACTCGTCAGGGATCGAACTCGATGTCGCGATAGCGGGGTTCGCCGATACCTACTCTGTCGAATCCAACTGGACACCCCTGGACTCAGGAACGCTTCCGGCGCTCAAAGGTTCGGTCGACGAGTTTCGTGGTCGGACAAATGGAATCGACACCGACTACTGGTTGGCACTGGATGGCGCTCGAGCCTCGCTCGCGGACCAGACCCAGACCGCAGACGGGGTAGACCCTTGTCAAGCAGTTGCGTGGTTCTCGGATGGCAAGATCGACTTCACTTCGCGCAGCGATACACGCAAGCCATACGCTCCCGATCAGCCGCTCGATACTGCTGAAGACGTGACGCGCGTGGTGGGAGCAGCCACTGAGTCCATCTGTCGCCCCGGTGGTGTCGCCGATCAGCTGCGTTCGTCAGGCGTTGTACTGTTCGGTATCGGCCTCGCTGCGGGTACCGCATCTCCAGCGGACTTCGATGTGATGCGATCGATCGCGACCGGAGAGCGCACCGGCTCGGCGTCATGCGGCAACATCACGACACCCAGCCCTGGTGACTTCTATCTGGCTCAGAACATCGACGACCTGCTCTTTGCGTTCGATGCCTTCTCCACGCCCGGTCAAGCACCGCTCACTCGCGAATCCGGGGTTTGTGCCCTCACCGTGTGTGAGGAAGGGAAACATCGGTTCGTGCTCGACGATTCGATCGATTCCGTATCCGTACTGGCGTCGACAGATGTCCCAGGGTTGATACCGACACTGGTTGCGCCGGATGGCTCCGAGTTGCCTCTTCCGACATCCGAGGCAGATGTGACTGCAAACGTCGGGGGTGTGGACGTCGCCTACCGCTGGCAGTCGGCAAGAACGCTGTCCTTCGACATGGCCAATCCAGGTGCCGCACAGTGGCAAGGTGTGTGGGCTTTGGCTTTCGTCGATCCGACGGGCGATGCTGCAGGAGCTCGTTCCAAATCGAATATCCATATCTCAGGAAATCTGTTCCCCGAATGGAAAGGGCAACGCACGAGCGCTATTCACAGTGGCGAATTGGATGTGCCAGTCGATCTCGGTATTGTCGATTCGGCTCGAAACGAGGTAGATCCAACTGCGTTGCTCGGAACTGCCACCCTGTCAGCCACTCTGATCGAGAGCGACGGACAACAGACAGTCGTCGGTGCGAGCATCCCGAAGGACCAAATCTCCGAGCCCCTGCGACTGGACTTGACCGACGTTGCCCCAGGACAAGCAACCGTGCGCCTTACTCTAGATGTGACGACAGCGGACGCTACGACATCGAGTGGCGACATCGAACCAGGGACGGCTCTCGCACCACAGTCCGTCGATATCCCGTTGGCCGTTGCACCACCGATCGGCTTTCCGGCATTGCCGCGGACCGTCGACTTCGGCACTCTCGAAGGCGCAGGGACGTTCTCGGCTGACCTGCCGGTCACCGGTCCAGGGTGTGTCTGGCTGCCGCAAGAGACGACGGCGGCAATACTCGGGTCGCCGGACGGTGTGGGGAGTGTCGGGGTGTCGACCTCGGGAGCTGCAACCGTCGACTCTTGCCAGGAGCTCGGTGATGGCCAGGACGGTACCTTCCCACTCGCACTGCAGGTGGAGAACGCAGCCAACGGTCCGATCAACGGGACCGTTCAGCTGATGGTCGCCCCCAACGGTGAGGCAGACCGTGCGTTGCCTATCGACGTCGAATTCCGGGCGGAACTGGAAAAGCCCCTCGATACCAGCAATGCGCTACTTGCCCTGCTCGTTGCACTCCTGCTCGGCCCGGGAATCCCACTGCTGCTGCTGTACGGCGGAAAGTGGTACACGGCGAAAATTCCTGCTCGCACGCTCAAAGGACAGCAGTTCCCCGTCACCATCGCGGGTAGCACAGTCCTTCGCAACGGCTCACCTTTTGCATTGACCGATCGCGACCTGATCGAGGTCGTCCGTGGTCTCGATTCGCCGGCACGATCGCTCGATGTCGCCGGCGTCCAGCTGCGTACACATGTCGGATGGTCACCTGTCGGAGCGGGATTCGTGACGGTATCGTCGCCGGGGCGTGTAGGCGCCTCGTCCGTGTTGCCGGCAACACACGGCAAGAATCTCGAGGCACGACTGCCTTTGGCGGTCCACAACACCTGGGTTGTACTACATGATCCGCAAGGCCCCGCAGACTCGGCCACGGTCGTGTTGTTGATCGGTGACGACGCAGGCCCCACCGTTCGGCGGTCGGTCGTCGACGACATGACGAACCGCTTACCCAATGTGCTGGCGACGCTTCGTTCTTCCATCAACCCTGATTCGAATCCTTCGGCACCGACGCCGCCGGCCGCCGGCCCGTCCGGATTCGATCCCTTCGGGGGCGGCAGCATCTCCCCGTCCAGCGCCGGAAACAACGACCCATTCGGTGGCGGCCCCAACAGGATGACGCCCACCCCCCGAACCCAGGAACCGTTCGGTGGACCTTCCAGAGGCCAGGGTCCGACGCAATCGGGCCCATCCGGTAAACCGTTCGACCCTTTCGGCGACGGTCGATGACAGCACGTTCAAGAGCACCGAAAATACGCAAATCAGCTAATGGAGAGGTAGACGAATGAGGCGTTTTCTCGTCGTCGGATGCGGCGGTTCCGGTGGAGCCACGCTGGCGTACATGATGGATCAGCTTCGCTCCGACCTCGCCTCTCACGGCATCGAAGGCATTCCAGCCGGATGGCAGTTCATCCATCTCGATGTTCCGACGGCTCCGTCGCCCGGGCCCGACGGGATGGGGCATGTTCGTGATCAAGGCGGCACATACGTCGGAACGGGTCCACAAAGCGACAGCTACAGCGTTCTCGACAATGCGATGAGCCAACAGTTCATCGGCAAGCAGCGCCTCGACACCATCGCGACTTGGGCACCTCGTGATCCGTCTGCGGTACACACTCCGCTGAGCACCGGAGCCGGGCAATTCCGCGCTCTCGGCCGCATGATCACCCTGAGTCGTGCGGCTTCGGTCCGCGAACGGCTCGAAACTGCCTGGGGCAAACTCAATCTCGTAGAGACCGATACCGAGATGCGAAACCTCGATATTCCGGGCGCCGGCAAATACGACCCAGGTGAGCGGCCTGTCGTTCTGGTTGTCTCGTCGATGGCCGGTGGTGCTGGGGCATCGATGGCATTGGACATCTGCCGACTGCTCACTTTGATCACTGGAGTCGATCCGCGACTCATGGGGGTGTTCATGGTCGCTCCGGATATCTTCGACGGTCTCGACGCCTCCGCCACCACCGGAGTCCGCGCCAATGCACTCGCCATGCTCGGTGAAATCGTGGCCAGCCAGACGGGATCCGCACGAGATCACGATGTCTCGATTCTTCGTGCACTAGGACAGCAGAACGGTGAAGGGGAACTGATTCCCTTCGCCCGCGTGTTCCCAGTGGGTCGTTACGTCGGTGCCGAACAGACGCTGTTCGGCGACGGTACCCCCAACGCGATCTACCGTGGTCTCGGCCGAGGACTGTCGGCGCTGATGATGAGCCAATCGGCCACTCAGCAATTCGTCGAGTGGGACCTGACCAACGGTGGTGGAATCGCCGGCAGCCGTGAGTACCTAGGCTGGGGAAACAAGACCTGGAACACGTTGCCGTGGGGATCGTTCGGATTCGCCAGTTTGAGCATGGGCCGCGATCGATACGCCGAGTATTCATCCCAGCGACTCGCGAGAGCGAGCGCGGACAAGCTGCTCCGTGGACATGTGCAGCCGGGGAATCGCGCATCGGAGGATGAGCAGGCCGCAGCAGTTCTCGACAACCAGTGGGGCAACATCTGTGCTGCACTGGGACTTCCGACCGGACACACAGACGCGAACGCTCTTCCCCAAGACATTGGAATGTGGATCACGACGACGGTCCTACCCAGGTCCGAGGTGTCGACGCTCGCAACTCACGTGATCGACGACTCGCTTCGCGACTACATTCCGTCTGGCAACGGTCTCAATGCTGCTGCGTGGGTACCGGAGGTCCATCGAAACCTCAATGGCCGACGATCGGCGTTGCTCTCCGGGGCCCAGAATGCTGCCTACTCGGCCGCATTCCGGTGGCACCTCGACTTTGCGGACAAACTCGAGCAGGTCGTTGGCGACGCTGTAGCCGAACTCGGCCTTCCTTATGCGACGGCTCTCGTCAAGCGGGTGTCGAAGTACATGCAGAACGTGGTTTTGCCGACGGCACAGGACCTCGCGAAGCAGGCACCGGGAGACATCGCCGAACCACCAGAAGACGTACGCGCAACCTTGGCTGCGCTCAAGGGCACTTTGTCGAACGCACAAGAAGTCGTCGTGAGCGTGCTCGACGGCACCCGCCGCATCGTAGAGCGTCAGATCTACGCGACACTTTCGTCGCATCTGAGCGCAGCGTCGGGCGCGATGGTCGCCGAGGTGTTCGACCCCTTGGTAGCTGCGCTGAACGAATCTCACACACTGCTTCGGCAAGCCTCGGTGGAACAACCGCGTGATCTCGGTCTGGCGCGATTGCAGACCGATCAATATGCGGCGTGGCCGTCCGATTCGGACGAAAAGGTTCCGTCTCGCTTCGCCGAGGCGAACAACGAAGTGATGCTGACCAGTTCGAGCGACTTCAAGATGCGATACGAGCTGGACCTTCCTGCCGCGACCGGAAGCAGTGCAACGGATCGGCGAGCGTTCGGTGACTCCGTCGCTCGGGCGGCGGCTCAGGTCATCACAGGCCTGTGGCCCACCATCGACGGCAGTCGTGCACCGGGGGAGACAGTTCGGCTCGTCGAACGCACCGCGTCGTGGCGCTCACGGGTCTTTCCGACGAACCCAGCAAGCGGTGAGTCCATCATCTCCTCACCTGCGGCATACAACGTGCACACCCGGCCTCACGAGCTGCTCGCCAGAGCCCGCAAGTTCGTCAGTCGCACCGGAGAATCATTCGACAAATTCTGCTCGGTTTCCTTGCACGACTTCGTCACCGGGGGAGGTGCCGCCGAATCGGAACTGGCAGGCCGACGTCGAGACTTGGTGTCGAAGTTCGGCGAAGCCATCGCCCTCGCAAGACCTCTGGCCAGTGTCAACGAGACTGCGATGCAAGCGATTCACAACGACCAGCAGATGAAGTACCGCTTCAAGTTCTCAGCGATCCCGTTCGACGGACAGAGTATTGCCGACGACCTCTCCGCCGAACTCGAAAGAAGTGTGCGGATAGACCAGACGACCAAGGACGTTCTGGTCAACGCACTGACCGATGAGAAGCAGATCAAGCGGATCGACATCTTCGGTTCGTACCCCAACTACTCCCCGCTCGCATACAACTCGGTAATCGGTCCGGCCTCCCGACAGTGGCTGGAGTCTTCACCGTCGCAGCGTAAGGCGTTCTGGCACTTGCGTCGTGCACGTCCGTTGGCTGCCTCGTTGCCGATGCACCAGTCCGAGCGTCAAGCGATGGTCGGAGGCTGGCTGCTCGGGCAGATCCTCGGACGAATCTTCCTCCCGAAATCGCCGTTCATCGAACCGGCACGGATCTGGGACGGTGAGGCTGGGAGATGGCTCAACTTTCCGAACCCGTTGCTGACTCCGCCATCGGAGTTCGCTGCCGACTACGATTGGCTGCCGGCTGTGATCGAGTCGGTTTTGTTGGCGATGGCTCAGTCGCACGAACCGCCGGTGATGTCGTCGATGCAGCCCTACCGTGCGCTCAGAAGACTCTACGACTCCTCGACCGAGGATGAGGTCAGCGGCATCTTCGCTTTGTCAGCAGCTGCACACCTGACCGACTGGCTCCGGACCGGAAACACCGGAACCGGGTTGGCCTCGGCAGTTGCCGATACCGGTGAATCCGTTACTCCACAGGATCGCGCCGCCAGAACGAAAGCCTGGCTCGAGGAGGAGCGTGCCTTCGTAGCCAAGCACTACATGCCTCCTGGCTCTGGCGGGGCCGTCGGCGAGGCAGGCGCCGTCGGTGGCGGAGTCTTCTCCAACATCACCGTTCGGGCGCAAGCAACGAAAACTCCTATCTACAGGGATCTGGCGCCAGACGTGTTCTGGGGCACCGGTAAGTTGATTTCGCTGATCGACGAATGCCTCGCCGCTGCACTCGAACCGTCTCGAAGTACCGACACACCGCCTCCCGCGCCTCCGGTCGGATCGTGGTCGACCGGTGCGGACTCGTTCGAGATCCCACAACGAGGAACGAACTGATGGCTGCACTTACTGTTTTTCTTGCGACCCCCGGTGTTGCCGGTGGGATCAAAGATGTTCTGAAGGATCTCTCTGCAGTCGGGTTGATACGCCCGTTCCTATGGGTGGACGGTTCGGAGGCGGATCGTTCGCCAGTGGCCGCAACCAGGGTCGAGCACGGTCGCGAGTACGACACCACGATCGAGGAAGTCGTTGCTTCGCAACGGATTCTCACGCTCCGACTGTCCGTGCTCGTGCCTCTTACCGGACAGTCTCCGGCATTGAGCATCGATATAGAGCGCCGAGTAGCCGAGTTGTTGGCCTCGACGTCGGGTGGAGCTCGCGTCGTGCGGTTGCGGTTGCTCCTCGGCCGACCAGGTTGTGTACCGCCCACCAACACGGTTTTGGCGCTCGACGGTTGGCACAACATCCTGATCGCTCCAGAAGATGCACGCGGCCCGGGTATGGGGCACATCGCACTCTCCGCCGAGGACAACGGTCTCGAAATCGGACGCCATGCGGCGCCGGTTGTGGCGGCTGTGTCCGGGTTATGGGCCGACGTCGAACATGCCCCCTTCGATGACAAGCCCGTCCTTCCCGGCAACTTGCTCAGCCTTACGCGCTCGTTCTACCGACGTTTGGACACTTCGGAGGTCGAAAATTCGCTGCGCAGACAGATTTTCGAACAAGACGGTCAATTGCCTCTACCCCGCGAAGGTGGCGCGCCCGTCACGTACATCGATGATGTACAGCTGGCGACGCACACGATGGCCCGCAATCTGTGGGACAAGCATCGCGCAGTACTGATGGGTGACCGCGTCCCCTATGCCGTCGAGCAGACCCAGATCATCGGATTCTGGGCTGCTTTGAAGATGTTCTTTTCGTTTCTCGGTGCAGCGCTCCGCAATGCACCTGCGGCTTGGTATGCGCGTGTAGTCGACAGCGTCTCTTCCTCCGTCGCCGGAGCCGTTCACTCAACGGTGTTCGGCGAGAATCCGTCTGCCTACGAGGTGGTGGCCAACGGCCGCACAACACAGGGGCGGTCGGCCAGCTGGTTCCAGGTAGGTTCGGCCACGCACCAACTGCGCAGTTCCATAGAGTCGATGGACGACGATCGACACCATGCTGCGCGCGCGGACCTCTCCGACCTTTGGCAGGACTACTCACGTGCTGCGATGACTCTTGCAGATGGGGGTGCGAGGTCTGCCGAGTTGCCGCCAGTGCAGATCGGCGCGAGCCGAGGTGTCCTACGACGGGCATCGGACGTAGTACCGGGGCCGGCCGAACAATTCGATCGCATCCCTGGTGTCGTTGCCGCAACGGTCGAAGTCGACAGCGTCGACGCGACCGACGTGATCGGTGCGAGCCAGCTTCGAAGCCGGTTGAGCGAATTCGACCAGGACGCGTCGTTGGGTATCGAAGCGCGCCGGACCGGCTCAGCCCTCGACGAGTGGCGCTCGCGGACGGGCAATAGTTTCGCCGTTGCTGTGGGCACCACACTCGCGCGCAACTTCGACGACCGCCATCGTGAAGTCAAGGACTTGCTGGCGAGGCTCCGGGCGCACGCAGACAGACCGGCACCCGCAGAGAGTAAGGGACACAACAAACTTGCGCGGTGGATTCAGATCACGTCGGTGATCCTGGTGTTGGTGATCGCGGCGTCGGCGGTCGGGATCGCGCAAGCATGGTTCGACTGGTGGATCGGCGCCCTCGTCATCGTGGGATCGATCGTTCTGTGGATCGTCGTACTCGTGTCTGTGTTCCTGCGAGGGCAACGCGACCTGTTCCAGGACCTGAACAGACGTAAAACTGCAGCAGCGAACGAGCAGGCGGACGAGGCGAATCTCAGAACTGCACTACGCGATTTGGATCGGTTGAGCGACGCTTACTCTCAGTACCTCTCATGGAGTCGAGCGCTGGGCGCGTTCCTCGCTGAACCATTGGGGCCGAACACCTTTCAGCGGTCGCATGAGGGCAGGATTGCGTGGGGTCTACCCAAGAACACAGCCATCGGGTATGCGAATCCACACCCAGATCAGCTGGCGAGCACCGCGGAATACCTCCGGCAGGATCTGTTCGGTCTGGGCTGGCTCAGTACGCCCTGGGAGCGGGCAATGGTCAACGCCGGAGAGTCCTTGGGTAGCGATGGTCGAGATATCAAAGCCGATCCGACGCTGTTGTGGCGAGCTCCGGGAAGCGGATCTGCGTCCTCATTGGACCGTTGGTCGAGAGACTTCTTTCGAGGATCGTTCGCCTCTACCGGTGCCGCATTGATGTGGGACAAGGCGCGGACGAACCTGATGGGTCCGAAGTCGGAACTCGTGCAGTCGCTTACCGGACAAATCGAAGTTCTTCTCGACGGCACCAAAACATTCGTGCCATTGAACGACTTCCTGGCAGGGGTCGCGGACGCACCTGGCCAGGGACGAGTCGATCATTTCGATCGCGGAATGGTCACCGACCTTGCAACCACACAAGGTATGACTGCAGTCAAGGACGATGTCCGGCAGCGTGGTTGGGCCGGTATCGGGACGGTCAGCGTTGCAACACAGATCAGCGACGGACTGTCCGTCGACCAGTTGACCGTCGGATCGGGCGACACGACGGTTGTGGCCGCACAGGACTGGACGGTCCCGGAGATGCCCGACCGTCACAGCGTCGCAGAGTCGAGGCCGGTTGACGCTCCCGAAAGCTACGACCCACCGCAGAACAGAGAGTTCAGATTCTGACATGGCGACAGATAAGCAGGCTCGACGCTCCACGGCGTTGACCCAGTGGGCACAGGCCGCAGCAGGCGTGGGTTTCGGTGTTCCGACTGCCCGCGACATACAGACGATCTCGAGCGATCCCGACGGGTGGTCGAAGTCAGGAGTGTCACCCGCGGCGTCCGACTGGGCCGACACGATCACTCATATCAATCACCAGATCAAGTTCGGGATGGACCCGTTGGAGGTGCTCCGCCACCTCCCGGAGGAGCTACGAACTCCGCGAAGCGGTCCGGCCAAGCCCCCGATCGCCACCTCCAGCTCCACGTCCCCGGACATCGAGAAGCCGACTCCGAAAGCGCCGGACACCAAAGCAGGGGAGCGGACACCTATCGACGCGTTGTTGGCGTGGCGAGCGGACCGGATTGCAGCAGGCGATACCGCTGCAGCGTCGATCAAGGACGTCACGTTTCACAACCTGATCAAGTACGGCCATACCTCAGCGACGCAGATTCGCAAGCAGTTGCGAGGACCATCGGTGTCCTTGGCGGGGAGTATCGCCGAGGTCTTCTCGAACGCAGGTGCAAAGGATACGAAAGCGGAAGCCGAAGTGCCGAGTGCTGTTGCCCCGGTCGAGGAAAGCACCAGGGTGGATCCCGCCCCAACTTTTGTCGTCCCGCCGGGGACCGCGCGCCACGGAAGAAAGGACGAGCCGCAAGCGTCGACACCGTCGCCCGCTCTTCCAGACAAGTCCGAGTTCAGTGGTCTCGAGTCCTCGGACTTCTGCGAGTACAACTTCGAGAGCACGTTCCAACCCGAGCCACTGAAGGTATCCAACGCCGGTGACGGGCGCCGGTTGTCATGGTCTCCGCACCCCGATGCAGACGGCTCGATCGCCATCTATCGTGTGATCTCGGGTGAGATCAACGCACCGTACAAGCCTGAAGCAGGTGAGCTCCTGGGCGTGACATCACTTACGACGTGGGTCGACGACCGACCGCCGACGTCTGCAGTCCGCAACTATCAGGTGTGGTGCCATCGCGGACATGATGCTGCGGACGCGACGAGGCAACAGCCCGACAAGATTGCGTACGGCGAAGCGGTAAGTCCTGTGACGGGATTCGAGCTCACCGAGGACGTGGGCCGGGTGATCGGCCGATGGTCGGCTTTCCAGGGGACCAGAGCTGTGCGTATCTATCGAATTCCCCTGGACGGTATGTCCCCGGTATCCAACGATCCCCGATACCAGATCGAACAACACGCCGACAACCTCACCGGCTTCGTCGACGAAGATGTGGTGCGTGGCCAAAGGTACTTGTATCGGGCAATCTCCGAGGTATCGGTCGCTGATGGCGTGCGACAATCCGCGCCGTCGCAGGGCGAGATTCTGGTTTCCGTCGTTCTCGAACCAGTGGAAGACCTCACAGTCCACCCGGACCAGGATCCGAACAAGCCCTCCTTCGAACTGGTTTGGACGACACCCGAATCCGGCCATGTTCTCGTTTATCGCACCGAGACTCCACCCGACGCTGGACTGCGTTTCGCAGTCCTGGCGGAAGGTTCAATCGAAGTAGAGGGCTTGTCTCGCCAAACGCAACTCGCTCAACCTATCGAGGCTGGTGAGGGTGGCACGTCGCGGATGCGGAGAATTCCCTGGCCTGCGGGCTGGGACCGCGCGTATCTCACACCGGTCACCCTTCTCAACGGTTCGGCTCGCGTCGGGAAGACGACCGTGCAGACCCGCCCGATCTCGCCGGTAACCGACGCGCGGATAGTGGAGCGTTGCGCAAACCAGCTGGTGACCTTTGGCTGGCCGAAGGCAGCAGCGAGTGTGTACGCGTACTACGGGCCTAGAAATCATGTGCCCGAAAATCTGCTGGAAAGTCAACCGAATCTGGAGATTTCGGCGACCCAGTACAAGCGCGACGGGGGTTTGTCCTTCAAGCGGCTACCACCCGGAGGTTGTTCTGTACATCTCGTTCCGATCGCGTACTCGCGCGGTGAACGGGTGGCCGGCACGGTAACCACTTTGGACTACAAAGGTCTCGCAAGTATTTGGTATCTGCTCAATCGAATTGTGACACCGAACGGTGGAACCCGTCTGGAGATCACAATGGGCGCCGATGGCGACCTGGAGCCCCCTGCCCCGTTCACGTTGGTCTACAACCACGAAAGGCTGCCCCTCAGCGCACGAGACGGTGAGGCTCTGCTGTTGAGCGATCAGAACGATCATTCCGGTCGCGAGATGCGGCAGTTTCTTCCCCCACGCTTGGTCCCACAGTGGACTCCGACCGGATGGAGTGCAGACGCAACCAACCGCCGCGGATATGTCAGATTGTTCTTGGACATCGATTCGGCGCGAGCGAAGTCGTATGCGTTGCTGGACCCGCCTGTCGCACAGCTTCTCTTGGAGACCGATGCGAGACCGGACCGGTGACACCGTCGGCTCCGACACGTTTCGCACACCTGATCTACACGTCGTTCGACGACGGCTCGGGTAGTGGAGGCGGATGGCAAGTCAAGGATGTCTCAGGAGACCTGGATCCGGCCGAGCGTGACGCTCTGACGGCCTGGGTGTCGACTCGATTCGATCTGCAGCCGGTGTTGGAACGGTATCCGACGCCGGAAGCAATCGAAGGCCGCGAGCGTCGGTTGATGTACGCCGCGGTACCGGGTGGTGCGGCCTACTGGCATACCGCCGAAGCAGGCACCGATGGATCTGGTCGTCCGGGAAACATCTTCGCGCACGTTGTGTTGGACCGTGCCATCGACGATCCGATCCCGGCCTTTCGGCCTATTCAACTGTGGTTGTCGCCCTCCTGGTCGATGCCGTACGGGCCGGCGGCCACGAGATCCGCAGTTGTGTCTTCGACGTCGCTTCCGGAACCTGGCAGTGCAATTACCCGCGAGAAGGTGCTTGCATTCTTGACAGACGTCAGCGTGTTTCGCCTCGGGGTGCTTCAGGTTCTGCTCGATGCCGTGGCTCACGCGTGGGAAGGTGGACCACCGGTGGTGCTGCTGACCGAGAACTCGGAATCGGGCACCCTGTGGATCGGCGCTGTCAGCTTTTTCATGTCGCCGGCGACGAGCAGGCGATTCAACTGGAGCACTCACGATCGAGCGGGCGCGGTTGTTGAAAATATCGGGAGAAGAGTTCATCTCACCGTCGCCCCGGATTCCGAGAAGGAGTCCCTCCAAGCTCTCAGCGGCATAGTTGTCCTCGACTCACAGGACGATCCGATTTTGGGAGTGCTCGACGGAGTCCCGCATCGGACGCACCACGGGGTCTCGGTCGAGGTCACGCCGTGGTCGATGCTGGCACAAGCGTCGCTGAGCGACTACGCGACCGCTCTGTCCGTCGTCGAACTTCAGGACGCTATAGCGGAGGAGGCGGGTGGTGAAGGGTTGTCGCCGATGTGGCCATTGGCGATCGCAGTGCTGTCGTTCCCAAGCTTGGAAGACGTCAAGCGCGAGGCATCGAGAGTAGTCTCCGAGCATCGACCGGGATCGCTTCTTCCCGAGTCACGACTCGCGGAAGTGTCCGACGAGATCGATGCCGAATTCGCGCCGCAGTCCGCGGTCGAGGCCATGGCCGCACTTGTTCGCTCGAAGTCGCACGGCCGCAATACAACCGGCGCTCTCAGCAGCCTGATCAGACTTGCAGTGCGCGACGACGAGTGGATGAGCCTGCATCCCGCCGGCGAGATCGGAGCAGAGTTCGCAGGTTTGGCTCCGTCTGTCTTTTCGACCGATATCAGTGCGCTACTCGGCGAACTCTCAGGCTTGGCGTGTGATCGATTCACTAAGAATGCCGATCTGACAGTGCGCCTTCTTCGCATCGCAGACGTGCTCGTAGCGACCAATGCCGATGCGGCAGTGAGTTTCGACCTCGTCGAGCAGTTGTGCCAGGTTTTCGAAAATGTCGCAGCTGAATTGATGGATCCAGCAGCTGGACCGAGGATCGTCGCAACAGTAGGTCGTCGACTGGACGAGCGTACTTTGCGCTTAGTCGTCCGTCGGACTCTTGCGACCATGCCGCGGCTGAGGGAGGTTCGGTTCGGTCACCGATTTTCGGCGGAAGTCATCCGATGGGTCGCTCCATCGAAGTTGGACGTTCCAGCACTGTGTCAGATCGCCGATGAGAAGAATCAGCTCGAGTATCCCTACGACGTCGCGTTGTTCCTGGAGTATGTGTACAGCACGTTGATGCTTGATTGGGCCTCGCCTCCTGAACGGGCTCACGTGCGGGAATATGCCGGCCTTGCTGTGTGGGGAATCCTCGATGACCAACGGGAAAGGGCCGACCCGAGTGACCGATCCGAGGATCTTCGTGCGCTGTGTCGACTGAATACGTTGTCGCCGAGTGACGTCGGTGCCCTGTTCAAAACATTCGGCGAATTCGTTCCGCCCGAAGCCGCGCGTCAAGTGGTTCTGTACGCGGAGGACACTGCTCACTTGGCCACGGTCCTGGCGCACCTCATTGCGGCGGGCCACCGGCCGAAACTTGATGGTCGGCGGGTGAAGTCCGACCAGGTGACCATAGCGTGGGGCGCGTTGCGTGGACTGGCAGATTGGGGTGACTTGACTCGCTCCGCTGTCGTGAATTTCATCGACACTTACTTCGATCCGATCATGAACGACTACAACGAACTCTTCGGTCGCAGTATTGCGGCATCAGAACTAGCGCAGGATCTTTCGCAGAAACTCGGACTTCTTTTCTATGTAGCACAGTCGATGGGGCATGATGTTTCGGCTTATACGGCCGAATGCCGTTCGCATCTGATCGCGACTGCCGAGTCCCAGTCCGGTCAGCTTCGTGCCTTGATGGCACGGAGTGTCGTCGATGTGTCTCGCATGGCAGGTAAGTCGTTCATCGATTTCGTCGAGCAGCGCTATCAGCGACCATCGGCACGTCCCTCCAGGGAGGACGAGTTCTTGTCCGAACTTGTCCGGAAACAGTTGTATTCGGGACCGTCGGACTCGGATTCACTGCGCGATGCAATGTGGCCTCTCGTTCGTGACATGGCCGCACACGATGCCGAGAGAATCTTTGCGAACTACCCGCGTTGTGTGGGGGAGTGGTTGGAGGCACACGGTATTCGTCGATACATCTCGGATATCAGGCCAAGCGAAGATAGAGGGGCACAGTGGTAGACAATGCAACAATGCAGGATCATCGAAAGGACACCATCTGATGGTTACCTACGTGCTGGACGGCAAGAGTAAAGCCCACCTGCCGAAACGGCCACTGATGGTGTCCATGTCGGTGGTAGGTGTCGCAGGAGCCGCTGCACTCGACGTCCGTCACAGCGGCGTCTCTGATCCCACTGTGATTGCGCACAGCCCCGGGATGCTCATCCTGCCCAGGGTGGAGTACGAGATGCTGCTTGTAGCCATTCCCGCGCAGGGCAATTCGACCTTCCCGAGTGGGACGACGATTCACGTTTCGGTCGCGGTCGATAGTTCGAACGAAGCAGACCCTGATCGTGCGCAGCTCACCCCGCGCGATGTGTCAGGTTTGAGTTATCTCGAGCTCGCCACGATCGGTCCCGACGGTGATCGCATTGCCGTAGTCACCCGCTTGGAGGAGCCTGAGATCGAACTCGGGCCCTTGGCGTCGTCAGCGCGGGCCGCGGCCAGGTCGGTGCTCCGCGTCGACCAATTGTCCGATAGTCAGCAGACCATGCTCGACATCCGGGTGGACACCAGTGCGTCCATGTTGCCCGCGATTGCGGATGGCAGTGTGCGCGCGATCATGGAGATACTTGCGGGAGTGTCCACCGTGATTTCGTACGATCGAAATCCCGAAGTAACGATCGTCGGAAACGCGTCGGCCGGTCTTCCGTACAGTGGACCCGGTGATTTGGGATCGACGGTCCATACGCATCTCGAAACAACGAAGCCAGGCATCGGCTTTGGAAATGGCGACCAATTCGACGCCGTGAGACCGGACTCTATGGTCGTCCTCGTTACTGATTCCCCATCAGACTTCGTCGCGAGTGGACGCGAGTCGGCTGATTCGCGATTCGCCTCGATGATCGCGTCGTCATCGCGAGCAGCGCAACGTTGCCGCGCTTTCGCAGGCGCGGTCGTAGTCCCCGCGCCGGACGGCTCCGACACTGCAGACTATCTGGTCTCTCGACCATCCGAGGTCGAGGAAATTGTTCGGTCGTTCCTCCGCCCATTGAACGATCGTATCGCCAACGATGCACGAGGATCCTCGATATGACCAAGTGCCCCAGGTGCTTCAATCATCTTTCCCCCGAGTGGTTTGCGTGGACGGCCGAGACACCGACGGAAACAGAATCGAATAAGCGCGCATCAGCGTACAGCGGCGTCCCCGTGGTTATGGGTACGACGATAGAGCTACGCAAGCCGGAAAACGGGCCTCCTGATTGGACTCCCACTCCTAACTACGCTGAGGAACAGCTCGGCCGGCCTGCTGTGGATTTGTGTCCGATCTGCCATTTCAAGTTACCGGCGTACTGGCGTTGGGGAAACGCCACCTGCATCACGATGGCCGGAGCTCGCGCAACGGGAAAGACTGTCTATATCGCTGTCATGATCAAACAACTGCAGCGTCTCGTGGAGAAGCAAGGGCAATCGGTCGATCCAGCCAATCAAGAGACCGAGCGTAACTATCGCGAGTTCTACGAACGCCCCCTCTATGAGGAGCGGGGCCTTCTCGAGCCCACTCCCACCGTCAACACAGCGAGTTCCTACCAGCGGGATCCGCTGATCTTCAGCTTGGGAATCTGGCAAGGAGTCAAGCAGTACTTGGTGATTCGCGACGTAGCTGGTGAGGATCTGGAGAACGCGAATACCGAAGGACATGCCTGGCACTTCTTCGGTCTGGCCGATGCCGTCCTGTTTCTGTTCGACCCGCTGCGCGTCGAGGAGATTGCGCACCAGTTGATGGATCTCATTCCCATGCAAGGCTACCGAGGCGGCGATCCCAGGGTAGTTTTTCGCACGGTCACCGACCTGATCAACCGCCAGACTCCGCGCATTGCAATGATCTTGTCGAAGTTCGATGCATTGCAAGCTCTCCAGAACGTCAACGGCAGCCAATGGAGTGAGATCATGTCCAATCCGGGTGCAGCATTCTCGCGCGACCCGGGCATGGACAGCCCGACATACAACGAAGACGATGGTCGGTTGTTGCACGAAGAAGTCAGTAGCTTGCTTCAGCGACTCGATGCGGGCCCTGTGATCCGATCAGTCACGAACACACAGACGGGGCAGGCATACCCTCATCGCTTCTTTGCCGTATCGGCGCTCGGAGATTCACCGGTCGGAAGTCGGCTCCACGACAACGGAATCTCGCCCTTTCGGTGCCTCGACCCCATTCGTTGGGTTCTCTCGGCTAACGGTGTGCTCTAGAACGGAGACGGTTTCATGACGCAGAACGACGATCCTTGGTTCGGCGGGAATGCGGCTTCCAGGCCGCTGCCGAGCACAGATCCCTTCGGTCTCGCTGGGCCGGCCGAGTCGGTGCTCGCTTCGCGCAACTCTTCTGCGGGCTGGACGCCGCGGGGATCTGGTGCGCCGTTGGTTGCAAGACCGATACCCATGCATGTTGCTTTCGGTGTGTTGGCTCTGGCTGCCGTGTTGTCGTTGTTGACCGCGCTTTTAGGTGTGCTGACCATTTTGGATCTGCAGGGTCGCGTTCAAAACCTGGTCGGTATGGAGCCCTCGGGGGCGGCAACCTTGTACACGGACGACTACATCGACGGAGCCACCATTGCTTTGGTCTTCGCAATGGTCGCAGTTGCCGCTGCCTTCGCGTTCGGATATGTCACGTTCGCGCGCGGCGTGTACCAGGGGAAGCACTGGCCACGTGTGTGGGCGTCGGGACTTGCGGTGGTCTCGCTGTTCGGATTGCTCGGTGGGCCCTTGGTCGTAACAATTGTCTTACTCGGCCTCGTTGCCGTCGCACTACTTTGGTTGCCCGTGTCGCGTAGGTATTGCGACTACGCTTCCACGCGCTGAGCTGGTTGAGAACACGATTGAGGTAGGCGCCCGTAGAAATGCCGTTGGTAATATGCCGGCTACGTGGCGTACAACCACTTCAGCTGCCCATCGACCACCGATGGTGTCCACACCCCGGCGAACGGGCGGCCCGACTCGAAAGCATCAGCGAAATCGGTGAGCACTGCGCTGATCGAGATCCACTGCGGGCCGCCGTCGTCGGCGCCGACCTTGTCGAATTCGGTCACGCATCCGTGTAGTGGACCGGGCCTGGTGTCGACGAACAGTAAATTGCCGTCGATGCCCGCGAACAGTACGAACTCTGACGGCCCGATGACCACCGGGCGCACGGACCGAATGGCAGATACCGGAGCGCATCCCAAGGTTCGTGCGCTTCGACCGACCCAGTGCCGAGTACATCGAGGCCCCGAATCCGCCACTGCGGATTCAGTATCCGCTACCGCGCTGCCTGTGTTGGGCAGGGGAGTAGCTGACGCCGACGTCGTAGCGGGCAAAGCCGAATGCGCATGAGATTAATAGTCTCCCCACCAATTAGGCAGTTGAATACGCAATCGGAGCGCTCTGGAGTTGCTCAGTCTCCACTCGAAAGGCGAGCGCAACACAGTTTTGGCAAGCGAGGTAGTCGTTCGGCCGACCGATCTCGCTGCGAAAGGACTCGAGCGAAGCAATCAGTCGAAGAGAAACTCTGGATCAGCCGACGAATAAATCTCCACTTGGCCCCAATCGCCCTCGGCGACATACCGGCCTTCATCGAAAGACAGATTGTCGATATTGCCGAGGTCGACGTCCCCGGTTGCGTCTGTGTACTGCTGGGCCGATCTTGATATCCACTTTACCGCGGTGACCGCGCTGAATACCAGCCTGCCGAGGGCGTAACAGTACTGCTCGTCGGGCTTCGGAGGTTTGTAACGTGAGCTTTCCGGCGTCAGCACCGCATCGAGCGCGAACGTGAACTGGCCCGGAGCCTCAGATATGGACAGCACGTAGCTGTCCTCCAGGTACACGCCGGCGAGGCCCTTCAGCTGCGAATATTCGTTGTTCATGGCAAGTCCCATTCGATTGGAGTGTGGTTTCCGGGGCTTCTGCGCGTCACTTCATTGCCGAACGGATCGACCCGCTGACCATCGGCGTTCCTGATCTCGACGTGCGGATCTCCGCTTCCCGGTGCTCTGTCGGTACCGCTCTTGATCGTTAACCGTGTCACACCGTTTTCGTCGATGTACTTCGGCGGTCCATTGGCGGTCTGGATCTTGGTCCATCCTTCTGACCGCGCGTACTCCTCTAATTCGGACGCCTTCGGCTTGCTCCCGTTAACGAACAGTTCATCGATGCTGCGCTTTGGCGGTGTTCGACGAGCAGCATCGACAATCTTTTTTCCGATGGATTTCAGGCGCAGCAACACTCGCTGAACCACACCCAGATCCGCCCCGACGCGAACACCGCTGCCGATGCTCTTGGAAAAGGACCACGCAGCAATGCCGTCGCCGATCAGGGTTCCGTACTTCTTGATCGACTCAGCAGACTTCGCGGTGCCGACGACTGCCGAGGCACCGAAGCTGATGCACGCCGCAGCGATCGATATCGCGGCGGTGATGGTGAGCTCTTCCGCGAGGTCTTCCAGGATTCCGTACAGCTGCGATCGGAGCTCGTCGATGTTCGCGGCGTAGTCTTCGCAGGAGTCCGCCAGCTCGCCACAAGCGAATTGGATGGCCTGCAGGCTCGTTCGAAGGTCGTCCATGTCGTCGAGAATCAGATCTGTCTCGGTCGATTCGATGTCGAAGAACAGATCCTCCGCCGAGCGAAGGCGGGCGAGGACGTCGTCGATCCTCCCGCTCACACTCAGGTTCCGCCACAACGCACCGGCCCGCCGAAGGTTCTCGGTATCACCGTCGGGTACCGGAATACCAACCGCGTCCGCAATGCCGAAGGCGTAGTCCTCCAGGCCGTTGCCGGGCCCTCCGGCTGACTGCTGCAGCGGGACAGTGCAACCCGGCATCACGGCAGGGAAAGACGGTGGTTCCGGCGTCGCGGTCGACGACCCGTTGGCCGCGCTCTCCGCCATAGAATGGTTGTGGCCGGCCTGATTGAGCACGACGCAATAGTTCTCCAACGCTCGAACGACATCATCTAGCGATGTCAGCAGCGTCGATGCACGCTCGTCATAGGTGGTGGCCCACTCCCGCGCTGTGTCGTGCGAACCGGCCATTCCACTCGCAACGGACAGCGCTGAAGTTGTCTCGGTGACGACTTCGTACGAGATCACCGCTGCGTCATTACACAGGGTCGCAGCAGAATACAAGACCGAAGGTGATGCAGTTTGCTTGGTCACGAACGGCCCTGCAGCAACATACTCGAATTACCCTCGAAAGCAGCCGAATACGCCGTGCACGCGGATCTCGCCGACACCGCCATGTCGGCTACAAACTCGACGAGCATCTCGGCGGAACTGACCCACTCTTGGTGTACGATCTGGAATGAGTCCGCTGCTGGGCCGGTCCACCCCATCGACAGGCGCGCCACCGCTGCATCGGCCGCGAGCACGCGTTCTCGAACGAGCGACGCGTAGCTGTCGATTCTGTGCGTCAGAGCTTGAAGTTCGTCGACATCGACCGTGTAGTTTCCCTCCATTGCTAGTCGAGGTTCAGAGTTCGGATGGAGAAGGCGTTCGCTGACTCGGTTGACTGATACTCAACGCGCGAAATAGTCAGCCCGTCGATCAGGCTTTCTAGGCGGTCCACCACCAGTCCGCCGTGGTTACGCACAGCAGACCACCTCGCGAGGTAGTCGTTGGCGGCCGCCCCCGACCAGTGATCACTAACTGTTCCTTCAATGTCCGTCGACATGGCAGCAAAGCCCTCATGGAGTTCGTGTGCGATGGAGGTGAGTGTCTCAGCAGCAGTAATCATGGTCGCCGGATCGGCATCGACGGTGTCCGGGCCTTCCGCGTCGGGCATCAGCGTGCCCGACGCGGCACCGAGGGACAGGCGGTAACGCATTCGCACACCCCGACAAGAACTGCATTCAAAAGTGGACCCCCCAGTCTCGACTCGTGAGCAATCTACACGAAAACGCGAGCGGTTCTGCCCAGCACGTAGCCGGCAATGCTGGTGAGGGCCTGTGGCTCGATCCACCCGTGGAACGAGCACCCTTGCCGCCAGTCAGCTGCGGTTTACCCACAGCTCCGTTGTCTCCGGACAGCCTGCTGCTGAACCCCCGCACTCTGCGGCAAGCGACATGTCAACCGAAGTGCCCCGAGCGGCCAGGAATGTTTTCGCATCGAATGCTCCGCGTTTGTCACAGATGTGTGACGCTGACCTGCCGGGATCAGCGGATGCAAATGAAGGCTTTTGGTGGCGTAACTGGATCTTTACCAATCCATAAAGGATTACAGATTGGTATGGTAGTCCGATGGCCACTGATCCAAATCTCGGGCTGGCTGCTGTCGAGTACGAGAGTCGGCCGTGGCAGGCGTCATCCATGCATGCATCCAGAACCCAACGCAGGTTGCACGCGGGGGACTACCGAGCTGCCGTCCTTCCTCGGATCGGCGACCTCGATCTGCAGCTTCCTGCTGAATTGTCGGCTGAATCCGAGGATGCGCTGCGTGAAATCGTTCGGTTCGACGAATACGCGTCGAAGCGGCTCGGCTCGTCCACCGAGCTGGCGCCGATGAGTTCGATCCTGCTGCGATCCGAGAGCGCTGCCTCGTCGCAGATAGAGAACCTCACCGTCGGCGCGCGTTCGTTGGCTCTCGCCGAGTTGGGCTCGCCGAGCAGTCGAAACGCGTCGATCGTCAGCGGCAACGTGCGCGCCATGGAGGCCGCACTCGCAGTGAGTGCAACGGTGTCCGCCGAGTCGGTACTTGCCATGCACCGGGCACTGATGAAGCCGGCAGGTGACCCCGATGCAGGCCGATGGCGCACTCAGCAGGTCTGGATCGGTGGCTCTGATGTCGGCCCACACCACGCTGCATTCGTTCCGCCACACCACGATCGGCTTGCGAAGTCGTTGGACGATCTTTTCGTGTTCGCATCGAGGGACGATCTTCCAGTCCTTCCGCAGGTGGCCATTGCCCATGCTCAGTTCGAGACGATTCACCCCTTCACTGATGGGAACGGACGTACCGGCAGATCACTGATACATACGATGCTTCGACGGGCAGAAGCAATCGAACGTGTCACGGCCCCATTGTCCGCCGGTCTGCTGACGGACACGGCGTCGTACTTTTCGAGCCTCGACGAGTACAGAATGGGGCACGTCGAACCGATAATTCGGCGCCTGAATGCCGCGACTTTCACAGCGGTGTCGAATGGCCGAACATTGATCGACGAATTGGCAGCTGCTAGAGATCGTTTCATCGGAGCCGTTGTTGCGCGCCGCGAATCTGTCGTATGGAGCCTGATCGATGCGCTCATTGCACAACCCGTGATCGACAACCCTTTCGTGCAGAGGACGTTCAATGTAAGTGATATGTCTGCTCAGCGAGCCATTGACCGACTCGTCGACGCGGGCGTTCTTCACCAGACGTCGAAGGGGCGACGGAACCGCGTCTGGCAGGCAGACGAGATCCTCGATGCACTCGACCGTTTCGCCGAGCGCACCCGTCGGGCCAGGTGGTAGCGACACTGTTCGTGTTGTCAGTTGGACCTCTCGGGTGCGAGCGCTACCGGAGGGTGTCCGCGATCCCCGGCGCGAGGTTGTCGACGGCGTAGGGGATCGACAGTGACCCGCAGCCGAAGGGGCCGATCAGGCGCAGGGTGGTGACCCGGTCTCGGAAGGATCGAATTCGGTTTCGTCCCGCGAAGTTTGATCGTCAGCAACAACGGAGTATCCAGTCGGTCCGGATGCTGCAGTTCACCAAAAACCGTGCTCCGAAAAGTCCGACCATGCTGTCGAAGGGCTCGGACGTCCGGCAGAGGTAGATGCTCCCGAGCAATGCTGTGCAGCGCCAACACGATGCTGCGAACCGGTCCAGGGGGCCAGTCTAGTTGGCGTACAACCACTTCAACTGCCCGTCGACTACCGACGGAGTCCACGCACCGGCGAACGGGCGGCCCGACTCGAGAGCATCAGCGACGTCGGTGAGCAATGCGCTGATCGAGATCCACTGCGGGCCGTCGTCGTCCGCGCCGACCTTGTCGAATTCGGTCACGCATCCGTGTAGCGGACCGGGCCTGGTGTCGACGAACAGCAGGTTGCCGTCGACGCCCGCGAACGGCACGAACTCTGGGAGCCACGTGCCCACCGAGTCCCCGGCCATCGACGCGCGCAACTCGTCCTCGTCCATGTCCTCGGCGAATTCGCCCCAGACCTCGAGCTCCACCTGACGCTCGTCGATCACGCGCTCGAGATCGAACAACTCGTGCGATGGCAGCAGCGGCACCCATGCCTCGTGCGGAAACCCGTTGACCGACCTGAAAAGGGCCTGCAGTTCCTCGGGCCAGCCGACGCCGGTGCGTGCGATGGCGTCGTCGATGGCGGTCTGCTCTGCGGGGACCACAGGTGCGGTGTCGAGATAGGTGCTGAGCCACAGTGCAATTCGGTCCCATTGATCGGTGATTACACCGGTTGGGGTGGAGAACTTCGTGGGACCGTCCTGTGCACTCGGCATCGTCTGAATAGGCTGGTACGCGGGTTCGATCCGTCCCATCGTGTACTCGATGGCGGCATGCACCCGGCGACGGAGTTCGTCGTCACTCAGGTCCTGGTCGCCGAATGGGACCGAGTTGCCCGGCTCGTCATCGACGACGACATTGCCGAATTTGCCGATCAGCGTGCCGTCCTCGGTGTGCGTGAGCGAACGTCCCATCGCGACGAGCTGCTCGATCGCGGTCTCACGATCATGCGCCTCGCCACCCCGGGTGACGATTCGTTTCGTCTCGCTGTTCCAGATCGACACATACCATTCCATATCGTTCTCCTCGGTCGTGGTGGCTTCGCCACCCGCGCCTGCATGGTCGGTCCAGGTACCGACTATGCACGATTGGGTGCCGAAGAAAAATCTAGAGCGGTGTGCCTCGAGCGATTGTCGATCAACTCCTGAAAAGCCCACGATCCCAAATCGCCTTCACGGGCCGCTCAGGCTGAAAACCAGCGTGGTTCAGGGATAGTTCGCCGTCGCCCATAGCCGTCAGAACTGTCTCCAGTGACTTCCATCGGCCGCGTTGGACAGGGGTGAGTGACCGTATTCGGTGAGCAGCCTCACGAAGGTGGTCGGCTAATTGCGCCTCTTCTGGACTCAACAGCTCGGCATACCGATTGTCGAGTAGGTACGGGGACCTGTCGCTGGAGTACATCGCTGTTCCGTCGAGCAAGATCTCCAGGTCTCGCGCCGCTACTTTCATATTGGAGGAGTCGGACGCTGCGAGGTAGTCGAAATCGCCTTCCCAGAGTGCACTTCGAACGGGATCGTTCTGCAAGGTGACCACCGTCCCCAACGGGCGTTGATGATTATTGGTGGCATTCATTGCCAGAACCTCATGCGCTAGCCGTAGTACATTGTCATCGGTCATCGAGGCGCCTATGACAATGAGATGGCCTGTTGCCATGATGGATTGCACGATGGACCCGAGAGGGCGTCGCTCGGCGTCGTAGCGAACGAAGTCTCGACGACTCAGCACGATACTTTCAGGTGCCGCGACGTCACCGTGCATCTTGAGTAGCCATGCGCGATCACCAACGGCGTTCTCGCGCGGCAATACCGAGATCGAATCTGGGCCGTTCGCTGCTTTGAATGCGTCCTCGTACAAGGAGTCGTAGTTGGTGGTGACAACTTTCTCGACTGACAACGACGCTAGAAGACAGTGCGCAAGGGTGGGAACCTTTTTCGCATCAGCGCCCGTAGCTCCCGCTGCGCGTTCTCCGAGGGTTTGCCCCTGAACAGACTTCGACAGCAATTGGGCTCTGTCGAGGACACCCAGCGTTGCAAATTGATCCGGATCCAGATCTGGAAGTGTGTCCTTTTTGATGGTTGCGAGTAGCTCGTCCCAGGTGGGGAGGCCTGCCGATATGCTGACGCCGGCACCGAGCAGGAGAGCGGTGTCGCCACCTCGAATTTTGGAAGCCAAGTGGGCGCCCGCCTCGCGCTGGCGAGTTGGCAAGGATCGTTCTCGCCGAATTGCTTGGAAGGCAGCGTAATCCGCTGCATTCTCCACCACGAAAACGACATCGAAGTCGGATTTTGCGACAAATTCGAGTGTTGTCGCATAGAGCGCCTCGATCACTTTTCCGCGGACGCCTGCGTACCCTCCTCGTCCTACCCCAATGGTTGGGAGCGCGATCAGCGGTCTCACTCGACCGTCGCTCACGAACTTCGGCCGGTCGGCGTCGATTAGTCGTAAAAGATGGTCGAGGCCGTCGATCAGCCACGTGACGGATGGATGGCCGCCGTGGGCGACGTGCAACAGCCAGGCGGATCGGCTCTGAGTACTGTGCGGTCGAAATCGCCGAGCCCTGTGATCTTGGTCGACCGGCGGCGGGGGCTTCTGATCGATGTCGAGGGCCGGCCACCACGTTCGACGAGGTACGAATGTTCCATCCGTCGGTACGATCACGACATCCGATGCCACTGCTTCGAGTCTGCCCCGGACGACGAAAACGTGCCCCTCGATCCCTGTTTCCGTTGACATCTCACGTTCGTTCATAGCGCATGCCCGGAAGGCCGTCGTTCGATCACACCGCCCATGCTAGATCGTTCGGTCGGGCTGGTCCGATGGCCGGCAGTGATCGCTGCACACATCCGTAAGTCATGGGCCATCGTGCACTTTGCTCTTGCTAACGGATTACGTGTCGGAGGCAACCGATAGATTGTCCGCGGGAGCGAAGACGTCGCATCCGGGGGCGAATTTGGAGTTGGCAGTGGCTAGTCGGGAACACGACGCAGAACTCAAGGGGCGGGTAAAGCGCCTTATGCAGTTCCTCCGCGAGATCGTAAAGTCTCGCACCAGTCCGGTGTTGCAGGTTCAGCAGCACGCGCAGGTCGAATGGCTGTTCCGTGATGACAGGGTCACCCAGGTCGACCCGTCGGTCGTGCAAGGCGGCATCGCTGTCCGTGCCCCAAGAGTCAGCATCGAAGATCCGCCGCCGGTCCCGAAGGTTCTCACGGGATGGCTTGACGCGAAGCTGGTTACCGATAGTCGATCGAAGTCTCCGCAGTTGTCGGAAACCTGCTCGTTGACGGGTCTCGGCGCCATCCAGCGCGACTCACCAGAAGCGGAGACAGTGCGCAGCGCCTTCGCTGAGTGGTTGCCGACGTGGCAGACCTGGGCTGCATCCGATCGCATCAGGCGACCGCAGGCAGAGTTCTATCAGTCGCTGCAGCGCATGATGCAGGAGCTGTCTGCCCGTCCGGAATCCGTCGAACTGGTTCTGGCATCAGGGCTGCTTTCTCTTGCGTCGTTCGATACCGAAGACGCTGTGCAGACCCACCTGATCACTCAGAGCGCGTCCGTTGATCGTGACGAAGCAACCGGTGATCTCGTTGTACGCCTGACACCGATGAGCTCGCCGCGACTCGAGGACACCCAGCTCCTCACGGGTAGATCAGATTTCGATTCCTCGGGTTCGCTCGGTTTGCAGAAGCAGCTACAACAGCAGGCCGCATCGCCGCTGAGTGATGGCGTTCTGTTATTCCTCAAAGATTGGGCACCGCGGGCCCTGACGCAGACGATCGAGGTCAACGAACTACTGGAACAACCCGCTGTGAAGTCGGACAAGATGCTAACGCCGTCACCAGCATTGGTGCTTCGTAAGCGTGGCGCGTTTGCACTGGTCGAGTACTACGAGAAGATGATCGCCGACGTCGAGGCGGACGATTCACCTGTGCCCTTGGGATTGGCTCAGCTGGTGGAAGCGATCGAGCCCGATGACCGTCTCCATTGGCTCCAGAGCGTCGGCGCTGCAGCTTCTTCGACACTCGCCGACGATCCACTTTTCCCGCTCCCTGCCAATGCCGAGCAGTCACAGATCCTGGAACGGTTGGGTAAGGACAGCGGTGTTGTCGTCGAGGGTCCGCCTGGAACAGGCAAGACCCACACCATCGCCAACCTCGTCTCGGCGCTGTTGGCTCGCGGTCAACGAGTCCTCGTCACGAGCGAGAAATCGCAGGCACTCCGCGTACTGCGGGACAAGCTGCCGGTCGAGATGCAAGAACTCTGTGTCTCCATCACCGATCTTGCACGCGGTGGCTCGCACGAGCTGAACAAGAGTGTCGCGACGATCGCCGAGCGCAAATCCTCTTTCAACGAGCGCCTCGAAGATCAACGAATCAAAGATTTTGCTGCCAGACGGCAGGCTGCCCGGCAGAATCGCTCAGCCATCCTCGAACGCATCCGCTCGCTGCGGGAAGCCGAAACCTACCAGCATCCTCCTGTTTCCGACGGATACGAAGGTAGCGCAGCGTCGATTGTCAAGCAGGTCAAGGCAAACGAGGCGGCGTATTCGTGGCTTCCGGGTCCACTGCACGCGAAGCAACCTTCCCTGTCCGGCACAGAGATCGGTGAGCTACGCAAGCTCATCAGTACTGCGTCACCGACTCAGAGTACTCGGCCGGCCAAACTACTTACTCCTATCGAATTCTTGCTGCCGGATCGGCCGGCACTGGAGGAGCTTTTCACCCGAGCTACCACTCAGGTTTCGACCGATACCGCCGAATCCGCGCAGCTCATCGAGATTCTCGGGGGCGTCGACCTGCCTACTGCGCAACAGGTTCGGTCGCTGTGCGAGAGCTTGCATGGTCTCGTCGACGACGTGCAGCAACTCTCGCCCCAATTCCAGCAACTGGCCGACCGCGTCCTGTCCGGCGAGGCCGACTACCTCTGGGCGCGTGTTGATTCTCTGCCCGCGATTCTCGATATCGCGGTGCGAGCAGACTCCGCGGTGGGCCCGCGAGATGCCTACAGCTCGGACACCACATCTCAGGGCCTGACTGTCCTCAACGCGTTGGCCGTCGCTCTGGAGACAGGTGCCAAATGGAAGTCGGGTCGATTCTTCAAGAGCGTTCAGCAGCGAGCCTACGAACAGTCAGGCATTGTCGCCACCGTGGATGGTGCTCCCGCGGCCGACGCCAGTGCACTCCGTGCAGTGGCGGAGCACGTGAGGGCTTTGGACGCTATTCGTTCAGCGGGGATGCTCCTCGCCGACCTGCGCATTTCGGTAGTCGTCGACGGATCGCGAGGCCTGCAGATCAACAGCTTGCAAGGAACGTTCCGATCCTTGGACGTTATTCGAAACGTTGTGGCAACTCGTGACCACCTGGTGTCTCAGCTCAGGTCTATTTCGCATTCGCACCCGAGAGTTCGTTCCCTGGCCGAAGCGTCATCGATCGCCGGCGCGGCCGGTGCTATAGCCACGAGGTCGGATGTTGAAAGCGCACGCGCGGAGTTGGATCAGCTGGTCCGATCCGTGTCGCTCGAGGTGGACAAAGCTCCCTCACCCGAGGGAGAGACATTGATCCAGACGCTCGATTCGGCTGACTTCAGCGCGTTGGAAGACTCTGTCGATCAGTATGTCTCGGCGTGCAGTGAAACAATAAACCAACTGCGGTTGACCGAATTGGAGTCTCGTTTAACTGAAGCAGCGCCCGCCCTTGCGAAGCTCGTTCGAACCACGGCCGGCAACGAGGAATGGGACCGAATCGGTTGGGAACTCGACAAAGCGTGGGCATGGCGCCGTGCCCAGGAGTGGATTGTCGAGCAGCACCGAACCGGTAGGGAGCAAGAGCTCGATGCGGAACTTGACGCCGTCGACGCCGATATTGCGCAACTGACATCCCAGCTCGCCGCAGCGAGCGCGTGGCGCGACTCGCTCAAGCGAATGACCGCGACAGAAGTGCAAGCACTGCAGACATACCGCGACCACGTCGCCAACATCGGTATGGGCACTGGCAAGTATGCGGAGAAGTACAGCAGCGCAGCTCGTTCGGCGATGCTCGAAGCGCAGAGCGCGGTCCCGGCCTGGGTGATGCCGCTTCAGCAAGTTCTCTCGTCCATTCCAGCAAAGCCCAATACGTTCGACGTCGTCATCGTCGATGAGGCCAGCCAAGCAGACATCACGAGTCTGTTCCTACTCTGGTTGGCGCCACGCGTAATCGTGGTGGGCGACGACAAGCAGTGCACACCGAGCGAAGTGTCGAGCGGCGCGCTCGACACGATTTTCGATCGGCTCGACCTCTACCTGGGTGACCTACCGGAGCATGTGCGCACAACGCTTACTCCGCGGTCGAGCCTGTTCTCGATGCTGCGGACTCGATTCGGCCAGGTGGTCCGTCTACGTGAGCACTTCCGGTGCATGCCGGAAATTATCAACTGGTCGAGCAACCAGTTCTACCGTGATTCGCCGCTGATCCCGGTCCGACAGTTCGGTGCAGACCGGCTCCCACCGCTGGCCCACACGTACGTCGAAGGCGCCGTTCATCTCGGCAAGGGCGCAACGCTCAGAAACGAACTCGAAGCGGCCGCCATCGTCGACCAGCTGATCGAGTGCTTCGGCAACCCGGCCTACGACGGCAAGACTTTCGGAGTCGTGGTGCTTCAGGGCCGCTCACAGGTCGACGTCATCGAGAACCTCCTGATGCGCCGGGTGTCCGCCGAAGTGTACGAAGAGCGGAAGCTGAGAGTCGGTACACCACCCGATTTTCAGGGCGACGAACGTCATGTGGTGATGCTGTCACTGGTCGTCGCCCCAGAGCAGAAGTTCATCTCCTTGACTCAAAGCGAGTACCAACGCCGCTTCAACGTGGCTGCCTCACGCGCGCAAGATCAGCTCTGGCTGTTCCACTCTGTGACGGCGGATCGACTGAAATCAGGTGACCTCCGCAAATCATTGCTGACCTATATCAGCTCGACCTCGCCGGTTCCGGCAGAAGCCATGCCGGAGAGCGTCAGTCGTGACCTTCGCCAGTCACCGTTCGACAGTCTCTTCGAGCAGCGAGTGTTCAACGATATCGTCGCTCGCGGTTATCACGTCAACCCCCAGGTCGAGGTCAACAGCCGCCGAATCGATCTGGTTGTCACCGGCGGCGCGTCGAGGCTGGCCGTCGAGTGCGACGGCGACGCGTTTCATTCGACTCCCGAACAGCGGAACGCCGACCTGGAGCGCGAACAAGAGATCAAACGCGTCGGCTGGACATTCTGGCGGTTACGCGAATCCGAGTACTACCTGGACCAGGAGGCTGCGCTTTCGTCTCTATGGGAAACGCTCGACACACTCGGTATCTCCCCGTACTCGGTGAACGCCTCCGCAGGACAAAAGGTGCCGACGACGTGGGCCCCGATAACACTGACCGCTGACGAATCGGTCGTGGAAGACATTGCAGAAGAGGAGGCCCTTGCTGGTGCCCCCGTGATGTCTGGCGTGGCGGCAACTCGGGCGCGGAGGACAGCGCCGATTGCTCAGGTTTCCGGGGTTTCCTCGGCGCAGGTTGTGCGTGAATTACAAACTCCAATAAGTGAATCAACCGAATCATCACGCCATCCCGACGGTGCGGTACCAGCGCAGCCGAAGCGAGGAATCCTATCTCGGAAGGATATCCGCGAGTACTTACTCCAGCGTTGTACTGCAGCGGAAGTGTCAGCCGATGAGATCGCAACTGACCTGGGGGTCGACGAGGCGATCGTGCGCGCCGTGGGTAGGGGACTGGTGGTCGAAGGCGCCCTGGAAGAGATCGGCGGGCAGTACCGCACTGTGCAGCAGGTAGAGGCGAAATGATGACCGCACACGAAATCCTTCCGTCTCTGGAAAGCTGACTCGGCAGGCCGCAGCGGTTACTGCGATTTGGCCGGAGTGACTTCGGGCTGATATCGCCTCGCCCCCAACGTGATTGCCTCCTGGGCGAATGCAGGATGCGGGTTCCGAACCACCAGTTCGGTTCCGTCCTCGGAGGTGAGTGCTCGGGTGATCTCTCGAAAAGTGCTCAGGCTTCGGATGGTTGGGATGGCCAGGGCAATACCAACAATGAGCAGCAGGGAGCGGGGGCCTTCGGGGATCCATTCCATCAGGGGGGAGATAGGCCCGGTGATGATGACGGCGGTCAGGGCAACCAGTACAAGACTCAGTACTCGCCGCCCGAAGACGTACCAGCGGCAGGTTGGGCAGACTGACCAGTGGGTCTCTGCGCGTATTGTGCGTGACCTTCGCGCCGCGATGCGGTCACGCCCTGCCCAAGGACCGATGCTACTGAGGATCTTTCGTGGTATCGAGAGGTCGTCCCAGGGGATGCTTGGGCGTGAGGGCACAAACGCCGTGAACGACCAAGTCCCTAGGTTGCCGTGCCGAACGCAGACCGACGGCAGCGTGGCATCGAGCTTTCGCATGTTTTTGTGATCTCGTTTGGGACTCTCGGTAGCGAGGAGGTGACGTAGCGAGAAGGCGATGGATGGCTCGGGCACGTAGTGATAGTGCGACATGTGTCGTCACTGAGCAAATCATGCCGACGCCGGTCGTCGAACTCTGCGGCTGGAATGGTAGTTTCACCCGAATTGCGAACGGGGGTGGGTGGAATGAATGTAGACCCAGCGGAGCTGCAACGTTTTGGGCATAGAATAAGCGACTTATCGGGTCAGTGTGTTACAGCCGCGGACTACGAGGAGAAGTACTTGTCGATTGGTGTGTCCGATGTAGGTAGCATATTTTTACCGGTGCTACAGCAGCTTGATGAAATTCGGGATGTGATTGTGGCCAATATTGATTCGATCCGGCATCTGACTGAAACATCGGCGCAGAGCCTTGTCGATGCTGCCAAGCAATACCGTGCGCAGGAAGCAACCAATGCCGGCCAACTCGACGGCGTGGGGAGCTGGTTTCCGTGACCGAACCTGTTTCGCACCTTGTGGCGCCCGTTACGGACGATCCAGTACCAGATCTCCTCGAGAACGCGTTGGACGGATCTTTGACAAGCCCGGCATACCTCGTCGGTGAGGCTATGGTCTTTTGCGGGATGGTTGGTTCGAACGATCCATGGGCCTTCATCACTGAGAAGCTGTCCGGCAATTGGCAGGCTGTTCAGACTGCAGGTAAATCGCTGGAAGGCTTGGCGAAGTTCAACGCCGCTATGGCTGAAGAGCTGGCGTCGAGCACATCTGCTGTGATGAAGTCGTGGGAGGGTGATGCAGCAGACCATGCTGAGCATTACTTTTCGGAGTTGGGTGATGTGATTGCCCGTCAGAGTCATTCCATCCAGAATATGGCGGATCAGCTTGATCAGACGTCGATCGGATTGTACGAGGTTTCAGAAGCGATCAAAGACTTGCTCAGTAGCCTCGTGGACTACTTGATCATGATTGGCGTCTCGCTATCGGCTTCCGTTGTAGCAGCGGCTACTGGACTAGGTGCCCCCGCCGCTGCTGGCTTCCTTGCGACAGCCTTACTTACGGCGAAGATTGCATGGACCTTTGTCACTGAAATTCAGAAGTGGCTTGGCCGTGCCTGGATGGGCGCTCAGGCCGCAATTGGGTTGATTGCGGGTGAAGTGGCGGCCGTTCGAGACACGCCGTTACCTCAGCTTCCGACTTCCGGTTACCAGTTCGGAGGAGCCTGACGCATGGAGCCGCCGAAAGAGCCTCTGTTGGATATTTTTCTCGATGATCCATCGCTGGCTGCCCAACTGAGAAAGTCAGTCGAACTTCTGGCCGATAATGCACCGGACCCTGCAATGGGTGAGATATTAAAGCAGGTGCTCGATGGGGAGAAAAGCTTGCGCGACGTCGTTGCGGCTACAGACTTCTCCGAAATGTTTCGTCCCTATGCCGAATCAGCGGTAACCGATGCTGCTCACATGACGGACGACGAGAAGGAAACGATGGCGAAGCAAGGTCGCCTCCAGGTCGATGCGGAGTACGAGGCGCAGGTTCGAGCGACGTCAGGTCGTCCAGCATCGGTTCCAGAAGACAGTGTCGATTATTTTCGGAACCGCGGCTCGATTATGGAATCGGGTTGGTAGACCGCTATTTTTGACGTTCAACCAACGAGAGCGTTTCCGTCTTATCCGGCGAATCAAACAAAGCGACGCGGAAATGGCGGGGTTGAATCGATCGTCGTGAACCCCGAGGACTTCGCGGAATGGCCGTGGCTCTACGAGGCAGGCTACCGGGCGAGCGAAGCGACGTGGAAGTCGTTGATCAGGTAGACGCATCGGGAGATTCAAGGCGGAGCCCTGTAGATGCGTCCCTGCGTGAACGAATCGCTCGCTCGAGTAGGACACGATTATCAGTTGCGTGCGTTCATTCACCGGGTAACACTCGGCTCGAACGGGCCGATGCGAGGGGAGGGTAGGGGACACGCTCGATCAACGGAGGCAACCATGCGTCAGCTGTCGAAGTCCCCGAGCACGACCCATGCGCTAGTGGCTGCCGCCGCAGCCTGTCTTGCGATGTTCGCGGCGGGATGCGGCAGCGAATCTGCCGATTCCCCTCAGGCTGCGACAATCAGCTCGACAACTATCGAGGTGACTACTACGACCTCTACGCCTCCGGCTCCGCCGCCTGTCGAGGTCGCACCCCCCGAACCTCTGCCCGAATCCGTGTTGAGCGAACCTGATGCTGTCGATTGCAGCCAGCCGATGCAGGCTCCGACGGACCAGTTCGGTGCTCCGATGTCCAACGGCACGAGCATCTGCGCGACGGTTGTGGAGTGCGCTGATATCAGCGAACATTACGAGTTCGGGACTGCCCACATGTCCGACGGCTCGTTGATGTACACGTCCGATTGCAATGCGTACAACCAACAGCAGAAGGCGCAACAGCAGGAAACGCCTGCGGATCCAGGTACGACTGCGGGTCGCGGCTACACGTGCGACGATTCGGGATGCACCTACCCTGACGGGTTGACGGTGCCTGGCTACCAACGCTGCGGTGTGGGTTGTGGCGAGGCGCCGACCTCAGGTGACGTGCAAGGGGGATGGGTCGCCTGTCTCGACACCGGCGCGACCATGGACCAGTGCAGGGAGCAGCTGGGCAACTGACGGCGTCTCGGGCCGGGTGGTCCAAGTGTTAGTCGCGAAGCGCGACCGGCAGCCACTTCGGCCACTCGGCGTGCCCGACCAGTCGGCCTCGATCGAATGTCGCGATGGTGCGAAAAGGGTTGCGCGCTGTCGAGTTGTCGTACACCCGTGCGTGATCCGCCACTTCGATTGCGGAGCGAACGAGCGTCCACAGTCGGTCGTACCGCTCGCGCACCTTCACTTCGGGAACTGAATGGCCGCCCAGTTGTACTCGATTGGCTACTCGCGCCACGGCGAGTTCGACTGGTATCGCGACGATGTGCACAGTGACCAGAAAGCCTGCGCCGACAGCAGACTCGACGAAATTCAACTTGGACTCGTGTGAGAATACGGTTTCGGTCGCGAACGACGTTCTATCGGCAACATGGCGTGTGCGCTCCGCTGCGGCGGCGCGGGAAGCATCATAGGCATGGGCCGCCTCGTCGCCGGGCCAACGTGCGTGCGCAATCTCGTCGGCGTTCACGAATGGCAGATGGGTTGCAGGCAAAAGTACCCGCGTATAGAAGGTGCTCTTTCCAGCGCCGTTAGGGCCGGCGAGTAGGTGGACTACCGGGTCCGGGCTCATGCTCGAGGTAGACCCGGCTCCGATTGTTCGGCGCGCACATTTCCATCTTCGTCGGCCTCGACGAAGGGGCGCCCCTCGGCGCTGAACTCACCCTCGAAGTTGAGCGACTCCGTCACTGATTCGATTCGCTCGGACCACGCTGCTCGGGTCACAGCCTGCTCTCGCGCAGACAAAGTGTCGTAGCTTCTCCTACCAGCGAGGACAGCGGAGATTTCACGGGTGGACACATGATGTGAAGTTTCCATCTCGCGGCCGACGAGCGCCCAGTGTGCGACCTGCTGGGCGGCGCTTCGACTGGCTGCCGATCCCGCGATTTTGGCGGCGGCGTAGAGGTCGTCGTCTATACGTAGGGACGAGGTGGTGCCCATGGTGATCTCCGATCGATACCGGGTGGAACTCCACTGTAGCAATCTGCCACAGATGCTGCCAGACCGCTTCCGTAGTACGTGGTCGGTCTCGTGGCCATCACCGAATTCAGCTATATTCGTCAAGTCGTTCTGCGGGTGGAACAGGACGGCGATCATCTGCGTCTGAACCTGTAGAACCGTTGTCTCTGCTAGTGGGGGAGGGCGTGCATGAATATTCAGGCGCGGTTGCACCATGGGCTCCTCCTAAGCGTGTCGTGCCACGCTTTATGTGAATGTGGGCCGATTTCGATCGTCTTTGACCGATTAAGCTTGCAATGCCATGCGTAAGCCGATACCCAAGGGCCGACCCCCTTCAGAGGGTTCATAAAGCGTGCTGCAGCAAGCCTAGGGTCAACTACCCACCTACCGTTTGGCGACGAACAAGACAGAACAGTCATTGCTCCTTGCCGAGATCTACCGTCGAGGAGCGAGCTGGCGGTTCCGCGCAATCGGTCAAGGGTACGACGACGGTCTGGCGGAACTTGCCGTGCGATACGGCGTCGAGGTGGACGACTAGCCATCGATTTTCGGGAGGGATTGGTTGCAAGTTCGCTGATCTGGCCTTCAAAGGCCGGCGGTTGCGGTTGAGCTAATGTCGTGCGGGTGACGGAGACTGACCGGCCTGTGTTGTTGACAATCAAGGTGACACTGGATGAAGTGGAGCCACCGGTGTGGCGGCGTGTTGCTCTGCCCTCGAACCTGCTTCTTCCCGAGTTGCACAACGTGATTCAGGATGCGATGGGCTGGGAGGGCCGACATTTACACGCATTCTCTTCAGGGGAAGGCGGTGCCGGTGATGGTCAACGGTTCGAGATGCAGTTCTCGCTCGACGAAGGCGACGACGGTACCGGGATTGCCGAGGACGACATCCCGATAGGTCGGTTGCTGTCCCGGGTGGGTGACAGCCTCGGATATCAATACGATTTCGGCGACAACTGGGAGCACCGGCTCGTCGTGGAGGCAATCGGCGGGCTGGGTGACGACGGCGTCCGCTGCCTCGGCGGTGAGCGCGCGTGCCCTCCCGAGGACTGCGGGGGACCGTACGGATACAAGGACTTCCTGGAGGCCCTCGCCGACCCGGGGCGTGAGGAGCACGAGCACTATCGCCAGTGGGCGGGAATGTTCGAGGCAGGTCGATTCGAGGTGGACGAGGCCAACGCGCGGATTGTGTCCAGGCGCGATCTCAGTGACCTGAGTCGACTGGTCACCCGTGCGACGCCGTTGTTGGGAACGATCCTCGACCGCGCGCCGCTCGACTACCACCGACTTCTCACGCCTATGCTTCGACTCATCGATTTCGACGACGTCGACGTGGACCCAGTCATCTCCGGCGTCGCCATGGAGAAGCTGTCCTGGATGCTTGCTCGCATCGGCCCGGAAGGGCTTCAATTGACTGCTGCCAACTACTTACGACCCGTTGACGTCGCGGCAATGCGGGACGAGTTGGACTGGGGGCGGGACTGGATCGGCAACTCCTCGCGTGAAATCGACAATCATCAGGTTCATTGGATGCGTACCGCACTGAAAGACCTCGGCCTCGCCCGAGTGCTCAAGGGGCGACTGATCCTGACACAGGATGGTCGAAAACTCGCCAACGATCCCGTAGGTTTGTGGCGCCGGGCAGTCTCGAGATCCCCACTGGGTAAGTCCGACCTGGAAGTTGACGCCGGGATTCTGCTTCTGGTGACTGTGGCAGCAGGATGCGATGGGACCGAACGTAACGCGGCGATTTTCGATTCGCTGTCCGCCATCGGGTGGAGGGTGCCGGACTCGGCGCGTCCGTACACGCAATACCTCGCACGGCCGACACTCGACCTTCTCACCCTCGTAGGAGCTGTTGGATCGGGTCTCGGACGACGAGATGCCGGACCTGACTGGGGTCGGTCGTTCGCACGACAGTGCCTCGGGTAGTTGCGCCGTCGACACGCATATCGTGACCTAGGATTGCACGGAATTCGGGATCCTTTCGGGCCGATCGGCGCGGCCGTCAACTAGTCCCGATCGAAGCATGCCGTTGTTGGAAACGGTCTGCGCGCGGACGAGTTGTGTTATGCGACAACTTGGTCCACGAACTGTAGGTGAATCACCGGTGCCGGCACATTCGCGTCGAACGTTCTTTTTCCAGCACTGTTCGGTCACGCGAGAAGATGGAGTACTGCGTCACGGTCACTCACGTTCGAGGCCCGGCCTATTGGAGCGGATTCACGTAGCCCACCCGATTGTCGGCGAGCTTGAAACTAGACGGGCATCACATCTTGACTTTCATCATGACGCACGCCACACTTCATAACTAACTGGCGCGTCAGTCAACTAAGGAGTCGAGCGTGAGATCAGCGAAAATTGGATCCCGAGTCGCAGTCGGGCTGGCCGCACTGCTAGCTCTGTCTGCGTGCGGGGTAGGCGGTGATCCGTCGAAAACCCTCACCGTCACCATGTGGGGAGGGGCAGGTCAGCAGACCCACATCGAGAGCTACGTGACTCCGTGGGCGAAGGCGAACGGTCTCAAGGTCCGCCAAGACTCGCCCTCGGACTACGCGAAGATCGCCGCCCAGGTCGACAATGGCAACGTCAAGTGGGGCGTGGTCGAGGTAGAGCCGAACTACGCAGAGACTGCTTGCGCGAACGGCACCCTCACCCCGTTGTCCGAGGAGGTGAAGGCCGCGGCCGTCGCCGCGAACATCGATCCGAAGTTCATGAGCGACTGCGGTATCCCAGTCTTGTTGTACGCGTTCACTATCGCCTACAACACGGACACCTTCCCCGACGCTCACCCCACCACGTGGGCTCAGTTCTTCGACACCGATACATTTCCTGGCAAACGCGGTTTCTGGAATTACGCCACCGGCGGCATGTTCGAGGCCGCACTGCTGGCAGACGGGGTAGAGCCGGAGAATCTCTATCCTCTCGATCTGGATCGCGCATTCCGCAAGCTGGACACGATCAAGGATGACATCGTCTTCTACGACACTGGAGACGAGCAAGCTCAACTGGTCGCCAGTGGCGAAGCGCCCCTGGTCCAAGCCTGGAACGGTCGAGTCGGCCAAGCTGCGGCTGAAGATCAACCCATCGCAAACGAGTGGGGAGAGAACCTGATCTCGCATGACCAGGTGGTCATTCCCAAGGGCTACCCGAACACAGAACTGGCGATGGACTGGATGGTCCACTTCCTCGGCGACGTCGAGGGCCAGGCCCGTGATGCCGAAGGCAGTCTGTTCGCACCCGTCAATCCCGCGGCGCTCGACGAGGTCCCCTCCGATATTGCCAAGGAACTCTCGACCTACCCGGCCAACATCGAAGAATCGGCCGGCGCGATCGACTACCGCTATTGGGCCGAGCACTACAACGAAGTCACCGAGCGACTGAATGCGTGGGCCATCTCATGAGTCATGTTCTCGAAGCCCCGGTCGAAGTGACGGCTCCCAAATTGCCGAAGAGTGCAAAGCCGCCGTGGCGGTCACGCTTCGAGACCAACGGGTGGTCGCTGCTGCTGTTGCCGGTCGTGGTGTTCCTACTCGTGGTCTTCATCGCGCCACTTATCATGATGTTTTCCAAGAGTTTCACCGATCCCACTGTCGGACTGGATAATTACCGGGCGATCTGGGAAAACTCCCTCTACCTGAAGGTCCTGAAGAACACCTTCGTCGTCGCAATCGGCACCACGGTGCTGACACTGCTCATCGCGTTCCCCTATGCGTATTTGATGACTCTGGCGACCCCGTTCTGGCGAGCCGTGATGATCATCGCGGTCCTCGTACCGTTCTGGACCAGCCTGCTGGTACGCAGCTTCGCGCTGGTGCTCGTGCTGCGGGACACCGGCGCTCTGAACACCGCCCTCGACTCGATGGGCGTCATCGACGAACCGCTGCCGCTGCTACGTCACATGTCGGGGGTGCTGTTCGGCATGGTTCAGATCACGCTGCCGTTCGCCGTGCTGCCGCTATACGCCACGATGCGCGGGATCGACCGTCGGCTGCTCCAAGCGGCAGAGAGTCTCGGGGCCAGGCCCTCGCTGGCATTCGCCAAGGTCTACGTGCCGCTGACGATGCCCGGCATGTTCGCCGGCGTGATCCTCGTCTTCATCCAGGCACTCGGCTACTACATCACGCCCGCCCTGCTGGGCGGTCCGCAGAACACGATGATCGGCGAGCTCATCGTCCAACAGGTCAGCACAGTGCTGCGGTTCGGCTTCGCGGCAGCGCTCGGTGTCCTACTGCTCGTGAGCACCCTCGTGCTCCTCGCCATCGCCAGCCGATTCGTGGACATGAAGAAATATTTGATGGGGCAATCATGACTAGACTCCTGACCCGGGCGGCGTTGATTCTCGTCGCCGCGGTGACCATCGCGTACCTCCTCCTGCCGGTACTGGTAGTGATCCCGATGTCCTTCTCGGACAGCGCTTTCCTGCAATTTCCACCGAAGGCGTTCTCCACCCGCTGGTACGAGCAGCTGATCAACGATCCGACCTGGATCGAGTCGGCGCTGGTAAGTCTGCGAGTGGCGGTCCTCTCGACGATCTGCGCGGTAGTGCTGGGCGTGTTGGCCGCGCTGGGCCTGGTCCGCGGCAAGTACCCGTTCCGCGGGGCGCTCACCGCACTGCTGCTGGCGCCGGTCATCGTGCCGTACGTCATCGTCGGCCTCGCGGTCTACATCGTCTTCCTCAAAATGGGGCTGACCGAGACGACGCTCGGCTTCGTGCTCGTGCACACCGCGCTGGCGGTGCCGTACGTAATTATCAATGTGGCCTCCGGGCTGGTCAGCTTCGACCGAGGGTTGGAACTCGCGGCGCAAAGCCTCGGTTCGGGACCGATCTCCACCTTCTTCCGCGTGACATTCCCGAACATCGCAGCCAGCGTCTTTGCCGGAGCCCTGTTCGCCTTCATCACCTCGTGGGACGAGGTTGTCAGCGCGATCTTCCTCTCCGGACCGGAAATGACCACGCTGCCAGTGCGGATCTGGTCCGGCGTCAAGGTCTCCGTAGACCCGACGGTCGCCGCCATCTCCGGCCTGACCCTGTTCGTCATCATCGGCTCATTCCTCCTGTTCGGAGCGATGAAGCTGATCCGCCTGAGCATTCGCACGTACCGGCACCGCAACGCCGGCGCCACGATTGGAGCAACGTCATGAGCACCGCAACCCTGAAAACCCCGGCCGCAACCGACAAGCCAGGCGCGGGCATCACCGTCACCGGCGTGACCAAGAAATACGGCACCACCACGGTGCTGGACAACCTGGACCTCGACATCCGCGGCGGCGAGTTCCTCACACTGCTCGGGGCCAGCGGCTCCGGCAAGTCCACACTTCTCAACATCATCTCGGGGTTCATCAAGCCCACCGACGGCAACATCGAAGTCGATGGACGGATGCTGACCAAGGTGCCGCCCCACAAGCGCGGCTTCGGCGTGGTGTTCCAGAACTACTCACTGTTCCCGCACATGACCATTGCCGAGAACGTCGCCTTCCCGCTACGCAGGCACGGTTGGAACAAAGCGGACATCAAGAAGGGCGTCGCCGACGCACTGGAGTTGGTCCAGCTCGGCCACCTCGGCGCGCGGATGCCGTCGGAACTCTCGGGCGGTCAACAGCAGCGAGTGGCGCTGGCCCGCGCGGTCGTCTTCCGCCCTCCGGTGCTGTTGATGGACGAGCCTCTCGGCGCGCTCGACAAGCTACTGCGCGAACAATTGCAACTGGAAATTCGTCGCCTGCACAAGGAACTGGGCATCACGTTCGTGTTCGTCACCCACGACCAGGACGAGGCACTCGCGATGTCCGACCGCATCGCACTGCTGCGCGACGGCGCGATCGTCCAGGTAGGTACTCCCGAGGAGCTCTACAAATCCCCGAACTGCACCTATGCGGCAGAATTCATCGGCGCGTCGAATATCTTCACGGGCACGATCACGGGCGGCGTCTTCACCGAGAACGAGACTTCGAACCGCTTCCAGGTACCGGCCACCGCGCCCAGCGGAGCGGCCAGCGTAATGCTGCGTCCCGAGCGCATCGGCATCATCGGTGCGGGCGAGACCGTCGCCGCCGACCACGACAAGATCGACGGAACTGTCGAGGACACAGTCTATTTCGGCAATTGCCGTCAGGTGCAGGTTCGGACATCGGATGGTCGTCTGCTGATCGCCCGCACCCCCGTCCCGCATACAGCAGACGCGGTGACGGCCGGTGCCGCAGTGCACGCGCATTGGCCCACCGTCGATCTCACCGTCCTCGATCGCTGAACCAGCCTCACCAACTCAGGAGTTCCATCGCTATGGCTACTACCACGATCGCCGGCGCAAGCCTGCGCGTGTTCACAGATCCGGAATCGGTCGCCGTCATCGGGGCGTCGGCGGATCTGTCGAAGTGGGGATACTGGCTGGCACGCGGCGCACTCAAAGGCCGCGATCGGCGCAGCGTGTATCTGATCAACCGCAGCGGGGCCGATATCCTCGGCGAGCGCAGCTACCGGAGCATCGCGGATCTACCGGCCGTGCCGGAGCTCGTGGCGCTGTGCGTGCCGCCGGCTACGGTGGGCGCGGTCGTCGACGAAGCGCTCGCATTGGGAGTGCGTGGATTTCTCGGCATCACCGCCGGAGCACCCGGCGAGCAGGAGATCGGCGCGCGGATCAAGGCAGCAGGGGCCCGAATGGTCGGCATGAACAGCCTCGGCATCTTCGACGCTTCGACCACGCTGCAGCTGGCCTGGGGTGAATTCACTCCAGGCTCCATCGCGATCATCTCGCAGAGCGGCCAGCTCGGTTCGGAGATCGCGACACTCGCAGATCGCGCCGGACTGGGTATTTCACGTTTCGTTTCCATCGGAAACCAGACCGACGTAATAGCGGCCGAGCTGCTCGAAGACCTGATCGGCGATGAGCGCACCAAAGTCGTTGCTCTCTATCTCGAAAGCTTCGCCGGCGGCAGGCAACTGATCTCGACGATCGCCCGACTGCGCGCGGCCGGTAAGCACACGATCCTGTTGACCGTGGGCGCGAGCGCGGCCAGCACCCGGTTGGCTCGTTCGCACACCGGATCGATGACCTCCGCACTGGATGTCGTCGATGCGGCGGCGCGTGCCGCGGGCGCGGTGCGAGTGAATACCCCCACCGAGATCATTCAGGTGGCGCGACTGCTGATGTCGGCGCACCTACCCGCCGGCGGCCGTGTCGGCGTAGTCGGTGACAGCGGGGGACAGACCGGTATCGCGGCCGACGTTGCATCCATGGCCGGGTTGGAAGTTGCGGCGTTCAGCGAACCACTGGCGGGCGCCCTGACGGACATGCTGCCGGACGGTGCTGCGGTCAGCAATCCCGTCGATCTCGCCGGAGCCGGCGAGAAGGACTTGACCACCTACGCCACCGTCGTCGAGCAGATGCTGGCATCGGAGGAAGTGGACTCGGTACTGTTGACCGGCTACTTCGGCAGCTACGGCGTCGACACACCAACTCTTGCCGCCTGCGAAACCGATTTGGTCGAGCGAATGGCGGCTTCGGCACGCGCGGCAGGTAAGCCATTGCTGGTGCATTCGATGGTGGCAGAGGGCCCCGCGATCGAGGCGATGTGGGAACACGGTATCCCGGCCTACGCCAGTATCGAGGCTGCGGTGTCCTCCCTGTCCTCTGTTACCGCCCTGCAACGATCCGGTCGAGAGATGACCGTATCGGCGCCAGACCACACTCCGATCGGCCCGGGATATCCTGCGGCTCAATCGTTTCTGCGTCGAGCTGGGGTCGAGTTCCCCGGCAGTGGCCGCGTTCTCGTGGCCCAGGACATCGACCGAGTAGCCGCTGAGCTCACGGCTCCTTTCGTCCTCAAAGCCGCTTGGCTCGAGCACAAGAGCGAGGTCGGCGGCGTAGCGGTCGGTCTGCGAGACGTGACGCATGCCCGCGAAGCCTTTGCCCAGATGCACGGCACGCTCGGCGACGGCGAGTACATCCTCGAGGAGATGGACCGGCGCCCGGACGTCGTGGAAATCCTGCTGGGTGTACGCCGCGATCGTGACCTCGGACCTGTCGTGGTCGTCGGAGCTGGAGGCACCGAGGCGGAGGTTTACCGTGACGTCGCGATCGAAATGGCGCCCGTGGATCGCAGCACCGCCGCGGCGATGATCGAGCGACTCCATTGCCACGCACTGTTACTCGGTTGGCGCGGCAAGCCTGCGGTGGACATCTCCGGACTGACCGATCTTGTCGTGGCAGTCTCCGAACTTGCCGCCGCCCACTCGAGCATCTCGGAGATCGAGCTCAATCCGCTACGCGTAGGACCGAACGGCATCGTTGCGGTGGACGCACTGATCATCGAAGAACCCTCCTACTGAATCTCTTCAGAAGCCCAAATCTTCTCAGAAGCATTGACAAGCAAGGACATCGACATGACTGCACCAGATATTCGTAACGAGTTCGCCGGCCGCGTCGCCGTTATCACCGGCGGGGGATCGGGGATCGGCCGGGCCATCGCAGTACGCTACGCCGCAGCGGGAGGCACCGTAGCCGTAGTCGGGCGCCGCGAAGAGCCGTTGCTCGAGACCGTCCGCCTCGCCGAGGCTGCCGGAGGGAAAGGTGAAGCATTGACCTGCGACGTACGCGATGCCGCAGCGGTCGAGGCGTTGATCGACGGCGTCGTCGAACGGCACGGCCGCCTCGACGTGCTGGTCAACAATGCCGCTGGCAACTTCGTCGTGCCCGGTGAGAACCTGTCACCGGGCGGCTGGAAGGCGGTCATCGACATCGTCCTCAACGGCAGTTTCTACGGCACTCGCGCTGCCAGCAAGCACATGCTCGCCGCCGGCCGGGGCGCGATCCTCAACACCATCGCCACCTATGCGTGGCACGGACACCCTGGCACCGTGCACAGCGCCGCAGCAAAGGCTGGGGTGGTTGCGATGACGCGAACCTTGGCAGTGGAGTGGGCTGCGCGCGGTGTCCGGCTCAACTGCATCGCGCCGGGACCGACGGAGACCGAGGGCGCCGGCGCCGCGCTGTGGCCCGACGAGAAGGCCCGTGCCCGTGTACTTTCCAGCGTGCCGGCGGGCCGGTTCACCACACCCGAGGAGGTAGCGGAATCCGCGGCCTACCTGCTGTCCGACCGGGCCGCCTACGTCACTGGCGAAACCCTTGTCGTCGATGGCGGGCAGTGGCTGGGCAAGGCGATCTACACCGATCCTCGAAACGAGGCCTGAAATGGCAACCGACATGAACGGCGGCCAAGCGCTGGTTGCCGCGCTCGAAGCTCATGGCGTCCGGACGGTATTCGGTATTCCCGGTACCCACAACCTGCCGATCTATGGCGCGCTCGCGGAGTCGCAGATCACCCACGTGCTCACCCGGCACGAGCAGGGGGCCGGGTACGCGGCCGACGGTTACGCGCGCACGTCGGGCAAGCCGGGAGTGGCGATTACGACGTCCGGCCCGGCCATCCTCAACACCGCTGCCGCTGCAGCCCAGGCATACTCCGATTCCATTCCGGTGCTATTGATTTCGCCAGGACTACCCCTGCGGCACCCGAGCAATGGCAACGGCATCCTGCACGAGATCAAGAACCAGACCGGCGCAATGGATTCGGTTGTGGGACATAGCCAACGGGTGACAAGCGTCGCGGAGATCCCGCTCGCTGTCGCTCAATGTTTCGCCGCAATGACCTCTGGCCGACCACGACCGGCGTACTTGGAGATCCCTCTCGATATTCTCGACGAGGCGGCACCCGTGACCATCCTCGGCCCGATTGCTCAGTCCGCGGTGACTGCGCCCGTGGCTGCACTGGAGACGGCCCGCGCATTGTTGGCAGCGGCAGACTCGCCGTTGATCATCGCGGGCGGCGGGTCTTCTGGTGCGGCAACCCCATTGCGGGAGTTGGCGGAGCTGCTGGGAGCTCCGGTGCTGACCACCACCAATGGCAAAGGCGTACTGCCGGAAAGTCACGACCTCTCGCTCGGGGCGGGCGTGCATCTGCCGTCGGTCAAGGAGCTGGTCACGGAGTCCGACGCGATACTCGCCGTCGGCACCGAGCTCGCGCCTTCGGACTTCTGGTACGGGCCGCTCGAGGCGGAGGGGAAGTTGATCCGTATCGATATCGACCCGACTTCGGTGTGCACCAACGCGATTCCCGAGGTGGCACTGATCGGTGACGCGTCCGCGACTTTGCGCGCGCTCACCGACGGGTTGGTTCGCGAACCCGCTACGCAGCGTGCTGCGCAGTGGCGTATCAGGCTGCGGTCCGATTCAGAGGTCGAGGGCAAAAACTACCTGGGCATTCTCGCCGCACTCGACAAGGCGCTGGACGAGGACGCGATACTCGTCGGCGACTCCACAATGGCCTGCTACTACGGCGCCATGGCGAACCTGCCGTTGCACCGGCCGCGTTCCTTCCTCTACCCGACGGGTGTCGGCACTCTCGGCTACGGACTGCCCGCAGCGATCGGCGCAAAGATCGCGGCGGGTGACCGGCAAGTTGTGGCGATGCTCGGTGACGGCGGCGTGATGTTCACCATCGCCGAACTTGCCGCGGCCGCGGAACTCGCTGTGCCGCTGCCGATCATCGTGGTCGACAACGGCGGCTACGGCGAGATCCGCGACGAGATGATCGAACGATCCGACCCCGTCCACGCGGTGGGCTTGGCCGCCATCGACTTCCCTGCCCTGGCCCGCTCGATGGGTTGTCTGGGTGTCGGCCTGGAGTCCTCGGCCGACTTGACCGACGCGGTCACGAAAGCTTTCGCGGCCGATAGGCCCACCGTCATTCACATTCGCGAGGAGAAGTCATGACCGCACCGCAGAACTGGATGCGCGACACCGTATTGATAGGCGGGCGCTGGGAACCGCGCTCGACTACGACGGATGTGGAGAATCCTGCCACCGGTGAAATCGTCGGCCGGGCCGCGTCCGCCACCGTGGCAGACGTGAACCTTGCTGTCGCGGCCGCAGTCGCCGCAGGTGTGGGCTGGGGCCGGACCACCGGAAAGCAGCGCTCGGCGGCACTGGAAGAACTGGTGACCGCACTACGTGATCGCCGGGACGAGTTGGTCGCAGCAACGATCGCAGAGGTCGGTGCGCCGATCACGGTGGCCGAGGAGGCCCACGTGGATTTGGCGATCGAGATCATCGAGTCCTTCGCCGTCATTGCACGGGACACCCCGCTACGTGAGCGAACCGGCAACTCGGTGCTGCTGCGTCGCCCGGCGGGGGTGGTCGCATGCATCACGCCGTGGAACTATCCGCTCTACCAGTTGGCGGCGAAGGTCGGTGCGGCCTTGGCAGCGGGGTGCACCACGGTGCTCAAACCCGCCGAGCTGACTCCGATCACCACGTACCTGTTCTGCGACGCGGTGCTCGAGACCTCGCTCCCCGCCGGGGTGGTGAACCTGCTGCCCGGCTCCGGAACCGTGCTCGGACCTGCGCTGACCGAGCACCCCGATGTCGCAGTGGTGTCCTTCACCGGCTCCACCACGGTGGGCCGTCAGGTGGGCCGCTCAGCGGGCGAGCTGATCAAGCGGGCGTGCCTCGAACTCGGCGGGAAGTCCGCCTCGGTGCTGCTGGCCGACGCGGACTTCGAAGTCGCGGTACCCGCCACTGTGGACGCCGCGATGCTCAACAGCGGACAGACGTGCAGCGCGTGGACCAGGTTGTTGGTGCCGCAGGAGCGCTACGACGAGGCCGTGACGTTGGCCGCGATGCGTGCCGACGCGCTGGTGGTGGGGGATCCGACCCATCGCAGCACCGATCTCGGTCCGTTGGTCTCGCACAAGCAACGACTGTCGGTGCTGGCTGCGGTCGACGGCGCGATCGAGCGCGGCGCGCGGGTCGCGGCAGGCGGCTCGGATCCAATCCCCGGACTCGACGGGCATTACGTGCGCGCGACGGTTCTGTGCGGTATCGAACGCGGTGATCCGGTGACCACCGAGGAGATCTTCGGCCCGGTCCTGGTCGTCGAGGCCTACGAGGACGAGGACGATGCAGTGACGTTGGCCAATGCCACCGACTACGGGTTGGCCGGCGCGGTGTGGTCGGCGGATGCGGAAGCTGCACTGGAGATTGCGGCACGACTCGATACCGGGCAGGTCGATATCAACGGCGCGTTGTTCAACCCGCTGGCGCCGTTCGGTGGCTGGAAGCTCTCCGGTCTGGGCCGTGAGCTCGGTGTGATCGGCTTCGAGGAGTTCACGGAATGGACGTCGGTGCAGATGTGAACCATTGAATACGAGCAACTTTCGCGCATCTATTTACATTTCAGACACTTCGGTACATAGTTAACTGACCAGTCAATTAAGAAAGGCCATCAAGATGACCCTCACCGCGTTCGAGCCCTGGGCCCTCACCACCGAGCAGCGCGAGATCGTCAAGCTCTGCCGCGACTTCGCAGCGAAGGAGATCCGCCCCCGTGGCCGCGAGGTCGACGAGGCCGACACGGTCACACCCGTCGACATCTTCCAGAAGGCCGCGCAGGTCGGCATCACCGACTACATGATCCCGGAGGAGTTCGGCGGCGGCGGGTTCACCGATGTATTCACCCAGTGCCTGGTCCAAGAGGAACTGTGCTTCGGTGATCCCGGTATCGGCAACTTCGTATGCTCCAACGGCTTCTTCTCCGACCCGATCCTCGAGCTCGGTACCGATGAGCAGAAGGAAAAGTGGCTGCGTCCACTGACCGGCACTTCGCCCCTGCTGACGGCTCTCGCGACCACCGAGCCGGGATCAGGTTCGGACGCCGCATCCATGGTCACTTACGCCACCAAGGTCGACGGCGGATACAAGATCAAGGGCCAGAAGGTGTGGATCTCCAACGCCGGCGCGGCCAGTCAGTACGTAGTTTTCGCCAAGACGGACCGCAACGAGCGGTCCAAGGGGATTACCGCATTCCTGATCAAGAGCGACGTGGCGGGTCTGAGCTGGGGCGAGCCTATGAAGAAGATGGGCCAGCGCGCAATCGTCTGCCGCGAGCTGTTCTTCGACGACGTCTTCGTCCCCGACGAGGATCGACTCGGAGACGAAGGCCAAGGCTTCATCGGTCTGATGAAAACCTTCGATATCTCGCGCATCGTGCTCGGCGCAGCGGCCGTCGGCTCAGCGCGCGCGGCCTACGAGTTCGCACTCGACTACGCCCGTAACCGCACCCAGTTCGGCAAGCCGATCATCGAGCACCAGGCCGTCGCATTTCGGTTGGCAGACATGGCAAATCGCATCGAGTCCGCGCGCCTGCTGGTATTGCATGCAGCTCGTTCACTCGACGCCGGCCACGATTCGACAGGGCTGGCTGCAATGGCCAAACTGACGGCTTCGGAGATGGCCATGTTCGTCACCCACGCGGCGATCCAGACTCTCGGCGGTTGGGGCTACTCCCGCGAATTCCCCGTCGAGCAGTGGATGCGCGACGTCAAGCTCGAAGAGCTCGAGGAAGGAACCTCGGACATCATGCGACTCGTGATCTCGCGGAAGCTCTAGCCACGTGTCACTGTCGACCAAACGCCCAGGCGTCGAAGCGAATCCGGCCACCCCGCCGCACGTCGCTGTCGCCTGGGCGTGCGGCGTCTTGTCGGCCGTAGTCTATGGACTCACACCGACGATTGCCGCACTCTCCTACGAAACCGGATTGACACCGACGATGCTCGTCGCGCTGCGCAGCCTCTTCGGGGCAGCAGCGATCCTGCTGTTCGCCTGGGCCACCGGCCGGATTCGACGTACGTCGTGGCGGACACCTGCGAAGCTGATGCTGGTGTGCGGGCCCCTGTTCGGCTTTCAGCTCCTCTGTTATTTTGCGGCCGTTCAGTCCACCGGCGTGCAGGTCGCGGTCGTAGTGGTACACGTCTACCCGGTGTTCGTCCTCCTGATGGTGTGGCTGACCTACCGCCAGCGGCACAGCCCGCTGGTTATCGCGTTATGCCTCGTCATGATCGGGGGAATCGGGCTGGTCGGCTGGACCGGGGCGGCAGACGTCAAGCTGGCGGGCATCGGGCTCGCAGTGGCCAGCGCTTTGGGCTATGCCCTGTACCTAGTGCTCGGTGAGCGGTGGGTGCAAGAAGTGGGAGCCGTGGTCGCCGGCGGTCTGGTTACGGCGGGCGCTGGGCTGACCGCTGGGGCGGTCGCCTTGGTGACCTGGCAGAGCCTGGCGATCACATCGATGGGGTGGGTGTCGGTGATCCTGCAGGGGGTCTTCATGATTCCGGTCGGCATCGGCTGTGCGTTCTATGCGGTGCGCAGGCTCGGTGCGGTCTCGTTGAGCCTGCTGGGTTTGCTCGAGCCAATAGTGGGTGTGCTGGCTGCAAGCCTTGTCCTCGCAGAGTCCCTGATGCCTGGACAATGGGCCGGAATGGCGGTAATTCTGCTGGCGTGCGGGGTACTGCCGTGGGCGACCTCCACGAAAAGGCAGACGCGAACGCTTTCGTCCGCGAGTCACTCCACTGCTTGTCCGATACGGTAGCCAACAGTGATGAGAAGGAGTGGTGATCAACATGGCACGCCCGAGTGTCGAGGCCGAGCGTAGGCAGCAAATCCTGCAGGCCGCATGTGAAAGCATCGCGGAGTTGGGGTTCCGGGGCGTCCGGGTAGCCGATGTGGCGAAGGGAGCCGGCATAAGTAGTGGCACCGTCCACTATTACTTCGAGTCGAAAGACACGTTGCTACACGAAGCATTCGCGTTCAACTTCGAGAACTCGCTCCAGCGCCGCAAGTGGATCGGGGAGGGCAAAGAATCACCTCGTGCGCACCTGCACCACTTGGTGGAGTCTTACCTACCCGCTGGACCCGAGACCATCACAGCGTGGCGAGTGTGGGTGGAACTCTGGGCGGCAGCACTCGGCAGCGCGGAGCTACAAGCGCTCAACGACACCATCTACCAAACCTGGCGGGGAATTGTTCGTGCCACCGTCGACGATGCCGCAGCAGAGGGCGTTCTCAACCAGGCCGCCGACCCTGCCGACCTGACGGACATGCTTCTGAGCATGCTCGACGGCTTGGCAATTCAGGCCTTGAACAAGTCCACCCACGTGACGCAAGCACGCATGCTCGAACTATGCGACTCGTACATCGACTCGATCATGCTCGCCGCCGACCCCATCCGGACCTGAAGCCCTGGTAGGCAGCACAACGCGTTTCGTTGGAAGCGAGCAACGATCATCTGCGTCTTCGACCGCACGACGCCGGTCGTCCGCGCAGCCTCGAGGGAGGACTTCATGCTGGGTGCTGTGCCAGAAGGGTCCTACATGATTGGTCGGTTTCGGAACCGAACTGCCACATCCGGAATCCCCGTTCATGACCCCGCGATGCGTGCTCTCGCTGTCTCACTGCGCTTTCCTACTGCGACCGATCTGCCGGCTGCGGCTAGCCCCATGATGGGCATGTTCGAGTAGATCGACTCGTGCTGACCAGGGCTGACACGGTATGTCTCGTGGTAGACCCCGACGTCGCCGCCGGCGCCGACGCGTTTGTTGAACGCCTTCCATGCCGGTAGGTGTGGATCGTTCGGGTTTTTCGCAAATGCTTCGAGTTGGTCGAAGCTGCGCCAGTACTGCACCACGGTGATCGTGCGGCCCCCCAACGACATCCGAGCGCCCAGCAGGCCCTTGTCAGGGTGCTGTTGTAACTCTTGCAGCATTCGCGGCATGGCGAGGAATGGGCCGATCCACTTGTGGATCTTCCATAGCTTGTTGAGGCGTATGCCGATGAGGAAGACGACGAACTCACTTTCGACCACTGCGGTGTACCGGCCGGTCTGGACTCGACTTCGGATCATGTACGCATCCCTTCGTTGACGGCTCCGCAGTCGATCACACGGCACCGATAGCGTCTCTATCCATAATGGATAGTGCTACTATCGATAAATGATGTCAAGGGTTCAGCGGTGAGGGTTTCCGAACTCAGCCAGCGCAGCGGGGTGTCCATTGCATCCATCAAGTACTACCTGCGTGAGGGTCTGCTGGTCGGTGGCGCGCAGACGGCGACCAACCAAGCTGTGTACAGCGAACATCACATTCGCCGACTGCGGTTGATTCGCTCCCTGATCGACATCGGGGGACTCTCGATCTCGCATGTGCGCGCAACACTGGCCGCAGTCGAAGATGACTCGACGTCGATCCACGACGCATTCGGGGCGGTCATGCATGGCCTCGACCAGCTCCCCGACGAAGACGAGCCGGTCGAGGTGAAGACTGCCTATGGTGAGGTGCAGACATGGCTCGCCGACAGGGATTGGAATATCGAGCCGAATGCTCCCGCGCCACACCGGCTGGCCGAACTTGTTGCCACACTGCGCAGATTCGACTTTCCGATAACGCTCACGGACTTCGATGCAGCAGCCGATACCGTCGAGCGGACCGCCAAGGCGCAAGTGGAATACGCCCGAGCCATGCCGGACCGCACGGCTGCCGTCGAGACGATGCTTCTCGGGACCGTGATACTCGAACGAGCCCTCGCCGAGATTCGACGCCTCGCGCTCGAAGCCGCCAGCTTCCGGATCGATAGGGACAAGTAGGCGCTTGCGTAACTGGGCGGTTCAGCGAACCAGGGCACGCACCGGTGTCGGGTCCCGTCCGAGCAAGGCCTTGGTTGCCATTCCGCCGGCCAGGAAGTCTCGATCGTCGTAGAACTCGAACATCGCCCCGAGCCTGGCGCGGCCATCGACGCCGAGACTCTGCCCAAAAGTGTGCATCCATTGCTCGACATCGAGTTGTTCCACCGCCACCGACCGTGACGTCATCTCCTCGATGAGTCGAACCACGTCGCCGACGCTCATTGTCTCGGGCCCGCCGAGTTCGTACGTGGCCCCGTGATGCTCCTCGGCTGCCAGGAGAATTCGGGCGGCCACCTCGGCGACGTCGCCGAGGCTTACGAAGGAAAACTTCGACTCGGTGCTGTACGGCACCACAAGGTCGGTGGATTCTCCGGTGAGTATCGATTCGAAATTCTGCGCGTAGGCGCAGGGCTGCAGGATGGTCCAACGCATTCCGTGACGCGAGGCGAACGCCCGCAGGTCGTCCTCGCATCGGGCCTTGTCCATATGGTGCGGCATCCGCGGGCTGTATGGCCACGCGACCGAATGATAGAGAACATGGTGCACCCCAGCGTCACTCGCGGCCTCCAGTGCTCGCCGAAGTGCGGCGGGCTCGTCCGGATGCAGATTGGGTGCGATGAAGTACATCCCGGTGCATCCGGCGAAAGCCGCCTTCAGACCCTCGCCGGTGTCCAGATCGATCGGATGCTCGGGGGAGGTGCGGCTGAGCGGCCGGACCGTGGCCCGCCCTTCGATGGCGGCAACCACGGCCTCTCCGGTCTTGCCGGTGGCACCGACGACTGCAATGTCGGTGCCACCGGCGCTATCGCTGTTCACAGGTGAACGTCAGCTGTCGAGGAAGTCGTACTTGGCGAACTTCGCACCGCCGGAGAGCCGTTCGTAACCGGGCCCCCGATCGAAGAAGGGCTCGTTGTCCGCGCGTGCGCCGCGCATCTCGCCGCGGAGCTTCTCCGTCGCCGACGCATCGGCGTTCGCCTCGCCCTCGGCGATGACCACACCATAGTCTGTGGCAGCAGCTTCGCGAGATACTTTGTTCCACAACACATCGCGCTCCACTTCCTCGACGGGACGCTCGAGCGGATCGCCCCAGCCTCCGCCGCCCGTGGTGCGAATCCGGAACGTCTCCCCGGCACGGATCGGCTCCGCGTCGGTGAGCGCGTCGAAGAGCCGCTCGTTGGGCTCACCCGGGTTGATCACCACGGAGAACGGCGACCCGGCCTTGCCGCCCTTGACACCCCAGCAGGCGAGGATGGAGCGGTCGGCGATGGACATGAAGTGCGCATCCTTGAGCATGCGGATGTGCTTCTCGTACCCGAGGCCACCGCGGTAGCGTCCGGCTCCGCCCGAATCTTTTGCCAGACCGAGCTTTTCGACGATGAAGGGGAAACGGCTCTCGGTGAACTCGGTGGGCAGGTTTCGCGAGTCCGGCACCACGTGAATGGTGTCCTCACCGTCCGCGTAATAGCGACCGCCCGAGCCACCGCCGAGCACCTCACGCATGAGGTAGGACTGGCCCTCGAAATCCTCACCGTAGACACCGGTGTAGCGGATGGTCTCCTGGTCGGCGGGCATGTTGCCGTCGACTGCCTTCGCGATGGCACCGGTGAGCACGCCGAGCAGCCGCAGGATCACGAACGTGCGGGCGTTGGTGGGCGCCGGGAAGATCGGAGTGATCAGCGTGCCCGGCTCCGGGAACTTCATCTCGATCAGAGGGATGATGCCCTCGTTGACGTCGAGCTCGGCCATCCGCTCCGGGGTGTCGGCGAGGCTGCGAAGCACCGGCGCCAGCCACTTCGCCAGGAAGTTGCCGTCGGCGTAGTCACCGCAGTGGTTGATCGGCCCCTTCGCCTGCGGGCCGGTGCCGGTGAAGTCGAGGATCAGCCGCTCGCCGCCCTCGTCCTCGGGCGCGGTCTTGGTCATCGTGATCCGCTGCACGTGCAGCATCGGCTCATCGACGCCGTCATGCTCGGCGTAGTCCTCCCAGGTGTACTCCCCGACAGGGATCTTGGACAGAATCTCGCGCCGATAGGTCTCGGTGCAGGCATCCATCGAAGCGTCGAAGCAACCCTCGATGGTCTCGACGCCGTAGCGCTCGAACAGCTCCGTCAGCCTGCGCGCACCCATCAGGCAGGCCGAGCACTCGGCGTCCAGATCGGCGGCCAACGCGTCGGGCATCCGAGAGTTGCGGGTCATGATTCGCAGCGCCGCCTCGTTGGGCACGCCCTGGTCCCACAGCTTGATCGGCGGGACCATCAGCCCCTCCTCGTAGACCGAGGTGGCGCCGGACGGCATGGACCCGGGGCAGCAGCCGCCGATATCGTCGTGGTGGCCGAAGGCCTGCACGAACGCGACGACCGAGGGCTTGTCCGCCCCGGGCAGCGTCGCGAACACGGGCACCGTGACGCAAAGGTCGGGGAGGTGGCCGATGCCGCCTTCGGAGAGGTAGACGTCGTTGTGGAAGAAGACGTCCCCGGGCTTCATCGTGTCGATGGGGAAGTCGCGGACCACGGGCTGCACGAGGGCGGAGTAGGAGCGGCCGGTGAGCTTGCGCATGTTCCGGTCGTAGATTCCCGCGCGGAAATCGTGCGCGTCGCGGATCATCGGCGAGCGGGAGGTTCGCGCAATGGCAGTCTCCACCTCCATTTCGACGCTCGCGAGATACCCGGCCACGATCTCGACGAGGACGGGGTCGGGCGCGGGTGCGTCGACGGGAGTCAATCGGTAGGGCTTGTTGTTAACCATGTCGATGACAGTCATCAGTGCGCTCCGTTCGAGTCGAGATTCCTGGTGATGCGAATGTTGCCGAAGTTGTCGATGTGAGCGGAGAATCCGGGATCCACCGGCACAGTGGAGCTGAACTCCTCGATGACGGCCGGTCCTTCGATGGAGTCACCGGCACCGAGCGCCGGGCGATCGTAAATCGCGGTCTCGTGCCAGCCATCGAAGTAGGCCCGACGCGTTCCCGTTCGTGCGACTTCGGCGCCGCTTCCCTTGGCAATCTCGGACAACACCGGTCGCTTGATCGGGCCGATACCGCTGACCCGCAGGTTGACCCACTCGACGAACTGGCTCTTGTCGCTGCGGAAGTCGTAACCGTAGAGCTCGCGGTGCGCCTCATGGAAGGCCTCCGCTGCTTGATCCATCGTCGACTGGGTGATATCGCCGTCTACGATCGGCACTCGAACCTCGAAGGCCTGACCGAAGTAGCGCAGATCCGCGGTGCGTGCGTACTGGCGATCTTCGGGCGCGAAGCCCTCTCCTGCCAGTGCTGCATCGGCACGCTCGGCGAGAACTTCGAGTTCGGACTGCAAGTCCTCTGCACGGAGACGGTCGTGCCGACTGACGTGAGTCTGGACGTAATCGTTGCGCACATCGACGGTCAGCAGACCGAAGGCGGATACGTTACCTGGATTGAGCGGTACCAGAACATCTTTCAGTCCCAGGATGTCCATCAACCTGCAGGCGAGCAGTGAACCGGATCCACCGAACGTCACGAGGGTGAAGTCGCGTACATCGAGTCCACGCTTGACGGAAATCTGACGAAGTGCGTTGGCCTGATTCCAAGCGGACACTTCGAGGATTCCGGTTCCGCAAGCCTCGATCTCCAGCGACAACTCCTGTGCCAGTTGTTCGATACCCTTCCTCGCCAGATCGGTATCGAGCGGGATCTCACCGCCGAGCAGGTGGGGAGGTATCCGGCCCAGGAGTACATGCGCATCGGTGATGGTCGGAGCGGAACCGCCGTTGCCGTAACACATCGGGCCTGGATCGGCACCGGCAGATTGCGGTCCGACACGCAGTGTTCCCTCAGGAGTCATCCAGGCAATCGACCCACCACCGGCGCCGACGGTGACCACGTCGATCATCGGAATCTTGGACGGATAGTTTCCGACGCGTCCTTCGGTCGTCAAAGCGGGCTCGCCATGGACCACGACGGTCACGTCGGTGGAGGTGCCGCCGCCATCGCAGGTGAGCACCTGATCGACTCCCGCTGCACTGGCCACCAGCGCTGCACCGAGGGCGCCGGCTGCGGGCCCGGACAGAACAGTCGTGATCGGCTGATTGACAACCTCTTTGGCGGAGAGAACGCCACCGTTGGACTTCATGACGTAGAACGGAACGTCGCGGGCTTCGCCCGACTCGGTGGCGAACTCACGCAGCCGGGTGGCGATGTTGTTGACGTAGTTGCGGATGTTCGGCTTCACGGCCGCATCCACCAATGTCGTGATGGACCGCTCGAACTCGCGGTACTCACGCAGAACCTCGGTCGAGATGCTGACCGTCGCCTCGGGGTACTCCTCGAGGAGGATGTCCCGCACGCGCTGTTCGTGATCAGGGTTGGCATAGGAATGCACGAGGCACACACCGAGGGTCTTGACTCCCTCTGCCTTGAAGAACCGTGCAGCCTCGCGCACATCGTCCTCGTTGAGCGGGCGAATTTCGGTGCCGTCGAAGTACAACCGTCCACGGATGGTGCGGACGCGATGGGCCGGGACGATACGTTCGGGCTTGACCCAGAAGTACGAGTTGCCGTAACCGTCGGGTACCGACTGGCGAGCAATCTCGAGCACATGCTCGTAGCCCTCGGTGGTGATGAACCCGAGGTTCTCGACCTTGCCTTCGAGCAGCTTGTTGGTGGCAACGGTGGTGCCGTGACTCACTGCGCTGAGCGAGTCACCCGTGACCCCGAGTTGCTGTAGGACTTTGTCGATCCCGGCGAGGAACCCTTCGGCTGGATCTGCCGGAGTGGAGGGAGTCTTCGTGGTGGCCATTTCACCGGACTCTTCGTCCACTGCCACCACATCGGTGAATGTTCCACCGGTGTCGATCCCGACCCGAATCTTTCTTGGCTCCACGCTTCCTCCTTGATTGGGTTCGTAGGCAGCGCGACCGCTGATCGGGTCTGCGCGTGCCTGACGTCTAGTGATATTGGACTCCTTCAGCGCGTCAGTATCTTTGTCACAAGGTGCCAAACTCGCTCGCCTCATTTGTGTTTCCCGACGCGAGGAGCGGGTGGGGGACTGGCACACATTGCGATGGCAACGCGAAAGGCCGCTCTCCCTGACACAGGAGAGCGGCCTTTCGCCGTCGAGGTAGCGCTGGGAGTTGCACCAGCAGTGCTGACCTACCGTTCTTTTCGAACCAGGATGCCGCCCACGAGAACTCCGGCCAACGCGATGGCCGCCCCGGCCGCAGCGGCAACCAGGACACTCTGCGCCGACGCACCTGCCGCCGCCGGCCCTGCACCGACACGCTGCGCACCAGCACCGATCGGTAGAGCAACACCGCCGGTGGCTGCCTCCGGCGCGGTACCGTCTGCAGCGACCACTGCCGTAGCGGCAGGAGTCGCCTCTGGAATCCCGTTGGCGATGACGCCATCGAGTCCGTTGAAGAACACGCCCGCCATCTTCTTGGCGACACCGGTGATCATCCGCTGACCGACACCGCCGACCATCCCGCCGACGACGGCATCGGCGTCGTAACTCAGGAGGGTTCCGCCATTTTCCGTCGGCTCCAACCTGATGGTGACGTCTGCGCGCACCGTGCCCGGCGCTCCTGCCCCGGAAGCGGTCATCACGAAGGACTCGGGACGGTTCTGCTGCGAAAGCCGGACCTCACCGTCGTACGTGCCCTTGATCGCTGCCACACCGGCAATCAACGAGAGCTTGTAGTGGTCGTCGCTCAATTGATCGAGTGACTGCACTCCGGGAATCGTCGCCGCCAGCACTCGGCCGTCCTGCATGCTGTCGTACACCTCCGCCGGAGGTGCTGTCAGCTTCGCGGTGCCTGCGATTCTCATGAGTTCTCCTTGGGTGATTCATCTTCCGACTCGGCATTTGCGTGTGAGAGTCGGAGCTCGAACAGGTCGGATGGGGAAATGGGCATCGAGGTGATCGGTATTCCCTCGGCGTCTTCGATCGCTGCTGCGATGACTGCCGTGGTTGGGATGACTCCGGCCTCACCGGCGCCCTTCATGCCCAGCGGGTTGAGCCCGGACGGGGTGACGGTGTGGTCGATCTCGATCGAATCGGGGACCTCGGTCACGAACGGCAACAGGAAGTCCATGAAGGAGGCGTTGAGCAACTGCCCGTGCTCGTCGTAGACGATCTTCTCGTAGAGCGCCCCGCCGATGCCCTGCGCGACGCCGCCGTGAATCTGGCCCTCGACGATCCTCGGGTTGATCACGTTGCCGCAGTCGTGCACGACGGCATACCGCTCGACGTGGATCTCGGCCGTGATCGGGTCGGTCTCGACGATGGCGGCATGAATGCCGGATGCGAAGGTCGACCTCGGGGGAGAGTAGTACCCGGTGGCCTCCAACCCCGGCTGCTCGCCTTCCGGGATCGGCGGAATGGTCATGTCGGTGTCCACGTTGGCGAACTGTGTCGCCAGGCGGGACTCCGCATCGAACGCGTACCGAAGCGGATTCGACAGTACAGCAACGATTCCGAGTGCGATGGACGTCCCTTCTGCGCCCGGTTCGGTACCGATCTTGCAGACGTGTCCGCCACGCAGTTCGAGGTCGAGTGGATCGATCTCGAGTGCGTTGCCTGCAACCTTCTTCGCTTTCTCCGCCACCATCTGCGCTGCAACGTGAAAGGCCGAACCGGCCATGACCGCGCCACGGGAAGCGAAAGTGCCCACCGCATAACCGAATCGACGAGTATCGCCGGTCACGATCTCGATGTCGGACATGTCCACACCCAAATCGTCGGCGACGATCTGCGCGAAGGTCGTCTGATGGCCTTGGCCCTGAGTGGTGAGCCCGGTGGCACCCTTGATCTTGCCGGAGGTTTCGATCAGGACATGTGCACCCTCGTACGGTCCGGGTCCAGTGCCCTCCACATAGGCGCCGACACCGATTCCGACACTCCGACCCTCTGCCGCAGCCTGTTTCTTGTAGGCAGGGAAGTCGTCCCAGTTGATAAGAGCTTTCAGTTTGTCGATCCCGGCCTGGTAGTTGCCCGTGTCGTAGATCAGCGGACGGCCGTCCTGGAACATCAGACCGAAGTCGTACGGCATCTCCTCGGGCCTGATGATGTTCTTCTCGCGAACCTCGATCCGGTCCTTGCCGAGATACTTGGCGATCGCATCCATCGACCGCTCCATCGCGAAGACACCTTGCGGCCGGCCTGCACCGCGATACGGGATGACGATCACAGTGTTGGTGTAGAGCGAATAGCCGTTGACGCGGAAGGAGACCGGCTTGTACGGGCCGAGCACCTGCGTCGCAGTATTGATGAGAACGATGATCCCGTACGGCAGGTACGCGCCGTTGTCGTGCCAGAGCGTGAAGTCGAATGCGAGCATGCGGCCGTCGTCGTCGAATCCGACCGTGACTTCCTGCACCTGACCGCGTTCGTGGGCGCTCGAAATGAAGTGTTCGCGGCGGTCTTCCACCCATTTGACTTCGTTCGAGATGCCGGCCTTGCCCAGTTGGCGGGCGGCCCAGGTCACCATGACTTCCTCGGGCCAGGGGTGCATGATCTTGACGCCGAAACCGCCGCCGACATCGGGGGCGATGCAGTGCACCTTGTTCATGGCCATGCCGAGTCGCGCAGCGACAGCAGCGCGGACCGAGGTCGAGGTTTGCGTCGACGACCAGAAGGTCAGGGTTTCCTCGTCACTGTCCCACCGTGCGTAGACGCCCTTGCCCTCCATCGGCATCGACGCCGATCGCTCTACCTCGAGGTTCAGCGTGATCCGGTGCGGCGCGCGCGCCAATTCTGCATCGATGTCACCGAAACCGTGGTGTAGGTGCGCGGCGACGTTGTCCGGCACATCGGCGTGGACCTGTCGGTCGGCGCGGCGAGCTGTATCGATTCCCACCACCGGATCGAGGATCTCGTACGTGACGTCGATCTTCGCGCAGGCATCCTCGGCGACATACCGATTGCGTGCCACCACCATGACGATCGCCTCACCGACGTGATTGACCTCGTCTTTGGCCAACGGAAAGCCGTTGCGGGGAGCGATGATTGCGGGGTGGGGGATAAGCAGCGGGAGCCCTTCGGCCATCGCTTCGGAATCCTCGGCCAAATCCTCGTACGTGTAGACCGCATGGACACCGGGCATTTCCAGCGCGGCGTCGACGTCGATGTCGGTGATCCGCGCATGGGCGTGCGGTGAGCGAACGAACGCGGCGATCAACGCCCCGTGCCCCAGATCGTCGAGATATTTGCCTTTACCGCTGAGCAACCGAGTGTCCTCGGAACGGGCCAATGGCTGGCCGAACAGGGGAGCGGTGCTGTTGGACGTCTTGGCTGCGGTCTTGCTTGCGACGCTCATGCTCTTCCTGCCCGTCCGCCGACAGGATTGGTCTTGCCCCGTACTTTGCCTTCGAGCGCGGCCCGGCTCGACTCGTCGTCTTTACCGAGAGGGAACTCGCCCGCCCGCTCGCGCTTGATCTCGGCAGCTCGCAATACCGAGGCCTTGATGTTCTGGTAGCCGGTGCACCGACAAATGTTGCCGGCAATCGCCTCGGTGGCTTCTTCCTGCGTCGGGGCGTCGTTCTCCTCGAGAAAAGCCGCGATGGTGGTGACGAAGCCCGGGGTGCAGAATCCGCACTGGAGTCCGTGGCAGTCCATGAACGCTTGCTGCACGGGATGCAAGGTGCCGTCCGGCTCGACGAGGCCCTCCACGGTGGTGACGGACTGTCCTTCGAGACTGGCGGCGAGCATCAAGCAGGCACGAACAGGCTTGCCGTCCAACAAGATCGTGCATGCGCCACAGACTCCGTGTTCGCATCCCACGTGGGTCCCGGTCTGCCGAAGATTGTGTCGGATGGCGTCCGAAGCGATGGTTCGTGCGGGGACGATGATCGTCTGCTTCGTACCGTTGAGGGTGAACGACACGACCACGTGTTGTTCGCCGGTCTCGGCCATCAAATCGGAAAGCTGTGTTTCGACATCTCGGTTTGTCATCGTTATTTCTCTCCGGCGTCGACACGTAGCGTCGACGGCCTGGTTGCCAAAGAAAGTGCTCCATCACGGGCGGCCGCCATGACCACCCTCGCAGTCAACGCTGCGACGAGCTGGGAGCGATACCGCGCAGTGGCATGAATATCGGCCTCGGTTTCGACGCGCTTGCGCGCGGCCTCCGACAGCACGTTCCACAAAGGATCCCGGTCGTCGGACACCGATGCGCCGCCGATGACGTCGGTATAGTCGATCACTTCGCCGAATTCACCGGCAGAGACATAGGTGACGCGAGCGTTCGTCACCACGCCGTCTTCGACCTCGACGCGTGCTGCAACACCGACGAGCGCGTAATCGCCATGTCTACGGGCGATTTCGTCGATCGCCGTTCCAACGCCCCTTCGGGCCGCCGGCACGGTTGCACTGATCGCTATCTCGTCTGGTTCGAGGGAAGACTCCAGCGGCCCCAGGAACAGATCACGAGCGGCGATATCGCGACGCCCCCGCACCGACTGCACGGTCACCGAACCGTCGAGCAGGACCAGTACCGCAGGAACTTCCGCCGACGGGTCGGCGTGGACGATCGATCCCACGGTGGTTCCGCGATTTCTGATCGTCGCGTGCGCGACCAACTGCAGCGTGCGGCCGAGCAGTGGTTGCACGTCGTTGGCTCCGGGGTTCGAAGCCAACGACGCGTGCGTTGCCAGCGCCTGAAAGGTCACACCTGATTCTGCGGATGCGGTGATGGAGTCGAGCCGATCGATCCCGGTGATGTCGACGAGAGTTCCAGGCGCAGCCAAACGCATCGACAGCATCGGAATAAGCGATTGCCCACCTGCGAGGACCTTGCCATCGACCCCCGCAAGGACCTCGCACGCTTCCTCGATCGACCGAGGCCGATGATATTTCAGTGGCGAAGGTTTCATAGTCCGATCCTGCCTGCCTGTGCTGATAAGTGTCTCGTCTAAAAGTGACAAAGGCCACTGCGTGAAGTTGCAATCGCTCGCTACCGCACCGGATCGAGGGTGTCGACCTCTCCGTTGTCGCCGGCATCTCTGGTGCGTCGTGGTCCCATAGCGTCTCCCAGTGTGCGCTGCTCAGGGCCGGTTCCGTCAGGGGCAGAGGTGTTGCCGGGGCGCATATGTTGGGGAGCGATACGTGCACACAGGTGGTAGAGGGCGATCACGACGATGGTGCCCAGCGAGATCCCGGACAGCGAGAACGAGTCGGTGAAGACCAGGGCGGTATCACCGATGGCAAGAATCAGGCCGGCTGCGACGGGCATCATGTTCAATGGATTGCCGAAGTCGACACCGTTCTCCTTCCAGATCTTGGCGCCGAGCAGGCCGATCATTCCGTAGAGGACCACGGTGATTCCGCCCAACACACCGCCCGGTGTTGCCGAGATGATGGCGCCGAACTTCGGCGAGAAGCCCAGGATCATCGCGATGATGCCTGCCGCGGTGTAAGCAGCTGTCGAGTACACCTTCGTTGCCGCCATGACACCGATGTTCTCGGCGTAGGTGGTCGTGGGCGAGCCTCCGACCGCGCTGGCCATGACTGTGGCGATACCGTCGGCGGCCAGTGCCCGGCCCATCAGTGGGTCGAGATCGTCGCCGGTCATTTCTGCGACGGCTTTGACGTGCCCGGCGTTTTCCGCGATGAGTGCGATGACACCCGGGAGCACGAGGATGATGAACGCCAGAGAGAACGAGGGCGCATGGATACCTACGATGCCGTTGGCCTCATCGGAGAACGGCGGTAGGCCGAACCACTGTGAGGACTCGACGCCTGCCCAGCTGACGCGGAAGTGTTCGGTCACCGCGCCTGCGGTGGCGTCGTACGAGGTGATCGGTCCCAGTGCGAGGTCGAGAATCCAGGACAGTGCGTATCCGAATATCAGCGACAGCAGAATGGCGATGCGTCCAAGGAACCCCCGGAGTGCAACGCTCATGACGATCAGTACGAACATCACGATCAGTGCGACCCACTGGTCCTGTGGCCAGTAGAGACTCGCTACCACCGGTGCGAGGTTGAATCCGATCAACATCACCACCGCGCCCGTGACGACCGGGGGCAGTATCTTGACCACCACCCCGCCGCCCATGAAGTGAATAGCGACACCGATGACCGCCAACACCAACCCGGACACCAGGATTGCGCCGGTGACCTCCGCTGATGTTCCGCCCTGTGCTCGAATTGCTGCGACGCCACCGACGAAGACCGCCGAGGTTCCCAGATAGCTGGGGATCCTTCCCTTGACTACCAGCAGGAAGAAGATCGTGCAGAACCCCGACATGAGAATGGCGAGTTGTGGATTGAGGCCCATGATGATCGGAAAGACGAAAGTTGCCCCGAACATGGAGACGACGTGTTGTCCTCCGAGGCTGACAGTGCGCCCCCAGTTCAACCGCTCGTTCGGTGCGACGACTTCGCCCGGAAGGATATTCTTTCCGTCCCCGTGAATCTTCCAGATCGGCATTGTGAAGCCTTTCTTTTTCGTTGTAGTCGCAGCAGTTTCACGAATTGAGGTGCGTTTCTATATCGCTATAGAAAAAGAACGGTATTGCTGTCTTGCGGAACCACCATGAGCGTAATCTGCCAATATTTCGATTGGATGACCGTCACATGTGCTGATCGATACCGCGCATTGCCATTATCTTGAGAGCCAAAGACAGGTCCAAACGTAAATCAGGGCGTTCGGTGAAAGGACCCAGTATTTTCTCGAGCTTGACGACGCGATATCTCAGAGTGTTGTAGTGGAAGTGCAGATTTCGGGCAGTTTCGGCGATATTGATATTGGTGGCGAGCAACATTTCGAGTGTCTTTCGCATATCTCGTGCTTCCACTGTCTGCTCGGTCAGTTCGTGCAGAGTTTCTTTGGTGAACGAGGTGAGTTCATCGTCGTTCTCGACCAAGCTGAGTAGACGAAATACGCCCAGATCGTCGAATGTGGTGACAGCCCAGGTCCCGTATATCTGGCGGCCTACTTTCAGTGCGGTTCGGGCTTGACCGTAAATCCCCGGAATGCCTTCCACCGAAGTGCAGGAGCGTGAGATACCGACGGCGAAGGGCTGTCGGCCGCCTCCGCCGTCGCCGCGCACACTGTCGATGATGTCGCGGATCGCGTTCACCGTGTTCGGCCCGGCCCCCATCATGATGACGGTTTCGGTACCGAGCGCTGCAATCGCAGCGTGTGGATCGCGCTGCGCGAGCGCACCCGAGAATGCCATCATCTGCCGGTCGACGAGCGGCATGCGGTCGGGTGCTTGCCGCGTGGCATCGACTCCGGGGGCGGGTTCGATGACGACGACGACCACAGGTCTGCCGATGTTCCAGCCGAAGCGTTGCGCATGCGCCACCGCGTGTGGATGTTCCCCACCCCGGCCCAGCAGGAGATCACGTAAGAAATTGGCGCGGTGCTTTTCTTCTATCGTCGACAGCGCGAGGTCACGGGTCACGGCGAGTGCGAACACCGCGGCCGCCGCGTCGACCACGTGCAGATCCTGCGTCGAGAGCGTCCGATGTCGACTGAAGGCGGCGACCCGTCCGTGGTCGATGCCGTTCGCCGAGATCGCGCACACCGCGATCGCACCCTCGTCCGTGGTGCGCAACCCCAAGCCGCCATCTGTCGAATCTGTCTTCAACCTTCCGGTGGCATCGAGCGCCGAGCTGCGGCAGAGCGCCCTAACCTCCTCATCGGCGCCGGCCGTCGCCAACCTTCTTCCGTCCGAGGTGGTCGTCAAGACTGCGACATCGAGCTCCGCGGCTGCCGCCGACGCAAGCTCGGCTACACCGCCTCCGGCAACCATCTTCGCCACCAACACCCTTCGCAGCCGCTCCGACCGGTACATCGCCCGCACCTGCTGCTTCGCCCGATCGCGCACGCCTCGCACCAGTACGTGATCGAGTGCGAACGATTCCGACACGGCGATCAACGGCAAGTGAAGTTCATCGGCAACGGCGCGGGTGTCGTCGTCGATCGTGGTGATGTCCTCGTCGAAGTGGATGACGATGCCGGCGACCCCGGCAGAATGCGCGGCCGACACGAAGGAAGAAAGCGGCTCGGTGGACTGAGCGAGTGCAAATCCTGTTGTGAGAACCAGGTCTTGCGCACCGATCCAGAACCGGATGCTTTCGGGGTTCTCGATGAGGTTGAGGCGATCGACGACCCGGCCGAGACCCTCGCGCCCAGCCAGCACCACACTTTCGGACAGAAAGTCCGTGCGAAGAATGCTCTCCACCGTCGTGCTCTCGGCTTCGCCCTCGGTCACCCGGTCAGCGATAGAGCGGGTCAGCAACGCGCGCCCGATCCGAGGTCTACACGCTCGTCCACTGATGCCGACAGTGAGTTGCGTTCACGATGAATCGGTCCGTGAAGCGTCCGCAGTTCGAGGCCGGTGGCGTTGCGAGAGGTCTTGAGGACCTCCGCCATGATCGACACTGCGGTTTCGGCAGGGTTGCGGGCGCCGAGATCGAGTCCGATGGGGGAGTGCAACAGGTTCAGCTCGGCCTCGGTCATTCCCCGGCCGCGGAGAAGGTCGACGCGGCGCTCGTGTGTGGCACGGCTTCCGAGCGCGCCGATGTACACCGCGGTGGTTCGCAGTGCATGTTCGAGCAGCGGGATGTCGAACTTTTCGTCGTGGGTCAACACGGTGATCACAGTGCGTTCGTCCACGGGAGCGGTTTCGAGGAACTTGTGCGGCCACGCGACCACGACTTCGTCGGCATCCGGGAACCTCGCGCGCGTCGCGAACACTGCGCGGGCGTCGATGACGGTGACGTAGAAGCCGGCGAACTTCCCTAGTCGGCACATCGCTGCGGCGAAGTCGATCGCTCCGAAGATGTACATCCGCGGGGCAGGTCCGAAGAGTTCGACCATCACCTCGAGCGGGCGATCCTGTTCGCTCTCGCCATGGGTGAGGACTGCGAGCCCGGACTCGCCTGCCTGAACGAGGTCACGGACCTTGCTCTTGAACGACTCGTCACCGTCGAGAACTTCGGTGAGGCCCGGTCCTGCACATTCGTCCCAGGTGCGGTCTTCACTGACCACGGCATGCCGAGTCGGCATACCGACAGAAAGGTCGGTGAGCACCGCCACGGACGTACCCTCGGCGATCAGCCGCGACACCTCGGCGAACTCGGCACACGCGTGTCCGCTGATCAGCCGAAGGAAGACTTCGATGGTGCCGCCGCAGGTCAGCCCCACGCCGATCGCGTCGTCGTCGGCGACGAAGTAGGTCTCGGTTCTGGCGAGTCCATCGGCCAGCACCTCCTGGGCGAGTTCGTACAACGCGCCCTCGATGCAGCCGCCGGACACACTGCCGACGACGTCGCCGGACTTCGAGACGGCCATCGCAGCGCCCGCAGGTCTGGGCGAGGACTGCCAGGTTCGCACAACCGTCGCGAGAGCGAACGGCTCGTGACGTTCGAGCCAGGGAGCCAGATCGTCGAGGAGATCCCGCATGGCGCCGCTCTCCTTTCGGGAGTGAAGTGATGGTCATCACGTTAGCTTCCGGGCGTCCGGTTACCAGCGACAGAGTTCGCCCAAATAGTGTGGAAGTGATTGTCGGAAATCGCCATCGCGGCAGGAACTGCCCGATGCCGAGGTAGCTGCTAGTGCTGAGTCGGCCGCATACACAGCGCTGCCGCGGCGAGAGCATTGTGCTCCTGCCACGGACGGGCCACGATCTGCACCCCGATGGGAAGCCCGGATTCAGAGGTCGCAACCGGAACGACCACCGACGGCACGCCCAGGATGCTGATCGCTCGACTGCTGGCCAGCGCTTCGGACCACGACAGCACAGTGCCGTCGACGTCGAACCGCGTCTCGCCGATGGGCGGCGCCACGATCGAGGCGACGGGAAGAATCAGTACATCGCCCATCGTGGACAGAAGTTCGTGCCGCAGGACACTGCGCTCCGCCCACAGAGCCTCGGCATCGGTGCTGTGGGCGGGACGGACAGCTGCGAGAATTTCTCGAATGTTCGCACCGAATCCAGTGGCAGGCCCGTACTGCAGGATGTCCGTCTGAGTTTCGGCGGCGCGCATTCGTGTGAACAGATCGTTCGCCTTCCGCAATGCCGTGCCCGAGTAGGGCCGCATCGAGTTCACCGACGGTGCCAACCTGTCCGCCGATTCCGTCACGGCGGCGACAATCTCCGCAGACACCGGGACGGTGCCTTCCCCTGCCGCCCAGCGGACATCGAGCTCGTCGAGACGCACGCCTGCCGGATCCAACCATCGATATTCGGGCGAGGACGTCACGCGCAGCATCAAGACCAGATCGTCCAGATTTCTCGCCATCGGCCCGATCGTTTGCACGCTGCCGTGCATGGTGGCTGCGTTCGTCAGCACTCGCTCATCGAACATGACACCGGGATACTGGCCGTCGGGGGAGATCCGTCCACCCGTCGGCCGTACCGAACACAGGCCCGTGCAGTGCGCGGGCCATCGGACCGAGCCGCCGAAATCGGTGCCGAGTCCGACAACGCTCATTCCCGAGGCGATCGCCGACGCTTCACCGCCACTGGACCCGCCGGGGGAGCGGTCGATTCCATCCGGCGACAACGGATTCAAGGTGTATCCGAAGAGATCGTTGTGGGTGAGTCCGCTGGCACCGAACTCCGGGGTGTTGGTCTTCCCGATCAGGATGGCGCCTTCGGCACGCATCCGGGCGACTGCCGGTGCGTCGACGCGAGGTACGTTGCCCGCCAATGCCGTCGAGCCTGCTGTTGTTCTGACTCCGGCCGTGGCGATCAAGTCCTTGACGGTGAACGGAACTCCGGCGAGAGCTCCGACGGATTCACCGCGTGCCAGGCGCGCATCGATCTCGTCCGCAGCCTGCCTCGCGGACTCGGCGGCGACCGTGACGATCGCGTTGAGTCGCGGGTTCTCCCGATCGATATGAGCGAGGTGCTGCTCGATCACCTCATGGGCGGACATCGAGCGAGAAGACACAGCCTCGGCGAGTGAGCGAGCATCGATATCGATCGAATTAGCTTGTAACACAGGACAAACTCCTCAGCTGCTCGGTGGACTCGACATACATCACCGCGTCACAAGCCCTTCATTTCCACCACCCGCAGCGCCAAGGCGACATCCAAACGCAGGATCGGGTCCGTGGTGAAATGACCGAGGATGCTTTCCAGTTTTCCGATTCGGTAGCGCAGCGTGTTGTAGTGGAAATGCAGGACGCGCGCAGTTTCGGCGACGTTGCAGTTCGTATCCAGCAACGCCTGCAGGGTCTGTCGCAGATCGATTGCGTCGGCATCCTCTCCCGCCAGCGAACCGAGCACCTCGGTCGCGAAGGCCTGCAGCTCGTCGCCGTCGTCGACGAGGGACAGCAGCCGGTGCACCCCGAGGCTGTCGAAATGTGCCACCGAACCCGCGCCGTTCATGCGGCGGCCGACCATGACAGCTTTGCGCGCCTGATCGTAGGCCCGCGGAATGTCGGCCACGGAGTCGATGACGCGACTGACTCCGGTTCCGAAAGAATTTCTGCCGCCACCACTGTCGCCCGCGACGGAAGCGATCAGGTCCTCGACGACTGCGCGCGCATCCCCTTGTCCTGCCGGCATCAGCGTCACCACTTCGTGGCTGAATCCGACGACCGGAGCGAACCGGTCGCGTCGGCGCACGACCTGTTGCCAAGCAGCGGTGAGCCGCTCATGTGGCATCCGCCCGACGACGGGTGGTTGAACCGATTGTCCTGCAGTGGCTTCGGCTACCTGGTCGAGTTGCGCCACGATGACGACCATGCTTCGGTTCACATCCCAATCGAGCTGGGAGCAGTACTCGATGATCTGATCGGTGGGCTCGGCTGCACCGTTGAGGACATCGCGCAAAAAGTCACCGCGGAACTTCGATTCCACGGCAGACACCGCGAGCTTCTTCGTCACTGCCAACGCGACGACGGTCGCAGCGCGCTCGAGTGCCTGTATGGTCACCGGTCCGAGACCGCCTGACCGTGCAACCGCAACGATGAGGCCGTGATCGGTGCCGCCGGCATTGATCGGTGCCACCGCAATCTGACCGGAGGCCATTCCGGGTGCCGGTTGAAGACCCTGGTGGAGACGTTCGGTATGTAATCGGCCGGAGGGATCGAACAACGGCAACTTCTCGAGGGCTTCGAGGTCTGCGCTCGCTCCCGCTGTCGCCTGCACTCTGCCGTCGGGGGAGCAGATGACGACCGCAGTCTCGAACAGCGTCGCCACTTCGTCGGCGATCTGGGGTAGATCGCCGCCTTCGAGGACGATCGTGGTCAAGGCGCGGTGCATGCGGTCGGCGACATCGAGTGCCCACGCCTGGCTGTCGACCAGGTGGGTGTAGACCTCGGACATCACCTCGTCGAAGCCGATGTCCCGGGGGATGAGGAACAGTGGAAAGTCGAGTCGATCGGCCGCGTCGATCATCGCTGCGGGGACGTCGCCGAAGTATCTGCCCTCCTTGACACCGAGCGCCGCGGCGCCGCGTTCGGAGAGACCTTCGACGAGTTCGACCAGTGAATGAGCGTCGAACGGGCGACCGGAGTCCGCGTGTCGCAGGGGGAAGCCGGTGGTGACCAAGAGTTCGTTCGGCTTGACCCACGGCAGGATGTCCGGCACCTCGATGACGTTGACCCGTCGAACGACCTTCTCGAGACCGCCCTTGCCCGCGATCAACTTCGAGCCGGTCAGGCTGGGAAGCGCAAGAAGTTCTTCCACCGTCAACGCGTAGCTTGCCGGAGTCGACAAAGCCCGTGTCCGCGGAGTGAGATCGCCGACAGTTTCATTCATTGTTCGACTTTACCTGTCCGCCGTTAGGCCAGCAGTGGGGGTCAGTTCGTCCGAAGCGCGGGAGGAAGGACGCTCCGAACCCACTGAGTTGCCTGTTCGTAGGCGTAAGCGAGCTGCAAGACCGCCCGGTCAGCGCCATGGCGTCCGATGATCTGGACTCCCATCGGAAGGCCACGCGGATCGAACCCGACCGGCATCGCGGCGACGGGAACGCCGGTCATCGTCCACGGAACGACGGTCTCCATCCACCGGTGGTAGGTATCCATCCGGCGTCCGGCGATGCTCTCCGGCCAATGCGTGTCCTTGTCGAACGGAAATACCTGTGCGCTCGGCGCAAGAATGAAGTCGTACGTTTCGAACATTTTCGTCAACGCCGTCTGCCAGCTGTTGCGAGCCGCCGCCGCCTTCGTGACGTCGAGCGCAGTGAGGGTGACGGCGTTCTCCATTTCCCACAGCATCTCGGGCTTCATCAGGGCGCGGGTCCGTGGGTCGTCGTAGAGATCGACCATTCCGAGCTGCGCCCACCACCGCCACTTCAGAAACAACTCCCAGATGTCCTCCGGCTTGTAGTCCGGCAGGGCGCTCTCCACCGTGCAGCCGATCTGCCGGAACGTCTCGAACGAGGATTCGCAGATGTCGAGGACACCGGGTTCGGTCGCCAGGTAGCCGTCCCAGTCGCCGACCCAGGCGATGCGCGCCCCACGGAAGTTGCGTTCGAGGCTACGAGTGAAAATTTCGGGATCCTCGTCGATTCCCAACGGAGCGTTGGTATCCGGTCCCGCCATAGTGGAGAGAAGGTGTGCGACATCGGCGACGGATCGCCCCATCGGTCCGGAAACGGCGCCCTGAGCGATGAAGCCGGCCTCTGGAATTCGTCCCCAGGACGGACGAAAGCCGACGACATTGTTGAAGGCGGCTGGATTGCGCAAAGAACCCATGTAGTCGGTGCCATCGGCCACGGGCAGCATACGAAGCGCCAACGACGCGGCCGCTCCACCGCTACTGCCGCCGGCAGTGCGTGAGGTGTCGTACGGCGACACGGTCGTACCCCATATCGGGTTGTACGTTTGCGAGCCGAATCCGAACTCGGGTGTATTTGTCTTGCCGACGATGATGGCGCCCGCCGACTTGATCCGCTTGACGAACAGGTCGTCGGTGTCGGCAATCCGGTCCGCGAAGATGGGTGACCCGGAGGTGAACGGCAAGCCCTCGACCGCCGAAAGATCCTTGACCGCATGAGGAAACCCGTGCATCCACCCGAGGTAATGCCCGTCCGCCAGTTGACGGTCACGCACCTTCGCCTCGTCGAGCAGTTCCTCGCGGTCCCGCAACGCGATGATCGCGTTGACAGTTCCGTTGTGCAATTCGATGTGGTCGAGGTAGGTGGTCATGATTTCGACACACGACACCTCGCGGCGCTTGATCATGCCGCTGAGCTCGAGCGCATCGCGCATGACGAGATCGCTGGGGGCGTCACTCGGCCGCGTGGGGTCGGCGTACGCGACGGTGGCATCGCCCTCGTCGACGGGTTCGATGGCGTGCGCCATGCGCGTTCCTTTCAACTGGACGAAGACTGTGGTGCGGGGGGGCGATGCCGCGCCGAAGCCTGGATGTGCGGCTTCGGCGCGGCGCCGATCGAACGGGGTGTTGCTAGTCGCCGAGGTCGACGATGGCGGCAACGGGGCCGCCGCCCTCTGGACCCTGGTGTGCGGCCGACACCGATACGAACACTGCCGGGTCACCTGTCACGGACGCGGCGACGCCGCCGACGCAGGCCTTGATCTGACGGTGCCAATGCACGTCCGAGTCGTCGAGCATCGCATTGCGGCGGCCACGGACCGTTCCATCCTGGCTCGCTTCGCATTTGAGGAAGACGTTGACCAGCTTGCCGTCCAAGTCGCTGGTGCGGGGACGCTCGGGAAGTTCGAGACCGGCGTCGCGGATCGCATCCCAGATGCCGTCCTGATCGAGTGCATCTTTCATGACGCTGTGACCGATGCGGTAGCGGCCACCGACGCCGCGCGCGTTGCCGACTACGACGATCTGAGCGCGGTCCAGCTCGACGCCCGAAGAGCAGGAGGCCACAGCGGAGTACAGCTCCCTGCTGTGCATGACGTCCTCGTCGGTGGGCATGTCGATCTCGCCGAGGGCGACGGCGATCCCCAGTGCCGTGCCGCCGTTGGACAGGTCCATCGACTCGTGGGTCTGTTCGGTCCAGACGGTCTTGCCGCGGCTCTTGGCGTCACGGATGGTGTGAATCGTCAGCAGAGGTGTCTTCGTCTGGACGTAGTGCACGTCGGCGGGATCGGTGATGCCGGCGTTGGCCATGGCATCCTTCACTGCTGCAGCGACCTTGGTGATCATCGCGGTGCGGCCGATGTCCTCGGGCATCAGCTGTTCGCTCATGGCGACGCCGACCGTCAGGCGCGGCTCGTCGGTCTTGACGGCCTTTTCTGCCGGCACGGTCGCGAAGATGGTCGCGTGCGGGCTGATGACACCATCGGTTCCACCGGACCAGACGATCGGCACCTCGCCGACATCATGTGCGCTGCGGGTTCCTTTGGCGGACAGTACCTCTCGGAAAGCGCGATCGGCGATGATGCGGGTGTAGTCGTTGACACCGCCGTTGCCCTCGGTCTTACCGATGACCGCGATGACACGGTCGGCGTCGAGCACTCCGTCGTCGATGAGCTTGGCCAGCTCGCTTGCATCGGACACGTTGTGCAGCGGGACTTTGCGAACCTCGATTGCTTCGGGCACTGAAATCTCCTCTATTGGGAACTGTGGGTACTGCAGAGTCAGCCGGTGACCACACGGTGCGGCACCCTCACTTCTGTGACGCTACTTACAGGCAGGGGGCCCTGCACTGGCAAGGATTGCCCAAACCGGCGGGATTTTTCGTTATTGCGGCACACCTAGGCGGCGGTAGCGGTCCAGGCGGGAGGCCACCAAGTCTTTCGGATCGGCGGCCAGTAATTGCGCAAGCTCGTGTTCGAGCACTTCGCCGAGACGCGACAGGAACTCCGCGGGCTCATCGGCGGCGTCCGGTCGCTCGGCCACGATGCGGTCGACGACCCCGTTTCGTAACAGGTCGAGGCTGCGCACGCCCTGCGCATCGGCCATCTCGGCGGCGCGATCGGTGGTGTGGAACCTGATGGCGGATGCTCCTTCCGGCGGCAGAGGGGAGAGCCAGGCGTGTTGCGCACAGAGCACTCGGTCGGCGGGAAGCAACGCGAGCGCGCCCCCACCTCCGCCTTGGCCGAGAAGCAGGCAGATCGTCGGTGCCGTCAGCGTGGTCAGTTCGACCAGACAGCGGGCGATTTCACCGGCAAGACCACCCTCCTCCGCCTCCCTGCTCAGCGCGGCGCCTGCCGTGTCGATGACAGTGACCAGCGGTAACCGAAGTTCCTCCGCCAGTCGCATCCCGCGACGGGCTTCCCGCAAGCCTGCGGGACCGAGTGGCAGATCTGCGAAAGTGCGGTCCTGGCCCAGCAGCACACAGGCCGAGGCGCCGAATTTTGCCAATGCCAAGAACAATCCTGGTTCCCACTCGCCGGCACCGGTGCCCTGCAACGGTGTGACCGTGTTCGCTGCCGCCTTCACCAATCGACGGACTCCCGGCCTGTCCGAACGCCGCGACCGACCGATCGACTCCCACGCTGGAACATCGTCCAAGGTTTCGAGTGGCACATTCGGTACCGGCGGTGGCGGCTCATGGGGAGCGCACAGGACAGCGAGGGCTGCGATGGCGACGCCGCGTAGTTCCGCCGGGGGCACCACTGCGTCGACGAGACCATGGGCGGCAAGGTTTTCCGCTGTCTGCACACCTGCCGGGAAGTCCTCGCCGTACAACGCCTTGTAGACACGCGGGCCGAGGAAGCCGACCAGTGCACCCGGCTCGGCGGCAGTCACGTGCCCCAGCGAACCCCACGAGGCGAACGCTCCACCCGTCGTCGGATGGCGAAGGTAGACGGCATAGGCCAGGCCCGCGGACTTGTGCGCTGCGACTGCGGCCGAAATCTTGACCATCTGCATGAAGGCGACTGCGCCCTCCTGCATCCGAGTGCCACCGGAGGTAGGTACTGCCAGCAACGGCAAACTCTCCGCGGTGGCACGCTCGATCGCCAACACCAATCGTTCCGCGGCCGCAACCCCGATCGAACCGGCCAGAAACTTGAACTCGCACATGACGATTGCGACTCGACGGCCATCGAGCAACGCCTCGCCGGTGAGGACGGCCTCGTCCAACCCGGTACTCGTTCGGGCTGCATCGAGTTCGTCGAGATAGCTCTGCTCCGGTGGTCCGTGCACCCCTATCGGGGCGAGAGGCTCGCTGTCCCATCGGACGAAGCTTTCGGCGTCGACAACCAGTTCGACGAGTTCGAGTGCCCCCAGCCTGGGAGGTGCACCCGCGCGAGTCATCGGGCAGCCTCGAGCCATGCGCGGATGGAGTCACCGTGTTGATCGAGGGTGGGCGGCGCGGCGTGGGTTGTCCGCATACCGGCACCGTCGCAATCTTCGTCGAATCGTAGTGGTGGCCCGGGCAGGCTGATCGTTCCCAGGGCAGAGTGGTCGACGTCGATCAACAGACCCTGGGAGCGGGTCTGTTCCCAGGTGTAGACCTCGGCAAGATCGCGAACCTTTCCTGCCGGGATGCCCAGGTCGTCCAACACACCGAGGAGCTTGTCGCTCGGCCATTCACCGAACTTTTCCTCGACCGCGGCGATGACCGCATCTCGGTCGGCGACACGTTGTGGATTGGTAGCCCACTCCGGGCGGTCGAGTCCGAACTCGGGTGCGAAGCGGCGCCACAATCCTTCACTGCCTACGGCAATCTGGACCGGACCCTCGGCCGAGTGGAACAGCCCGTACGGGCAGATCGACGGATGATGGCCACCCGTCGGGCGGGGTACCTCACCGGCAACGGTGTAGCGCGTGCCCTGAAAAGCGTGGACTCCGACGATGGCGGCCAACAGGCTGGTGCGCACCACGCGGCCGCGGCCCGTGGTGTTGCGCTCATGCAGTGCGGCGACCACGCCGTAGGCGCCGTTCATCCCCGCCAGGAGGTCTCCGATCGGGACGCCCACCCGTGTCGGTTCTTCGCGCGACGGCCCGGTCAACGACATAAGGCCGGCTTCGCCTTGTGCGATCTGGTCGTAGCCAGGGCGAGCGCCTTCGGGTCCGTCGTGACCGAATCCGGTGATCGACAGGACCACCAGACGCGGGTTGAGCTCATGTAGCTTCTCCATGCTGAAGCCGAGGCGATCCAACACCCCTGGACGGAAGTTCTCGACTAGCACGTCCGCACGCCCGATCAACTCGGTCAGCGTGTTGCGGCCGTCGTCGCCCTTGAGGTCGAGGGCAATGGACTCCTTGTTGCGGTTGCACGACAAGAAGTACGTCGAGTGCCGTTCGCCGTCTTCGTCCGGAACGAACGGCGGACCCCAGCTTCGAGTGTCGTCACCTCCGATGGGGGACTCGACCTTGATCACGCGCGCACCGAGATCGCCCAGCATCATCGCTGCATGCGGTCCGGCCAGCGCACGGGAAAGATCTACGACGAGACAATCGCTCAAGGGCCCGACGGTGTTCTCGGGTCCAACGGAATCAGGAGGTGTCATAGGTCACGAGTCAACGTGCATGCCGTGCGGAAGTCCCTGGCAAATGTTGCCGACTCTGGGCGGGCTGCTCGGCACATTCTCGCCTGCAGGCCAGCGGCCGGTACCCCTTAGTCTTCGGCCATGGACATGCATGTGGTCGACCATCCGCTCGCGGCAACACTTCTGACGACGATGCGTGACGAGCGCAGTGACAACGCGACCTTTCGGTCCGCCTTGCGGAAACTTACCCACATGTTGGTGTACGAGGCGATGCGCGATGCGAAGGTGAAGCAGATCGAGGTGAAGACTCCGGTTGCGCATACTGTGGGAGTGCGGCTCGCGCATCCGCCACTGCTGGTACCGGTCCTGCGTGCCGGACTCGGGATGGTCGAGCAGGCGAGCGCTCTGATCCCGCAGTCATGCGTCGGGTTCGTCGGAATGGCGCGAGACGAGCAGACTCTCGAGCCGGTGCCGTACCTCGAGTCGTTGCCGGCCGATCTGTCCGATACCCCGGTGTTCGTTCTCGATCCGATGGTGGCCACCGGTGGTTCGATGTTGCGCACGATCGAACTGTTGGTCGCGCGCGGAGCCACCGACGTAGCCGTCGTGTGCGTAGTGATCACTCCGGAAGGCGTTGCAGCATTAGAGAGTTCGACGTTCCCGGTGCGGCTGGTGACGGCGAGCATCGACGAAGGGCTCGACGAGGATGCCATCGTCGTACCCGGACTCGGCGACGCGGGAGACCGTCAGTTCGGACCGCGCTGAGATTCGGTACTCGAATCACGGTGTATTGCCGCTGTCACGGCAACGGTTTCAGCTGCGCCAGAGTCGAACTCGACTGAAGTACGTACCTCCCGTCGCGGCCTCCGACATAGGTGTCCATCGATGACGACGACCCGGGCAGCATCTTGTCGTACTCGGCCGACCACAGCTCTTCACCGGTCCGAACGTCGACAGCGGCAAGTATCCCGCCAGTGGAGGTGAGCACCGTGTCACCGTCGCGCGCGATGACCGACCACGATCGGTCGGAATGCCACAGTTCTCGCCCCGAACGTAGGTCGATCGCAGTCGTGCTCTGATCGAACCGCAGCAGCCCGACATTGCCGACCACCGCCTGCAGCGTTCCCAAAGTTCTTGCTTCGTTCCACTCGTCCGCCGGTCTGTCGAAGACGAGTCGATCGCTGCGCCAGCGCTGTTCACCGCTCACACGGTCGAACGCAGTATCGCCCAGGACGAAGGGAATCGAAGAATCCGTGGGCTCGTCGATGGACAAGTAGTGCTCGGTAGCACTCGACGAGGTGGCCAGTGGATCACCGGTGCGCGTGAATGCGATCGTTCCGGTGACATCGGAGGATCTCGAGTCGCAGTCGTAAGTCGAACCGATGGCGATGTCGCCGGATGTTCGGTACTCGGCGATGAGGCAGTCACCGAGGACATCCGACGACCACACCGGGGCACCCGTCGCAGCGTCGAACGTGGTGAAGCTTCCGCCGAGATCGAAGTGCCCGAGTTCGGAACCGATCGTCAGTCGGTCTGCGTACTGGTCTTCCCAGCCGGCCGAGACGTCGAGTGGAACGCTCCAGTCGGCGTCGTAGTCGTCCAGGGTTCCGCGGTGGAGCTGAACCTCGCCGCCTTCGAGATCGCCTTCGGCGACGTAGACTCGATCGTTCGCGACGGTGGCTGCGAAGATGCCCGGTGCACTGTCGAAGTGCCGAGACTCACCGGTCTCGATATCGAACGTGACCAGTCCCGGTGCCTCACCGTACGAGGGTGTGTGGCACACGAGTTGCCCGTCCAGGGGTGTGTCGGCGCATGACGCGAGGTCACGCGCAGGGCTTGTCCATTTCACATCGCCGGTATCGGCTTCGATGCCGACCATGACTGCGTCGGAGTTGGGGGAGTCTCCATCGGGTACAACCGCGAGAGTGAGGAACATATCCTCGACATCGATGGCGCCCGCACCCCACGAATACTCCGAACCGGTGCGAGGGTCTGCAAATGTCGCACCCTCCAGACCGCTCTCGGATGCCTCTGCGGCCCAGGCCAACCCAGGCGCGTCAGCTGTGGCATCGGTGATGCGCTTGGTCGTCACCGTGCGGTCCTGCGTCAGTGTCACTGTCGCCGCCGACACCGTGAGAACGGCCACGGCTCCAGCGATCATCAGTCGAGTACGTGGCTTCACGACAGGTCCAATCCTGGGGTCGACGCCAGTTGCTCCAAGCTGGCTGTATCCCAGGGCTTTTCGGTCATGATCGTGACTGTCAGCCCCGACGGAGTCGGCACAGAGACGGACGTGCCGGAAATGTACCGACCTGGATCGGATTGCGTAGTGTCACCGATGGTGATCGTCAACTGTCCTGCGGCGCTGTTCACTACCTGGCACAATTCACCACCCCAGTGGTGGGTGCGCAACGATCCGAGAGCCGGCGACGGGTCCAGGGACTCGGCGTTCGCCTGCCGTAGAGCAGCATTCAATGCGGAGACGTCCGGGGCCGTGAACGATCCGGTGGTGCCGGACAAAGCCGAGGATCCGCAGTCCGACGAGTTGCCCGGGGTACCGGCAGGGGGAGCGCTCGAGGTGATGAACGCTGGGTCGGTCGCGATATCGGCGAGAACGTCGAGCGAAATCGGAAGAGCGTCCTGCTGGCCGGGCGCGGAGAGATACACAGCGATCCACGAACCATCGGTACGGTACGCGAACGCACTGCGCTCGGAGGTTCGCTCGCCGTTGACTTCCTGCCAGGTGTCATGGGTGTCGACGACGGTCCCGTCGGACATGGTTGTTCGCTCGTCGAGATTTCCGGCGACACAGGGCGGTACCGAGCGTGTGCTCTGTGAGACTCCGACGCTGAGGTAGCCCGACCGGTTGTCTCGCACGATGGAAGCCGTGGCGTTCGTCGAGTCGACGACTTCTTCTTCGGCTGCCCCTTCGCGTCCCGGAATCGGGTCGAAGTAGGGGATCACCCCGTCCTCGAACTCGGTGTCAGCGGGCAGGGCTCGGACCAATGCCTCGGACATCAGGTGAGCCTTGGGGCCGCTGAACCATGGGGCCGCAGGGTTGTCGTAGCTCTGCACCGAGGAGACGTACAGACTCGAGTAAAGGGTCTCTTCGGGTTCGTCCACAGTGGCGCATCCCGGAATCTTTTGTGGGTAGTTGACTTCGGGGGTGACGAGCACGTACTCCTCCGGTGTGGGAGGCGGCGCCACCGTCGAGGTGACGGGCTGCACCGTCAACTCCGGTTCCTGAGGTGTCGTGGTGAGACCGGCGACGACGATCCCAGTCGCGACGATCGAGGTGATGACCAGGACCGTCATCAGTGTGCTGTGCCGATCCGGCGCCGCGGGCTCGTCCATGGTCCTCGATCAATCTCGACATTAGGGGCGGCGGTCGCCGTGACATCCATTAAATACCATTTGCCTTGGTAACGAGAGGTACGGCATGGGGGCATGACCGAGCCGGTGAGGTCGGCTGTGGTGCCCAACCTCACCGGCGAGAAACTTTTACTGCTTACGCGGTGCGCTGAATTCCCATGCTGTCCGGACCGAAGACCTCGAAGTGAATGTTCTCGGTCGCCACGTTCTTGTCCATCAAAGCGTTGCGAATTTCGAGCATGAAGGGCAACGGCCCGCAGACGTACGCGTGCGCGTCGGGTGCGACGTCGATGTTGTTCAGCTGCGCGCGGCCCATGCTGATCGAATCGTCCGAAGGACGCGCGCCGAGGTTCTCGTACCAGCGGTGCAGGGTCGCCGAGGGGATTCGATCGACGAGGTGACCCAATTCGGCGCGGTGAGCATGATCGCTCTGGGTGCGGTCGGCGTGTAGCACCGAGATGGAGCGTGTGTCATTGCTTTCGGCCAAGTAGTTCAGCATGCCGATCATGGGAGTGCAGCCGATTCCCGCCGAGACGAGCAGCAGCGGTGCATCGTCGTCAGTGAGCATCAAGTCACCGAACGGTGTGGTCACATCGAGAATGTCACCCTCGAAGACGTTGTTGAACAGGTAGTTCGACACCTCACCGGCAGCTACTTCCGAACCGTCTGCGGACACCTTCGAAGGGATGCGCTTGACGGTGATCCGCCAGTCAGCGTCCATTGGAGCCGAGGACAGGCTGTACTGGCGAATCTGGCGCGCCCCGTCTTCGAGGTGAACCGCGACGGAAAGGTACTGGCCCGGAATGAAACTCGGTAGCGGCTCGCCATCGAGGGAGGCGAGTACGAAGGACACGGTATCTGCCGATTCGAAACGTCGATCGAGCACGCGGACCTGCCGCCACACATCACCGATCTCGACGCCCGCGCTCTTGTACAGGCCTGCCTCCATCGAGATCAGCATGTCGGCCATCATCCAGTAGACCTCGGTCCACGCAGCCGCAACCTCTGGTGTGACAGCGCTTCCCAGTTCCGTGGCGATCGCGCCGAACAGGTACTCGTAGACAACCTGGTACTGCGCCGGTTCGATGCCCAAAGAGGCGTGCTTGTGGGCAATACGGGAAAGGATCATGTCCACCCGATCCTGGTCCTCTTCCAGCTGCAGGGACGCGAATGCGGCGATTGCACCCGCCAACGCTTTCTGCTGCTCGCCCTGCTTCTGGTTACCGCGGTTGAACAGGTTTCGTTCCAACTCGGGGTGATCGATGAACATGGTCCGGTAGAACGTCGTCGTGATGTCACCGATGGCAGCACCGACGACAGGGAGCGTGGCCCGGATGACCTCTTTGGACTCTGTGGAAAGCATGTCTATTCCCCGATCATTGTTTTCACTGTTGGCAACCTGCTGGGCATAGCAGGAAGTGTGAGCAGGACCCCGCGCGTCGGTTGGCTGATGACATCTTCGATGAGGAGCTCGTCCAAAGAGGCGAAGAACGCCTCTTGTGCGCGCTGCAGTGCCGGCCGCAAAAGGCAGCCTGCTCGTAGCGGGCACGGGTTCGATCCATCACACTCGATGACCTCCGACTCGCCTTCCAGACGGCGTGCGAGCCAGCCGATCGACGCAGTTCTACCGAGCTCGGTGATGGCCAAACCACCACCGCGACCGCGACGAGCATCGACGATTCCGAGCTCCGACAGACGAGCGATCACCTTGGCAGCATGGGTGTACGAGATTGCCAATTGTTCGGCAATGTCCTTGCTGCCTGGGCGATCTCCAGGCTGTTCGACGGCCAGGCGCATGACGATTCTCAGGCCGAGATCGGTGAACCGGGTCAACTGCATGTCACGACAATATTTCAATATGCATTTCAGATACCAATTATGTGAGCCACGAGACACCAACGGTCCGTCGGGATGCTGGAAGGTAGCCGGGCTCACCACGAGTCAGGTCTGGTTGTTACCGTCATGTTTCGTATTTCTCACCCAGGAGGCAAGTGCGTGTCCACGCGTGACCAGATCGAAACGATTTACGAGCAAGTCCTGACGCGCAACGCCGGCGAGCCCGAGTTTCATCAGGCGGCCGCCGAGGTGTTCGACTCGCTCAAGGTCGTCATCGATCGCCGCCCGGAATATGCCGAAGCCGGACTCATCGAGCGCCTGTGTGAGCCGGAACGGCAGATCATCTTCAGGGTTCCCTGGGTGGACGACTCGGGATCGGTACACGTCAACCGTGGATTCCGGGTGCAGTACAACAGTGCGCTCGGCCCCTACAAGGGCGGCTTGCGCTTCCACTCCACCGTCAACCTGGGAATCGTCAAGTTTCTGGGCTTCGAGCAGATCTTCAAGAACGCCCTCACCGGCCTTCCTATCGGTGGCGGCAAGGGCGGTTCGGACTTCGACCCCAAGGGTCGATCCGAAGCCGAGGTGATGCGCTTCTGTCAGTCGTTCATGACAGAGTTGCACCGCCACATCGGCGAGTACACCGACGTACCTGCCGGGGACATCGGTGTTGGAGGCCGCGAGATCGGTTACCTGTTCGGCCAGTACAAGCGTCTGACCAACTCGTACGAATCAGCGGTGCTCACCGGCAAGGGAACCTCCTGGGGCGGTTCGCAGGTTCGGCGTGAAGCTACCGGTTACGGCGTCGCGTACTTCGTCGCCGATATGCTCGAAGCGCTCGGAACTTCGCTCGACGGAAAAACCGCGGTCGTGTCCGGCTCCGGAAACGTCGCTGTCTACGCGATAGAGAAGGTTCACCAGCTCGGCGGCAAAGTTGTCGCGTGTTCGGACTCCTCCGGCTACATCGTCGATCCCAACGGCATCGATCTCGAGCTTCTGAAGGAGATCAAAGAGGTACGACGGGAACGCATCGGAACTTACTGCGACACCGTGGCGGGAGCGACGTTCACCGAGGCGGGTTCGATCTGGGACGTGCCCTGCGATGTCGCCATGCCGTCGGCTACTCAGAACGAACTCGACGAGAACGCAGCGAATACTCTGGTCGCGAACGGGGTCAAGGTGGTGGCCGAAGGAGCCAACATGCCCACCACCCCCGCAGCGGCTCAGGTGTTCCGCGACGCATCCGTCGCCTTCGCGCCGGGCAAGGCCGCCAATGCGGGCGGTGTCGCCACCTCCGCTCTCGAAATGCAACAGAACGCATCCCGCGACTCCTGGAGCTTCGAGTACACCGATGAGCGACTCGCGGCGATCATGCGCGGCATCCATCACCGGACGATCGCCACCGCGGAGGAGTACGGCAAGCCCGGCGACTACGTCCACGGTGCGAATATCGCAGGCTTCATCAAGGTCGCCGACGCGATGATCGCGCTCGGAATCGTCTGATCCGTTTCGAGGGTCGTAGAGCGATCTGCCGTCGATGACGGAAGATCGCTCTACGACAGCTCTATCGCAGCTCTACGACGTCGAGCTTGCCATCGGCGTGGGTGCTGCGCAGCCGCTTCTTGTCGTACTTCCCGACGCTCGTCTTGGGCACCTCCTCGATGAATGTCCATCGTTCCGGAAGCTGCCAGTGCGCGACTCGGCCGGTAAGGAACTCACGTAGTTCCTCGGCGGTCACATTTTCGCCGTCGCGCACGACGACGGCAACCAGCGGACGCTCGTCCCATTTCTGATCGGGAACCCCGATGACTGCTGCCTCGCGCACAGCGGGATGTTCCATCACCTGGTTCTCCAACTCGACCGAGGAGATCCATTCGCCACCGGACTTGATGATGTCCTTCGACCGGTCCGTAAGCCGCAGGAATCCACCCGAAGAGATGGTGCCGACGTCCCCGGTCCGTAGCCAACCGTCGTCGAACTTGTCGGCGGCATCGCCGCGGTAGTAACTGGCAGTGATCCACGGACCGCGAACCTCGAGTTCGCCGACCTGCTTGCCGTCCCAGGGCAGTTCATTACCGGCGTCGTCGACGAGTCGGGCGCGCACGGCGGCCACGAATCGACCTTGTGTGCAACGAAGATCGAACTCCTCTTCGGGTGAGAGTCCGGCGTCGGGCCGTCCGGAGGTGCCTAGCGGAGAGGTTTCGGTCATGCCCCAAGCCTGGGTGATGTGAACGCCGTACTCGTCGTGGAACGCGCGCATCAGGCTCGGCGGGCAGGCGCTCCCACCGACCACCACGTCGCGCAGGCTCGACAGATCGGCGGGGTGCTCGGTCAGGTAGGAGTGCAGTGCCTGCCAGATCGTCGGAACGGCGGCTGCGGCAGTGGGGCGCAGAGTGGAAATCATCTCGGCGAGAGGTGCGGGCTGTAGATACTTGTCCGGCATGATCAGTGAGGCGCCCACCATCAGTGCCGCGTAGGGGAGTCCCCAGGACATGGCGTGGAACATCGGGACGATCGCAAGTACCTTGTCGGACTGTGCAATTGCCATGGCGTCGGTCATACATGCCTGCATCGAATGCAGCCAAATCGAGCGATGCGAGTACACGACACCCTTGGGGTCTCCGGTGGTTCCAGAGGTGTAACACATTGCCGCAGCGGATCGTTCGTCGAGTTCGGGCCAGTCGAATTCTTCGGGGTGGCCGGACAGGAAGTCCTCGTAACCGTGCACTGTCATGCTCGCCGGCGCCTGCACGGCCGACGGGTCGGCGCCGACGACGATCAGATGGCGCACGGTCGACATCGTGGGAAGCAACGGCGTGAGCAGTGGTAGCAGGCTCGCGTCGGCGATGATGACCTGATCTTCAGCGTGGTCGGCGATGTAGGTGAGCTGCTCCGGGAACAGTCTGATGTTGAGCGTGTGCAGCACCGCGCCCATGGCGGGCACCGCCATGTACGCCTCCATGTGCGCGGCGTTGTTCCACATGAATGTCGCTACGCGCTGGTCACCGTCGATGCCGATGGAGCGCAGTGCATGTGCGAGTTGTGCTGCGCGCCTGCCCAAGTCACCAAAAGTAACCGTCGTCGGGCCGTTGTCACCCCAGGTGGTGACCTCGGCGGCAGAGTGAATCGTGGTGCCGAATCGAACGAGTTGACCGATCGACAGCGGCGTGTCCTGCATGGTGCTCTTCACGAAATTCTTCACTCCTCGGATTCGAACGACGACACCGCGGCATGTGCCGTGCATCACAGTATGCACAGTACCTACTTCGCCGGACGAACCACCTACGAGTTCAGGATCTCGCCCCGCCCGAGCGTGATTCTCGCGTGGGCGCGTCGGGCGTCGTCCGCGTCGTGCGTGGCCATCACCACGATGGCTCCCCGTGCTGCCTCGTCGTCGATGACGCTGTCGATGATCTCGCGGGCCTCCGCGTCGAGGCCGGTGGTGGGTTCGTCCAGGAGGACGAGGTCGCCGCGCTCGACGAGTGCCTGGGCGAGGAGAGCGCGCTGACGCTGGCCACCGGAAAGTGTCGACAGTCTGCGCGAATGCAGTTCGGTGAGCTGCAACCGTGCGATGGCAGCGTCGACGGACTTCCTGTCATCCGAACCGGCTCGGCCGAGAATGCCGCGCCGCGGCCAGGTGCCCATCTCGATCACCTCACGCACACTGACGGGCATGCGATCGTTGACATCACTGCGTTGCGGGACGTAGCTGACGCGCCGTCGGCCGAGGTTCACCGTTCCCGAGGTTGGGCGCACGATGCCGGCGAGTGCCTGCAGGAGCGTCGATTTTCCGGAGCCGTTGTGTCCGACGAGGGCGGTGACGGTGCCTGGCACGAAGCTTGCGCTTACATCTGTCAACGCAATGGTCGATCCATACGCAACGGACAGGGATTGCACCGACACCGATTCGCTCATGACAATCATTGTCACATAGTATCCTCGCCGTGGACTGGCTACTAGACCCCCTGGCGGTTTCTTTCGTGCAGCGTGCCCTTTTTGCCGGCATGCTTGTGTCGATCCTGTGCGCACTCGTCGGCACCTGGGTCGTGTTGCGCGGCATGGCATTTCTCAGCGATGCGATCTCGCATGGAATGTTGCCCGGTGTTGCAATCGCCTATTTGATGAGCGCTAATCTGATGGTCGGTGCCGCCGCGAGCGCGGTGGTGATGATCGGGGGAGTGGCATGGGTGTCGCGCAACTCGTCCCTTTCGGAGGACACCGGCATCGGACTGCTCTTCGTCGGCATGCTTGCACTCGGGGTCGTCATCGTCTCGCGGGCGCGGTCTTTCGCCGTCGATCTGACGGCCTTCCTATTCGGCGACGTGCTTTCCGCGACATATACGGACTTGGTGTTCCTCGCGTTCGCAGCCGCGTTCGCGTCGACTGTGTCCGTCGTCGCCTATCGACCCTTCGTCGCGCTCGTCTTCGACGAACGTAAAGCGCAGACGTTCGGCTTCAGGCCCCGCCTGACGCACGTGGTTTTGCTGGGGCTCGTCGTGCTGGCAGTCGTGGCATCGTTCCGCATCGTCGGGACGCTGCTCGTGTTCGGCTTGCTTGTCGCACCATCGGCAACCGCGTACCTGTTCGGCCGCTCGATCGTGCAGTCGATGATTATTGCGACGCTGCTCGGGTGGTCGGCCACAGTGATCGGTCTCGTTGTGTCTTGGAACGCGAACACCGCAGCGGGCGCCACCATTGCCGGTCTGGCGGTGTTGCAGTTCTTCGTGATCGCGGCCGTGAAATCGAGTCGGGAAGCTTCGAGAGCAAAGCAGGCGGAGGGGCAGCTGATGGGGCCGACCGACGGCACTCGACCCGTGAATCTCAAACGCTTCAGTGAGGAGTTTTGATGTCTGTACCAAAATTGATCATGACCGTCGGTGTACTCACAGTGGCGATTGCAGGATGTAGCACCGAATCCTCGGGAGAAGTCCCCGCCGAATCGACGGCCGGTGCTGCACGCACCGGGAGTGACCTCGCCGCGGAGGCTGGATCGACGGAGGTCGAGGGCTCGGAACCGCGGCTGGTGATCGCGGACGCCGACTCGGGACGGATCGAGGTCATCGACCTGGCGACCGAGGAATCCGTCGGTTCTTTCGACGTCGGGAATCCAGCGCAGCTGACCACGGTGAACGGCCGCTACGTCGTCGCGGTCGACGGCGAAGGGGGACGCGTCGACTTCCTGGATCCGGGTTCGTGGACCATCGAGCACGGAGACCACTCCCACTCGTACGTCAAGGACCCGGCCGAGATCGGATCGCTCGACGGCGAGGATCCTGCCCACGTCTTAGTAGGTGACCGCAAGGTGGCAGTGTTCTACGACGGCACGGGAACGGCAGACGTCGTCGACTTCGACACGCTGAGCAAGGGCGAGGTCACCGTGGCCACCACGATCGATGCTCTCGCGCCCCACCATGGCATCGCCGTCCCAGTATCCGACCAGTACGTCGTATCGAGCGGGGGTGACGAGGACGATCTGCCGAACGCACTCGAATTACGCAACGAGGCAGGCGAACTGGTGCGTACTCTCGATGGGGCATGCCCCGAGATGCATGGCGCGGCTGTGTTCTCACGCTACTTCGTGCTCGCATGCGAGGATGGCGTGCTGAAGGTCGAGGACGATTTCACTACGGCCAAGCTGCCCTACCCGACGGTCGGAAATCGGGCATGGTCGTTCGACCATCAAGGCAAGGGAGCGATCGTCTCCGCGGCCATCGCCGAGGGTGTACTCGCACTCGACACCCGCTCGGGCCGTTGGGTCGAGGCGAAAACCGCAGACAAGGCACTGGCATCCGGTGTGTCGGGTGACGGCAAGACCATTTTCTCACTGCAGACGGATGGCACCTTTCGCACGTTCGACTGGGCGACCGGCGCGGAACTGTCGTCGACGCCGGTGCTGTCTGCGCGGTACGACGAAGACGGCCCGGTGCCGTCGGTGCAGGTCGGCGGCAACAGGGTGTACGTCTCCGACCCAGTAGCAGACACCGTCGTCGAGATCGACTACCGCGACGCAGGGCGTATTTCCCGCACCCTCGATCTCGGCTTCTCGCCTGCATCGTTCGGCGTGGTCGGCGCATGAAAAGGATAGTGCTGCTGGTTCTTCTGCTCGTTGGTGTCTCGGCTGGATGCGCAGACTCGGGTGCTGCCGACAAGCCGACCGTGGTGGTCACGACGAACATTCTCGGTGACATCACGTCGAACATCGTCGGTGAGCAGGCCGAGGTACTGGTATTGATGCCGCCCAATTCGGATCCGCACTCGTTCGAAATCTCGGCGTCGGAGGCCGCGCAGGTCGAGTCGGCTGAGCTGTTGATAGCCAATGGCCTCGGGTTGGAGGGCGGCGTTGCAAACACAATCGAGGCCGCACGCTCCGAGGGCGTGGATGTCGTCGAAGCAGGGCCGGCCGCCGACCCCATCGCGTACGTGACCGGGCAGTCGGCGGGAGTGCAGGACCCACATGTATGGACCGACCCGAACCGAATGCGTGCGGTGGTCGACTTGATCCGCGATGCGGTGAAGGATTCGGTAGAGGGGGTGGACAAGTCCGCAATCGATTCTGCTGCTACGCAATACGGTGCGCAGCTCGTCGAACTCGACAAGCGTATGGGCGAACGATTCGGAATGATCGCACCGGACAAGCGCACACTGGTGACCAACCATCACGTGTTCGGCTACCTCGCCGATCGATACGACTTCGAGATCATCGGAGCGATAATTCCGAGTGGCACGACACTGGCCTCGCCCAGTGCATCGGACCTCTCCGACCTGGCTGGGACGGTGCGTGCAGCAGGGGTGAGAACGATATTCGTCGACTCCTCGCAGCCCGACCGGTTGGCGCAGGTCATGGCGTCGGAGGCCGGCGTGGACATCGGGGTGGTCGAGTTGTACACCGAATCGTTGGGTGACGAGAACTCCGCGGCGTCGACGTACCTGGACATGATGGAGTACAACTCGACGATGGTCGCGTCTGGCCTGTCCTAGCGCCCATGCGGAATCGAAGCAGACCAAAACTGTTGTCACACTTGAACTGTGTACTTAAATGGTTTTGACAATCATTTGCAACTAGCGGTACATTTCCGTTCATGAAATTTATTCGTTCGTATCGCAACCTCGGCGTGGTTGTCGCGCTGGGCACTTCGGTCGCGCTTCTCGCGGCCTGCTCGTCCGAAGCCGGCACGGAAGCGGAGTCTGTCGACGCCGCTACCGAAACGGCTGCTGTACAGTCCAATTCGGAGCCGCAACCGCGGCTGGCCACCAGTTACGACGGTGGCGTCCTGATCCTCGACGCCACAACGCTCGAGACGGTCGAGGACATCTCCGGTATCGAAGGTTTCACTCGGCTCAACCCGGCCGGCGACGGACGGCACCTTGTGGTCAGCGGTTCGGGGGCATTCACCGCCCTCGACGCCGGGACATGGACCGACCGTTCGCAGTCCTACACGTCCACGCCCGCACTGACCGACATCGAATTCGATGCAACCACCCCGGGACACGTCGTGCGGCACGACGGCAAGACGGTGCTCTTCGATGACGGCACCGGCAAGGTCGAGATGTTCGAGTCGGCCGCGCTGCTGAAAGGCAGCAAGCCCGAAGTCGAGAGCTACACGACGCCGGAGGCTCATCATGGTGTCGCCGTGGCGCTCTCGGATGGCTCACTGCTCACCACCATCGGAAATGAAGACGAGCGCGCGGGCATCGTCGTGCTCGATGCCGATCGCAAGGAGATCGCCCGGAACGAGGAATGCCCGGGCGTGCACGGTGAAGCTGTTGCCGCTGATGAGACCGTAGTCGTGGGATGCGAGGACGGCGTGCTCATCTACCGTGACGGCGAAATTCGCAAGGTACAGAGTCCGGACGCCTACGGCCGAATCGGAAATCAGGCCGGCGACGAGGACTCACCGATCCTGCTCGGTGACTACAAGAGCGATCCTGATGCCGAGCTGGAGCGTCCGACCCGCGTGTCGTTGACCGACACCGCCTCGGGTGAGCTCACGCTGGTAGACCTCGGCACCAGCTACACCTTCCGTTCTCTCGGCCGCGGACCGGACGGGGAAGCGATCGTGCTCGGCACCGACGGAGCGCTCCATATCATCGACGTCGACACGAAGGCCGTCGCCGAGACGATACCGGTCGTCGATGCCTGGGAAGAGCCCGTCAAGTGGCAGGAACCGCGTCCGGCGTTGTTCGTGCAGGACGGCATCGCGTATGTGTCGGATCCGGCCGGCAACGCAGTCCACGCAGTGGATCTGGCAACCGGCGAAGTTTCGACTTCCGGCGAACTGGCCCACACGCCCAACGAGCTGACCGGGGTCACCGGGGTCACCGGGAGGTAGAAATCGCACCCGGATCCCGATGACTCCCGGCTCGTTCCTTCTCGGCGTCGGCCCGCTCGGAGTAGTGGGTGCTGACGGTCGAGCCGGGACTTGTCTCCGCGCTAGGGCCGATCGAGGTAGAACTCTGCGATCTCGGTCGCGACGGCTGCCACCGCCGACGCGAGACCGGGTTCCATATCGAGCGCGTTCGCCAGTTCTGCGCCTCTGAGATCGCGGGTTCGCAGGAGATCCCAGGCCTGTTCGACGGCACGTACCGATGTCGTAAAGTCGAGCTCCGGGCGGTTCGAGCGCAGCGCCGTTGCCGCCCAATCTGCGTCGAAGGTTCCGCGGGGTGGTCCGAACACTCGCTCGCCGGAGGTATAGCTCTTCGGTTCCATGTACGCCGATGGTAGCTATATTCGCCGCACGCTGGATCTAGCACCTTTCGGACAGAAGCGTGCCGATCCTGGCAAGGTAGGTTGGCTTCGGTATACGTGAGACATCACGTGCGCGGTGACGATCGGAGTCTGGTGAGCAGGGCGAACAACGAACGGCGATCGAAAACGTTTCGCCGCACGATGATTCGTGCGGTCATCGCGGCGATCGGAGTGGTCCTCGCTATCGTCCTGGCATCGGCCGCCTGGGTCGCTGCAGTGTCGTTCGGCCGTGTTCACGATGTCGCGGACGCACCGGATGCGCCGGTGGTCATCGTGCTCGGCTCGCAAGTCCGAGACGGCAAGCCGATGAAGTTTCTCTCCGGACGGCTCGATGCCGCCATCGAGATCTACGACTCCGGGAGAGCACGGGCGATTCTGGTGTCCGGCGACGCACATGGCCACTCGGGCAACGAGATCGCGGCGATGACAGAGTATCTCGTCGACGCCGGAATCGATCGCGACAAGATCGTCGGTGACGACTACGGTCTCGATACCTTCGACACCTGCGCCCGTGCGTCGGACACGTTCGGTGTCAGCCGGGCACTGATCGTCAGCCAGGGTCTGCACGTGTCACGTGCCGTCGCACTGTGCCGGGACGCAGGGATCGATGCGCACGGGATCGACGCCGACTGCGAATGCAACTGGCTGGCAGTCGTCCGGAACTATGCGCGCGAGTGGTTGGCCCGCCCCAAAGCGGTCCTCGACCTACTCTCCGGGCGCCCGCCCGCCGTCGTCACGCCCCCGGACGAATCGCTCACAGCGGCGTCCCGGGGCTGACGAAGCGGCAGTTCGCTCAGCTCCGTGCGCGTTCTACGATTCGGCGCGCACGCTTCGCGACGGCCTCATCGATGAGGAATCCACGTGCATCGGTGGCAACGCCGGAGGCCGCCGAGTCGAGTGTGCTCAATACTGCTTCGGCCTCCATAACGGCCTCAGCCGTGGGTGTGAAGATGCGCCGAGTAGGCGCGAGCTGAGCCGGGTGGATGCATGCTCGCCCGATGAAGCCGAGACCTGCCAATGTCGCGGTATCGGCCTCGAATGCTGCTTCGTCGCGGAAGTTTCTGGACACCGCTGCAGGTGGCGGGGAGATGCCGGCGGCAATGCTGGCCGCGACGATGTGGCTGCGCGCGACCAGCAGTGAGGAACCGTCGCCGACCTCGATGCCAAGTTCTGCTGCCAGATCGACTTCACCGATTTGCAAGAACTTCATTCGAGGCGCACGTGCAATCGCGAGAGCCTCGAACAATCCACCCGCGGTTTCGATCAAGGCCGACACAGCGGCGTGGGGAGCGATGCTCCTCAACAGCGCGTCTACAACCTCGACATCTGTCGCGGATTCGACTTTGGGTAGCCAGATTCCGGTCACATGTGGGTGGGCGACCGCACGAATATCGTCGAGAGATCCAGGATTGACCCGAACCCAGATCTCGACTCCGCCTGGATCGCACCCCGCAATCCATTCCGCCACCGTTGCACGTGCATAGTCTTTGTTCGCGACGGCAACCGCGTCCTCGAGATCCAGTACCACCGCATCCGCACCGGATGCGAGGGCCTTGTCGAAGCGACTCGGTACATCGCCAGGAACGTACAGGTACGTCAGCGCGGTGGTCACCCGATGACTCCCGTTCCGGCAACCAGGGACTTGGCGATGACTGTCCGCATGATGTCGTTGGTGCCTTCACCGATCGCCATCAGCGGTGCATCGCGGTACAAACGCTCGACGACGAACTCGGTGGAGTATCCGTATCCACCGTGTATGCGCATGGCCTCCAAGCTGGCAGTGATGGCTGTTTCGGACGCGAAGTACTTGGCCATGCCGGCCTCCATGTCGACTCGCTTGCCCGAATCAGCCTGTGATGCAGCCCAATACGTCATGAGCCTTGCAGCTTGTAGTTGTGTGGCGATATCGGCGATCTTGAGCTGAATGGCCTGGAACTCGGCAATGGGCTGACCGAAAGCGGTGCGTTCCTTGGCGTATGCAAGCGCTGCATCGTATGCGGCTTGCGCGATACCGACGCTTCGGCCGGCGATGTTGAGGCGCCCGATTTCCAGTCCGGACAATGCCTGCTGCAACCCACGGCCTTCGACGCCGCCGAGCAAGGCGTCGACCGGCACCCGTACGTCGGTCAGTGCAATCTCGCACGATTCGGTGCCCTTGTAACCGAGCTTGCCCATATCCCGCTGGACCTCGAAACCATCGGTGTCCGTATCGATCAACAACAGGCTCATGCCCTTGTGGGCAGGCGTGGTGCTCGTGTCGGTTTTGACGAGTACCGGCAGCACGTTGGCATGGCGAGCGTTGGTGATCCAGGTTTTGGCACCGTTGACGATGTAGTGGTCACCGTCGCGTTTGGCGGTGGTCTTGATTCCCTGTAGGTCGGTGCCTGCGCCGGGCTCGGTGAGGCCGACACCGGTGCGGTACTCACCGCTCGCCAGCTTGGGGAGCAACGCTCGCTTCTGCTCTTCGGTGCCGTGCTTGTTGATCATCCAGCACGAGAGATTATGGCTGCCGAGGATGCCTGCGACGCCCATCCAGCCGCGAGCAAGTTCCTCGTAGACGAGGGTGAACGACACCTTGTCGAGGTCGATACCACCGTATTCTTCGGGGGTCGTGATTCCGAATAGTCCCATTGCCTTCATGTGCTCGACGATTTCGGTGGGGTAGCGGCCGGTCTTCTCCCACTCGTTCGCGACGGGGATGATTTCTTTGTCGACGAAGTGGCGCAGTGCTTTACGGAAATTGAGCTGTTGTTCATTGTACGTGAAATCCACGATGGCTCCTAAGGGGCTTCAGTTCGGTTGTGCAACACGAGCGGCAAGGGCGAGCACGGTGGAGAGGTTCGGTTCGTCGGCGAGACCGAGGAGTCGGTCGGCAAGCTCCCGCGATTGCGGGTGTTCGCCGCAGTTGCCGGCGAACTTGGCGACAAGCTCGCTGTCGTCCAGGGGTAGCGCGATGGAACCTCGACTGCCGGCAACCTGGCCGTCGAGGACCCTGCCGTCTTCGAGCGTGATCACGGCACGACCTGGTGCCGACGCGGCGGGACCGTCGGACACGACTTCGGTGACACGCACGATGCGTGCGGTGTCCAGCACGGCAGGCCGGGCAATCGATTCGGGGGTGTATGTCTCCACGGTGACTGCGCCGTCGTGTATCAGGGCGGCGACGCTCCAGGGAAGATCGAACTTACCGTCGTAGGTACTACGCGGAGCCGCGGTTCCAGCGTTCGGGCCGCACACGATCGGAATGGAATCCGGGTGCACGTACACCTCGATATCGCGGATGCGGGTCGGGTCTACCTCGGTATCGAGTGCTGCGGAGACGGCGTCGAGTGTCACGTGCATGAGCTGGCAACTGGGGTATGGCTTGATACCGATGCGTGTCGCTTCCCAGTGATCGCCGAGTTGATCGGTCAATGCTGTGAAATCGGCTGCGCGAGAAGACATTGCAGCATAGAGGCCACGTTTTCCTTCGAGTACCGAGGACGGACCGCTTGCACCGGCCGCTGCTAGTCGCGCCGCGAGGATTCCGTTGAAGCTCGCCGATCCCGGATGCAATGCCTTGGTGTCTGCGTCGGTGTCGAGAAACTCGAGTAGTCCCGAACTGGACGACCCGGCGATCCCCAGAGCGTCGACCAATTGCGGAACGGGGAGTTTGTACAGGTATCCGGCGACCAGCGCAGAGGACAGTGGTCCCACGACACCAGTGGCGTGGAGCCCGCGTGCATGGAATCCATGTGGACTGACCGCGCCCAACCTGCATGCACTTTCCAGACCGATGGTGGCAGCGGTCAGTATCTCCGATCCCGAAGCACCCACCTGCTGACCGACTGCGAACGCCGCAGGCAACGACACGACGGTGGGGTGCACGAGGGCGCCGGCATGGGTGTCGTCGAAGTCCAAGGAATGTACTCGCACCGCTGTCGCCATTGCAGCGGCAGGTGCGGACAAGCTGCGTGTTCCAGTCAACGGAATTGCTTCAGCGGGCCCGCCGAGCGAGTCGGCCACGGCCCAACCGGCCGCACCGGAGCCGAGTCGTCCTGCAGCCACTGCATTTCCGACGCCATCGAGGAGGTGGCGGGCAGTGGCGTGACGGACGGTCTCGGGGAGATCCGAGAAGGTGAGACCGTGCGCCCACGCCGCCAGCACCGCCGAGGTCACGGGTGTACCGCCTGTTCGGCAGTGCCGAAAGCGCCCGAAGCGCTGAGTTCCGCGACACGGTCGTCGTCGTACCCGAGCTGTTCGCGGATGACCTCGTCGAAGTGCTCGTTGCGGGTGGGTGCACGACGATACTGGGGTGGTTCGGAGCCGAAGTTCACCGGTGAAGCGACCTGGCGAACCGTGTCGTAGACGGGATGGGTCGTCTCGACGATCAGATTTCTTGCGAGAGTGTGTGGTTCGGTGAGAGCCTGGGCGACGTCGTTGATCGGTCCCGATGGCACGCCCGCCGGTCCGAGCAAAGAAAGCCAGTGATCGACCGTGCGGCTCAAGAACACCTCCTCGAGTATCGGGAGCAATTCGGACTGGTTCGTGCCGCGTAGCGCGAAACTCGTGAACCGGGGGTCGGTGCCGAGTTCGGGCCTGTCGATTGCAACAACCAATCTCTCCCAGAACTTCTCCTTCGCGCATCCCACGACGAGCCACCCGTCGCTGGCCTGGAAAGCTTGGAACGGGACCAAAGAGGGATGCGCAGAGTTCTTGGTACGCACGGGTTCGAATCCGGCGTTGAGATGCCATGTCGCCGGGTAAGTTAGCAGGGACATCGCGGTGTCGTACAGGGACACGTCGCAGTCGCCACCGACCCCGTCTCGCCGAGCTGCATGCAGGCCCGCCAACAATGAGATCGCCGCGACGAATCCACCGGAGTAATCCACGAGGGAAAGACCCGACTTCGTCGGAGGCCCATCCGGGTCGCCGGTGACACTCATCCATCCGGCAAGACCTTGCAGAATGTAGTCGTAGCCAGGCTCTTTCGCGCGCGGGCCGGTCATGCCGAACCCAGTGAGGCTGCAGCATACGATGGCTGGGTTGAGATGTTTCAGATCGTCGTACGTGATGCCGATCTTTGCCGGAACATCTCCGCGGAGGTTGGAGTACACCGCGTCACTGGTTCGTACGAGATCCTCGAACACGCTTCGACCGGACGGTGTCGAGAGGTCGAGGGAGAGGCTGCGCTTGTTCCGGTTGAAGGTCTCGAAGAACAACGAGTCCTCGCCTTCGTTGTACGGCGGGACATAGCGGCCGACGTCGCCACCGACTCTGGGGTCCTCGATCTTGATGACATCGGCACCCAGGTCCGCCAGATGCAGGCTTCCGAACGGGCCTGCGCCGTACTGCTCGAGCGAGATGATGCGTACGTCTTCGAGTGGTCTCATGCCTCGATGCCTTTCGTGGCCGGTAGTTCGAGCGGGCCGCTCGTCGCTTCGGGGAAGTAGTTCTGGCCGATGCCGCTGTCTCTGGTCGCGACCATCACGGAACGCTTCCACGAAATGACCTGAACGCCATCCTGATTCAGACCACGTGTGATCATCGAGACGATGCCTGCGTACGGGCGTGATTTGGAAAGGCGAAGTGCGGTGCAGATGCTTTCCGCGTAGAGCGTGTCGCCCACATAGACAGGGTTCGACATCTCGATGTCGGTGAACGACAGATTCGAAATCGCATTCTGGCTCATGTCCAGAACCGAAATGCCGAGTATCACTGCGACGGTCAAGCCGGAGTTCACGAGGATGCGGCCACCGGTTATCGGGTTCTGCGACGCGGCGTGCGCGTTGAAGTGATTCTGGTTCGTATTCATCGACAACAACGTGATCCACGTGTTGTCGGCCTCGGAGATCGTGCGGCCGAGGGGATGCTGATACACGTCGCCCACGACGTAGTCCTCGAAAAAGCGCCCAAGAACGGCCGGATGGGTTGCCATCGCGTCTCCTCATGTTTGTTCGGCAAGTGCCTGCACCTGAACTTAAACATCAGATGTTTCAGGAGTCAAGAGGCGAATTCTTGAGGTCGAACGGCATGGCTATCGAACTGAGGGGCTTAAATAGCAGATGTTTAGGCTCAGTCGGTGCGCAGCCGGTCCATCTGGCGGTAGGAATCACCGAGATGGTCCAGGTGTGTGCGCATCAGGTCCATCGCGGTCATGGAATCACCCGCCGAAACGACGTCGAGAATCGCGCGATGGTCGTGGTCGACGCATTGCCAGAAGCCCTCCGGCGCGTGGTCACGCCCGAATCTGCTGGACAAGACGCGGAATACCGGAGCGGTGATGAGTTCGAGCAATGGATTCTGGGTAGCGCGCAGTAGCACCAGGTGAAATTCTTGATTCTTCGTATAGGTCTCGGGTCCCTCAGCGCCTTCGGGATCGAAGATCGCCGCTCGAAGCTGTTCGAGGTGCAGCTCGGTGCGCCGGTAGGCGGCAATACCGGCCGCCGGCACCTCCATCAAGTTGCGCACCTCCATCAATTGGTCGACTGTGACTGTCTCAGCCGCAGCCATCAACGCAACACCTGTTTCGAGGTGTGCGCTGATGTGTCCGACGCTGGGGGTGGCCACGAAGCTTCCGCCGGTGACGCCCCGTGTTGTATTGATGAGGTTTTGGCTGGCCAGAGAGCGTAGAGCTTCGCGAATAGTGCTTCGGCCCACGCCGTACTCGGCGGTCAACTCCGCCTCCCCGGGGAGTCTCGTGCCGGGTTGGAGCTCGCCGGACAGGATTCGTCGGCGAAGGTTGGCTGCCAGTACCGCGTAGGCCGGCGAGCTCTTGTTGGAGGCGTCACTCGGCGTCGAATCGGTCACGGTTCGTCGTCCTTCGTCGTGCGTCGGTGGGGTGTTAGGAGACTGAGCCTAACGTGCCACACGGCGAGCGGCCCGGATGATCGAGTGGGGGCACTGGATCGCTATACATCCGCTCTTTAGAGTAAAAACCGCTCGGTCTCGTACGCCTGACGGGGCGATCAGGTCAATTTTGGCTTTAAACATCAGAGGTATTGCAATTCTGGCGGTCCTCAAGCACTATGACTCCTGTCACCTTGATCGGTTGGCTATTCGAACTTTTCGCAAGATGGCGATTCGCCTCGGTCGTCCCTTTCCGCTCCTTCGTGGGCGCCCACAGAAATGGAAGCTTGATGAAACGAATTGGAGTCGACGTCGGCGGTACGTTCACCGACCTGGTGTTGTGGGACGACGACGGCACGGTCGACGTGCACAAGACGCCGTCGACCAACCATGACCCGTCGATCGGAACGATGGCAGGCATCGAGGTGCTTGCCAAGCGCGCCGGCATAGACCCCTCTGAGATCGACATGTTCTTCCACGGAACCACGGTGGCGACGAACATCGTCCTCGAACACAACGGCTGCGACGTCGGCATGATCACCACCGAAGGCTTCCGCGACCTTCTGCACATTGCTCGCAAGAAGCGTCCGCTGAATTACTCGAACTACCAGGACCTTCCGTGGCAGAAGTGGCAGTTGGTGCCCCGACGGAACCGACGCGTAGTGCCCGAGCGTATCGATGCCGCAGGAAACGTCCTGACCCCACTCGACGAAGATGCGGTCCGTGAACAGGTTCGTCTGCTCAAGGAGCGCGGAGTGCAAGCAATCGCGGTCGCGTTCCTCCACTCGTATCGGAATCCGACACACGAGCGTCGTGTGAAGGCAATCATCCTCGAGGAGTTCCCCGAGGTCTTCATCTCCCTCTCGAGTGAAGTGGCTCCGCAATATCGCGAGTACGAGCGCTTCTCGACGGCGGCCCTCAACGCTTTCATCGGACCCAAAACATCGAAGTACATCGAGAACCTCGCGCAGAAGGCCAGTGCGGCACAGGTCGGCGAGGACGTTCATTTGATGACTTCTTCCGGTGGACTCGTCACTTCGCGCAGCGCCAGTGAGATCCCGATATCCCTGCTGACCAGCGGTGTCGTAGCAGGACTTCTGGGCGGATGCGCGATCGGCAAGGCATCGGGATTCCCCAGCGTCATCACACTCGACGTCGGTGGTACGTCGGCAGATGTGGGAGTTGCCCCTGATGGTGCGCTGCGCATGAAGCATCTACTCGATACTCGAATCGGCGACTATCACGCCATGGTTCCGATGGCCGAGGTCGACACCATCGGTGCCGGTGGTGGATCGATCGCGGTTGTCGACGACGGTGGAATGTTCCGTGTCGGACCGCGAAGTGCAGGCGCCGTGCCGGGACCCGCGTGTTATGACAATGGCGGTACCGAACCGACCTCCACCGATGCGATGGTGATGATGGGGTGGCTGCGAGAAAACAGTTTCCTGTCGGGAACCATGGAAGTGAAGCCGGAACTGGCCCGCGAGGCCATCCAAACCCATATCGCGGACAAGTTGAACAGCCCGCTCGACGAGGCCGCGATGGGAATCTTCAAGATTTTGGCCCATTCGATGACCGAGGCAATCAGTCTGCATTCGGTCCGAAAAGGCTACGACCCACGAGACTTCTCACTGATCGCCGAAGGCGGCGCCGGGCCGCTGTTCGCGTGGCAGATTGCCGACCAACTCGGTATCCCGCGAGTGATCGTTCCTGGTCATCCCGGCATCACTTCGGCCGTGGGTTTGCTCACGACCGACATTCGCTACGAAGTGCCGACGACGGTGTGGACGTCCTCCGCTGATCCCGACGTGGAGTTGATCAGTGAGCAGATGGAACGTCTTTCGAGGGAAGCGTCCGCACAGCTCGAAGCCGATGGTGTTGCCGCGGAGGACATCAGGTTGGAGCGCAGCGCGGATTGCCGGTATGTCGGTCAGGGATACGAGCTTCGTGTCTCGGCACCCGACGGTCCGATCGACGATGTGTGGGTCAAAGCGACGGCAGAGGCATTTCACGAGGCCCACGGACGCACGTACTCGCAGCGATTCGACGACAAACCAGTTCAGCTGATCAATATCCGTGTCACGGGTGTTGGTGCGGTGCCGCACGTACGCATCGCGGAGATCGAAAAGGGGAGTGCCGACGCTTCGGCTGCGGTGAAGACGACCACGCAGGCACTCTTCTGGAAAGACGAAGCGGCGAAGCCGGAGTGGATCGAGACGCCTGTCTACGAACGGTCACTTCTGCTGGCTGGTAACAAGTTCGCTGGACCTGCCATTGTCGAACAGTTCGATTCGACGACCATCATCGGCATGAATCAGCACGCCACCGTCGACGCAGTCGGCCACATCATCATCGAGAGGAATCCCGCATGAGCAAGACACTGATGCCCAAAACCGGAGTGTCTCTCGCAGGCGAGGCGAACCGTACCTGGAACGACGTCGATGTCGATCCGATCACGCTGCGGGTCATCGGCGGTGCACTGCAGTCGATGGCCAAGGAAATGGCGCAGGTGCTCTACCGCATGGCGTACTCCAGCCTCATTCGCGAGTCCGAGGACCTCGGTGCAGGCATCTTCGACGTCAATGGACGAGAACTGTGTGAATCCGATTCCACGCCGATGCACTGTGGTTCGATCCCCGCCTACATTCGCGGCGTCAATCGTCGGCTCGCCGGCACGTACAAGCCCGGCGACGTTGTTCTGCACAACCACCCGTACCACGGCGCGGCACACTCACCGGATTACGGCGTCATCATTCCGATCTTCTGGCAGGGCGAGCACATCGGCTTTGCAGGGTGCACCGGCCACGTCTCCGACGTAGGCGGCAACTTCCCGGGCCTGTGCATGGACGTCGTCGACGTGTGGGCCGAGGGCAAGCTCATGGACTCGATGAAGATCTACGAAGCGGGCGTCCGCAACGAATACCTCATTCAGCACATTCTCGACAACGTTCGTACGCCGGAACAGAATCGCGGCGACCTAGAGGCTCTGATCGCATGCTCTCGAATCGGGGAGAAGCGTTTCACCGAACTGCTCGAGAAGTACGGCCTCGATACCGTGATGAGTGCGGGTGAGCGCTGGATGGATTACTCGGAGAATATGCTGCGCAGCAAAATTCGTGAGATCCCCGACGGTAGTTACGAGGCTCCCGTCGGATATCTCGACGACGACGGCAAGAATCGTGGGGAGCCGTTGGCGGTAGCCGTGCGCGTACAGGTCGAGGGCGAGGACATCCTCATCGACCTCACCGGCTCCAACAGTCAGGTCCCGACAGCGTTCAACGTGCCGTTCGAGGGATCGGTCCTCCCCGTTGCGGTATCGGCCATTCGTACGATTCTTCTCGATGAGGACCTCACCGAGGAATTCGTTCCGCAGAACGATGGATGTTTCCGTCCGGTGAAGGCGTACGCGCCGGAGGGAACGATCTTCAATCCCGACTTCCCGGCCTCGTGCTTTGCGCGTTTCTCCCAGGTGAACCGAATTTTCGACTCGATCAACCTTGCTCTCGCGCCGGTACTTCCCGACCGCGCGATCGCGGGCTCTTCGGCAGCGTTGTGTGCCATCGCGTACTCGGGTATCGCGCCGGACGGTGAGTCCTACTGGGTGTACATCGAGATCAACGAGGGCTCGTACGGTGGACGCAACGGCAAGGACGGGATGGACGCCGTCGACGCGTTGATGGCCAACACCCGCAACAATCCCATCGAGGAACTCGAACTAAACCACGCAATGCGGGCGTTGCGCTACGAACTTCGCGACGAAGCGCCGGCTCCGGGCCAGTGGCGCGGCGGTATAGGCAGTGTGCGCAAATGGCTGATGGAGACCGATACCTTCCTCGGCTCCGAGGCTGACAACCGGTCGGATCCGCCTGCAGGCGCGCTCGGCGGACACGACGGAGTCTCGGGCTCGTTCACACGTAACGCGGGTACCGATCGGGAAGAAGTGTTGTACTCCAAGGTCACTCAGGAGACCATCCGAGCCGGTGAGACCCTCGAGATCAAGGTGCCTTCGGGCGGCGGATTCGGGGACCCGTTCAAGCGTGATCCGTTTCAGGTGCTCAGTGATGTGTGGGACGAGTACCTCACCGCCGAAGATGCCCGACGCGACTACGGTGTCATCGTGAACACCGAGGCATGGACCGTCGACGAGGATGCGACAGCGTCCCTGCGCGCGGCGAGTGCCGCCTGACACGCAATGGGGGACAGGGCACGAATTCTCGTGCCCTGTCCCCGCGTGACCTCGACCGCACGCTCGCCAGTGTCATCACGTGGATCGATCAGACGGATGCTCCTTGTGGAGGCCCACTGGCGGGTATGCGCATCGGAGTCAAGGACAACATCGATGTCGCCGGAACAGCGACAACATGCGCTTCGCGTTTCTTCGAGCACACTGTGGCGAAGTCGAATTCCGACGTGGTCGCAAGACTGCTCAGCGCCGGCGCTCAGGTGACCGCCAAGCTCAATATGGCGGAGTTTGCGGTAGGGGTCACCTCGCAGAATTCCGCCGCCGCTGCCCCCCGCAACCCGTGGAATCTCGACCGCGTGCCAGGCGGGTCGAGTGGAGGTTCCGGTGCAGCAGTGGCAGCAGGCCTGGTGGATGCGTCGCTGGGAACCGATACCGGCGGATCGGTCCGCCTTCCCGCATCCGCCTGTGGGGTCACCGGACTCCGGCCGACCTGGGGCTCGATCAGCAACGTCGGCGTCTTCCCCGTCAGTGCGGGGTTCGACACCGTCGGGCCGATGGCGAGGTCTGTTGCCGACGTCGCGCGGATCTTCGACGTCCTCTCTACGGACAGTTACTCGAGTTCGCGCCCGGCGCGCCGGATCGGAGTACCGAGGGTGTTCATCACCGACGACGTCGACCCTGCCATTTCCGAGGCTGTCGATGCCGCTGCTCGGGAACTGTCGGCCCTCGGCTACGAATTGGTTCCCATCGACATTCTCGGCGCCGCAGGAGCCCAGGACATCGTGTACACCTTGATCTACTCCGACCTCGCCCGCGAGCACCGCGATCGGATCCGACAGGCGCCGGAACTGTTTCAGCCCGCAACACTCGAGCGCATTTCGCTGGGTCTGAACATTACCGATGCACAACGAGATTCGGCGCAGGCGGGTTGCGTCGAATACCGTCTTGGTCTCGAGTCGGTATTCGACGAAGTGGACGTCGTGCTGACCCCGACCATGCCCGTCGACGTGCCGTTCATCGATGGTGGAGACGACGTTGTCGAGCAGTCGAGACGGATGGGTCAGTTCAGTTACCCGTGGTCACTTCACAATGGGCCGACACTGGCTGTGCCCGTGGGATTTCACAGCATTTCGGGGATGCCGGTCGGTGCGCAACTCACGGCTGCAGCGCATCAGGAGCGCCAACTGTTCGAGGTGGGCTTGCGCTATCAACAGAGCACCGACTGGCATCTGGCGACCCCGCCGGCATAGGGCGGATATCTGCCAGTTCGACGAAGTCGCAATTCGGACATGTAAAACTGGAACGTGTACTAGTTTGAGGTCGAGGATTGCCGACTTCGAAAGGCGTACAAGTGGACTGGTACCGGATCAAGACCGCAGCAACGGGGATCAAGAGGCTCGCGACTCTCTCGGCCGAGGACAAACAGTCGGCCATCGACGCATTTCAGTTCTTCCAACGCATGCAAGCCGGTGAAGCTACCGACACAGCTGACGAGACCAAGGCCGTCGCGGACTACTACAAGGTCCTCAACAACATGCTGTCGGTGTTCGATTTGGAGAAGCTCTACATTCCGCCGATGCTCGATGGAAAGCAAGGGCTCTACGGCAACCAGATCCTGCTCGAGAAGGCGCTCCTGAAAGAGTTGGCGCTGAAGGACGCCGCCCAATCCCACCTACTCGACATGGGCTGCGGTCGCGGCCGAATTGCACACCACTTGGCCACGCTGACCGGCGGACAGATCTCGGGCTACAACATCGACCCCAATCAGCTCGAGAATGCCGACGAGTGGGCGGCCCGGTGTGGCATGAGTGATCGGCTGCACTTCAAGTTCGGAGATCACCACAAGCCGCTCGATTACGAGTCCGAGTCTTTCGACGGTTGCTTCTCCGTCCAGGCAGTTTGGCCGTTCTTCAAGAAGGACGAGCTCGATGCCCACGCCGAGGAGATGTACCGGGTCCTCAAGCCCGGAGGCCGCTATGCCTGCTCGGAGTACCTGCTGACGCCGTACTTCGACTGGGACAACGAAGAACACGTCACCCTGCACAAGTTGTTCCTGCCCACGCTTGCAGCGACTCAGTCGATGTACCCGGCAGATGTGTGCGCGGCCCTCGAGCGAGCAGGCTTCAGGATCGTGCTGTCGGCTCCGTCGAAGAGCGAAGCATGGCCGCTGTGCGATGAGAAAGCCAACCTCATTCGCCGCGGACGCAAGGCAGTGCGCGGCCTGGAAAAAGTGAAGGTCGCGCCGCCATGGGTCGAAGAGTCGCTCGAACTGCTGCAGACCGGAGCTGAGGCCTGGAATCAGGCCGAGCGCGCGAAGATCGCGGACCTCAACTGGCGGATCGTCGCCGAGAAGGTCTGACAGAACGGAGACCAGCGCCGACGTCACAGCCAGCTCACTGTGCTCAGCCCGGTACAGTGGGCGGGCTGGTTCAACACTGAACCTGACCCCGTATCCCAGGAGTTGTTTTTTCGTTGAGCTGGATCCGCTTGAACGACGTTGCCAAGGGGTACGACCAGAAAGTGATGCTGCGCGAGGTCTTCTTCCGCCTCGCAGACGGTGATCGCGTCGGCCTGATCGGTCGGAACGGTACCGGCAAGACCACCCTTCTGCAGCTATTGCTCGGTCGTGAGACCCCGGACTCGGGCACTGTCGACGTCACCGAGGGCGCGCGGATCGGTTATTTCTCGCAGTTTTCCGAACTCGACGGCGAGCGCAGCATCCAGGCCGAGCTGGAATCGCTGTTCACCGAGGTTCACGCGATCGAACTCGAACTCGCCGAGGTCGAGGGCAAGCTCGGGGGAGACCTGGATGAGAAGGAGATGTACCGTCTCGTCGACCGTCAGGCCGAACTGCTGGACCTGATGGAGCACAAGGGCGGCTGGACGTACCACCAGGAAATCGACACCGTGCTCTCGATGCTCGGATTCAACGCCGAACGCCGTGAATTGCCGGTGGACCGGTTGTCCGGCGGTTGGCGAAACAGAGCAGCGTTGGCCAAGATTCTGATCGAAGCCCCGGATGTGTTGTTGCTCGACGAGCCGACCAACTTCCTCGACGTCGCAGGCATCGCCTGGCTCGAGCGGTGGTTGCGTGACTTCCGTGGCGCACTGCTCGTCGTCTCACACGACCGTGCATTCCTCGAACAGGTCGTCACCGGCATCGTCGAGATCGAGAACCACCACCTGCAGACGTACGAAGGCAGCTACTCGGATTACGTTCAGCAGAAACAGTTTCGGCTCAAGAACCTCGAACGCGAGTTCAGCAACGAACAGCAATTGCTGGCCTACGAACAAGAGGCGATCAGCGACCGAAAAGAAGCTGTCAAAAACCCGAGTGGTGTGCTCAAACGACGTCTCGCGAACATCAAGAAGAGCAAAGCGCCGCGTCCAGTGGACACCGTAGTCTCCGCTATCTACGGCGGACTCCATGTGCACGACAACTTGGCCGAGATCTCCGGAATCTCGAAAAGCTATGGCGACCAACAACTCTTCGACAACGTGTCCTTCACTGTTCATCGCGGAGACCGCATCGCCATCACCGGGCCGAACGGCTGCGGCAAGACGACGTTGGTCGACATCCTCACCGGTTCGGAACAACCGGACAGCGGAAAGATCAAATGGAAGACCAAGGCCCCAGCGTTCATCTATTACAACCAGGTGCTCGCCGACCTTGATCTCGATGACACGGTCACCCATTCGGTCAACGCTATGCCCGACAGTCTGGCCTTGACGGCGACGAAGAAGGAAGTCAATCGCTTCCTGACATTGCTGCAGTTCTCCGAGATGGACCTGAAAACGCGTATCGGCGTGCTGTCCGGTGGGCAGAAAGCGCGCGTGGCGTTGGCGCAGTGCCTGCTGTTCGGTGCCGGTGTGATCGTGCTCGACGAGCCGACCAACCACCTCGACCTGCAGAGCACCCAGGTACTCGAACGGGCATTGATGGCGTTCCCGGGAGCGGTGATTCTCGTGAGCCACGACAGGTTCTTCGTCGAAAAGGTCGCGTTCCGGCAACTGTCCTTCGACGGCAAGGGTGGAGTCGAAGAAATCGCCGGCGTTCAAATGGCGTAGTAGGCGCCTGCAGCGCGGTCAGTCCTTGTAGTAGACGACCTGATGGCTTGTCGCGAGCAGGTTGCCGTCGGTACCCCAGAGTTCGGCCGACTGGTCGAAATACCCCTGGTTGAACCGTCGTGAATGCGCCGTGCCGAGCAGATGACCTTCGGCCTGTGTCGCTAGATCTGCGGCTGTCGCGAAGTAGTGGATGGTGAGTGAAATCGTCCCTGCCGGAACGAATTTGCCGCGACGCTGAAACACGCGCGGATAGAAGACGTCGCACATCGAGGTCAGCGACGCGAAATCGAGTTGACGAGGAGGAGCGTCGCGCACCCATAATGTCGCGGTCGAGTCGACCGTTTCTTCCTCGCTGAGTTTTCCTGCAGCGAAGTGCATTTCGTAGTTCTTTGCCCAGGCGATGAAGTCAGGGAAACCACCGGCTTCGAGGTCCGACGGCGCCGGTGCGGCAGGGGAAGATGCCTCGACGTCGTTCCACGTTTCCCGGCGCGACCCGAACACGGCCGTTGCGGTGGTGGCGACTACACCGCCCTGTGAGAGTTCGAGATACCAATGCTGATTGCTGCGGTTGGTGCGCACGGCACGAGTGGAAATCTCGAATGCGCCGTCGGAAACAGGACCGGCGAAGTTGATCGTGATCGAAATCGGTTCGCCGAGACGGTCGGGATGCTTTTCGACAGCGCGAATCAACGTTGCCGCGGTGAGACCACCGAACGGTCCGACCATGTTTTTGTATGCAGTGGACGTGTGACCTCGAACGACGCCGTCGCGGACGGCTTCCAGTGTCAACGCGTCGTCGAAGGGGTGCGTGTCGGTCATGGGGCTCCCAGAAGTGTGTTCAGTACTATGCTGTGCGCCATAGTATCCGAGCTGAAATCTCGATGACGTGGTGCCGGCGCCCGCCCAATCACCGCTGAGCACTTCCAAGTTCTGCCGCTTTGGCGGTCAGCACCGCCCGCTCACGCTCGTTGCCCGCCAACCTTGCGGCTTCCAGCAATTCGATGCGTGCTTCGTCGATTCGACCGAGTTGGGCAAGAAGGTCTCCTCGCACACTCGGCAGCAGGTGGTAACCGGAGAGCGTCCCCGCACTGACGAGCTTGTCGACGTACTCCAGGCCGATGACCGGGCCGTAGGCCATCGAGACAGCTGCCGCTAGATTGAGATCGACAACCGGCGAGGGTGCGAGCTGCTGTAATGCCTCGTACAGCAACACGATTCGCTTCCAGTCGGTATCGGCAAAAGTCGCTGCGACGGCGTGGCATTCCGCGATCCCTGCCTGCAGGCTGTACGGGCCGCGACCACGCCCGATCGCATCGGCGCGCGCCAGAGATGCCAGGCCTCGGGTGATCTGGCCACGATCCCATTTCGTGCGGTTCTGCTCGGACAACAGAATTGGTACACCGTCGGGGTCGGTGCGGGCCCCGAACCTCGACGCAGTCAGTTCCATCAGTGCTACCAAGCCATGCACTTCGGGCTCTTGCGGAACCAGTTCGGCGAGGATGCGTGCCAACCGCAGCGCTTCGTTGCTCAGGTCGGTGCGCATCCACTCCTCACCCGAACTGGCCGCGTATCCCTCGTTGAACACCAGATACACAACGCTGAGGACCCCGCCGAGCCTGCGGGCAAACTCCGCGCGCTCGGGCACCTCGAAGGCCACCTTCGCCGAGGTGAGCGTCTTCTTGGCCCGCACGATGCGCTGCTGGACGGTCGCTGTCGATATCAGAAACGCCTTCGCGATCTCCTCGGTCGTCAGTCCGCCGACTATCCGAAGCGTCAACGCCACCTGCGCTTTTCGATTGAGAACCGGATGGCACGCAATAAAGATCAGCCGCAGGATGTCGTCGTCGATACGGTCGGGATCCCACGGTTCGTTTTCGACAATCGAGGCTCCGTTCTCCAACTCGCGGGCAAAGTGCGCATAACGCTCGTCGAGCCGAGCTTTGCGGCGCCACCCGTCGATCGCGCGCCTTCTCGCGACCGACGTCAGCCATGCAGCCGGGTTGCGGGGAACGCCCGAAGTGGGCCACTGCTCCACGGCCTCGAGCAGGGCCTGCCCGGCCAGGTCCTCGGCGAGGTCGAGATCGCCGACAGTTCGGGTGAGCGTGGCGAGAATTTTCGCCGACTCGATCCGCCACACGGCCGCGACCTCGCGTCGAACATCTTCGGTCATGTGTCAGGAGGAGACAGGTCGATCGGTGCCGAGTTCTTCACGCCAACCCGCTTCCTTCTGGACGTACTCGTTGCTCTGATCGAACTCTTCCATCTCGGTGACTCGACGGACCTCGAGCTTGACTCCGGGGCCGAGCGGGCAACGCTTGGCCCATTCGACGGCCTCGTCCTTCGACGAGGTCTGGATGATCCAGAATCCCGAGAACAACTCCTTGGTCTCTCCATACGGGCCGTCGGAGATGATCGGTGTTTCGGCATCGAAGTCGACGATGAAACCCTCTTCCGGCCCCGCCAAACCTTCACCCGCAAGGAGCACCCCGGCCTTGAGGAGCGACTCGTTGTACGCGCCCATGGCGTTGATGATCTCGGCGAAGTCCATGTCCTTGGACGCTTCGATGGCCTGGTCGGTGGTGCGCATGATCAGCATGTACTTCATTTCGGTTCTCCTCCGCTGCTGGGACGACTCTTCGGTCCCTCTGCTTACACGTCGAACGGGTCGAGCGCCGATCGACATCGGCCCGAAAGGAAATCTACTTCCTTGGAAGATTCGGGCTCGGACGACCGGCATCAACTGCCTTGCCTGGCGCGATAGGCCGCGACAGCAGTCCTGTTTCCGCAAGAGGTAGAGCAAAACTTTCGGGAACGGTTGCGGGAAAGGTCGAACACGATGCCGCCGCAGTCGGCCGCGCAGACGTCGAGCCGTGAGAGTTCGTCGGCACGAATCACATCGATCATCGCCATGGCAGTCTCGACGGCGATCCTGTCGGCCAGGGGCCTGTCATCGCTCACCGCATGCAGATGCCAGTCCATGTCTCCATGTCGGACCAGCCGCGGCAGTGCTTCGGCGTCGGCGAGGATGTGGTTGACGATCTCCACGGCACCGTCGCGGTCGCTTATGAGCAGTGTTCGCAACAGTGGCCGCAGCGCGCGGACTGCGTCGAGTTCGGCGAGATCGCCGTCGAATCGGCCGGTGTAGCGCTGCTCGACGAAGAACGCTGACAGTTGCGCGAGCGTCGTCATCGTGTCCGGATCCTCTGCCGAGTTCACCAAGACGACAGCGGACAGCATCGCCCCTTCGGTGTCATGAGCGAAAATCATGTTGACACCTTACATCGCGATCCTTAACGTAAGGTGCCATGACGAGTTTGACTGATGACGTCCGCGTGCAGCCAACGTCCAGGCTGGCCTCGGGGCTCGGCTTGGCCGCAGTGTCCTCGGCCGCGTTCGGTCTCTCCGGGCCACTGGCAAAGGGGCTTCTCGACGCCGGGTGGACTGCTGGGGCTGCGGTGACCGCGCGAGTTCTGATTGCGGCCGCAGTCCTTGCGCTACCCGGTGCGTTGGCTATGCGGGGTCGCTGGAATCTAGTACCCCGCAGCCTGGGGACCATCGTGGCGTACGGCGCGATCGCCGTCGCGGGATGTCAGCTCGCATTCTTCAACGCTGTCGGTTACATGCCGGTAGGTGTTGCATTGCTGATCGAATTCACCTCGCCTGTCGCAGTCATCGGCTGGATATGGTTGCGCCACAAGCAACGTCCGACGGTCAAGACCGTCTTCGGCGCGGCAGTGGCGGCAGTCGGTCTGGTGTTCGTGCTCGACTTGATCTCGGGTGCAGCGATCGACCCGATCGGAGTTCTATGGGCGCTCGGTGCGATGGCCGGAGCAGCCGTCTACTGGATCATGTCGGCCGAAGAAGGACACGGTCTACCGCCGTTGGCCCTCGCAGCCGGCGGGCTGTTGTGCGGCGGAGTGATCCTGATGTTGGCGGGGCTGATCGGGATCGTGCCGTTCGCCGCCACTACCTCGAATGTGATCCTTGCCGGTGCAACCGTGCCCTGGTGGGTGTCGATCGCCTTGTTGGGCGTGGTCACCGCCGCGCTCGCTTACGTCTGCGGAATCGCTGCGATCCGCAGACTCGGCTCGCGCCTCGCCTCGTTCGTCGGGCTCACCGAGGTCCTGTCCGCTCTCGTGTTCGCCTGGCTTTTGCTCGGTGAGACACCGCGGCTCGTTCAGGTGTGCGGCGGCGGCCTCATTCTGCTCGGGGTTGTGATCGTCAAGCTCGGGGAGCCGAAAGGTGGCGTCAGCGGTGCAGGGAACGATGAATGTGTACGTGGTATTTCGGCGGTGGCGTGCGCGCCCGAGAGGAACGTTTTGGAGTGAGCAAGCAACAATCGGTGTATCGCGCGGAGTCGTTCGATCGGATGCTCGAGTACATGGCCGAGCGAGCTCGCGACTCGGTCAGCTCCGGCGAACGAAAGATCCTGGGTATCACAGGTCCTCCCGGCTCAGGGAAGTCGACGGTGTGCAAGGCTCTCGGCGAGGTGCTCGGAGCGAGCGCCGCGATCGTCGAGATGGACGGATTCCACCTCGCGAACAGCGAGCTGACAAGGCTCTCCAGACGCGACCGCAAAGGGGCTCCCGACACGTTCGATGTGGACGGGTACGTCGCATTGCTCGGGCGGCTACGCGAGCAGGACTCCGAGGTGATCTACGCACCCCGATTCGATCGCGGATTGGAGGAATCGGTCGGATCAGCAGTGCCGATCATGCGCAGCACGGCCTTGATCATCACCGAAGGCAACTACCTGCTGTCCACGGGTGGGGGTTGGCAGCGTGTCCGACCGGTACTCGATGAGGTGTGGTATCTCGACGTCGCGCAGAACATTCTCACCGAACGATTGATCAGCAGACAGCGTCGTCACGGAAAAGCGCTCGCGGATGCACGTATGTGGACCGAACAAGTGGATCTTCCGAATTCGAATATTGTTGCAGGAGAACGTGAGCGAGCCGACCTGGTCTTTGCAGTGCCAGAGGATCCGAATTCATACCGCGGATAGCCCCGATGTGCGTCAGGGGCCCCAGACTCCGAGTTCGTTGCCGCTGGGATCGGCGAAGTGGAAGCGTCGACCGCCGGGGAACTCGTACGGGCCGTTCACCACCGCGCCACCCGCTGCACTGACCGACTCCACCGTCGCGTCGAGGTCATCGGAATACAAGAGCACAAGTGGACCTCCCCTCGGTGCAGGTTCGTCCACCAGAGCCAGGCCGCCCACTTCATCGCCGTCAGCACCGACGATCCCCGCATACCCAGGGCCGTAGCTGTTGAAATCCCAGCCGAATGCGCTGCGGTAGAACGCTTGGGCACCAGGCAGATCGGTCACGGAAAACTCGATGTAGTTCAGTCGGTGATGCATGTTCTCGGTCATGGCGGATATTCTCACATGGAGTGTGAGCAGGATGTACCACTTGCGCGCTGAGCAAGCGGGTTCTCGCGCACTCTGGTCGCGAAAGGAACACCATGCCCGCCCGGCGATCTACGGGGCAGCCGGCCCTGCAAGGATCCCGTCGATTTGGCATATTGCTGTCACCAAGTCCTCATCCATCTTCATCTCGGCCATCGGTTGCATCTGTTCCGCGGTATCGAAGGTCATCGTCGTAGTCATCCGGGTCCGACCGCCGAGGTCCATCAGTTCTACGACGGCATGCGCAGTGCCCATGTCTTCGATGGGATCCCAATTCACGTCGGCGAACCCGTCGTCGAAGGACAAAGTTCGCGGTGCGTCGATTGATGTGATCGACCACCGCCCCCGAACTTTCTGCCCGTGGGAACCGAGCATGTAGTAGTGGGCCACCCCGCCTGGTTCGAACTCATGGGTCTCGAATGTCGCCGGCGAAGTAGCTGGAGCCCACCATAGTTCGAGCATGCGTGGGTCTGCCCAGATCTGCCAGACGCGATCGACTTTCGCGTCGAACTCGGCAACGATCGTGAAGACGAGGTTTTCCTCATCCCTGTCGGTGCTGATGACGGTCATCGCGTCTCTTCCTGTTCTCTACTAGTCGAGTTTCTTGTCATGAGCTTGCGCTCAGCGCGGCGTACGTGGCCTGTAAACAGTCTCTGGCCCGGTCGGATCCGATGATCCCCTCACCCATGCGATTCATCATGTAGGAGAACGTCATTCCACTTTCGGGATGCATGACGATCAGTGACCCACCCCATCCACCCCAAAAACATATTTTCTCCTCGGGAATGTAAGGAACCGTCTCGAGCTGCGGCAGTGCGAATCCGATTCCGAAACGCAGTGGCACACCCAAGGCCAAATCGACTCCGTTACTCTGCTCGTCGAACGCAAGCTCCACCGCGTCGCGTCCGAGCAGACGTACGCCGTCGACCGTTCCGCCGAGTGAGAGCGCGGACAAGATCGTTGCGACGGAGCGAGCATTACCGTGACCGTTGAGCGCACCCAGTTCGGCGCGGCGCCACGGCGCGGTGTTGGCGGACTCGGCGTCGATCGGCGGGCCCAGGAAAGTGCGGCGTCGCACTTTCGACGGGTCGGCAATCTTCGGCGAAGTGCTTACAGGTGGCGGCACGACGGCGGCGATACGTCCCCAGTCCTGCTCGCGAGCACCGATCTGGAAGTCGGCACCGAGGGGGCGCGCGATATCTTCGGTGACGAACTGCGCCAGCGTCTTACCCGTCGTGCGGCGCACGAGTTCGCCGACGAGATGTCCTTGCGTAGCGGCGTGATAGCCGGATGTGGTGCGCGAATCCCACCACGGCGACTGCGCAGCCAATCGACTGGTGGCCAACTCCCAGTCGTACATGTTCTCGGTGGTGAACGGCGCATCCCAGCCCGAGACACCGGATGTGTGCGACAGCACGTGTCGCACCTCGATGTCGTGTTTGCCGTTGGCCTCGAACTCGGGCCAGTACTTCGCAACCGGTGCATAGGGGTCCAGCAGTCCACGATCCATCAGCATCAATGCGGCGAGGTTGGTTACTGTTTTGGTCGTCGACCAGACATTGGTGATCGTGTCTCGAACCCACGGACGGGTGCGAGCGGAATCGCAGTGGCCACCCCAGACGTCTACGACACGACGGCCGTCGATATCTACGACGATCGAGGCGCCGAGTTCCGCACCCGAGTCGATGCCGTCCGCCAACGCGTCGCGAACCTGACGGAAGCCCGGGTCCCAGTCGCCGTCAATCATTGCCCGGCGCACCGAGAAGTCGGTGCACGGCGAGGTCGACGTAGGTGTCTGCGACGGCTTCGATGCTCAGATCCCCTCCGTCATGGAACCAGTTGCTTATTCCGTTCAGCATGTCCGTCACCGCGAAGGCGGCTACGCGGGCATCGGACACCGTGAACTCCCCGGTGTGCATACCGGCGGCAATGACCTCGCGCACGCGTCGTTGGTAGCGACGCCGATAGTCCTCGATCGTGGCTCGGTGTTCCGGCGTCAGCGACGCCAGCTCGTGGAGCCCGACGATGTACTCGACGCGTCGGAGGTTGAGATGAACGAGATGCGCCCGCACCAGCGACGCCAACCTTTGTGTGGGCGTACCCGGTGCGTCGAGCAGCGGCAGGTTCTCTTCGGACGGTTCCTCGGTGACGGTGAGGCAGACCGCGAAGAGGATGTCTTCTTTGGAGGGAAAGTGATGGTACAGACTCGCTCCGCGTATTCCGACAGCATCGGCGATGTCACGCATGCCGACATTGGCATACCCGTCGCGCGCAAAGATTTCTGCCGCTTTCGACGCGATGTCCTCGCGGCGGCGTTGCGTTCGGATCTGGCGTGGGACGACGGCTTCTCGATCGGGTGCGGTCATACGGGCTCCTCCGCTGCGGTGGCCATGGTTCGAAGGTTCCTCTTGAGGATCTTGCCCTGCGCGTCGACGGGTAGTTCTTCGACGATGTACACCGACTTCGGAGCCTTGTAGATCGCCAGTTCGATCCGGCAGTGCTCGATGATGGCCTGCGGATCGGGGGTGCACCCCTCGCGCGCGATGACGAAGGCAGTCACTGCCTCGGACCAATAGGGATCGGGCACTCCGACGACGGCCGCCCGCAGCACCTCCGGGTGTGTGTGAATGGCGCGTTCGACCTCTTGCGAAGATACATTCATTCCCCCGGTCTTGATCATGTCCTTCATGCGATCGTAGAAGAACAGATTTCCATCGGCGTCGACGCGCACCATATCGCCGGTGTGTACCCAGCCGCCACGGAAGACTTCGGCTGTTCGTTCCTCGTCCTTGAAGTATCCGAGCATCACCGACGGAGTGCGACAAACCAATTCGCCGATCTCGGCGTCGTTGCCTTCGGCGTCGACGACCTTGACCTCCAGGTGCGTGACCGGCTTACCGATCCACGACGCGTCCCCACCGGGAATGTCGTCGAGGGTGGAGAACCAGCCGACCGATCCCAGTTGGGAAAGTTCCGACTGTCCCCAATACGTGCCCCAGATTGCTTCCGGTGCCGCACTCGCCCACGCCTCGATGGTGTGGGGTGAGACCTGGCCACCGTAGGTGAGACAACGCCGGACCTGCCCGACGGCGGTGCTCCCGAAAGTGGAGTCGCGAGCGAGTGCCATGTAGAACGTCGGAGTTTGGGCGATGACCGAGATCTTCTCGTCGGCGATGATCCGGAGCGAGAGTGCCGGTTCGACGGTTGCAGGCAACACGAGTGTGGCACCCATCAGTGTCAGAGTTGTCATCGATCCGAGGCCTGCGATGGTGTGGAACGGCATGACGAACAGCCAGGTGTCCTCGGGACCTGTTTGCAGACCCCAACTCCACGCGGGCGCCGTGGAGATCAGGAAGTTGCGATGCGGAATCATCACACCTTTCGGTGCGGCCTCGGTGCCGGAGGTATAGATGACCATGGCGACGTCGTTCTCGTCCATGTCGACTTCGGGGTCGGACGAGGGCAACTGCGCCGTCAGCTCCTCGTAGTGCGCGCCGAACGTGACGAGCGTCGTCGACTCCGGTTTGACGTCGGCGACCGTGTCGGCGAATTCGGCATCGGCGACGACCACGGTCGGCTCTGCGTGTTCGAGTTGGTGCTGCACTTCTGCTGATCGATACATGACGTTGATGCCGGTGAACGCGGCGCCGATCTTGAGTGTGCCGTAGTAGGCGATGACCACGTCGACACTGTTGCGCGCCATCGACGCAACTCGGTCACCGTGCCGCACCCCGAGATCGAGGAGGAGGTTGGCGAATCGGTTCGCGTGTGCGTCGAGCTCTCCGTATGTGGTGACCAGGCGCGTGCCGTCGGATCGGTAGCTGATGAACGCGGTCTTGTGCGGCTGCGTTCGCGCGTGTCGACGAAGTTGATCGCCGATGGTGGCGCGGCCGATCAACGAACGGTGATGCTGGGCAGTGCCGGTCACTATGTCTCTCCTGAAGATGTTCGGTCGGCTCAGAGCGAGGGGGACAGGGTGGCGTCGAACATCGGTTGGGTGAACGTTTCGAGGGCGACTATCTGCTCGACGGGATCGCGGGTGAGCTTCTTGGGAAATGGCCGCTCAGGGTATCCGACGGCGATGTGGGCGGCGGTGATGTAGCCCTCGGGGATTTCCAGCAGTTCGCGTACTTTGGGTTCTTCTGCGCACAACAGTGTGGTCACCGCGGTGGCCACACCTTGATCTCGCAAGGTCAGGCACAGGTTCTGCACAGTCGGGTAGATCGAAGCGCCACCGACTACGGAGAGTCTGCCGAGTTCGTGATCGGTGGGGTGCAGTCCGTCCACTGCCGCGCACACGACGACAATTGCGGGTACCTCGGCTAGGTGGCGGGCAAAGAAGTCGGCGTCCTGCACTGTTTTCGGGAGGGCGCCGACGGCTACTGTCCCGCCGGTGATGCCGGCGAAGTAGGCATCCCACATCGGCAGATACAGGTCGGCGAGTGCCTGCTTGCGGGCTTGCTCGCGGACAACGATCCATCGCACCGGCTGACGATTGCCGCCCTGGGGTCCGAAGCGGGCGACGTCGAAGGCCTTTCTGAACACCTCGTCGGGGACCGGATCGCTGAGGTATCGCCGGCAGGTTCCGGTTGTGCGCATTGCCTCGGTGAGCTCCATGTCGAATCCCTTCGCCTGTCCACTGTTAGGTAGTGCCTGAAGCATCGTGTGGTGTATGCCACATTGTCAAGTGGCAACTTTGCATCTAGTGCGGATTCGCCGAAGTCCTTGCGAATATTTGCCTAACTGTGGTTAGTTTTTAGGGAGTTCGCTTTTCTCGGGCGCTGAAAGAGGTTCTTCATGTGTGCATCTGTGAATACTGTCGACCGCAACCGGCTGGCTCGGGCGCTCGACTCGGCAAACATGCCGAGCCTGGTCGCGGTGCTCTACCAACTCACCGGCGACCATGTCTGGCTCGAGGCCCCCTACCTGCCGACCCGCAGTCGTGGCATGGACGACAACGATGCCGGTGGGTTTGCACCTGACGTCGCGCAGACGATCAGGGCGGCCGCTCTCGCCGCCATCTCCGAGTGGACGTACGGTACGCCGCCGGCAATCCCGTCGCCGTCCAATGATCAACTCGTAGAGATGATCAGCGCCGCGGTAGGCGAGTCGGTGCCACCGGAATTTGCCTCGATGATCGCCGAGGACATGGGATTCGTCTCTGCCGAGGCACAGGCAGTCACCGCCAGTGCCCTGTCGGTCATCGTCATCGGGGCAGGCGTGTCGGGCATGCTCGCGGCCATCAAGCTACGTGAAGCCGGAATCGATCACGTTGTGCTGGAGAAGAATTCCGACGTGGGGGGTGGTTGGTTCGAGAACACCTACCCAGGGGCGGGTGTCGACACACCCAGCCACCTCTACTCCTACTCCTTCGCCCCACGGTCTTGGAGCACACATTTCGGCAAGCGTGAAGAGGTCTGGCAGTACCTCAGCGATGTGGCCACCGACCACGATCTCCGGGACCGAATCCGATTCGACACCGAGGTCTCCACCTCCGTATACGACGCGGAGCGGCAACTATGGACCGTCACGACGACGAGCGGCGAAGTCCTCACCGCAGATGTGGTCATCACCGCTACCGGCCAACTCAATCGCCCGAAGGTTCCCCCGATACCGGGGCTCGACGCATTCCGTGGCCCGATCTTCCACACCGCCGAGTGGCCCGAGGGGCTCGATCTGACCGGCAAACGCGTGGCCATCATCGGCACCGGGGCCAGCGCCATGCAGGTACTTCCCGCCATCGCCTCGACGGTCGGCCACGCGACAGTGTTCCAGCGCTCGCCGCAGTGGGTCGCGTCCAGTGACGTCTATTTCGCCCCCATCGACGACGACGTCAGCTACCTGATGGAGACGGTTCCGCTGTATCGGCTCTGGTACCGAGCGCGGCTCGCATGGAACTTCAACGACCGCGTCCACCCGTCGCTGCAGGTCGATCCGGAGTGGGAGAACCCCGCACAGTCGGTCAACGCGATCAACGACGCGCACCGCCGAGTGTTCACCCGATACCTGGAGAACGCGCTCGAAGGCAGGCCGGATCTGATCGAGAAGTCGCTGCCGGACTACCCCCCGTTCGGTAAGCGCATGTTGCTGGACAACGGGTGGTTCGCTGCCCTTCGCCGTGACAATGTCACCCTCGTGGCCGAGGGTGTCGCCTCGATCGGTGCCGACACCGTGCGGGGACAGCAGGGGACCGAGGTAGAGGTCGATGTCGTGATCCTGGCAACCGGCTTCGAGACGCACAAGTTGCTGACACCCATCGACGTTCGCGGCCGCTCTGGTAGGTCGATCCGCGACGGGTGGGGTCCCGAGGACGCTCATGCGCACCTCGGCATCACCGTGCCGGACTTCCCCAACCTCTTCCTGACCTGCGGGCCCGGAACCGTCCTCGGGCACGGCGGTAGCTACATCACCATCGCGGAATGTCAGGTCCGCTACATCGTGGATGTCCTGAAATACATGTCGGACAACCGAATCGGCGCTGTCGAGTGCAAGCCCGAAGTCGAAGAAGACTACGTACGACGTCACGACGAGGCGCACTCGCGCATGATCTGGACGCACCCGGGGATGGACAACTGGTACCGAAACGACGCTGGACGGGTCGTATCGACATTGCCCTGGCGCATCGTCGACTACTGGGAAATGACCCACAGCGCCGACATGGGCGACTATCTCCTCGAAGAGGCACGGCAGGCATCGAGCGTCTGACAGAGTAGGCGGAAGCGTCGATAATGGAATGCATGCTTCCCGTTCTCGATATGTCACTCGTCGACACCGATCCGGACGGCTTCCGGGCCTCCCTGTTGGACGCTGCACATCGATTCGGCTTCTTCTACCTGGTGGGCCACGGTGTGCCGACGGCTCGCAGCGAGGAAGTCCTTCGACTCGCTCGCTCGTTCTTCGCCCTCGCGCCGGAGGAGAAGGACGAGATCTCGCAGCTGAACAGCCCACACTTCCGCGGCTACTCACGCCTGGGGGGCGAGCTGACCAACGGTGAAGTCGATTGGCGTGAACAGATAGATATCGGCCCCGAACGGCCTGTTATCGACGGCGCCGAGGGCTATTGGAATCTCCAAGGACCGAACCTCTGGCCGTCTGCACTCCCAGCTCTCGAGCCCGCGTTCGAATCCTGGGAAGCGATCATGTCCCAACTCGGGTTGCGAGTCCTGCGGCATTGGGCGTCGGCACTCGGCGCTTCCGAAGACGTGTTCGACGACGCGTTCGCCGACAGCCCAGCGTCCTTGATCAAGATCGTCCGGTACCCCGGAAGCGCCGACAATCCGCAGGGCGTCGGTGCACACAAGGACTCCGGCGTCCTCACTCTCCTCCTCGTCGAACCGGACTCGGTGGGATTGCAGGTCGAAATCGAGGCGGGTGAATGGATCGACGTACCTCCCGTCGACGGCGCATTCATCGTCAACATCGGCGAACTGCTCGAAGTTGCGACGCAAGGCTATCTGCGTGCGACGCGACATCGAGTGCAAGCACCTAGAGCCGGCGCCGACCGAATTTCGATCCCCTTCTTCCTGAGCCCCGCGCTGGACGCCGTCATTCCGATCGTGTCGCTGCCCGAGGAGTTGGCGGCGAAGTCCACAGGGGTCGAGGCAGATCCGAACAATCCGATCTTCGACACCTATGGTGCCAATGCCTGGAAGTCGCGTACGCGAGCGCACCCGGACGTCGCCGAACTGCATCACGGGATTATCTAGGCTCGGTCGGATCGTCAGTGGAGGCGCAGCCACCTGCGCCGCCTCAGGGGCGCAGGGGAGTCGAGGTCGCCGAGCGTGCCGCTGTTGAAGTCGGCGACCAGATTGGACACTGTTCCCTGTGCGCAGGACTTGTTGGTACCGATGAATCCTGACGGCCCGCGTTTGATCCAGCCGGTGACATAGGTTCCGGGAAACCGTGCACCGCCGGGTGATTCGAGGACGCGGCCATCGTGGTTGGGAATGATTCCTGCTTGTTCGTCGAACGGCACACCTTCGATCGCCACGCCACGGTAGCCGATCGACGTCAATACCAGTCCGGTGTCGACGGTCTCGACTTCACCCGTCGCGATGCTGCGAACCGTGCCGTCGATGCCGGTATCGAGTGTCATGCGATCGAACTCGACACCGGTCACGGCCGCATCACCGAGAATTCGCCTGGGGGAGAGGAGATAGCGCAGCATGATTCGCTTACCGCCTCTACTTTCCGAGTCTTCCAATCTCTGCAGCAGGCGCAACTTCTGAACTACTGAGTGCGGGAGCTCGTCGGTTTCGATCAGGGCGATCGAGGCTGCGTCGAGCACGATCTCGTCGCGGTGAGTCGAAACCTCCACCCCCGAGGTGCCGAGCAGACCGGCGAACTCCGGAACTGTGAAAGCTGACTGTGCGACGCCGCGCCGGCCGACCACCAGAACCTCTTCGATGCTGGACTCCCGCAATGCTTTCAGTGCGTGAGGGGGCACGTTCGTGCCGGCCAGACGTTCGGGATCGATCGTCAGGATCCGGGCCACGTCGAGGGCCACGTTGCCATTACCGATGACGATCGCCCGTTTGTGGGACAGGTCGTAGTGGCGCTCGGCATGGTCGGGGTGACCGTTGTACCAGGCGACGAAGTCGGTGGCCGACCCCCGACCGGGAAGTCTCGCACCAGGAATCGCGAATTCCCGATCCGAAGACGCACCGACTGCGTAGATCACGGCATGATGCTGATCCAACAGCTGCTGGTGCGTAATGTCCTTTCCCACCTCGACACCTAGATGGAACCGGAATCCAGGCTGCGCAGCGATGGTGTCGAATAGCCGAGATACCTGACGGGTCTTCTCGTGGTCCGGCGCTACGCCCAATCGTGCCAGGCCGTGCGGCTGGGTCAGTCGGTCGTAGACGTCGACCTTCACACCAGGCTGGGTGAGAAGTTCATCGGCCGCATACATCGCCGAAGGTCCCGATCCGACGATGGCCACGCGAAGCGGCTGGCGCTCCCTGGCGACTGCCGGAGCCGGTGACACCGGTGCAAGCAACGGACGCGCAGGCCGTTCCTGCTTGTAGAAATCTGCATTGATCTGCAGGAACGGCAACTGCGCGTCGGTAAGCTTGGCCTTGGGTACGATTGCATCCACCGGACACGCCGAGACACACGCGCCACAGTCGACGCACGAGGACGGGTCGATATGCAGCATTTCGGCAGTCAGGAAGTCGGGCTCATCCGGCGTCGGGTGAATGCAGTTGACGGGGCACGCGTAGACGCATGACGCGTCGCTACAACATGATTGAGTAACGATGTGGGGCATGGACTTCCTGACTGGCGACCCGGCAGTGGGGAGAGGTGAACTCGAGGCTCAGGCTGCGAAGTGACTGGAGCTGCGATCGGGTTCGCTGCGGTAACGCGACGCTCTGCCGTCGATTCCGCACGCCTTCCACAGTAGCTTTGCCGAGCGATTCATCATTCCGGTGTCTGTGGCCAGCATACGAACGTCGCCGAAATAGTCCTGCAACCTGTGCTGGGATTGTTCTGTGCCCCAAAACAGGTCGTCTTTCACGTACTTCGGGATATCGAACTTCTTCCAGAACTTTTTCGGTGGAATGGCGATGACGTCGCACAGGATCCGCATGGTGATGGGGAATGCCAACGACAGCAAGAAGCGTCCGACCCTGGACATCTGTGGCACCCGGCGACGCAACAACTGGTTCGCGAACGAAATATGACGGGCTTCCTCCGCGACGTGAATGACCATGACGCTCTGCATGATCGGATGAATATCTGCTCCCGATCGTAGAAACGACTTTTGGATGTGGTCGATCGGCTCCTCGCCGGCGAGGACCCCGACGAAGAACAGCTCGGGCAACAGCGTCGAGAACAATGGGATGATCGGGGAGATCAACTTCATCGGACGGTTCATACCTGGCACGTCTGCATCGATGCGGTTGACCATCTCTTGGAACATGAGGGTGTGGTTGCACTCCTCGATCGACTCGTGGGTGCAGTAGCGAGCCTCAGGAGAGCCGTTCGGCAGTGAGAATACGTATTGCATCATGCCGCGAATGAGGATGTTCTCGAATTGCAGTCCAACTTTGGCGATGTTGGCTTGGCGCCACATGCCGATAGCGATTTGTCGGTCTTCCGGCAGGGCTTGGTACCAGGCGTGGCTGCCGAGCGCGTCGGTTGTGGCCGGAAGTATCCATCGGCGGTCGCCCTTGGTGACTTCGAACTCGCGAGAATCCCAGTCGATATCGACGTACGGATCGAAATGCTTGTCCACGGATCCTTCGGACAGAAGACGGAGCGTCTCGTTGTACTGCTCGGCCTCCGCGTCGGTGTCGGCCGATCGCGTGCGCGGTGCGGACGAAAGTGTCATCGCTGCTCCTTGGTTGGTTCGAAAGTGGTAGTTAATGTAACTTGCCGTATCAGTAAATGGAAGTACCCTCTCTGGCTTCCTGTAATTTCCGCCTCTTGGCCGGCTCCGACTAGCGATTAGCGCATTTATGCGCTAAAGTAAGCGCAGAGTCGAGCTAAGGGAGTTGTCCGTGAAAGTTACGCCGCTACAAGCTGATCGCGCCGCAGGGGTCCTACTGGGCACCGCCGCAGGAGATGCACTCGGAGCTGGATACGAGTTCACACATCCGTCACCGGACACTGTCGTCGACATGATCGGAGGCGGCGCATTCGATTGGGCCCCGGGGGAATGGACCGACGACACATCAATGGCCGCTGCTATCGCTCTGGCGTCACGAGAGGGCGCAGATGTCGGAACCGGCGACGGGCTCGATGCCGTCGCCGCGAACTTCCTCGCCTGGTACGACACCAAACCAGCAGATATCGGCAACCAGACGCGGGCTGTGCTGCGACGCCGTAGCGCAAGTGCGTCCGAGATGACCAGGTGTGCAAGCGCGCTCACCGGCCGAACCGGCGGAAACGGTTCGTTGATGCGGACAGCCCCCGTCGCACTCCGCTATCTCGACAATGCAAAGAGGTGTGTCGAGGCCGCCGCCGCGATCAGCGCCCTGACACACTCCGACCCTCGCGCCGCCCAAGCGTGTCAGATGTGGTCGTTCGCGATCCGCCATGCCGTGCTCGAAGGAAACTTCGACGGCATTCGGCTGTGGGTCGACACTGCGGAATCGGCAGCATTTTGGGGGCCGCTGCTCGACGAGGCGGAGCATGGTGAACCGTCGGACTTTCCGAACAACGGCTGGGTCGTCCACGCGCTGCAGACTGCATGGTGGGCGATTGTGAGAGCAGACCAGGGCGGACCACAGCATCTTGTCCAAGCCCTAGAATTGTGTGTTCTTGCAGGTGGCGACACCGACACGACTGCAGCAATTGCGGGCGGACTGCTAGGTGCCAAATGGGGCGCGTCGGCTGTGCCGACGCGTTGGCGGGCGTTGCTCCATGGATATCCCCAACTCACCGCTGACGATCTCGTCGCGATTGCCGACGATATCGTAGCCAATTCAGGAGGCACACCATGACGATCATCGATGTCATCGAAGGCGATATCACCAGAGTGCGCGTAGACGCCATCGTCAATGCGGCGAACTCGGCGCTGCTCGGTGGGGGAGGCGTGGACGGGGCCATCCACCGATCAGGTGGGCCGGACGTGCTTGCCGAGTGCAAGGTTCTGCGGAATACGTCCCTACCGAACGGTCTTGCGGCCGGTGGGGCAGTCGCGACGACGGCAGGTCTCTTGCCTGCCAAGTGGGTAATTCACGCGGTGGGTCCGCGTTATTCGGCGCACGAGGATCGCTCCGGCATCTTGCGGGCTGCGTACATACGCAGTCTCGCAGTCGCTGATTCGCTCGGTGCGCGAACTGTGGCCTTTCCGTTGATCTCCGGGGGATCGTACGGTTGGCCGCTGGAAGATGCGATAGCGCAACAGCTTGCAGCGATCGTCGGTGCATACACTCGAGTCGAGGTGGTATCGGTAGTGGCCTTTTCCGCACGGGGCGCAAAGCTGACAACCCGGTTGCTGAGCTAACCCCACGCCGGGCCTCAGCTCTTGAAGAGGGCCGCAGCGGACTCGGGCAGCCGAGCGTCAGGGTTTCTGCGGTACAGCTCGGCCGGCCTGCCGGCGCCCGTGGTCGAGGAATCGCCGGTGCCGATCAGCGCACCCGCGACATGCCGCCTGAAGGTGTCTTTGGGAAGCTCCTTGTCGTAGATGACCTCATAGACTCTCCTGAGCTCGAGCAAGGTGAAGGTGGATCCGAGCAGGTGGGCCGGGTCCACCTTCGAACCGTATCGCTCGCGCAGATCTACCACCGACAGCGCCACCATGGCGTTATGATCGAACGCGAGTTCAGAGGTCGGCGATCCGTTGCGAATCTCGACGAGATCGACTGCGGTGCCCAGGTTTTCATAGGCCACTGCTGCGCCGTGCGCCATGGACAACACCCATCCACGATCGTCTCGGTTCGGCTCGTCGAACATTCCGATCTGATGAAACGACAGGCCGCTGAGGCTCGCTTTGGAGCGAAGGGCGCGTTCGGCGGCGTCTGCCAGTCGCTCGCCCGGATGTAGGAAGGTTCCAGGTAGCGCACGACCCCGAGGTGACGGTACGGCGACGACGCACAGCGTGTTGTCTCGTACCGCCAGCACTGCGACATCGACGGCAACCGACGGCCGCGGATAATCCGTCAGTGGGGTGTCGGGATGATCCTGAGTAGCCACCCGCCCAGGTTAGCGCACTATTGAGTTATCCCTATGAGCTATTCCATATCGAACAGTGCGGGTTCTTCGAGCGAATCGAAGAGCTGAAACTGCTCAGGTCGGGGAGTGAGTTGTCGTGCGGGTCGATGCGTTCGGCGAAGGCTCTCGGCGACATAGGTCCAGCTCAGCGCGAACGAGTCGCATAGGACGGCTGCACGTACGCGTCGTTCGTCTCCTAGTCGATGTGCGTGATCGCGGAAGCGTTGGGCTGTCCACTGTGCGCGCTGGGCCAGCTCCCCGACATCCTGGCGTCGGCAGAGGGCGTCGACTGTCGCAGAATCTACTGGACCGCCGGTCAATTCGCATGCTGCACGGAGCGTGCCGAGAGTTCCTCCGTCGTCGGACCACGATACTGGTGGATACGGATCTACGTGGCGATGAGTTGGATCGAACAACGTCCCACCGACACCAAGGGCGAACCGTGCGTCGATACCTTCGAGGAAATGCCCGAATCGATAGAGCTGCGCAGTCAATTGGCGGGGGATGAAGGTCCGCGTATCGATCGAAACACCGGCGAACAGTTGATCTCCGGCCACGACGAAGGTGATGTTCTTCCATCTGCTGGTAAGCGAGGACATCATCCGCGACAGCGTCGCAGATTGTGACACCGCGGTGACCAGCGGTGCATGTATGCGGACCGACGTCGCATCGTGATCGAAGCAGACGTGCACAGGGAATGCGAACCCGTCTACCCGAATATCGTTGTTCGATTCAAGTGTGAAATCGAAGTGGGCGTCGACCGTCTGCACGATGAGAGCACGCAGATGATCGAGGTCGAGAGGGATCACTGCCGTGCCATCTACTTGGCGGCAATCGACGGAAGTACGGAACTGTCGACCATTTCCGCCCTCGGTCAAAGCCGATAGAAACGCCGGATGCGCGACGTTCCAGACCTCGCGGAACGCGCGGACTATCGACCGCGACAGCTCTTCGGCGTTGTCGCGATGACCGATCATCGAACGGCTGACGAGCTGGCCGACCTCCGTCTGTGTCGCCGGAGTGACCCACCCCAGAGCGAACAGTGCTGGGTCGTCACCGGCAGGCGGTTCCACATCCTCGTAGAGATAGCTGTCGAGAACGGCAGTGCAGGCGATGGTGCCGTCGTGTTGGGCCTGGAGCGCGATCCAGGGGCTGTCCCCGTCACCGCGATCGAGGCCGGATTCGGCAGTGAGCGTGAGGGTTTCACGGAGTGTCATGTCCGATACGAACGACATCAAATCTTGGGCGTACGACGACCATGCTTCGTCGATGGAGTCCTGAAGGTCGATCTTGCGATTGTCCGACACGATGACGCCTTCCTTCTCGTCAGGCGGCCGAATCCGGCTGACGAGAAGGACAGTATCGATGGGGTACGACAAGAACGGCAGTCCTGAACCGCCCCTGTGTCGACGAACGCTTGGTAATCGACACTTTATGGACGGGAAGCCCAGCTGCGCTTCAGGTTTCGCAAGCCACGCCGTCTCCGTCGCGATCGAGCTTCGAGCTGTATCCCGGCTCGCCGGCATAGATCGGTGCCGCTCCTGCTGCCCGGACTGCGGTGCAATTCGCGTAGCTGACAGCGGAAGGGGCATCGGGTACCGCGACCAAGGGCGCGGGCGGAACGAACACCGGTTCCGGCTCGGCAACGTACACAGGTGCCGGAGCCGGGACGTACTGCGTTGTCGTCGACACCGGAGGTCGAGCGTAGATAGTTTCCGGCACTGGCGGAACGACAGTGGTCGGTGCAATCGTCGTGATCGGACTAATCGTGGTCGGACTGGTCATGGTCGAGCGAGGAGCGCCCGTGGTCCTGGGGCTCGGCGTCGAGGTTGTCACCTGGGCCACCGCTGGGGCAGAGAAGGCTTGTGAGCTGCCCACCTCATCCGACGCGGGCGGCGGGGTCATGATCGAGAAAGCTACCAATGCGGGTAGTGCCGCAACGGCCGGGGTTGCCCATGGCACCCGACCACGTGAGGGCTTTCCGAAAACGTAGAGCGCACCGGCGGCAGTGATGCACGCGCCCGCAACGAGGCCGGCCAACGAGATGTCGACAAGTGAGGCGAACAGAAACAGAACGCCGATGGCAACAGATATCCAGGCCACGATCTTGCCCAGCAGTGGGCGGGGACGTTCTGGACGTGCGGCACCGGGAAATACATAAGGCTCGGAATTATAGGGCTCGGTCATCGTGCGGTCCTCGGATCGGACTAGAGGGGCGGGCCACGAGAACTTGTCCGCGAACGGGTGCACTCGCCGGAAGCGGGCGCCGCAGATACTCACATCCGCGGTGGCTGCTGGTACGAAGACCTTGTCGGATGCACGACCCTCTTTGTTACCTGCCGATCAGGACGATTCCATCGGATCGTACTCACCGAAGGGTTCCGCGAGGCGAATGCCTTGTAGAACTGCAGGTCGCAGCGCTGTCGGTACCTCGAGGGCGTCTTCGGCGGTAATGAGAATTGTTTGGTCTTGGAGGGAACGGACGCGATAGTCGATCAACTGTGCGGTACGCAGATCCTCGCCCTCGAGTCCCTCGTAGTCTTCTTCGGCATTGTCGATGGGGAGGTCATCCGTCATTGCCGCGAGAAGTGTCTGAATTGCGAATGTGTTGGACAGTGCCATCGATACATCGTCCTCGACCGAGGTGAGCTGATGACGGATGTGGTGTGTCAGCACATCTCGGAGCGCGTCTACCTTGCGCAATCCGAAGGCGTCCACATTCTTGCCTGGCACCACGTTGCTGCTCTTGACCTCGAGCACCTCCGAGGCGATGGCTGCCGCCCAGTAGTCCAATTCGGTGAGGTTTGCGGCCGGATCGTCCGTCGCATCGTCCGCATTCGCCAGTGCAGCCGACAGGTCGGGAATGTCGGCGAGGGCGATCGAGGAACCGACCCGTGCCACCAGAGCATCGACACCTGAGATCAGGGGCAGTATCGCCAGCGCTGCAGACTCTTCCTCTGCGGTGACCTCGGGCAGTTCGATGTCATCGGGCTCGAGCACGTCGGGATCGTTGTACACGAAGTCGTTGAGGTCTTCCATGCAGTGCGCGAAATCGTCCTCCGAACCGGTCCAGGCGTCGGTCTCGTCGAGGAACGCCAGGAACTCGAGTACGCAGAGGACAATGTTGAGCGCGGCCGCATGCCCGTTGTCGGGGTCGGAATCCTCGACCCGTTCGGCGGCATCGACTAGGTAGTGCGCGTCGCTCGGCGTCCAGGCGGTGACGGAGAAGGCTGGGTTGGCCTTGGCCATCTGAGTGAGGGTGGTGCCGGTGAGTCCTGCTACTCGTCCGGCGTGTTCGGCCATCTCTCCTTGCTCGAGCCAGGTGGCGAAATCGACGAGCAGATCAGTGGGGATCGATGCGGGCTGATTGCCCGCAGGGTTCTGCCGTTTCTGCCGAGCCTTGGTTTTTGCTGCTCGCTTCTGGCCTCGGCTTGCCGGCCCTTTGGATCCCATGGCCCATAGCCTAACGGGCCTCACTGCGGTCGGGTCGGACCAGTTGCCCTCGAGCCGCACGTTCTATTTGTATCGTTTCACGATATAGTTGGATCGGAGGTCTCTCCGGGCTCGTATGTCTCGGACCTCCACTCGGACCGTCTCGGCGACTATGGCCGACACCAGGAAGGGGATCCGATGGACCCGATCAGTGCGCTGTCTCCGACTCCAGCGCAGGCGTGGGGCGAACTCCGCGCCGGCAACGAGCGCTTCGTCTCCGGCGACTGTCGGCATCCCCGCCAAGGAATCGATGACCGAACTCGGTTGGTCGACGTCCAGCGCCCGAAGGCGGTGATGTTCGGGTGCTCCGATTCTCGTGTGGCGGCGGAGATCGTATTCGACCAGGGCCTTGGAGACCTGTTCGTCGTCAGAACCGCCGGGCACGTCGTCGACGCATCGGTATTGGGTTCGATCGAGTACGCGGTCGATATCCTCGATGTGCCACTCATTGCAGTCCTCGGTCACGACAGTTGCGGTGCCGTCAGAGCGAGTGTGGACGCGGTAGACGGTGTCGCGATGCCGGGCGGTTACATCCGCGACATCGTCGAGCGTGTTACTCCGAGCATTCTTGCCGGACGCAGAATCGGCCTGAGTCGAATCGACGAATTCGAGGCGCGTCATGTCGAGGAGACCGTACAGCTGATCACCGCTCGAAGCAGGCTGATTGCCGACCGAATAGAGCGCGGTGCACTGGCGGTCGTAGGGTTGACCTACCGTCTCGAGATGGGACGGGTCGTACTACACAGCTCCCTCGGTGACGTAGGGGAAAACTTCATTGCGACTTTGACCCGTTGGACCGACTGCGGCGGCACGTGGCGGCTGATATCGCGCACCGCCACGAAGGCAACGGTGGCCCTGTGCAGCTGCGACGGACACGAAGAAATGCAACGCCTCGAGAGCGAAGATCCCGTGACGATTGCCTGGATCGAGAACAATAGCGAGGTTGTTGCCTAGCGCTCGCTCATCACGCAGGCAGTGAGCGGCGAGTCGCGTACTCGCCATTCTTGCACTGCCCCAACGGAACTCATCGAAAAAGGAGATTTCCACTGTGTCCTCCGGCGAACCACAGGAACCGGTGCCGTTGACAAAGCGGGAATTCGAATCTTTGGCGCGCTTCAGGTTTGGAATTCGTCGTTACCTTCGCTTCAGTGAGGAGACCGTGCGGTCCCATGGACTCACCCCGCAGCAATACCAGCTAATGCTCGCACTGAAGGGTTTTCCGGGCCGTGAGTGGGCTGCGATGCGGGAGTTGGCGGAGCGACTGCAGCTGCGTCACCACAGTGTCGTCGAACTGGTCGATCGCGCGCAGAAGCAAGGCTTGGTTCGCCGGGCAGCTGATCCGTCCGACGCCCGAACGGTCAGAGTCGAGCTCACCAGCGACGGTGAGTTGACACTCGTCCGGCTGAGCGCGATGCACCGGGATGAACTCCAGAGGCTGGGGCCGACAATCGAATTGCCGATCTTCGACGACCCATCGGACGAATAACGAACCGAACCACCTGCAATAGACCCCGGGCCGAGTGCCAAATGATACCTGACCTGCGTGTGTATCGGATCCACGGGCTGGGTCGTGATTGTCGAGGATTATACTGCCGTAAGCTGCGATGCGCAGTCGTTCTCGAAACTACGATTGCCTACGGCACCATCGCATGGTTGCTGCCGTGAAGACGTCGAATTATTGCGAAACAGGTAGGTGAATACGGTGTCTGCGCGTGAACAGGTGGCAGCGATCTATGAACAAGTTCTTCAGCGCAACGCCGGTGAACCTGAATTTCATCAAGCTGCTGCAGAGGTATTCGAATCGTTGCATGTCGTCCTCGAACGCTATCCCCATTATGCGGACAGTGGACTCGTCGAGCGCTTGTGTGAACCGGAACGACAGATCATCTTCCGAGTCCCGTGGGTAGACGATACGGGTGCGGTGCAGGTCAACCGAGGTTTTCGCGTTCAGTACAACAGCGTGCTCGGACCGTACAAGGGCGGTCTGCGGTTCCACCCCAGCGTGAATCTAGGGATTGTGAAATTCCTAGGTTTCGAACAGATCTTCAAGAACGCGTTGTCCGGTCTGCCGATCGGCGGTGGCAAAGGCGGATCTGATTTCGACCCCAAGGGTCGTTCCGACGCAGAAGTCATGAGATTCTGCCAGTCGTTCATGACCGAACTTCATCGTCACATCGGCGAATACACAGATGTTCCGGCCGGTGATATCGGTGTCGGCGGTCGAGAGATCGGATACCTGTTCGGGCAGTACAAGCGGTTGACCAACTCGTACGAATCCGGAGTGTTGACCGGAAAAGGCTTGAACTGGGGTGGCTCTCAGGTGCGCAAAGAGGCAACCGGTTACGGCGCAGCATATTTCGTCGCCGAGATGCTCAAAACTGTCAAGTCTTCGCTGGACGGCAAGACCGTCGTGGTCTCCGGGTCCGGCAACGTCGCGATCTACGCAATCGAAAAAATTCATCAGCTCGGCGGCGTCGTCGTCGCCTGTTCCGACTCCTCGGGTTACATCGTCGACCCCAAGGGCATCGACCTCGAGCTGTTGAAGGACATCAAGGAGTCGCGCCGGGCCCGCATCTGCGAGTACGTCGAGACCGCCACGCATGCAACCTTCACTTCCGGTGGTTCCATCTGGGATGTCGCGTGTGATGTCGCGATACCAGCGGCAACCCAGAACGAACTCGACGAGGACGCCGCCGTCACCCTCGTCAAAGGTGGCGTTGTCGTAGTCGCCGAAGGCGCCAACATGCCGACGACACCGGAAGCGGTGCAGGTCTTCCGCGACGCAGGCGTTGCCTTCGCCCCCGGTAAGGCTGCCAACGCAGGCGGAGTCGCTACATCGGCTCTCGAGATGCAGCAGAATGCATCTCGAGACTCCTGGAGTTTCGAGTACACCGATGACCGACTGGCTCGTATCATGACCGGAATCCATGGCCGCGTAGTCGAGACCGCCGAGGACTACGGGATGCCAGGGGACTACGTTCACGGGGCGAACATTGCCGGATTCGTCAAGGTCGCCGACGCCATGATCTCGCTCGGCGTGATCTGAGCCGACGCTGAAATTGCCCCGTGCAGTGGCCTGCACGGGGCAATCCGATCGGAGACTCGCAGACTATTCGGCTGTCCGAGGTTCCAGTAGTCGTCGTTCGAGACCTGCGGCAATCGAGAGAACGGTAACGGTACTCTCGGCGCCTGTCGGGAGGACATATGTGCGCTCGTCCTCGACGCGGCACCCCATCAATGCCCTGCCGAGCGGTGACAGCGGCGAACATGTCGCTATTTCGTCCGCAGAGTTCCCTGTGGCCGCAGTCAACACGAACGTCTCGACGTCATCGGGGTCGCGATCGAACATGACTGTGACTAGCGAAAACGGTCGCACGGTGCCGTCGTCGGTCACCGCAGCGGCAGCAGTCACCAACTCTTGGACCTCCGCGATGCGGCGGTCGATGCTCGACAATTCCTCGCGAGAGCGATGGTAGGGATCGTTGTTCTCGAGATCGCCCATGTTGCGGAACTCGATCACATCGGCTGCGACTTCGGTGCGCCGAATGTGCAAGGCAGACAGTTCGCTGGCCTCTTCTGATGCGGCACCTGCGGTCACGATAAGTTCAGCGGTTGTCATGGAATTTCTCCTTGCACTAAAACTCGGCGGTCGTCCCATTCCGAGGTCGTGGAAATACAGGTATCGACGCGGCGAGCATGGCTCGACACGTCAGGTGCAATAAGCAAAAAATGTGGCATCGAGTCGATACCCGCTTTTCGGCGTTCAGAGATGTACCGCGGACCAACACTAGTTACGAAGGGCTGCAATCGTGCAGTGTTCATTGTTCACAAACAGTGAATCGAAAGCTGGTATCAGTGGTGTGGCGTCAAAAGACCGGCAGACGACGATCGGTGCAACGTAGTTTTTCGGTGCATCGACGAATGCAGGTGGAACAGCCTAGTGCCCTGGCGGAGCGGTGCATAAACAACCGCGTAGCTCTACAACAATAGGAATCACAGCGTTCACACCTTCTTTCGCATCGCGTGTCTTTCTCTGACTGTAGCCCGAAAAAAATAAAACTCCAGTCACAGCAGTTTCAGCCACTTTCCGGGCATCGCCATGTGCGCTGTCACTGCAGGATCGGCGCAGTCTCCCGTCGACACCACCGCGCGATTGCCTCGATCGACTCGCGCAGCGGCGAAGTGGTGCCGAGTACGAGGTACGAGGTGGATACGACGGGTGTCCCGTCGACTTCGACTTCGTACTTCAACCGCTGCGCTAGTCGCTTCGCGTTGTGGACCCCCGCCCCAGCTCGAGAGACGGCTCGGCCGTCGCACACGACAAGGAGTCGGCACGTGCTGTACTCCGACGATGCATCTACAACTGCGGCGGCAATTCTGTTGTTCTCCTCGGACTGAGCGGCGCACTCGCGCCAGCGGGCGACCAGTCCGCGTCCTCCCGACAGCGCCTCGGTGGAGACAATGATGGTTTCTGCCGTGATCGGACCGCCGACGGTAACACCGTCCGGCGCTGACCGGTTGGCTTGCGCGACGCCGCCGAGCTGGTCCGAATGTGCGTAAGGATTACGAACAGTCACCTCGACGCCCTGGTCGACGAGCCCGCTGCGCAGGTCTTTGTGAAGTCGAATTGGCCGTCCGATGACAAGTGCAGCGGCGGTGGTTCGTGCTCGCGGACTGTCCGTTCGATGAGCGGACAGCGACGACGTAGCGATCTCGGCGAGAGTGATATTCACGATCGACCTCTTTGTTGCTGTGGTGAATCGAGGTACCGGGGAGTCGACACAACGAGACTCACGGCGCTTCAGGAGGACGAGCGGGCCAGCTCCAGCGTTCGGTAGCGGCTGATGATCGTCTGGCGTGTGGCACGGTCGGTATCGGTCGCCAGCGTCAGAATCCAGGGGGCGGATTCGCTGAAGTTATCGGCGCTGGAGCGCTGTAGATCGGCTGTGACATCTCTCGAGATCGACTCGAGTTTGTCACTGGTCAGCCGACCTGTCGGGTCGGAGAAGCCATACCCGATCTCCCACACTTGCGGAGGAGAAAACAACCCGGAAACATTGAGCCGGTCCCATTGCCGTGCCAGAAGGGGCGAAGTCACCTCTTCGACGGTCCGTTCTCGCTGCACGCGGAACGGACACACTGCATCTATAGCAATTTCCCCCTGTTCGAGAAATTGTCGAAGTCGTTCGGGCGAGGCGCATACCCGAAAATTAAATTCCATCATGACCGCTTTCACGGTAGAATCACTCCTTCGGTCCAATCAGTTCTATAAACTGTAGCCCAAAAGAAAATAAAAGCCAGTCGTGTGCGCGCATGCTCGAATACGTACGAAAGTTTCTCTGACGCAGCCGATGTGAGTCGAACTAATACAGTCGCCAGTGGATTGGTTGCAAGGTATCGAAAGACGCAGTCGGACCGTGGAATTGTTCTACTTCGAGTACTTTTCACGACGATCTCGCCTGACTCGATGCCCTTGCCTTAATTTTTACATCGGACAGCTCATCGCGCGGATGTCTTCTTCAGGTTCTCGATCACTCCCTCGAGACCCCGATGGCTGAGGTACCCGTCGGGGCGGATGACGAACGCAGTCGGATTGGGAACGTGACCATGTCACGGTGCTCCGCGTGCATCCGGGGCGCGTTCGCCGGGCTGGACGACAGCAGCTTTCGAGTCGGACTCGGAGACCAACGGGCTTTCGGCGTACGAGATCAGGAGTCGAGCTTGCTTGCACATCGCCGTCTCCCCGGAGCTTTCGCCTGCACCGATTCCCTCGCGAGCGTTTCGGACCGTCATCCCGACGACCTCTTCGCCGACGGGACGGCGTTCGGCGTCGTAGCTGTCGGTGATGAGGGCCTGCCACCGGCGGCTTTTGTTCGTTGCTACATCGGGGGTAAGAGACCCAGCGAAATCAAATCGTCCAGCAACTGTCGTATGTTGCCGGTGTCGAACGAGAGGAAAGCGCGTTCGGTCTCGATCGCCGCAACGTGTTGGGCCAGCACCTCGGGGTCACGCAACGCGAGGATGGTAACGAGATCCGAGGCCTTGGCGCCGCTGTGCGCAGCCTGTGCGGCCAGTAGGACGTTGAGGTAGCCGTGCTGTTCGAACCCTGTGTCAGCGTTGGTATTTCGAATCGCGTGGTCAAGTCCCGCGACAGCCTTGAAGGAGATTTCACGTCGCGCAGCCTCGTGGATGGCAGCGGCCAGTTCCTGCTCGCCAGGATATGCGTCCGCGGTGACGCCGCCGGTACGGAACGTGGCGTGGTAGCCGCGCTCGTCCACGGCGTCGAACACCTCGGCTCGATGTTGTCCGCGTGGGATCTCGACGTAGACGTCGATAGCAGGGTCGACGGCACCCAGTGCGGTGATGTCGGTCCCGTCCGACAGTGCTACCTCGATCGTGGCGACGGTCAGATTCGACTTCGCATACATCCGATCGAGCGCGGCCTCGACTGTGGCGGGGCCACCCGACGCGATCAGCGATATCGACAGTGATTCGGTCACGTAGGTGAGTTCGTCGAGACGGGGGATAGGGATCATCAACGGGCCGACGAGGTCCGAGAATGCGGCGTCTCGATACGAAAGATGCTGCTGGACGGCAGAATCGAGCGGAGTGTCGCCGGACTGGAGGAGAGTAGCGTCGTCGCACAGTCCTCGGAGCAATCTCGGAATCACTTATCTCACCCGACTGCCGTTGTCGGGTGCGGTGATGCGCAACGTCGAGTCGCGTTCGGTCGATCGTTCGGGTTCCGTGGAGTCGGTCACCGTCCAACTGTAGCGACCGCAGCGCGGTGGTCCACATATTCAGGTCGTCGAACCGTTCATCGGGTCGGTGCCGTGCAGGTCGATGTCGAAACCGGAGTATGTCGGTCGGCTCGAGTAGGGTCGAGTAACCGTCCGTGCAGTGAGCGATCGCAGAAGGAGACATTTCAGTGGTGCTGAGGTTATATCGCGCCACCCGCGGGGATTCGCTCGCAACGGCACTGGCTGAGGTGATGTCCAGCCCTCTGGCCGATCCATTTGCAGCCGAAGTGATTTCGGTTCCCGCGAAGGGAGTCGAGCGTTGGCTGATTCAGCGTCTATCGATGTCGCTGGGTGGGGCATCGGCCGACGGTATCGGTGCCAATATCGAGTTTCCTTCGCCGACCCGACTCGTCGAGAACGCGCGATCGGCGGCCCTCGGACGCGATCCCCTCCTGGAACCGTGGTCACGCGGACGCGTCCTGTGGACGACGCTCGACGTCATCGACGACTCGCTGGCCGTACCGTGGTGCGCGGTGCTCGCCAAACACCTCGGTAACGGAACGGACGAGTACCGGGCCGGACGTAGATGGTCCACGGCAGCCCACTTGTCCGAGATGTTCCGGACTTACGCCGCGGACCGTCCGTCGATGATCGTCGACTGGTCGGCAGGTATCGACAGTGACGGCGTCGGCGGCACTTTGGCCGAGGACCTGCGCTGGCAGGCCGAATTGTGGCGTGCGGTACGCGCCCGCATCGGACACGCGAGTCCTGCCGAACTTCTCGACGATACATGTGCAGCCATTCGCGCCGACCGGTCGATACTCGACCTCCCCGAACGGGTGTCGATATTCGGTGCCACGAGACTGACAACCGATCAACTGCAGGTGATAGCCGCGATCGCCGAACATCGCGACGTGCACGTGTGGCTTCCGCATCCCAGCGATCGAATGTGGACACAGCGCGTCGACCAGCAACGCGTCAGCAGGCGATCCGAGGACCGATCGGCGGTGACGATCGAACACCCGCTGCTCGCCGGCCTTGCCCGAGACGTACGTGAACTGCAGATGCGACTCCTCGGGCTCGGTGGTGACCTCGTCGATATGGTCGAACCCAGTGCAGGCTTTCCCGACACGTTGCTGGGCCGAGTGCAGCACGATATCGCGAACAACAGGACCCCGAACAGGAGCGCCGAACCGGACGGAACCGTCGCCGTTCACGCGTGTCACGGTGCTCCACGTCAAGTCGAGGCATTACGGGAAACCCTGCTGCACCTGTTCGACGAAGATCCGACGCTCGAACCTCGCGACGTGCTGGTCATGTGCCCCGACGTCGAAACCTACGCGCCGCTGATCAGAGCGACTTTCGGACAGGGTGGGCTGGCACATCCCGGTCACACCCTTCGCGTCCGGCTGGCCGACCGGGGGTTACGGCAGACCAATCCGCTTCTCGCCGTGATCGCGACCTTGCTCGACCTTGCTGTGGGTCGAGTGACGGCCAGTCAGCTTCTCGACCTCGTCGCTGCCGACCCGGTTCGCCTTCGGTTCGGCTTCTCCGATGACGATGTGGAACGACTCCGTGAATGGACGCAGGTGTCGGGTGCTCGGTGGGGAATCAACTCGCGGCAACGCGAAAGCTTCGGCCTCGGCGGCTTCCGGCAGAACACGTTCAACAGTGCGGTCGACCGTCTGTTGTTGGGCGTAGCTGCGGACGAAACCGCGCACGAGTGGCTCGATCTGGCACTGCCGGTCGACGACGTAGACGGCAACGATATCGACCTGACCGGTCGATTCGCCGAGTTCATCGATCGTCTTGCGGTGACACTGCGTGACCTACAAGGACCTCAGCGGACGGCAGAATGGCGCCACGCACTCCTTCGAGCGCTCGATCTGCTCGCGGAGGTTACTCCCTCCGACGCGTGGCAGCGCGCGCAAGCAGTTCGCGAACTCACCGAGTCCACCGAGCACGGCGAAAACTCGGTCATCAGGTTGGCCGACGTGCGAGCAATGCTCACTCGCGCTCTTGCCGGTCGGCCTTCGCGAGCCAACTTCCGTACCGGCGAGCTGACGATCTGCACCATGGTTCCGATGAGATCCGTTCCGCATCGGATCGTGGTGCTACTCGGCCTCGACGACGAAGCGTTCCCACGAACGGGAAGTGTCGATGGCGACAACGTTCTTTCTCGTGACCCGGCCCCCGGCGAGCGTGACGTCCGTAGCGAGGACCGTCAACTACTGCTCGACGCAGTGATGTCGGCTGGGGAGAAGCTGCTGTTGTTCTACACGGGTGCAGACCCGGTGTCCGGTTCGGTGAAGCCACCGGCAATTCCGCTCACCGAACTTCTCGACGTGGTCGCGGTAACTGCCGGAGCCGATGTGGTCACTCGACATCCCCTGCAACCCTTCGACTCTCGAAACTTCGATCGGCAGGATCCGTTGAGCTACGACAAGTCCTCGCTCGACGGAGCGCGAGCGAGTCAACGCGAACCAGTCACGCCACCACCCTTTCTCGCCTCGACGCTCCCGACACGAGGCGACGGTGATGTGGCTCTAGGCGATCTTGTCGCCTTCCTCGAGCATCCCATTGCTGCATTTCTCAAACAGCGCATGGGCATTCGCGTGCCGGAGATCGAAGACGATCTGTCCGATTCACTTACCGTCGAATTGGACGGACTGCAGAAGTGGGACATCGGTGATCGCATGCTCGCCGAGCGTCTTGCAGGCACCGAAGTCGCGGACTTCCGTGCTGCAGAATGGCGGCGCGGAACCCTCCCGCCGTTTCATCTCGGCGAAAAGCAATTGCAGGACATCACCCGCGCCGTGGACGCGTTGGTCGACGTTTCCCGAGAAGTTCATGCCGGTGACGCAGGCGCACTCGACATATCCATCGAACTGCGATCCGGTCGACGACTGAGCGGGACGGTCACCGGAATTCACGGAGACACCATAGCCAGGACGTCGTACTCGCGTCTTGCGCCGAAGCATCGTTTGTCGGCATGGGTTCGCCTCCTCGTCGTTGCAGCACAGGATGATTCGCGACCGTGGCAGGCTGTCACGACGGGCCGTGGTCCAGGGAACCGAGCGGCTTGGCGATCGACGATCACGGCACCCGTGGACGCACTCGCGCAACTGGAACTGCTCGTGGCCCTACGGGACCTCGGTTTGTCGTCACCTCTTCCGATCGCGCCGGGGGCTTCGTCGGTCTACGCAGAGCGGCGGTTTCGCGGTGCATCGGTGGACGACGCCATCGCGGCGGCCGAGAAGACCTGGTCCGACAAATTCGGTGATGCGAAAGACCGAAGTATCGCTTACTTGTACGGCGCCGGCGCCTCGCTGGAGGTATTGACGTCGACGCCGGTGCGATCCGAAGATCTTCACCGGGGTGAGGAATCGACGCTCTTCGGAGTTCTTGCGAGCCGACTGTGGTGTCCATTGCTCGATGCGGAAAAGGAGGGCCAGCCATGACCGACTTCGACCTCCTCGGTCCACTACCCGAGGGGACCACTGTCCTCGAGGCCAGTGCGGGAACAGGCAAGACGTTCGCTATCGTCGGTCTCGCGACCCGGTACATCGCCGAGGGCCTGGCAGATGTCTCGCAGTTGCTGCTCGTCACCTTCAGTAGGGCCGCAACTCAGGAGTTGCGTGAAAGAACGCGCAATCGATTCGCCGAGGTCGCCGCAGGGCTGGGCAGTTCGTCGACAAGCAGCGACTCCCTCGTCCGTCACCTGGCCGAGGGGACGGAAGAAGAAGTCTCCCTGCGTCGCACACGGTTGCTTCGTGCATTGTCCGAATTCGACTCGGGAACCATCGCGACGACCCACAGCTTCTGTCAGCGCATGCTCGACGGGTTGGGAATCACCGGAGAACGTGAACCGGAAGCGATTCTTGTGGAGGCAGTCGACGACCTGACGAGCGAGGTGGTCGACGATATCTACCTGCGGCGATACAGTCGTGCAGACTTCGATCCGCCTATCGGGCCGGCCGACGCTCGTCAAGTGGCTCGAGAAGCGGTTCGGGACAGACAAGCCCAGCTGGTCCCGGAGCGTGATGAAGACACCGAAGCGGGCCATCGCGTCATTTTCGCGGAAGAGGCGCGTGCAGAAGTACATCGTCGCAAGAAGCTAGGCGGGATAAGAGATTTCGACGATCTACTGAGTTTGCTCCACCGTGTTCTCGTCGATCCCGAGCACGGTGACGCCGCGTGTGCGAGGGTGCGCGAGCGATTTCAGGTAGTGCTCGTCGATGAATTTCAGGACACCGACCCGCTGCAGTGGGACATTCTTCGCAGAGCATTTCACGGCAGGTCGACTCTGCTACTGGTGGGCGATCCCAAGCAGGCCATCTACGCGTTCCGTGGCGCTGAGGTGCTCAGTTACCTCGATGCTGTCGGGCTCGCCGATCGACACCTCGAACTGACGAGAAACTGGCGAAGCGATTCCGGTCTGCTCGGTGCGCTCGAAAATGTTTATGCTGGAGCAGCTCTCGGGCATGGCGACATCATCGCTCACCCCGTGGACTCGACACACGACGGTTCTCGGATGTCCGGTGTACCGCCGCTGCGCCTTCGCTACCTCCCTCGGACAGGTGCAGGCCCGCTCAACAAAGCGGGGTTTCCAGCGGTCGGCATGCTTCGTGACCGTGTCGCCGATGACGTCGCGTCCGACATCGTCGAGCTCCTCCAGTCCGCGATCCCGCTTTCGCTGCCGCGGCGCGGAGATACTGTTGCTCCGGGAGACATTGCGGTACTGGTGCGGACACGCTCACAGATCGCACTGGTGCGTGATGCGCTCGATCGTGTCGGCGTGCCCTCGGTACTGGCCGGCGGGTCCAGCGTGTTCGACACGCTCAGCGCAAGCCACTGGTTGTGGTTTCTGCAGGCGCTCGAACAGCCACACCGTGCCGATCGTGTTCGCCTCGCCGCACTCACTCCGCTGTTCGGATGGACCGCGGAGACGCTGGATAGTGGAGGCGACGACGCCGTATCCGACGTCAGTGCTCGATTGCGGGAATTTGCAGTGTTGTTCGCACATGCAGGTTTTGCCGCCGTATTCGAAAAGCTCGCTTCCGAAACACGGTTGGAAGGTCGACTACTCGCACTCCGAGCCGGTGAGCGGCACCTCACCGATCTTCGTCACGTAGCCCAACTGCTCAATCGTGCTGCCGTCGAGGGCTCTTTCGGGCCGAGTGCACTGACCCGCTGGCTCGCAGACAGGATCGACGATCCGACATCGGGCAGTATCGCCGACCGCAGTAGACGTCTCGACAGCGACGAAGCAGCGGTACAGATCGCCACCGTGCATGCGAGCAAGGGACTGGAATTCCCCGTCGTTTACATCCCGTATGCGTGGGATGCGTCGAAGAATCCATATCCCAGCACCCTCCTTCTGCACGACGAGAGCGGCAAGCGTGTCCTCGATGTCGGAGGCCGTACCGGTCGCGGGTACGCCGCTCGCAAATTGATTCGAGACAAGGAAGAAGCGGGCGAAGAACTTCGGCTGCTCTACGTTGCGCTCACCAGAGCTCAGTGCCAGGTCGTCCTATGGTGGGCGCCGGCATTTTCCACCGCAGCGTCGCCGTTGCATCGGTTGATCTTCGCCCGGTTGTCAGGAGTGGCCGAGCCCGAGGAGAAGGCCAAGGTACCCGAAGACGTTGCGGTGGCGGGCAGGCTCGAGTCCTGGGCCGGTAAAGCGGGCGGCCGGATTTCCATCGAGACAGTAGGCCGGCGCAGTGCAGTCCCAACGTGGAGCGCGGTGAAACATACGACCGAAGAGCTTGCGGCCGCGACGTTCACACGTAGTCTCGACATGCTGTGGCGTCGTACGTCGTACTCCGCGTTGACCGCCGCAGCGCACGACGTGCCGGGGGTGTCGAGCGAACCCGAACAACCAGAGAAAGACGACGAGCCAGCGGACGCGCGGCCTATCGACGAAGTGCTGGAGGGGATCCCGTCTCCGATGAACGGTATGCCTGCGGGAGCCGACTTCGGCACGCTTGTGCACGAGATCCTCGAACACGTCGACACCGCAGCGGTCGATCTCGACGCCGAAGTGCTTCTTCGATGCAACGAAGCGGTCGCTGAGAGGTCGGCCGAGATCGACCCGTCAGCACTTGCTGCAGCGTTGATGCCGGTCCTGCGAACTCCCCTCGGCTTCGGGACGCTCGCGGACATAGCTCCTCGTGACCATCTGGCCGAACTCGACTTCGAGATGCCGCTGAACGGCGGCGACGATCCCGGCACGACGAACGTGACTCTGCGGGGAATTTCGCGACTGCTCCGCACTCATCTGCCCGCGGACGACGCGCTCGCCGCGTACGCAGATCAGTTGGAAGTTCTCGAATCGAAGCCGCTGCGTGGCTATCTCACCGGCAGCATCGACTCCGTCCTCCGAATACCCGGGCCCAAGTACGTCATCGTCGACTACAAGACGAACAGGCTGTCCCGCGGTGATCTGACCGTCATGCATTTCACCAGAGAACGAATGGCACAGGAGATGCTGCGCTCGCACTATCCGCTGCAGGCGCTGCTGTACGCGGTGGCGCTGCATCGATATCTGCGGTGGCGCCAGCCCGGGTACGACCCCGAGGTCCACCTCGGTGGGGTGCAATACCACTTCGTACGCGGCATGGTCGGGCCCGAAACACCGCCGGGTTGTGGGGTATTCGGATGGAATCCACCTGCCGAACTGGTTACGTCCGTGTCCGATCTCCTGGCAGGATCAGCCGTATCATGACCGACGCACAACTGGTTCAACGAGCCACCGGTATCCTGCGCACATTCAATTCGGCGGGAGTCCTGGCGGCAGCAGACGTACACGTCGCTCTGCGGTTGGGCGCCCTCGGCGGTGAGCCGTCGGAGCACGTTTTGTTCGCGGCTGCCCTCGCGGTTCGAGCTGTCCGGTCCGGTTCGGTATGTCTGGACTTGAACCGGTTTCGCGAGGTCACGGTGGACGAGGAATCGGATGTCGACCTCGATGCCCTCCCATGGCCGGAGCTGGCAGACATCACCTCCGCGCTCCGTGTGAGTCCGCTGGTACGCGGCGGAGATCGCGGTCCATTGAAGCCTCTTCGGCTCGTCGCTACCGACGAGGGTGAGCTTCTGTACCTCGATCGGTACTACCTGCAGGAGCGAACAATCCGCGAGGTTCTCGCCGGACGCGACCAATCACGTCCGGTCGTCGACTCCGATCAGGTCAGGACTCTGCTGGACACGCTCTTCGTGGACGAACACGGCGAACCCACTGCCGCGCCCGATCGGCAACGCATCGCTGCTGCTCTCGCCGCCACGTCGTGGACAGCTGTGGTCGCGGGCGGACCGGGGACGGGCAAGACCCATACTGTCGCGCGTGTGCTGGCGATGTTCGTCCGCCAGTACGGACCTTCGATCCGCATCGGATTGGCGGCCCCCACCGGCAAAGCGGCTGCGCGACTACAGGAATCGGTGACCGAGCAATCGGAACAGCTCGGTCTACCCGACACTCTCACCGCGATGACCCTGCATCGCCTGCTCGGTTGGCAACGTGGAAGCAAGAGTCGATTTCGCCACAATGCCTCGAACAAACTGCCCTTCGACGTCATTGTGATCGATGAGACGTCGATGGTGTCGCTGACAATGATGAGTCGGCTGCTCGAAGCCGTCAGATCGGATACCCGGTTGATACTTGTCGGCGATCCGGATCAATTGACCTCGGTCGATGCCGGAGCCGTGCTGGCGGATCTCGTGGCAAGACCTGTTCATGGTGAAGCCGACCCCGAACTGGATGCATTGATCGGCCGTGACGTAGACGCTGTCGACGATCCTTACGAGGCCGCGCTGTCGGGAGCGGAACGCAACCGACTCCGAAGTGGAGTCGTACGACTGAGCCGAGGTAGGCGCTTCGGCGGCGCGATAGCAGAACTGGCAGTGGCAGTTCGAGACGGAAAGTCCGAGGAAGTGATGCGCCTGTTGAACGATGGTCGCGAGGAGCTTTCCTTCCATGCGCCCACCGACCTGTCTGCACTGCGGACCGACCTCCTTCGGACTGCCGACGCTGTGACCACTGCTGCCAGGGTGGGCGACGCGACGGCCGCTCTGGGTGGGTTGGAAGCCCACCGGTTGCTGTGCGCGCACAGGCAGGGACCCTACGGAGTGCAGCGGTGGGCGCGGCAGGCGATGGAGTGGGTGGCGGAATCGTCCGGTGTCTACCTCGATCCGTCGCAGTGGTATCCCGGCCAACCTTTGCTGGTGACGGCGAACGATCACGAAGCGCGGATCTACAACGGCGATACCGGCGTGGTCATCGACACCGGTGACGGCGCGCTGATGGCAGCATTTCAGCGCGGATCGGAGCCGTTGTTGGTTCATCCGAATGTCTTGTCTTCGGTGCAGACGGTCTACGCGATGACCATCCACCGAAGCCAGGGAAGCCAATACGACACCGTCTCGGTGATGTTGCCGGCCGAGGCGTCGTCGCTGCTGACCCGGGAACTGCTGTACACCGCGATAACTCGCGCTCGTGTGCATGTTCGGATCATCGGGACCGAGGCCGCGGTACGCGCAGGCGTCGAGCGTCAGGTATTACGAGCGAGTGGCTTGCGCCGCACCCTCCTGACCGGTTCCTCCGGTCAGTAGACGTCCCGTAGATAGCGCTTGTCGCGCTTGAGCTTCGATATGTAGTCCTCGGCTTGATCCGAAGAGCAACCGGCGTGTTCGGCGACGATGTCGTGCAGCGCCGCATCGACGTCTTTGGCCATTCGTGTCGCATCGCCACACACGTACAGATGCGCCCCCTCCTCGAGCCAGCTGTAGAACTCTTTGCCGCTTTCGCGCATCCGATGCTGGACGTAGATCTTGTCCGTCTGATCACGAGAAAATGCCAGATCGAGCCGGTTCAGAACACCCTCGCGCGACAACCCGGTCAACTCGTCCTCGTAGGCGAAGTCGCTACGTCGATGTTGGTCTCCGAAGAACAGCCAGTTCCGTCCCGACGCTCCGCGCGCCCGACGCTCGTGCAGAAATGCGCGGAACGGGGCGATACCTGTACCAGGGCCGATCATCACGACCGGCACATCGTCGTCGGAGGGCAGCCGGAACGACTTGTTGGGGGAGAGGAAGACACCGGCACTCTCGCCTTCGCCGACCCGATCCGCGAGGTACGTCGAACAGACACCGCCGTGATTACGTTCCGAGGACCGATACCGCACGCTCGCAACAGTGACGTGCACTGTGCCCTCGTGCGCCTGCGGCGACGAGGCGATCGAATAGACGCGGTGCTGCAAGGGCCGCAACAAATCGAGGAGCTCGGACGGTTCCACGTCGAGCTTCGGATCGATCGAGAGAACGTCGAGGACGTCCTTGCCCCAGATCCACGCGTCGAGAGAGTCGCGATCACCGGTGGAGAGGATATGCCCCAGCTCGTCATCTCCGGTTCGCTCGGCCACGGCCTCGATGAGATCCATCGACGGCACGCCGATCTCGAACGAGTACGTGAGGAGCTCGTCGAGGCGCTGCTCGGATCCCTTGAGCGTGACCGTGGTGTCCGGTGAAACACCGAGTCGACCGACCAGCGCATCGACAACCTCGGGATTGTTGATCGGCCGGACTCCGAGCCCGTCTCCTGGCTCGTACACGAGACCGCTGTCGCCCAGAGCGAAGGCATAGTGACGGACTTCCTTCGACGAACCCGGGCCGGATAGAACACGGTTGGTCAGCACGGTGGCCTGATACGGGTTCTTGCGATTCCACGGAGTGCGTTTCGGTGTGGATTTGGTTGCTAGTGGTACGTCGATATCGCGACCCGCCTCCCGGTCCGTCGTAACTGGTGTCCCCGATTCCATGACGGCGAAGTATAGGCCGCCCGGTCCAGATTTCGGTTCCGCTGCGAGGGGATTGTCGCAGAGTCGAGCATCACCCGGCATCCCTGCCCAGAGGTGTTCGCTGGAGAACTTCGATGCCGTTTGCCTCGTACCCGACCTCGTACCCCGAGTTCAAAGCCACGTAGAGCGCCTTCGAGTCGCCCTCTTCGTCCGTCGGCCAGCCTGCTGGATCGGATCGGTTGACGACGATCCAATCCGGTGACGTGGTGTCGGTCGGACGCTGGGGGAAGACCGAAATGTCATGGGTGGCGACGAACTGAGGAACCAGATTGTTCGAGGCCGCGATCCGCTCGTCGCGGGGGATCGAATCCGAGATCACACGCGCTGCCGTCGTTTGCGGGTCGATACGCCAACCGTCCGCACCAGCCAGTCGAGCCAGCGGCAGAAAAGGCAAGGCAACGACAGCGAAAACAGCAACCGCGACCGCTATCGTCCGAACGCCCCGCTCGGTAAGTTGTCCATGACGTCGACTACGCACCAGCGCATCGATGAGAGCAGCGAACACGATCACCATCAAGATGGCGTTGTAGTGAAAGATCGGCTTCCAGAAGTTTGAATTGTCGCTCAGGAACCGCCAGGCCACGGTCGGGAGTGCGACCAGCAGCAGGGGAGATCGGATCGCGGCGAACCCTGACACTGCGAGCAGGAGGAATGCAGTTGCGGCCCGTGAGTCTCCTTCGACGAGCCCGTGGGCGGTGTCGGCAATGCCAGCCCCGAGTGGCGGCATCTTCGACCCCTGTCCGTAGGAGTCGTTCGCACTCATCAGCGGGTTGATCACCTTTACCGCGAGCACCACCCATCCGAGACCCCACAGTGCAGTCAGAAATCCGTAAAGTCGGGTCCTTCCCGCAGTCCACAGTGCGACGAGAAGCCCGATAGCGGCAACGGTCAAGCCCATGTCTTCCTTCACGAAAACAAGGGGTAAGGCCCAGACCAGCGCGGACATCCAGCGCCGTGTACCAAGGGAAACCAGAGACATCGCCAGCAACGGCATCGCGAAAGCGATCTCGTGAAAATCGAAATTCAGCGCCGCCTGCACACCCCAGGACAACCCGTACGCCGACGCGACGACGACACCGATGAGCGCGCCAACGGAATAACAGCGGCCGCAAACAACAGGGCCTGGGCCACGAGCAGTGTCTCAGCCGAAGGAAACAGTCGGTAAACAAGCGCGAGAAGCGCAGTAATCGGAGAGAAATGATCCCCCAGGGTGTTGTAACCGGTTCCAAGTAGACCCGACGTCGGTGCACGCAGATTCGCATACGACGAAATCTGCTGAACAAAGATTCCCAGATCGAATCCGGACATGCGAAGTTGGCGATGCCCCAGGACGGAAAACGTCGCATACAGAGGTGCCAGGACGAGGAACGCCGCGACCGGGACGACACTCTCTGCGCCCAACCGGCCGCGCCCGATCGCCGGTACCTCGGCAACTACTGCCATTAGGAGTAGGAGAAAAATCGGTGGCTGCCACAGGAAGAGAGGTGTACCCGACCCACCTAGGACAAACCTGAAAAGCCCAGGTGAAACACGTCGGCTGTTGCGTCAGCGTGGTAGCAGTGCACCCACATGTTCCCCCTTCGGTGGAACATGTGTCAGTATCATCGCTGAACGAATCCGGTCGGTGGGGCAGGCAAACCGGGATGACGACAGTTCGACGAGTTCGCAGGGGGCGGGGGAACCGAACACATGGATCTGTTTCAGATAGCCGTGATCGCATTCTTGGCAATCGGGTCGTGCGCCGTACTCGCGGGAATCGGTGCCACCGTGGTCAGCAGCGAACGCCGCTCCCCGAGCCGTCGAAAAAAGACCAGAATTGCGCCAGGCTGGTACCCCGACGCGCAAGACGAAACGCTCCTTCGATACTTCGACGGACGCGAACCCACCAGACAGACCTCCCGACGCGAACAGTCCTGACACCTCGAACCAACTCACTCCGCAGGCTCCGCTCCCGTCTTATCTTGCTCACTCCGCAGGCTCCGCTCCCGTCCTCCCGCGTCGGCGGCGCCTGGAGCGACGGGACGGTGGCTGAGACGAAAGATGGTAGTACAGCGCATCTTCGGAATCCTCGACGACGACCTGAACGACATCCCCGACTTCGAGGTAGTCGTCGACATCGATACGGTCCGTGGCGCCGATGACGGCCTTCACCGACCTGGCCGGGATGAGCCCGCGTCGACCGTCGGGGCCCACGGCCAACGCGTAGCGCGGACCGGTCCTGGTCACGCGCGCGCTGATGATCGCGGAATCCTTCGGCACTGGAGTCGGTTCGGCGGCAACATCTTTGGAAGCTGTGGTCTGTGAATCGAGTTGTGCCGCGAGGTCGTCTGCCATCAGGTCGACCTGCAGCAGCAGATCGGCCATATGTCGAGCTTGATTCTCATGAGTCTTCGACGGCTTGAGTGCCTCACCGGGCTTGTACATGTCCTCGTGGGTCAGCTCGCCCCAGGCGTCTTGCAGCCGGGTTTTCACCTGAACCTCCACCTTGACATCCATGTCGCCCTGGTGCGTTGCAACTCGAACGAGAAGCACCGCGTGGTACGCCCGATAGCCGCTGGGTTTGGGAAACGTCACGTAATTCATCGGGTCCTTTGCGAAGCGCACCGAGCAATCGGGATCCCGACAAGCCAACTCCAATGCCTCGACGAACGCGTGCAGATCGCGGGGGCTTTTGCACAGGACTTTGATTCCGATGAGGTCACCGAGGGCATCGACGACCTCATCCACCGTGCTGGGCTCGGTGATCCGGCCTTCGGCGATCTTGCGACGCAACTTGTCCGCGGCCCGGGCGGGGTCCTTGATTCGCGCAGACTGGGCATTGAGGCGATCGCGATCGACATTGTCGAGAATCTCGTCGGCAATTGTTTCGAGAAAGTTCTGCGTGGTGACCAGCGCTGCTTGCCAAGCGCGACCACGCTGCAGATACACCTCCTCGACGAGGTCATCGATGCTCGTCGATGTTGTCATGGGGGCTGCTTTCGATCGATGAACTTCGGCCTTGGTGCACCGAAGGCTAGCGCAGGGATGAGCGGCCGCCGACCTCTGCCGCGGTACGTCGTGCATCGGGTGTGAAAAGTACCGCGCATCTGTCGGGGGAGGGCACTATTGTCGAAGAAATGACGACCACGGTCGCAGAGGGCGACGAATTCGTTACGCAGTTCGACCCGTACCGGCGTGAGCTACTGGCTCATTGCTACCGCATGACCGGGTCCATTCACGACGCCGAGGATCTCGTTCAGGAGACGTACATCCGGGCCTGGAAAGGTTACGGAAAGTTCGAGGGCAGATCGTCCATGCGGACTTGGCTGTATCGCATCGCCACCAATACCTGTTTGACGGCATTGGAAGGACGCTCGAGGCGTCCCCTGCCCACCGGTCTCGGGGCACCCAGCTCGGATCCGACGGACGATCTGATCGAGCGTCACGAAATTTCCTGGCTGGAGCCGATCGCAGATTCGGAGTTGAGCGATTCGGTCGATCCAGCGAGCATTGTCGTCGGGCGAGAATCGATCCGCCTGGCATTCATCGCTGCCCTGCAATACCTTTCGCCGCGACAGCGTGCGGCACTGCTGATGCGTGAGGTCCTGCAATGGAAAGCCTCGGAGGTAGCCGAAGCGCTGGCAACGACCACGACCGCAGTCAACAGCCTCGTACAGCGCGCACGAGCGCAACTGGACTCGATCACCCCCTCCACGGACGGAGTCGTCGAGCCCTCGTCGGCGGAGATCCAGGAACTGTTGGAAAAGTATGTCGACAGTTTCGAGCGTTACGACATCGGTCAGCTCGTCGAGCTGTTCACCACGGACGCGGTGTGGGAAATGCCGCCGTTCGTCGGGTGGTACCAGGGCGGGGAAAATATCGGAGCGCTCATTCGAGGCAATTGCCCTGCCAGTGGGCCCGGGGACATGCGCATGCTGCCGACCGCTGCCAACGGCCGGCCGGCGTACGGGCTGTACATGCGAGACGAGTTGGGCCGACATGTCGCTTTTCAGTTACACGTTCTCGATTTCCGAGCCAATCGCGTCGTACATGTGGCGTCCTTCTTCGATCTGACACTTTTCGAGAGATTCGGTCTGCCCGCACACCTGTGACCGGTTGCGAGCGTCGGCGAACAGCATTCGCGCGGCGCTGATCCGTAAGGCCATGAAGCGACCGGCTTGTCTCCGGTGCGCAGCTCTGTAGCAAGATGGGTCCGCGGGAACGAGCTGATAGCGCGTTCCCGCTGTTTCGTCGAAGAGGAGAATTCATGGATTTGGGACTGTCCGGTAAGTCGTTCATCGTCACTGGTGGAACCGAAGGACTCGGTCTGGCCAGTGCTCGCGAGTTGCTACGCGAGGGCGCGAAGGTGACTGTGTCGTCTCGCTCTCAGGAGAAAGTCGACGACGCGGTGACAGAGCTCGGTGCTCATCGCCCGAACGCTGTCACCGGAATGGTCGCCGACAATGGCCACCCGAGCAGCGCAGAACTTATCGTCGAGGCTGCCCTCGCACACTGGGGCAAAATCGACGGTCTCGTTGTCAGCGTTGGCGGACCACCGCGCGGCACGGCATTGGAAGCCACGGACGAGCAGTGGGAAGAAGCGTTTCGCTCGATCTTTCTCGGAACGGTTCGGCTGGTCAGAGCAGCAGCGGCATCGATGACCGAAGGCGGCGCAGTTGTCCTGGTGCTGTCGAGTTCGGTGAAGTCGCCTTTGACGGGTCTCGGAATCTCGAACGGTCTTCGACCAGGGCTGGCAATGGTAGCCAAGGATATGGCAGACGAGCTGGGTGCACGAGGAATCCGCATCGTCAGCGTCTTGCCAGGGCGATTCGACACAACGCGGGGTGGAGCCGTCGGCGACGAGGACTTGGCTCGCATACCTCTCGGGCGTATCGGTGACCCCGACGAATTCGGAAGAGTTGTCGCGTTTCTGTCCTCACCCGCCGCGTCGTACATCACGGGTTCGACCGTCACCGTCGACGGTGGGGCGCTGCGAGCCCTGTGAGTACAGGCCCTGTGAGCACTGGTCGCTCTGACCAACTTTGGCCGACCGAACGCAGGTGACCCCGCACCAAGCCTGTCGGCTTTGTGCGGGGCCACTGAAAGCGAGGGACCGGGGACGTAACTACTTAGCGTGTGCTCGATGCAATGCGTGCAAGCATCCGAGAGAACACCGAGCCGTCCGACCCGAGGGCATCGAAAGTAGTCGATTCAGCTGGAACTGCCGCTTCGCCCTTGGCAGCGGCGAGCGTGCGCGCCAATTCGGTGCGGCGTTCGATCGCGCCGAGAATATCGGCGTCGAGCATGACTAGCTGCTCATCGAGCTGGTCGATCTTGACTTCGTCTGTCTGTGCTCCGTTGGCGCTGATGGCGAGCGAATCGATCTGCAATGTCACATCGTCTCCTTTTGTTCGCGTCCTGAGGAGTGAGTCGTTCGGATCCTCGGAACTGTTACACGTTAGTTCTATGTGTCAACGATGTTTCGTACCCTGCACCAACATGCCTAGTAATCAGGCGGGGGCCAAGGCTTTCGAGCTGTGATGCTGGCAACAATCGAGGTCGACACCGTCTGATTCGACACCTGGGTGCAGTAGCGACCCTCCAACGCGGCGTCAGTAGCCAACTGTGGCGGAGATCGTTCGACGTCATATCAACTATTCGTAGCGGGACGTCGCTGGTACTGCTCGTGCAAGAAGAATTTTCGATTCGGGTGACACCGACGATCGGCACAGTAATCGTCCGTTCCGATTTCGGGATTGTCGGTTCGGATTTCGGGGTAGTCGTTCGAGAACGACAACCGCAAGGAGTTCATCGTGCGCTATGACTACCTCATCGTCGGTGGCGGCATGGTCGCCGACGCCGCAGCCCGCGGCATCCGCGAGAAGGACACCTCAGGAACAATCGGCATTCTGGGGGCCGACAGCGACGAGCCGTACACCCGACCGGCATTGTCCAAAAAGTTGTGGACGGACAAGGACTTCGGTCGCGATCAGGTTCCGCTGAATACTGCATCCGACACCGGTGCCGAGGTGCTCACCAATACGCGAGTCCGGTCGGTCGATCGTGGCAAGAAAACCGTGACGACCGAATCCGAAGACGCATTCGAGTACGGAGACTTGCTGTTGGCGACCGGAGCATCGCCGGTCCAGCTCGGCATTGCTCCCAGTCCGAGAGTCATCTACTTTCGTACGTTCGCCGACTATCGTGCGTTGCGGGACCTGACCAAGACGGCTTCGCACATTGCAGTCGTCGGAGGTGGATACATCGGTACCGAAATTGCGTCGGCTCTCGCACTCAACGGCGTCGATGTCACGCTGATCACCAGCGACGACGTGGTCGGTGGCCACATGTTCCCGGCCTCCCTCGCGGCGGCATTCGAGGCAGGGTTCAGTGAGCATGGCGTCACGATCCGGCGGGCAGTCAAGGTGACGACTGCTGCCGAGGCCTCGGCTCGAGTGCAACTGCAACTCGACGACGGCTCGAGCGTCGAAGCAGATGGAGTCGTCTTCGGCCTCGGTGTTCGCCCCAACGTCGAGCTTGCCGACGCCAGTGGATTGGCCGTCGACAACGGCATCGTCGTCGACGAATTCCTTCGTACCGACGATCGGCATATCTACGCGGCAGGCGACGTCGCCAACTATCCGGACGCGATACTGGGCCGTCGACGCATCGAACACGTAGACAATGCAATCGAGATGGGTAAGGCAGTCGGCCGCATCATGGCAGGCGGTACCGAGCCGTACACCTACACGCCGTACTTCTATTCGGACGTCTTCGACGACGGCTATCAGGCAGTGGGAACCATCGACACATCTCTGCGTGCCGTAGAGGAATGGAAGGTCGAGCCCAAAGAAGGCGTCGTCTACTACCTCGAAGGCGACAAGGTGCGAGGTGTACTCATGTGGAACGTATGGGAAGGCCTCGACGAGGCCAAGGCACTCCTCGGTAAGGAGAAGGTCGTCCGCCACTGACTCGTCCCGATGCCCGCGAGGTCGGTTCTGGACCGACCGCGCGCCAACGTGGTGAGAATTCTGGAACAGTGGGTTCTGGTCGTACGCCACGAGGAGCTGACATGTTCGAGCACACAGAAATCGGTACCAGCCGAGAACGCGTCGAAGAGCAGGTTCGCAATTGGTGTGAGCGTGCGCGAGTGGACGGCAGATGGCCGATGCTGTCCGACGCGTCCTCGGTGGCGATCGCTGCAGGCCGGTTGGACGCCCCCACCCGGGAGGTACTTGCCGCACGTCGTAGAGCAGGAAAATCGGTGCCCTCGATCGGAGGTTTTGCAACTGCGAGAACCCTCGCCGAGGAGCGATCACGATGGTTGGCCAAGGATACGAAGAACAAGCCTGGATCCGCGCTGGTCTATCGGGTGCGAGCCACCGAGTTGACCAAGCGCCTCGATCACCTTCGAACGATCGTGGTGATGTCGACCGATTGCTACGCACACGGTGTCCGCGCCGTTCGACGTGAGCGCCGCGACGGTATTCACTTGGATCTCGACCAGCGTGACGCGCTCTTCGATGGGCTGCTGCATACCCCCGTCCCGAGGCAGCACATCGGTGGGCTGGCCGCTCGAACAGGGTTGTCGGTTCTCGATGTCGCCGCTGATCGCGTGGCCGAGGTCTCGAAGAACACTCGGTTCGAAACTGTGGGGGACCGCGCATCGGCAATGATGGCTCAGGTCGCAGATCAAAAGGACGATGTGTTCGCCGACCGATACGAGACTCTGCTGTTCATCGCCGGCACGTCGTACGATCGCGTGAATTCCTCCCGGGCTTGGAAATCCGAGCAATTTCTCATCCAGCGCACGCAACTCGACCTTGCCGAGGAACTCACTCAGGTCGCCGTCGACACCAATTCCCTACAAGAGATCAGCACCGAACTCGACGACATCGCCAGGGTGATGCTCGACGACGCCACGCGAGTACAAGTCGCCACCCGCCGTGCTGCGCTCGAGTCGGTATGGTCGCAACTCATCGACAGGGTTGCTGCGTTGGTCAGGGTCGCGGACCTGGTTACGCGAGCAGCGGGCGACCATTCTGCGATGGACGTCGTGCAGAAAGCACGCAGCCTCGACAACAGAATCGACGCTCTCGTATCCCGCGCTGGAAATCGCGAACTGTCCGCCGACAACACACATTTCGTCGGCGACCAGATCACATAGTGGCAGAGTTTCCAGGGAAAGCTCTCCTTACATGGGGCCGCACGCTCGCCGAGAACATAGGTCATGGCTATGTTTCAGAAGAAGGTGTGGACGAGGTCCACCACGAGGGGATCGTCGGAGTCGGCATCGTCGATCACCGGGATGAGTCGCCATTTGTCGAATGCAGTGCACGGATGTGAAAGACCCAGGCGTACGACGGTTCCGACCTGCAGAGGGACAGAGTTGTCGGGCATACGCAGGAACGCGTGCTGATCATTGAGTGCGGTGATCTCGGCGTGCTCGACGTTCTGGGGTATCGGGAGTCCTTCGTCGAACGGCAGATCGCGTTTCCCGGCGTCCAACAATGCCAACCCGGGCTCTGGCGTTGACACAACGCGTGCCCAGCCGTGCATCGCCGATCTCAACGGGTTGTCGGAGCGAGCCGGATTCATCGGCGAAATCTGTGAATAGAATCCGTCGTCGTGGATGATGTAAGCGCCCGAGCGCAGTACCACCGACGTGGTGACTCCACGCGCACCCTTCTCGTCCGCCACGGCAGCCAATCGCTCGATCGCCAGGTCCTGATAGGCGCTGCCGCCGGCCGTCACGATGGCATGAGTGTCGTAGAGATCGGCATCGAGTAATTCACGGTGCAGGGCGCCGACGGTGTCCAAGTGCGCGCGGACAGCAGCCAGACCGGACGCTGAGCGGTCATGGCTCATTGCACCTTCGTACCCACCGACCCCGGCGAGTGCCAGTGATGGTGATGCGACGACAGCGTCAGCGACTGCGCGTGCAGTTTCCGTCGTTCGTGCGCCGGTTCGCCCATGTTCTCCACCGAGTTCGACGATCACGTTGACCCGACGAGCGCCAACCGAAGAATCGAGGACAGTATTCATTGCTGCCACTGTCTCGAGACTATCTGCCCAGCAATAGAATTCGAATTCCGGATGAGATTCCAGTTCGGATGCGAGCCAGGCCAGTCCTATCGGATCGACTAGGGCATTGGCGAGGAGTATTCGCTCGACGCCGAACGCGCGTGCGAGCTGCACCTGCCAGATCGTGGCCAAAGTTATTGCCCAGGCGCCTGATTCGAGCTGGAGTCGCCACAGTGCCGGGGCCATCGTCGTCTTGCCGTGTGGTGCGATCCGCACTCCGGCTTGCTTCGCCCACTGGGCCATGACTGCAATGTTGTGCTGCATGCGCCCGCGATCCAAGGTGAGCAACGGCGTTTGGAAGTCCGCCAGTCTTGGATCGGTGCCGATGAACTGCTCGACGGACTGTCCCCACGCACTCGGGGGGAAGGACTTGTGTTCGGGGCCGAGTGTCTTCGTTCCGAGGGCGTTCACAGCTTTCGAGTCGATCAAGACGAAACCTCCAGGGCGCTGGCTCATGCGTACGTGGCGCTCGATTGCGACGATCAGTACCTTGCCGAGTTCGATGTTGGTTGTCGAACAGTGTTACACGGAGGGCCGAGACCAACACGCGTCTTTCGTGAACTACATCGGAGGGATCACCCGCGACGGTACCCGGTCGGGGCAGTAGGGATGGCAGTCCCCGACAAGCCCCTCAACCATTTTCAAGTTCTGGGGCGCAGGTGTGCGCGCACCCGTTCTCGCAGGGCGTTCGGATGGAACTGCTCGTTCACCGGCCTTCCGCGCGAAGAGTTGCTCGTCGAGATCGTCTGCTGGACCCGTTCGGTCGTCGATCGGGCCGGCGGACTCAGGCGTTGTCGTAGAACCCGACAGTGCGGAGCGCCGACCGCAGCGCCTCGATCACACGGTCCCAAGGAACTGCCTCTTCCGCGTATTCCGATGCAGCGGCGGACTCGTTGCGAAGACGGGCATCACGCGCACATTCCTTCCAGGACTGTGACTGCTCGACGCAGAACCTCTCGTAACGAGAGATTTTCATCTGGTCCCGCCCGCACACCGACACGACATCTTCGGCATCGATAGTCCCGCCCAACTCCGCGTCGAGTTCGAGCAACGTCATCAACTGCGCGGGTACCTCGTCCTCGGTGGGGTCGTCCGGGACATCCCCGGGACCAGTAGCAAATGGCGATGTCGAGAGCCGACCACCGAGATCGGTTGCGAAATCATCATCGACTCGGGTGACGAAATCTGCGAGACGAGTGACCGCATCCATCAAGTGCTGAGGTACGAAGGGCCGTGCGGCGATGCTCGAGGTGAGGTGAATGCGGTCGTCGATGAGGAGAAACGTCAGCCGCGGATGGCGACGATTGAGATCTCCCACCACCTCGGCAGCGCGTGTTCGACCGCCGATTCTTTCGACGATCGGAGCATCGACGCGTACCTCGTCGAGAGCAGCGACATAGACGTGAGCCGTTACCTTTCCCAACGGTACGGTGAAGCTTCCGTCCGCGGCCATGTGTATTTCAGGCCCGTGGAGCGCCTGCAATGCCCTTCGCGCTGCTTTCGAGAGAGCTTCCTCGTCAGCATGGACCGAGGAGGTCATCGGCTCGTAGACCTGTCCGGCGTCGCCGAGCAGTTCTACTCCGAAGACACCCTCGACCGTGCTCCCGTCCTGCGTACCCACCAGGAAGCTTGGGTGGGGAATGTTCCACGTGCGACGAAGCTGTGTGACAACCGTCGATGCGAACCGATCTGCACACAAGACTGGGTCCTCCAACACGTGAATGTCGGAAACACCGGATTCGCGCCAAGGCGAAGGTGGATTCGACAGTCCCGACGACACGCACACCAGGGTTCTGCGCATAGTCGTCCGCAGGCTCATCTCGAGCTTGTCAGCACCCTCGGGCCGGAATGCCGGCGACAGCGACCAATCTGCGGTGTATTCACCCGATGCCAGCCGATCGCCCAGTTGTGCAGCGAACCGTCGCCAGTCCTTCTCCATCGAGCTATCCAGTTCTCGAACCTCGAACGTCGACATTGTTTCTCCCCGTCATCAACCGCGAACTTCTCGAACAGGAGCAACCTAGCGGGAGATACCGACACTGATCGCTCGCATCAGCGCTTCCTACGGATGACCAGGGCCGGAATCATGAGTTCAGCTGACGTCAACGACCCATGGTGTCCGCGGAGCGCCGATGCCGAGACTTCCGTCCGACTCCGAATCACGACGGACCGATCGTTCGCCAGCACCAGAAGGTCGCCAATTCGTCCGTAGGCGTCCGTAGAGACAGTGGGGCCGAACCATCCGAGATCGATGGCCTCGTCCCTTGCTATGACGCGAAAGCCGGCGCCGAGGTGCTCCTGCCACGTCGCCGCTACGTCGTCTCTGGCTCCTTCGCGGGTATACAGATAGCGCATCCGCGGCTCTCCACCTAAGAGCTGAATTGCTTGCTGTAGTTCGACGGAGGTGTCGTAGTCGATTCTGTTCTCGACTTCGACCATCCCGTGATCTGCGACCACTACCAATGCACCGTCATCTGGAAGGCGCTCGGCGATCGCCTGCGCGAGATCGTCGACGTGACCGAGCTCCAGCCGCCACGCGAGCGACTGCGGACCACGAACATGACCGACCAGGTCGAGATCTCCGTAGTAGGCGTAGACCAAAGTCGGACCGGGTGAATCGAAGATGTCACCGACCTGGGCTCCTAGATCTCCGATGGACACCGACGCGTGAAACGACGGCCCACGCAGCGCAGCGCGGGTAAGTCCCGAACCGTTCTGCATCGACGGTCCGATATGCGCCACCCTCACACCGGATTCGAGGCCACGCTCGAAGGCCGTCGGGGTGGGCTGAAAGTTCTCGGGAACGAGGTCGACCGGAAGCCCTTCGGATTTTCCAGCACCGACGAGCTTCCATTGCAGGCTGTTCATCAATCGCTTGTGGCCGGGAGCGGCGACGAGGTACCCCATGATTCCGTGCGAGCCCGGCGGTAGCCCGGTACCGAATGAACTCAGGCTGGTTGCTGTCGTAGTGGGGAAGCCTGCGGTGATCGCTGACGACGAATGAGAGTTGAGGAACGGTGCGTCTTCGGGGTGGGCCGAGAGTTGCTCCGAACCCAGGCCGTCGACAAGGAGCACACACACTCGGCGAACGCCTCCCAAGTCCAGACCGATTCGATCCACCTCACCGACGGCACCGAGATGAGCAAGTATCGAGGGCACCACATCGGCCAACGATGCAGACCCATAGCGCGGATTCAAGAGCATGCGTCCACCGTATGCGGTCCGATTGGACGGTGTGAAGTCTGCAATTAACCAATGCGAGTCGCTGACCAGGCGATTTGCACAACTGTTCTTGTTGCCGTAACTTTTGTCGAGTCAGAGCGACACGGACACCGACCCGGACCGAGAGGTGCGGGACACGAGGTTGGACGAAGTTCGAGCTGACAGTCCCGAATAAGGCAAGAGAAATCAGCCGTGTTCGGGGTATGAGCGTGTAAGCCCCGGATCGAACGCGAATGCGGACGAGATGGTGTGTGCGTGTTCTTTGAGAACTCAACAGTGTGTCGATGAATGTCAGTGCCGAATTTTATATTTGGTGAAAGCATCCGATGTCGATGATCATCCGCTTGTGGTGGTTATGGTTGGGTGTTGTTTTATAGCTAGTTGAGTTTTTTTGCTAGTGATTTGGCTCTTATGTCTTTGACTGATTAGCAGCTTCGGCTGTGATATCTAGAGTCTTTTACGGAGAGTTTGATCCTGGCTCAGGACGAACGCTGGCGGCGTGCTTAACACATGCAAGTCGAGCGGTAAGGCCCTTCGGGGTACACGAGCGGCGAACGGGTGAGTAACACGTGGGTGATCTGCCCTGCACTCTGGGATAAGCCTGGGAAACTGGGTCTAATACCGGATATGACCTGCTCTCGCATGGGGGTGGGTGGAAAGATTTATCGGTGCAGGATGGGCCCGCGGCCTATCAGCTTGTTGGTGGGGTAATGGCCTACCAAGGCGACGACGGGTAGCCGACCTGAGAGGGTGACCGGCCACACTGGGACTGAGACACGGCCCAGACTCCTACGGGAGGCAGCAGTGGGGAATATTGCACAATGGGCGAAAGCCTGATGCAGCGACGCCGCGTGAGGGATGAAGGCCTTCGGGTTGTAAACCTCTTTCAGCAGGGACGAAGCGCAAGTGACGGTACCTGCAGAAGAAGCACCGGCTAACTACGTGCCAGCAGCCGCGGTAATACGTAGGGTGCGAGCGTTGTCCGGAATTACTGGGCGTAAAGAGTTCGTAGGCGGTTTGTCGCGTCGTTTGTGAAAACCCGGGGCTCAACTTCGGGCTTGCAGGCGATACGGGCAGACTTGAGTGTTTCAGGGGAGACTGGAATTCCTGGTGTAGCGGTGAAATGCGCAGATATCAGGAGGAACACCGGTGGCGAAGGCGGGTCTCTGGGAAACAACTGACGCTGAGGAACGAAAGCGTGGGTAGCAAACAGGATTAGATACCCTGGTAGTCCACGCCGTAAACGGTGGGCGCTAGGTGTGGGTTCCTTCCACGGAATCTGTGCCGTAGCTAACGCATTAAGCGCCCCGCCTGGGGAGTACGGCCGCAAGGCTAAAACTCAAAGGAATTGACGGGGGCCCGCACAAGCGGCGGAGCATGTGGATTAATTCGATGCAACGCGAAGAACCTTACCTGGGTTTGACATACACCGGAAAGCCGTAGAGATACGGCCCCCCTTGTGGTCGGTGTACAGGTGGTGCATGGCTGTCGTCAGCTCGTGTCGTGAGATGTTGGGTTAAGTCCCGCAACGAGCGCAACCCCTATCTTATGTTGCCAGCGCGTTATGGCGGGGACTCGTAAGAGACTGCCGGGGTCAACTCGGAGGAAGGTGGGGACGACGTCAAGTCATCATGCCCCTTATGTCCAGGGCTTCACACATGCTACAATGGCCAGTACAGAGGGCTGCGAGACCGTGAGGTGGAGCGAATCCCTTAAAGCTGGTCTCAGTTCGGATCGGGGTCTGCAACTCGACCCCGTGAAGTCGGAGTCGCTAGTAATCGCAGATCAGCAACGCTGCGGTGAATACGTTCCCGGGCCTTGTACACACCGCCCGTCACGTCATGAAAGTCGGTAACACCCGAAGCCGGTGGCCTAACCCCTTGTGGGAGGGAGCCGTCGAAGGTGGGATCGGCGATTGGGACGAAGTCGTAACAAGGTAGCCGTACCGGAAGGTGCGGCTGGATCACCTCCTTTCTAAGGAGCATTCTCCAGGACATGTACTGCTGAACAGTCAGTAGATGATGGTCTGGCAGAGCCCGTTTAGGTTCCATATGTGAATCTGCGGGAGCTCACGGGTGGAACACTGACAATGAGATCGTGCGTATCGGTTGATCCTTGGTGGTCGGCCGGCACGGTCTATATCGGCATACTGTTGGGTCCTGAGAGAACACGCGTGAGTGTGTTTCTTTCTAGGCAAGACGGATACAGGCTTTCACGGTTGTCCATACCGGGTTGTTTCTGCGAGTTTTCTTGTGGGAGTGATTGTTTGATGGCGGCGTTGACGTGGGAGTGTGTGTGTTGTTTGAGAATTGCACAGTGGACGCGAGCATCTTTGTTGTAAGTAATGAAGAGCGTACGGTGGATGCCTTGGCACCAGGAGCCGATGAAGGACGTAGGAGGCTGCGATAAGCCTCGGGGAGCTGTCAACCGAGCTGTGATCCGAGGGTGTCCGAATGGGGAAACCCAGCACGAGTGATGTCGTGTTACCTGCACCTGAATATATAGGGTGTGTGGAGGGAACGTGGGGAAGTGAAACATCTCAGTACCCACAGGAAGAGAAAACAATTGTGATTCCGTGAGTAGTGGCGAGCGAAAGCGGATGAGGCCAAACTTTGTGCGTGTGATACCCGGCAGGGGTTGCGTATGGAGGGTTGTGGGGTTTACTTTGTCGATTCTGCCGGATCGGCCGACAGTAAGAAATCATGGTGTTAGTCGAAGTGGTCTGGAACGGCCTGTCGTAGAGGGTGAGAATCCCGTAGACGAAAATACTGTGACTGTCGTAGTGAATACCCAAGTAGCAGCGGGCCCGTGAAATCTGCTGTGAATCTGTCGGGACCACCCGATAAGCCTGAATACTCCCTGGTGACCGATAGCGGACTAGTACCGTGAGGGAAAGGTGAAAAGTACCCCGGGAGGGGAGTGAAATAGTACCTGAAACCGTGCGCTTACAATCCGTCAGAGCTGGTGAACAGTTTGTTCTGTTGCTGGTGATGGCGTGCCTTTTGAAGAATGAGCCTGCGAGTTAGTGGCATGTCGCGAGGTTAACCCGTGTGGGGTAGCCGTAGCGAAAGCGAGTCCGAATAGGGCGTATCACCTTCGTGGTGTGTAGTGGCATGCTCTAGACCCGAAGCGGAGTGATCTACCCATGGCCAGGTTGAAGCGACGGTAAGACGTCGTGGAGGACCGAACCCACTTAGGTTGAAAACTGAGGGGATGAGTTGTGGGTAGGGGTGAAAGGCCAATCAAACTCCGTGATAGCTGGTTCTCCCCGAAATGCATTTAGGTGCAGCGTCACGTGTTTCTCATCGGAGGTAGAGCTACTGGATGGTCTAGGGGGCTTACCGGCTTACCGAAATCAGCCAAACTCCGAATGCCGATGAGTGAGAGCGTGGCAGTGAGACTGCGGGCGATAAGGTTCGTAGTCGAGAGGGAAACAGCCCAGATCGCCAGCTAAGGTCCCTAAGCGTGTACTAAGTGGAAAAGGATGTGGGGTCGCGAAGACAACCAGGAGGTTGGCTTAGAAGCAGCCACCCTTGAAAGAGTGCGTAATAGCTCACTGGTCAAGTGATCCTGCGCCGACAATGTAGCGGGGCTCAAGTACACCACCGAAGCTGCGGCACTCATACAATAGCCCGCATGTTCCTTACGAGGAGTGTGCCAGGTGTGTGGGTGGGTAGGGGAGCGTCGTGCAGCCATGGAAGCATCGGAGTGATCCAGGTGTGGAGGCTGTGCGAGTGAGAATGCAGGCATGAGTAGCGAAAGACGAGTGAGAAACTCGTCCGCCGAATGACCAAGGGTTCCTGGGCCAGGTTAATCCGCCCAGGGTGAGTCGGGACCTAAGACGAGGCCGACAGGCGTAGCCGATGGACAACGGGTTGATATTCCCGTACCCGTGTGAACGCGCCCATGGTGAATCAGTGATACTAACTGCCCTGAATCCACGTTACTGATCTCTTTCGAGAGTGAGGGGTGTGGTGGATGCGCAGGACCTGATCTGGTAGTAGCCAAGCGATGGGGTGACGCAGGAAGGTAGCTGGGCCAGTCAGTGGTAATACTGGTGTAAGCCTGTAGGGCGAACGGTAGGCAAATCCGCCGTTCATGATGCCTGAGAGGTGATGCGTAGCCGATTGAGGCGAATTCAGTGATCCTATGCTGCCGAGAAAAGCCTCTAGCGAGCTTTCACACGGCCCGTACCCCAAACCGACACAGGTGGTCAGGTAGAGAATACTAAGGCGATCGAGATAACTATGGTTAAGGAACTCGGCAAAATGCCCCCGTAACTTCGGGAGAAGGGGGACCCTGTCTGGTGATGAACTTTTCGTTCTGAGCTGGGTGGGGTCGCAGAGACCAGTGAGAAGCGACTGTTTACTAAAAACACAGGTCCGTGCGAAGTCGTAAGACGATGTATACGGACTGACGCCTGCCCGGTGCTGGAAGGTTAAGAGGACCGGTTAGTCACTTCGGTGGCGAAGCTGAGAATTTAAGCCCCAGTAAACGGCGGTGGTAACTATAACCATCCTAAGGTAGCGAAATTCCTTGTCGGGTAAGTTCCGACCTGCACGAATGGCGTAACGACTTCTCAGCTGTCTCAACCATAGACTCGGCGAAATTGCATTACGAGTAAAGATGCTCGTTACGCGCGGCAGGACGAAAAGACCCCGGGACCTTCACTATAGCTTGGTATTGGTGTTCGGTTCGGTTTGTGTAGGATAGGTGGGAGACTGTGAAGCGGTGACGCCAGTTACTGTGGAGTCGTTGTTGAAATACCACTCTGATCGTATTGGATACCTTAACCTCGGACCATGATCTGGTTCAGGGACAGTGCCTGGTGGGTAGTTTAACTGGGGCGGTTGCCTCCTAAAATGTAACGGAGGCGCCCAAAGGTTCCCTCAGCCTGGTTGGCAATCAGGTGTCGAGTGCAAGTGCACAAGGGAGCTTGACTGTGAGACTGACACGTCGAGCAGGGACGAAAGTCGGGACTAGTGATCCGGCACCGGCATGTGGAAGCGGTGTCGCTCAACGGATAAAAGGTACCCCGGGGATAACAGGCTGATCTTCCCCAAGAGTCCATATCGACGGGATGGTTTGGCACCTCGATGTCGGCTCGTCGCATCCTGGGGCTGGAGTAGGTCCCAAGGGTTGGGCTGTTCGCCCATTAAAGCGGCACGCGAGCTGGGTTTAGAACGTCGTGAGACAGTTCGGTCTCTATCCGCCGCGCGCGTAAGAAACTTGAGGAAGGCTGTCCCTAGTACGAGAGGACCGGGACGGACGAACCTCTGGTGTGCCAGTTGTTCCACCAGGAGCACCGCTGGTTAGCTACGTTCGGAAGGGATAACCGCTGAAAGCATCTAAGCGGGAAGCCTGTTCCAAGATGAGGTTTCTCACCCCCTCGAGGGGGTAAGGCCCCCGGCAGACCACCGGGTTGATAGGCCAGAACTGGAAGTCGGGTAACCGATGTAGGTGACTGGTACTAATAGGCCGAGGACTTACCACAAAGAAGCTACGCGTCCACTGTGCAATATCTGAAACAGCACACGTTTCAGTGTTACAAAATTGAATGAACCAACACTATCCACCACTGTGTGAATAGCCCGTTGTGTTCCGTGTGTAACTGTTTCATAGAGTTACGGCGGCCATAGCGGAGGGGAAACGCCCGGTCCCATTCCGAACCCGGAAGCTAAGCCCTCCAGCGCCGATGGTACTGCACTCGACAGGGTGTGGGAGAGTAGGTCACCGCCGAACACCTTTTCCAGTGAAGCCCCCAACCTGTTGGTTGGGGGCTTTGCTGCGTTTCATGTCTTTTTTGTGTGGGTGACGGCACTGCTTCGATGTCGCACCGATGCTATCTGATCGTATGAGTGGACCATTCAAGCGATAGGTGGAGCGGCGCAGCAACACTCACACTCACACCTGCCTACGAGCCTTGATCCGACTCGGCCGCTTACCTCGGGCTGGCGAGGACGGTGTGAACGGATCGTCCACGCAGTGTCACGCTGTCGCCGAGCTCCCATAGCGACGCTTCTGCCTCCGTGGCGTTGTCGACTGTTACCTGCGATGCAAGGATCGCACCGGGAGCGCTCTTGGCGAGTTCGGATAACCTGGCAGCTTCGTTGACTGGGTCACCGATGACTGTGTATTCGAAGCGCGATTTCGCTCCGACGTTGCCGGCTACGGCACGGCCGGATGCAACGCCCACTGCTGCACTGCATTCGGGGACTTCGTCGAGCAAGCGAGTACTGATTTTTCGGGCCGCCGCTAGTGCCGAGCCGCAGTGGTCGGGCAATTCGCCGGGTGCACCGAAAATCGCGAGAGCGGCGTCGCCCTCGAATTTGTTGATGAAGCCGCCGTGGTCGTCGACCTCGTCGACGACGACTGCGAAGAAGCGGTTGAGAAGGTCGACGACCTCTTTCGGGGGACTGGATGCGGCAAGCTCCGTCGAGCCGACCAGGTCTATGAAGAACACCGCGATGTCGCGCTCTTCACCGCCGAGCTCCGAGGTTTGGCTGAGAGCAGCTTCGGCGACTTCCTGTCCGACGTGGCGTCCGAAGAGGTCGCGAATCTTCTCACGCTCGCGGATTCCGTCTGCCATTCTGTTGAATCCGCTTTGTAACTCGCCTAGCTCGGTGCCGTCGTATACAGCCAGATGGACGTCGAGGTTGCCGTGTTCGACTTCTGCCATCCCGGATCGAACGTTGCTGATGGGTGCGGTTGTGGCAAATACTCCGAGAAGTGTCAGGAAGAACCCGAATATCAGGGTGATTCCACCCAGCGCCAGGATCGCGACAGCCAATTGACGCGATTCGGTGTAGTACGGGCGGATGAAACTGAAGATCGCGATGATCATCAGCCCTGCTACCGGCACACCGGTTCCGAGGATCCAGGACAGTATCGATCGGCCCATCACTCCGGCGATCCGGATCCGACGTGGATCGCCTGCTTCGAGTGCGCGGGCGGCAGCGGGCCGCAACGCGAATTCGCTCAACAGGTAGCTGAAAGCGCAGACCACGGTTCCACCTGCGCCAATAGTGAATGCCACCTTGGGAATTGATTGAGGGTCGATGATGCCGTTGATAGTGGTGATCAGAATCAGTCCGACGGTCCACAGGATGATCTGCAGTCGGGTCAACTGCCACGGCATCGACAACGTGTTGACCTGTTCTCGGCGTGTCGGTGGACGGTCCTCGACGGACCAGCGGAGGTCTCGAAGTGCTCTCGTCGTGCCCCAGAGCACCCCGACGACAAATGCCAAGAAGACGTAGACCGGAACGACTATGAAGTTGACCCACCAATATTTCTCGACGACGAGAACATCCGGCCCGGGAACGACGACACTGACCAAAGTAACGACGATGACGGCGCCGATCAGATTGGCTCCGAGCAGGAACGTAGTGAGGAGCATTTGAATGCGTATACGACGGCGACGGGGTGATTCGGATATGTCGCCGAGTAGGCGGGATCCGAGAGGTGCGACGGATCGTCTCGGTTGCGGCATGGTGGTCATAGAGTAGCGGGCGCTCTGGCTTAGGGTGGGCGAGTGCGTCTCGTAATTGCTCGTTGCCAAGTGGACTATGTCGGCCGCCTCACCGCCCATCTCCCCCCTGCTCGTCGTCTTCTTCTGGTGAAGTCCGACGGCTCGGTGAGTGTGCATGCGGACGATCGGGCGTACAAACCGTTGAACTGGATGAGCCCGCCGTGCTGGATGACCGAGACGACCGAGGGCGAGACGATCAAGTGGGTCGTGACGAACAAGGCCGGCGAGGAACTTCGAATCACGATCGACGAGGTCGAGCTCGACTCGAGTCATGAGCTGGGTATCGATCCGGGTTTGGTGAAAGACGGAGTCGAGTCTCATCTTCAGGAGTTGCTCGCCGAGCATGTCGAGACACTCGGTACCGGCTATACGCTTGTGCGTCGCGAATTCATGACGGCCATCGGCCCAGTTGATCTGCTTTGCCGCAATGCTGACGGCGGAACCGTGGCGGTGGAGATCAAGCGTCGTGGTGAGATCGATGGGGTCGAGCAGTTGACTCGCTATCTGGAACTGTTGAATCGGGATCCGGTGCTGTCACCGGTGAGTGGAGTGTTCGCGGCGCAGGTGATCAAGCCGCAAGCCAAAACGCTGGCCGTCGACCGTGGAATCCGATGCGTGACGCTCGACTACGACGTGCTGCGAGGGACCGAAAGCACCGAATTCCGTCTGTTCTGATTCGTATGCCGTCGCAGTTGCTCGAGCGTTTCTCTTACACTCGTACTGTGCCTCGACGGAACCACGACCGCAAAGCGGTCCGCAAGAAAGCAGCAGGATCTCCGGATTCGCTTCTCGGTGGCGCCCGGGTAGAGGGCGGACCGGCCGGATGGTCCGATGAGGAATTCACTTTTCGGACGGTGCCTGGGAACAGAGCTACGAAGACGTATCGCTGTCCAGGCTGTGATCACGAGGTGCGGCCTGGGGTCGCGCACGTGGTGGCGTGGCCGTCGGACGACCTGGGAGGCCCAGAGGACCGACGGCATTGGCACACAGGGTGTTGGTCTGGGAGAGGAACGAGGGGCCTGACCAGGCGCTGGTCGTAGCCAGCGCCCGGTGAATCAAGACGACGTGGAAGCCTTTTCCTTCCCGAGATCGACAGCGTCGTCCTTGGCCTTCGTGGAAGCGGCGGGTTCGGCTGCGTCGAGCAATTCGCTCTCCCGGTTGACCGACGCCAGCATTGCGGGCACGGAGTCGAGTTGGCCACGAATGCCGAGCAGCTGGGCGAGCACTCGGCTGCGCAGTACTCGGAGTTCCTCGGCCAGTTCCTTCGAGTGCGCGATCCGTCGTTCGGCCTGTTCTGTCGCGGCCTGCAGTCGGCGGGTCGATTCTTTCGTGGCTTCTTCGATGCGGTGTGCAGCGTCGGCTTTGCTCGATGCTTCCAGGTCTTCGAGTGCCGCGAGGATCTTGGTGCGGCGATCGGCCATCGTGATTTCGAAATCCTCTTGAACCTTGGCGCGCTTGGCCTCGGACTCGGCGGCGAGCTGATCGCGCTCGGACTGCGATGCCTCCACCACGCGTGCTGCCTCGGTACGCGCCTGAGCCATTGTCTGCTCGTGCTCGGTTTCCAGCGCGGAACGACGCTCCTCCAACTCCACGACGAGTGATTCGTGACGCCCACGTAGCCGCGCGCTCTCTTGCTCGGCGACCGAGACCATCTCCTCGGACTCGGCGTGCGCCTTGGCTCGAACTTCCGAGGCCTCGTCGGATGCGAGTCTGAGCATCCGCGAGATCCGGTCACTCATTCCCTCTGCGGTCGTAGGAGGCACGGACAGTCGGTCGATGTCCTTGCGCAGTTCGTCGATCTCGTCCCGAGCATCATCGAGTTGTTTGGCCAGGTCGCGGGCTTGGGCTGCAGCGGCATCGCGATCCGCGGTAGTCAGCCGAAGCTCGGCGTCGAACCGTTCGAAGTAGTTGGTGACTTCGTCGCGATCGAATCCTTTTCGTACGAGAGAGAAAGGAAGTTGCACCCCGGTGCGATCTTGCTCGTTTGCCATGGCGGCCAACTTACCTTTGCCAGGTTTTCAGGGCCATACGGTGGGTCAATGAACTGATTTCTCGGATGGTTCCACCAATTCGATGAGTACGCCACCGGCATCTTTCGGGTGAATGAAATTGATGCGTGAATCTGCGGTGCCGCGACGAGGTGCGTCGTAAAGCAGCCGAACCCCACGACTGCGTAGTTGGTCGGAGATTTCCTCGATGCTGCTGACCCGGTATGCCAGTTGCTGCAGGCCGGGTCCGCTACGTCCGATGAACTTGGCGATGGTCGACTCTTCGTTCAGCGGTGCGAGCAACTGAAGTGCGGCCGACGCCGACGTGGCGCCGGGAAAGGACAACATGGCTTCGCGGACGCCCTGCTCCTCGTTGACTTCTTCGTGTGTTGCCACCATTCCGAGGTGTTCGGTGTACCAGGCAATGGCGACATCGAGGTCCGGCACAGCGACGCCGACGTGGTCGATAGCCGTCACCAGGTCGGATCGGAGTGGGGCACCCGTGGGAGACTGCGTGGTGGAGGTCATGCAGTCGACGTTAGCGTCAGCCGGATCGAATCGCTCACTGGGGCTGTTGTAGAGATCAGCGACTTACTTTTCGTGCAATTGGTTGGAGGAACATTGTGACCACTTCTGTCATCATCGCCGGGGCTCGCACACCGGTAGGCAAGCTGTCCGGGGCGTTGAAGGACCTGTCCGGTTCGGACCTCGGCGGTATCGCAATAAAGGGTGCGCTCGAGAAAGCTGGTGTCGCGCCGGAACTCGTCGAGTACGTCATCATGGGCCAGGTTCTTACCGCAGGTGCAGGTCAGATCCCTGCTCGTCAGGCCGCTGTTGCCGCCGGTATTCCGATGGATGTGCCTGCGCTTACCATCAACAAGGTTTGCCTTTCCGGGGTCGACGCGATCGCCCTCGCTGATCAGCTGATCCGGGCAGGCGAGTTCGAGGTCGTAGTTGCCGGCGGTCAGGAGTCGATGACCCAGGCGCCGCACATGCTCGAAAAGTCTCGCGCGGGCTTCAAATACGGCGATGTGACGATGCGTGATCATCTGGCCTACGACGGCCTGTACGACATCTTCACCGATCAGGCGATGGGTGGACTCACCGAATCACGCAACGAAGGCGCCAGTGCCAGTACTCGTGAGGAACAGGACGCATTCGCGGCCGCATCTCATCAGCGCGCGGCTGCGGCATGGAAGAACGGGATCTTCGACGACGAGGTCGTTCCGGTCAGCATCCCGCAGCGCAAGGGCGACCCGATTGTGGTGTCCCAGGACGAAGGCATCCGCGCCGATACGACTGTCGATACTCTCGCCAAGCTTCGGCCGGCGTTCAGTAAGACCGGCACGATCACGGCCGGCAATGCCTCGACCATCAACGACGGTGCTGCAGCTGTGATCGTCATGAGCCGTGACAAGGCAGAGAGTCTCGGGCTGACGTGGATTGCCGAGATCGGTGCGCACGGTGTCGTGGCAGGCCCGGATTCCTCGCTGCAGAGCCAGCCTGCTCGGGCGATCGCCAAGGCGTGCGCCAAAGAAGGGATCGATCCGAAGGATCTCGATCTGATCGAGATCAACGAGGCTTTCGCTGCGGTAGGTATCGCATCCACCCGTGAACTCGGCATCGACGATGCCAAGGTCAACGTGAACGGTGGGGCAATTGCTATCGGGCACCCACTGGGAATGTCCGGCGCACGTATAGCGCTTCATCTTGCACTCGAGCTCGGACGTCGCGGCGGAGGAATCGGCGCGGCAGCATTGTGCGGTGGCGGCGGACAGGGCGATGCTCTGATCGTTCGAGTACCGAAGTCCTGACGTTCGCTGTGGTCTCACTTCGCGCTCGCGGCTTCTGCTCGGGTGCCGAAGTGAGACCAGACCCACTACGCTCTGTCGTAGTCGATCGGGCACAATGGGGCGCATGCTGACCTTCTTCGACCTGCGTACCACGGCCAAGCGATTCCGATTTTTCGCAGTCCTCGAGGCCTTCACGTGGCTGGGTCTCCTGCTCGGAATGGCCTTCAAGTGGCTGCCTGCAGACGGCAACGAGATCGGTGTCAAAGTCTTCGGTCCGATTCACGGCGCAGTGTTCGTGATCTACGTCCTGATCTCGATCCTGACAGCAGTCAAACTTCGCTGGGATATCAAGACCAGTGTGCTCGCGCTTCTTGCCAGCATTCCGCCATTCGGTACTGTCGTCTTCGAGATTTGGGCCACGCGAACAGGTCGTCTCGCCGAGCTGAGCACGTCCGAACCTGCTCGTGCCGAGGGCGCAGTCACACCCTCGTAGTCCCTGCGCGTCCCAGCAGTAGTGAGTCTTCACCGTTAGTGACAAACTGTAGGGCGTGACTCGTCCCGGTTCTCGCTCTTCAGCCCGTCCGCCAACTGCCGTCCCGGCATCCATCGCAGGGGCCGTCGACCTCTCCGCTCTGAAGGATCGTCCGGCGCCGCCGCCTGCTACGGGGAGCGACGACTCTTCAGCAGGATTGGCTTCCATCGTCGATGTGACGACCGCCAACTTCGAGGCGGAGGTCCTACAACGGTCCTCGCAGGTCCCGGTGATCGTAGATCTCGGGTCGGCTCGATCTCCACAGTCTGCTGCGCTGACTCGGCAACTGGGTCAGTTGGCGCTCGAGGCGGGCGGGGCTTGGGTGCACGCCCGTGTGGACGTCGACAGCAACCCGCAAATTGCGCAAGCGTTCGGCGTCAAGGCCATTCCGACGGTCATCGCGGTAGCAGCAGGGCAGCCACTCGCTGATTTCGAGGGCTCGCAACCCGATGAACAGCTGCGAAAATGGCTCGAGGCTGTCGAGCAAGCAACGGCGGGCAAGCTCACCGGCCCGCCCAACTCGGGTAACGACGGCGGCGAGGATGAACCCGAGCCGGAGGACCCGCGTTTCGTCGCAGCCGAGGAGGCAATCGACGAGGGCGACTTCGTTGCTGCCGAAGCTGCGTATCAAGCGATCATCGACGCCGAGCCGGCGAACACGGAGGCGCTTGCTGCGCTTCGCCAGGTGCGCTTTCTCGCACGAGTCCAACACGTCGACGTCGACGCCGTGGAACGCGCAGACGCGGCGCCGTCCGACGTGACGGCTCAGATCGAAGCTGCTGACGTAGAGCTGTCTCAGCAGAAACCCGAAGCTGCGTTCGCACGGCTCATCGCCGGCATCAAGAAGACGGCAGGTGACGAGCGCACCCAACTGCGGACGCGGTTACTCGAACTCTTCGAGTTGTTCGATGCTGCGGACCCGATGGTGGTGGCCGCCCGTCGAAAGCTGGCTTCTGCGCTGTACTGATATTCGGCCCCGTGCTGGTCAGCGATAGCGGGTGTTGCACTGCTCGCGTCCGCCGAGCACACCCGACCGGAATGCGTCGACGCGAGAGAAGCCGCTGGGAAGCGTCACTCCATCGATATCGCTGGCGGTCAATCCGTCGCTGAGTAGGCCGGAGACGGCCTCGTCGAGGTCGCCAGGGGAGAGCCACACTTCCAGTTCGGAAGTGCTGGTTCTGTTCTCGGCGCTCAGACCTGCGGTGATGACGCCGGCCAAGCAGGCTGATCGCAATGCAGTCTGCGGGTTGTCGAGCGGTTGGCCTGCCTCGTTCTGGACAGCAAGCGTGTAGCGCGAAGCGAACAGTACGTATGCGCTGTAGTCACCGGCTACGTTGAGGGGAATGACGTCTCCGCGCCGTGGACGCTCGGCTGTACCGAGTTCGGCGAGGGCATCGACGTCCACGCCGATGGTGTTGGTCGAGGCGCAGTAGGACACCGGCTCGGTCGAGGTGTCGTCCGGGCAATCGGTGTCCGACCCTGCATAGGTGACGGTGGGTGGGTTCTGCAGTGTCAGCAGGCTTTCGAACGACCGGACGAATGCTTCCAGCGTCTCCACGGTGACCGGAAGCTCGCCGTCGTCGGCGGCGTTGCTGAACTGCTGGGGGAGATCCGCTCGGCGCGATTCGATCTCGGCTTCGTCGATCTCGGTACAGGCCGCAGCCCCGTCGGTGAATCCGATCTGTACTGCGGTGACACGTTCGAAGGCGGTGCCGTGGACCGAATCCGGATCGTTGGGATCGACGTCGCGGACTGCGACGGTTGCGGCGAGTACGCCGTTGAGGCCATCGGAGGTGTTGATGGTGAAATGTACCGAATCCCCTTCGGCGACATGCCGAACGAAGGCACCGGCGAAACAGTCGGCCTGCTGCTCGGCAACAATCGTCGGGGTATCCTCGCCGATCAGACCGGACTGATACTGCACGGCATGGCCGTATTCGTGTGCGATGACCATGACGACCGACATCGGACCGAAGGCGTCGATCAATGCGGGCAGCAAAATCGTTCGATCCCAGCCGATGGTGTCGTCGCGTGCGCAGTACGCAGCGTTGGGAATTCCGCCGGTTCTGTCCCCACAGAACCTGATGCCCGCGTCCTCGTCTTCTCCTGCGTCCCAAGAAATGAGTGCCGACACAGGGGCGAAGGTGCCCTTGAACAGTTCCGGGTAGGTCTGTGCCCAGTACCGCTGGATGTCGTCTATGGCGTCAGTGGCGAGAATGTCGGAATCCGTGCCCTCGGCATTGCGCACCTCGAGCGTCGAATGTGGTGTTCCTGGACGCGGCCCGCTCGGCCCATCCGTGACCGGTAACCCAGCCACGGTGAAAGGGTTGTCGTAGATCGACACTGCCCGCCCGTCGACCGAGGAGCCACATCCACTTACAACCATCATGGTGATCACGGCGGTCATCCACAGTGTGTGTCGGGTACGACCGCCACTCATTCAACGCTCCAGTTTTATCCAAATCGCGCCATGGGCGGGAAGCGCCACCTGTGCAGACGACGGTCGACCATGCCACGAGTGCGATGTTGCGGTTACTTCTCCGAGATTGCCGATCCCCGAACCCCCGTAGGACTCTGCGTCCGTATTGAGGATTTCGATCCAGCGACCAGGCTCCGGTAGTCCGACACGGTAGTCGCCATGTACGACTCCCGAGAAGTTGAAGATACACGCGACAACAGATCCGTCTGCGCCGTAGCGCAAGAAGCTGAGCACGTTGTTCTCGGTGTCGTTGGCATCGATCCACGAATACCCGCTGGGGGACGTGTCCAGAGTCCAGAGAGCAGAGTTCGCCCGGTAGACGGAGTTGAGGTCACTGACCAAGTTCAGTACCCCGCGGTGCAGACCGTCGTCGTTATGGTCGTCGAGTTGGTACCAGTCGAGCCCGCGCTCCTCGGACCACTCACGGGTCTGACCGAATTCCTGACCCATGAAGAGCAACTGCTTGCCGGGGTGCGCCCACATGTACGCCAGTAGCCCGCGCATGCCGGCAGCCTTCGTGAAGTTGTCCCCGGGCATGCGTGACCACAACGTGCCTTTGCCGTGGACGACTTCGTCGTGACTGATCGGCAAGAGGTAATTCTCACTCCACGCATACACCAACGAGAACGTGATTTCGTGATGGTGAAAGCTGCGGTGAATCGGATCGCGCCCGAGGAAGTCGAGCGTGTCGTGCATCCAGCCCATGTTCCACTTCATGTTGAAGCCGAGACCACCGACACTGGTCGGACGGGTGACGCCGGGCCACGCAGTGGACTCTTCGGCGATGGTGACGACGCCCCGGTGCTTCTTGTGCACTGTCGCGTTCATTTCCTGCAGAAACGACACCGCTTCGAGGTTCTCGCGGCCGCCGTAGATGTTCGGCGTCCATCCACCCTCGGGACGGGAGTAGTCGAGGTAGATCATGGATGCGACGGCGTCGACGCGCAATCCGTCGATGTGGAACTCGTCGAGCCAGTACAGCGCGTTGGCGACAAGGAAGTTTCGTACCTCGCGACGACCGAAGTCGAAGACCAGCGTGCCCCAGTCGAGTTGTTCGCCGCGTTGAGGATCCCCGTGCTCGTAGAGCGGGCCGCCGTCGAAATTGGACAGTGCCCACTCGTCCTTCGGGAAGTGAGCGGGCACCCAGTCGACGAGGACGCCGATGCCTGCCTCGTGCAGGTGATCGACGAAGAAGCGGAAATCGTCGGGGCTGCCGAACCGTGAGGTCGGGGCGTAGTAGGACGTCACCTGGTAGCCCCACGATCCACCGAACGGGTGCTCGGCGACCGGCAACAACTCGACGTGGGTGAATCCGGTTTCGAGCATGTACTCGGCCAGTTGCACGGCCAATTGGCGATAGTCCAAGCCAGGACGCCAAGATGCCAAGTGAACTTCGTAGACGCTCATCGGTGCCCGAGTCGGCTCGATCTCCGCGCGCGCTGCGAGCCAGTCGTCGTCGGACCACTCGAATTCGGAGCTGGCGACGATCGATCCGGTGGCCGGTGGAATCTCGGTGGCGAATGCCATCGGATCGGCCTTGTCACGCACAACACCATCGGACCCGTGGACGCGATACTTGTAGATGGTTCCAGGTCCGACGTCGGGAACGAACAGCTCCCAGACCCCGGTGGATCCGAGCGCACGCATAGGCCAACTCTGGCCCGACCATCCGTCGAAACTTCCGACTACGGTCACGCCCGCGGCAGCCGGCGCCCACACTGCGAACGAGGTGCCGCTGACGTCGCCGTCCGGGGTCGTGTAGTTCTGCTCGTGGGCACCGAGGATGTCCCACAGTCGCTCGTGCCTACCCTCACCGAACAGGTGGAGGTCCAGTTCTCCCAGCGTGGGGAGGAATCGGTAACCGTCGGCGGACTCGGCGGTGTATCCGCCCGGCCAGGTGACGACGAGTCGGTAGTCCACCAAATCGGTGAATGGTACGACGACGCTGAACACGCCGTGCGCAACATGAGTCAACGGATGGTCGACGCCGCCGATGCGCGCGACCACCGACTCCGCGTTCGGCTTGAGCGCGCGAATGGCCGTTCCGCCGGGCACTGGGTGTGCGCCGAGCACCGAGTGTGGATCGTAATGTGTGCCTTGGGCGAGCAAATCGAGATCATTGCTGCTCGGTGAGGCAATATCGGTTGTCGTCGGGTTGTCGGTCACGATTTTCCCACTCACTTCCGGTTGCCGCGGTATGCCAGTTCCAGCCGTGCCGGATACGGAATCGGCGGTAGCGCCAATATGTGCGCCACTGACTTCCACGGTTCCAATCTGACGAAGTTGGTCTGTCCCCAATTGAATTGCTGGCCACTGACTTCGTCGGTGACGGTGAGGCTGTCATGCCAGTCGTGTCCGAGCGCAGGCATGTCCAACCAGATGGTGCCTTCTTCCGGTCCGAACGGATCGAGGTTGATCACCACGAGTACCGAGTCGCCGGTGACCGGATCGAACTTCGAATAGGCGATCAGCGCGTCGTTGTCGACATGATGAAAATGGATGTTGCGCAACTGTTGTAGAGCCGGGTGCGCCCGCCTGATCGAATTCAGCGTCGCCAACCACGGCTCCAGCGATTCTCCTCGGGCCAGCGCGCCCTCGAAGTCTCGGGGACGGAGTTGGTACTTCTCCGAATCGAGATACTCCTCACTGCCCGGACGCACGGCTTGGTGCTCGAACAATTCGTAACCCGAGTACACACCCCACGTGGGCGACAGGGTTGCCGCCAGCGCAGCACGAAGCGCGAACATTCCGGGCCCGCCGGTCTGCAGGCTTTCGTGAAGGATGTCCGGGGTGTTGACGAACAGATTCGGCCGCGCATCGTCTGCGCGTCGGGCATGCTCCTCGGCGAACTCGGTGAGCTCCCACTTGGCAACCCGCCACGTGAAGTACGTGTAGGACTGAGTGAAGCCGCGCTTGGCCAACCCGTACATCCGTGCAGGCCTGGTGAAAGCCTCGGCGAGGAACAGCACCTCCGGATGAGACTTCTTGATTTCGGCGATGAGCCATTCCCAGAAATCTGGTGGCTTGGTATGTGGATTGTCCACTCGGAAGATTTTGACTCCCAGTGCAATCCAATGTCGAGTGACGCGCAGAACCTCGTTGTAGATGCCGCGGCGATCGTTGTCGAAGTTGACCGGATAGATGTCCTGGTACTTCTTGGGGGGATTTTCGGCGTAAGCGATCGTGCCGTCGGGAAGCACCGTGAACCACTCCGGATGGGTCGCTGCCCACGGGTGGTCCGGAGCTGCCTGAAGCGCCAAATCGAGTGCGACCTCGAGATCGAGTGCATTGGCGGCTTCGACGAACGCCCGAAAGTCGTCTTCGGTACCGAGTTCGGGATGGATCGCGTCGTGCCCGCCGTCTTTGGAACCGATGGCCCACGGCGAACCGACGTCGTGCGGCGCCGGGGTCAGCGTGTTGTTCGGGCCCTTCCGATTGATCTCGCCGATCGGATGGATCGGCGGAAGGTAGACGACATCGAACCCCATGCCGGCAATGCGGGGGAGTTGCTCGATGGATGTGGCGAATGTGCCGTGACGCGGTGTGCCATCTTCGTTCCATCCACCTGTCGACCGGGGAAAGAACTCGTACCAGGCGCCGTTGAGCGCGCGATTGCGCTCCACCCAGACGTTGATGGCGGGGGAACGCGTCACCAGTTCGCGCAGGGGGTACTCGTGCAGTAGGTCTGCCACTGCCGGTGTGAATGCCGACGCGACGCGAGCCGGAAGCTGACGGTCGGTGTCGCGCAGCGCAGTGACGACGTCGGCGAGAAGCGCTCGTTCCTCGGTGGGCACACCTTTGGCAGCGCGCTCGAAAACCCGTGCACCGATTTCCAAGTCGTTGGCCAACTCGGTGGCGCTCTGACCCACACCCAGTTTGGCTTCGAGTGCATGCTTCCATGTCGCGACGGGATCGCTCCACGCCTCGATTCGGCAGATCCAGTAACCGGGGGCGCTCGGAGTGAAGAGTGCGTCGAACGTGTCGGGTTCACTGCCCGGGGTCATGGTGATGCGTAGTGGGGTCCGGACTCCGGGGCCACGAACGGCGAGTGTTGCGGCCACCGCGTCGTGACCTTCTCGCCACACATCCGCCGAAACCGGAAATGCTTCGCCTACCACCGCTTTCGCGGGGTATTTTCCGGTGCTCGTGTCTGGAAGGACATTGTCGATACCGAGTCGACCTGTCACTTCACACTCCGTTCTTCGCTCCGTTCGGCCGGTCGCATAGGGTGCGACAGCCGAGTAACTGATGGTCGGCGTGCTCTCGTGAACAACCGTAGTGCAGACGGCGACGCTGTGCCTGTGTCAGCGGCCTCCGTCGGCGATTTCCGGTCGTCCGTCGGTCTTTCCCCGCCGGTAGCACCGGTGAGTCCGGCCATGGACGACCAACGTGGGTAGTGTTCGTTTCGTGAAAGCCTTGCGTCGGTTCACTGTCCGAGCCCACCTGCCCGAACGTCTGAATGCCCTAGCGGAGCTTTCGACAAACCTCCGCTGGTCGTGGCACCCACCTACTCAACAACTCTTCGAAGAGATCGACCCTGCGCTCTGGGTCGAACTCGACCGCGATCCCATCGCTCTGCTCGGAGCGGTCGCGCCGAAGCGCCTGGAAGAACTTGCAGACGATCCGACTTTCGTCGACCGCCTTGCGGTAGTCTCTCGCGATCTGTCGGACTACCTGACTCGTCCACTCTGGTTCCAAAAGAAGCAGCGCACCGATTCTTCGCTGCCCACCGGCATCGGTTACTTCTCGATGGAGTTCGGTGTCAGCGAGGTTCTGCCCAACTACTCGGGCGGACTCGGCATCCTTGCGGGCGACCATCTCAAAGCTGCGTCCGACTTGGGTCTGCCGTTGATCGGAGTCGGCCTTCTCTACAGATCCGGATACTTCCGGCAGTCACTGACCGCCGACGGATGGCAGTCCGAGCGCTACCCATCGCTCGATCCGCAGGGCTTGCCCCTGCGTCTGCTCACCGACTCGTCCGATGCCCCGGTCCTCATTCACGTGTCGATGCCGGGAGAGCGGGTCCTGCGAGCTCGGGTATGGATCGCGCAGGTCGGACGTGTCCCATTGCTGTTGCTGGACTCCGATATCGCGGACAACGATCCGGAACTTCGAGGCGTGACCGATCGCCTGTACGGCGGAGACCAGGATCACCGCATCAAGCAGGAGATTCTGGCCGGAATCGGCGGGGTACGTGCCATTCGTGCGTATACGCACGCGCACGGCCTGCCGGACCCCGAGGTGTTCCACATGAACGAGGGGCACGCAGGGTTCCTCGGTGCCGAACGCATCCGCGAACTCGTCACCGGCAAAGGATTGGACTTCGACTCCGCCCTCGCATCGGTGCGAGCAGGAACCGTGTTCACCACCCACACGCCGGTGCCTGCCGGTATCGACCGGTTTCCGGCCGATCTGGTCCGGCACTACTTCGGGAGCGACGCTTCCGCCGACTCGGCCTTGCTGCCAGGTCTGCCGATGGACCGCATTCTGGCGCTGGGCGGTGAGCCCGATCGGTCGGTGTTCAACATGGCACATATGGGCCTTCGCCTGGGCCAACGCGCCAACGGTGTCTCGAAGCTGCACGGGATCGTCAGCCGGGGCATGTTCAACGATCTGTGGCGTGGATTCGATGTATCGGAGGTACCGATCGGCTCGGTCACCAATGGTGTTCACGCGCCCACCTGGGCCGCGCGCGAGTGGATGGAGCTGGCGAACGAAACCGTCGGTGCCGATGCTCTGGAGGAAGCACGCGGCTGGGAACAGTTGCAGAACGTCCCGTCCGAAAAACTGTGGTCGACGCGAAACGATCTTCGGGGTCAACTCGTCGACGAAGTTCGCCGTCGGGTGCATCGATCGTGTTTGGAGCGAGGCTCGACCGAGGCTGAACTTGGTTGGACCTCAGGGGTTTTCGACCCGAACGTATTGACGGTCGGGTTCGCGAGACGAGTGCCGACGTACAAGCGTCTGACGTTGATGTTGCGCGAACCGGAACGGCTGAAGAGGCTTCTGCTCGATCCGGACCGTCCAGTGCAATTGGTCGTTGCCGGAAAGTCCCATCCCGCGGACGACGGTGGCAAGGCACTCATCCAGCAGATAGTTCGGTTCGCCGATGCCGCAGATGTTCGCCATCGCATCGTGTTCCTACCGGACTACGACATGTCGATGGCTCGATACCTTTACTGGGGCTGCGATGTCTGGCTCAACAACCCACTTCGCCCACTCGAAGCCTGCGGAACCTCGGGCATGAAGTCCGCGTTGAACGGCGGCCTCAACCTGTCCATCCGCGACGGATGGTGGGACGAGATGTACGACGGCGAGAATGGTTGGGCCATACCGACTGCCGACGGGGTGACGGACGAGAGCCGCCGCGACGACCTCGAAGCCTCGGCGTTGTACGAGTTGCTGGAGCAGTCGGTGTTGCCCAAATTCTACGACCGTACCGACGGTGTGCCGACTCGCTGGATCGAGATGGTTCGCCACACCCTCGAGCATCTGGGGCCGAAGGTGCTGGCGTCGAGAATGGTTCGTGACTACACGCTCGGTTACTACGCACCGGCTGCGACGGCGGCGCGCACCGTCGACCGCGACGCGTACGCCGGCGCGAAGGACGTCGCAGCGTACCGCCGACGGGTCGAGGACGCCTGGCATTCCGTCGAGGTCGTCCAGGTCGACAGTGAAGGCCTGCCCGACACCCCGGTCATCGGCGCGAAGCTCACCTTGCGGGCGTACGTCCGGCTCGGAGGTCTTTCGCCGTCGGACGTCGTCGTTCAGGCTGTGCTCGGCCGGGTCACCGACGACGAAAATCTGATCGATACCCGAACTGTGGCTATGACGCATTCCGGAACGGACTCGCTCGGGGAGGTCTTCGAGACCGACACCGCTCTGCCGGTCAGCGGGGCAGTCGGTTACACCGTACGAGTGCTGCCGCACCATCCACTGTTGGCCGGTGATGCCGAATTGGGGCTGGTGAAATCGCCGAATCCGTAACCGGTTCTGCGAAGTTGGTTACCTTCCGGAAAGCCGGGTGAGAGCTTTGCGCACTACCTCAGGGTCGGACGTCTCCCAGAAAGGGGGAAGCGAGGCCCTGAGGTAGCCGCCGTAGCGAGCGGTCGCAAGTCGTGGGTCGAGCATGGCGACGACGCCTCTGTCGTCGACGCTGCGCAGCAACCGGCCGACGCCCTGCGCGAGTAGAAGCGCGGCATGATTGGCGGCAACCGAGAGGAAGCCGTTGCCGCCACGGGACTCCACTGCCTGTTGCCGGGCCACCAGGAGCGGGTCGTCCGGTCTGGGGAACGGGATCCGATCCAGGATCACCAGGCTGAGGGACGGACCGGGAACGTCAACTCCTTGCCATAGCGACAGGGTGCCGAAGAGCGAGGTTGCTTCGTCCTCGGCGAACTTGGTGACCAATGCACCCGTGGAGTCGTCGCCCTGGCACAGGATCGGTGTGTCCAGCCGCTCGCGCATCTCTTCGGCGGCAGCCTTCGCCGCGCGCATCGAGGAGAACAAGCCCAGTGTCCGGCCACCGGCAGCACTGACCAGTGCCTCGATCTCGTCCAAGTACTCGGCGGACAGGCCGTCACGGCCGGGAGGCGAAAGATGTTTGGCCACATACAGAATGCCGGCCTTCGCGTGATCGAACGGGGACCCGACGTCGAGCGAATTCCAATGAATCGACGCGGTGTCGGACGGTGGCTGCGCGCCCGACGCCATGGCCGTGTCGCTGCGTGCAGAATTCTCGGCCGGAAGACCCCAATTGACGGCGAGACCGTCGAACGAGCCACCGACCGTCAGCGTCGCCGAAGTCAACACCACGGTCGACTCGGCGAAGAGTCGGCTGCGCAGTAGACCACCGACCGACAGTGGCGCTATTCGGACGGTGCGTTTGACGTTCCCGCGGAAGTCGTCGACTGCATGCCAGACGACGTCCTTACGTTTGGCGGGGTCCGGTTCGTCGAAGGCGGTGAGTACTCGTACCGCGCTGTCGTGGACTTCGTCGATGGCCACGAGGGCCGCATTGCGCGCGGCAGCGGCTTCCGGGTCCGAGGCTGCCATGCTCTGCTTCTGCGGACCGATCGCGGTACGAACGGCCCAGGCGGAGTCTCGAACGGAGGCCAGCGCAGGTCCCACCCCGTCCGGGAGAGCCGACCATCGGCCGGGCGGGAGGCTGTCGAGAATCGCAGCCCAGTTGTCCGCCGCGCCGTCGAGTGCGTCGACGATCTCCTCTTCGATCAGCTTGGAGCACCGACGAGCAGCAGCGGTGACCGTTGCGGCAGACAGTTCCGAAGTGGCAACGCCGGTGACTCGATCGACGAGTTCGTGCGCTTCGTCGATGACCACCACGTCGTGCTCGGGAAGAATCTGGATTCCGGTGATGGCATCGATGGCCAGCAGTGCGTGGTTGGTGACCACGACGTCCACCTGTGACGCTTCGGTGCGTGCGCGCTCGGCGAAGCAGTCCTCGCCGACGGGGCATCGAGACTTACCGAGGCATTCACGTGCGGTGACGCTGACCTGCCGCCATGCCTGATCGCTGACCCCGGGGACGACGTCGTCACGGTCGCCGGTGTCGGTGTCGGAAGACCACTGCGTGAGCCGGACGACCTCGCGGCCGAGGCGGGAGATGGCGAACGCGTCGAAGAGTTCGGCGTCGGGCTTCTCCTCGGATGCTCCGGTGTGAATCTTGTTCATGCACAGATAGTTGTTGCGGCCCTTGAGTATTGCGAACTTCGGCCGCCTACCGATGGCATCCTCGAGTGCATCCGCCAGCCGAGGAAGGTCACGGTCCACGAGCTGACGTTGCAACGCGATGGTTGCCGTCGAGACGACGACGGTGCGCCCGGACTCGACAGCATGTCTGATGCTCGGCACGAGGTACGCCAGCGATTTACCGGTTCCGGTCCCAGCCTGCACGGCCAGGTGCTCCCCGGTGTCGATCGAGTGCGCGACGGCCGATGCCATCGTGAGCTGATTGCTGCGTTCCTTACCTCCTAGCGAGTGCACCGCGACCTTCAGTAGGGCGGGAACTGTGGGGAGCTCGGTCTTCGACGGCACCGCAGAAGACTACTGCCACTCACCGACCGGATGCGCCATCGACACCGTCCGGCCACTGCCGCGGGCGACGGTTCACGCGGGGGCTGCGATGAACCGCGTCGACAGTGCAGGTTCGCCCTGCGAGAGCTTGAGCCCTTCCCACGGAAGACTGACGAGCCGCTGTGCGAGTAGTTCGCGTGCATCGTTCAAGCCGGGTAACGACGGTTCTTGCTTGCCGCCGCGCACCAGGGGCCTACACAGTTCGATGGCGGTGAGTCCGTCGTCGATTTCCGGCCTGCTGCCTACGGGATACACGATTTCTTCGATTGCTGTTCCAGTGGATCGAGTGGTTCGGATAGCAGCTTTGGTGCCCCCGCGGGACTCCTTGTGGCTGCTGCGTTTGGCGACGGGACGCCCGTCGACCGTCACCAGCTTGTAGACCATGCCCGCTGTGGGCGCCCCCGATCCGGTCACCAGAGAGGTGCCGACGCCGTAGCTGTCCACTGGTTCGGCGCGCAGTGCGGCGATCGCATACTCGTCGAGGTCACCCGATACGACGATCTTCGTTTTCGTTGCACCGAGGTCGTCGAGTTGACGGCGGACCTGTCGGGCGATCACTCCGAGGTCTCCGGAATCGATGCGTACTCCGCCCAGACCGGTACCGGCGACCTCGACGGCATTGGCGACGCCGGCAGTGATGTCGTAGGTGTCGACGAGCAGCGTCGTGCCGACCCCCAGATTACGAACCTGCGCGGCGAAGGCGGCCTTCTCGTTCGGACCATCGGCGTCGGTGTAGAGCAGGGTGAAGGCGTGCGCCGAAGTTCCGGCTCCGGGGACGCCGTGGCGTCGTACTGCTTCGAGGTTCGACGTCGCGGTGAATCCGGCGATGTAGGCGGCGCGCGAGGCCGCGACTGCGGCTTCTTCGTGGGTGCGACGCGAACCCATCTCGATCAGCGGGCGCGTACCCGCAGAGTTCGCCATGCGTGCGGCTGCAGACGCTATTGCGCTGTCGTGGTTGAGAATCGACAGGGCAAGAGTTTCCAGAACGACGCATTCGGCGAAGGTTCCGTGTACCGACAGCACCGGCGAGCCGGGGAAATACAGTTCGCCCTCTCGGTAGCCGTCCACGTCCCCGCCGAAAGAATAATTTTCGAGCCACTCGAGGGTCTTGGTCGGGAGGAAGGCGGCGAGCGTCTCGATCTCTGCCGGCCCGAAGCGGAATCGTGTCAGTGCTTCGAGGAACCTGGCGGTACCGGCGACGACGCCGTAACGCCGGCCGTTCGGCAGCCGCCGGGCGAATACCTCGAAACTGCACGGTATGTGCGCAGAACCGTCGGCAAGCGCGGCCGAGAGCATGGTGAATTCGTACTGGTCCGTCATCAGCGCGGAACTGCGTTCATGGTCGCAAAAGTCCGGCTTGGACATCGAGGCGTCGGTCACAGATACAACAGTACGAGGCGTAGGGGCGAAGGTGTGCACTACCGCTCCCTCGTCGTACCCTGAGAGGTATGGCTTCATCGACGGCACGACCGACCGTGGGCAGAGCGGTCGCGGTACCGAACTCGTCGATTTCACCGTCGGCGGCATCCCCCCAGGCGGCACCAGCGGAAACAGAAGTGGTGGCACGGGCCGAAGCACACGATGTGCCCTGGGTGACCATCGTCTGGGACGACCCGGTCAACCTCATGCACTACGTCACCTTCATTTTTCAGAAGCTGTTCGGATACAGCAAAGCGAAAGCCACCGACCTGATGATGCAGGTTCATTCGGAGGGCAAGGCAGTCGTCTCCAGCGGTGAGCGCGATGCGATGGAGAACGACGTTCGCAAACTGCACGCGGCCGGTTTGTGGGCCACGATGCAACAAGACAAATAGGGCAGCAAGACACGTACGGGCTTCGAGACAGCAGGCCAGGCATCCAAGGACGGGGCAGAAGAGCGCAGTGCGCATGTGGAGCAGAAAGAACTCACTCAGCGGGGTCAAGATCCGCTCGGATATGGACGCCAGAGAAGCAACTGTGCTCAGGTCGCTCGTGGAGTCGGTAGTCGGTCTTCTCCGCGATCGAGAAGCCGATGCCCCGACGGACGAGCTGGCGGCCATGACGGGTCTACGAACCGGCCACAGCAGTCCACCCGAGGATGCAGCGCTCGCGCGGCTCCTGCCCGACTTCCACCGCCCGGATTCCGGTTCCGATACGTCAAACCTCAACGGTGCGCTCCGCGGATTGCACGAGCCGGAGATCATCGACGACAAGCTCGCTGCAAGCCGAGTCATCCTCGACACGATTCCGACGAACGGCGGAAAAGTCGTCCTGACCCCCGCACAGGCAGACTCCTGGCTGATGGGCCTCAACGACGTAAGGTTGGCGCTCGGAACCACATTGGGTATCGACGCAGACACTCCTGAAGTTCTCGACGAGGGGGATCCACGGGCCCCCCATCTGGACGTGTACCACTGGCTGACCTGGATGCAGGATTCCCTCGTTCAGGTCCTCATTCCGTAGGAGTACCTGTTGGGGACGGGTCCGAAGGACGCACTGACCGACGTGTCAGGCTTACTGGTGGGGCATCACCACGAGATCGATCCGGCTGCCGAACTCGGGTCCGGCGCCGCCACCGGATGCACCGTGATCCGCGCTCTGGGCGGTGCTGTCGCCGCCGTCGACGTCCGGGGAGGTGGTCCCGGTACCCGTGAGACCGATCTGCTGGACCCGAGCCATTCGGTGCAGCAAGTAAACGCCGTTCTCCTCACCGGTGGAAGTGCATACGGACTCGCTGCCGCCGACGGTGTCATGCGCTGGCTCGAAGAGCACGGACACGGAATTGCCATGGGTGGCCCGGACCAGGTGGTACCGATCGTTCCGGCGGCCGTCATCTTCGATCTGCCGGTAGGGGATTGGTCCATCCGGCCGACCGCCGACTTCGGATATCGCGCAACGGCGGCCGCTCGAGCCGATTTCGCGACAGGTTCGGTGGGCGCAGGTGTCGGTGCTCGTGCGGGGGTGCTCAAGGGCGGCGTCGGCACTGCGAGCACCGTCATCGAGGGAGGGCCTGCCGACGGCGTCACCGTCGGCGCACTGATCGTCACCAATCCGGTCGGTTCGGTGTTCGATCCCCGGACCGGACTTCCGTGGGGAGTCGGGTCGGAAGGGCCCGGTGCGTACCGGATGCGCACACCAGACGTGCACGAGGTGTGGAACGCCAACGCACTCGCACCCAAGGGCACCGCCCTCAATACGACGATCGGCGTCGTAGGCACCGATGTGGAGCTGAGCGCGGCGTCGTGCAAACGCGTGGCCGTCGCCTCTCACGACGGCCTGGCGCGGGCGATCAGACCTGCCCACTCTCCACTCGACGGCGACACGATTTTCGCGCTGTCGACCGGCACGAGGAAGGTCGTCACGGAAACTGCCATGCCCAAGGCGTTCTCCTCCGACCTGCCGGTTCTCGCCGCAGTGTGCGCGGTTGCGGCCGAAGTCGTCGAGCGGGCCATCGTCCGTGCATTGCTCGACGCGACCTCGATTGCCGGCATTGCGACGTACCGTCAGATTTTCCCGTCGGCCTTTGCGCCCTGACCACAGCGGTAGACTTCGAAGGGCAGACCCCTCCCCGGTGCGTGGATGTCGGGGCTGGACGAAAGGCCTAGTTCCGTGAAGACGAACCCTTACCTTCCCGTTGCCGCACCCAAACGCCCACTGTGGCAGCAGGCCGCGATGTTGATGGGCTCGTTCGTCGTGCTGCTGTGGGTCATCGAGATCATCGACGTCGCTTCGGGTAGTCGCGTCGAGCAGGCGGGGATCAACCCGCGCAGTGTGGACGGTTTGTGGGGAATTCTGTTCGCGCCGGTGCTGCACGACGACTGGGCCCACCTGATCGCGAATACCCTTCCGGTTCTGATCCTCGGATTCCTCGTTCTCCTGTCCGGTCTGGCGCGTGGTCTGACAGCCACGGGCATCATCTGGGTCGTCGGCGGTGTCGGTACGTGGTTGATCGGCGGCGCCAACTCCAACCACATCGGCGCATCGGTTCTCATCTTCGGTTGGATCGCATATCTGCTGACGCGGGGAATTTTCACCAGAAACCTGGGCCAACTTGCCGTCGGCGTCGTGGTGTTCGTCATCTATGGCGGAGCACTGTGGGGCGTATTGCCGAGTACACCTGGGGTGTCGTGGCAAGGCCACCTCTTCGGCGCCGTCGGAGGAGTCCTTGCGGCGTGGTTCTTGTCCTCCGATGCCCGCGAGGAGCGTAAGCAGAAATCTCTCGGCTGAGCCTCTCCACCGACTTCACCACAACGCGCAAAGTGATGGTCGACTTCGTGAAAACGTGTCGAACGTTTCGGTGCCGGGCATCGACGTGGCAGCATGACGTACATGCGAATTACCGTCCTGGGATGTTCGGGGAGTGTGTCAGGGCCTGATTCCCCCGCGTCGGGTTACCTGCTCGACGAACCGGGAACATCGCCTGTCGTACTCGACTTCGGTCCAGGCGTGCTCGGTGCGCTGCAGAAATATGCAGATCCCGGTGACGTCAGTGTGTTCCTGTCGCATCTACACGCAGATCACTGCCTCGACGTGCCAGGGCTCCTGGTCTGGCGTAGGTACCACCCGAATCCGCCTGCGGGGCGCGCACTCGTATACGGGCCGAAAGACACCGCTTTCCGGCTCGGCGTCGCTTCTGCGGAATGCGGTGGCCAGATCGACGACATGTCCGACACGATCGATCTGCGTCGCTGGCAGGACGGGCGAACCATCGAACACGGACAGCTCACCGTGCACACCCGCCAGGTCTATCACCCGCCGGAGTCGTACGGCATGCGGATCACGACAGGCAAGGGGAAGCTGTTCGCTTACACGGGGGACACGGGTATGTGTCAGGCAGTCCGCGATCTCGCTCACGGTGCCGACGTGCTGTTGTCGGAAGCATCGTGGACGCACCGTTCCGACCGCCCGCAAGGTATCCATCTGTCCGGGACCGAGGCTGGGCAGCTGGCACGTGAGTCCGGCGTGGGTGAGCTGTTGCTGACTCACATCCCGCCGTGGACTTCCAGGGAAGATGTCATCGCGGAAGCGAAGGCCGAGTTCAGTGGTCCGGTGCACGCCGTCCAGCCGGGCGATGTCTTCACCGTCTAGGTCAGGGTTAAGCTTGCTGCCGTGTCCAGACGAGAAGACGGCCGAGCGGACGACGAGCTCCGCAACATCAAGATCACCCGCGGATTCACCGACAACCCGGCAGGATCGGTGCTGGTGGAGTTCGGAAACACGCGGGTCATGTGCACCGCGAGCGTCGAGGAGGGTGTTCCTCGCTGGCGTAAAGGCTCGGGCCTCGGTTGGCTCACCGCCGAATACGCGATGCTCCCCGCCGCAACCCATACCCGCAGCGGACGTGAGTCCGTCAAGGGCAAGGTCGGTGGGCGGACCCAGGAGATATCCCGCCTCGTCGGCCGGTCGCTGCGCGCATGCATCGACCTTGCCGCTATCGGTGAGAACACCATCGCGATCGACTGCGACGTACTGCAGGCAGACGGCGGAACCCGTACCGCGGCCATCACCGGCGCATTCGTTGCACTGTCCGACGCCGTCACCTACCTGCGTGCGGCCGGTCGACTCGCGGACCCGCAGCCGATTTCCTGTGCCATCGCAGCGGTGAGCGTCGGCGTCGTCGACGGCCGTGTTCGGCTGGATCTGCCCTACGAGGAAGATTCGCGTGCCGAGGTCGACATGAACGTCGTAGCCACCGACACCGGTACTCTCGTCGAGATCCAGGGCACCGGAGAGGGCGCTACGTTCCCGAGGTCCACTCTCGACAAGCTGCTCGATTCGGCTCTCGCAGGCATCGAGAAGATTTTCGAGGTGCAGCAAGCTGCACTTGCCGAGCCGTACCCCGGCGTGCTTCCTGAACCTGCCGTCGACGCACCGAAGAAGAAGTTCGGTGGCTGACACCAAGCTTCTCGTCGCGAGCCGCAACGCCAAGAAGCTACAGGAGTTGCGTCGAGTGCTCGATGGAGCGGGAGTCCTCGGAATCGAATTGGTCGGATTGGACGAGGTGCCCGAGTTCCCAGAGGCACCCGAGACCGGTTCGACGTTCGAGGAAAATGCGCTCGCCAAGGCGCGCGACGGCGCAGCTGCGACCGGGTTCGCTTGTGTTGCAGATGATTCCGGTCTCGAAGTCGACGCATTGAATGGCATGCCGGGTGTGCTGTCGGCAAGATGGTCCGGAGTACACGGAGACGACGGCGCCAACACGTCGTTGCTTCTGGCGCAGCTGGGCGACGTACCCGACGAGCGTCGGGGTGCAGGTTTCGTCTCTGCCTGCGCGCTGGTCGTTCCCGGCGGCGTCGAGGCCGTCGTCCGAGGTGAATGGCGTGGCGACATTGCACGAGAGCCATTGGGTGAGAACGGTTTCGGTTATGATCCGGTGTTCGTTCCCGAAGGGGACGGTAGATCGGCGGCGGAACTGAGCCCGCAAGAGAAAGATGCCTCTTCCCATCGAGGGCGTGCATTGACATTGCTGATTCCCGCACTCGAAACGCTTACCGGGTAGAGACTGGTCTGGTGAAACGAACAGTCGTGGCTGCGGCCGTCCTGGTAGCCGCTGGAATGCTTGCTGCACCGGGTTCGGCAGCAGCGTCCCCGGTCCAGAACTCGTTCGCGGAGGCAACTCTGTACTCCATCGCACACCCGGGTGCGAGCCCTTCGGGTGCCAACGACTACGCGTGCGTCCCGAGTGCCGAACACCCGGAACCGGTCGTGCTCGTGCACGGGTTCCTCGAGAACTCCTACGACAACTGGGCATCGATGGCGCCGGTGCTGAAAGCCGAAGGCTACTGCGTCTTTGCGCTCGATTACGGAGCGCCCGAAAGTATTCCGTTCGGTGGCCTGGGTTCACTCGCGGACAGTGCAGCCGAACTGGGGCGCTTCGTCGACACCGTCCGGACCTCGACGGGAGCCCACAAAGTTTCCGTGGTTGGTCACTCCAAGGGTGGGACCGTACCTCGCTATTACGTCCGGTTTCTCGGGGGAGCGGAGTCTGTCTCGCGGATCGTCGCGTTGTCACCGCCGAACTATCCGGTGCCAGGCCCGCCTTCAGATGAGGCCCTGCAACGCCTCAACGAGGGTAGTGACACTGTCCAGGGAGTGGACTACACGACCATCGTGACTCGATACGACCAGGTGGTGCCCTACGAGGCGTCATTGCTGACGGGTGAAGGCAACACGAACGTCGTGCTTCAAGACCTATGCCCAGGCAACGTCACCGAGCACACTGGAATCTCCTATGACCCTGTTGCACAGCAGGTGGTGTCGAACGCGCTTGGCGGTTCCGATCTCACCGCGGTCAGGTGCTGAACGGGTTCAGACGCCGAAATCGCGCTTGACCTGAGTCGTTCGCCAATGCTCCACGAAGAACGACAGGAACGGCACTGTGCCGGCGAGCAGGGTTCCAATGGTTCGGGCGGCCGGCCAACGAACCTTGATAGCCAAATCGAGAGTGAAGACGAGGTAGACCGCGTAGACCCATCCGTGGACGATGCCGACCCAGCCGAAGCTGTCGTTGCCGAAGCCGTACTTGGCAACGATCTCGACGACAAGGACCAGCAGCCACACACCCGTCGTGTACGCGAGAATTCGGTATCTCAGCAGCGCAGAAGCAATCTTCTTCGTTTTTTCGGTGGATACAGATTGCTGCGGTGCCGTGCTCACTTGGTGCTCCTGTCGGACTCGCGGGAGCGATCGAGCTCCGCAAGGTAGCTGTTGTACTCGAGAAGTTGGCGGGCCTCGGGATCGTCGAGATCATCTTCCACGGGCGCTACCGGTCGTTGGGGGAGCAGATCCGCGGGAACTTCACGCACGACCTGTTCGGCGACGCTGTCGTTCTCGGTGTCCTGCGGAGCGTCGGCCTCGTCTTCGAGCTGTACGAATTTGCGGTAGGCGTAGATGACGAACACAGCGAACAGCGGCCACTGAAACGCATAACCAAGGTTTTGGCCGTTACCACCGACGGATTCGAAACGCTCCCACTGCCACCAGCCCAGGGCCAGGCAACCGAGCGCCGAGACGATCACCAGAGCGATGAGCGCCGGGCGGCGTTGAGTGTGGGTTTTCGACACCCCCCGACGGTACCCGAGGATCTACTACCTCAGGTAGTTCGGTGGGGGTCGTCACTGATAGTGGTGCGCGAGGGGGGACTTGAACCCCCACGTCCTGAGACACTGGAACCTAAATCCAGCGCGTCTGCCAATTCCGCCACTCGCGCGAGTGCTGTGCAAGTCTACAACGCCGAATCCCGACGCAAACGCAGGTGCATCCTTGCCTCGAAGTACAGCGTACTGTGCTAGGTGTGGCAGGCAAGAAGGCGACCGTTTTCGATCCAGCGCGCACCCTCGGCCTGCTGTGGCGAGTGGACGGGAAGCCGAGTCGCAGCGGTTTGAGTATCGATGCGATCGTCGACGCCGCAATCGATATCGCGGACGCCGACGGGATCGACGCTGTGTCCATGCGACGTGTCGCCGATCGACTCGGCGTTGGTGCAATGTCGCTTTACACCCACGTTCCGGGGCGCGAGGAACTTGCCGATCTGATGATCGACCGCGCTGTAGCGTCGTTGTATTCGAGTGCCGCCGAACCCGCCACTGCGGCCGAAAATTGGCGTGACGGACTTCGATTCGTCGCGGAGCGCAATTGGCTTCTCTACCAACGTCACCCGTGGCTTCTCGATGTCCAGGGTGCGCGCGCCGTGTTGGGTCCGCACACCAACGACAAGTACGAGGCAGAGTTGAGGGTCATCGACGGCGTCGGGCTGACGGACATCGAGATGGATTCGGTCCTCACCCTTGTCCTGACGCATGTCGCGGGCACCGCACGTGCGCTCACTCGATTCGGCAAGGTTCGCGAGGAATCTGGGAAGACCGATGCACAGTGGTGGGCCGCAACGGCGCCCGTCCTGGCTCGGGTCATGAATCACGCCGACTACCCGGTGTCAGGACGGGTGGGAACCGCTGCATCGACTGCGTATGGCGCAGTGAGTGATCCGGTGCACGAGTACGTCTTCGGAGTCGACTGCATCCTCGACGGCGTGGCCGCGCTGATCGAGGGTGGGCGCGACCACGTCCGCACCGATAGTTAGCCGGCAGCTTTCAATTCTGCCCCTTGCTTGGGTTGCGGAAAACGGCGTTGGTAGCGCCACACTGCATGTTCGAGCGCTGCACGCTCGATGTTCATGCTCTCTGCGGTCACGGCGAGAAGCATCTCGGCACTCTCGCCGTCGAGCGTTCTGCCGACCGCGTCCGAGGTGAACGCGATCACCTGAAGCAGCGAGTTCGGTGTGCGCTCGCCCACCAGGAACAGGGCGCACTCCCACGTTTTCGTTCCGGCCCCGGGGATGGCGGTGAATGCTGCGCGAAGTTCATCCGAATCGACGAGGTCTTCAGCTCGCGCCACGCCGAGTCCGGTCAGTGCCGTCGCGATGCGTGCGGCGCACTCGGCCTTGGTGGTGGAGTTGCCGGCCACTCGCTGTCTGTTCCCCAGAATCTCGGCGAGTTCCTCGGGCTTGTCCACGAACGCGGCGAGCGCGGCCGGATCGTCCAGAGACTCGCACTGCCGATTATTGCGCCAACGGGAGACGACGCGCCTTACACCGGTGTCGGGTCCGCCGTAGGTTGCCCGCGCTGAGAAGACTGCGTCGAGTAGGGCGGCTTCGATCTCCTGTGGCCAGCCCAAATTCCAGTAGGGCGACTTCGCTGGTGTCGCACATGCTTCGACGTGGGCGGTGAGTGCCTCGTGGTCGCGCTGCGAAAATGTATGTGTAACCGATGAATACATGAATCCCCCCTGGGTCTATGTACTTCGGGAATGGGTCGATGTACTTCGAGAAGCTACCCAGGGTTACCGACAACTTGGAGACTGTGTCAGTCGGGTTCAGTGTGTGACGAGTCTCATATAACGAAAAGATAACGATAAATCTGAGGATCCCCTCACGTTCGGGCGTCTTCAATTTGGGCTGTGCCAGCACTGATGTTTGTTACCGGCGAGTTGCCTCAACGGTAGGTAAAGGGTCTTCAGCGGCCGTACTCGCTGGTAGCAGTTGGACGTCCAGTCAAACGTGAGGCTTTCCTCATGATTGTGTCTTAGCCTGGTGAAGCGCGGACAGAGTGATCCGGTCCCCGACGGTCCTCCTCCACGGGGCCGCTGAACCGCGCCGGCGAAGGGCCATCCACGAATACCTCGATATCCGAGGTGCTCACGAGAGGAATCTTGCAACTTGACGATCAACGAGAGCACACCATCACAGGGACAAGGCGCGAGCAGGTCGCCAAAGAGCGGTGGTGGTTCTCGTACGCTCGCAGATCGGTTCGCGGCCGGTGAGCCCTACGCGCTGGCTTTCGGCGGACAGGGTGCCCCATGGCTCAGCTCGCTCGAAGAGCTCGCCCGCGACTCGGCACTCGAGCCCGAGCTCACGGACCTGGTCAACGAGTCCGTTGCCATCCTCGCGCCCGTTGCAGACGAACTTCTCGTCGTGCGCTCGGTCGGATTCGATCCCATCGGCTGGATGCTCGAACAAGACCTGGCAGACGAAGACGACGCCGCCTCCACCTACGGTCCCTCCGAAGCCGCACTTACTTCCGCGGCCGTATCGCTTCCCGGCGTATTCCTGACCCAGGTCGCTGCACTGCGTGCGCTGAAGTTGCAAGGACTCGACCCCGCCCAGACACCACCGGTCGCCGTCATCGGGCATTCACAGGGCCTCATCGCCGCCGAGTCGGTCAAGAGTGATGGTGCCCAGGATGCACATCTCCTTGCCGTCGCACAGCTGATCGGTGCTGCCGCAGGACTGGTCGCACGTCGTAGGGGAATCATCGGAGCTGCCGATCGGGCGCCCATGGTTTCGGTCTCGAACGTGGAACCGGAACGGCTCGCGTCGATCATCGAAGAACTCGCAATCCCGGGTGCACCGGAACGTTCCGCGGTCCTCGCGATTCGCAATGGACGCCGTCGCGTCGTGCTCGCAGGCCCGCCTGCTCAGCTCGCTCGCGTGCAGGAGCGTAGCGAGCAGATCGCTGCCGAGGAAGAGCGTGAGCGCGATTCCAAGAAGCGTGGCGGTTCGGTATTCGCGCCGGTCTTCGAGCAGCTCCCCGTCGAGGTCGGCTTCCACCACCCCGCACTGGGCGATGCGGTGGAACTCGTCTCTGCATGGGCACAGCGCTGTGGCCTCGATGTCGAGATTGCGCGCACTCTCGCCCACAGCATCCTCGTCGCACCCGTGGACTGGGTCGACGCCATCGACGGCGTCGTCGATGCAGGTGCCGACTGGATCCTCGACCTCGGTCCAGGCGACCTTCTCACTCGCATGACGACTCCGGCGCTGCGCGGACAGGGCGTGGGCATCGTTGCTGCCTCCACGCGCGGTGGACACCGCAACCTGCTGACGCCGGGCGCCGCCCCCGAGGTTGCGCCGGCGTGGTCGGAATTCGCACCGAAGCCGATCACCTTGCCCAACGGTCGCGTCGTCGTCGAGACCACCTTCACCAAGCTCACCGGCCGATCACCTATCCTGCTCGCCGGCATGACCCCGACTACGGTCGACGCGAAAATCGTTGCCGCAGCGGCCAACGCAGGGCACTGGGCCGAGCTCGCCGGCGGAGGCCAGGTCACCGAGGACATCTTCACCGACCGCGTCGCCGAACTGTCGCAGCTCCTCGAGCCCGGTCGCGCGATCCAGTTCAACTCGCTCTTCCTCGACCCCTACCTGTGGAAGCTGCAGCTCGGCGGCCGCCGGATCGTGCAGCGTGCCCGAGCGGCAGGTGCCGCCATCGACGGCGTCGTCGTCACCGCAGGTATCCCTGAACTCGAAGAAGCCGTCGCCCTCATCGAGGAGCTTTCCGACGCAGGCATTTCGCACGTGTGCTTCAAGCCCGGCACCGTCGCGCAGATTCGCGCCGTCATCCGGATCGCGAACGAGGTTCCTTCCTACCCCGTCATCGTCCACATCGAGGGCGGCCGCGCAGGTGGCCACCACTCGTGGGAGGACCTCGACGACCTACTGCTCGCGACCTACGCAGAGCTGCGCGCACGCCCCAACCTGGTGATCTGCGTCGGTGGTGGAATCGGCACACCTGAGCGTGCAGCCGAATACCTCACGGGCCGTTGGTCCCTCGGCGCCGGCTACCCGAAGATGCCGCTCGATGGAATCCTCGTCGGTACCGCCGCCATGGCAACGCTCGAAGCCACGACCTCGCCCGAGGTCAAGCAGCTCCTCGTCGACACCCCGGGTACTCCGGACTGGGTCGGCGCAGGCACCGCATCCGGCGGAATGGCCTCCGGCCGTAGCCAGCTCGGCGCGGACATCCACGAGATCGACAATGCGGCCTCACGCTGCGGGCGCCTGCTCGACGAGGTCGCCGGTAACGCCGATGCGGTGGCCGAGCGTCGCGAGGAGATCATCGCTGCACTCGACGGAACCGCCAAGCCGTACTTCGGCGACGTGGAGTCGATGACGTACCAGCAGTGGCTCATTCGCTATCTCGACCTGGCCATCGGCACGGACAAGCGCAAGGATTTCGATTGCGGCGGGGAGTTCACCGACGCGGTCACCGAGGCCAACGATTCGGTATGGCTCGACGTCACCTGGCGCACCCGTTTCCTCGAGATGCTTCAGCGCACCGAAGCCCGTCTGCACCCCGTCGACCGCGGCCCGATCCCGACGCTCTTCGCCGACGTCGACACTCTCGAACGTCCGCGTGCTGCACTTCGCTCACTACTCGCTCAGTTCCCCGATGCCGGCGACGTCGTTCTGCACCCGGCGGACATCACCTTCTTCACCTCGCTCTGCAAGCTTCCGGGCAAGCCGATCAACTTCGTTCCCGTCGTCGACGGTGACGTTCGGCGCTGGTGGCGCAGTGACTCGCTGTGGCAGGCGCACGATTCGCGGTACTCCGCCGATCAGGTCTGTGTCATTCCCGGCACCGTTGCCGTCGCCGGAATCACCCGCGTCGACGAGCCGGTCGGGGACCTGCTCGATCGTTTCGAGAAGGCCACCGCCGACGAGTTGGTAGCCGAGGGCAGTGCACCGGCCCCCGCAGTGAGCCGTCGTTACGCAGGCATCGCGCCCGGTCTGCTCGGCATCGTTCTTGCTGCCCCTGACGTCGACTGGGCATCACGGATGACGCAGAACCCGGTTGCACGTCTCGGTGACACCGCGGACTGGATCGTCGAATCCGACACCGTCGCATCACACCCACAGACCGGGTCCTCTCTCACCGTGCAGGACTCGACTCACGTCGAACTGACCGTTCCGCTCGCCCCCGGCAAGGAGGTGCGCATCCGCTTGACCGTCCCCGTGTCCACGATCGACGGCGGCGCTCCCGTCGTTACTGCCGAGGATGCGCAGGCTTCGATGTCCTCGCTACTCGGAATCGCTGCGGGACAAGACCTTCCCACGGTGAAGAACGGTGTTGCACGCATCAATCTGGCGTGGATCCCTGATCTCGTGGCAGACCACGGTGGCGTCACCGGATCGGGTCTTCCCGACTCGCTGACCGTGAGCGGCAAGGCTGTTCCCGATGTGCTCGTCGGAGCTTGCTGGCCCGCCGTCTTCGCCGTCCTCGGCGCCACCCGCACAGCTGCGGGAATCGACGTCATCGAGGGCATGTTGGATCTGGTCCACCTCGACCACAGCGTCAACCTGGTAGGTGAACTGCCCACTGATGCATCGATTCTCGTTGTCAAAGCTGAGGCAGGGGAGGTGCTCGACACCGATCTCGGTCGCGTGGTCGAGGTCACTACCACCATCGGTGCGATGCTCGGGGAAGGTCTCGACGCGCCCGCTGTGGCAACTCTCGTCGAACGCTTCGCCATCCGCGGACGCACCGGCAAGGGTGAACTGTCCGATCCGGCCCCCGCTGGAGGCTCGGTCAGTGCCGACGCCAAGGACACACCACGTCGTCGTCGTCGTCAGGCCACCATCCTCGCGCCACGCAACATGGCAGCCTTCGCTCAGGTTTCGGGCGATCACAACCCGATCCACACCTCCGATGCGGCTGCGCTCCTCGCCGGTCTCGGTTCTCCGATCGTGCACGGCATGTGGCTCTCCGCCGCAGCGCAGCAGGCCGTCACCGCAATCGACTACGCGGACACCAAGACTCCGCCACGTCGCCTGACCGCGTGGACCGCCCGCTTCCTCGGGATGGTCCGCCCCGGAGCCGAAATCGACATTCGCGTCGACCGCACCGGATTCGATCAGGGTGCCGAACTCATCGAGGTGTCCTGCCGTGTCGCAGGCGAACTCGTCATGGTCGCCTCGGCTCGCACTGCGCCGCCGAAGACCGTCTATGCCTTCCCCGGACAGGGCATTCAGCGTCAGGGGATGGGTCTGGACGCACGGTCGCGCTCGAAGGCCGCCCGTGAGGTCTGGGAGCGTGCCGACAAGCACACTCGTAAGGCTCTCGGATTCTCGATCCTCGCGGTCGTCCGCGACAACCCGACCACGCTCAAAGCGCGTGGCACCGTTCACCGCCATCCTGACGGCGTCATCCACCTGACCCAGTTCACCCAGGTCGCGATGGCTGTTCTCGGTGTCGCACAGGTCGCCGAAATGCGTGAATCCGGGGTCTTCGTCGAGAACTCGATTCTCGCGGGCCACTCGGTCGGTGAGTACAACGCTCTCGCTGCTGTCGCCGGTGTGCTCCCACTCGAAGCAGTCCTCGAGGTCGTCTTCCAGCGTGGATCGGCCATGCATGCGCTCGTTCCGCGTGACGCATCCGGTCGAAGCGACTACCGCATGGCAGCCATCCGGCCGTCGCAGATGGGTGTCGCCGACACCGAAGTGCACGCCTTCGTCGCCGGTGTCGCCGAGGCTTCCGGTGAGTTCCTCGAGATCGTGAACCTGAACCTGCGTGGATCGCAGTACGCCATTGCCGGCACGGTTGCCGGCCTGGCCGCACTGGAGAAGGAGATCGACGTCCGCGTCGCCGAATTCGGCGGCAAGCGCGCCTTCATCGTCGTGCCCGGCATCGATGTGCCGTTCCACTCCACCGTGCTGCGTGGGGGAGTCGACGACTTCCGCACCCGGCTCGAAACGTTGCTGCCTGCTGATCTCGACCCGGAGATCCTGCTCGGACGCTACGTGCCAAACCTGGTGCCCAGGCCGTTCTCGCTCGAGCGTTCGTTCATTCAGGAAATCGCGGACCTCGTTCCTTCCGAGCCTCTGAACAACGTCCTCGCCGACTTCGATGCCTGGGCCGCACGCCCGCATGATCTGTGCCGCGTCGTGCTGACGGAACTGCTGGCATGGCAGTTCGCCAGCCCGGTCCGTTGGATCGAGACACAGGACCTGCTGTTCGCCGAAGAGGTAGACGGCGGACTCGGTGTGGAGCGTTTCGTGGAAATCGGTCTCGGCGCAACGCCGACGGTCGCCAACCTGGCTTCGCAGACATTGAAATTGCCGGGCCGCTTCGGATTCCCGGTCGAGGTGCTCAACCTCGAACGTGAGGCCGCGATCGTCTACGGCACCGACACCGATCCAGCGCCGGTGGAGGAAGAGGAGTCCGCTCCGGTCGAGACTGCTTCTGCACCTGCCGCTTCCGCTGCGCCTGCTCCCGCAGCCGCACCGTCGGCGCCATCCGGTGGTCCGCGGCCGGACGACATCTCTTTCAGTGCTTCGGACGCAACCAAGATCCTCATCGGACTGTGGACCAAACTGCAACTCGATCAGATCGGACCTGCCGACACCATCGAGGCACTGTGCGACGGCGTCTCCTCGCGTCGTAACCAGTTGCTCGTCGACCTCGGTTCCGAGCTTTCACTCGGTGCGATCGACGGCGCAGCCGATGCCGACATGGGCGCGCTCTCCGGCACGGTCAACAAGCTTGCCCGTACCTACAAGCCCTTCGGCCCGGTACTGAGCGATTCCATCAACGACCACCTCCGCAAGGTCTTCGGACCCTCGGGGCGGCGTCCGGCATCCATCGCCGATCGCGTCAAGAAGGTGTGGGAACTGGGCGACGGCTGGGCGCATCACGTCACTGCCGAGGTCGCTCTCGGAACCCGCGACGGCTCCTCGGTCCGCGGCGGCGCACTCGGCGGTCTGGCCGACGGTGCACTCGCCGACGGCACTGCCGTCGACAACGTCATCGACTCGGCCGTGGCCGCTGTCGCCGCTCGCCGCGGTGTTGCGGTCTCGCTGCCGCAGACCGGCGGCGGAAGCGGCGGAACCGTCGATGCGGCTGCGCTCGGTGAGTTCACCGAGCACATCACCGGACGCGACGGGGTTCTGGCTTCGGCTGCGCGTCTCGTTCTCGAGCAGCTCGGCTTCGCCGATGCTCCGAACTCCCTGGCTGTCGACAATCCGGACGCCGCGTTGGTGGATCTGGTAGCCGCGGAACTGGGTTCGGACTGGCCACGACTCGTTGCCCCGGCATTCGATGAGCGCAAGGCCGTTCTGGTCGACGATCGTTGGGCAACGGCGCGTGAGGACCTGGCCCGGTTGTGGCTCGGTACCGCAGGCGACATTGCCGTCGAAAGCTTCGCCGGATCGGGCAAAGCCGTTGCAGCTCAGGCTCAGTGGTGGAAGTCGAAGGCGCAGGCCGAACGCAAGACCACGCTGGCCGAGTTCTACGGCCGGATCGCGGACATCGCACAGTCTTCCGAGGACAAGGGCGAATGGTCCGACGAGGTTGCCGTCGTCACCGGTGGTAGCAAGGGGTCGATCGCCGCGTCGATCGCCGCCAAGCTGCTCGGGGGCGGTGCAACGGTCTTCATCACCACTTCCAAGCTCAACGACGAGCGACTGAAGTTCTACCGCGAGCTCTACCGGGCGAATGCTCGCGCCGGTGCAGCACTGTGGGTCGTTCCGGCCAACATCGCCTCCTACACCGACGTCGATGCGCTCATCGAGTGGATCGGCTCCGATCAGGTCGACAATGCGGGCGGGGCAAAGACTCTCGTCAAGGCAGGCGTCACACCCACCATGCTGTTCCCGTTCGCGGCTCCTCGCGTCGTCGGCGAACTGTCCGACGCCGGCGCCCGCGCCGAGATGGAGATGCGGGTTCTGCTCTGGTCGGTCGAGCGTCTCATCGGTGGACTGTCGAAGATCGGCTACGACAACGACATCGACACCCACCTGCACGTCGTACTGCCAGGTTCACCGAACCGCGGCATGTTCGGCGGTGACGGTGCCTACGGTGAATCGAAGGCAGCCCTCGACGCCATCGCCACCAAGTGGGGCTCGGAGAAGAACTGGGCCGAGCGTGTTTCCATTGCCCACGCGCACATCGGGTGGGTTCGCGGAACCGGACTCATGGGCGGCAACGATCCGATCGTCGAGGCCGTCGAGGCCGAAGGCGTGCGGACGTGGTCGACGAGTGAGATGGCAACCGAACTGCTGAAGCTGTGCGAGCCTGCTGCTCGCCGCCAGGCCACGCAAGCGCCTCTGCTTGCCGACCTGACCGGTGGACTGGCGAACACGAAGCTCGATCTCGTCGAGCTTTCCCGTGCCGCAGCCGACGCGGCCGGCGAGAAGGTAGAGGAAGTGCTCGACAGCTCGGTGATTGCGGCTCTGCCTGCACCGCCGCGTTTGTCCACCTCGACAACTGCTCCGGCATGGCCTGTGCTCGATGTCGATCCGAAGGACCTGATCGTCATCGTCGGCGCCGGCGAGCTCGGACCTTACGGAAGTGCGCGTACGCGTTTCGAGATGGAGGTCGACGAGGAGCTCTCCGCCGCAGGCGTTCTCGAACTCGCTTGGAACACCGGCCTGATCACGTGGGAGAACGATCCCAAGCCGGGCTGGTACGACATCGAATCCGGTGACCTCGTGCCCGAGGCCGAGATCGCCGACAAGTACCACGACATCGTCGTCGAGAAGTGCGGTATCCGCACCTACGTCGACGACGGCGCCATGGTCGGCAACACTGCGCCGCTCATGACCTCGATCTTCCTCGACAACGACCTGACCTTCGTGGTCGGCACCGAGGTCGACGCACGTTCGTTCGCGGCGGCCGATCCCGAGCACACCGTCATCGCACCGGTACCGGAGTCCGGTGACTGGCAGGTCACTCGCAAGGCCGGAACCGAGATTCGCGTGCCGCGCAAGATGAAGCTCACCCGCACCGTCGGTGGGCAGATTCCGACCGGCTTCGATCCGACCAAGTGGGGCATCTCGCCGGACATGGCGAGCTCCATCGACCGCGTCGCACTGTGGAACATCGTGACCACCGTCGACGCGTTCATCTCCTCGGGCTTCAACCCGTCGGAACTGATGCGCTGGGTGCATCCCACACTGGTCGCCAACACGCAAGGCACCGGCATGGGCGGCATGGAATCCATGCGCTCGCTCTACATCGACACCTTGCTCGGCGACGCTCGTGCGAACGACATCCTGCAGGAGGCACTGCCGAACGTCGTTGCAGCGCACGTGGTTCAGTCGTACATCGGTAGCTACGGCGCGATGGTTCACCCCGTTGCAGCGTGTGCAACCGCCGCCGTCTCCGTCGAGGAAGGCGTCGACAAGATCAAGCTGGGCAAGGCGCAACTCGTCGTCGCCGGTGGTTTCGACGACCTGAGCACCGAAGGCATCATCGGCTTCGGTGACATGTCCGCGACCGCCGATTCGGCTGCCATGTCTGCCAAGGGAATCAGCGATCGTCGATTCTCCCGGGCCAACGACCGTAGGCGCGGTGGATTCGTCGAGTCGCAAGGCGGCGGAACGGTTCTGCTCGCTCGCGGTGACCTGGCGCTGGAAATGGGACTTCCGGTCCTCGGTGTCGTTGCGTACGCACAGTCGTTCGGCGACGGCGTGCACACCTCCATCCCGGCTCCGGGACTCGGTGCGCTCAGTGCCGGTCGTGGGGGCAAGGATTCGTCCTTCGCCTTGTCACTCAACGCACTCGGCGTCAGCGCCGACGATGTGGCCGTGATCTCCAAGCACGACACCTCGACTGCCGCGAACGACCCGAACGAGGCCGAACTGCACACCCGCCTGGCCAAGGCGATCGGACGCACCGACGGAGCACCACTGTTCGTCGTCTCGCAGAAGAGCCTGACCGGCCACTCGAAGGGTGGAGCCGCAGCATTCCAGCTGATCGGCCTCTGCCAGGTGCTCAGCAATGGAGTGATCCCGCCGAACCGCAGCCTCGATTGCGTCGACGACAAGATGACCGAGTTCGAACACCTCGTGTGGGCCCGTGAGCCGCTGCGCTTCGGTGACTCCGTACCACTGAAGGCAGGACTACTGACCAGCCTCGGCTTCGGTCACGTGTCCGGTCTCATCGCCGTGGTTCACCCGCAGGCCTTCCTCGAGGCCGTGCCTGCAGAGCGTCGCGCCGACTACATTGCTCGTGCCAACGAACGACGCATCGCCGGTCAGCGCAGGCTGATCTCCGCGATGGTCGGAGGTGACGCCCTGTACGAACGGCCCGAAGACCGAAGACTCGGACATGACGGGACGCCGGCAAAGGCGTCGCGCGAACTCGAAGCCGACATGCTGCTCACCGAGGCAGCACGCCTCGGCGACGACGATGTCTACCGCTCGGGTCTGCCGGGGTGCAAGTAATGGCTATTCTCGGAGTAGGTTTCGACCTGGTGACCGTGTCCGACTTCGCCGAGCAGATGGACAAGGCCGGCACGACCATGATCCGCGACAGCTTCACCGCGGGGGAGCGTCGGCACTCGGCAACGAAGAGTTCCGACCCGGCTCGCCATTACGCAGCACGGTGGGCCGCGAAGGAGGCCGTTCTCAAGGCATGGGCAACTTCACGTTTCGCCAGGCCACCGCAGATCGGTGACAACCCGTACCCGCTCATCGAGGTCGTCAACGACGCCTGGGGCCGACCGTCGATCAAGCTGCACGGGATGGCTCTCGAGTTTCTGCCGACTGTCAAGATTCATCTGTCCCTGACTCACGACGGCGATATCGCTGCAGCCGTGGCGATCTTGGAAGAATAGTTTTGTAGACACACGACGCCGGTCCGCTCGCTACGAGTGGGCCGGCGTTCGTGGTTTCTGCGGTCGCCCCGGAGGGGCCGAGCGCAGATCTACTCGGCGGAGGCGCCCGAACGCCTGCTGTCCCTTTCGGCGCCGAGAAGGTACGCGGTCATGATGCGTTTGAGCTCGGCGACGGCGTCCTCATGGCTCTGCCCGTCCTGAACGGAAAAGTTCAGCATCGAGTACACGATGTGGACGAGGACCTGGGCCATCAGGTTGCGTCGCACTCTCGGTGTTCGCGGAGTGAGGGGGCCGAGCATGCGGGCGACCTGGTCTGCGAATTCGCGTTCGTGGATGACTCCGGTGGCGCGCGTGGACGGAGTGGACTGCATGGCGAGCCACACCTCCCGACGTGAGGGATCGGACATCCACATATTGGCCATGTGGTCGACGAATTTGTTGAGGAATCGAAGCCAATCCAAGGACGGCACCTCGCCGTTGAAGTCGGCCAGTTCTTGCTGAACGCCGACGACGTCCTGACGGTTGAGCTCGCACACGATCACGTATTTGTTGGCGAAGAACTGGTAGAGGGTGCCGATCGGTAGCTCGGCGCGAGCGGCAACTTCCTCGCAGGTGAACGATTCGAATCCGGCGTCGCTCAGCACGTCTCGTGATGCGGCAAGCAATGCGTCGAACTTGCGTTGGCTGCGTTCTTGGGTAGGACGCCGCCGCGGCATCAGCTCCTGTGTCTCTACCGTCGATTCGAGCGCTGCGTCTATTCGTCTCGCAGCCTGGGCGCTAGCAGAGGACTCCACGCCCCCCAGGCTAGCGGCCCTGGGGCCTTCTACTCCACTACGCGGAGTTACAGACACCGAGTGGCGACTCTCGACCGGTGAAACCTCGCTCCGCCTCACTGTGACGCTTTGCATAGCCAACCACTACCGCAGAATGTAAGTTGCTTTCTAGCCAATAAAACCATCTTTAGGTATGGTTCGAGTATCAGTTTCATCGTCGTGAAGGGTGACGTCGCCGATTTCGTCTCGGAGACGCTCATGTCGGGAGCCTCACCCTTAGGCACAGGAGTATTTACGTGGCCACTATTGGTCTTTCCATCGAGTCGGGTGCCCTGCACGCCGTCCTTTTCGATGGGGTCGAAGATTCGGTAGCGGCAAGCCAGGTCACCGCGCTGGACGACGGAGTTGCAGCATCGCTGACCGCTGCCATCGGGAGCATGCGTAAGCTTGCTGCGGCCGCCGAAATAGCGGTGGACGGCATCGGAGTGGTGTATCGCTCGGATGAAGAGCGTGCCCTGTTCGAGTCGGCGATCGCGGAGGCAGGCGTCGGTTCGGTGTCGATGATCTCCGCATCGTCTGCGTTGCTGGGGTGGCTGGCGAGATCGCCCGAGTTCACCTCCGCCGAGCGAGTCCTTCTCTATTACATGGGCCCGTCGGGAGTATCGATCTCGCTTGCCGACGCGGCGAAAGAAACCCTGTCGCCCGCCAAGACGATGGCAATCGATTCGCCGACCCCCGAGCGGATCGGCGGCACGGTGGCACTGGCGTGGGAGGTTCTCGACGAGGCCGGTACTCAAGCCGACTCTGTCGCGCTGTTCGGAGACCTCTCTGGCAACAGAGATGTGGTCGACATCCTTACCCTCGGGCTCGGTGTGCCGGTGCTTCGAGTCGGCGACGCCAACCTGATCGCCGCCAGTGGTGCGGGACTGCTCGCGGTGAGGGACGTGGTTCCAGAGGTGGCGATGGACTTGGACGACGACAGTGCCGCCGATGATGCTGTCGGCCCGGTGCCGGACGCCGAAGACGAGTCCGAGACGGTACCGGCGGTAGCACCTGCCGCTCCTGCGTTGGTAACGTCACAGCCTCCCGTCGTGGCAGCGGAGGTGCACCAGCCGCGGGTGCGCCGTTCCATGCCCCGCAAAAAGCTTGTGCTCGCCGGAGCTTTGCTGGTGGGAATCCTGTCCGGTGGAGTTGCGCTGGCATCCACGTTGCCTGCGGATTCGCCGAAGAGTCAAACTCCCACGGAGATGGCGAAACCGAGGTCGACGGCAATCGATACCGACTTGGGTACGAGCGAAAGTGTCGCGGCCCAGCCGCCGGCGCTGACGCTGGAACCAGCGCCACCGCCGCCCGCACCTCCCGCTCAGTGGGCGCCGGAACCGGTGTTCTTGCCTGCGCCCGTAGTCGAGAATTGGACCGTCGATCCAACGACCGGTGTCGCGAGGCCGCCGGAAACCTTCACCCCGATACCGGCCCAGTCGATCCCCCCGGCAGCCGCTGTAGTGCCGGGAAGTGTGGTGGCGCCTCCGGAGTTCGCCGTCCCGGTCATCATTCCCGAGCCAGGGAAATCCCAGGAACAGCTCGAACAGGAGGCGTGGGACCGGCACTGGCAGCACACTGCGCAGTGGGTCGAACAGGAGATCCACGAAAACTGACGCTCTGCCCGACCTCCCTGCACGATGACACAATGATCGGCAAGGGTAGAGACGGCCGGTAAGAGTGTCAGGAGTGACGATGTCGAATGTTCGATCGGCGATTTCCGCAGACATGCCGCGGGCTCAGCGGGAACTACGAGAGTTGGTGGCGTTCCGATCGGTTCACGACGAACGTCAGTATCCGCGTGAAGAGTGTGTGGCGGCGGCCAACTGGGTTCGCAGCGCATTCCTGGACGCCGGAATGGACTCGGTGGAGCTGATCGAGACCAAAGACGATTCGCTGGCTGTCGTGGGCCACCGGCCTGCGCCTGCAGGTGCGCCGACAGTGCTGCTGTATTCGCACTACGACGTCCAACCGCCGGGGAACCGATCATTGTGGGACAGCGAGCCGTTCGAACTCACCGAGTCTCGAGGCCGCTGGTTCGGCCGCGGCGCAGCAGACTGCAAGGGCAACGTCGTCATGCATCTGCTGGCGCTGCGCGCACTCGGCGACGACCTCGCCGTCGGAGTCACCGTGGTTTCGGAAGGTTCGGAAGAGATGGGCACCGGCGGACTCGAAGCACTCGTGCAGGCGAGGCCCGAACTGTTCGAATCCGACGTCATCATCATCGCCGACACCGGCAATGCTGCCGTGGGTCGACCGACCGTGACGACGACATTGCGCGGAATCGCCAATGTTGTTGTCCGAGTGGACACATTGAGCGGCGAAGTCCACTCCGGAATGTACGGCGGCCCAGCCCCCGACGCCCTCGCTGCACTGATCCAGTTGCTGTCCACACTGCGAGACGAGCACGGCAATACCGTCGTGGACGGGTTGGACACGAGCCAGGTGTGGGACGGCATCGACTATCCAGCGGATCGGTTTCGCGCTGACGCAGGGGTCCTGGACGGGGTGGACCTTGCCGGCTCGGCCTCGGTTGCCGACGCCGTGTGGGCCCGCCCAGCGCTCACGGTCCTGGGAATCGACTGCCCGCCCGTCGTCGGTTCGGCGGCCGCAATTTCGCCGACGGCGTCCGCACGCCTCAATCTGAGGGTGCCGCCCGGTATCGATCCACAGACCGCTCAGGATGCACTCGAGGCGCATCTACGGGCGCACGTGCCGTGGAGTGCGCGCGTGAGTATCGAGCGCGAGGCCATCGGGTCGCCGTTCCGAGCGCGAACCGACGGCCCCGGCTACGCAGCTCTCAGCGACGCGATGAAGGAAGCATTCGGCACGGAGGTGTCCTCAGCAGGGCAAGGCGGCTCGATCCCGCTGTGCAACGTTCTCGCACAGACGTTCCCGAAGGCCGAGATCGTGCTCATGGGCGTCGAAGAACCGCTGTGCCGCATCCATGCGCCCAACGAAAGTGTCGACCCAAGGGAAATCGAGAACATCGCCGTCGCCGAAGCCCTGTTTCTGCAGAAGCTGGGACGGTCAGACCGATAGGTCTCGGCGGAGCTTCGCAACATGTCCGGTAGCGCGGACGTTGTACTGCGCTACCTCGATCTTGCCTGCCTCGTCGACGAGGAATGTCGAACGAATGACGCCCTGCACCGTCTTGCCGTACATCTTCTTCTCGCCGAAAGCGCCCCACGCCAGAAGTGTCGACTTCTCCGGGTCTGAGAGCAACGGGAAGTTCAAGCCCTCCGCCTCGCGGAACTTCGCGAGCTTCTCCGGCTTGTCGGGGGAGATGCCGATGACCTCGAGGCCTGCACCATTGAGTTCGGCCAGACTGTCGCGGAAATCGCACGCCTGCTTGGTGCAGCCAGGCGTACTGGCAGCGGGGTAGAAATAGACGACGACCTTCTTGCCCGCGTAATCGGACAATGAGACGTCGTTTCCGTCTGCATCGGGCAAAGTGAAGGCCGGTGCAGTATCGCCGGGCTCGAGCTTCTTGTTGTCGGTCACAGGAGAAGAGTATCCAAATTCAACAGTGCTCTACGCTCGACAACGACAGACGAAAGAATTTGCGACAAGTTGGAGGACACGTGGCCAAGGACACCGACCGGATCGAACGCGAGATCGAGGCCGCTCGCAATCAGCTCGCCAGCACACTCGACGAGCTGAGCGTCCGCGCCAGCCCCAAGCGCATCGTCGAAAGCGCAAAGCAGACCGTGATCGCCAAGCTCAACGAACCGCCGGTGAAATACACCCTCATCGGAGTCGGCGCAGTAGTCGCAGTACTCGTCATCCGCAAGATTTTCAGCTAAAAAGCGCCCCTGACCAGCCGATTTCACATCCGGTCAGCGATCCTGTTAAAGTTTTCCCCGGCACCACAGAGAACGACGGTGGTGCTGATCGGCGCCATTAGCTCAGTTGGTTAGAGCAGCTGACTCTTAATCAGCGGGTCCGGGGTTCGAATCCCTGATGGCGCACACAGAAACACCCCCTCACCAGCGCAAAGCCGGTGAGGGGGTGTTTTGCTTTCTGCGCGAAAATCACGAATCCACCTTTTACTCATCTTTTTGGTGCGAAAGAGTCGAGTGCGCTGGTCATGTCGGGTGCGACGGTTACGCGCTGGATATAGGCGCTTCGGTCACACGTGTGTTGGCGTGCCCGAGTTGCATCTGTGCGGCCTCGATGCCGTAGGTTTCCTTCACAAGAGTCGCCACTGTCTTCCGAAGTGTGTGAGGTTTCACCCACTCGAATTCGTCGCCTCTGGCTGCTCGCCATGATCGGCGGACGTTTGCCGGCGAAACCCAGTTGCCAGTGGCGGTCACGAAGACGGCGTTCCATGGGTTGTAGTACGTGGGAAGCTCCTGGCGTCGTCGTAAGCCATCGGCCGCGAACGCTGGTAGTACCAGCGTGAGCGGTGGCGAGTCGCCTTTTCGGTGCTCCTGTCGGAACAGACGTTCACCCGCTGCACGCGGGACGACAAGCGTCGCGTTAATCGTGACGCGCGGAATTTGAGAGATCAGATCGATTTGAGGCCACGTCAAGGCAAGAACTTCGCTGATTCGGCCACCGGTGGCGAGAAGCAACATCAAAATGTCCTCGAGGTGCGCTCCTGGCTTCTGGCCGAGTTTTGGTGAGATCACTCCGAGCTGGTCGACAGTCTGGTGGCGACAGTAGTTTTGGATCCGCCCGCGAAGCTCGTCGAGCTCGTCTCGAGTCAGTGCTCGAATGGCTTGCCGTTTGATTGTCGGGCGGGGGACCTCACGAACGGGATTGTGCTCGAGAAAATCGAAGCGAACTGCGGTCCCGAGCATCCCAGAGAGAATGACCCGCGAGATTCGTGCGCCGCTGGGAGTGCGCTCCGAGATCGAGGAGATAAGCGAATCGATCTTGCCCGTCGTAATCTCGCGGATCAGAAGTTCACCGACAGGGCTCGCGCAATACGAGGACCAGGCCTGCTTGTAGCCTGTAATCGTCTGAGGTGCAACTACTTTAGCCTTCTGGTCAATCCAGTACGCATATAGATGTGACATCGTCGACGACTTCGTGAGCTCCTGAATTATTCTGCCGGACGGAACTGTGCGTTCGGAGAGCTTTTCCTGCAACCGACTTCTCGCCTCGGTAGCAGATCTGCCGCTCGCCTCGACTGTTCGTTTCTTGCCGTCGGTATCGCGTATGCGTGTCCGTGCGACCGTGCGCCCACCTGACTTGAGGGTGGTAATTTTTCCCCACTCACCGAGTCGAAGTCGCTCTCTAGGCATCTGCTTCGTCGTCTCCAGTGTCCATGTCAAGGTCTGTCATCTGGTGGAACAGCACTTCGGAGCGTCGACGGGCATCTTCGTACGCCATCTGCATCGTCTCGACATGCTCCGCCGACTCCTTCTTCGTTAGTCCAATCCGCAGTTGTGCACGTGCTCGACGCATGGTCTGAAGGGCCTGTAGCCACTCTCGCGTGATGCTGACGCGATCGTTCTTAGGGTCGAACTGTTCTCGCACCCACATCTCGACTGGTTCCTCGTTCTCCGTGCCGGACCAGCCAGGAGACGGTCTCAGCAGGCCGGCTTCGCCGCTGAACCATCGCAGGGCATCGTGGGATTCCTGGGGGAGCCCGGGTAGTACTTCGACTTCGCCTTTCGGCAAGTCGGGAAACATGAGTTGGGCGGGCGAGACACCCAACGCGGCTGCCAGAACCAGCAGCTCTGCCACGTCGACGCTCTTTTTTCGGCCGTTTTCGAGTTCGGCAAGAACGTTGCGCGAGATGCCGAAGCCGATGTCGGTGGTGCGCTCGGCCAGTTTGGCTGCGGAGAGCGCGGAGTGCTCTTTCCCTCTTAGGCGCCGCACCTCGCCCATGATGCGAGCGGCCACGGATTCTGACCAGAACTGTGTCATGAGCACAGAGCTTAGCCGATTCTCGATAGTTCTTGCGGCAGGATCACATAGTTGATAATCTGCGTTGGAGTCACATGGACCGCTGCGATTCCAGACTCGATTATGGGATCGCAACATAACCTAACGGAAGGTGAGGAAATGCCCAGACGACTGCTATCAGTCCCGGAGGCCATGGCGTGCACGGGGCTTGGGCGCTCGAACTTCTTCAACAAGATCGCTACAGGCGAGATTCGCAGCGTGAAGATCGGAAAGCGGCGTCTCATCCCGGACACGGCAATCGACGAATACATCGAGGGCCTGGAAGCACAGTCGGAAGTAACCTCGGGCGTCGCCTGAGATGCCGCTGACACCCGACCTCTACGAACTAGAAACGCCCCCGGCGATTCCCGGTGTTACAAGCACCGAGGCCGAGGGCGATTTCGAAACCTCTACCTTGCAGGAAGGAGTTTCACCTTTGGATACTAATCGGTGTTGACCAGCCTTTCAAGGCTATTCGCAACCCACCCCATCGCATCTTCGAGAAATCATCGATGACGTCATGGGTCGGTTGCGCGCGAGTTCACGCGTCCCAGTTGTGAATTCACCTGCGTACGAGACGCTTACGCCACAATCTGAACGACCCGCACCTCAGCTCTTGGTCCGAGGTTGCGGTCGCTACCGGCCAAGCCTCGACGCTGCGTCGTTATCTGGCAGAGCCCGACGAAAAAAACCAGCCTGCCGCCGGCATGTGCACCCTTTGTAAATCCTCGACGACCGGCCCCGAGGCACCACCAGCTCGACTGATCATTGAGCAGGTGGCGATACCGATTAGCCACGCGTCCACTGCGACGCGGGGCCATCGGGCGTGGAGCGGACACCGTGGGTGCGGAAATTGGGTTCAGCCCATGGGGGGTCCAAGAGCAACAGACGAAGTCCCTTGTCTTACATCCATGACCACCAACGGAGGTAACCATGCAGAGAATCCAACTACCAATCAAAGTGATGATCCGTCCCCTTGATCCGACAATCGATATCCGTGTGGAGATCGACCAGGAGTTCCTCCACCCGCGTTGCCGTACTGATCATGGCGGTCAGTCGCCCACATTTACTTCACCTCTGAGGTCAGGTGGCGTATGGGACCCGCCGGGCCCCGATGGTGCGGTTCAGCTCAGACGTCGTGACTCTCGATCATCCAGTAATCGTTGCACGCCAACCTGTTTGCTCGAATTACCCGTAAGGAGCGCCAGGGATGACTCGCCCGTCATGGACGTCGTACATGCTTTGCTTTCGTCGCGCACCGTACCAGCAATAGAAGCGTTGCATCCGTGGCGTTTCTGGGAAGTGTGGGTGCACAACGCTTCTAATGGATTCCATGGACGTGTCGCATCCTTGAGGCGTCAGTCACCCCATGCATCCGGTACACCCCATTCGCCCAACTCGTCCATTGAAGGCAATACGGCCAATTCATCCAATGCAATTCTTGCGCCCGATACGCGCATGACATTCGTTGCTCCCGATTCATCCCATGGAAGTGAGACCCACTATGCCCGCTGACGTGATTGCTTTCTGCAATCAAAAGGGGGGAGTAGGCAAGACCACCACGGTCTTCCATCTCGCCTTCGCTGTGGCACAGGCAGGTCGGCGCGCACTCGTGATCGACATGGACCCGCAGGGCAACGTCAGCACGGTGTTGACCAAGCAACCGCTCGAACGCGACGATGTGGGAGTGGCCGACGTCCTGTCCGAAGCCTCGAGCGTCACGATCGTCAACGCCGTCGTTCCCACGATCTGGCCCGGTGTCGAACTGGTCCCGACCGTCCCCGTCAACGAATCCCTTGCCTACGTTCGAGACCAACTGGTGGTTGCGGGCGCCGGCCGTGAACGGCGACTTCGCGATGCCGTGGACTTGCTGAGCAACGTCTACGACGTCATTCTGATCGACTGCCCGCCCAGCCTCGATCTGTTGACCATCAATGCACTGGTGGCGGCGCGCAAAGCCGTCGTCGTCAGCCAATCCGCGTTGTTTTCCGCCAACGGGCTCGCACGACTCCGGCGCACGATCGACGCGGTCAAACGCAGCTACAACCCTGAACTCGAACTGATGGGCGCGATCATCAACATGCACGAGATCAGCACCATCGGGGGACGTGAGCAGCTCGTCGAGATTGCCTCCAGCATCAATATTCTCGGCGACACCATACCCAAGCGGGTGGTCATCAAGGACTCGATGGAAGCGCAGACCAGCTTGCTGGATTGGGGCACCACCAAGTCGAGGAGTCTGGCAACGATCTACCGCGACACCATTGCGATCCTCTCCGACGGAGTGAGCTGATGGCCAGACCTGAACGGATGAAGAGCGCACTGGCCGGATCGAGTCCCGTCGACCCTCCGCTCGATGCGCAACGTGCGCACGAAGTAGTTGCGCAGGCGCAGCCCGAGATTCAACCTGATGCGGACACGAAACAAAAGCGGTCTTACTACATGTACAAGTCGACCGTTGATGATCTCCTCAATGCTGCTGAAGCGTTGTCGGCAACACCTGGTGCGCCTCGTGGACCGTCAGATCTCGTCAACGCTGCAGTCGAGGAGTACCTGGACGCGTTGCGCAACAGGTTCAATGAGGGCGCACCGTTTCCGCAACGCACTGGACCGCTGGCGAGGGGACCCAGGATCCGATGACTACACAGGCAAATGAGATCGACCGAGAAGATCGCAATACGGAGGCCGGCAACGGCGCAGTACCGATTCATCCGCGAATCCTGCAATGGGCACTGGCCACTGCCGTCGCGCTCACTGTGGGCATAGCGGGGGCGTCGTTCTGGCTGAGCTTCGCGGTGTTGCGCGAGCTTGCAGCGATGGCAGGCATCGGCGACGGGCAGGCCTGGGTCATTCCGGTGGTCCTCGACGGCGCGATAGTGTCGACGACTGTCACCGCCATTGCGCTGTCGAATCACACCGATGGGCGCACTGTCCGGGGCCGACGTTTCGTCGTTGCGATTCTTCGGGTTGCTGCCACCGCATCTATCGCAGGCAACTCGTATCACGCGGTGCTCAGTGCAACGGCGCTCCCGGCGGTGGTCTCCGCGGGTATAGCCACTATTGCTCCTATTGCGCTTCTTGCGATGACGGAGGTTTTGGCCGTCGTTTTGAGGGCGCCGCGAGGCCAGCCTCCGCAGTCAGAGCTGATTGCAACAGAACCGGATTCATCTGAGCCCTCCCACGTGAGCTGCGGCCTGACAGGTAGCGATAGGGACCGGCTGCAGACTGAGCTCACGCTCGACGACCGAATAGTTCGGCAGGACGTCCTCCCCCTCGTCGAAGTGCGCGAGAACGAGGATGACTTGCCGGCCGAGGTAACGGAGACGGCGCGGCTTCGGCACGCACACAGGGAATGGTCCTGGGCGCGAATAGGAATGGAGACTGACGGATCCGTGGCGTCGACTGCGATGCGTCGATACCGCAAGTGGGAAGAATCGGTTCCGCGGGATTCGAAAGCGAACTATGACGGTGACCTGGATGGTGGAGGAGAGCAGGTCAAAACGGGATGACGAGGGCTACCGCGACGTAGAGCGTGGCCGGTCTTCGTCGCTCCCGCAAGGTCACCACTCGTTGGGCTGATGGGGGAGGTGCGGGCGGGATCCGACTTCTGGATGAACTGCATTCGCCTGCCGGCGTTCTGGCCACCCTCCGGCCGTCCATCCGGATTGAGCTCCGCTGCGCTACGCGTACAAGAGATCGATTTCTTTCACACATCTGGCTTGTCCGAGCATGCATCACCCGGGCCCGCCTTACCTACCCCTGACTTCGCTGCGCTCCGGCCCACGGGCTCCAAAAACTTTTCATAGCGCCTCCGGCTGAAAACTTTCCGTCCCAGTGCCAGGGCACCGGTCCCGTGCGCCGCCTTCTCTCCTCAAGCCAGATGACGGCGAAAGAAATTGGCAGAGCGTAGGGGCCGGGGAGCCGGTTCCGCGAGACGAGGAGAACCCGACATGCCCAAGAACACCATCCGCCAGGACCGCAAGACCACCGCAGCGCACAACGCCCGAGCAGCCGGAATCATCACCCACACCACCGCAATTATCACCGGACCCCAGAACGCCACAATCACCGTCACCGCCGCCGCCACCGACGAAGCGCAGATGATCGTCGCACTCGGCCACGTCATGATGACCTTCCTCAGTGCCGAAGCCGTCTGCGACGTCATCGCTGGATTCGCCACGGTCCGTGCCGCTCTCATCGGTGCCGACGGACAATCCCCGTACCCGTCGCAGCCAGGTGGAGAGTTCGGCGCCGCCGCGATTTCTGTTCTCTGGCTCGGCGGCCCCGAGCACTCGGTCGTGCCGAACAGCCACTACAGCGTCGAACAGCGCCGGACCGTGCACTGGGTCGATCTGCACATGGGGCCGATTACCTGGCGGGTCACCGACCGCGTCGGATATGACACCTTGATGGAAGAGTTCCGCCGTGTTCATCGCACCGCTGTAGGTGTGTTCCTCGACGGCGGTAGATTCCGCCGTGACCCAAGTAAAATCCTCGACGCGTTCGACGAAGCCTGACATCCGATAGCACACGTTCGGCCCTGCATACCGGGGCCGAACGTGTTTATCCACAGCTCGCTAGATGCTCCACACGTTCCGAAAGTTGCTTTCGCGTCGCACGACTCGCTGCGCTCCCCGTGCGACGCTTGAAATTAAGCAGGCACTCACCACCGCAAGAGAGGAACCACCGCCGATGATCACCTGGACCGTCACCACACACCCCGAGAACAACCCTGAAATACTCACCGCCACCGGAGCTGAACCCAACCTCGACGACGCCAAACGAGCCGCCGCCGACGCCGTCCGCTACGCCCTCCTCGACGCCTCTGACCACGTCTCACCCGACAACGGTTCCGCGCCGTCCTACCTGGTCACCCTCGACGGCACCTGCGCCCTCATCGTCGGCCTCAGTCGATGCCGACCAGCAAACTACAACGGCGTTCTCGACAGCCTCGAACGCTTCGACGGCACCGCACCGCCGCACCTGCTCTACATGTGATCTGACCTCGAATGCAGGAAAGAAAAGCTCCGCGTGCCCGCACAAGCATGGGTCACCCTCATCGTCGGCCTCCTCGCCACCATCGGCGTAACCGCCACCCTCCGACAACGCACCAGCAGCGAAAACCGAACCCAAGCGTGGCCTCACTTGCCTGTTGGACGCCTGTCCGAATGATGTCTCTGCGGAGAACTCTCGCCTAGACGCCCTTCATATTCGTAAGCAGTCACAGGACTGCGCCTCCTGTGCGAAGTTTGGGGACATCAGTTTTTTACGGTTTGTAGGCTGAAGGAATGTCTGAACGCTTGACTGTCGACGTCACGATTCCACCAGAATTGGCCGGGGGACAAGTGCGGGCCTATCTGGAAGAGTTGGGTTTCGACGTCGCCCACACGTCCGCGCCGGACGTGTGGGCGTTGACGGAGCCGGCCAGCGGCACGGACTGTATTGATTATATGACGGTCCGCACCTTGTTCGGATCGGACGATGCAGCCGACGACGTGCTCGTTGACCTTCCGCAGGACCTCTATGCCTCCCGTTTGGACCACGATCGTATCGACCATGAACGTTTACGCGCGATCACACAGGCGCGCGCGGGAGGCATGGGATCGCTCCTGTATGCACTGCAATTGCCAATCATCACTGCCCGCGATGGGTCTTTGTCCGCGGCAGTACAGGACGCGCGTAGCGATTTGGCCGGAATTGTGGACGACGATGACGAGCACCCGTTCGACCAGCATGCCGTTCACGTTGTTCGCTACGGCGAAGCCACGCATCGTCGACTGAGGTTCCCTAGTTTCGTGTTGCGTCTGAATCAGGACCCTGAACTTCTCGACGACATACGCCGTGGGCCGATCGACGTCGACGAGATCGTTTTCGCGTCGGGATCGTCGATACTGAGCAGTGTTTTGATTCCCGCGAGCCACCTCGGTCCATTGTTGGCTGCACGGTCTCCATGGGTGTGGGCGTTTCAGGCGAACAGGGTGTCCGGTGCGGTAATTTTTACCCTCGGGAAAGATATTTCCGGGCGGTCAAGCATTCCGTTCGAAGCACATCAGGTGCTTCCCCGATCACCAGTAGCCGGCCTTCCTCAGCGGCAGGAGCCGCCGCCGCCGGAGGCGTGGGGTGTTGCAGTCGCCTGGTGGGTTGCTCAGATGAACACGACGCTTGGGCACCTCCTGAACCCATGCCTCTTCGCAGATGCGGAGGGTGGCTATCTCCCGTATGAGCAGCAGAATCGGTTGATGGAGTTCGCTGACCTTCTGCAACGAGTCACTTCGACGCTGCTGTCGCTGCACGACGATTACGCAGCCGGAGTCTTGATGTGGTCAGCGATGGACCTGATCGAGTCATCCTGGCTCCCATGGGATCTCACAGCACTTTGCAAACCCTCGATTGCCGTGAAAGCGCTGCAGCAAGTTCGAGATCATATGCCTGCAGATGTTCAGTCCGTCCTGCTTCCGTATGCCGCTTACGGTGCGGAGGCGTTGACCGAAGTGGGGGACGGATTCTTCATCAAGAACTACCGTAAATCGGAGAAGGTGATTTTAAGGCTCCCTGGCGGAGCGGAGAAATCCCTGTCGCTCGACGTCGCTGTCAGTCAGCTTATGCGTGCGCGCAGGAACACTACGCACGGGTTCGATAAACCTGATGCCGTCCGTGACCGACTCTTCGCGCAGCACGACGGCCGACGGCCCGAGACGCTGATGTACCTGCCGCTGCTGTACTTGATGTACATCATGTCCGATCCAGAAGACCTGAGACGCCGGTTGCTCCGCCGATACACTCGAAGGCCGGCGACGCAGTGAGAGGGATCGACGACGGCGACCTATTGGCTCAGTGCTCAGGTGACACCTCACCCCATCAGCATTCTTTCGAACCCTCACCGGCCGGTGGGGCACGATCTAACCCTCGGAGTGGAACCTTCACTCCAGGCTGCAAAAGTGCTCACCAACCAGCGTCTCAGTGATCAGCATTCTCCGACTCAGTTGACGGCCGTATTGCTGGTGGGGTGGGCGGCGGTCGGCGGAGGCCGCTTTGCCCATCGGACAGCTCGGTTCTGGCCTCCCGCTAACCGTGTTCGATGGCGGCACCGCTCCGCGGCATGTACGTCGGCTGCGGTGACGATCTTGGTGGGTGGGGTATTCGTGTGGGCTGTGGCGGCGGGGAGCGATCCGTCGTTGGAGAAGGCGGGGTTCCCGATGTCTCTGATAGTTCTGGTCGTGATAGCGACGGTCAGCTACCTGTATTCGTATGTTCTCGCTTCAGTCGCACACCCGATTGTTGAAGACGCGGCCATTCAGACACAGGAGTGAAGGGTTGCAGTTGATTCGGCGATTGAGTCATCCAACGCGCGTCAGGACAGACAAGACGTCGGCTGGAATCGTGCGGTAGTAGCCGAAGCCCGACGCCCGTTGACAACCGTCCAGTTCGAACGACACGAGGGATTGGCCCGAACCATCCGGCCGACGTAGTTCGGTTGACGTGATGCGGGTACTAGTCCGGTCGCACGCCGGTGCGAAAGGCGCGTTCGCTACGGCTCTGACGGTTGCTGCGCTCTCCAGTCGGTTCAGCGTTGTCCGTGAGCCCACCATGGAGATACCGGTGTCCGGTGGTTGTTCGACGCTAGATGCCGAATAGGTGCACAGCTGCAGGGCATTCACATCGTCTACCGGCATCACCAGGGATGGAACCGCCAGTACATCCGGCGTTCGTTGTCGCTCCTCGGCCGCGGCCACGTCATCGGGTGTGGTGGTCTCGAATCCGGTGTCGAGAGAACTGCCCGCGCATACGGTGTTGTACCGATCGTTGTAACCCGTCGGGTGGGAGGACCGGGAGACTTCGGTGAGGTCGGCGAGTGCGTCGAGAGGTGCGTTCTGCAGCTCGCACGGGCTTGCGGGCCATGCCAGACGAAATGCCTCGCCGGCCTCGTTCAAGAACCACAAACCTGCAGGAGGGTCCATCGCGTACGCACACGACGCCATGACACCGTCAGGGAAACGTTCCGAGTCCGCCGAGAACGCAGCGTCCACCGCACTGACGTCGCCTTCGAGTCTCGCCGTATCCACCGTCAAAGCCTCCGCCCCGTCTACACCTCGCTCGCATCGCTGCATCGCGAACCGGCCGAAAGCTCACCGGCGGGTATCCGGGCTCTGGCGCATCAGCAGTCAGCGCTGGATCCCAAGGCCCAGCCCCGTCAGTCCGGTGTAGATGTTCTCGGCCAAACAGTCAGGAGCCGAGACCACTGTCGCGGTCGGCGGTCGGTACGAAACGCTATCAACGAATGGGTTGATGACTGAGCATGCCGCGGACGCCACCACGATGACTCCCGCCAGAATCGGGGGTGACCAAGCACGGCGCATGGCGAAAGAATAACCCCGACGACATTGTAGGGCGTCCTTTCGTGCGGGGTGAGGTGTGTTCAGCGATTGGTGCGCTGTGGAGCTTGTGTAAGAGGCAAGTGGAAGGTGCCTTCGGGTGTGCACAAGTCCAGGGTTGGCCGTAACGCAGGCCGCCCAGGGGGGCGTCCCCATGCATTGAGCTGCGCTTCGCTCCGCGCTAGTGAAGAGCAATTTCTTTCGGCGCATCTGGCTACAGGCGATATTGCCTCCGCCGTGCCCGCCGCCGCAACCACTGGCGGCTGACGCCGGCACAAGGCCCCGAAAACTCTCAAAGCGCCTTCGGCTGAGACTTTCCGGTCCAGCAGTTGCACCGTCGGGCACGTCGGCGGCCTTCTCTTCTTACGCCAGATGAGGCGAAAGAAATTGGCAGGGCGAAGGTCCGGTCACCGTTTGAGCAGGAAGGTCGCTATGAGCAACATCGATCGTTTGGACCGAGCACTCGCACAGATTACGCAGGCCACCAGTCGCCTCGACGCGGCAATGTGCAGCGGACTCACCATCGACGTCACCGACCTTTGCCAGACGCTCGCAGCCTGGGACACCGAAGCGCGAGAGCTCGGAGCCACCGAACAGCAGATCGACGACGCACAACTCGCCGGCATTTCCTGATTCCGCGGGCGATCCCACCAATTCATCGACGAAAGGCACGGACCATGAGCGACCCCACCACATCCCGCGTACACATCAGCTCCGCAGCAAGCATCGTCGCCGCACTACCCGCAATGATCGGCTTCACCCCGCACAATTCGATCGTTGTCATCCTGCTGGCCACCGACACCGCACGAAAGGCACTAGTGCGAGCAGTAATTCGGTCAGACTCGGCCGGCGGTCAGACATCCGCCGCCGATATCGCCGCCGCGGCATCACGCCAGCACGCGGACTCCGCGATCGTGATCGCAGTTGCCGAACCCAGCGCGACGGTTCAGGCGCTCGACGGAGTCGACGCAATCAGCCAACACCTCACACAGGTCGGAATCGATGTCCACGCCGCGCTGCATACATTCGAAGTGATAGCCGGTGCACTCTTCAGCGACCTGGGGACCGGCCACGTAGGTACGATCCCGGACCCGACCACCAGCGAAGTCGCTGCAGCGCAGGTACTGTCGGGACGCGTCATCGAGTCCACGCGAGACGCACTGGTACACCGATTTGCCGAAGGAACGGAGATTCCCGAATCGGTCGGGCTGCAGGCAGCGGCCCGGCTCGGAGACGACTTCCTCGCAGCGACCTTCGAAGAACTAGCAGCGACGGTCTACGCGCGGGAGATCCCCAGCGACGACGTGTCCGCCCGCGTCGGAATCACCCTCAGCGGATCCCCGCTCGACGTTCGGGCCGCGTACTTGCGGCTGGCGGTCTACGGCGAGGAGTCGGCACTCGATGTCATGACGCACGTCGCGCGAGGCTTGCGAGGAACTGCACGCGGGCAAGCGCTGACGATCGCCGGATACTTCGCATACCTCGGAGGTGACGGTGCCTCGGCCGGAATAGCATTCGATGCTGCCCAGGATGCAGCCGAGAAAGCGGGGGAAACGGCCCCGTCCTTCACTGTCTTGCTGGATCGAGCGCTACGAGCAGGGTTCGAACCCGACGGACTGCGCGAACTCATCCCGGACGCTGACGTCGTCGAGGAATCGACAGGCGCTCGACTGCCCGGATGAATGAGTGGCTACCAGCGGGCGGGTGCAGACAAGTGCGCGCCCGCTGGTGCGCAGCGACTCAACGCCTGCTGAGGAGCGATCCGCACCGGAATCAGTCCGGCAGTGCCAAACGCACAAAAATCAGATCGACCAGGCTGGACGCCCCCGCCGGGGCACGTCCGAACCAGCCTCCCGTTCCGCCGGGCAGACGATCCTCCGAAATCTCCAGAGAATCGGACAGTTGCTGTTCGATGATCGATCGCGTCACGGCCGCAATCGTAGCGGGCTGAATCGAGACGGCACAGAGCCATCCGTAAAGGCTGCATTTCATCTCAAACATGTAAGGCGTGTGTCGCACTGAAGGAAAATCAATTCAGCTCGATAGCAAAAATCAACTAAAAGTGTTGATCCACAGTCCATTAAGGTCCACCGCGGTATCCCGTGAATGTAGGTATATCCAAATACTGAACCCGGCGATACGGTAAGAATTACGGCGCCAACGAGAAATTCAAAACAGTTGCACGTCAACGAAACCGAGTCATCGTCCCCATCAATATCGAAAGGAGTGGGCCGACATGACCGCTCTGCATGCAGTGTCCTTCGAGCCGTCCGAAAATTCCACCGAGGAACTTGTCGAAGATTTGACCGACAATCCTGAGACTGCACCCGAGGCCCTGGCTGTGTGCGCGTTGATGTGGTCGAATGACACGGTCGAGAATCGCCGCATCGCAGCGGCATTGCAGGCGAACGACTTCCTTGAACCCGCCTACCGCCAGCTCTACGGCGTTGTGCAGGACTTGATCCTCGCGTCAGCGCCTCACGACCCGGCGAGCGTGCTGAGCGTGCTCGTTCGTTCGGGATCGAGCGGTCACAAGGGCGCGTTACTGCGGCGGGCACTGACAAACGTCACGACCGCCAATGCGTGCGGTGCGTCGGCAAGTGACTACGCCGGGATGGTCCTGTCGGAGGCTTATCGCCGCAGCTTCCACGATGCCGGTCTCGCGATCACTCAGATGGCTGAGGAAGCGCCGGAGGAGCAACTGTTCGAGCGCCTCGTCGAGATCGGGCGGGCGCAGCGCGACGCAATGAACCGCATCGACGCCTTTCGAACCGGTACGACGCTATGAGGGCCGACCGACCGCCCCACACCTCCGCAGCGACTCTGCGGCTCACCGAGGAGGTAGCCGAGGGGCTCGAACCGGATGTCATCGACGACCTGGCTGCCGGCCAAACACTCGATTCCGACATGCAGGCCGGCCGGTCATTGCATGACGCCGCTGTTGCAGCCGGCTACGCAGATCCTGCCGCTCGAATCCTCGTCGACCGCTACCGCACATTCCTCGACGAACAGGCGCATCGCGATCAGCTGCCGCTGTTCTGAACCCATTTCACAGAAGGACACTGTCATGCACATCCGGATCGACACCGATCGCGGCGCACTGTTCGGCCCGAACTTCTCCGAGACACTCGACTACTTCTTCGGCGAAACCAATGACGTCTGGTGGGACTGCCACCGACTCACCGCCGGGTATTCCAGCAGTCGGGTGATCGAGACGACCGCTATACGCGTACGTCACAACGGCGGAATGGTGGTCGCGGCCCGCGTGGCCGCTAGCCGCGTAGTGTCCGCTGTGCCCCCGGACGCAGCGCGATGCCTCGACGGGCGATTCGCTTCCGGTACAACGTGGTGCCCGCAACTTCCGCGCTGGGTCTACGAGTGGGCGCAGCTACTGCTGATGTGAGTACAACCCGCAGGCAACGCAGCACCGGCGTGGTGCCGAGTTGCCTGCGGCCTATGAGCGCACCCGTGTACTGCGTGCAGCAGTCGCACACAGTTGTCGTGTGATGTTGGCGCCACATCACCACGGGACGCGCGATCGAACAACCGGTGCACAGCGGCTCACCCGTCGAAGATCGCCCCGGAGACCGTCGGGCCTCAGAACGAGCTGCGCAACGCACTCGACGCAACGCCGAGCACGAGAGCCAGTGTGAGAGCGACGAGTGCCACGACGAGTTTGAACGACCACATGACGACAAGTCTGGTTGCACGCAACGGTGCGAAATGCCATCCCGATTCCGATGCCCCTGCATGAGCCAACGCTGCGGTGAACACGACGGCGACGACGATCAGTCCGATCATGTGATCTACCTCCGTTGAATTAGCTTCACTGTGCAGTGAACTCTGGGGGTCCGACAAGGTCGCTCGAACACTTTCGGAGATTGCGCGCGAATGTTGCTGCACGATTGTCACAGGCGGTCGGCATGTCCGTCGCCAAACATCCCAACCGACGGGATGAGACCACACGGCGGATGGAAGTCCCGCATGACTGGATCTTGCACTGCCAGTGTGTGTTGCATTCGATTCCTACGTCACTCGCGGACGGGTCGTGCTTTGCCCACGCTACGCAACGTCCCTGTCGGATCTGCGCGCATCGCCGGCCGTCGAATCGGCTGGGCGTCCCGGATCTGGGCTGGTGACTGAACCGCGCGCTCCGGTATCTGCCTTGGACTCCGACGCGGCGAGATCGTTCCCGGCGGTGGGAGATTGAGCCGATCTGATCGATCGAATTAGCTTGGTCGCCTCGGCAACGGGGAGATCCACCAACGATGCTATGGCGCTGTAGGTTTCGCCCCTGTCCTTGAGCGACGCTAACGCCACCGCCCGGCGGCTCCTCGCGTCTTGCAGCTTCGTCTGCGCGGCGCGGTGAAGCTTCGCGATCTTCTCGGCGAGGTCGTCCTCGATCTTGTCCTCGTCTCGGGTGGCATCGAAATACGCCACCAAGTCGTCTTCCTGTTTCTTCAGGCGCGCCCGCGCATCCGCTAATCGCTGAGCATTCGCTTTCCGTGCTCGGTCCCGCGCGCTCGATGGCGATCTCGTGTGGTGGTCCATGGCGCCAGGGTACGTCCGAAAGCAGAAACGGCAAGGAGTTTTCACCCACCGCAACACCGTAAAACCATTATTTGCGAACAGCTTTCGTCCCCCTCAGTCCATGGCAGTTCTCGCAGTCCCATTCGCTGCGACAGTCACGATCCGACAACATTTCGCCGACGCTCAATTTCACGAACCAAACTCCACACACCTCTTGCACTACTAGTGACTATGGGGCGCATAGCCTTTAAGGTGGCAGCATGATGACCGTCCACGCTCTGCACGCGGGAGACGGCTACACCTATCTCACACGTGAGGTGGCAACTGGTGACGCTGCGCTGCAACGCAGTCAAAATCTGACCGACTACTACACGGCTGAAGGCACACCGCCGGGCCAGTGGGGTGGCCGGGCGGCCGACGAACTCGGGGTGTCAGGGGAGGTGCGAGAGGATCAGATGAAAGCTCTGTTCGGAGAGGGCTTACACCCCGAAGCCGACGCGCTCATCAAAGAGTCGGTTGCGAACGGAGCCACCGCGCAGGGTGCGGTCGACGACGTCCGGCTCGGCCGTAAGTTCGCGAGCTTTCGTAACGAGGTTCCTTTGATGAAGCGCACACGCGGTGAGATCGAGCGGCAACGCAAGGCGACAGGGAAGACAGTCAGCGCGAGCGAGTGCCTACAGATCCGTTACCAAGTGGGCGCGGATGAATTTCACCGTGAGGTCGGCCGATCGCCGGCCACCGAAGGCGAACTGGTGCGCTACATCGCATCGCAGCAGCGCCGCGAGCGGCAACCGGTGGCCGGGTACGACTGCGTGTTCACCCCGCAGAAGTCGGTATCGGTGTTGTGGGGGCTGGGCGACGACGACGCGCGCCGCGCCATCGAACGCGCCCACTCCGCAGCGGTCACCGACGCGATCCGCTGGGTAGAGGACAACGCGTCCTACACCCGTGTCGGCAAAGCGGGCGTCGGACAAATCGAATCGACAGGGCTGATGTACACCCGGTTCGATCACCGGGACAACCGCAACGGAGATCCGAACCTGCACACCCACGTGGCGATTTCCACCAAGGTGCAAGGCGTAGATGGCAAGTGGCGCAGCCTCGACGGGCGCGTTCTGCACAAGCTTGCTGTCTCTGCATCCGAGCGCTACAACACCCTCATCGAGGAGTACGTCACCCGCGCACTGGGCACCGAGTTCCGCGACCGACCGGGCACCGGTCCGAATAAGCGGCCCGTGCGGGAGATACACGGCATACCACCCGAGCTCCTCAAAGAATTCTCCCGCCGCGACGCCATCGAACGAAGACTGGAAAGCCTCGTATCAGAGTACCGGAAAGCGCATGGCAAAGACCCAACTACCGCAATGCAAATGCGTCTCGCAGACAGGGCCACCCTGGAAACACGGGAGGGCAAAGCTCCTGCGAAATCACTCGGTGCGCAACGAGCAGAGTGGCGCCAACGTGCAGTCGCAGAAGTAGGCAAGCGGCGTCTCGAGGGGTCGTTGCGCACAAGCGTCGGACATGACGTGCAGCGTGTGAATGCATCGGTCATTGACGTGAGCAACGTCGCCCAGAGGGTTGTGGATCGAGTTGCGCAGCAGCGATCGACCTGGAACCGGTGGCATGTGGAAGCCGAGGTGCAACGAGCGATGCGGGGTTCAGTGTTCGCGACATCGGCCGAACGCGAAGTTGTTGCCGAGCGCGTCTCGGAGGCCGCTCTGGGCACGCATTCAATGCGGCTTACCCGTCCGGTCGACGCAGCTCCGAAAGTACTGCAGCGCGGCGATGGTGCTTCAATCCTGACCGTGCACGGCAACGAGACCTACACCAGCACTGCGATCCTCGACGCCGAACATCGGCTCGTGACCGCCGCGAACACGCCCACCGCAGTCATCGCGAGCACGCAGGCCTACAACGCCGGATTAGCTGCGCACACCCAACGCAAAGGCTGGGAACTCGGTGCGGACAAGAAAGCGCTCGTCGAGCACTTCCTGTTCTCTGGGAACATCATCGCGGCCGGTGTCGGTCCGGCCGGCACCGGAAAGACCACGGCCATGCGCGTCGTCGTCGACGCCTGGCGCGGAACCGGTTACGACGTCATCGCGCTCGGACCGTCCGCAAAAGCAGCCGGCGTCCTCGGAGGCGAACTCGGCGTCAAGGGGCGCACTATTGCTGATGTCCTCACCCGCCACGAGTATGGGTTGCCCACGGGCATCACCCGCGGTGCGATGATCCTCGTCGACGAAGCTGGAATGGCGTCCACTCACAACCTCGACCGCCTCACCCGGGTCGCCGCAGAACACGGCGCGATCGTTCGGCTCCTCGGCGACCCGCAACAGCTCGCGGCCGTCGACACTGGCGGTGCACTGCGCTTGATCGCCCGCTCGAGCTCCGCCCCCGAACTCGTGGACGTGCACCGGTTCCAAAGCAAAGAAGAAGCCGAGATCTCACTGCGGCTTCGAGATGGTGACACCTCCGTCGCTGCCTGGTATGCCGCCAAGGACCGTGTGCAACACGGGATGGCCGACGAGCTCGCCGAGAAGGTCTTCACCGCGTGGTCCGCCGACGTGGACAACGGCACGACGACGCTGATGATCGCCAGCAGCAACGCCACAGTCCGTGATCTCAACGACCGTGCCCGCACAGACCGCATGGTGCGCGGTCTCGTCGCCAAGGGCGGCAACGAACTCTCCGACGGACTGCACGCGAGCAAGGGAGACCGCATCGTCACCCGTCTCAACGAGAGCAACCTGCGGGTGACCGGCACCCGAGGTGAACGGGTGCGCAACGGTGACCTGTGGACGGTGGAGACCGCACACCGCGATGGGTCACTGTCGGTACGCCACCTCGACCACGACGGGCGTATCCGTTTGCCCGCCGACTACGTGCGCGCGAGCTGCGAACTCGGCTACGCCGCCACCATCCACCGCTCCCAAGGCATGACCGTCGACACCGCCCACGTCCTCATCGACGACACCATGAACCGGCAAGCCCTCTACGTCGGTTTGACCCGCGGGCGCACCGACAACAAGCTCTACGTCCCGATCGACCGCATCGTCGACCCGCACCTGATCCACGTCCACCCGGACAAGAAGATCGCCGACGAAGTCGTACGCGCCATCATCGGCCGCGACGGCGCAGATGTCTCTGCCACCGAGCAGCAACGCGACGCAGCGGCCGCGCACCGCAAGCTCGACTACAACGTCGGCGGATACGAATACGCCGGGGAACTCATCGACGCTCGCCGCATCGAAGCGATCGTCCGCGAACAGATGGGACCGGACCTGGCGCAGAAGATGATCGGCGAAGCGGAATGGGATTCATTCGTCAGTCAGTACCGGCGCACCGAGCAACTCGGACTCGATGCAGCATCGACCCTGGCCGCTACCGGTGGCCAACGCGAACTCGCCACCGCCGAGTCGGTATCGGCGGTGATGCACTGGCGGCTGGAAAGTCGTATCGAAGACGGAGCCGAGGAAATGGCGGCGTGGTCGGAGGCGATCGAACCGGTGATGCGCCGCCAGTTCGGCGAGCACGCCGAGACGATCCTCTCCGACGACGGCGCGTGGCCCGACCTCGCTGCGCACCTGCGGGGCGCCGAACGCGGCGGCAAAGACCCGCACGCGGCGATCACCGAACTCCGCCGCGGAGTCACCGGCAGCGAACCCACCGCCGCGCAGCTCCTCGACGACGCCGAACGGCGGTGGCCGCTCGGCCGCGACGCGCGGGACCACAGCGCACCGAGCTGGGTCCTGCCGCCGATGTCCGGCCGCGACGGCGTCGATCCCGAACTCGTAGAGTGGAGCCGTCGCCGCTACGGCGAGATCGCCGAGCGCACCCGTGAACTCGGACAGTGTGCTGTCGACGAACAACCCACATGGACTCGACACCTGGGTGAGCTACCCGACTCCGGCGGCGATCGCCTGCGGTGGCAGATCACCGCCGGGCAGGTCGGTGCCTACCGCGAGCAATTCGGCATCGACACCGACCGCACGCTCATCGGTGACCGCCCCGACCACGGCGAAGTGGCTCGCGCGTGGGACCAGGTCAACGCCCGTATCAAGACACTGCCCGTCCGCGAGCCGGTACCCGCCCGCGCCGGAGAAGGCGCAACAGCGACACCCGAGCCCACGCCGGTGCATCCGGATCCGATCGTGGCCACCGATCGCGCTCGGCGAGAAGCCGCCGAGCAACATGCCGCCCAGCAACGCCGCGCCGGAGAGCAGCGCAAAGCCGAACGACGCGAACAACTCCGCCAGCAACAAGCGCGCCGGCCGGGACCCAGCCGCGGTCCGCGGATCTAGACCTACCGGCCACCCGCGAGCCCGCACTGCCAGAAGCAGCACCCAGCCAGAAGCAGCACCCAGCCAGAAGAACCACGCCGTGCGCGTGCCAGCACTGGTTCGCGTTCCCTTTCTGAGTGAGGAGCTGGGCAGATGGCCCGAAATATCAACGCAGACGACCCGTACGAACTCTCGCTACTGCAGTACCGCGACACCGGCATCCTGCAGATCGATGCACCGTACCGGGAGTCGGCTCTACCCGATGGCCGTGTACTGACTGCATGGACGAGCCGGGCGCAGCTGACCCCGGAACTCTATGAGTACGTAGAGGAAAGACTGGAGCTGAACAGGGACAGTCTCCACTTCCCCAGACCTGTTGCGCTCAGCGAGCCGGCCTTTCACGGATACGTCGCCTGGCCGAATCTGGAACCCGAGACCGTGTGGCAGTTCGCGCCGGGGCCAGAGCAACTTGCTGCCGATCTCCGCCGTGAGCACGGGGTGACTATGCCGGCGTCGATGCGTCACGACCTGTACGCAGACGCGACCCTCGCTCACTACGGCGATCTCCACGTCGAGCACCTCGGGGCCGTACTTCACATGGAGGCGTTGCGGCGAGACACAGCGGCGTTGCAACTCCGCGAGCCCACCGAGCGAGCGATGACAGCGGGGAGCCACCTCGCAGCGCTCGAGGACTACAGCCGCGTTCTGATCGACGACCTGGCCGCAGGGCGTGTGCGCACCAGTCAACGAGGGTGCTCACCGCACGAGCTGATCGGTGGGCAAACAGCAGACTGGACCCAAGAGGCTCGGGTTCAGGAACTTCGGACCTGGCCCGGCGGAGAGCACACCCACCGGGTGGTCGACGAGCTTCTCGGTGCAAGAGCCGCCTTCGAGAACGGGTCCACCGCCAACTCGTGGGACAACCATGACAAGCTCTACGATCTCGAACAGAACTTCTCGAAGAACATGTCTCGGGCGAGAATTGACGATTGGAGGAACCCGTCGCGTCCGCCCACACCACCGAGCACGACATCGCGACCGCCCGAGATCGTGGCCCGAACACACACGGTCGATCGCGGTATCCGCCGCGAACCCAAGCCCGCACCGACAACCCCGCCCACTGTCGGCGCCGTGCAGAGACAACAGCACCGCATCGAGATCGCGCCACCAGCACTGCCAGTGCACCGTCGCCCATCGATGTAGCCCGGCCACACGAATGCACCGGATGTAGCGCAGCCACACGAATGCACCGGCACCCATTGAACGGGTGGCCGGTGCATTCGTCTTTTTTCGGCCCCCGGGCACCGGGGCGTGGTCCGGGCGGGTGGACCTACGACCGGTGACCGGGGGCCAGCGGCCCGGCGCACTTTTCGGCAGCAGCCTCGCCCCTCGAACAGGTGTATCCGGGCGGGATGTACACCAGTGCAGGAGGTTCGGCCGCCGAGCGCGCCAGGCCGCAGCTCTATCGGTTACCGGTCAAGTCGCGGGGATCCATGCATTGAGCCGGGTGTTGTAGGCCCAGTCGATGTCCTCGAACGTTACGAGACTCTCCGGATCGGCGGGGTCGACCGGTTCGGCGAGACCGGAAGCGATCGCCATCTCCATGTCTTCGGCTGGGATGCTGCGGACCTCCTGCGCAGCACTGATGTCGGTCACCGGCGTTGGTTGCGTGTCCGGTGTTGGAGCCGGTGCGGGCCTGGCGGCGATGTCGGCAGCGACGAACTCCTCGATCCCGTCGAGCGTGACCGGCTCGACGATGCGGTGATCGCAATAGCTGTGCGTACAGGTCTCGAAGTCGGTGATCGCCGAGAGTCGGTTGATTACCGGCCAGAACCACTGGGTGTGCCAGGCGGTGAGATCGTCGCGGTATTCGTCGCCGCGGTAGTAGGCGTCGGTCCACGCCGCCATCAACGCCGAGAGCTCTTCGACGACGGGGCCGTGCCGATACCAGCACGGCGGGATCTTCGTGTCGAGCTGGTACCGGTCGCGTATCCAGGTTGTCCAGTCGATCAGCTCGGTCCACAGCGCGCGGGATTGCGCGGAGTCGAGATAGCGCCAGGTGAACCGGGATGGTTCGAGCTCGGTGGTCTCGGACTGTTGGGTGGTGGTCACGAGATCTGGGTCCCGTCACTGACTTTGTCGAGAACCACACCGCGAAGGCCGTCGTCGCGGCGTGGCACGGTCCGGGAACCGGCGATGTCGTCGAACGCCGCCTGGGAGCGGAGTACCGCTGCGCGGGTGTCTTTGTCGTCCCAGACAGATGGTAGATGCACCAGAATCGGCGGTGCTTGGCGGTAGATCAGCAGAGCATGATCGGGGTCCATTTGACGGATCTGCGCGGGCGTCATGATCGGTACTTCGCGCAGCGTCGGCCCACTTTGCCTGTTGCCGGAGGGTTGCCATTCGAACCGGTCGCCGAGCATTCTCGAAATCGACTGCAATTCGTCACCTTTGAGTCCGGGGAGGATCAACCGGGCGGGAGAGTTGTCGGCGAACATCTTGCCGGCGACCGGACCCCACCGGAGCTTGTTCTGTTCTTCGTTGTGGGCGTAGGCGTGAATGGTGATCCCGCGGCCACCCGAGTCCGACATCAGATCGGGCAGTCGCGGTATCGGTGCGACGTTGTTGACCTCGTCGAGCTCGAAACGGATCGGTGGATCGAACCGGCCCCCGGGCAAGGTCTGCGAATACCGGTCGGCGAGATAGTGCACTTCGGTGGCCAGGGCGGCGATGAACGGTGCTGCGGAGTTGTCCTTGCCCTTCGAGACGAGATACAGGGTGTCGGCTCCGGAGCGAATGAACTTCTCGACGTCGAACGATTCCGCCATCGGAACGTCGATGGCGCGCAGCAGCGCCGGGGAGGCGAGCGGTGCGAGAAGCCTACTGGCTGCCCCGATCATGTCGTCGGAGGAGTCGGAGCCGGAATCGAGGATCTGGACGAGTTCGGTTTCCCAGCCGGGCATCGAGCGGGCCAGGATCTCGCGTGGCTCGCGGCCTTTGCGGGAGTTGACCCACGTGCGCACCTTGTCCAGTCCTACGCCGCTCACTGCTGCAGCGTGGAGGTAGCAGCGCAGCAGGACGACGGCTTTGTCTTCCCAGTAGCCGCCGTTGGTGGTGTCTCCCATCGGCATTGCGGCAACCAGGCCCCGTGCTCGGCGGATCGCCACATCTGGATCTTGGCAGCCGGAGAGGATCGACCAGCGAATCGGGGAGGGCCATCCGGTGATGTTCTCCGGATCGAAGATCGACACCGTGCCCAGGCTGGAGCGGTGCTCGTAGGTCGCCGAGATCAGATCTACTTTCGTGGAGGTCACCAGCATCGGCCCGGGTGCGTCCATGCAGCGCTGATACGCCATACGCCAGGTCTTACCGGAACCGGTGACGCCTTCGGTGAGCAGGCAGTCGTTCTGCTTGAGGTAGACGGTGCGGTCAGGGTCGATGATGTTGGCGCCCAATGCGATCGCTACCTCGGCTGCATCGAGCCTCGATGGCCGCGTGCCCTTGAGCGATGCGCGGGTCGCGACCGCGGCCTTGCGGACACTGCTCTCGTCGATCCCGGCGCGAGCCAAGTCTTTTCTGGTGGCGAACCCGCGTTCGCCCTGCCGCCGGTGGAACGCCCGGTCCTCGATCTCGGAGCTGATCCACAGTGCTACCGCGGCGAATACCGCTCCGAGCACGAGAATGCACGCCCAGGTCACCCAGGCTGGTCCGGGCTGCGCACCGGCCGGCCAGGCCGCCGCCGGATCAGCCGGATGCGCGGCGAGCCCGGCGAAGATCGCGAACAGCTCCCGCCCGTTGCCGGGCATGGCCAGCACCTGGCCCGAGACGAGTGAGGAGACCAGCCCGCCGCCCGCGACTGCGAACACGAGGCCGGTGGCCAGTGAACCGAGCACCCACACCTCGGGTCCGATCATCGGCTCGCTGGGCCGCGGCGGCGGGGTGCGGACGGCGCTCATCGCCGGAACCCCGACTTCGGGGACACCGGTGCGGCGTGGGGATCGAGGCCGCCGAGAGCAGCGGCTTTCGCAATCAACACCGTCCACGTCAACAGAGCGTCGACGCGATCATTACTCGTCGACACCGACGACGTTGCGTCCATCCTCACTCGTTGCGATAGGTGGTGGGTAGTCATCGGTATGTCCTTTCCTCGGTGGGCCATGAAAATCCGGTTCATGCTGCTCGTGCTCCCTTGACGGCTTCGTCGGTGTTGGTCAACGCGATCTCTTCGGGGGAGCGGACGTGTTCCATCAAGATCGGGTCGGCGGAGCCGATCTTGACCAGGCATTCGCCCTGGCCGAGGCCCATGATGATGTCCACCGATCCAGGCGGGAGGTGATACATCTCCGCGGTCTCGCGGGCGTCGTCGAACCGCTCCTGCGCGAAGAGGAACACGATCCCGGCCTCCTGCATCAGTGCACGGGCGGGGGAGTCCTTGGACATGTCGGAGGGGTGATGGAACGCCGAGACCGTCGACAAGCCAAGCCCGCGTGAGAGTTTCATGTTCGAGCGGAAGACGCCGCCGGTGGAACCTTCCGCGACATGCCAGCCTTCCTCGACGATCAGGATGGTCTGTTTGGACACCGAGGAGCGCGCGGCGAGCAGGTTCGCCAGCCAGGTGTTGATGACCGTCATCACCACCCGCAGCGCCGGGCCTTCGGTCGGGAGGGCGGAGACATCGAAGTGCGCGAACGGGTGCTCGAGCGCTTTGCGGACCTCCGGTGAGGTTTCGGCGTCGACGAGTCCTTTGAGATCGCGGTCGACGAGCCGCAGCAGCGCCAACCCAGGCTCGTAGCCCCATTCGAGGGACCGCTCGGCCCAGCGCCCACCGAAATAGTCGCCGTCCCCGGGATGGGGTTCGATGAGTCTGCGCGCGAGATCCTCGAGGACCGGTGCGCGGGCGGAGAGCGCGGCGTCGTGGTTGACCCGCTCGAGCTGTCGACCGACGGCGCTCTTCTCCGAGGTGGTGAGCGGTCGTTCCATCGTGTCGGCGAGAACAGCGAGAACGAGGGCTTCCTGACCTGCGGGGGTGACGCCGTCGAGACCGCCGGCATGCTCACCGCCGGTGGTGATCGCGGGATCGAGCAGGTTCAGCCGCGCCCCGCCGCCGCCGGTTTTGAACCGCACCGATTCGACGCCGAGCGCCCGAGCGAAGACTGAGTATTCCCCTTCGGTGCCTTGGCGTTTCTTGTCGATGACCACGACCTGGCGGCCGAAGATCATCTGTCGCCAGCAGAATGCGGTCTTGATCAGTGAGGACTTGCCTTTGCCGATGTCGCCGACGACGCAGACGTTGATGTTGGAGATGTCGGTGCCGTAGAGCTCGAAGGGGTCGGTGATCACCAGATCCTGCGAGATCCGGTTGAGTCCGGTGGCGGGGCCTTGATGGCGGACATTGCGGCGGCTGATCGCCAGATTCAGTGCTTCGCTCTGCCGAGTGGTGGTCCAGGCGCCTTCGGTGCGCGGCTCGTACCAGCCGTACCGGTCGAGGATCTTGAACCGTTTCGGCGGCGTGCGGCGGGCGACTTTCCTTGGGATCTGCGCGCCCGCGTCGAGAACCTTTGGTCCGTCTCCGAGTTGCTCGCGGCCGGGACCGCCGAAGAGGCGGCTACCGGCCCGGCGGTTGGATTCTGGTCCGCGTGGGTGGGCTGCGCCGGGGCGGGTGGTGGTGCGCTGACTCATGTCGGATTCTCCTGGGCTACTTGGTGTAGCGGGTGGCCGCGAGACCGCGGGCGAAAGGGAGGGTGGTGAACAGGGCGACATCGTGATCGTCTTCCTGCCAGGTGATGGTCTTGATGGCCGATTCGTCGCAGGCCTCACCGACCCGCATGCAGGCTCGGTCCAGGTCGTCTTCGCCGCGGCCGGTGACTGCGATGGCCATCGAATAGATGACGCCGTGATGCCCGGAGCCAGGCATCAGATCGCCCCGGCGGCGCCCCGAGGCGGTCGCCATCACTTCCGCCGAACCGTCCCCGATTCGGCCTTTGCGTCGCTCGGTTTCCTGCGAGGCCTGATCTTGGGTGAAGTCCTGCTTCGCGGCCTCACGGGCGACGGTGTCGGGGACGAAATCCATTCGGACGCTGACGGTTCGGATGGTCGGCGAGGGCGGTGTCTCGTCGTCGCCGGGGTCGGGTGCAACTCCGGTGAGCAGCGGCGCGAGCCACAGCGGTCCCAGTTCGACAGGTTCGATGCTCGCCGGCGGCATCATCCCGACACGGGTATGCCAGTGCCCGGAGACGACGGCGGCGTCGCGGCCCCCGATGTAGGAGGGCCAGCAGTTCGCCCAGCGGGCGCCCTGGTGTCGATCGAGCTTGAAAGTGGGATCGATGAATGCCCGGATGACCGCGCAGGTGCGCTGCTCACCGAAGACCTCGACCCGGCCCAGGCCCGAGGAGATGAGTTTGCTGACTGCGCGCATCGTCTCATCGCGCACTACCTGCGCGATGCCGCCTTCGAAGCGGGCATCCTTGCCCCCTGCCGCGCGGGCGGCGGCGGCTTCGAACTGCTCGCTCTGCGGGAACTTGAGCACCACGTACGCGCGGTGTTCTTCGGTGTGCGGGCGGATGGTGTCGAGCAGGTTGCCGTAGGAGGCGACCGGTGCTGCCAGGCGCATGTCGCCGAGAGCTTCCACCTGGTGTCCAACCCAGTCCTCATGTTTGGTCAGGTCGGCGGGGATGGAGCGGTGCAGGAACTGGACACCGCGGATCAGTGAGGACTTACGGGCCACAGACGCACCGAACATTCCGAACTTTTCCGAGGTGCTCGCCCACGCTGCGTCGGTGCGCAGACCGCCGGCGAGACCTTGCACCGCGAGAACCACTGTGTAGTAGGCCCGCTCGCCGGGGTTGGCGGTGCGGATGATGAACATGTCATCGAGGCCGGTACCAGCGACGTCGAGGGGAGCGGTCCGCCCCAACGGCACCGGGTATTCCCAACCTGGATCGAGACCGTCCACCCCGTACGCCGGATCGGCGGTATTGCGGTAAATATGCTCACCGCGGCGGGTGCGTGACCACGTGCGCAGCCAGTGCAGCTTCTGCGCTGCGTAGGAGCGGTCCCCGAACTCCAACGTGGCGGCCAACATGCCGCCATAGAGCAAGGCCACGAACACGATTGCGAGAGTGCCGCCGACGACGAAGTAGATCAGCACCCCCACCCCAAGGGTGATCGACCAGGTCATCAGAACGGGTGCCGATAACCCTGTCATTCCGCGGCGGGCGATCTCGCCGCCGAGGATCGAGGTGCGCTGTACGTTTTCGTGCGCGGTATCGGTGGACATCGCTTACCTGCCTTCGGATTCGGATGCGGCCGATTCGGCACTGGATTTGGCTTTGTTCATTGCCGCCGATGCGGCCTGCGCTGCGATCGGTATCGCGGCCGCCCCTGATGTGGCTGCGATCGAGGCCGAACCTTTCGCGAGTTTGCCCCCGAGACGGGTCGCCATTCCCAGCTTGGATCCAGCGCCGCCGCCGGAGGCTTTCGCTGCGCCGCCGCCGTGTCCACCGGATCCGGAGTGCGTGGCCGAGGAGGCAGGGGTGGATCCGGTGTTCGCATGGGGCGCTCGTCCGGCGGCCGAGATACCGCTACCCGACGGTGTCGAACGTGGTGTCGCGTTCGAGCCGCCGACCCCACGCTTGCCGCCTCCGCCGCTGCGGCCGCGGAAGATCGCGGAGCTTCCGGCACCGCCGATCACTCCGCCCGCGACCGAACCACCGCCGCTACCGAATCCTTCGGAATCGGCCTTGGTGGGCAGAAGTGGTGCCCACTTGAGCAACCCCCACGGCGCCAATCCGACGACGACCATCGACGCTCCGACCAGTGCGAGGGCGCCGAGCGAGGTGAGGTCGCCGGATCCGCCGCCGCCGGAGAGCAGCGCATTGTTCGCACCGGCCAGCACCACCGAAATCAGCAGGAACAGCAGCGGTTTGCTGAGCACGATGCCGGCGAAGGTCATCACCGGTCGCAGGGCCTTGACCCGCCAGGTCGGGTGTACCCACATGCCGTAGCCGATTCCGGCGATGCACGCTGCGAGCGGAAGTCCGATCTGGTGCATCAGCAGACCGAGGTAGACCGACATCGCGCCGAGGAGCAGGAGGCCGAAGAAGATCAGTCCGACGACATTGCCGCCGACGAGGGTTTCGGAGTTGATCTCCCCCACCGTGTTGTAGATGTTGTCGACCATCTCGGTGACCGTGGACCCACTGGCCGCGGTGATGCCATCGGTGAGCGCTTTGGCAAGCTCGAGCAACAACTGGGCTCCGGTGGTGGAGAAGAGCATCATGACGATCCCGGCGGGCAGATAGCCGAACACGTTGCTGACCAGTTCGGAGGGGGAGCCTTTGTGCCGAGAGCGTGCGATTGCGAGCAGGACCGCGAACGACATCACCAGGATCCCCAAGCCGGTCGAGAGTGCGTACCAGGTGAGAAACCACGATGCGGTCGGGTCGAAGTCCCCGGTGCTGTTCAACCCGCGTAGGACTGCGTCGGTGGTCGAGAGCGCACTGGACTTGGTGGCGTTGACCCAGTCGTCGATCACGGTGGAGGGGTCGGAGACGAAGTCGACGACATCACCGGCCTTATCGCCGGCCCAGGACCACGCCTGTATGTAGGCCTTGCCGAGCTGATACTGCGGGGTGGACTCAATGACTTTGCCGAGGGTGTCTTTCGCTCGGTCGATGACACCGGTGTTCTGGTCGATCCAGTTGGCAGTTCCGGCGAACATCCGTCCGATCGAGAGGTTCCAGTCCTGGCATTGGCGTACGTCGCGTTCGGCGTTGGCTTTGGCGCAGTCGACGAAAAAGGCGTGCATGCAGTACTGGTCGCCCGAGCCTGCCGAGCAGGGATCGGACCACGCGGCGCCGGGTACGGCGTCGGTGCCGGGCAGCTCTTTGATTGCGGTCAACGAGTCTGCGTCCGGTGCCTGCGCCCACGCGAATCCCCAGGTGCTCCACTCTTTGATGCCCCAGCGAGTCAGATCGCCGGCGCAGGTTCCGGTCGGTGGGTGAAAGCTGGTGTCTCCGGCCGGGAACACAGTCGGTAGTGCGCCCTCCGGCGGCTCGGTGCCATCGGCGACGGTTTTCTTGGCTGTATCGACGGTGCCGAGCGCGGCGCTTTCGCTGCCGGCTTTCATGGTGGCCCCGCCGACCATGTCGACCTTGTCCTCATCGGATGCGGTCCAGTACATCAGACGGTTTTCGTTGGAGAGTGCTTGGGAGATATACAGTCCCAGGTCGCCGCCTTGTTCTCGGCAGTTCCCGGTGAACCACGGGCCGTTCTTGAATTCTTCGGTGCCGCCGATGAATTTCTTGAGATCGTCCGGGAAGTGGGCGGGCAGTTTCGTCGCGGCCTGCTGGCCGGTGACAGCTCCTGGCTCAGGGGCGGGCACCGGGGCAGCGACTGCCAGCGCGGTGGGTCCGAACAATGCGGCCAACGCGGCGACGACGAAAACGAGAACGAGACGTCGGATCATGTTCGCTCCTAGTCGATGTAGAAGGTGTAGTACCCGGTGGTCAATTGACCGCCGAGAGCGGAATCAGCTGCCGGATAGGAGGCATCCTCCGGGCGCGGGCCTTGACGGAACGACCAGTCGCGGGCCTTCCAATCCCCGTCCTGCCAGACCAGAGAGAGAGCCGTCGTCGAGTAGGTCGTCGAGACAGATACTTTTCCGGTGTCGTTGATCTCGGACTGACCGACTCCGATCGTCCAGATCGTCACCTCGGCCGCGTCCTGGGTGAACGAGGTGACCGTGACCGCGCCGGGGAGCAGGGAGAGAACGTCGTCGTCCTCGTCGCGATTGCTTTCGCTGTCGAGTGCTGCGCCGAGCGTCTGACCGGGGTCGGCGACGATCATCGACTCACGCACGGCCGCCATGTCGATGCGGCCCTGACCTGCCTGCGCGATCGCCTGGATGGTGTTGACCGCGGCCGTCGAGGCGCCTTGTTCGTCGCGGGTGTAGCCGCTGGGAACACCGTTGTTGACTGTTGTCGGCCCGTGCACGGCTCGGATGGCGTCGGCGCTGTTGCGGCCGCCTTCGCCGGATCTGTTGGTGAGCACAACGACAAGGACCAGAGCGATGGCCACCACGATGAGGGCCGCGACGCCGGCAAAGAGGACGTTGCGCCTCGGTCCTCGGCGACTATCGGCAGCGGCGGGGGCTGTGAGCGTGCCGCCGGATGGTTCAGGTCCTGAATGGTGTGCGCTGACGTTGCGGTAGTCGGTTCCCATGAGCGTGATCTCTTTTCCGCGGCGGTGCCGCATCGGGTGGGGTTGTTCGACATAGGCCGAAGGAGGTGGCGTGGGGTCAGCCCTGGACGAGGAACAAGATTGCGCCGACGATGACCCCCGCAGCGGCGGTTCCGGCGAGCCCTGCTCCGGCAAGTTTCAGGTCGGCGCTCGCGTCGCTCAAATCGCCTGGCATGCCGCGTGACTTGGCTTTCTTGAAGCTCAGGAACGAGGTCATGACGTTGAATCCGGTGACCGCAAGGGCGACGCCCCAGGCTGCGGCGAGCAGCCGTTTCCAGGTGGAGTTCAAGGCAGGGCCGAGCAGTCCGATGTCGGGGTTGACACCGTCGAATGGATTGGCCGCTTGTGCGGCCGCTACGCCGCCCGCCGCGATCGTGAACAAGACAGTGAGGGCGATGATGCCGATCACGCGTCGTGTCCGGTGAGCAGTGGTGGATGAGGGTTTTGTTTCCATCGGGTTTGCCTTTCCAGTAAGAAGAGTGCGGGGTCGGGGCTGACCTATTTGTCTTGAATGCGGCTCACCTCCCAGCCGCTGGTACCGGGGCGCAGGATGACGGCGACGATCGACTCCTCGACCGGGGAGCCGTCGAGCAGATGAGCGACGCGGTAGGAGCGGTAGGCGACCGAATCGGTCTGTGCGGGAACGGGTTCGTCGTCGCTAGTGATCTCTGGAATGAGAACCGCGCCGGCCGCTGCCCAGGCTTGCCACTGTGCGCCGGGGCTGGCCTGGGCGGTGGTGGAGGTGATCTCGCGGGCGTAGTCGGCGGTGAGCAGCGGTGCGGTGCGGGCTGCGGCGTCGTTGGGGCCGGTGTCGACGGCGGTGTCCCAGGTGAACCAAATCGTCAATGCTGCGGTGGCGACGGCGCCGGGATCGCCGCGGTCCACCGCTGCTGCAGAATTGGGGAGTGCGCTCGCAGCGCGCGGCGGTGTCCGGGTGGGGTCACCGGCGTCGGGGTCGGTAGCGCCGGGTGTCCACTGTTGCGCGGGCATTGCCGGGCCGTTGTTCGTGGCCGGCGGACTGTCGGTGCTCGCGCAGCCGGTCAGTACAGCGGCGCTCAGCGTCAGTGCTGTCAGTGCGGTGCGTGTGGTGTTCATCCGAATCTCCGTGCGCTCAGGCCGCTGGTGGGCGGGGTCCAGTTCGATACTTTGACCACGTCGCCGGACTGCGGGGCCTCGACGACGGTGTTGTTTCCGAGCCAGATGAAGATGTGGCCGGAGTGGGGTTGGATGATGTCGCCGGGTGCCAGCTCGGCGGGAGTGGCGACGATGCGGCCGCGGTTATCGGCGATCTGCGCCGAGTCCTGATGGGGGAGAACGATCGAGCCGCCGGAGGCCTGCGCGACCGCGTAGAGAACGAGCCCGGAGCAGTCGAAGCCGATCTTGTTGAAGTCGCCGATCATGTCCGCCGTGCCGCTGCCGTCACTGACTCCTTTGGTGGGTCCGCCCGCGTCTCCGCCGCCCCAGGCGTAGGTGGTGCCGAGCCATGCTGTCGCGGCGGCGACGACGTTCTGCCCGAACGGGCCACCGGGGACCAGTCCCGGACCGCTGTCGGCGATGGCTACGGAGAATTCTTCGGCGGCGCTGCGCGGGATCTTCGCGACGTAGTCGAGGGTTTCGGTGTTCTGGCAGACCTGGCCGCCGGCGAGGGTGTCGCCGGGCCCGCAGTTGTACATCGAGAGATACAGCTCGGTCAGATCACCGCGCAGTGTCCCGGCGGCGAGGCCGTCTTTAGCGATGCCGGCGAGTTCGCAGTCGTAGGCGGCCTGGCTCATCACCGCGTCGGCGATGCTGCGGGTGTCTTTGCGGCCGTCACCGTCTCCGTCGACGGCCTTCGTTGCCCAAGTGGCGGGCATGAACTGCGCGGGCCCGTCCGCGCCGGATTGTGCATTGTGGGCGCCGGTGTTGAAGTTTCCTTCTTGTTTGAGCTGCGCGGCCACGAGGGGGGCGGTGACTTCGGCGCACACGGTGCCGGCTTTGACCACCCACGGTTCGAACTCGGCCGGTACCGATCCGGGGCGTAGTCCGGTGGTGCCGACGGGTTGTCCGCAGCCGGGCTTGACCGAGGCGGCGAGTTTCACGTCCCGGCTCGACACCGATGATTTCGGTGTCGTGGACGGGCTGGCGGCAGGGGCGGCGAGTACGTCGGTGCCGGCGTCCGGCGGCGACTGCGCGGTGGATCCGGCGAGCCATCCGACGGGGTCGACCGGGCTCGAACCCGGCGCGAGGCGGGTTCCGGGCCAGACCTCGAAGTGCAGATGTGGGCCGGTGGATTGTCCTGCGTTGCCGACCTTGCCGATCGGGTCACCGGCGGCAACGATCTGGCCCTGAGCGACGCCGACGCCGTCATCGTTCATGTGGCCGTAAACAGTGGAGAGTGATTGTCCGTTGACGACGGTGTCGATGATGATCCAGTTGCCGAAGCCGGTGGCGTGGCCGGCTTCGGCGACGGTGCCGTCGGTGGCGGCGTGGATCGGGGTGCCGATGGGTGCGGAGTAGTCCTGGCCTTGGTGGCCTTCCTGTGCGCCGGTGACCGGGTTGGTTCGCGGCCCGAACCCGCTGGTGGCTTGATAGGTGCCCTCGCGCAGGGGCATGAGGACCGTCCCCGAATGCGCCGCGGTGTTACTGCCGGCCGGTAGGCAGGTGCCTTCGTCTGCTGGCGGTGTGCGATCTCCGGAGAGGGCAGCGAACAGGGCGGTCGCGACGAGGACGGCGACCAGTACGGCGCCGAGCGTGCCGATGCCTTTCCCGCTGCCGTGCTGCGATGCTGCCATGGTGCATGTCCTCACGATCGAGTGCGATCAGTGCCCGCCCGGACACCTTCTTCTGTGCTGCAATGTGTTTCGGTTTCGTGCTGGTTCTCGTCTCGGCTGCCCGCCCGGCCGCCGATATGAGGGTGGTTGTCGTCGAAGAGTGCTCAGCCGCCGATCTTTTGGGTGAAAAAATCAACGAGCCATTGCAGGGCGCTACGGCCGGTGGAGTCGACGGTGAAATCGGCGTAGGACTGGTGCGCGCCGGACGCCAGAAAGGTTGCTGCGTCGACGCCGGCGCCGACCAGTTCGGCCGCGTCGCCGGCGCCCGGTGAGGATGAGAGGGAGACGAGACTGCCTGTCAGCCCGGCGAAGTCGCCGGTGGAGGCTTGTTGGCCGATAGCCACGGACTGCCCGGTCGCCTGGGTCTGCGCGCCGAGCTGGTCGGGACTGGTCTTCGATGCCGACCCGGAGAGGACGCCCACGGCGACGGATGCGAGATCGAGTCCGATCGGCAGGAGTTCGGCAGCAGCGGCGAGGTTGCCGGTTTCGATGATCTTCCAGGCGACTTCCTGGATGGCGCCGACGTCGTTGGCGAGGCGAATGACATCGACGTTGCCGAGCAGACCGAGGACCAGTGAGGCGATCTGTGCCGATCCGGACGGGTCGGGAATCATCGCCACCAGCCCCGAGAGGGTGCGCAGGTCGACTCCGGCCGCCATCTTCACGATCGGGGCGAACTGGTTGTTGAGCTCCCCGGCGATCTGGTGTGCGCCCTGGACGTCGAGGGCCGCGACTTTCTGCGGTAGAGCGATGAGATTGTCGACGATGCCCTGGTAGTCCATGGAGGTGAAACCGTTAGCGACGTTGACGATCTGGTTGACCACGGTTTTCGGTTTGAGGAGCGAGAGGACCTGTGTCGCTGAGGTCAACGCGTCCGGGGAGACGGATTGCAACGGTGCGATCTGACCGGTGAGTGTCTGCGCGGTGTCTGCCAGTCCAGCGGTGGTGGCGGTGCCGCCGAGCACCGAGGATGCGCTGTCCGCGATCGCGGTAGCCGACTGCACGGCCCCAGGAAGGTCGATCTGATCGAGGGCATCGAGGACTGTGGAGGTGTGTGCTTCCGGGGAGCCGGCCGGTGCGGTATCGAGAGCCGATCGGATGCCGGGGTTCGCGGCGATCATCGACTGCGCGTCCGCGACCGGCGTCAAGGTGTTCAGCAGCGACGTTGCGGAGGCTTCGACACCGGCGACCTGCGACTGGCTTCGGTTGGCGCCGACGGACGCCGGGAGCGTGCCGATGCGCTGTCCGAGTGTGGTGGCGGTGCTCGCCGCACCGGTGAGGTCGACGCGGGAGAAGTCCGAGACGAGCGAGGACGCGAGATCCGCAGTTCCCCCCGTAGTGGTGCCGGCCTGAGCTGCACCGGGTGTCGCAGCTTCGGAGCCGGTCACACCGCCCTGCGCAGCGCCGCCGCTGGTCAGCGATACCGACGCGGCGGCGGAAGACTCGGCGGGCTTGTTGGCGAGGACCTTGCCCAGTCCGGCGAGTAGGCCGTCGCTGCCGGCGTTCGTGGAGCAGTACAGATCGGTCGGGGCGCAGAACTGCTTGACCAGCGGTGCCAGCGATCCGAACCCTTCGGGCCGGACGCCGCCGATGCCCTGACCGTCGACCTTCGGACCGACCAGCGTGCCCCCGGCCGTGCCCTGGTGCGGGTCGGCGACCAATCCGACACCGAGGATCCGGGCCGCTGGGATGACCCCTGTCCCGTTTCCGATGTCGGCTGCAACATCGCCGGCCGCGTCGGCGCCCTGGGAGTAGCCGGCGAGCAGGAACTTCGAGGCCGGGCAGGCGGAGGTGAAGATGTTGTTGATCGAATTCTTGCCGGTTTGTTTGCTGCCAAAGTAGGTGCGGCCCTGATCGAACGCCGATGCCGAGTACGCCGGGTAGTACACCTCGATGGCGTTGCCGTACTTCTGCTTCAAGGAATCACCGACCATCGCGAGCATGCCCACCGGAGTGCTCGGGTTCGCGGCTGCGTTCGTCTCCCACGTCCCGGGTGTCATGACGGCGACATACTTCGCGCAGCCCGTCGCCGCGGTCTGCGACGGGGCCGCCTGCACCGGCGCGGCGGCCGAGAGGAGTACCGCCAAGACCGCCCCAGCGGTGGCAGCCGAGCGTGCGGCGCGGCGGCGCCGCGGGCTACCGGCGAGAGGGGTCCTGCGGGTCATGGCGTCTCCTCGGACAAATCGGGGTGGGGTGAAGTCGGTCAGGCGCCGCGGCGGCCGCGGCGACGTTCCCACTGCGAGAGCTGCGGGAGGTCGTTTTCGGGATGCCGATACACCGGCTCGGGGGCGAAGGAATCGCTGTATTCGAAGGCTGCCTGACGCCGCGCGGCACCGAGCGTGTCCGCGACCAGGGCGGTGACGTTGGTGTACGCCTCGATCGTCGAGGCGGGCAATTCCTTGTAGTTGATCCGGTCCCCGCGAGCGAGTGCAGGCTCGTACGGCGCTTCGACGAAGTTCCCCTCCAGCACGCCGAGATCGCGGAGATCGTCGTAGATCATCGCCGACAGTTCCGGTGAGGAATCCGGTGTCATGCAGGTCACCACGACCGTGGAGGCCAGCAAGTGGCCGTAGCCGCGGGCCGCGATGCCGTCGAGCATCTGATAGACCTGCTTGGCCATGTCCATTCGCAGCGGCAACGGCACCACCAGTGCGTCGGAATGTTGGACCGCCCACTGCCAGTTATCAGCGAGGGGATTGTTACCGGTGTCGACGATGATCAGATCCCGGTGCCGACGGAGCACGGCCATCACTGCGGCGCATTCATCCCAACCGATGCTGCGGGACTGGGTTGTCGAATTGTCCGAGGCCAGAATGTCTTCCATCGTCGGCTGGCGGCGCAGGAAGGAGTTCAGTGAACCGGACACCGCCGAGGATGACGCCAGCTCACCGGCGTGGGCGAGGAGATCCCACACCGTCAATTCCGGGTCGGTGGTCCGCGCGGCGCGGTCACCGAGGCTTCCGGTGGATTCGCACGCATCCCATACCGTGACACCCTGACCACGATGTTTCCCGAAGGTGGCACCGAGCATGACTGAGGTGATGGTGTTGCCGGATCCACCTTTCGGGTTGATCACCGACACCACCGAGCATCCTGAAAGTGGCTGTTGCACAACGCTGACCGACTGACGAAATCGGACTTCGGCGGAGAGGTGCTTGGGGCGCATCTTCGCCCCGAGAGCTGCGTTGAGCCGCCCGCGCAGTCCCCACGCTGCGGGTTCTGCGGTCAGATCCTCTTCCCGGCGCTCGAACATCTTTGCGCGGTAGAGCGTTTCGGGATCTACATCGGGAGCCTCGATCGCCGCCAGTGCGTCCTGCCCGACGCCGTAGGGGTCGGGTGTGAGGTCGGAATGGGCGCTCTCGTTGTCGGCCGGGTTGGCAGCTCCGGGGCGGCGTAGACGCTGATTGCGCAGGTTCACCGCCGATTCGGCGTCGTAGCTCGCGACTGGGTCGACCACTTCGTTCGCGGTATCGATGTGGTCGTCGTCGCGGTGCGGTTCGCGGGAGGTCATCACTGCACCTCCGTGCCCTCGTCGACGAGTAGATCGGTGAGCCGGATCTCCTGCCAGGCGCGATGTCCTGGGACCTCGCACCACACTGAGGCGGGGTTCTCGTCGGTGATGTCGAGTTCTGCGAGGTGGACGCCGTGCTTGGCGGCGACGGCTGCGATGCGGGCGCCGTCGACGTCGGGGTTGGAGATATGAAGGATCAGGCGGATCGCGGGGACGCCCAGTTCCTCGCGTAGTTTGCCGGCGAGGAACGCGGCCTTGCCTGCGGCGGAGTCGTCGGCGGAGACTTGGTCACCGCGGCGGAAGATGGCGTCCTTGGCGTGGAATGTTCCGTACCAGGCTGTTTCTTCGCCGTCCCCGACGACTGCGAAGCTCCCGCGTTCGTCGCCTGCGGCGTAGAGCTTGATGAGCGGCGCGGAGGCTGCGGCTTCGGCGACTTCGTCGGTGACCTGTTCGGATTCTTGGGTGCGCAGCGCGTCGTAGTCGCGGTCGAGCTGTTTGTAGAGCTCTCGTTTGATCTTCGGCCACATCGACCGTGTGAACAGCCCCGCCGCTTCCGCCCATGAGCGCAATGCAGTGGTGTCGGCGGCGCGCAACTGCTCCTGTGCTTCTTGGACTGCGGCGGCTGCCTGATCCCATTCGAGCGATGCGCTGGTCATGTCTCTGGTGTTCCTTTCTTCGGGCTGCTCACCGCGCCGGGTGGCGGTGTTCTCGCAGTTCGGGGCTACTGGCGGGGTTCAGGCAGGGTCGATGGAGGCGATGACGTAACGGCCGTCGACGGTGGTGGTGGTGATGCGTTGGCGGTACTGCACCCCCGGGCCGTTCGGGCCGCTTTCGGTGAGGGTGAGGGTGAAGACACCCGGCCGGAGTGGGTCGATATCGAGGCAGTACGTCGTACCGGCGGCGACGGTGGCGATACCGGCATCGAGATTCGCGACGACGGTGAACGGTGCTGTCGGCGGCGCTTCGGGGGAGATCAGGGCGTGAGCGGCTGCGCCGGAGCGCTGCACGTAGTAGGCGTGCTCGAACGCTGCGATGGCTCCGGTTCCGCTGTCCTGATTACCAATCGGCATTGAGCAATCAGGTCCGGCAGGGGCCGCGGTCGTTGTCGGTGCCGATCCGGTTGTCGATGCTGTCGCCGTAGTTGAACCCGCTGTCGGGGAGTCGTCGCCGGAGAACGCGGCGACGAGGGCGCCGGTCAGTAGGGCGCCGACGGCGAGGTAGGCGAAGAGAAGCTTGGGTCGTCGGCGACGGGAGCGGCCGGTCGTTGATCGGGGTGTGCCCGATGGCATCCCCGACCGGCTGGGGCCGGTAGCGGGGGCGATCGGGGATGCCATGGAGCGTCGCGACATCTGGCTGGGTCCTTTCCTGGCACATGTGTTCTGGCGGGACGTGACTTTTACGCGGGCAGAAGGTTCGCCTGCAGGTCTGCGAGGGCGGCGTTGGCCTGGTCGAGTACAGGTGCGGCGGCGGTGTTCACCGCAGTGACCGTGTCCGCGACGGTGGGCTGTTCGAGGACGGTGGAGGTGAATCCCTGAACCGCTTCGTAGGCCGGTTCGGTCCAGACCGACGAATCGGCGTCAGCGCGCTCGATGATCGGTGCGGCGCTTTCGGCCGCCGTGTTCGCCTGAGCGAGGAGAGTCGGGGCGTCGAGGGTGAGCGGTGCCGGGATCGCCGGGAGTTGATCGGCATCAGGTCCGGATGGTGGTGCTTCGAGAGTCGGTGGCGCCTGCGGTGCGGGTTCTTCGATCACCGTTGCTTCGCCGCCTGCAGCGGCGGCGCCGAGTACACCGCCGGTGACTGCGCCGATTGCGGTGGTGGCCAGCACGATCGGTGCGGACAACGCTGCACCGACTCCTGCTCCGGCGACAGCTCCCGCACCGGGGATGAACACGTAAACCTGCGGTGCAACGGGGATGACCGGTACTGCGGCGGTAGCGCCGATAGCCAATCCGATTGCTGTGCCGGTTCCGGTGATCACTGCGGCAGGTGCGAGGCCGGCCAGCAACCCTGCGGTAGCGCCCCCGATGGCACCGGCGGCCGTGCCGGCGGCGATGCGATCCGCACGCGGCGCATCGGCCAGACCTTGATCGACGAGGAAGTTTCCGCCGTCTGCCTGAACGGCTTGCAGGGTGTCGCTGACCTGACGGGCGAGTGTCGGATCGACGACGGCCGGGTCGTACGGGACGGGATTCGCTCCGACCAGAACGGTGTTCTCCGGCGTTTCGATCGGCACGATCTTCGTCCGCTTGATCGTCGGGGCAGGCGCAGGCTCCGGTTCCGATGCAGGACCAGGGGTTTCGCTGCCGCCGTCCTGGCCTAGGCCCTGGACCGGGGCTGGGGCGTTCTCGTAGATTGCCGGGGCGGTGTCGTAGGAGGGTTGCTGGCGGCCCGCGTTGTAGTCGTGGACAGTCCGTGACTCGGAGTAGTCGTAGAGCGGTGTGTAGCCGGGCAAGTACTTCGGCCCTTCGGTGACCACCGGTGCCGGCGTCACGGGTGCGGGCGTGGTGGTCACTCCAGGTTGCGAACCCTGCGGGCTTGTCACTCCGGGTTGCGACGGTGCAGCGTTGGCGGGCCCGGCAACCGTCAGGCTGGCGATCGTCACCGCTGCTACCGCCGGAAGAGCCTTGATAATCCGGTCCCGGGTTTTGTGTGAGCGGTGCCGTGCGGGTTCTGGATTCGTTGTCATCGTGTCGATCCCTTCCTGGTGCGACCCGTTTGAGGGGCCGTTCTGGTGAATTCGATTGCGAAGCAGTCTTTCTGGCAACCGGTTGTTCTGGGATAGCTCAATAACCGAAGAGTCTTGGTACTGCTCGGATAAGAGGCAGTGGAGGGAGTGGAGGGGGTGGCCTGATAGGCCCGCCCTGTCAAAGCAGACCGGGACTGTCGCCCGGACCCTCACGTCTGCGCGACTGCATGAACGTTCGGAGCGACCCACTCGGCCAGCACGGTGCCGCCATCGCCGAGGTGTTGATGTGGACCGGCGTGGTGTGGTTCGCGGTCGCACGAGCGGGTCGTTCCAAGTCTTTTGTTTGTGATTCGGTCCTGGCAGAAACTCGGAGTGCGCACCGCTGAGACGCTGTGGTCGCGCGTACCTGAGTTCGAGGGTCTGCTCATCGCGCCATCAGGTTCGATTGCCGCTTCGTGGTCACTCCGATACCCCCAACGGGTCGTGGTTTCTCATCGCTTCGAGCAAAGCTAGCAAAGAAAAGAAGAAAAAAGAAGATTAAGGCAAGTTTCAATCGATATCGGGCTGTATTTCCGTTGGCAATTAGTTGAATCTTCTTTTTATTGCTGTGTTGGACGAATGCGCCTATGGTGATGCCGTGGACGGTCCTGGACGGTTAGCTCAGAGTGTGTGGAAGCGCCGCACCGAGTTAGGCCTTAGTCGGCCGGAGGTGCATAAGCGAGGAGGGCCGTCGGTGCCTACCCTGAGAGACCTCGAAGCCAAAACCGAGCGCACGGTGTCAGCTACGACTTTGAGCAAACTCGATATTGGGCTGAACTGGGAGCCTGGAAGCGCAGCCGAGGTCTTGGACGGTGGCAAACCGCGCGCTCTGCGCGTGGAAGCCATAGGGAGAGCAGCGAGCGGCCCGGATGTTGTCTCGGTCGGCATTCCCGTTCTTATCGAGCTTCTGAGTGTCTCCCAGAGCCTCGAAGCGGTGTCCACCGATCGTCGGGATATCCCTGAGCTCGAACAGCTCTCCGACAGACTGGCTGCCGCTCTGCATCCTGTTTACGGCGAATATGTAACCGGATTGTTCGAAGCGAACAAACGCGAACACGGTTCCCTGTCACCGATTTTTGCAGTCTTCGGGCATCTGCTCGATGAACCCAACGACTCTGACGATTCGATGGAGCGGGAAGAGCGCGCGTATAGAAGATGGCTTGCGGGCCGTGACCAAGAGCTGTCGGACGACACTCGGTCTCGCTTTGAACAGCGTTTCGAGGGGGATGCACAGTGACGTCAGACGGTTCGACGCTACCGCCGCTGGATGCTCGCTTAGACATGCTATTTCGTGTGTGGCTGGCTCCGGATGGTTGCGAGCGTCACTACGCAGAAGTTGCTCGTAATCTGCAACGGTTGGGAGTCTTGGCGAGCGCCGTCGACGTCGAACAGTGGCGGACCGGTGAGTCGCGACCTCAAGGCTCGGCGCTCAAGGCGGTTGCCGACGTCTTCCCTGGCGACACCAATTTCGATTACCTCACATCCGATCAGCGAGCGGTGGCCATACACGCACAGCTGGCACTTGTTGTGGAACTGGTAGAGGGCCGAGTGAAAGATGTCAGGTTGCGAAGCGAACACGAAATCATCGACAGACAGGAGTTGACTGAGCTGTTGAAACAACTGCGAGAACATGGACCGGCAAGTCAGGCATAATGATTGACACAAAACACCTCTGCGGGGAGGGGATTACCGAGTGGAAGAATCAACGCAGCGCGTCATACTCACGTCGCGCGCGATTCGTGAGCTGGTACCCACGCCTTGGGACCGCCACAAATTTGTCACTGCCGTCGGCGTATTTCGCTGCCGATCGATCAGTTTGGCCCCGGTCGAATCGACTGCTCTTCGCAGCCTTCCATGCGGGTTGTGGGTCGCCTTCGAAGACCGGGACGAAATCGTTTACGACGCAGCATCATCCGAGTATCAAATCGACCAAGCCATCATGCACGAGGTTGGGCACATGGTTCTCGACCATCACGCGCAAGGAGTGGCATTCGGAGCGCTTGCGGAATTGCTACCGGACATCGATCTGACTGCCCTGAAGTTCGTCATGGCACGCAGTAACTTCGATGATGCACAGGAGAGCGAAGCGGAGCTTTTTGCTGATCTTGTCATGGCGTCCGCGGTGTCGCCGTTTCGTCGATCCAGCGTCATGACGGACTTCTGGGGCCGGCAGTGACGTCGTCAGTATCGGCGTTGATCGCGTACCCCATCCTCGTCTTCGCGGCGTTGGTCATTGCTGGACGTGCAGTCCTCGCTGGGAACGCTCGCTCCTCTCGACGTGTGACGACAGCAGTAACCTTTCTACTATTGTCAGGTTTGTTGCGTGAGCGCGCAGTTCAAGAGCAGATCGCACTCCGAATGTCGGGAACCATCGATGTTCCCCTGGTCCGTCAGATAAGTACCGTCATGCTGATGCTTGCAATGGTTCCCCTGGTGGTGATGGGCGCGCGTTGGGTGGTCGGTAACCGGAGTGAATCCTGGAATCGTCGAATCCTTTTTCTGGCAGCCCTGTCTGCGGTAGCGCTCCTCGTGGTCGGCACTCGTTCGAGAGCAACCGGGCAATACATCGACGTCACGCCGGGGTGGGAAACGATTGTCTATTTCGGACTTTTTTCGGCGTGGACTGCTGCGATGGCATCGCTATATTTGAGTGTCGCCATAAGAGAACTTCGGCACGGTGGTTTGCCGCGCCGGTATGTTGTCATGATCGTGGCGCTTGCGCTCCTGTCGCTATGGGGTGTCGAGGAGTCGGTGTCCATAGCGATCAGTGGGATGGCTGCGGGATTGGGGCTCGCTCAGACTTTCGTGCAATGGCGGGTTGCGGCCAACGAGAACAACTTGATTTTCATCTTGCTGCTTGGCGCGGGATACACAGCGGTTCCTCTTGTGCATCGGTTGATGGAATTGGCTGGTCTCGACAAATGGTCTCGGGCGTACAACGGATTACTTCCGATGTGGGCTGACCTCACCAGCGCTTGTCCGGAGGTGCTGCTGAGACAATCAGGACTGAATTCCAATCCACGCCAACGGACCCATCGCAGGAGCGTCGAGATCCGAGACGCTCTCAGCGTCCTTGGACGATTCAACTGTTATCAATCAGCAGGCTCCGATATCGAATCCCGATTGGCGTCCGCTATCGCAGAGTCTGCTGAAATGAGGCGGTCAGGCGCTCTTCCTGGCCAGTTCCGTTCATTTCCAATACGTTCGGCGACGCATCTTGCAGACGAGATCAGCGTCCTGGAATCGCTGGCGACACACTGGCCGCTTGAGCCTGCCAAGCCCTAAGCTCACGCACGGTTGAACGCAGAGGAGTAGATATATCAATGGGGGAGAACCAATGACTGTTACCGATTCGAGAGCCCTCCGGGCGCGCGATCGGATTTTGCCGCATCCGCCCCACCGGATCCCCATCCTCGGCGACCTGTGGGACTTGCATGTCACCGATTCGAGCCAGTGGGGTATGCGTGGTGCGCAGAAGTATGGCCCTATATACGAGCGCAAGATCCTCGGCGCCCGCGTGACCTACGTGTCGGGACCCGATCTTGTTGCCGAAGTCAACGACGAGGCGACTTGGGCCAAGTTTTTGGGCGTGCCCATTCGAGATCTGCGGTCCATCGCTGGAGATGGGTTGTTCACCGCGCACAACTCGGAAGAGAACTGGGCAAAAGCACACGCGATACTGGCACCGGCATTCACACAGTCGGCGATGCGCACATATCACGATGCGATGACTCAATCGACCCGAAACTTGTTGCGTTACTGGGATGACCAGCGCCCCGGCACCTGGTTCGACATCCCAGCTGACATGAACAAGCTTGCGCTGGAGATCATCGGTCGAGTCGCTTTCGGTTACGAGTTCGATTCGTTTGCTCAAACAGAGCCGCACGACCTGGTAGTACGAATACTTCGTTCGATGCGGTATATCAACCGCGCGGCGTACTCACACCCACTGGTGGAGGCAACTGTTTTCCGGTCCGAGCGCGACCAGCACCGGGACGATGTGAGAACAATCCACCGACTCGTCGACGACATCGTTGCGGCTCGACGGGCCGGTCGTAGCCGCGGATCCGAGGGGGACTTGCTCGACTTGATGTTGAACAAGGTCGATCCGGAGTCTGGGGAACCGTTGTCGGATAGAAATATCCGTAACCAGATCCTCACGTTCCTGGTGGCCGGCCAAGAAACTTCAGCGGGGGTGTTGGCGTTCGCGCTTCACTACCTCTCGATCAATCCGGATGTCGCCGACAAAGTTCGGGGTGAGGTCGAAAATGTCTGCTCCGAAGGTGAATTAACGTTCGAGCACGTCGGAAAGCTGCGGTATCTCCGACGAGTGGTCGACGAGACTCTGCGTCTGTGGCCCGTTGCACCTGGCTATTACCGCAAGGCCCGCAACGATACGACGGTTGGGCAGCATCCCTTCGAAGGAGGGGAGTGGGTGTTTGTGGTCTTGCTGCAGCTGCATCGAGACAAGGCGTGGGGTGAGGACGCGGATGAGTTCAACCCCGACAGATGGTCGCGTGACCGCAGACCGGCCGATCTCCAGAATCTATACAAGCCCTTTGGAACTGGGATCCGAGCCTGCATCGGGAGGCAGTTCGCCTATCACGAGATACTTGTTGCGCTGGCGTTGATTGTGAGCAAATGCAAGTTCGAGCCCAAGCCTGAGTACGAGCTGCGGGTCAACGAAACCATTTCTCTCAAGCCAACCGGTCTAACAATGTCGGTCATCCAAAGCGGATGATAGGAAGATTGGCTGTCCGGGTACAGCCGAGGCAACAAGAAATATGGCCGTGTCTCATCGTTGGACGGGCACTCGAAGTCGCTGTCAGCGACACCGATCGGTGTCGCTGACGCCCATAGCTAACCACATTCGCGGCAACGGATTGCCGTTGATCACGGCGCCGAGCAACGGCCCCCTCATCGAATGCGTTGGCGCAGGAACCGTGGTGGTTATGAAGTGGGTCGTCGACGCGTTGATCCGTCCCGGCATTTCCGGAGGGCTCACTGTGTGAGTGCCTCCTCCGGACTGAGGATGCGCGTCCGATCGTAGTGGAGTTGCTCGGCGTGGTCGGGTGTGAGGTCATGGCAGTAGCTGTGGGGGCGTTCGCGGTTGTAGAACGCGACCCACTGTGCGGTGGCCAACGACAATTCTGCGGCGCCGGGGTAACGAGGACCGTTGTCGACGAGCTCGTTCTTGTAGTCGGCGTGTCGATTCGCGGTAACAATTGGGTGGATTAGCCGGTCAACAGGCAATCGCCGACCGTTCCGATCGATGCCGCGATGCCCTCCTGCGCCAAACGCTGCCCGAACGCAATCGCCGTGTACTGACCAGGTTCAACCGGTCGACGCAACACCTCGAGCTGCTGCGCTCGTACGCGCAAAGGGAGGGGCACACCAGTGTTCCCGTCGACTTAATTGTGGACGGTTTGAAGCTAGGGCAATGGGCCAGACTCCGTCGCCGCGAACACACGAGGCTCAGCGCCGAAAGACAAGCGCAGCTGGTGGTCATCCCCGGATGGTTCTGGGGCACCAAAGCCGACCAAGTCTGGAGCCAGAAGTTCGAATTACTCGCACGGTACGACGACCGCGAAGGTCACATAAAACCCCCAGACGGTCACATCGAGCAGGGAGTCAAACTCGGCGGCTGGGTTCGAGAACAGTGGCGAGGGAAAGAAAAGATGCCCGTCGAGCGATCAGCGAAACTGGAGTCGTTGCCCGGCTGGAACTGGGGACGCGAATCGACCTAGTTCGACCTTGGACTGACAAGAGGGGGCGGTCGCAAAAATACCCGCCCACCGGACTGCATTGGCCAGATTAAACTGCGCCGGAGATCTGAGCGGGACCGTCGAGGATGCAGTCACCCGCTGCGCCGCTGCAGTGCAAGTCACCCTCGCCGAAGCCGTGCTCGACGCACAGCAATCCGCCGAACTGGTGGTTCTCGACCACCACGGCAACACCCTGTACCAGCAGGTACTGAACCCGATCGAGCCAACGCCGACGCCGTCAGTCTCGTTGAACTGGCGATAGACGCTGAACGGGATAAGCCGGGACGTAACGGTCGTCATCAGCGCCCGATACGGTATCGACCGACCTCGCTTGTCAACGTTTTTACCTATTGGGGGAGAACCTGTGTCTGATTTCGATTACCCACCGCCGACGCCACCCGCATCGAAGGGGCGGCGGAAGTGGCCGTGGATCACCGGCGCGGTCGTGTCCGGCTTGCTGATCATCGGTGTGGTGGATCCGACGGGGTCGAGGGACACCGCCGCGCAGGAGGCGGCCGTAGCGGCAGCATCCGCCACGACGACCAGCACCTCGAAAGCTGCCATCGCTACAACATCGCCCGTGGCTCCGAGCTCCGCCGCGACTACACCCGAGTCGATGCTCGCACCCGTACCGGCTGCGTTGGCGGTCGAGAACGCAGATGGTGCCAATGCTGCACTCACACTGCTGGCAACGTTGCCGATCAAGGGGCGAGCCCCGAAGACCGGGTACGACCGAGAGATGTTCGGGCAGGCGTGGACCGACGATGTCACGGTCGAAGGTGGGCGCAATGGCTGCGATACGAGAAACGATATTTTGCGGCGAGATCTCACCGCGATCACCGTGAAGCCGGGGTCCAACGGATGCGCGGTACAAACCGGCACCCTGGCCGATACGTACACCGCAACCACCATCAGCTTCGTCCGCGGCACCGACACCTCCAGCGCTGTGCAAATCGACCACATGGTCGCACTGAGCAATGCGTGGCAGACCGGTGCGCAGCAACTCGACCCGGCCACGCGGGCGAACCTGGCGAACGACCCGCGCAACCTGCAGGCCGTCGACGGCCCGGCGAACCAGCAGAAGAGCGACGGCGACGCCGCGACCTGGCTCCCCAGCAACACCGCATACCGGTGCACCTATGTTGCTCGGCAGGTTGAGGTGAAGGCCGCTTACGGACTGTGGGTCACTCAGCCCGAGCATGATGCGATCACCCGCGTCCTCGGAGACTGCGGCGGCGCGGTTCCAGTCGCGGCGCCCGCGCCCGTTGCGGAACCCATCGCACCGGCACCCGCACCTGCTCCGGTAGCACCTGCTCCGGTAGCACCTGCTCCTGCTCCCATAGCGCCAGCCCCAGCACCCGCTCCGGTGGCACCAGCACCGCTGGTCGAGGCACCTGCACCTTCGAGCGTGTACTACCAGAATTGCAGCGCCGTTCGTGCAGCCGGTGCCGCCCCTATCCGGGCCGGACAACCCGGATACAGCTCCAAGCTCGACCGCGACGGTGACGGCATCGCCTGCGAGTAACGCCGTGGATGCCTGCCAATCACACGACCGCTGACCACCACAGAACCCGCACTCCGCCCTCCCCGGCAGAGTGCGGGTTCTTCCGTTTCTGGCCCGGCCGGGATCGATGCGCGGTTCACGACCGGGTAGCGGTCCGCAACTTCGAGGCGCGCTCAAGTAGCCTCAGCGATCGTGACCGACCTCATCGATCTGGCGGCGGCCGAACGCCGTGATCTGGCTGACTACCTTGACACGTTGACCGAGGACGAATGGGAGCAGCAGTCACTATGTTCCGGATGGACGGTTCGAGACGTGGTCGCACACGTTTCGAGCTTCGACGTGCTCAGTTGGCCGGCACTGTTCGCGGTGTTCGCGCGCTCGAGATTCTCACTGACGCGCTGTAATCAGGCTGGCGTCGACGACGCCCGCCCGCCCGCTCAGTACCGCGCAACTGATCGCGCGGCTGCGCACTCATACGGTTCCGCGGGGACTCACCACGATGTTCGGCCGCGCCGTCGCTCTAACTAATGCGCTCGTCCACCAGCAAGACATCCGCCGGGCCTTGGACCATCCACGCACAGTCCCCGCGCAGCGGCTGGTCGCGACCCTGAACTTTGCGCCGCGCGCGCACTCTCTGCATGCGCCCTCCAACATGCGGTGCCTTCGACTTGTCGCGACCGACGTCGACTGGAGCCACGGAGCTGGATCCGAGGTGACCGGCCCCGCAGAAGCGCTCCTGATGGTCCTCGTCGGACGAGAGCCGGGACTCGTCGATCTTGCAGGCCCCGGTCTCCCCATTCTCACCAAGCGAGTGACCACTCACTGAGGGCTCGGGTAGCCGCCTGCGACGCTGACCACCACAGAACCCGCACTCTGCCTCCCCGGCAGGTGCGGGTTCGTTTTTTCTCTCACCAGAGCCCTGCGCCAGTTGGCGGAGCCAACATCGGAACAACTTCGAAGCAACAGGAAGTCCGAGCAGCCCACCCTCTGAGCAGGAGAAACATCATGACTGTGACCACCTTCGATCGCGCCGGGCTGACCTTGCTGGTAATGCCGGCTGAACGACCCGCAGACCTGCTGCAGGCCTATCCCATCGATCTCGGAGAAACCACTGACGAGATCGCAGAAGCGCTCCTGGCCGTGTCTTTTCTCGAAGAGATCACCCCCGACCAGTTCATCGTCACGGGCATCGAGTTCGCGGATCCGGAGCAGCACAACACCACCATCACCTTGAACAGCGCAGACCTCGACGAGACTACCTGGATGCTCGGCGACGGCCCTGGTCGCTGACCAGGGCCACAGGAATACTCGCGAATCTGAAGCACCTCACCTCGATCCAGGTACCCGTACACGCTTGAGCGAGAACCGAAGACTTCGCAGGAGAGCGGTTCGAATCCGAAGCACGGCAATTCCTCGCTAACACACAACCCTGAACAGGAGAACCACCATGGCATCCTCAGGAAGGTGTTCCTGCCATGCTCATGAACAACTACCAGATCATCAGCAATCTCATCGACGGATGAGACTAAGCGACGAACGGTGCAGGAAAATGCATCTACCCTCAAGCTCGAGCAATCTGGTTTTGAGCAAATCTGACCTCTAGCTGCGTTGTCGCACAGCCATCGCTGGCGCACGTCGTTGAGCGATGGCGAGCAGGCTACGCGAGAGCTATGGACTTCCCGCATGATCCGGTTGCGGCGATGGGCGGCCGATGGTTGCCTTCCTTGGCAGTGGCACGGCTCTTCACCGCAGGGCCAGAGGCTGCAGGTACGCCGCCCGTAGCCGTCCGCTCGACGAGCGAGACGAACGCGCGCCAGCTTGCCGCAGCGTTTCCCGAGGTCGTGATGTATGACTTGTACAGAACAACCGCCCCGACGGAACCGCCGAAGCACGAACAGTCCTGGAAGAGAACGGCGGACGGAGACTGGGCGAGCTTGTAGATCCGGCCCTCGAACGCTTGAGTGTCCGTAAGGCGGATCGATTATGCACGGCCAGAACGTATTTAAGGTTCGATGTCTTTATACGCAGTCGTACCGAAGGAGGGACTCCGATGAACGACGAGAGCACTGACCGCCCGTTACCGCGCAACAGCACGTCGGACGAGCAGGCGGCCAATATGCAGCGGTGGAACGAGCGGTGTCTGGTAATAGATCAGCTTCGGCGCGATGTCGGAGAGGCGCTTCCGAACACATCTCGGTTCACCCAAGATATTCACTTGTTCATGCTCGTGATCGTGGAGCATCTCGGCGATACCTGGGTCGCGGCCAACGCAGAGTTTCATGCCGAGGAGAAGCCCGGCATGGGAGCCAAGTATCTCCGCCGGGACAGCGATCCTGAAATACTGACGTTGGCGCAGCACTACCTACGACTACGCGAGCTCGCTCGGCGGCTCTTCGCCTTCGCAGACGAGGAGTTCTACGACCGCCTATGCGCAAACGTCTCGCGGCGAGACCTTGAAGGCGCAGCCTTCGAGGCCGACGTAGTCCAGCTACTACTTGCCCTTCCGGTACTGATTGATTTACGCGAAGAACGCAACGTCAAGGGAGACGACTACGACATCGACGTCTGGCTCCATATACCCAATGTCAAATGGTCGATCGAAGTCAAAACCAAACACGATGACGGCCCATACACGCAAAATGGCTTACTCAACACGATTCGGCATGCACGTAAGCAGTTGCCGGCCAATGGACTGGGCTCCATCTTCTTCAAAGTGCCGCAGACGTGGGTCAACGAACCTGCTTATAAGGCAGAGGCGGCCGGGCTGTTCGAGTCCTTCTTTCGCAATACCTCGCGTGTGCATGCTGTCGTGGTCGTGTGGGATATCTACACCCACGATGCTGACAATGAGAAGTCTTGGAGCTGGAAGTCCGGCCGGGCGGTTTACCGGTCGCCGAAGATCGACCCGCAGCTCGACGAACTGCTCGGGCACTACGAAAAGCTGTGGAGCCAGCCCTACGACTTCGTTGATCTGATCTTCCCGTTCTGACGCGCGTCACCCGGTGCATCGGTCGTGAGATCGGCCGACCTTTCGAAGCGAGTGACGGCATCACGATCCGAACTTCGGATATGGAGTGCGTGCCCGATTGATCGATCACGCGGTCACCACGTGCGGTGAGAACTCTCTGGACATCTCGGTAGAGCAGTTGCGCACCATAATTGCCGCTACCCCCGGGAACGCCGATGACACGATCTGGCCAACACGGCTGGCGGACGGTCTGTCTAGATGTTGGCGAATGTGGACACTCGGCGGCCGCTGTGTCTACGGCGTAGACAAGTTCTCGCAATCGCAAAATCGTCAATGTCGTTTAGTGCGGGAAAAGATGGTCTAGATCGGCCTTCGTGTGCAGCTTCCCGTGCGTCGGGCTCAGAAGCTCACCGAGCCAACGTCCGTCTGGTAGCCGAGCCTCCACCCGCGTACGGGCTTCTCCACGAGACGCTGCGCTGTTGTCTCCACAGAGCGCGTCGTACTGCTGTATTCGTTCGGCAAGAAGGTCGTACAGGTGCAGCGCTGCCTTGTGGTTGATCAGCGCGACGCTGTCCCGTGCAGCTTCTTGCGCGTCCTTCTTCACCTCCGTAGCGGGAGTCAACAGACAGCCGTAGACACGGGTTTTGGGTGCGCGAGTCTTCTCGACCTGTATCTGCCCAAGCAGCTGATTGACGTCCCCACGAATCAAGGGGGGTGGGTCACCGGCCAGCACTGTTTTGACCTCCCAGGCGCGGCGTTCAGACCGCTTGGTGGTCGACCAAGTCCATCGACAGTCTGTGGCGCTCTGTTCCTTATCTGGTGGTCGTTCACTGCTGGCACCGGCGAGACGGGCGAGCACAAGCAGCCCCCCACACTGCTCGTCATGTGTTCCTGCCAACAGCACACGTCCGGCAGATAGCTCCTTCCCCAGCCGGGGGCCGGCCTCCCTGCGCCACTCATCCCACAGGAGGAACAATCGGTCCGTGTCATCGGCGGGATCCGTGTAACCATCGAGGTCCGAAATCGTGCGACGAAGCCTTTGGAACCATGTGGTCCGCGGTCCATTGCGGGTGACATCCTGCAGCGCGTCGCGGGCCGCTGCGAAGTCTTTGGGTGTCCCGCCAGTGAAGTGGGCGTGGGCTTCGACGTACCGCCAGAACGCGGCATGCTCGGTTTCGCCTGCGGCCGCGAGCTTGTCCGATGCTTCCCGTGCGTGTTGTGCCGCCGCTGTGTGGTTGCTGATCCACATGTCGGCGACAGCGGTCACTTCGAGATCAGCACTCGAAACCGTGCTGCTGCCGCCAGTCTTCTTTCCGGGTCGTCGCCGACGAGGTGGCGCAGTCGCTGGCCCTGATGGTGACGGGGTCGTTGAACCTGCGGCCCAGAACGTGTCGCAGGTAGCCCGCGTACCAGCCCAGTCAGTGTCGTAGATCGCCAGTGCGCCCTTGACGGTATCTTGAGTGCCCGCGGGGATAGATTGTCGAACAACCGGATCGGCCAGCACTCGAGCAAACAGTGGGTCCAGGCCTAAGTACATCGAGCGGTCCGAAGGCTCGCGGTTCGCGCGACCGAGGGCCTGTGTCACACGCTGGCCGACGCGGTGGCGCATGAAGCTGGCGTCGCCCAGATATGCGACTACGAATCGCTCGAATTCGCTGCTGGCTTGGGGTACGGATGTGATGATGACGAGCTTGCAAAGTTCGCCCGCGAGATCGAGACCGTCGTAGCGGCCGGCGGCGATGAGATGGCCCAAAGGGGCATGAGTCCAAATGTCGAACATCGAGTCGTCACCGGGCTTGAGCCTGAATACGCTGAGCCCTTCCGCCGTCAACTTGGTTTGCAGGGCGTCGGCTTCGGCGTGGCTCGAGCACAGCCACGCTGTTCTGCCGCCAGCATGCGTCGACTGTTCGAGCGCCCAGGCAAGTGTGTTCGGACCGAAAGCTTCTTCTGGGCCGGGGTTGAGTACGAACAGACGCTCACCAGTGGATCCCGCATGCAATGGGGAGGCGGTCGACAGGGCCACAATTCGATGGGCACCCACTCGTCGCTGCAGGTCGTCCATGGTGCCAAGGGTTGCAGACATATAAATCCGCTGCTTGGCGCTTACATACCATCTATTGAGGGTTGTCGGTGGATGATAGGGGCGAATCTCGATCCCGGACGGCCCGATCAGTACCCCGCAATGTCCGAGGTGGTCCCGGATGGTGGGCCATACATATTTGGTCTCGTTGGCCTTGACATAAGGCGATGCTTCGATGGCGTTGCGGATACGTTCCTCAAGGACTTTCCAGTCCTTGAAGGACAGTAGTTCCGGAGGAGTGCCGGGTCGCGCTGTTCCGTCCTGCATAGCGTGGAGGCCCGGGTAGGACGACGTATGGGCGATCAAGAAGCCGCAGATCGTCCGATAGAGCGTCCTGGCCTCGCCACTCTCGTCTGGGATGCGAAACGTCTGCATGGAGCTCAACGGTTGTTCGGCGAGGTGAGCGTCGTCAAATATGACAAGGTCGGCGGGCTTGGGCACCGGGCTGGAGTTGAAATAGACCCAGTAGTTCATCACGCCGACGACCTGGCCCTGGTGGTAGTCGTCGAGCGCGGTCGCGCCGTAGGACTTGCTCGCGAAAAGAGCCACCTCCAACCCAAGCTCCTCCGCCTCCGCTTTGACCCGTTCCGCGAGTTGACGCGTTCCGGCCAGATAGGCGGCAGTCCGGCCTTGATCAAGCGCGTAGTCGGCGATCAGCAGAGCAACTAGTGTCTTGCCCTCGCCGGTGGCCATTTCAATTGCCAGATCCGACGTGGCCAGGTGTTCTGCGGCGTATGCGCTGAGAACTTGACTCTGGCCGGGGCGTAGCTCGGTGAAACGCGCAGATCCCTACGCAGCAAGGCGGTCTGCGAAGTCCGGCACAGTGCTATCGATCGTCAACGTCACGCACTTTCGTCGAGGCCAACAGCTTTCGATTGTACTTACGAATGGCCGGGATGTTTAAAGGTTCCGGGATCACTAGGTTCGACCTGCAATCGTCGACGCCTCCGCGAAGCCGGCAGGCCGATGCTGGAACGGATAGGTCTACCACGAGCCATTCCGACGACGCCGCAGTTGTGTTGGATCCCGGTAAGCCTGCCATCACTGTAAACGATTTCTGTCCGACAGTTCCCGTCAATTCGTCGGTTACAGCGATCGTGTACGTGCCGAAAGCAGTGACGCCTTCGGAGTTGTCGCCGCCCGTGAAGGAGGGGACCAGTGAAAGCTCTGTCCTACACCGAGTCGCACGAGAGCTGTCCGCCCTGCGCGCACGTGCGGGGGGTGCAGGTCGCCGCCTTTGACGTCGGCGGTCGGCCCTCGGTGATCCGATTCCTGCGGACGTGCGAATCGTTCGATAGGCGTGTGCCGCAGGGGCGACTGCTCGCCAAGGTCGACCTGGAGAAGGACGCGCTGCGGGGAGGTCGCAAGGAGAACCTCTGAGCCCGGCCGCCAAGCGCCGCGCCGTCGGCATGTGCATGACTGGCAGGTCCCCGATAGTCGGACCACCGCGTTCTAGAGCCACGGTGTGATTGATGACAGTCGATCTCGCAGCCCACGGGTTGGTGCGTGTGGGCGCATTGGGCAGCGTACTCGGCGGGTGTCGGGTACCCAGGGACGAGTGCCGGTGCCGATTATTGTGGTCGTCTTTGAAGTCTTCGATCACGACCCTCGCTTCGAGCAGGCTGGTCCAGTGATTGCGGTTGAGGCATTCCTTTCGTAGTCGGTTGTTGAAGGATTCGATGTGGCCGTTGTTCCATGGTGTCCCCGGCGGGATGTAGGCGATACCGATCCTGTCCCGGAAGAACTGTTGCAGCACAGAGGAAATAAACTCCGGTCCGTTGTCCATTCGCAGCACTTGAGGCGGCCCTCCCCGCAGCGCGAACGCCTTACCCAACTCCTCGGTCAGCCGCTGCGCGGTGATCGAGCGCTCCACGATGTTGAGCACCGACAGTCTGGTGTGTTCGTCGATCATCGACGCAATCTTGATGGCCTTTCCATCGACGGTCGAGTCGAACTGGAAATCCATAGCCCACACCACTTTCGGTGCATCGGATTCGATCTGCGGGCACGAACTGACGCCGGCGCGTTTGCGGGGATGGTAGATCCGAACCTGCAGACCCTCTTCCTTCCACAGTTGGTGGACCTTCTTCTTGTTCACCGTCATGCCCTTGTCGTGCCTCAGATGCGCCCAGTCGCGTCGAAACCCGTGCACTGGATGCGTGCCTGCATATTTGCGGAGTTCGGCTCTGAGTGTGATGTCAGGGTCGGCGGGTGTCTGCGCGATCGGAGTCCGGGCGTAGGTGGATCGGGCGAGCCCAACTGCTTTGCACGCCAATCGTTTCGACATGTTCATCGTGGTCACGAGCATGTCGACAGCGCGACGCTTGGCAGCTGGGCTCAAAATTTTCCAGTAATAATATCAACAACCTAATGGCGAGGCGGTCTGACCCTGAATTTTCCTGGCCCACACGGTGCCTTTCGCGGGACCCGTCGACCGCAGCGAGTCCTTCTCCAGCTCGGCGTCTGCCAGCAGGCGCTTGAGCCGGCTGTTCTGCTCGCGAAGCTCCTTGAGCTCCTTCGTCGCGTCGGTGTCCATCCCGCCGTACTGGCGACGCCAGTTGTACAACGTCGCCGCCGACACTTCGAGTTCTGCCGCGATCTCCTCCTGCGTCTTGCCCGCAGCAGTGAGCTCGTCGGCGCGCCGCAGCTTGCGCACGATGTCCTCGGCGGAGTTCCGTTTCCGTCCAGCCATGTTCTCCATCGTCCTAATGGGACTCGATCGGCGAGTCTTCGTCACCGCGCAGTCCTGTCGGAGAATGCTGATCACTGAGCCGCTGGTGGGTGAGCACTTCATCGTCCGGGAGTGAACGTCGACTCCTGAGGATAGATCGTGCACCCACCAGTCGGTGAGGGTTCCACAGAACGCTGATGGGGTGTCGTGCCGCACTGAGCACTGATCCATTAGGTCGCAGTCCGGATCCCTCGAAGGCTCACCGAGCAATGACCGAACGCGTGCGAGGAGAGGAATGCAACATGATTTTCGTAGGAGACGACTGGGCCGAAGAGCACCACGATATCCACGTAATGAACACCGACGGTAAGCGCCTGGCCACGCGCCGACTACCTGAAGGGTTGGCAGGTATCGCGGCATTCCACGACGTCGTGGCCGCGCACGCCCCCACGCCAGCCGATGTCGTCATCGGGATAGAAACCGACCGAGGGTTGTGGGTAGCTGCGCTGCTCGCAGGCGGATACACGATCTACGCCATCAACCCGCTCGCCGCCGCACGCTATCGTGACCGGCACCATGTATCCGGAGCGAAATCCGATGCCGGAGACGCGAAACTGCTAGCAGACCTAGTTCGCACCGACCGCCACAATCATCGCACCGTCGCCGGCGATACCGCGGATGCCGAGGCGGTCAAAGTGCTGGCCCGTGGTCACCAAAATCTGATCTGGTCCCGCAATCGCCAGACCAACGCATTGCGCTCGGCGTTGCTCGAGTATTACCCGAGTGCTCTGGATGTATTCGAATGCCTCCATGACCGCGACGCAGTCGCAGTGCTCGCGCGCGCCGCTTCACCCGCCGAAGCCGAACATCTCAGCACCTCGTCTATACGCTCGATACTGAAAAAAGCTGGGCGACAGCGCAATGTAGATTCAAGAGCCCAGCAAATTCGCGTATCGCTACGTAAAGACCAACTGGCTGCGCCACCGCCCGTCGCAGCAGCGTTCGCCGCAACTACCCGATCGGCGGTCGCGTTGATAGCGGAATTGAACCGACAAATAACTGACCTCGAAGCAGTTCTCTCAACACATTTTAGAACACACCCGGACGCCGACATCTACCTCTCCCTGCCAGGACTCGGTGTCATCCTCGGCGCCCGGGTGCTCGGTGAATTCGGAGACGATCCCAACCGATACACCACGGCCAAGTCTCGCAAAAACTACGCCGGCACGTCACCCCTGACCGTCGCATCCGGCAAGAAACGCGCCGTTCTCGCTCGTCACGTTCGGAATCGACGCCTCTACGACGCGATTGACCAATGGGCATTCTGTGCACTCAGCCAGAGCCCAGGCGCTCGCGCTTACTACGATAGATATCGTGCTGCGGGCAACCTCCACCACCAAGCGCTACGGGCACTCGGCAACAGGCTCGTCGGCATCCTCCACGGTTGCCTACGACATCACAGCAACTATGACGAGCACACCGCCTGGGGACACCGAGACGCCCAACAACTCAGTGTCGCTTGACAAGTTAGAGCCCTGGGGTGTCTATCCGCCCAGCTCATGGGCAACAAGACTCTAAAACAATGTGGCCCCGTTCACCTGGGACACGCCAGGATTGTCCAAACGTTGGTGGACTGCGAGCAGGGCGCAATTGGTCATCTTCTACTCATCACGAGCGGTGCGGCTTCTTCCATGCGGCTTGTCATTCGAGCGAATGACAAGCCGCGGGTCACCTGCTCGCTTAGTCGAATCGTGAACTAGCCTCACCGCACAAGACCTTCTGGTCTCTACTTGGAGAGGCTGCTAAAACAATGAATCCATCCCGCTTCATCACCGGCTCTGCCGCAGCGATTTTGGCTGTCGTTGCACTCACCGCCGGATGCTCCTCCGGCGATACGGTCGACGCCCCGACGACGCCTTCTACCACCTCGGTTACTGCCACCACCACAATCGTGCGCCCCACAACGGCTACCGTGCCTTCGAGCCCTTCGGCAATGCCGTTGCCATCAACAGTCACTTCGGAATCCGTCTACGTCGAGCCCGTCCCGGCACCCGCTCCAGCACCCGCCCGAGCACCGGTCCCAGCGCCTGCGCCTGCGCCTGCGCCTGCGCCTGCGCCTGCGCCAGCGCCAGCGCCAGCGCCAGCGCCAGCGCCAGCGCCAGCGCCAGCGCCAGCGCCAGCGCCAGCGCCAGCGCCGAGAGTCTCGTACGCGAACTGTACGGCCGTTAAGGCCGCCGGAGCGGCACCCATCTACAAGGGCGAACCGGGATACAGCACCAATCTCGACCGCGATCGCGATGGTATTGCCTGCGACACATAAGAATGGCAACCCATGCGGCAGCCGGCCAACACACATCGATGTTCAGATCGCCGGCTCAATTCTCAATGAGAGTCGACGCGGACCGATCTGCCAGCTGGCACGTCTACCTCGGTTTCGGCGGTTAGCAGCATTCTCAGCGTTAAGTACAGCATCCAACCCCGAACCCATCGAAAGGGGCCGCTTCGTGAACCACACAGGCGACGACGGCGAGCAGCTACGCAAAGGTTCAAAGACCGATCTGGCGGCGTCGCTATACAGTTCGAGTCAGCACGACAGGCCCGCAAGGAATCGTCGATGTGGCGGCCGTTTTGTTGGGGACAGATGGCAAGGTGCGGTCGGACAACGACTTCGTCTTTTTCAATAACCCGCACGTCCAAGGATGTACGTTGATCAGCGGGGACACCATCGAAGCCGATCTGACCGCGATTCCCTCATCGGTGGATCGCATTCTGATCACCGCCAGCACCGAAGCGCAGAACACGCATTTCGGTACCGTTTCCGGACTGGCCGTCCACATAACCTCAGCCGCCGGCACACTGTCGTTCACCCCGGCTGGATTGACAATGGAAACGGTCCTGCAAGCGATTGCGTTGTATCGACGCGGATCAAGCTGGTGACTCGACGCCATAGGACAGGGCTATACGCAAGGTCTCGCGAAACTCGCGACCGAATACGGCATCACGATCGATCAACCCTCAGAGGTGCCCCGCGTGGCGCCGCCTCCCGGCTTGCCGGCGCAGCCTGGCGGTGCCATCGGATCGCAGCAGGTCTCTGCCGCGGCCAAGTCGGTGTTATCGTCCGCCAAAAATGCACTTACAGCCGCACGAAAAACGATGGCAGCCTCAGCGTCACCGGGCGCTCCCGTCACACAACCGCATACTGCGGCCGGACCCCCTGTCTCGTTCGACAAGGTCACGATTGCGCTGACCAAAGACTCCCTGAACCGCACCGCAAGGATCGATCTGCGAAAAAGCCAAGGCGACCCCAGCTGGGTACTGACCGTCGGGCTCGAGTGGGACGGACGAGGCACAACTTACGACCGCAACGGAAACGTCACGAAGTTCGGAACCGGCGACTTGGATGTCTACTTCTTCTGCCGCAACGAAGACACCAACGACTACGTCGTCATCAGCGGTGACAGGGGACACCAGGGCAACCTGAAGAAGTGGCCTCACCTCCACCACTACGGCGACAGCAGAGGACCAGGCAGAGGCAATAGGCCCGCTGCTGAACAGGTCAGAGTCCTCCCGCACGAAAACGGAGACTTGCTGGTCAACATCTACCAGAGCGTCGACAACGGAGCAGGAGCCCTCGATAAGTTCGGCAAACCCCGCGTCGCAATACGGTACGGCCGAGCCGGAAAAGACGGACTTCCAGGCCCCGACGCCGACGAAATACTCGTGTTCGTCGGCAACAGCAAGAACTCGTTCTGGGCCACCGTTGCCCACATCGACGTGCAGAACGGGGTGCTCACCGTCGACGGGGAGACCCGCTACAGCCGCATCGGAAGCGAAAAGATGCCGGGACTCGACGTCAACAGCACCTGGGTGCGCGCACCCGCCGATGGACCCACCGGGCGAAGCAAGAAACGCAACGGCGGCTTGGGGCTGAACAAATACAAAGGGAAGTGCCAACCGTGAAGGACAGAAGGCAAGTGCCCACTAGAGACCACAGCGACTAAAGCGGTGTGGTGCCTTTGGGAACAACAGTGACGTTGGGATCCTGAGCCGGCGATGCGCGAACTGCGAAAGTCCCGGTCAGCTCCCGCGCCGTCGTCGGCTTATCCGCAACACCAGTATCGAACCTGACGGCCGCTCGATTACCAGGTAGGCACACATCATCGCCCACGGGAGTGTTCCCCTTCCGCACGTGGGGCACCACCGGGGTCAGCTGTGTGTTCGACGGAATGTTACCGAAGTGGCGACGAACGCACGCGGTGGGCGCGTCTGCCTGTACCGTCAATTGTGAGCGCTCAAGCCAGGTTTCAGGTCGTCACTTTGAAACGAGGTGGAGTCGAATGACCATGTCGGTCCGTTTGGACGGTGGGGTGACGAGGGGGACGTTGATGGACCCGGAGACAGTCGAAAGTGGTCATCTTTTACTCATCACTTTGAGTCGAACTCGGGTGGATTCACCGGCACACTGGTGGTCTCTCGATTCGCCGAACAACCTGGTCAGCTGGCGTGTGGTGGACTCTGGTGGGTCCACTGGAATTGTTACCTCTTTTAACAGCGGGTCCGGGGTTCGAATCCCTGATGGCGCACAAGAATGACCCCCTTACCAGCGGAAACGCAGGTTTGGGGGTCATCTTTTTGCCAAGGGGAGTCAGGTCTACTCATCACTTTGAAGGCAAAGTGATGAGTGAATTGGGCGATGTTTCCCCAGGTCGCGGTCCGCGTCCGCGTCATCGACGATGATTCGACTCGCGGAACCGTTTGTCCGGGATTCGAGTGCGATCGATGGCATGCGTATCTGCCTCTGACCTGCTCTTTGGTAGTGCGGCCAGCTGTGGAAGCACGGCGTGGATACGGCACTGGACCGTAGGTCATCACTTACTCATCACTTTGCCCTACGCGATGCCAGGCGGTGGCCGCTATTTTCAGTCGAGCACGGGGTCGAATTCGGTGGATGGTTCGGCGGCTCGAGTCCGCTTCGAAAGTGTTCGCGGCGCCGGCGGGGATTTCGCGAGGTTCGGATCTGGGCTCGATCGGATGCGAAAATAAAGTAGCTATTTAGTCCCGCGGGGGCGGAGCGTATTCGGCTTGCATTGATCCAGGAAGTTCGGCGGCTGGCCGGCGGATCAAAGAGGTGCTGGGCGCGCGGGAACCCGATATTCGCTTGATTGGAAGTTGGGCTCGTAAATTGAATTTTCCGCACCATCTACGATGAAACGCCTGTTCAGCACAGTTTCACGCTGCCGATGTGTCAGTGGCCTGCGCTAGGCTGCGTGTATGGACTTTCGACCAGCCCGGACACCTGCGGTGGGCACTGCCCCGGGCATCCTCGGAAACGGTCTGTCGGCGGCGGTCGAGCCGGAGATCCCGCCGGCCGTCGCGAAGCGGATCGCGAGCGCCGTGCAGTCTTCCCGTTCCGAAGGAACGCGCAAGACCTACTCCACCGCATGGAGACGCTTCTCCACCTGGTGCGAGACGAACGGTCACGTGACGTTGCCGGCACATCCGGTCACCGTCGCCGCGTACCTCGTCGACGCCGCTGACACTTGCACCGAGCAAGGGGAGCGGGCTTACGCCGTGGCCACCTTCGGCACCTGGATTGCGGCGATTAATTATCAGCACCGGATCACCGGGCATCTGTCACCGTCTGCACACGAACTCGTGACCGCCACGTTGTCCGGGATCCGGCGGGAGTATGCCGCCGCGGGGGACCGTCCCCGCAACCCGCGAGACCCGTTGCTGGTGGATGACATCAAACTTCTCGTACGGACTGCGCGCGAGCAGTGCCGAGGGTGGGCTGACGAGGTGCTGGAGCGACGCGATTCGGCGATTCTGTTGCTCGGGTTTGCCGGTGCCTTCCGCCGCAGTGAACTCTCCGACCTAGTCTGCGGGGACGTCAGCGTGCACCGGCATGACGGGTTGCATATCCGGCTACGGAAGTCGAAGACTGATCAGGAGGGTAGGGGAGCGGTGAAAGCACTGCCGTACACCGAATCCCACCAGACCTGCCCACCCTGCGCGTATGTCCGCTGGGCCCAGGTCATCGCAGCATTCGACGCTCGCGGCCGCCCCTCTGTTATCCGGCTGCTGAGCAAGGGTGAACCGTTCGAGGCACATGTGTGCCGCGGGGGAGTCCCGCGCACCGCCGCCCTAGCACCGATGTTTCGCGCTATCGCGAAGAACGGAAACCTTGGAGTCACTCCGTTGTCCGGAGCTGCGATTCACCAGACCATCCGCCGCCGTGCTGGCCACGCAGGCTTCGATCCCACCGCGCTGACCAAACTGGGTGGGCATTCCCTGCGTGCTGGTTTCGTCACCCAAGGAACTCGCAACGGTGCCGACGGGTCCGCTATCGCCCGGCAGACGGGCCACGCGAGCCTCGACTCGGTCGAGGTGTACCGCCGCGAGCATGCGCCCCTCGTTGGAAATGCGGTCACCGACATTGGTCTCTGAGCAACCCCGCCATCGTTACCGACAGTGTTCCGACGTCCAGGACGCGAGCTGCGGCTCCGCATTTGGTCGCTCGGCTTTAGCCATTACGAAGTGTCAAACGCCCGTACCGCAGATCGAACTTCCGCAGGAGAGGCGTTAATCGTGCAGGTCGACTGGGCCACGCTTGGCCGCAACAAGTTCGAGTCCACAGTCGAACTGTTGATTCGCCGCCAGTGGGACGGACACGCCAACGTAATCGTTCCTGATGGGCGCGGTGGCGACGACGGCATCGACATCGACGTCGAGAAATCGAACGCCCACAAGCGTATTTATCAACTCAAGTACTACCCGGATGGGTTCTCTGGCGACCGCAAGACCACCCGCCAGAAACAGATCCGCAAGTCGTACATCACAGCGGCCAAGTACCAACCAGACGAGTGGCTACTCGTCGTGCCAACCAAACTGACTCCTGGTGAGCGTATGTTCGTTGAAGGCCTGGCTGAACTACGAGGACCGAAAATCTCAATCGTAGATCAGGTCGAGCTCGACATCTTGATGATCAACCTCCCCGACGTTTACAACTACCTCGAACGCGATCAAATGCGTGCGAATGCAGTCTTGTTCGGCCAAGAAGCCGCAAATCTGTTTGGCGGCGTGAAAGATGTCGTGGATCGGGTGCGGTCATTGGGTCAGCTCGCGGACACGATAGACCCGCACTGGGCTCTTGATTTCGTGAGGTCCGGCGACAGCGTGACGTATTCACTGCGCCCGAAGACCTCTGATGCTCACATCAAAAGCCCGGTCAAACTTACAGTCGACGGGGTATTAGGTCCCCAACATTCCGAGCTCGCGAAGGCCATGAGAGGGACATTTGGTTTCGGTGCCTCCGACCCAGTTCTGTTGCCTGCCGAAGTCGTCCAACGTCTTACAATCAGCGGACCGGCGTTCATTGCCGGAGCGCATCAAAACATCGACATGCAGTTCAACCCCATCAGCCGCAACCCTCATGTGGGCGCGACCGCGCAAATCTCATTCGAAACACCCGACGGCGATCACCTCGGACAGTTTGAAGGCGAGGTCACGCACATCGGCCAAGGACCCGAAGGTGGTGCGCTAGAGCTCGCCTTCTACAACAAACACCTGGAGATGCGTGTTCTCTTTCCGCTGCAAGAATTTTCAGAAGAACCCATCGACGTGCGGATCGGTTACAACCTGCAGAAGATTGCAGTGCGTGACGCGATCGAGGTTCTTGAGATCAGCACGCTTCTACGCTCCCACGCCCTTCTGCTGAAGGTGCACCTCGAAGATCAGCACCTGATGACAGTCCATCAAGGGAACGCTGAGAACATACCTCCACTGGATCCCGACGTTGCGATCATCAGATCAATCGCGGAAGACCTAAGTGTTGTCCAGGCTCACTGCAAACAGTCGTTCCAACTGCCGCTCACCGTGACCCAGAGGGAGAGGATCGATCTGCGCATCGCTCGACTGCTGATCGAAGGTCACGCAGTAGAAACGCCAGATGCCTCATCGATCACTGCCACTCTTTCGGGAGAGGACTCACCTGAACTTCGAGCAATCATGATCGACGGCGGTAGCCTACGTTTCGAGGGCCCCGACTACGTCGTTAAGATTGGAAAGAAGACGATGACAGTCGGGCCGGCGTACATTGGCGACCCAGAGTCGTATGTCGAACACGCGGATGTTGCGCTACACCGCCTCGATAACGGGACCGCAGAGGGTTACCAAGTCAAGTTTCTACCTGGTACAACAACTTACTTTCGGTCGGTACTTGTTGAATCCGCAGAACCTCGCCACTTCGCTGACCCACCAACACCTTGGCGAATTTCCGGGATCGAACAACCTACGAAACAGTCGTGACTCATTGTCTCGACTGGGGTCCTCCACGAGCCAGTAGGCAACATGAACGCGCCTACTCGCTTCAGAACATCGCTGTGCAGACATCCTGAGAGTCCGCGAGACGAAGTCTCAACTCCTGATTTACATAAGAGATCGGTGAACAATGACTCCTGGCGGCGGCACGATCGCAGCATTTGGCCTCAAGTACCAGTACATGGCTACCGTGGAGCACTTTCTGCAACACCTGCGGGACAACATAGCGCTAATTCCACAAACCACGTTGGTTGTCGAACCTGTTGTGGTGGACTCTCATGGGCAAGACGACGACATCGTCGACTTCGGCTTCCTCACAGACGGCATGCCGACACATCACATCCAGGTGAAGTCTTCGATCGACCCGTCCAACCATCCGCTTCAACCAGGGTCCGCCCGAGCGGTACTCGAACGTCTCATCACTCACGATGCGACCACCTCTGCCCTTTACACCAACAAACCGCTCTCGCCCACCCTTCTTAGTGACGTTGAAGTCGACGCACGGGCCATAGCCCGGTTTGGCACCGTCTCGTACGTTTGGCCGAACGGCCCAGGTGGACAACACAGTACACAGCGGGATCGGCCTCGAATCACGGTTGACGGGCGGTCTCATCACCTAGTTCGAGATTCAATCGCGGATCTAGTTGGCGGATTTCGCAAGGAACGCGGGCGGAACCACACCGCAACAACTTGCAGTCTCTTGGTTCCGATTCTTCTTGACCGGGTATTCAGTGCTGCGGCGGGAACCGACGCGAGCCGTCTGGAGGCATTGGACTTTTTGGAGCTCGTTGCGATGCCCGACTCTCGCATCGCGCAGGTTGCGGGAGGGTTCGACTGGGGCCTCCCCGTCGCAGGCATACCGAACTACGTCTCGACATTTCCACGGTTGGACTACCTCAGCAAAATCAAGGACTCGTTCCCTGCCGAGGCAGCCGTTGCCCCACCTAGAGTCGCTCTGGTAGGTCATACGGGCTCAGGAAAGTCTGTAATCGCCTCGGACTACTGCCATCTCGATGCAATCAACTACCAATTCATGTGTTGGATCGATTGCCGAGACGCAGACTTTATCGACGCGCAGGTTGTCAACCATGTCGAACAGCTGACAAAAGGCGCCCTCAGCCCCGAACAAGACGCCGTTGCCGTTTTGACCGGGATTCTCGGTCGCCACAGCGGCCCATGGCTCTTGATACTCGACGGCGTTGTGCAACGATCCGACATAGATCGAGTCATTCCGACACGAGGCCACGGGGTAGTGCTCGTCACGAGCACCAACCGCCTGAACTGGTGGCCAGACACTGCAGTCATTGAAGTTGGCGAGTTCACCACCGAGGAGGCGGTCGGCTGCTTTGCCTCGTACGCCGGTCTAGACCGCGAGCAGGAAGAAGAACACCACACAGTACTGACGGAAATCGTTTACATGCTCGGGCATGTGCCACTGGCTGTGAGCATGGCAGGCGTATACTTTCGCAACGCGGACGGGACTCCAAGCGAGCTAGCCACCCATTACTTCGAAGACCTAGAGGCGCTCGACGACATCCTTTCGATCCCAGCGGGGTTCAACAAAACTGCGTTCAAGGCAATCCAGCATGCAGTCGCGTCCCTCGGGAAGCACGACGCAAGCGGGCACGGCCTTACGGCCCGGGCAGTACTGGAGTTGGGTTCGTTAATAGCCCCCGAACAAATTCCGCTCAATCTCATGGTGCCACTCGCAGCTGAACCTGAACACTCGCTAGACGTCGCTGAGGTTCCACACCCCGAGGTGGTCGAGCCCAAGCTGCGGCGGGGTGTCATTGCCGCCCTCAAAAGTCAATCGATTGCTCGCCGTATCGTCTCTGAAACTGCCGGCCCGACCAGCGAAACCATCAACCTCCATCCGCTTGTCCATCAGATCCTGCGGATGTCCCGGCTGGCCGCATTGCCACCGGGCCAGCTCGAGAGCGACGCATTCCTACTGATGCACTTTCTACGCGGCTGGCTCGGCGCATCGAGATCGAACGGCGACTATTTCGCGACCGAACTGCTTCGAATGCACTCAGAAACTCTATTAGCTGTAGTCAAACAGCACGAACCGCTCGCGTCCTACTCCGATCAGAGTCGCCGCTGCTACCTGTACACAAAGGCGCTGCTCGAAGGAGAGTTGAGCACCTGTCACGCCAGCCGTCGACGATTCGACCTCTCACTGAGGTTAGGGCAAGCTGCTGGTTCGACGATGACGGCCCTGTCCGAAGAACCCACTGCCCGCGCACTGACAGCCATAGTCGCGGTCAATATGATCACCGATCTTTCTTTCGCCAAAGCGCCCGCAGCAGTCCTTGCAGCAATCACCGCTGCTACATTGCCTGCGATCACCGTAGGCGTTGCGGATGAGAAAGAGTCCATCCGAGAAGCTTCATATACCGCCGCCGGAGAACTAAGAACGATGCTGAACCGCACGCCCGAGTATCAGGTGGCCCCGGAACTCGAAGACGTTCGATCTCGCATCGATGCCCTGGTCGAAAGCGATCCACACCCGGATGCGCGTCCATCAACGGTCAATAACAGAATCAACGAGCTCTACTCAGCAGGGGACTACGAAGCGCTCGAACGTTTGCTCCCCCCACTACGGCAGAACGCATCGCCAGATGATTCGGTGGGGCTGGATGCACTGCATATCGTCGTACGGTTGCATCTCGGAACTCTTGACGAAGTGCAGAGTGGTCTCGAAGAGCTCGTCGCCATCGACCCGCACGCTGGCTATCTCAGCAACTCTCTCGTCGAGGCTCTGACAAAAGTAGGGCGCGAGGTAGAGCAATGTGCACAGAACAATCCTGCCGACAGACGACGACTGCTCCTGATGCGGGCCGCCATCGAAACGAGATTGGTGCAGCTCATCGGCTCCGCCCAGCCCTGAGCGGTCGATCTTGTGCACAGCCACTGCCGAGAGCATCGGCGAGTCAGGATTCCTTGACGGTGCGGTAACTGCGTTTTCCACACCTTCTAGCGTAAAACACCAGTTCATTGGAGTCTTCCTGTACCTGTACCTGCGCCGGTGGCAATCGTGGGCATCGCGTCAAGTCCGCGGCTCCGAGATTCGCTCGAGTACCCACCGAAGGCCATCGACTTGGTGCGGAGTGAACGGGGTGATCAAATGCTCCCTCACAACCGGAGCGTGGATAGGTTTTACAACGTCGACGATGTTCACTCCAGCGTCGGTGAGGGATACCTCGACGCCCCCGCCGACCTTCTCTCGCGTCACCAATCCTCGGGTCTCCATGCGAGAGACATGGTGAGATAAGCGGGTCCGATCCCAGCCCAGACGCATTGCGAGATGACTTTGCCGCACCGGACCGGCGTCGGCGGCTACGTGAATGAGGATCGCGACGTCGGGCTCGGAGAGCCCGGTGGCGGTGTGAACCTCCGCCGATACACGTGCTCGAATCACCTCGTGCGCTCGCTTCCAGGCGAACCACAGACTGCGTTCGTCCTCGTCGAGGTCCGATTTGAAACCAGGGTGCGCGGCATCATCTGTTGACATATCAACAATATAAGTTCAATGTGTTGATATGACAACAACAGGCAGTCTTCGAATGGAGCGCAGCAATGTCACTGAACACGCGTGAACGCGCAGCTACCCGTGACGAATTGCTCACCAATCTCGCACTGACCCAACTCTCGCCCGCCGAGGTTGCCGGCGAATTGGGCTTTACGGAAGAACGCGTTGCCGCAGCGCTCGACGTGGCAGGCGCACGTCCAGAAGACATCTGGCTCGTGCGCGACTACATCGACTACTCGATTCGAGCGGCGGGCGCGACACCACAGCCCTACTCGTCACTGAGCGAAGACATGAGAGCGGCAGCGCAAACATGGTTTCCCCTCGTCGACGTGCGGACCATCATCGACGGAAAGTCGACATGAATCACTTCACTGAAGATGCCACAGACCGCCCCATCCCGGGCGGCACCTTTCCTCTAGCGGGACGGGCGACGCCTCGCATCGGCTACGGCATGGGACAGATCACCCGTATAGCCGAAGATTCCGAGGGGCGAGCCCGCGCGGTCGATCTGCTCCGTGTTGCCTTCGATCTCGGAATCACGCACTTCGACACGGCGCAGTTCTACGGCAACGGACGCGCCAACGAGCTACTGCGCGAGAGCCTGGGTCCGCGGCGCGAGGAGATCGTCATCGCAACCAAGGCAGGCGCGAAACCTGTTCCTGGAGGCAAGATTCCGCTGACAGCGGCGCAGAAGCCTGTCGAGTTGCGTGCTGCGGTGGAAGAGAACCTCCGGTCCCTGGGAACCGATCGTCTCGACGTCGTGAACCTGCGGCGCATGGACTTCACACCTGGTCTTCTAGCCGAAGGCGACCAGATCGTGCCTTTCGAGGATCAGCTTGCGGAATTGTCCGCGTTGCGCGACGAAGGCAAGATCGTCGCTATCGGCCTCAGCCACATCACCACCGAGCAGTTGCGAACAGCGTTGCCCGTTGGTATCGCGTGTGTGCAAAACATCTACAACCTCCTCTATCGCGCCGACGAAGCAATGCTGACCGTGTGCGAAGAAAACGGTGTGGCCTGGGTGCCCTACTTCCCGCTCGGGGGCGGGTACGGAACTCTCCCGAAAGTCGTCGACGAACCTGCCGTGCACGAGGTTGCCCGACAACTTGGAGCTACGCCTTCGCAAATCGGACTCGCATGGCAACTCGCGCACTCGCCCAACACCATGCTCATCTCCGGGACCAGCAGTGCCGACCACTTGTCAGAAAACACGCGGGCCGCCGATGTGCATCTCGATGTCGAAGCGCTCACGACACTCGATGCGACAGGCCAACTGATCGGCCCAGGGATTTCGGACAGCGGACCCGCTGAGAACAGCTAGCTACAGAAACGTCAGACAGGTTGACGTAAATTCGAGGTATCGATTCCCGTCGAATTGAACCCGACGAACATTATTGACGGCGTCTCCGGTCGGTTCTACTGATTTTTCGTAAGCCGTGGCCATCTCGCGGTCGCGGGCCTTCGACCGACCTCAATGCGAGACCACCGACATGACGGGCAGGCGGTCTCGCATTCAGCGATTCAAGTAACGGCCCCATGCCCAGCTGCGACTGAATCAGCACATGCTTGTGCCGGTCGGCCTTACGGGAGGGACGATCAGGAACGACGCTCCAGGACGCTGGTGGAGGTAGGACCGGACGCGACTCCACATAGTTCGCGGCCGATGTTTTCCATCCAGGTGTCGAGATTGTTCGCTGCATGCAGACTCCCGGCGCGACAGTTACGTGCGATCAGCTGAAGTGGAAGTCGCTTGCTGATTGCCGAGGCGCCGGATGCGTGCAGCAAGGTCTCTATCGCGGACGAGCACGTGTGCCAGATATACGCGACATCTGTGTGAAGCTGGGTGATTTCGTGCTCTGCAGGTTCCACATCGTCGGCTTGATACCGGTCCAACTGCGCTACTGCTGCGTCGGCCACTCGTCCTGCTGCTCGAATTGCGGTGTGTGCACGACCAACAGTGTGGTAGGTCATTGGAGCGTCGATTTGGCGCGCGTAGGGGGAATAGGGGATGCTGCGCTTGTCGACTCCGGTGAGAAATACATCCAATGCGTGGTCGGCCATCCCGAGGGCAATGCCGGTGCTCGTCACGAGCGAGCGTGGAAGGCCTCCGCGGCGTGGTCCTTTGCCATTCTCGGTGAGTTCGTCGATTCGCGACGCAAGGACCGCCGGGGTGCTGAATCGCTCGTCCGGCACGAACAACTCTCCGTCGGTGGCAACGGTCTGACTGCCGGTTGCAGCCAATCCCATTGCGTGCCAATCATCTCTGCAGACCAGAGAGTTCTTCGGGACGAGGGTCATAGCGACTTTCGAGTCGTCCGTTTCATCGTAGAATACGGCGAGGTAGCCGTGCGATGCGTGAATGCTTCCCGTCGCGAAGGGCCACACACCTGTGATCATCCAGCCTCCATCGACCTGTCGAGCAGTACCGGACATCCGCCGGCTCGTACCGCCGACCGCGAACGTCCTGTTTCCAACCCAGGGCGAGTTGTACACCGGTGCCACCACACTGTCATCAAAGGCGAAGCTCCAGAGGTTGCCACCTGCGGTTGCCCACACGACCCACGCGCTCGCCCCACAACCGGCACCGAGCGTTCGGTAGATGTCGTGCACCTCACGGGTGGTGAAGTCGGCTCCGCCGAACCGGTTGGGCGTAGTAACACTGAACACTCCGCCCTCGTCGAGGCGACAGATGTGCTCCTGAGGAATTCTGCGTTGCGACTCCGCGAGCGACTGGTTCTCACGCAACCAGGGCTGCAGTTCTGTAACGAAGGACAGGATTTCACGGGCACGAATGCGCTGACTGTCAGTTGCGACTTCGGCAGTGTCGATATCAGTCGTCATGCTCATACTCTTTCGGTCGTGATCGATGGTGCTGCGAACTCGGGGCCGAGGCCCTTCATTCGCAGGATGGGTCGGGCGTACCCAGAGGCTCGTACCGGTTCCGGGGCCAGCGACACACTCGGAATCGAGCTGACCGAACGGGGTAGGACCCTCCCGGTGCCCGGACGAACAACGAGGGATGGATATGTATGCCGTTCGCCCGGCTCGCGCGTCAGGGCGCACGCGATGTGTCTACTTGCACAGCTCGTGCCGTCGATGTACGGCGCTTTCTCCGCACTCGACTCGTCCTGCGCGCAAGACCGCCTGGGCAACACGAAACTAGTTGTGCGCCGGAAGGACCGGACGCAAGATCGCATTCTCAGGCGAGTCGAACGCACGCGGTCCTCTTGGCGACGGCATGAACATGAACGTGATCGCGGAGACGACGGCCAGTGCAGCGATTCCGTAAAGAGCGACGGTGTATGTGCCAGTTCGATCCACCACGAGGCCGACGCCGAACGGTGCGATCGCGCCACCGAGAACAAAGGCCATATAGGGCCCGGCGAACGCTTTGCCGTACGCCGCGAGCCCGAAATATCGAGATGTGAAATATGCGACCATGTCCAGTTCACCGCCGAGCAGGCAACCGAGTGCTATAGCCAAGACCGGCGCGTAACCAACCCCGCCGACGGCGAAGAGCACGACGCTTGCGGTGAATATCAGCAGCAATCCTGCCGCGACGGCCGTTGGCCGGAGAATGTCGATCAACCAGCCCACGCCCAGTCGACCGATCACACCGGCGAGTCCCATCAGTGACGCCATGGTCGCGGCTTGACCGGCACCCATTCCGTAGTGTCTGAGCATGGGGATCAGGTAGGCGACGAGTCCGGTAACAGTCATGGCCAGAAGCGCGAAGGTGAGTATCAATCGCCAATACAGGGGGTCACGTCGAATGCTCGAAAAATCTCTACCGGTAAGGGCCGGTTGGTCGACGGCACCAGATGCTAAGCCCTCGGTCGAGCGCGATCTAGTTCTGAGGAACAGCAGGGACGTAGCGACTCCCACCAGTGCTATACACGCCAACGTGAGATATCCGCGTTGCCAACCGTAAAGCTCGATTACTTTGCCGATAGTTATTGGAATGATGGTGCCTGCGAGACCGCCACCCATCATGGTGATACCGAGCGCTAACCCGCGGGATCGGTCGAACCAACTGCTGACGGCGCGACTGAATGCGATCGGTCCGGATCCAGCCCCGAAGAAACCCATCGACGCCATGGCCGCCATGTAGGTAGGAACAGAATGGACAATGGTCCCCAACGACACAAAGGTCAACGCGAGGAACAACGCTCCCGCGATCGTGGGCACCTTGACTCCGACGCGGTCGACGACGAAGCCCACCACCGGCGCCGCGAGCACCATCCCCAGCGACAGAAGAGTGATGGATAGCCCGTAATCACCAGGGGTGAGTCCGATTTCACGCCCAAGATCACCGGCAAACAGTCCAGTCGAGTAGACGGCAAGGCCTGTCACGCCTGTTCCCACCCCAATGGCAGCCGCGGTCAAAGTCGACCATCCGTCTCGAAACTCGGCCATGCGTGAAGTCGTCAATGGGTTTCTCCTTCGATTGTGATCGGGGACCGATCCGATTACGGTCCGGGCGACCCTGCCGGGCAGGACCGACGTATCGCGGGCTGGTGGGAAGCGGTCGGTAACCTCCCTCTCGAGTTTCGAGAGGTCTCCGTGTTGCGTGACGTTTACGGGTTCGCCGAGTCTGCTTCGGCTCGAATGTTGAACATTTCCACCCAGCAATGAAACTCGGTTGCGCCGATCCCGGACGCGCCTACGCGCCGAGCTTTCGAACCGGTGAACGAGTGAACTGGCTCGATGCTGAGGCAATACGCTCGTACGTCTGATTTTGCAGTGTCGCTGACCACGTGCCCGAACCAGGCGCGTCGCATTTCAGCCGACGTCGCACTTCAGTCGACGTCGCACGAGATCCAGTCGTCGCCTGACTTCAGCCGGTGGTTCACGGGAACGTTGAGCATGGCTTCTGCAAAGCAACCACGGGACGCCGCTACGATGAGTGCCTGCTGGTCTGTCATCGGTGAGGGCGAGTCGATTTCGATGTCCAAACAAACCGATCCTGACTTGGCAGAACACGGCTCGCGCGGACTCGGGCCCGGGATGAACTCCCATTCGAAAGAACCCGCAACGCTCAGACTGTTCACATGAACCCCCGTTGCCGGGCGAAATTTCTGACTTGGGTCATGAAGCACGTTGCTACACCGGTCGCGAAGATGCTGAGCGGCATCGGTGCTGTTTCCTCACCACCGATTGCAGACGGTTCATCGCTGGCCAATTCCCACTCCGGACGCGCCCAGGGCTCTTCCATACGCACCCGTACGTCGTTGCGGCGCTTCCCGCTGGACACGGCGTCCAACGAGATGACCACGGAGTGAGCCGCTTTCGGCAGAGTGACCTCGTATTGGTCCAACTGTGCGCCTGCTGTCGCACCCGGCTCGACAGGAGAATTCTCCACGAAAGTACTTCCTCTCAGTTCGTCTCGGCGATTGCCTGAAGTGAACCACGTCACTCTTAAACACCCTAAACGTACGTATGTTTTAGCGCAATAGCGGCGGGCCGCCGGCTCGATTGTCAGTACTCTCGCAGTCGCTTGCGGATTTGTGATCTGTAAGACGCTCAAGCCCAGATGCGCCGATAATGTGACCGGACAACGCGAGTGTTGGACGCGAAACGCCCTGTGATGTTTGAATAGTCGAACGTCTCTAACGGTTTGATGCGGATGCGGCAGCTCGCCGCCGTCGGAGCCCCTGTTCGATGATCGAAGGACTGCCATCTGATCGATGCATAGCCCATTTGAAGTCTGCGAAGGAACGTATGGACATGATTTCCGCTTACCGCGAAGTCGGGTCGTACCGAAGGGCAGCTCAGCCGAGCACGGCAGCAGCCGACTGTTGGCTGCATCGAGGGGCGCGGTCTCTTCCTCGGCCGCAGGACTGCGGTCGGTAAACAACCCACACGCACCAACCCGTGGGCTGCGAGATCGACTGACATCAATCACACCGCGGCTCTAGAACGCGGTGGTCCGACTACTGGAGACCTGCCACTACTGCTATTCGCTCCGCTGCGATCACCGGTGGCGTCCGCCGAAACCGCGGAGGTTCGATGTTCACTCGACAATAATGAACGTCAGAGCATCGGATACCTACCTCTACTGGATCGTGCGCCGGCTTCACGGTCGGCGACGACGTGTCGCCTTGTCTCGATATAGAGATAGATCAGCCTGGCTGAGTAGATCGTTCAAACTGGTACCGTCTCGCTCGTTATGGGCGATACCGACACTCAGGTCGACGGAGACGTGGGTATCACCGAATTGAATCGGTCGACGTGCCGAGGTACGCATGCGTTCGACCAGAACGTTCACGTGGGCAGTTGACGTCGGGCGTTCTGTATGAAAGACGGCCGCTACGAACTCGTCGCCGCCGACCCTGCCGACAACCACCGACTCATCGCATTCAGCGGCCAGTCGACGAGCAATTGTCCGCAAAACCAGATCGCCGCATACGTGGCCGTGCTCATCGTTAATTTTCTTGAAGTCATCGATATCGATGAACAACAATGATGTCGGTGAGCCCGAATCACGGCTGAAGACCGAAATCTGATCGTAGAGAGCGGATCGGTTCAGAATCCCAGTCAAACCATCCCGGCGTGATCTGTCCAGCAGAACTCCGTACGCACGAGCCAAGTTGTGGTACTGATTTTCGCGAGCAGCTGTGTCACGCAGCATGATTGCCACGTCGCCGTCGGTGTAAGAGGCGGTGACCTCCATGAACCGGTCCTCCAGCCACAGCGAACGGCATTTCAGCGATGCGTGTCTTCGACTCTGCAAGACATGGGAATGCAGCTCGTTAATGTAGGAGAGACCTACTTCGGGAACCGCCGCGTGAATACTCCGACCGAGTATCTGATTGCGACGAATGCCAAGATAGCGTTCGGACTGCACGTTCAGGTATTGGACGATCATGTCGCCGTCCAGGATCACCAAACCCGCTGGCACCTGGTCGAGTGCCCTCATTGCTTCGGCATCGGTGTATATCGGCGGTGTGTCGGCTATCGGTTCGTACCAACTCATCAGCTGGCGGACCGCCAATACTCCGAACATACGAAATCAACCTTGTCACCCCGACCGCAGCTATTAATTTTCACAACATCAGGAACCGTAGGGGGCCGGAAATATCAACACCCAGACGCTACGTCTTGGCAAGCGCATCTAACAACCTAGGGATGGACGACGCTCTCGGATCACCTGTGCGATCACGCGGGGATCGAGGAGGGTGGAGGTATCGCCCAGTTCGCGGTCTTCGGCGACGTCGCGAAGGAGGCGTCGCATGATCTTGCCGGAGCGGGTCTTCGGCAACTCCGGGACGATCGAGATCTCTCGCGGGCGGGCGATCGGGGAAATCTCGTTCGATACTTGAGCTTTGAGTTCTTTGATCAGCTGATCGCCGGTGTTCTCCACTCCTGCACGGAGAATCACGAATGCGACGATGCCTTGGCCGGTGGTGTCGTCGGCGGCGCCGACGACGGCGGCTTCGGCTACGCCGTGGTGGCCGACGAGTGCGGATTCCACCTCGGAGGTCGAGATTCGGTGGCCGGAAACGTTCATGACGTCGTCGACGCGACCGAGGACCCACAATGCGCCGTCGTCGTCGTATTTGGCGCCGTCCCCGGCGAAGTACCAACCTTCTTGGGCGTAGCGGGACCAGTACGTATCCTTGTAGCGCTCCATGTCTCCCCAGATGCCGCGGAGCATCGCCGGCCACGGCTCGTCGAGGACCAGGTAGCCGTTGCCCCCATTGCCCAGAGGCTTTGCGTCGTCGTCGACGATCTTGGCGGAGATCCCCGGTAGCGGGGCCATCGCGGAACCGGGCTTGGTGGATGTCACTCCGGGTAGCGGGGAGATCATGATCGCGCCGGTCTCGGTCTGCCACCAGGTGTCGACGATGGGTGCGGTGCCGGCGCCGACGACGTCGCGGAACCAACGCCACGCCTCCGGGTTGATCGGTTCACCGACGGAGCCGAGCAGCCGAATCGACGTCAGGTCGTGGGCCTCGGGAATTTCCTTGTCCCACTTCATGAATGTGCGTACGAGTGTGGGGGAGGTGTAGTAGATCGAGACCTTGTATTTCTCGATGATGTTCCAGTGCCGATGCTCGTCGGGCGAATTGGGCGTTCCCTCGTACACGACCTGCGTCGCGCGGTTCGAGAGCGGGCCGTACACGATGTAGGAATGGCCGGTGACCCAACCGATGTCGGCGGTGCACCAGTAAACGTCTTTACCGGCCTTGTGGTCGAACACGTTGTGGTGCGTGTACGACGTCTGGGTCAGGTAGCCGCCGGAGGTATGGATGATGCCCTTGGGCTTACCCGTCGTGCCGGAGGTGTAGAGGATGAAGAGTGGGTGCTCGGCCGGGAATGGTTGTGCTTCGTGCTCGGTCGATGCGGCAGAGACGGTCTCGTGCCACCACAGGTCGCGGCCCGTAGTCCACGCGACCTCGGAGTCGGTGCGCTTGACGACCAGCACATGTTGGATCGATGCCGCCCCGTCCACTGCGGTGTCGACGGTGTCCTTTATCGGCGCGGGCTTGCCGCGTCGCCACTGGCCATCGGTGGTGATGACGAGCTTGGCTTCGGCGTCGTCGATGCGCGATCGTAGTGCCGTGGCGGAGAAGCCGGCGAACACGACCGAATGTGTCAGGCCCAAGCGTGCGCAGGCAAGGATGGAGACGATGGCTTCGGGGATCATCGGCATATAGATCGCGACGCGGTCCCCGGAGACCAGCCCGAGTTCGGTCATGGTGTTGGCGGCTTGGCTGACCTCAGCGAGTAGGTCGGCGTATGTGACGTCACGGCTGTCGCCGGGTTCGCCTTCCCACGCGAGGGCGACCTGGTCGCCGTGACCGTCGATAACGTGGCGGTCGACGCAGTTGTAGGCGACGTTGAGTTCCCCGTCCGCGAACCATTTCGCGACGGGCGCCTCGGACCAGTCGAGTACCTCGGTGAACGGGGTGTGCCAGTGCAGCCGGCGTGCCTGCTCGGCCCAGAACGCCAGACGATCCTTCTCGGCTTCGGCGTAGAGGCCGGCTTTCGCGTTCGCCTGCTCAGCGAACTCGGCCGAGGGCGGGTAAGGCTGAGGATTCAGTGTCACAGGGTGATCGATCATGCAGGTTCCATTTCGATGGTTGCGATTGAGACGAGCGTGTCGAATGCATGACAGCTGCCAAATCGGACGACTGTCTTGCTGATCAACCAGTTGAATCGCACGAGTCCCGCTTTGCATATTTAGAGCTAGGTTGTCCGATTACGAGCTTCGGTGTAGACATTGGGAGATGCTGGCGATCTCTGAGCTGCGAACGCTCCTGAGCGGTCAGTCCACCCCAGATGCCGTATGGCTCATCGCTGGTCAATGCATAACCAAGACATTGACTTTGAACCGTGCAACCTGCGCAGATAGCTTTCGCAGCTTCTTCGACGCTCTGGCGCGTGTGTCCTCGCAAATTGGCCGCGGGGAAGAAGGTGGCGGTCGGTAAGACACGACACCGCGCCTCGAGTTGCCAATCCCAAAACACCGAATGTGGAGGAGGTAACTTCAAGGTGCCGAAACTGTTCCGCACGGATCTACCCTTTCTCGTAGCTGCCTTGTTCGCACAACATCCGAGTCCGCATTGCGCGACATGCTCGAACCTGCCATCGTCCGATTCCACGTGCACAGTTCGACCGCTCCAACACGCGCCGTGGCACCACGTCACGACCCACCGGATTGCGTACGGGTGTGGAGACTGAGAAGTGCGTTTCGAAGAGCATCGTCGACGTCGAGGCTGTTGAACGAGTGCCGAAAAGTGGCCAGTGTTCGGTCAGCCTGTGCCAATGCTCGTGCCCCACTGTCGGTGAGGTCGATAATGAGTCGTTGTGTGTTCATCGGCGTGGTGGTGCGTGCCACCAGTCTGAGTCGTTCGAGCTTGATCACGGTTGCACCGACTGTCGTGCGGTGCCGGCCGAGGGCGCGGGCAAGTTCGATACTTGTGGACGGTCCGCTCCGATTCAGAAACTTGAGCGCCTCGTATTTCGCCCACGTTAAACCATAGCGATTGAGCTGGGCCGACATCTGCGACCGGGTCGCCGACGCCAAGTTGAGAAGAAGGGCAGTAACATCTGATTCGGACATACCGTCGTGTAAATGCCGAGGGGTTGACCCCGATGTGTGCATCACATGTATCGATCCTGCTTTCCCATCGTGCATCCGTTCACCCTTGCTCCGCATATACAGGTTCGAGTGCCGAACGCAGGTGAGCGATGAAGACCGAGACGTCGGCATGTGTACCCGCTGCAAACACGTAGTAATCTGGGCGGGCGAGCAGGGCCTCGCAGTCGTGGGCCGCAAACCACTGGGCGTAGACGCCGTCGCTGTCCTTCACCGAACCGTTCTGGGAGATGTCGCTGAGCACTCCTCCGATGCGATGAAACCATCGGTTGTCTTCATCGGTCAGGCTGTCGGCGGGATTGCCGATTCGGCTGATCAGTTGCCAACTCCCACCCACTAGATCGTCGAAAAGGCCTACCCTATTGCCGATTTGGACCCGTCCCTGTGGTGCGAGCCGGCCCTCGGCGGGGTGCCCCATTGCCGACAGCGACGGTTCGCCCAGGCGTGGATGAGGTGGCTCCTCTGCAGTGCCGTTCGACGATTGTTCTCTCAGTGCGGCATCGCGCGTCGCGGCCCGATCAACATCCAGCTCGCAGATCATGCGTCCGGCTGCGACGGCCGCGTCGATGATCTCTCGTACGTGACCGGTTCGCTCCGGACCGTAGCTGTCCAAGATCACCGAGGTGGCCTGGCCTGAGTGGATCATGCTCAGTCGCCAACTCAAAGCTTGAGCATCGCGGAGCCCCGCGCACAGGCCTTGACCGAGAAACGGTGGCATCAGGTGAGCGGCGTCTCCGGCCAAGAAAGCGTTGTCGTGGCGCCAGGACTCGGCCCACCGTCCGCGGAAGGTGTAGACCGCGTGGCGCTCGAGCTCGGCGGTGTCCGGGGTGACACCCCACGGCTTCATCAGTTCCCATGCAGTCTCGGGCTTCCCCAGCTGCTCGACGGTCGTGCCGTCGGTGCGCATGAACTCGAATCGGCGGCGCCCGGGGCCGCTGTTGACGGCTGTGGCCGGCTGCTTCGGGTCGCAGTATTGGGTGACGAAGGCTGTCCAGCTCTCCTCTACGAGGGGCTTGTAGTCGACCACGAGCCAGTCGGCCTCGAAACCCGAGTCCCCGACACCGATCCCCAGGTGAGTGCGGACTGCGCTGTTTGCTCCGTCGGCACCGACGAGCCACCGCGATTGCACATCGACGAGTTCGTCCGGTCGCTCGATGGACGCGAGTGAGGCGACTACCTGCTCGTTGCCCTGGGTCAGCGACCGAAATGCCCACCCGCGATGGAGCCGTACCCCTGGAGTTGCGACAGCGAGTTCTTCGAGTGCACCCTCGAGGTCGGGTTGGTAGAAGCCGTTGGTGTTCGGCCACCCCGACTCGGATGGCCTGTTCCAATCGATGGTGTGCAGCAGTTCACCTGTGCCGTTACGAAACTCGTACCCACCGCGCCCGCCGGTCCGAAACGCCTCGAAAAGGTCCTCGTGTTCGGCCATGAATCCGATGGACTGCAGAATGCGTAGTGCTTCGTGATCGATCGTGCATGCACGCGGCAGCGGGTACCTACTGAGTTGACGCTCGATCACCGATACCTGCATTCCGGACTGGCCCAGCATGATTGCGGTCAGCAAGCCGACCGGACCGCCTCCGATGACGACGCAGTCGACCGCCGGCGGCAGGGCTGCGGTGTGTGCACTGTCGGTTCGAGTGCTCATGAAAGGATTCCATCAGTCGGAAGGATGACGCATTTGCCGTGAGGTGAGTTGGCCTGCGCATGCCACGCCGTCCGAATTTCGGTCAATGGATAGGTACGGACGTCGAATTCGATTGCTTTGCGCAAGAGTGCATCCCACAGCCATGTCAGCGCCTCGGCTTTTTCCTGCAAAGGGGTGTGGAGACCAGCGAATCCTGACAGTGTGATTTGTTTTCCCCTGAGCAGGCCCGCAGGGACTCGGGCGACTGCGCCGGCGGAGTTGCCGATGTTGACCACCTTCGCTCGCGGCGCGCAGACGTGCAGGGCAGCTTCCAGCGGGATCCCGTAGAGGCCGTCGAGTACGACGTCGACGGGCTGGCCCGCCGTCTCCGACAACCGGCCGGTGAGTGCCTCGCTCGATTCGTTGTCCTGGAGTGCGACGACGGCATGTGCACCCAGCATCTTCGAGCGTTCGAGAGCTACTCGGTTGCGTGCCACGGCGACAATCTTTCCTGCTCCTTGCTCACGCGCTATCTGTACAGCGAGTTGCCCCACGGCTCCCGTTGCTCCCAATATAAGTACGGTGTCACCGGCTCTGAGTTGGGCTTGCTGCACCAACGGCATGTAGGCGGCGGTGCCGGAGTTGCCCACGGCGGCTGCGAGTATCGGGTCCAGGCCGTCCGGCAGTGGTAGGAGTGAGTTATCCGGAACCATCACGTGCGTCGCGAAGCTGCCGGGTACCGACGGCGACGCGTGAGTCTCGGCGTACATCCACGTCCCGATATCGTAGCGGTCGGAATCGATTACGATGCCGACGCATTCGCTTCCCGGTACATAGGGAGCTTCGTGCCGCACAGAGTGAAAACTGCCCGATGCAATGGCGAGATCGAGCGGATTCAGTGCCGCGGCGAACACGCTGAGCACGGTGGTACCGGGGCGACGGCGCGGCATGTCGATCGAGCCCACGCGCGGCTCGGTCCCCGCGGAGTCGATGATCGCTGCCGTGAGCGTGGAGGCATCGACCGGATCCACAGTCGAGCTCCGGCGCTGCGAACCAGTGAGGCGCACAAATACTCCTTAAACACCCGTATGGTTTGTATGGTTTAAGCGATTATGAAGAGATTCGACAGCCGCGTCAAGGCTTGACGGCACTACTCGCCAGGGTCTGTAGCTCTCGAATCCATGTCTCGACGAGCGCAGTCGGTGCCGAGGAGGGCAGACCGCTCAGCCGAAGTGCCATGGAAGGACATTGTCCGTTTGCTGCGACGGGTACGACAACCGACGCGAGGTCGTAGTGCTCATCGGGTTCCAGGTCCGTGCAGAAGTGGCCGGCGAGTTCGGAGAATGCCTGCTGCACTGCACGTTCCTGCTGAGGAAGACGGTCGGTGGACTCGAATTGCGCCAGAGCCTCCTTCTGGCGTCGGTGGAGTTCCGGTTTCGCGAGCAGAATGGAATAGCCGCGTGCGCGAACATTGTCCAACAGTTCTCGGTACACCGCGTTCGCGTCGTCGTGTCCGCGTTCGAGCCATCCATCGACCGACTCGGGTGATGCGTGTACGAGATATGCCGCCCCGAAGGGCGGAATGATTGGTTGGCGATGACCGAGGGCCACATTGTCGCCTTGGGGCGCTCGGCTTGCACTGAGGACCTGCACCGAGTCGTCTCCGATTCGCGCCAAGACGCTGCAGTTCACCGAGAATCGCGCGGCGATGTCCTCGACCCGACTGCGGATGATCTGGGCGACATGGGCGGCGTGGATGAGGTCGGGGTCCGGTGCGGCGATGAACGATTTTCCGGTGAAGCGCCCATACCCGCCCTGGAAGAAGAGTAACGGAAGGGCCTGGCGTTCGATGGCGTGACTTCGTACGTGTCCCAGGACGATCTGGTGGTCGCCGGCCTCCCGGACATCCTCGAACGTGCACTCGACCCACGCGACGGCGTCGTCGAGGATGGGGGATCCGAGTGCGCCTGCGCGCCAACCGACGCCCTCGAACTTGTCGTCCCCAGGTGTTGCCATCCTCCGGCACAGCGGCTCTTGTTCCGACGCCAGCACATTGACGCAGAAGGCTTCGGCGCTTCTGATCTGCGCGAAACTTCGTGACGTGGTGGCGGGGAAGAACGCAACCAAAGGCGGATCGAGGGAGACGGAAGAGAACGTTCCGACGACCATTCCGGCGGGATTGCCGTCCGCGCCCACTGCGGTGACGACTGCGACACCGGTCGGATAGTGACCGAGTGTTTCGCGGAACTGGGCAGGGTCGATCGTTGTGAGCATGGAAACCTCATCGCGTTGATTAGGGCTTGCGCGGCCGGTGGCGGTCGACATGTGCCGAATAGTCGGGTGCGCCGGGGCAAGAGGGTGCGGACCGCCTGGCGCCGAGGTGCGATTGTTTGTACCCGGCAATCCCGGCGTCTGCGACGAGCATTGCCCGTGTGCGGCGTCTTCGGATCGTTCAATCATGACTCGAGTCACTCAAAGCTGTCAACGGTTCGGGTGTTTTAAGTTACAGTCGTGAGGACGGCGTCAGCCATTTGTTCGCAACTCTTGTGCGAAAACCATCCGAACCATTATGTTATTCAGATCTCATGGAGGGGACCCGATGACACACTCTCATCCACCCGTCGAGCCGACCTACGAAGACGAGCGCACGATCCAGAAACTCCTCGTCGGTGTAATCGGTTTGCTGGACACCTTCTCGGCCGAGCAGCGAGCCGCAGCGCTCTACGACTTCGGCGATCCAAGACGCCTCGACTGGGACATCATTCCCAAGCCTGACCGCGTCGGGGTTTCTCTTCATCAGCTCGACCGGCATCAGAAGGTGGTCGTGCTCGACCTCGTCCGGCTGACGGTGTCGGAGGAAGTGTTCACGAAGATTCTGGCGATCATGCAGCTCGAGCATGTGTTGCGCGCTCGCGAGGCGGATTTCCTCGGCGTTGCAGCATCACTGTGGCGGACGTCGGACTCCTATTTTCTCTCGATCTTCGGACGGCCTGGATTCGAGGACACGTGGTCCCTGCGCTTTCTCGGCCACCATGTATGCCTGAACATCACCGTCGTGAACCAGCGTTGGATCGTGACCTCGCCCAGTGCGCTCGGTCAGCAACCGGTCATCGATGCCGGAGTGCTCAATCCGTTGTCGGCAGACGAGGGTCTCGGGTTCGACCTTGTCGGGTCTTTGGACGACGACCAGCGTGCGGTCGCCGTTGTGCACGATGTCGCACCGGCCGATTTTGTTTCCCGTCAGGTTCCGCATATCGGCAGCCTCGAGTACCCCGATCACTACGACCTGGGCATGCCTCAATACCAGATCAGCAACACCGATCGAAAAGCATTGGCATTGGTGCGGGCTGAACCGTCTGGCATCCGCGGAGACAAGCTCGACGGCGGCCAACGAAAAATTCTGCACACCCTGATCGACACTTACCTTTCACGCTTTCCCGCACTACTCGCTGCCGAACACCGTGCAAAGATCGATGCGGACGGCGATACGGCGGTCCATTTCGCCTGGGCGGGCAGTCTCTCGCGTGGGCTTCCGCACTACTTCCGTGTTCAGACCGACTCACTGCTCATCGAGATGGTCAATGCTGTCGACAGCGGAAACCACATCCATTCCGTGGTACGCGATTTCGACCACGATTTCGCCTATCCATTCGTTCGAGACCACGAAGCCCGAATCGCCGAGCATGGGACACATCTGTCGACGAGAACCATCTCGAGTGAGGGAACCGATCTGCAGGACAACGATTGGCAGTGGTGAGGAAGTAAACGTCGTGACTGTTGATAGGTTCCTCCAGTGAAGCCCGTTCCCGCGCTGACCCGCGCGCATGTACTCGCTGATGAACTCGAGAAGCAGATCCTCGGCCGAGAATTCGCACCCGGTGAGCTGATAGGCACGATCGAGTCATTGAAAGAGCAGTCCGGATTTGCCAGATCAACGGTGGCAGAAGCGATTCGTCTGTTGACGGATCGCGGACTCGCAGAAATCCGACCGGGCCGTGGTGGTGGTTTGTTCGCCACCGCGGCCGGGCCGATGGTTCGGATTCGGCACACCTTGCTGGCGGTGACGGATGAGCCTGCATCGGTCGCCGAGGCCGTCGCCGTACGGGAGGCCCTCGAGCCCCTCATCGATGTCGACGCCGCCAAGCATCGAACTGCGGCAGACAGTGCCGACATGGCGACACTGTTGGTATGGCTGGCAAATGCAGCGGCGAAAGGCACGTCCGAATTCCTTGTGGCCAACTGGAACCTGCACGAGCGTATTGCCCGGATTTCACCCAACCGGACCGCCTCGGCGCTGTATCTGTCGATGACTCGGTTCGTCCGAGATCACGCCTTGACGGCGGTGCACGACGAGAACTCGGAGTCCGCGGCGGAATGGCTGCATTCCAGGTTGGCCGTACACGAGGAATTGGTGGCCGCCATCATCGCTGGGGATCTACCCCGCGTGAAAGCGGCCACCGACAAGCACGCTGAATCAGCGGCCGAGGACTGACTGTCCATCGCTTCAATGCCTCGTCCAGGAACGAACTCCGTCAGAATCTTCGTCGAGCGTAGGAGGAGCGCGGTGCTCGGTCCTGGTCGTCTCGTGGCCGCCGGAGTCGAAGAACCGCAACGGTGGTCCCGGAAGCTCGAGTACCCCCAGGGTGCTGTGCTTTACCTCGACGAGCAGTCCCTGGCTGCGGGTCTGGTCCCACTCGTACACCTCGTCGATCGAGCGCACCCGGCCCGACGGTATACCCAAGGCGTCGAGGCGATGCAGTAAGTCCGCCGCCGTCCAGGTCGAGAAGATGCTCTCGATTCTCTCGATCAATTCGTCGCGGTGAGCCACCCGCTCGGAGTTGTCGCGGCTCCCCGGGGCAGCCGGGTCGAGTCCGAAGCCGGCGCAGAACGTGCGCCACATGGAGTCGTTGCCCACTGCGATCTGCACCGACCCGTCCGCGCAGCGGAACAACCCATACGGTGCGATCGACGCGTGGTGATTTCCCGCGGCGCGTCCGACCTGGTGAGCCACCGTCCACCGGGTCCCTTGGAAGGCGTGCACGCTCACGGCGGCAGCCAACAGCGACGTTCGTACGACCTGTCCCCGGCCGGTCTCATGCCGTTCGTGCAACGCCGCCATCACTCCGTAGGCGCCGTTCATACCTGCGAGCAGGTCGCAGATCGGCATACCGAACTTCTGCGGATCACCGGGTCCTGCGCCCGTGAGCGACATCAAACCGCCCTCGCCCTGGGCGATTTGGTCGTAGCCTGCCCGGCCGCCTTCTGGGCCGTCGTGGCCGAAACCGGTGATGGACAGAACGACCAGACGCGGGTTGATGCGACTCAACTCGTCCATCCCGAGTCCCAATCGGTCCATCACCCCCGTCCGGAAGTTCTCCACGAGTACATCTGCCCGCGCAATCAACGAGACGAGGACTTCGAGATCGCCCCCGGGAGAAATGTCCTTCAGATTCAGACAGATGGATTCCTTGTTACGGTTCGCAGCCAGGTAGTACGTCGACTCGGCTCCGTCGTCCGCAGCCGACCCGGAATCGTAGGAACCATCCTTCGGCGCCACGAACGGTGGACCCCACCCTCTCGTGTCGTCGCCAGAGCCGGGTGACTCGACTTTCACGACGCGAGCACCGAGGTCGCCGAGCATCATCGTCGCGTGCGGTCCGGCCAGCGCACGAGACAGGTCGATCACGACGGTGCCCGTGAGGGGGCCACTGCGCCGGTCCGATTCGGTTGCCGTGAAGCTGGATGACGTCACTGAAGTGCACCTGCATTCGAGTTGGCGCGCACGCGGGCGTGTCGATCTACATTGTCGACGATGCGGTTGGTCAGGATGCCGAGTCGATCGACCTCGACCTTGACGGTATCGCCCGGCTGCAAAAGCCATGGGGGAGTGCGCGAGTACCCGACCCCGGACGGGGTGCCGGTCGCGAGCAGGTCACCTGGATTGAGCGTGAAACTGCGGGAGATGAGCGACAACGTCTCGCCGACGCCGTAGATCATCGACGAGGTGTTCCCGTGTTGTACGACCTCGCCGTTCACCCGTGTCACGACGCGGAGACCGTCGCGGAGGTCGCCTACCTCGCTCGCCGGGATCATCGGTCCGAGTGGGCCCGACCGATCGCCGTTCTTGCCCATGATCCACTGCGATGTGCGTTTTTGTGCGCGGCGCGAGGTAATGTCATTGAACGTCGAGTAACCGACCACGGCGGCCAAGGCTTCCTCCGGCGTTGCGTCGACCAGCGTCGATCCGATCCACGCCACGACTTCGCCCTCCCAGTCGAGGCCGTCCTCGCCCGTAGGAACCGGGACATCGGCGCCGTCGACGGTCAACGACGCGGACCACCGCGCGAACAACGTGGGAAACTCCGCAGGCTTCTCGTTTCGGAATGAGCCCTCATCGACATGATCCTGGTAGTTCAGGCCCACGCACAGCACCCGGGCACCAGAAATTACGGGCGGCACCAGGTTCCGGTCGACCGGGATGATCTGTCCTGCCTGAGTCGCATCTGTCAAATAGTCCGTCGGGGAGGACCAGAACGTGTCGACGTCGGCGAGGACTGTGACTTCGTTGCCTGCATCGTTGAGTAGTCCGACGAGGACAGGGCCGACGCTTCGGCCTATTCCCACGATTCGCATGTGTGCTCCATTGTTGTCTGTGCCTACCTCTAGGGTTCGGCGTCCGTGATGTTCGTTGTGCGTAAGACGCTCACGCTCGCGTCAGGACGATGTGCGGATCACCAACATGGACGCGGGCATGTTGGTTCGGTTCTCGACGGTCCGCATGGTCCCCGGCGCGAAATGCACCGAGTCGAAGGGACCGAGTGTTTCTTCTACGCCCTCACTGGCCATAACAAGTGCACCGGACACGATCACGTACACGGTCTCCGAGGGCTGCGCGGACAGGCTCGCTGCGCCTCCGGGCAGGTAATGGGACAATGCCACTGTGAAATCGGTTGTCGGTGAGTGCGTTCCGCCCTGCAGCCGTACAGGGCCGACGTTGTCGTGTCCGGCGGGGCTGAACGGTTCGGCATCGCCGATCCTTGTCACTCGCATACTCATGGGGAAGACCTTCGTTCGATGACCGGAGGTGTTCGGCACTCACGAGCGCGCGTCGGTAGCGGCCGTTAGCGTCCGACTAAAACACCCGTACGGTTGATAGGTTTCAATAGTTACCGTTGTCTGGGTGTATGTCAAGCATGTGCGCTAAACTATTCGGGTGTTTCCAAAACCTCAGGCACGCGCACAGCAACTGGCTACGGCCATCGAGCAGTCGATCGTCGAGCGCAAGCTCGTCGCGGGAGACCGCATAGCCACGATGGACGAACTACGTGAGCAGACCGGATACGGACGTTCGACCATCGGGGAGACTGCTCGCCTGCTGTCCGAACGAGGAACCGTCGAGATCCGCCCGGGGCGCGGAGGAGGATTGTTCGTGGCCGCGGTCAACGCCGTCGTTCGACTTCGCCGCACGTTGCTCACCGTCGCGAATGGCGGCACCTCGGTTGCCGATGCGATAGCCGTTCGAGAATCGCTCGAGGAGTTGATTGCCCTCGAGGCTGCACGTCACCGCACCGATGCCGACATCGCGGACCTCGAAGAGGCACTTGCGCACATGGAGTCATGCTGCTCGGATTGGACCGCGTTCATGGCGTCCAACTGGGTACTGCATGAACGTATTGCGGCCATTGCACCGAACGAGCTTGCGCGCGCCGTCTACGTGGGAACCATTCGGTGCGTCGCCGAACTGACGGTGCACGCGGAGTCCGAGCCGCAGATCGACGCCGAGGACTACCTCGCGTCACGAGCCGCTGTGCACGCCGAATTGGTGCGCGCAATCGTCGACGGTGACGAAGACCGAACTCGCCTTGCCGTCGAGGCTCACCGAGGCATCTCGATCAAAATGGACGGCTCGGTCGGTCAGCCGGTACCCGTCCTGTAGTCAAAGCCGATGGCTCGGCTAGAGCCACTGTTTGATCTTGAACACTCCCCACAGTCCGATGCCCGTCAGTGCCATCAGCGCGAGCGCGAACGGGTATCCGAACGTCCATTTCAGTTCTGGCATGATCTCGAAGTTCATGCCGTAGATTGCACCGATCAGAGTCGGAGTGAACAAGATTGCCGCCCATGCAGAAATACTTTTGGTCACGTCGTTCTGCTTTTGCGCGACGACCGTCGCATTGAGCGCAAGCGCATTTTGGAGCAGCGAATGGAACGTGTCAGCCCGCTCGGCGACACGAATGATGTGATCCTGAACGTCGCGCAAGCGGCGGTCCAACTCAATTCCGACTCTGTACTTCTCACTTCCCCTCAGCAAGCCGTCGAGGATTCCGATGAGAGGTCTCGTGGCCTTCTGGAAGTCGGTGACCTCGCTGAACAGTTCGTAGATTCGGCGTCCGACGGCGACTTCTCCGGCGAAGAGCTGATGCTCGATTTCGTCGATGTCGTTGTCGAGGCCATCGATGACCGGGCCGTATGCGTCGACGACGGTGTCGAGCACTGCCCAGAGGATGGCCTGCGGCCCGGTGCTCAGCAGCGCAGGCTTGCCCCTCAGTCGATGCACGCTGCGAGCGATGTGGCGGTCGTCGATGTCGGCGACGTGATTGATTGCGATGAAGAAGTTGACACCGACGAAACAATGAATCTCGCCGAATGCGACTTCTTCCTCAGTGTCGAGATAGATTGCTGGACGGACGACAAGGAACAAAGTGGACCCATATCGTTCCGACTTTGCTCGCTGATGACCTTTCTTGGCGTCCTCGATCGCCAACTCGTGCGAATCAAATCTTCTCGCGAGAGAGATGAGATCATTCGTTGCGGCGTCGATATCAGGTTCGGAGAGCGCGATCCACGCGGTGCCTCCGGTGGCGTCGAGTACGGCAAACGTCTGTTCCAGGGTGTCGAGAGACGAGTTCAGCACACCGTCGACGTAGACGTCGTTGACCATAAGATTCAGATCTGTAGTGCTCATGGAAATCTTTGTACTCCAATCGACTGTGCACATCGCGACGACCCGCGAAATGGTGTGGGGCGGTCCTGCCCACACCTTCGCCCACCGCGGTTACTCGTCCGTGCTGACGGACACTGGAACCTTCCTGGTGTCGTCGACGATTGCCGGGCCTTTCTTGGGCGTACGTACCGGAGGAAGGGCCAGGAAGGCAACGGCGCACAACGCCGCGAGTGCGCTGACGGTGTGGAGAACGACCGTGTAGCTCCCGGTCCGCTCCACGATCGCGCCGACGCACAAGGGTGCGATTCCGCCTCCGATGACGAACGCCATGTACGGCCCGGCGAACGCCTTTCCAAATGCCACCAGACCGAAGTATCGCGACGTGAAGAAGCCGACAAGGTCCAGCTCAGCTCCGAGTAGACAACCGAGTGCGAGGGCCAGAGCCGGCGCGAATGCAATGCCGCCTACGGCGAACAGCAGCACACCGCCAGCGCACAGCAGGCACAATACGGCTGTTACGACGGTCGGACGCAGAATGTCGATGAGCCACCCGACCACAACGCGACTGACGATCACTGCGACACCGAGAGTGGAGGCGATTACTGCCGCGCCGCCGATGCTCATTCCATCTTGGCGAAGCATCGGGATCAGGTACGGGACGAGCCCGGTAACGGTGATTGCCATCAGTGCGAAGGTGAGGATCAGACGCCAGTACAGGGGATCTCGTCGAATGGCGGAAAATTCGAGTTCGGCTTCCTGAGGGGCGGTGTCTAAGTTCGTAGCCGGTTCCTGTCGGGGAGCCACGCTCAGGAAGAACAGTGAGGGAATGACACCGGCAACTGCGACGCACGCCAATGTCAGATAGCCGTACTTCCAGCCCTCCAATTCGACGACTCGACCGATCGTGATGGGAATGATAGCCGTGGCCACTCCGCTACCCATCATGGTGATTCCCAACGCCAGACCCCGCGAACGGTCGAACCAACTACTCACCGCGCGGCTGAACGCGATGGGACCGGTCCTGGCGCCGAAGAAGCCGATGAACGCCATCGTTGTCATGTACGCAGCGACGGAGTGGACGACGGTTGCCAGCGCGACGAAACCGAGTGCTGCACAAAGAGCCCCGAAAATTGCGGGTGCCTTGACTCCGACCTTGTCGACGATGTGCCCGACTATTGGTGCGGCGAGCGCCAAGCCGAACGCAACCAGCGTGATCGACGCGCCGTATTGCGCCGGACCGAGTCCGATCTCGGTTGCAAGGTCGGCGGCGAACAGGCCAGCCGAGTAAATCGCCAGACCGGTACCTCCCACGCCGACGCCGATTGCAGCCGCCATGAGTGTGGGCCATCCTCGTCGGAATTCTTCCGTGCGTGATCCGATCAAAACGTGCTCCTTGCCGATGGGCGTTCTCGGTGGGACGACCCACGAACGCCTCTACTTTTGCTGACGGGAAAGTGCGCTTGGAGGCGACAATCGTGTGAGGACCGTCACTTTTCCGTGTCGCAGCGGATCTGGGAAGCAACGAATCGATATGACCCCGATTCGCCCCGTGAATAAGCCCAGGAAGGCACCGTTAGCGGCGCATGCGGCTGTATGTGCTCGTTTCTCGAAGTCGCAACCTCGACGGATTCACCAGGCATAGTGGGGTCATCATGAGTCCGAACAACCGTCCAGCCGGCCAACGCGGCACACTCGACTTGAACCTCGTGCTGTCGCTTGATGCTTTGTTGCGCGAGCGAAGTGTCGGCCGGGCCGCCGTCGCTGTCGGGCTTAGCCAGCCGGCGATGAGTGCAGCGCTTGCGCGGCTGCGGCGGTTCTACGGGGACCGATTGCTCGAACGAGTCGGGAATGCGTACGAGCTGACGCCGTTAGGGCACAGCCTTGTCGGAAGGACCGAGATCGCTGTGTCCGCCGTCGGTCGTGTGCTCGACGCGGAGCCCGATGTCGACATCTACAGCTCGACCCGCGAGTTCACACTTTTGATTTCCGACTACATGGTGGCAACCGTCGGCGACATAATTGTTCGGGCGCTGTTGGCCGAGGCTCCTGAAGTTAGGGTTCAGTTCCTCCAGTTGAGGTCCGAGGTCGTCGACAATGCATCGGTCCAGCTTCTCTCCGCCGACGCGATGATGGTCTCGCGGGGACCTGTGGATGGGTTGCCGTCGACTGATCTGTTCTCTGATCGGTGGGCTTGCGTTGTTGCCGAGGATAATTCACACATCGGCAGCTCGATAGAACCGGGTCAATTGGCCCGATTTCCATGGGCGGACTTTCAGACGTATCCCCGTGCGTCGGCGACTCCGTTGGGTCAGCTGAGGGCGCATGGTGTGGAGCCCTTCGTTCAAGTCGTCGGCGAAAATTTTTTGGCGTTGCCGTACTTGGTTGCCGGTACCGATCGGATCGCTTTTCTTCCTGAGCGCCTTGCCAACGTTATGGGCGAGCGGATGGGCATTCGAACAGTAAAGTTTCCGTTCGAATTGGCGCCGCTCAATCACGCGCTGTGGTGGCATCCGATCCGTGCCGACGATCCGGGGCACCGGTGGTTCAGGCGACGTATCGTCGATTCGGTTGCGTACGAGCCCAATTCGACCTGATTACATATTCGTAGACTTCGAGTTTCTCCGTCGCAGGGTTGACAGTGACGGCAATCACGGTCACACTCAAAGAACTACCCGAACCATATGGGTGTTTTACGGGATGCCACGCGCGGTGATACCCGCGGGGCCCCGAACTTCATGCCAGCTTTGTTCGAGCACTGGCCAATCAACCCAGGAGACGACGTCATGATCGAGACCATCAACAATTCCAAACGACTCACGGCGGTTCTGGACAAGGTTCGAGCCCTGGGGCCCACGCTGCGCGAACGCGCGCTCGACGCCGAGCGAGCCGGTCGCCACTCGTCCCAGACCATTGCCGACCTCGACGGGACAGGCGCTTTCGATATCGGCAGTCCCGCGGAGTTCGGCGGGTATGAGTTTTCTGTGCGGCAGCAGTTGGACGTCATCACCGAGGTCGCAAAATGGGACGGTTCATGCGGTTGGACGGTGTGGGTGGGGGCGTCGACGAACTGGATCCCCGCCGGCTCCGGAGCTCGGAACGTCGAAGAAGTTTTCGGATCCGAGTGGGTTGGACCGCGAGTCGCCGCTTCGAGTCACTTCCCGGCTTCGCGAGGACGCGCGCGCAGGGTCGAGGGCGGCTGGGAGATCAGCGGCGGACCGTGGACGTTCGGCAGCGATTCGTTGTGGGCACCGTTCACCAACCTCGGATGTATCGCCGATGACGGCGACGGGCCATACCTCGTAGGAGTCCAGGTCCCGCGCGAGGAGCTCGACTTCCACGACGACTGGAAAGTCGCCGGCATGCGCGCCACGGGCAGCGTGTCGAGTTCGCTGTCGCAAGGAAAACTCGTTGTGCCCGACTATCGTGTCGTCGACTTTCGGGACGTCACCGGAGGAATTCTCGACAGTGGCCTGACAGGATCGCTGTGGAAAGCGCCGACTCTCGGATGGGCGTTCAGCCTGATGGCCGGAATGTCGGTCGGTATTGCCCGCGGTGCACTCGATCGCTTTCTCGAGCGGTCCAGCGGCCGACCGATTCGCGGTACGACGTACAAGAATCAGCTCGAAGCACCGCTGACACATCTGATGCTGACCGAGGTGCATACCAAGATTCAGTCTGCCGCTTTGATGGCGCAGGCCAACGCCGCGGAGACCGATCGGCTCGGTGAACTGGCGGCCGCAGGCACACCGGCCGATCCCGACTACCTCCAGCTCTTCAGCACTCGGGTACTCGCAGAGACCGCATACGCAGCAAAATGGTGCGCGGAGGCAATCGAATTACTGCAGCGGAACTCCGGATCGACCGCGATCATGGACTTCGAGCCTATTCAGCGCGCCTGGCGGGATGCTCGGGTCATCACCCTCCATGGTGCTCTCAATCTGGAGGCCCTGTCGGAGAACTTCGGACGCATCATGGCCGGAACGAAACCGCATGAATTCGAAGGCATTACGACGCTCGATCGCTTTGCCCCTGTCACAGCGAAGAGATAGCCACAGCGACAGAGCCGGGCCCTGGTGAGCGCCATGTCAAAGCCCGGTTTTGTTTGCTTGGAACCGAAGGGCCCAACAGTGTCATTACAACAGTGCGCGGAAGCATCTCTCGCGCCGATCGGGGTCTCTGCCGTCAAGGTCTCTGGGGTCGATGTCGTCCGTGGTGGACGACATCTGCTGTTCGACATAACTTTTACTGCTCAGCCGGGCGAACACTGGGTTCTCCTCGGTCCGAACGGCGCAGGGAAGAGCACACTTCTGAGCCTGTTGGGTGCCCGAGTACACCCCACTCGCGGGTCGGTCGAGGTGTTGGGACGTCGACTCGGACGCGTGGACATGCGCGAACTGCGGACCCTGATCGGCCACGTCGATCCGCGTCACAAGCTGGACCAGCCTATGTCCGCGCTGGAGGTGGTACTGACCGGTCTTACCAATACCGCCGTGCGAGTGACCAGGGACGAACCGTCTGCGGCGCACACTGTCCATGCGCGTGCGCTGTTGACTGCCTTGGGCATGGGTGAGCGTTTGCATACGGTGTGGACGACGATGTCGCAGGGGGAGTGTGGCAGAGTGTTGATCGCACGGGCTCTGATCTCTCGTCCCCGGCTGCTGTTACTCGACGAACCCTCGACAGGTCTCGATCTCGCGGCGCGTGAGCAGTTGATGGACGCGCTCGGCCATCTGGCCACAGCCGACCCCGAATTGACCACCGTAATGGTCACTCATCATCTCGAGGAAATCCCATCGCACACAACGCATGTGCTGATGCTCGGTGCCGGTGTCGAGTTGGCGTCCGGTGCTGTGAGCGAAGTCTTGAATTCGAAGAACGTCACCGACTGCTTCGGCTACCCGATGGCAGTGACTCGCGCGTCCGGCCGCTGGATTGCTCACTCCGAGCGACAAGTTCGAGCATGGCATCCTTCGTGACGGCGAAGTGAAATGTGACTCACGGGACAGGCATCCGCGTTGCCCAGCTGCAGTTGCCACCATATGGTTGTAGATAGCAAGTATCAGCTCTCGCTGATTGCTCCTATGGCACCCCCCGGCGGCTGAATGTGGAGCCTTCGAACGCAACCGAAGTCTCCTGTTTTCGTGGACCGCGGAAATCTGAAATCGAATGTGAGACAACCAATGCCATCTACTCCGCCGTCTAGTGGTCGTGCCGCAGATCCCGACGCAATGTCGCACCGGCAAATCCTCGAAGCCTTGACTGGCCTACTCGCTGCGCTGTTCACGGCTCTTCTCAGCACAACGATCGTCACTACGGCGCTTCCAACCATCGTCGGTGACCTCGACGGTTCGCAGACCGTCTATGCCTGGGTGATCACAACGGCCCTGCTTGCCAACGCCGCGTCGACGCCGATCTGGGGCAAGCTCGCAGACCTCTTCAACAAGAAGGTTCTCGTTCAGGTCGCCATCGTCGTCTTCGTTGTAGGCTCGATGCTTGCCGGGTTCGCGCCGAACATACCGATTCTGTTGACGGCTCGCGTCGTTCAGGGTGTCGGTATGGGGGGTCTGACGGCCCTCGTCATCGCCATCATCGGGTCGATCGTGTCCCCGCGTGAACGCGGACGCTACTCGGGTTACATCGGTGCAGTCACCGCCGTATCGATGTCGGGCGGACCCATTCTCGGCGGCGTGGTCGTCGACAGTCCGCTCGGGTGGCGCTGGTGCTTCTTCATCTGCGTGCCAGTTGCTGTCGTTGCCTTCGGGCTCGTGCAGAAGACGCTCCATATCGAGACCGTGCGCAAGGACGACGTGTCCATCGACTGGCTCGGTGCCCTGCTGCTGACAGCAGGAGTCTCCGTTCTCCTGGTTTGGGTCTCGTTCGCAGGCAAGGCAGACTATTACGAGTGGCTCTCCCGGGACTCGGCCATTCTTGTCGGCACCGGGGTGTTGCTCTTGGTCGTGACCGTCATCGTGGAGGCTCGTCACTCATCGCCGATCATTCCTTTGAAGATCGTCACCGAGCGCACGACCGGCCTTGCCATCATCGCGTCCGTTGCCGTCGGTGTCGGGCTTTTCGGCGGCACCACGTTCCTCGGGCAATACTTCCAGACGGCACGCGAATTCTCTCCCACCGGAGCTGGGCTACTCACGATCCCCTTGGTGTTCGGCATGCTCGTCAGCTCCGTCGGATCTGGCCAACTCATCACCAAGCTCGGACAATGGAAGCCCTTCATTGTGGCGGGCGCGGGTCTCATGGTGGTCGGATTCCTGCTACTCGGCATCGTCGATCACGCTACGAGTCTGTGGTCCATCGGCGTCTTCATCGCGGTCGTCGGGCTCGGAATCGGCATGTTGATGCAAAATCTCGTACTGGCCGTTCAGAACACGGTCAGCGTGCACGATATCGGTGCGGCATCGTCCAACGTCGCGTTCTTTCGCACGTTCGGTGGAGCGATCGGTGTGTCCGTTCTCGGGTCGTTGTTGGCAGGCCAAGTGGCCCAGAAGTCGGCTGCAGGCTTCGCTCAGTTGGGCATCGACGCCTCGGCCGGTGCTGGTTCCTCACTCGACCTCGGGGCGCTGCCGCCACCGGTCGCCGCTGTCGTTCGGACCGCCTACGGTGATGCTACGGGGCGAATCTTTCTGATCGCCGGTTTCATCGCTGTCGTGACTCTGGTTGCGACCGTACTCATCCCGAACAGGCCATTACGCAGAACGATCGACGTCGCGCAGACGCCCGGGGTGGGCGACGAGTTCGCCGAAATCCCATCCTTCGGCCCCGATCGGGTCTACATCGCACCCGAGCCGGCGGATCGCTCGGATCTCCGAAGCACCGAGGTTCCCTGAAGTCACCGCCTCGATCGAAGTGCGTTACTCCGCGGCGAGGACTCGTTGGATCGCTGGTGCCACGATGCGGACGAGATCGTCGGTGCTCGCTTCGGTCAGTAGTGGTACTCCGATGATGCGGCGGCTCGTGACGATGCCGACGAGCATCGATGATGCCAGTCCTGCTCGCAGCGCGGCGTCGGCGTCGCCGTCGGGGTTCATTCCGTGCTGGAGACGGGATTGAATGAAGTCGCGGAGTTGCTCGTTGGCGTGTTCATTCCCGATCGCGCTGCGTAGCATGGCCATCAGCGGCTCGGACTGCTCGGGCGTTCCTTCCCATGCCGCCAGATAAGCGCGAACTACCCGTTCGCCGAGGTGTTCGTCTGGACCCTCGAACGCGATATCGAATCGTTCGAGTGCAGAGGGCGGGATGGCCATCACCGATGCGAAGAGATCGTCTTTCGATCTGAAGAACTGCATTACCTGAGAGGCATCGACGCCTGCGTCAGCAGCGACGGACCGGATGGTCGTGCCCGCGAATCCGTCGCGTGCGAACTTGGCGCGAGCGGCGTCGAGCACAGCTTGACGGGTGCTTTCCGTTCCGGGGCGTCGTCCACGTCGCGGCTTGCTTGCCTGGCTTCTCTCGACCGTCATCGCGCAAATCTTACCGCCGAGCCGTGATATGAACAACCGTTGAGTTCCATTCCTGACGGTCATATCGTCTGCGTGACGTGTTCGTCGGTGCCTTCAATTGATGTTGCCGAGATTTCTCGGGGTTGACAGTGACTGCAGTCACGATGAATGATCTAAAGACCCGAATGTTTCGGGTGTTATGCAGCGATGTGGCGCAACGTCGCACTCGCTGTAACCGTGGAGCGGTCGCGCATCGCCCGGTAGTCGATCCGATTTTTCAAACGTGGAATGGAGCAGACCCGCAATGAGTGAGTACGAAGACAAAGCGGCAATCATCGAAGTTCTCAACCTCTACGCGTTCGCGCTGGACTCCCATCAGTGGGACCTGTTCAACGACATCTTCACCGAGGACGTGAAGGCAGAGTTCGGTCCAGCCAGCGCTGCGTGGCCGGATGTTGCCAGCCTCACAAGTGCATTCGAAGATTTCCACAAGACTCTCGACACCCACCAGCACACGATGACGGGCCACCTCGTGCATGTCGAAGGCGACAAGGCATACACCTTCACGTACGGCAACTGGTTGCTTGTTCGTAAAGCAGCCTTCGGTGGACCGACCTGGCTGGGTTCGGGTTGGTACGACGACGAACTGGTGCGGACCGACAAGGGATGGCGCATTCGACACCGCATCTCCAAATTGATCTCGTACACCGGGAATCCTGATGTGCCGCAACCGGTCGGCGATCAGCGACCAGACCACACCGGGCATGTTCTACGCGAAGCGGTGGAGGCAGGAGACGTTCGGTACTTCAACGCCATCAAGGGCAGATGACGCACTGACGTCCCGGTCTGCCGTCGCAGGCGCGAATCGCACGGGAGGCCGTGGATGCGCAGTCGCGGTGGTTGCATGGATGGCTACGGAGCTCCGGCGGTGAACTGCAGATCGCTGAGCGAAGCCTTGAAGTGCCACGCACTACCCGTCTTCGCGCAGCGCATGGCGGAGGAATGTCGACATGCGTCCATCTGGATCACGGGTTGTCGATCAGTTTTCCAAGAATTATATAAACAGGTGTTGAGTTAATCGTCGATCGGACGTACGCTCGTTGTGGGATCCGAAGGCAAGCGAGGACCACGAGATGAGGAGCTCGACATGAGCGAAGACCAGAAGATGTTCGTACCGTCCACTCCGTTGCCTGCAGGCCGAAGTGGAGTGTTGACGGGATTCGATCCGGGTTCTCGGACCTTGGAGGCCGGATACCGAATAGCACCTCAGTTTCGTTCTCTCCCCGTCGATGTGGTTTTCGAAAAAGATGTCGCTGTCCAGCTTCGTGATGGTGTGACCATCTATGTTGACGTGTTCAGGCCGGTCGGGGAAGAAAAGGTGCCGGTTGTCGTCGCCTGGAGCCCCTACGGAAAAGGACAGGGCAGCTCGCCCAGCGTGATGGGCGTCTTCGGACTCGTCGGGCTCGAGAATTCCATCGTTTCCGGTCTGGAGAAGTTCGAAGCTCCGGACCCGGCGTACTGGTGCGCCCGTGGCTATGCGATCTGCAATCCTGACATTCGCGGTGTGGTCGATTCGGATGGCGACAGCGTGCTGTGGGACAGGCAGGAAGGTCGTGACTGCTACGACCTCATCGAGTGGCTCGCCGAGCAGCAGTGGTGCAGCGGCAAGGTTGGGATGAGCGGGACGTCGTATCTAGCGGTGTCGCAGTGGTTCACAGCTGCAGAGCAGCCACCCCACCTCGCTGCGATCAACCCGTGGGAGGGCGTGAGCGATGTCTATCGCGATCTGGTCCTGCGCGGCGGAATGCCTGACACCGGCTTCGCGCAGCAGCTTCAAGACGGCAGTTTCTTCGGCAAGAATCAGAAGGAGGATATTCTCTCCGAAGTGGAACGCTACCCACTCATGACCGAGCTGTGGGAGAACAAGATTCCGCAGTTCGACCGCATCACCGTCCCGGCGTACGTCGTCGCCAGCTATTCGAACACCCTGCACACCGCGGGGACGTTCCGCGCGTGGCGTCGAATCGCGTCGGACGAGAAGTGGTTGCGTATCCACAACGGTCAGGAATGGCCCGACTACTACGACGAGGCGAATGTCGAGGACCTTCGTCGCTTCTTCGATCACTACCTCAAGGGTGAGGACAACGGCTGGGAGCAGACACCGAGGGTTCGGTACTCCGTGCTCGATCTCAATGGCGGTGACACTGTCGGAGTCTCCGCGGAAACGTTTCCACCGGAACATGCTTCGTCGACAAAGTTCTTCTTGGATGCTCAGTCTCGTACCTTGCAATCCGCAGCACCCGGCGATGCAGCGATCGCAGCATACGAAGTCGATTCCAACCCGAATGCGGTTTCGTTCATCACGCGGTTCGAACAGGAGACCGTGATGGTCGGATACCCCAAGGCGCACCTCTGGGTCGAAGCGCGCGGCTCCGACGACATGGATATTTTCGTTCTCGTACAGAAACTCGATGCGTACGGCACACCCCTGCAGGCATTCACTGTCCCGAATCAGAGCGCGCGAGCGCACGACCTCACCGACCACGGCGCAACGATTCTCAAGTACAAGGGCTCCGACGGACGCCTGCGGGCATCGGCGCGCCACCTCGACGAGAACCTGTCCACTGACGAGGTGCCGGCGCACACCTTCGATCGGGTCGAAAAGCTCTCGGAAGGTGACGTTGTCGATATCGAGATCGACCTGTTGCCGATCGGTCTCACATTCCACCCGGGCGAACAGCTGCGATTCGTCGTCAGCTCTCGCAATCTACTCGGCACTCTGATGCCGGGTATCCGGGAATACGTCGGTGCCAACATTGGCCAGCATGTCATCCACACCGGTGGTGACCACGCTTCCTATATCCAACTTCCGGTCCTGTCGCACTGACCGGATCGACACACAGCCAACACCACCCAACGATCGAAGTGAGGCCCATAATGACTACCGACCAGCACCAGTGTGTGGCGACCGATTCCGATCGTTGGGTGCGTCTGGCAGGCGAAGACCGCGATAGCAGTATCGACGGTTTCGAATTGACGGCCGCGAAACGCGCGCTGGCATTGCTCAAAGGCAGGCTGGGTCGCGATTCTCTGCTCGAGCTGCTCAAGGACGAGATCGATTCTGCAACGGCCTATCTTCGGGCTGAGGTCGAACGCTCGGCGGGGGAGGAGTCCTCGGGTACGACGACCTTGCACGCTCGCGGCATCACTGCGACCGAGTTCAGCGCATGGTTGTCTCGGGCGTTTGGTCGTGAGGACGTTCTCATCGCGGGGCATCCGGAGCATTATTCGATCCACGCCGGCGCAGGAGGCGTCAACATCGTGGAGACTCTCGGTGATTACGTGTGCTCGTTCTACATGCATCCCTGGGATGATGCTGCTACCGCCGAAGTCGAACTTCCTGACGATGGCGATGCGCCGCAGGGACGCCGGTCACGGATGGCGCTGGCCGACGGCACCGTGATCGGATCCATCTCGAATTCGTTTGCCGATGTGCCAGGCGGATTCGAGGCACGGCTGTCGGTGACCCTACCGGTGACGTGTGGCCCAGTGGTGGTGGAGCATCACCTCGAGCATTTTGCAGTCGAGTTCCGCAACTGGATCCTGGCCGCCGCGGCTGAGCAGGCTTCGGTGGGTGCAGTCGGCGTCTGATGGTCGCGATTTCGGGTCGAGTTCGTTGTGGAACTTCGGCGACAGCCGCTCTTGTAGGCGAAATTTCGATTCAATAATAGTCGGCCACATGTGTTGCGAAAGCCTCAGACGCTCAGGCAGTCGCTCGAACGGGCTTTGGCGACCAAAATACCATCCACTCCAGCAGTCCCGACGGAACGTCATCGGCATATATCTGGCGCTCGACCTTCCTGGAGATCGTTCGGTGTGCCTTCACCACATCCGCTCGAATCCGACGCCAGCATCGCCGAACGAGTCACCGGGCGGAAGCCGACGATCTACACCTCAGAGTTGGAGTTCATTTTTTCTTCGGTTCTTCGATCGGTGACGTTTACTCCAATATGCAGCGCATTGCGGGAGCGGTCACCCCATTCGTCCCAGAAGACAGGATGAGAAGCTGCGAGTCGGACTCACTGAGTCTGCAGTGTGACATTGGGTGCCTCGGTTTCCAGGATCGGCCAGTTACCGAGTTCACCGAGTTCACAGTGAGTTTCGAAGATTGTTCTGGTCACCGGGGCCCGTCCGGCCGCCGCGCAAACATCGACCCAACCAGGAGTCAGAAATGCTGTCCAATACATCTCCGCCGTCTGCTGGGACTGACATCGAATTTCGTTCGCACCCTGGGGTGATCGTGCTGTGCATGTTCATCACGGTCATCGAAGGCTTCAATCTGATCGTGTACGGATCCGTGGTGCCGTTGCTGCTGGAGGACAGTGCACTCGGCCTCACTGATCAAACGACCGGATTGGTCGGTGGGCTCGTCTACATCGGCGCGATCGTCGGTTCGGTTGCCGCACCGTGGTGCGCCGACAGGATTGGACGCAAACGAGTCTTGTTGTGTGCCATAGCGTTGTTTGCAGTGGGAGCTGTGCTGACCGGTGCAGCCCTGGGAGTGCAAATGTTGGCCGTCGCCCGATTCGTCACCGGTGTCGGTGTCGGTGGATCGCTGACCACCGCGATGACCGCGGCCCGAAACAGCTCATCCGCTCGTCGTGCATCCCTCGTCGTTACCGTCACTATGGCAGGAATTCCGTTGGGCGGCGTCGTGGCCGCGTTGCTGGCAATCCCCGTCCTCCCTGCTTTCGGTTGGCGGCCGATGTTCTTCGTTGGCGCGGGAACCGCATCGGCAATTCTGGTCGCCGTTGCACTGATGACCATCCCGACCGACACACCCCAGGAGATCGCCGGCCGTCTATGGTCCACCGGTCGTAAATTACGGGTGATGTTCGTCGGAAAGGGATTTGCGGCAACGTTCGTGATTGCTGCCTGCGCCATCGCGAACATGGTGGCGTGGCAGGGATTGAACGTATGGGCCACGCAAGCCATGGTCGATCTGGGGTACTCGCTGCGCGTGGCGCTGCTGCTCACCTTCACGCTCACCGGGGCAGCAGTTGCGGGGTCGTTCGTAGCTGCGTGGGCCGCCGATCGTCGCGGCCCCGCCATCGTCGCGGTTGCGACGAGCATATGCACCGTCACCGGACTGGTCGGGATTTTGGTTCTGCCGCTCTCACTAACCGGCACCATTGCGTGCGTCGCTCTGACCGGGCTGGGAGGCCACTCGACGATGAACCTGATTCACTCCACCACAGCCGACATCTTCCCGCTCCCGGTACGGGCAACCGCGTTGGGGTGGTCCAACGGAACCTCGTTCGTCGGTGCCTTCCTCGGACCGGTGGTCGGCGGTGCGGCCATCGCAGCAGGCGGAGCCCATGACCTGTTCTCGGTCTTCGCAGCGTCGGCCGCTGTCTGCCTCCTTGCGGTGGTGGCGCTGGTGTGGGCCGACCGGAAGCAGGTTGCGGCGGGCCTCGGCAACGACGACACGAGCTCCGGACCAGTGTCGTCCACCGCAGCTACTGTCTGACCTGAGGATCGGCGCAGTTCGGAGACCATCGTCATTGCCGAGTGGGCCCCTGTCCCAACAGTGGGTTCGCTCGGGCTAGCGCGTCGACTGCGCGACATCGCACTGCTCTGGGGTTTCACCCACACCGGACGATTCGCAGCTGCCCATCGAGCAAATATGGTGTTACACCCCCACAGCAATTCAAAATTCTTCAATTAAGCAGTCACGCGAGGTGTCCGTCGCAAGCTTGGCACCTGTGCACGCCGCCGCTGCCTGCGTTTTGCGCACCAAGATGTCAGTTCACAACCATCGAAGTCACGCGACGGCCTGCGTTTCTCGTGCGCGTCTCTATCGCGCCGAAGGATGGGGGCGAGCGCACCCGAACTTTTAGCGTGAGTTGGCGAGTTTTTGTACGGCGTCGGGGACCGGCCGACCGGTTTTGGCGCTAGCTGCGACCGCGGCCTGTGCCGCTGCCCGGCGGACGGCGAGGCTACGAATGGCCGGGGCCGGATTCTTCGGTGTTGCTGTGGTCATTTCCTGCCTCCTCGTCGTAATCTCCGTCCGAGTCTCCGAGCGCTATTTGCTCGGCGATGACTTGGACGATGTCGGAGTCGCTGCGTGTAGCCAGTCTAGATGCGACCAGAGTTTCGAGCACTTTCCATCCGAGTTGGGCTTCGGTGTCGGAGGTGCTGAAGGTGCGATCGAACGCCCAAGTGGTCCGTCGAAACCACTCGGAGCGGCGGTCTGCGGAGTTCTTCTGTTGCCAGGTGATGATGACACCGATGGTGGCGATCAGTCCGATGATCAGAGTGACCCACGCCTGCGCTGGCATCGTCGAGACTCTTTTCTGCCAAGGGTCGAGCTGAATGGACAGGAGACTAGGTGAAGGCTCCGACACGGACGCCGATCTGAGTTTCGGCGGGGAGCCCTGCAGGCTCGTCAGTCGGATAATTGGAGAGGGACAGGAGGTCACTCCTTTGCTGTTGGTGGAGTCGAGTGACCATGTGAACGAGGATGGTCGGTGCAGGATGTTCTTGGTGTTGGGCGGATTCGAGAGTGCCATCTTTTAGTCATCTTTTTGAGTTGAACGCGTGTGAATCCGGTTGTACGTCGGTGGTCGCTCGACTCCCTGAACTGCCAGGTGAACCGGCTTGTGGTGGACTCGGATGCATCCAGGCGAATTGTCATCACTCTGACAGCGGGTCCGGGGTTCGAATCCCTGATGGCGCACAAGAATGACCCCCTGACCAGCAGAAATGCAGGTCAGGGGGTCATCTTTTTGCCTTGGGGAGTCAGGTCTACTCATCACTTCGAGGGCAAAGTGATGAGTGAATTGGGCGATGTTTCCCCAGGTCGCGGTCCGCGTACGCGTCATCGACGATAATTCGACTCGCGGAACCATTGTCGCCACCGCCCAGGGCGCTCCGACGATGTCCGGTGCATTCGCCACCGTCGCTCTCAATACCGGTGCCGTCATCGGGCCGGTGGCCGGTGGTGTAGCCCTCGCGGCTGTGGGCTCGAGCGGGCCTGCCTGGGCCAGTGCTGTATTGGTGCTGCTGGCTGGTGGCGTGTTCAGTGTGGCCAGTCGCTGACCGATGACGACTGTCTGCTGGCTCGGCGGAGGGGAGGGGTCATGCGCGCGCCTTCGATCGGCACAGTGCTCGAGAACGTCGGGGCAGTCCGTCTGATCAGTCCGAGAACGCGGTGTCGTGACGGGAACCGAGTGCCGACATGCGATGGCCGACAACTGCTCAGTTGCGCCCGATGCCACACAAGAATGTCGCGTGGGAGATCTGATCGTCGGTGATCGTGTGCGACAGGTAGTTCGCGGCCAACGCGAACGATGCTTCCAGGACGTGGAATCGACCGTCCTGCATCGGGCCGGTCCCGTCGGGGTCTATCCCTACGTCGCGGAGGCGAATTCGCCACTGTTCGGGTATCGCACCGTCTCCGGTGAAACTAGTCCGCAGAAGGGGGTCGAAGGACACCACTTCGGTGCCGTCGTCCCACACCGAGAAGTGGCAGTCCGCATTGACGCTCTTGGAGTGCATCACCACGCGGCGTCCGGCCGAGAGGATGCGCAATTCGTCGTTGGTGACGTTGGTCCCCGGGGCGATCGCGAGAGTCACCTCACCGATCTGTGTGGCACCGATGACGGAGAATTCGTCCCAGTAGCGTTCGTTGAGACCGTCCAGGCCGATTGCTTCGCCGTCGAGTCGGGTGCACAGCGAGTCGATCACGGTCGGGGGATCGGTATCGGTGACGTAAGCAACGAACAATCCGTTCTCGACCCACTCGTACTGTGCGGTGAGCCAATCGAAGTCCGAAAATGTGGAGACCATAGTCCGATCGTCGCACGGTTCAGCACATCTCAGGTGGCGTTGTCGGCAATAACGCATCCAGCACGCGGGTACACCGGTAATGCTTGCGCGGATGAGACGTCGGGGAAGTGGGGGGCGTCGCTACTGTCGCTACTGGTGCGTCGACTGTACAAGCGGGACAACGGCAGTGGACCGGATGGTACCTCGTCGACACGGACGGTACCTCGTCGACACGGACGAACCGTGGTCGCTACTGACGACACATCCGTCCGGTCCGACGTACCTACGGTCTCGGGTTGGCTGGTGCTACAGCCGCGGGTTCGGCGCTGGTGTTCGTCGTGCTTGATACGGGGTTGGTGTCATGCAGAGTCGCCCGCAGCAGCGCGGCCTCGTGACACCGCATCGCTGATGCGAGTTGGGCGCGCTGCGTCTCGGGGGTTCGATCCACAGATGAGCTGAAGTCCGAAGTGATGCTGATTCGTTGGCAGCAATCTCGACCGGAGAACACTCGACGGGTATGGCCGCGAAATCTGCAAGTATTGGGGGCACGTCAGGTAGGGGTTACTACTCTGTTGCCCGCTTCGTCGGTATGCGAGCGTTGGGGCCAGTAGCTCGCCGTTTCGCCTTACTCCGGCCGTGATGGTTCGCGATCGATGTAACGCGTGCGCGATCGATGTAACGCGTGCGCGAGGCGCCGCGCTGCTGAGCAGAAACGGCCAGATGAAGCGCAGCGGGACAGAGTGGATTCCCGTGGGCGCTGTAGACGGAAGGTATAGATGAAGAAATATTTCATTGCTGTGCTCGGCGTCATCTTGGTCTTGTCGTGGACGGGATTGTCAATTTTCGAGACATCTTTGTGGATCGCGATCGCGGGGATGGCCGTGGCTGAGGTCGTCATTGCGTTGTTGCTGTTCACATCCCGATGGCGCAACAGGCGGGCCGCGGTGGTTGTAGCTGCGTTGGCGGCGTTCCAGTTCGGTCAAAGCTATTTCTACGAGCAGGTGCGGTACACATCGAGTGATCCGGTGATTCCGATAGACAACTTTGCGGTACTCATCCTCTGCGGGGTTGCGATCGCTTTGATCGCGTCTGGGCCAAGATGGCCACGTGTCAGCGATCAACGAGTAGATCCGTAATTTGGCGAGTCGGTGGGCAAATCGCTGAACTACCTGGCCGCCCGATGATCAGGTGGTCGGCCTGGCGCTGCAACATCGGCGAGGAAGAGGGCCATCATCAGCCCAGATCTATCGGAGGAGTCCACCGGTCGGAAAATGTGATCGAGCAGAGCCTCTACCGGAACTGGTTTCGGAATTTCGGCATACCTGTCGCTGACCCTTCCCAGCTTCAACAGATCGCTGTTGTCGACGCAATCGAGTATTGACCTGACATCCGAGCGAACTGCATCCCATGAGTTCGTCTCCATGAGCTTCAGTACATCCGCGATCGAGAGACAGTCGCCAACCTCGGTGATCCCGTGAAGAATCTTGTCGACCAGGTCGTCATCGTTGGACATGCGCTGCCATCCTCGGGGTTTGGAACGTTTTGTCGGCGTCAGCCTTATTCTCAGTGCCGACTGATCCGTGTTCGGTCGGCCAAGACGGAAAGAGTCGCTGCACTTGCTCGGCGTCAATCGGCGGATTTCTGTAAGCCTGGAAACGCAGACCGGAGTTCGGTGTGAAGTTCAGCCACATTTGCTGCATATGTGTGGGACGCGTGTCCGAGCGTCTCCACGGCCGCCTTGTGTGGATATTCGTCGGCGGCGCTGAGCAGGCTCGGTATTGCCATGGAGGCGGCGTCGACCATCATGTCGTACGGGTTGTCGAGTGTTTCGTTCAATGGTTCGTAGGATCCCGAGTACGAAACCGACGTCGTCTCGGTCTCATCGTAGATGTCCTCTGCCGCCGCCAGTTCGGCTTCCCTGTCCGCGCCCAGTTGCGCAAATGCTCTGCCGATCTCGTGGTAGCCGGTGAACGGCGACGGCAACGCTCGCCCGGAGGTGAGGGCATCGAGTGCCGGCCGCACCCAGGGCCGCTCCGAGAGGCCGGCAAAGTCGAAGGCTGCGGTGGCGCACCAGGTAGCGATGTTGCGCGCGGTGGTGTCGTCGGCGGCGAGTATCGACATCACCAATTCTCGGTCGTACCGTGTGAGGTCCTGTCCACCGTTGTAGGACAACACTTGCGGGATCGGCTCACCACCCCACATCGCGCGTTCACGGTCGAGTCTCTGCTGTTTCAACTCGGCGCGGCTGAGCAACTGTGTTGTTCCGTCCTCGTGAAAGAGGGTGATGAAGGCAGGTGATTCGGGCTCCGACCGGAAACTGTCGACATCGGAGTCGAATGCAGAAGAGGACGGTTCGGACGCTGGACCTGGATCATCGACGACGGGCTTGTCGTCGTCCGGGACTCCGTAACCCGGCATGTCCCAGCGGATCGCGGCGCGAGCCTCGGCCCCGTCCGATGGCCACAGGCGGATTCGCCACACGTCACCGGGAGTGGTGCCACCGGGCCACCCGTAGTTCACGAAACCGCGCCCGCTGACCTGAACCAGATAGTCGCCGGGCGGGATGGCGCAATCGACTGGGTCCATGGTCGTCGAATCGATCTGGAGGACACCCTCAGGACCGATCTCGAGCCGGTCTTCGCTGACTTGTTGCCACTGGTCGTCATCACTCGACGGCCGAGCGGTGAACAACTCGACGTCGATCGACATCTCGAAGTTGTTCTGGTGAGGGCTCAGTATCACCAGTGTTTTGCCGTCGCCGGCGGCGGGCTGACTGGCCAAAGCTTGTTTGAGTAGCGGATATTCGTTCTCGCCGTCGTCGAGACCGCCACGGAGATAGAACTGGCCGTGGTCCATCGTCAGCTCTACGTGGTCGGAACTGACGGCCGTTTCGGAGTGCTCGGTCATGTCGAACACAGTGCCAGGCGACAGGGTAGCGGGGCGAGGATTTCGCGGAACTACTACGGCTTCGGTCAGCCTCGACTCCTTCGTTGCCGACACGTTCGCGACCACGCGATCGGCCGACAACGACATGCGCCGTGTCGTTCTAGGCCGGCGGCGAGGACGGCTGCCGCCCCGGCGTGCGCACTTGTGAGATGCCCTCCTGTAGCGGGGATCAACGGCGGGATCGTCGACTCAACTAGATGAGACGTCTTGCTGCTGGTGCGGTTGGGGTGTGAGGCTGCACGAATGGGGAATCTGGATGCAATGCGCTTGCTCGACACCGTTCCAGGGCGGACATTCGTCTCGGGAATGGTCGACGACTTCCAACGCGCGGGCGCGGGACTTTCCGCGGAGGCGTTTCTGCGATCACGGTCGATGGCAGGGCTGGTGTGTGCTGTGCAGGGGGACATCAGTGGCTATCTCTATGGCGGCGGACTTGACGATGCACTGTCCGTCGATCCCCACGACCCCGGCATCGTTGCGATGGCGGAAGCGACGGTTGCCGAGCTAGACGCACCATCTCATGAGACGTTCACGAGTCCGCAACGTCACCACGGATGTGTCGACGTGCTTCGGCAGCCTCGTGTGACCAATCGGCGAGCATCGTCGGAGGTCCTGCCGGCCGGGGCATTGTGGACCGCGACCCCTCTGGCCGGCGGCGTGGACACGTGGACTCACAGCCGTGAAACGGACGATCCGGAAAACCTGTACGAGCTTCATTTCGACCCCGCGCAGGTTCGGGTCGCTCGAGTCGACAGCGCTGCCGACTGGGTCACCCTGCTGCATTCTCATGCACGGGTCGACTCGGCGTCGGGGACTGTGTATCCGGACTGGGTTTCGATCGCATCGAGTGTGGACGCCGTGCATCTGTCACTGCTGGGTTTGCTGACGGCCCATCCGCGACTGTCGGAGGTGCCCGCTGCCGATTCGCGTGACAACTACGGGCACAGCAAGAGTGGTGCGTGGCCGGGCGTCGGTGACTGGTCGACCGTCAGCACGGCATGGATAGTGCTGCCCGAACACCGTCGCTGGGCCCCATCGATGGAGAACTCGCTCGATCGCTAGAGAGAACCTCGTTCGAGCGACTCCGGTGCATTCGGTGGTTCGGTCGAGGGTCCGACGCGCGGCGGAGCCTGTAATCGAACGGTTGATGTCGGTCACGGCGGGTGGTCGGGGGCATCGAGGTCAGCGCGAGGTTTGCAATGCAAACTGGACGCAACTAAGGTTTGTATCGCAAACCACAGTGGAGGTACGGATGAGTCGACAACCGGAGGATCGAACCCCGGATCAGGTCCTCGACGACGTGAACGAACTGCGCGTGAAGACCCGTGCTGCTCGACCTCGGTTGTCCGTGCCACTGTTCATGGTTGCCGTGCTGATCTCGGGTGCTATGCCTTTGTATGTGCAGCGGCCGGTGTTTTCGGGTGAGAGTTCGACAAGCAACCCTCTCGGCATCAGTGGTCTTCTCGACTTGGTTTCGCCGACTGCCGCGACGATCTACTGGCTTATTGCTGTGCCACTGTGTGTTGTGGCGGTCAGTTATTACTGCAATCGGGCCGGAGGTCGCTCTGGTGTGCGGTTTCGTGTGCAGCCGTGGCTGTGGAGCGGGATCGTGTTGTTCGTTCTCGCGGTGTTCGCTACGCGGAACGGGTTGTTCGGTTTCGCTGGGAATCTGATGATTCGTGGTTTGATCCCCTTGCTGACAGTGTCGGTGGCGGTTCTCGTTTGGGGTCTTGTTCTGCGCTCGGTGTTGCTGAGCGCAATCGGTGCTGTTGCGGTCGCGACGAGTCTGGTGTCGAATTTGTACAACGTCGAGAACCTCGTGCCACAGCAGTACGCGATCGACGATCGATACAGTCTGCTGCTGAATATCGCCGTCACCGCTTCGGTGTTTCTCGTGGGGGCGTTGGTGGCCGTTGTCGTCGAACGAGCTCACCGGTGACCCACCCGAGCAGTAATCTGAATGACATTGTGCATCAACGTAATCGATTGGGAATACTGGCTGTCCTCGTCGAGGCCGATGAGGTCGAATTCGTGTTCGTCAAGGATGTGCTGGCGCTTACGGCCGGAAATCTTTCGAGGCATCTTTCGGTCCTTGCCGGGGCTGAACTGGTGCACATTCGAAAGGAAGCAGGCGAGAAGAAGACGTGGGTGTCCGTCACCAAGGCTGGTCGCCGCGCTTTCCGAGCTGAAATCGACGCCCTCCGCAAGATTGTCGAGGCGAACCCGGTCGAGAAGACACCACCACCTCCCGGTGGTCGATCTTAGGAGACCTGACGGTCAACGCCGCATGTTCGATCAGTCCAGGGTTGGAAGAGCTGCTCTGCAGCGCTCAGGAAAGATCGCAATGGCCGACGATGCAATCCGGAGTGACGGCGCTCGTAGAGATTCAGCAGTAACGCGCACCGAATTCATTTCCCGTTACGGCACCGCCGACGAGCCGAATGTACTGGCAGCCAGCGTGAGAGAGTGGTGAACCCGAGGAGGAGGTAACTCGCTGCGTGGGCCAGGTTGGCAGTAGTATGGGTTGAAGTAGAGGAGGTGTCGGATGTCGATACGACGACCAGCGGGAGATCGTGCGCGGGCTATCGACGCTGCTCGCGTCAACAGTGCTTTGGAGGGTGCCCGCAGCACCGATGCGACCCGTGCGGACCAGGATGCGTATGTTCGCGGCGAGATCGACATCGCCGAGCTCGGGCATCGGGTGCGCAGCCGGTACAACCTCTCCTGAACCGGATCGCCTTCCCATGGACGACGTACCCCCATGGGATACCGGCGACTACGACCTTAATTGGCCCGGGTATTTTATTCCGGGCTCTTCGGTGCTCCGTAACCGCGTGGGAGCGACAACTAGGGAAACACTGGCCGGCGCCGAGAATGACCTCGTCGAAGTGCGGGTCGCCGAACTGCGCAACAATCCCAGTGCCGTGACGCGGACGTACGACCTTGATCACTTGAAGGCGTTGCATCAGTATCTGTTTCAGGATGTCTACCTGTGGGCTGGTGAGCTGCGGACGGTAGGTATCGAGAAAGAAAATGAGTCCTTCATGCCGCCGGGCGACATTGGGCGGCCGGTCGCCTACATCGCTGGGCAGATCGCCGAGACGAAGCATCTCCGTTCGATCTCGAACGCAGACCTACCCGGCTGTCTCGCGGAGATGTACGACTTCGTCAATTTTGCCCATCCCTTTCGGGAGGGCAACGGCCGCACACAGAGGGAGTTCTTCGATCAGTTGTTGTCCGAGTCGGGGCGTGGTCTGGCGTGGGATGCGATCGAGCTGGCTGAACTGCACCGCGCATGCCATCTTGCGCGGGCGGAGCAGAACATGGAACCGCTCCGAACGATGTTCGCGAAGATCGTCGACGACGATCCGGCGTACCGTTTCGGCCGTGATACTTCGTGAACGGCTGTCATCGGCACTGGTGTAGCGACGGTTCGCAGTCCAGGGCAAGGACACTGCACAGGCAAGTTCTCTGCGGTGCGGCGTGTCATCGTCCCGATGCTGGAGCTCCAAGAAGTTCGAGGGAGCTCATCACTTTCAATCTTGGTGAAGTCGAATGGCCACGGCGGTCCGTTTGGACCATGCCGGACCGAACAGGACTCATATGGACCGGGAGCAGGTCGGCGGAGGTCATCGTTTACTCATCACTTTGGGGCGTACCCGGGTGGATTCACGCGGACGCCGATGGTCACTCGATTCGCCGAACACCCAGCTCAGCGGCACCGTGATGGACGCGAGTGTATCCACGTGAATTGTTATCTCTTGTACAGCGGGTCCGGGGTTCGAATCCCTGATGGCGCACAAGAAAGACCTCCTGACCAGCAGAAATGCAGGTCAGGAGGTCATCTTTTTGCCTTGGGGAGTCAGGTCTACTCATCACTTTGAGGGCAAAGTGATGAGTGAATTTGGCGATGTTTCGCCAGGTCGCGATCCGCGTACGCGTCATCGACGATGATTCGACTCGCGGAACCGTTTGTCCGGGATTCGATTGCGATCGATGGCGTGCATATCCGCTTCTGACCTGCTCTTCGGTGTTGTCGTCGGCCGTAGAAGTACCGCGTGGATACGGCTGTGGACCGTAAGGTCATCACTTACTCATCACTTTGCCCTGCGCAATGCCTGGCGTTGGCACTTTTGCCAGTCGAGCAAGGGGTCGGATTCGGTGGATGGTTCGACGGCGCGAGTCCGCTTAGAAACTGTTCGCGGCGCCGGCGGAGATTTCGCGAGGTTCGGAGCTGGGCTCGATCGGATGCGAAAATGGAATAGCTATCTGATCCCGCGAGCGCGGAGCGTATTCGGCTTGCATCGATCCAGGAAGTTCGGCGGCTTGCCCGGCGGATCAAAGAGGTGCTGGGCGCGTGGAAACCCGATACTCGCTTGATCAGAGGTTAGGCTCGTAAATTCGATGATCCCTCTGCGCAGTAGGGTCGGGCAATGTCGTTGACTCATGAGTGGAACCTCCTCGTGACTGCGCTGCGTGACGTGGCGCCGGTGACGGCGTGAACGCTCAGGCCATGTGCGTCGAAGAGCGCGGTGAAGCGGGCCGAGACAGCGACGGTTCCGTGGCCGGACGAGCTTCGCGAGTTCTTCGGCCTTCACGACGGTCAGAACGAAGTCGGCGGCGCGGGACTCGTCGTTCCGGCTGGACGTCTGCTGCAGGTCGTGGAGATACCTCAACGGCATTCCGACATGGTCGAAGTCATGGCGGATATCGTTGCAACAGAACCAGATATGTACGACGGGACCTACGCCGAGATCGTCGACAACTTGATCGAGGCGGGCGTCGAGGCAGAAGATCACCTGTTCCTACCGGGGTACGTCCCTATCGCGGCATGGGATTCGAATCTGATGTATTGCGACACCCGTTCGGGAGAGATGCGGGGGAGCGTGTCGTACCGATCAGACGACGGCGGGCACCTGGGTGTGCCAACCTGGCCGTCTTTGGAAGCGTTCGTCCGCGACGTCAGGTTGGCCGTCACTGATCGCATATCGATCGGCTGGTACACCACAGCGGTCGACAACGGGGTGCTGGACTGGGACACCGTCGAATGACGTTGCGGCAGTTCAGCAGCACCGAGGTGGCGGTAAGGGCAGCGGCGGCCCGCCTTGGGACGCCACCTTACGAGACATTCTGCTGTTGCGGTTCACGCTTGCCGATTTCGTCCGACAGGCGCGTTATTGGGAGACGGAGGCGTCCAGGTGACGATTACTCCGTGCCGTGACGGCTCACCCGCTCAATGGTTGATCGATCAGAGACGCGATTGGTGGGATTTGGTCACCCGCGGCCCGTCGGGGTACAAGCGCTATGCACGGTTGAGGTTCATCCCGGACCCGACCTACGACGGTCAGCGCGAAATGGACACAGACTTCGCCAACGACGGACCGTCCGAGATCGCCCAGCTCGGAATCGCTGTCTCGACGCTCGTTCGGTTCACCACCACTCCGCGCGAGTGCTATTTCCTGATCTGGGAGGGCTACGAAAACCTCGACCACTTCAAGGCTGCGACAGTCTCGATCCCGGAGCGGCCCTGCTACCTCTTCCAAGGTACTGCGGAGGACGTGTCGACGTGGAAGGACGCCCGAGACGACTCGGGTGAGCTTCCGATACCTGCGTTTGTGTGGCCTGCCGATCGTGCGTGGTGCATCGCCAACGACGTCGACCCCCACTTCGCCACGATCGGTGCCGGCGAGTCCGCTATCGCTGATCTTCTTCGCACTGCACGAATCGATACGACGCCGGACGATCCCACCAAGTACCCACCGTTCTACGGATTCTGAAGGCCACGGCTCAAAGAACGCGTTCGACGCGCGGGCCGAGGCGCAGTCCCTGCAGCGCAACGGTTTCTAGTCGGCGCGTCGACGATCACGAGGTAGAAGACCAACGCGAAAATGGTGTCGGCCAGAGGCGGGGAATACCGAAGCCCATCGCGGGCGAACTACACCGCGCGCACGGCGACAAACGTGACGTTGGACGCGAACAAGGGCCACAACATCGCTTTCGCGATCCACCCTGCTCTGTGTGTTACCGGCTTACTCGTTTACAAGTCGTGAGTGATCTGTGGTGACCAGGATGCTCGGCTCCCCTCCCTCCGATGTTGAAGGCCGAAGCTGAGGGCACGATGCGACGTCGATCGTTGTCGTTGTTGTTGCCGTGGGCGCGCCGCGCCCCTACTCCGTAGGAAAGGTCGACTTTCGGTGGCAGTCTGTCCGGTATGACCGACCGCGCAGACGATGAACCGTGGTACTTCACCGACCTCCTCTCGGATGTGTCGGTGGGGGACTGGGTGAGCGAGAGCACCTCGGCATTCGACGGAACCGTCACAGCTCTCGTGCCAGGCGGGTTCGAGACGTACTCCCGGGTTCTCCATCCTGCCCGGATGAAGTCGGCGTCCGGCATCACTGTGCCCGTGCGATGGTCGATCGTTGCGGATGCGCTCGGCGCGGTCATGCACCAGAGCGTCGCGTGGGGGTCGATGATCGAGGCGGGTGTCCGCCAGGGCCGCGGGACGGGTCAGGGTTCGCTCTGGACGGACAGTCCGCATCCGGGGGAGTTGAGCGTGAACGAGGCAGAAGTGTTGGGTTCGGTTCTCGCCGGCCTCACGACCACACCTGATGACTGCTTCTTCGGATTTTGGGAAGGTGTCGGCCTGCAGGGTGTTCGACGTGATCAGGCGGGTCTTGTACTGCCCGGTCGCAAGCACCTACTGGTCCGCGGCGCTGTGGCCGACGTGTCACGGGGCCTGCAGGGCTTCTTGCCGCACGTGTGGTGGCCGGCGGATCGCGCATGGTTCGTCGCAACGGATGTCGATCTGACGTCGACGTATGTCGGCGGATCGACCGATGTCGCGAATGCTCTTGCGGCGGAGCACCCGGGACTGGAGTGCGTCGGATCGTGGCGAGGAGCGAACATCACCTGGACATGCGACACCATCAATCCTCGACCGCCGGAACCGTATTCGCACTACCACTGACGTCGCGCGGCAGGGTCGTCGTGGTCACGGACACGAGTAGACGTCCCGGTCTGTTTCGTCCTGTCGGCGAGCTTTTCTGCACCGTACGGTTCCCAATCGCGGTTGGGATGCCGGTGAGGGAGGGTTCGTGCCGTGCGTAAGGCTGTTGGTGATGGTGCTGTGGGTCGTGTTGCTTGCTGTCGGGCGGCCTATCGGTATCGGATTATGGGGCGGTCCGGATTCGGGTCGTCGAGGTAGTGCGTCGCCTTTCCCGGGGTACGAGCCCGCGCAGAGGAGCAGCGGGGGATCCAGAGGGACCGTCGGCGCGTTGGTGAACACTAACGTCACCGAGCGATGGTTTCACGGCCCGAGCGCACGGCACCGCCTCAAAGTTATTGCAGTAGTCAACCGTTGACAATCCGATAGCATTGTGAGTGCCGAAGGATGCGGTGACATAGCGGCTCCGGAGAGGGTGCCGTAACTGTGTTCTCTACGTGAATCGCTTGAACCCGAGTGGCCAACGTTGTTGCCCTGGCCGGTCCGGACTGTAAACCGGTCTTGCTCTCCCCCGATCACGAGCAGTTGGAGTCCGGCGCCAGGTGCATGCTTCCGGCATTGCACTCGGGTAGTTTCTTGATCATGGCTCCGACGTGGGAACAAGTTCGAGGCGCGAACTACGGCACGATGGGACGCCCCGTAGGGGGGACCGTTCATCGCCCCGACGGTTCGTCGCAGCTGGTGATGCACGTTCCGGACGCGACGTGGCGGTACGAGAACGTCTCCGGTGAACCAACATTCATCGAAAATCCCACCGACATGTGGTCGCGTGGGACCGACGGGACGATGGTCCACTCCGTCAAGTCGCCAAACACCATGTATGCGGTCATGGGGACCAGCCTTCCGTCCCAGCTTCTGCGCGCCTACGACACATTCCCACCCAAGACCACCCGCGGGTTCGACGAGCCGCGGTTCGTTGATCCCAGTGCGCCCCGGCAGACCTCGGTTCGCGGTCGCGTGGGGTGGGAAGTGACCGCGCGCGATCAGCACGCTAACGAATCGGTCACGTATGTGTTCGACGCGGAACTCGGTGTGGCGGTCCGTTGGCAGCAGGGCGAGGCGTGGATCGAACTCGAAAGTCCTACTCTGGACGAGCTGTTCGATCCGGCCCTGTTCGAATGGTCGGGTCCTTCGCGTTCGGCCGAGGACGACATGGCGAAGCACCAACGGGAGCATGAGGAACGCCAGCGCGCCTTGGCCGGTATTCCTCAGGCGATACCGACGTGGTTGCCGCTGAGGACGCATGTCCAGTCACTGTCGGGTGATCGTCGGACCGGTGAACTCAGCTTGTCGGTGAGCGGGCACGCACCTCAATTCACACTGCGCCGCTGGGTGACAACCATCGGTGAGCCGAAGCTCGAATGGCCGAACGATACGACACCCGAACGCCACCGGCAGTCCATCGGCGACTGGACCTACGAGATACGTAGTTACCAGGACATCGACAAGGGCGACTGTGTACGCATCGTCGAGTCGATCGTCCCCGTCGACCCGCCCGACCGCGACGCAGCGGAGATTACCGCCGAAATCGCCGTGGAGGAGCACGACCGCCGTGAAGCAGAAGTGCTCGCCACCCTCGGGACCGGCAGGGTCCTAGCCGACCACCTGACAAGCGAGTCACTGCTCATCCGAACCGATTTCAGTGACGACGACGCCTGGCGCGCTGTCGCCGTCGCCGCGATGGCACCGATCGAGGAAGGTGACGGCACCGAATTCGCCGCGTACCTCACCTGTATCGACAACCGGGAGAACGACGGTATGACCGTGGAGGGATTGCTCGATGCACTCGGCGACCCGCCCCCGTACTATGCGTTTCTCGTCGATGCCGAATCCATGCAGAACCCCGAAATGCCCATCGTCGTCGTCTACACCGGCCCTGACGAATCGGACCGCCCACGCGGTCGGACTTTTCGCGTCATCCCGTCGGAAATGTGGGGTGTGGAGAACAACCTGTCGATCGCGAAGATGGACTTCGAGAGTTTCGCGGACAGCACCGACGAAGACGGCGTGTTCCGTGGGTTTCCCGAACCGGTGCGGCCCGTCGAAGAGGTGACGACGCGCGAGATCGCGCAGTGGATCGCTGGTGATCTCCATACCGACACACTGCGCGAGTTGCACGCCGTCCTCGACGGGCGGAAGTATCCGTACCCGGTGCAACTCTTCGAGGTCGACATGCTCGAGGTGCACACGCAGACCCGCGACGCTCACAACAGTTCCGCAGACATACTCGGTTACGACGAGTTCCTGGAGGCGACGTCATCCGGTGGCCCGGCGCTGCGCGGTAGCGTGCCCGCCCACAATGCGTACTGGTGGTTCGTTCTGGATCCCAGTTCCCACCGCCCTCTGGCGGCATACCGCATCAGATACCAGCCGTACACTCCCCCGCCCGCCGAAGATGGTGTGCCGCAAACGCTCCGGTTCGAGGTCCCATTCGTGAACACCGAGCCCGTATCGGCGGCGCTACTGACGGACGACGACGACCTGGTCGATCGGAGCATCGTCAAGGACGCCATTCTGACCGAGGCCGCGCGCCTGCACAGCGACGCCGCCATCACCGGCGGCGAACCCATCATGCCGCGCATTCCGCGTCTCCCCGGATTCAGCATCGGTGCTCACCTGCGAATCGATGGTGAGCACGTGTTCTACGTTGCCATCGTCACCGACGTCCACGACGAATTTATCGTCAAGGAAGTGCCGGCCACAGGAATGCGCATCGTCGGCCCCGGGGAACCGTGATCACTCAGTGTAAGGCTTTGTCGCCTTCTGTCGCCGTATGCGCCGTCGATCCTGAGCACGTGGTCGTATTTGCCGAACGCATCGATATCTATCCGTTCGCCGACATCGATCGAGCCACCGGAGTCGCTACAACACTCAGAACCGCCAGCGCACTACTCACCCTCCACGTCGACCTTATGGTGACAACAATACGAGGAGCTGCACCGAGGCCAGACGTGGCTTCCGACCGCGGAGACACAGCTCGAAGCGGAGCTATCTGTCCGGTCGCGACAACGGGCTGCAGCGATCAGCAGAGCCCAGAAGCGGGAGCTGCGATTGCGGACCGCACCTCACTGCGCTGTGGCCGAAAGCGTCAGAGCGACTGGGGTATGGGTAGGACGGTGATGCCGGTGTCGTGTTGAAGTGCGTCGATCAGGTCCGGTCGTTCGGACAATGTGGCGGTCGTAGATATCGCGTAGCTGTGCGGGTCCTTGTTCGCGGATGTATGGGTGCCGGCGGTGTCGAACAAGGCTAGGCAAGCGTGAGTGTGCGCGAGATCGTGCCGCGCCCAGTAGCGGATCCCCGTGAATCCTGCACTACGGAGCGCCGACGCCCACAGCTGCGTCAGCTGATAGTTGCCGGTTGTGAATACTTCTGCGGTGACACCGAATTGAGCAGCAGCGTTGGATGTCAGATCAGCAAGCTCACGCGGCTCGGTGATCCGCATACGCGTCAGAGCGCGTGCGCTCAGTTCGGTGCTCGGGACCACCCGCATCCCACCCCAGGTCTCGAGCAAGGTGATCTGTTCGGACTCGGCGGTATAGCAGGTGCCGTGCATGTTGGCGAGGTCGAAACGTCCGTGTCCGCCGTTCGCAAACCACAACGGCCCGCGAGTAGCGCTGTGGCAGCGAAACACCTCCGCGCCGGCCGGGGTGCGGAACACCGGAAATCGATCACGGAGGTGATCCGGTGGGGGAGGAGCGAGTAGGTGCAGTGCGGTGCGCGGGGCGCTCACGCAGCGAGCTGCTCGGTCGCCGCACGAGCAAGATCAGCGACCGATGGCCCGTCTCCGTCGAGCAACGCCTGCCGGGCTGTTCGGCCGCCGAGTTCGGGTTGTTCGGTCATCAGCCACGACGCGGCCATCCACCCACTGGCGTCGGCGCTGGCCCATGCCCGTAGGACGTCCTTGATTCCGAGAATCGGCCGCGCTGGTGTGCCGTGGTCGAACCCGGCAACGGAGTACCCCGCAGAGCCGTCGGCGGCGACCAGTCGCAGTACGCGGTATTCTCGGACTGCTTGGCTCAGTGCTTGTTTCGTCCACCCGGTCACATCCAGTACCTGCTTGTGGGTGAGGATTGCGCCGATATGGTTCTCCCACGCGCGGCGCGCCTTCAGCCCGGACAGTACGTTGCGGATTCCGTTCTCGACGAACGCGACATCACTGGGGTTCAGCTCGGTGTGGCCAAGTCCGCTGGCGGCGAGTTCGGCGGCGACGAGGTCCTGCAGCGGGGTGCTCATACCGCCACGCTACCGGGGTCAATCAGGTCAAGTCAATCATGTCAACTCGGCTGGGGTCGGGGTCTGAAACCTTCTACGGCACCGGGCCTCCCCGTGATGCGGTGCGGAGCCATACGCTTGTCGAGACGATTCCCCGAGCGGGTGGGCCCTACGATAGGGCGGCGTTGAGGAGGTGTCGAATGTCGGTACGAAGACCATCAGGTAGTCGTGTGCGGGCCATCGACGCTGCTCGAACCAATAGTGCTCTCGAAGGTGCCGCAGTACCGATGCCACGCGTGCGGGCCAGGATGCGTACGTCCGCGGCGAGATCGATATTGCCGAGCTGGGGCATCGGGTGCGTAGGCGGTACAACTGGACAACGCACTTCTCTGAGACACCAGAGGCGATGACCTGGACTGGGTCGGGTACTTCTTTCCCGGATCGTCCGTGCTGCGTAACTGCGTGGGAGCTACGATCGAGAAACCCGGCCGCCGCCGAGAACGATCTGTCTCATGTGAAGGCGTTGCACCGGTATCTGTTCCTAGAACTGTACTTGTGGGCCGGTGAGCTGCGGTCGGCTGGGATCGAGAGGGCGATGAGTCGCTAATGATGCCTGGCAACACCGTTCGGCCTTTCGATTTCATCGCTGCGCGGGAGGTCGTGAACGTGAGATTGGCATTGGTGTCGCGTTACTGTCGTCGCGTCGTCTGCAGCAGTGGCCGTCACTCGTATAGTTTTCGTTTCGCTCGGCGAGTTCGGCATGCATGATCGGCCCGTGGTTGGCGCTTCCGGGGCGAGCTGTTGTATTCCGACGTCGGATCCACCGAAGCGGCGACGAAGCACGCGGTGGGCGCGTCTGCCTGTACCGTCAATTGTGAGCGCTCAAGCCAGGTTTCAGGTCATCACTTTGAAACGAGGTGGAGTCGAATGACCATGCCGGTCCGTTTGGACGGTGGGGGGACGAGGGGGACGTTGATGGACCGGAGACAGTCGAAAGTGGTCATCTTTTACTCATCACTTTGAGTCGAACTCGGGTGGATTCACCCGCACTCTGACGGTCTCTCGATTCGCCGAACAACCTGGTCAGCTGACGTGTGGTGGACTCTGGTGGGTCTACTGGAATTGTTACCTCTTTTACAGCGGGTCCGGGGTTCGAATCCCTGATGGCGCACAACGAGTGCCCCTGAGCAGCGTTTTCGCTGGTCAGGGGCACTTTTTGTTGTTGTGAGAAGCTTGTGGGTGACCAGATCCACGACCTGGCCCGAGCTCGCCCGCGCGACGCGTCACCACCGGCACTCGCTCACGTCCAAGAAAAGAAGGCGGATCCCGTCGGTCAGTGAGCGGCGGTGTATGTCTCTTCGATAATGATGGGAGTTCGGCCACGTTCGCTGATTTCGTAACTCTGGTCGAACGCTGACTGCCGGATCACCCGTGTCTGCTCCGGATCACGGTTGCCCGATCCGCCGGCCGCTGTCGCTGTCGATGCGGCAGCGGGGTAGGGGATACGCTGTGCGGCCACAGCCTCGTGTCGCGTGCCCTAGGTAGTAGCGGAGCTTCTTGCAAAATCGTTCGCGTTCTGCGCGTTCAGGTCGACCGAGTACTCGACGCCGTAGATCGCGTATTCGATCGTTTCGTCGGATTCGTCGTCGATGACCGACCGTCGATTCCGTCCACCATTTGGGTTGTCTCTCGTTCGGCAACAGCCCATGGCACCACTCGGTGACACCACTGCGGCGGAGCCGAAATGTTACACCTCGTGGCGGAGCCGCACTCAGTCGGCGACCAACTGCGTCGACTCGAAGTACCCACCTCGACCACGCTCACGTTGCCTGCCGATGACGTAACGGCCCGGGGCAATTCCGGTGGCTCCGTGTTCGGGGTGGATCAGGTAGGCGGTCACCGTGTTGTCGAGAATTCCGAGCGCCAGACGCCGCGTATCGCTCACCGGTGTCGACCACGTGCATCGGCCGCCATCGGCTACGAGGCTGTGCGGATTTCCGCCCGCTGCGCTGCGCAGCAACTCGATTCCGGACAGGGTCACGTCGTCGATCCGCGTCCACACCCCGGTGGAGACGACGCCTTCGAGCAGCGCATACGGAACGACGATGAGGTCGCCTTGGGCTTGCATACCGTCGATGATCGGCACCGAAATTTCCTTGTCGAGATAGTCGAAGACATCGAGGCCGGTCATCGTTGTCAATGTGGACAGGGTCATGTTCTGATTCATCTGAGTCACCTTGTGTGAGAGTAGGTTCAGGTTCGGCGGAGCAATTGGGCGTAGTTTTCTCCGCTGAGGCCGTAGGTCCAGCCTGCGGCGTCGAGGGCCGAGAAGAATTCACCTGGAACGTGCAGGCCGTAGCGTCTGCGCTGGCCGTCGCGTTCGCGAGACCCATTGACAGCGAGAAGCACTCGACCTTCGCCGCCCCAGCCGGCAGGGGTCGCGAACAGCTGCAGAGTGCAGCCGTCGTTGCCTGGATCGTCGGCGTTGTCGACCAGGGTGAGTCCTGCAGCGTCGATGTAGTTGTCCCACCCGATGCGATCGATTGCGGCGCGGCGGATCTCGACGTTGCGTTCGACGGTGATGCGTTCGACGCTCGGATCGAGCACCACCCAATCCGGCACAATTGTGCCGTTCAGGACGTATATCGCACTGCCGTCAGCGAATTGGATCGCCGGTTCGTCGTGGTGGTGCAGCCGTCTTTCACCGTGTACTCGATCGGGAATGGGTTCGGAGTGCAGCACGGTCGGTCGTTCGGACATGACGCAGACATCGTCGAACGCCCACCACCATCCCGTCGATTCGGTTAGGGCAACAAGTGCGTCGAGCAGTTCGTTGTCCTGTGGTTGGAAAGTTGCCAGGCCGAGGCGACGGTAGATGTCGTAGTACGCCATGCGGTGTGCTTCCTGCTGGCCGTACCACGGGATTCCGCCGACGAGGGGCGGCATCAGTGTCCTGATGGCGGGTGCGACGCCGTCGAACAGGCTGGTGTGCAACGAGTCCCACACCGTCGATCGAATGATCGGGTTCAGTCCGATGCCCGCGCGGACCGACATTTCGGGTGGCTGATTTCGTACTGCAGCCGTTGTGCGACCTTGGGCTGCTCTGAGCGCCCGAGACCGGATCGTCATCGGCCATCGGGGTGGTGGCCGTTCGCTCACCGGCAGCCGGATGCATGCGTCCATTCGGGAGCGTGAAATGGAGAGCAACGTTGCGATGCGAGCCGATGCACAGGTGGGGCCTTCGACGGCAAAGGTTACAGCTGAAGCCAAGTCGTCCCCGGCGATGTGGGCCGCTGCAGCTGCCGGAGACGGTTCCCATACGAAGCGAGGAACGGGTAGGTCGGCATGTCGATACAGCTGAGCTACAGCAGATTCGGCAGAGTGTCGATCCGATGGACTGGCGCGCATTCCGTGACCGAGATAGGTGTCGCGCATGGATACGACACGGCGGATAAGTTCTGAATGGGGGTCTTCGATGAGTGTCCCGTGCGACGAAGAAGTCGAGGGAATCTGCACGGCGCTCACGCGATGGAGGCTGTGTCAGCCTTTCCGGTAGTCATGGGAACAGCCTGACACACATGATGCGTCGCCGCCAGTGGTGCGCTCGAGTATTCCTGGCGGGCTGTTGCAAACCCTGCAAATCAAAAGTGGTCATAGTTCCTCAGTCCTCAGTGCTCCGATGCCGGCGCAGGGGACGTAGCCGGGGTCAGGATGCCCTGACGGCGACGTACTGACGTAAAGACCTGATCATCGGCTGTTGAGGCGCGTTCTTGGCGACGGCGGCTGCGGATTCGGTGGTCAAGCGAGGCCAGGGTCGCGATCGAGCGCAAGTTCGAGGTCCGGTCCTGTGGCACCCGAGTCCGGCAGCTGCACAAACAGCATTCTCGCCGTCGTCACTGCGTGCTAGCCATCTTCACCGAGTACGTTCCAGTCACCGCTACCGCGGACCCCAGGCCTATATCGATCACGTCTTTCGCCGGACTATTCTCGCGGGCGATTGCCGCCCGCGGCGGTCGACATAGCCAGTAGCAAAAAACTCGGCGCATAAACCGGCCCGGTTCTCAGACCACTCGGCGTAATCGACCTTGCAGATTGGACGCATCGCGAAGGCGAGCGAACCCAAAAGTGCAACGTAGCTCGCGGGTCAACGTCCGCCACCCACGGTCGGCATCTGACCGCTCAGGGAGCGTGGAGTCAGCCGTTTCTGGTCGGATCCGTCGGGGTTCATCGATGCAATCTCAGGCTGGGAGCCGGTGGCGATGTCGGTCACCAGTTCACCCATCTGCGTAACCGCCCGGTCGTACAGTATGCGCGAGCCGTCGGGTGTGAACTTCGGATGTACGGCGTAGGTATCGGTGAGAGGTGTGATCTGCCCGCCGCCGGAAGGCATTGCGTAGATCTCGGAGCCGTTGTTGCCGCCTCGGTTACTGGAGAAGACGAGCGTCGACCCATCGGGCGAAAAGGCAGGGTCGGAGTTCCAGAACTGGTCGCGCAGAAGCACTGTCGATTCCCCGCCGTTGACAGGCACTTCGTTCAGATACCCGCCGGTGACGTAGACCACCCGTGAGCTATCCGGGGAGAATGTCGCTCCGAAGGCCGACTCTTCTTGCGCGATGACATGTGCGTCGGATCCGTCGACGTTCATGATGTTGATGCTGCCGTTTGCGGTAAACGCGATCTTGGATCCGTCGGGTGAGAAAGCCGGTTGGTAGCCACCCTCGTACACCGACGTCGATTCACCCGACTCGAGGTCGATGATCTCGATGAACCGGCCTCGGGCGTACGCGAGTTGCTCGCCATCGGGGGAGAGGGCGGCGCCGTACCCGTAGTTCGGGTCCCGACTGTCTTCGCCCACGGTCGGGGTGACCTGACGTAAGCCGGAGCCGTCGATGTTCATGACAAACAGCTGGCCCCATCCGTCGTCGAAAGCCACGACCACCGGTGTCGGCTCGGGCGGAGGGTCGTCGGCGCATCCTCCTGTGAGCATTGTCAGCGCGACGAGCGCGGAGATCAGCCGGATCCGATGCATCGGGCAATCATCTTCAGAACTGCCAATGTGCCGCCGCCGACCGCGATTGTGTCGACGACGGTGTTGGTGGAGGCGTCGATGACGGCGACGGACTGGCTTGTTCCTTCGACGGCGTACACCGGCCGGCCGCCGAGGCAATTCCCACTGGAACGCCTCCGGTGGGAACCGTCGCGATGACAGTGTCGTGGGCGGAGATGTCGCCGGATCCTGCGTTGGTTACGTAGACGGTGCCGTCGAGCGTTGTTGCCAGGACGGGGTTCTTTCCGACGGGGACTGTCGATTCGACGGTGTAGGTCTGTGGGCGAGGTGATGCGGACGGGCGCGCAGAATTCAGCACAGACATGGTTTTTCGCAGGTAAACAACGAGTCACTGGCATTTCAACCTATTGGCCCGAAAAGTTGTTCGTCTAGCGAAGGATGAAGAATAGTCCGGACGCAGGATTGGTGACCGATTCGTGGGCATTCTGCTCGGGCTTGCTGCCCGCTCACGAGTTGGGCAGGGATTACGGTCCGGGGACCCAGTACCCGGCTTCGCCGCCGCCATTCGACACGCACACCATGTCCACGCCTTCCGGCGAGGCCGCGATTCCTCGCGCCAAAGGATCGCACGACGCACCCTGATCGGGGTAGGCGATTATCGATGCCGAGCGCACCCAGCGTGCAGTGCTTCGGCCTGCGTAGGCGCACTTGAGGAATGTGCCGTCCGAGGAGGTGGCGTGGTTGTCCACCGCTGGATCGCAGGGATCGTCGACGGCGGGGAGAGCGATGGGAGGTTCCTCCGGGACCTCGATCGTCGTTTCCACTGGCGGGGGAGTTGTCAGGGACGGAACGAGCACGGTTGCAGGTGGCGCTTCCAGCGGTGTCGCAGGAAGCGAATAGTCCTGGTAGACGGTCGCGTTCGTCGAATCGTCGGCGGTCAGTCCGGTTCCAAAGGCGTAGACGACGGTCGCGACAAAGATAGCTTCGATCGCGCCTAGCGCAAGACCTGCGATCGCCAGCCCGCGGCCGGTGGGCCGCCGAAATGCCAGAATCCCGAACACGATCGCGACGGGAAAGAGTCCCAGCAGCGCTGCAACGAGCGCGATCACGGCATACGTGTTGATCGGATCGAATGTTTTGCCCTGGCTCTTGTTCAGATCGACGGTCATCGTCGCGCCACTCCGTTCATCAGGTCCATGTGACTGCGACGCTAGGCCGTCGGCCCCGGTCCGAGGAAACTACCGCTAGGTAACCGTTCGAACGAATGATCACCTTACGGGGACGCGTTGAGATTTGCTGACGGTGCCGGATCGCCCGGTTGCTGCTCGTTGCTCGCATGCCGAGCCGTCAACGTCGTCGACGTGAGTCGGACGACCTCCCGTAAATAGGTATCGGGTGCGCTGCGCCGCGAGGCCCGACGAGCTCGTCGGGCAGAACTTCGGAACCATAGGCAAAGCATTACTATAGGGACAGAGTTGAGGACGTATCGAATGCCGATACGACGACCGGCAGGCGGTCGTGCGCGTGCTATTGACGCTGCTCGAACCAACAGTGCACTCGAAGGTGCCCGCAGTACTGATGCCACACGCGCGGATTCAGGACGCGTACGTCCGCGGCGAGATCGATATCGCCGAGCTCGGGTATCGGGTGCGTAGCCGTTACAACCTCGCCTGATTTGTCTCGCCTCGGTGGGTGACGCATTTCTGTAGGACACCGGAGACGATGACTTGAACTGGGCCGGGTATTTAATCCCCGGGTCAACTGTGCTGCGTAACCGAGTGGGAGCGAGAAGCAAGGAAACTCTGGCCGCCGCCGAGAACGATCTGGTCGAGGTGCGGGTAGCCGAACTGCGGCAAGGCTCCGGTGCAGTGAAGCGAACTTATAACTTGGCTCACTTGAAAGCGTTGCACCGGTTTCTGTTTCAGGATGTGTATCTGTGGGCCGGTGAACTGCGGACGGTCGGGATCGAGAAGGAAGGCGAATCGTTCATGACACCGGACGATATCGGGGCAGCCGGTCGATTACATCGCGGCGCAGATCGCCGACACGAAACAGCTTCGGTCGATCACGGATGCAGATTTGCCCTTTCGACTCGCGCAGATGTACGACTTCATAAACTTCGAGCACCCTTTTGGGGAAGGAAACGGCCGCACGCAAAGGGAATTCTTCGATCAACTGTTGTCCGAGACCGGGCGAGGATCGGCGTGGGGTGCGATAGAGCTGATCAAACTGCACCGCGCATGCCACATTGCGCGCGCCGAACAGAACATCGAGTCGCTGCGACCGATGTTTGCACGGATCGTCGATAATGACCGTGCGCGTACATCTTCGACTGAAACGATTCGTGAACGTCACACTGACCCGCAGGCCCACCTCCTTCCACAGGCGATCGAACTCTCTTGTTCACCGATATGCCCTGCGCGTGTCGCAAAAGCGCTCCGGTTCGACAAAACCCGTGCAGTGGATGCCCGCGTGCGTAGCCCGCAATCTCACCCTAAGGTCGGCGTCAGTATCCGCAGCCGACCGCTCGATCGGGGTTCGGGGTAGGTAGAGCGAGCAAGTCCAACTGCATTGCGCACCTTAGTCTCCGGACTTTCCGGGGTGATTCGGCTGGTCATCTTCTACTCATTTCGAGCGATGCGGTTCGTTCCTTGATGCTTGTCATTCGCGTGAATGACAAGCAGTGGGTCAGCCGCTTGCTTAATCGAATCGTGCACTAGCCTCACCGCACAAGACCAACTGGTCTTTACCTGGAGAGGCTGCTAGAACAATGAAACCGTCCCGCTTCATCAACGGCTCTGCCGCAGCGATTTTGGCTGTCGTTGCACTCACCGCCGGATGCTCTTCAGACAATTCGGTCGACGCCCCGGCGAAGTCGCCCGCTACCACCTCAGTTGCGGCCACCACCACAATCGTGCGCCCCACAACGACGACCGTCTCTCCGAGCCCCTCGGCAGTGCCGTTGCCATCAACGGTCACTTCGGAATCCGTCTACAACGAGCCATTCCAGGCCCCGGCTCTAACCCCGGCCCCGGCCCCTGCTCTAGCCCCGGCACCCGCCCCGGCACCCGCCCCTGCTCTAGCCCCGGCACCCGCCCCGGCACCCGCCCCTGCTCTAGCCCCGGCACCCGCCCCGGCACCCGCCCCGGCCCCGGCCCCGGCCCCGGCCCCGGCCCCGAGAGTCTCGTACCCGAACTGTTCGGCCGTTAAGGCCGCCGGAGCAGCTCCCATCTACAAGGGTGAACCGGGATACAGCACCAATCTTGACCGCGATCGCGATGGTATTGCCTGCGACACATAACAAAAACGCCCGAAGCGACATCCGGCCAGCACGCACCTGATGTCCAGATCGCCGCCTCAATTGCCAGTGCGAGTCGACGCGGACTGTAATGATGGCCGCACAAGTCCACCTCGGTTTCGACGGTTAGCAGCGATCCCAGCTTTGGTACACCATCCGACCCCGAACCCACCGAAAGGGCCGCTTCCTGAACCAAATATGCGACGACGGCGAGCAGTTACGCCAAGGTTCAAAGACCGATCTGGCGACGCATCGTTACACAGTTCGAGTCAGCACTACAGGCCCACAATGAGTCGTCGATGTGGCGGCAACTTTGTTGGGACCAGATGGCAAAGTCCGCACGGACAACGACTTCGTCTTCTTCAAAAATCCGCATTTCCAGGGCTGTACGTTGCTCAGCGAAGACACCATCGAAGCCGATCTGACCGCGATCCAAGCATCGGTGGATCGCATTCTGATCACCGCCAGCGCCGAAGCACTGGACACACATTTCGGTACCGTCTCCGGACGGGCCGTCCACATAACCTCACCTTCTCCGCGAGCAGGTCCATCAACTGGGTCTGTTCGGCGAGGGTCATCACTGGGGCCAGGCGGGCGCACGATACGAAATTGGGGTCGTCGAAGGCTGCCGAATCGCGGCGGAAGGTGTGAGAAAGTCGCACTGAAAGTGTCCTACTCGAGTCGGTCGATTTGTTGTGTGAGAACTCAAATCTTTTCAGCTCAGGGGGCACTTTCTTCAGTTCGACACTCGGTCACGGCCGACTTTGATCGGTGGATCGAGGGTAAGCGCGGTGATGTGTTTGAGTTGGCTGTATGGATTGGGTCGGTAAAGAACTGTCGTTGGCGGCCATCACCGGCACTTGTACCGCCGTTCTGGTGATGAGTCCGATCGTCGTCGACGGCGAGTGGTGGCGTCTGTCCCTGCCCGCATTCATCGGTGCGTTTGTCGGACTGCTGGTGGGGTGGGCGGCGGTCGGAGGAGGCCGCTTTGCCCTTCGGACAGCACGGTTCTGGCCTCCCGCTAGCCGTGTTGGATGGCGGCACCGCTTCGCGGCATGTACGTCGGCTGCGGTGACGATCTTGGTGGGTGGGGTATTCGTGTGGGCGGTGGTGGCGGGGAGTGATCCGTCGTTGGAGAAGGCGGGGTTCCCGATGTCTCTGATCGTTCTAGTGGTGATAGCGATGGTCAGCTACCTATATTCGTATGTTCTCGCGCCAGTCGCACACCAGATTGTTGAAGTCGCGGCCAGTCAGACACCGGAGTGAAGGGCGGCAGTCGTATTCGGCGATTCAGAGTCATCCGACGCGAGTCAGGGCAGATAAGACGTTGGCTGGAATCGTGTGGTGGTAGCCGAAGCCTGAGACAACGCCTTCTAGGTGTCTGTCGATGTCGAGGGCCTGCAAGTTTGCAAGACACGGCGTCTCATCTAGTCGTCTCGCAGTAGTTCGCCTCGAATTTTCCACTCAGCTGTAAACATCAGCGCCGAGGACGGAGCGTGCCGCTGCGGCCGCTGCGGCCACTGCAGGCAGCTCTTGGGAAGCAGCCCGATAGCTCAAAAACCAGCCCTCTGTCCATGGTATGGACAAAGGCCGACACACTCTTCCCTGCGGTTGATCAGCGGTGATGGATTCGAGAGCCAGCAGCGTCGACACTCCGTCAGCGACCAGATCGGCCGCGGCCACGGCCCCGAACGCCGTCGACTCGGTCCACCATGGTGTGTAGTCGGCTCGCTCGAACATCCGCTCCACCGTCATGTCCCAGGAACTCATCGTGCGGTCAATCGACACAGTAGGATGCTGCGCGAGCATCGCGATAGTGAGTATCTGGCGGTTCGCCAGCGGATGGGACTGATCCATCACCACCACAACCGTCTCTTCGCGCAGCAACTCAGAAACCAGTCCCTGGCCGTTCACTTCTGGACCCAGCGCCATCGCCAACTCCCCAGTACGCAATTGGTCAGAGACCTCGTTCCATGGCACCGATGTCTGGTGCACGGGTATCGGAACCTCAGCACGGATGGCACCCAATACCAGGCGTGGCAACTGCAGCGACGGCTCGGCCACATACATCCGCAACTTCGCGGTACCCCCAAGAATCTGGGCGTCGAGGACAGCGAGCGCAGTATCCTGCAGGATCGCGCGCGCCCGCTCCGCGAGCAACGACCCCGCAGCGGTCGGTTGGACAAGACGACTGGTGCGCCGGAACAACTGCACACCCAAACGCCGTTCCATGCGCGCGATCGCCTGACTCAGCGCAGGCTGAGCCATCGGAATCGCCGCCGCAGCGCGGGTGAAGTTGAGCTCACGATCGAGAACCGCCACGTACCGCAGCTCACGCATAGAAATATCAATCACTTCAACATGTTAGATCCTCATCGAGTTGGTATTGGTGTTTCATCCCACACAACATCCAAGATGAAGGGACCGAACGAGGAGGTCCGATGCCGATCCATGCCGTCGATCCACACACCCTGTCGAACCTGACTGCCGATAGAGCATGGATGCGTGATGTCATCGAGCACGCGGTTTACGAGTTCGGTTCTCTAAGCGTCCGGCCAAGTGCCAGGACCTCGGACCACATGACCTGATTTGCACGGCAAGCGCCCAAGCAGCCGCAAGCGCAACCCATCGTTAGCGGTAACAAGGGCGAACCTTTGCCTATAAACGCTGATTTCAACGTGTCACCAGCGTTATTTCGTTGCGTGGAGACGCGATTTTCCTGGCGTTCGGCGCAATATGCGTTGCCCTTATCTGCAAGAACCACTATGTCCAGACCCCATACAGAATGCGGAGATCAATGTGACGAGATACTGGTTCGCGAAGTACACACGGACAGCATTCGCACTGCTCGGTGCCGGTGCCCTACTCGCCGGCTGCGCGAGCAACGACGCCAGTGACGCCAATGGTAGCGGTGGATCCAGCGCTGACAGCTCCTTTCAAACAGGCATGGTCAACGTGCAGTCGCAGGCAGGCGAGGCGGTCATGGGCGGGACGCTGACTTATGGCGTTCAGTTGTTGCCCACCTCACTGGACCCGGCAAAGACCGGCGCACGTGATGACGCAGGGGGCGCGCTCGCAGCCGTTTACGACGTGTTGATGAGTTACGACACCGGCACTGGCGGGTTCGAGCCGAAGTTGGCGCAGTCCCTCGATACCAACGACGGGGGCACCACGTGGACGCTGAAGCTGCGCAGTGACGTGAAGTTCAGCGACGGCACCCCACTCGATGCCGACGCCGTGATCGCGAGTATCAACCGTTACAACGAGGGCAAGGGCAACGGTGCTGAACTCTGGCTCGACTCCGTGGCGTCGATCGAGTCGGCCGACGCGTCCACTGTTGTCTTCCTCCTCAACGCGCCGTGGCAGCGGTTCCCGTCGATGCTCGCGCTCGGGCACGGCATGATCGTCGCGCCGGCTGCGGGCGGAGGCGACACCTTCACAGCGATCGGTGCTGGCCCGTTCATCGATGAGAAGTTCTCTCCCAATGAAGAGCGCGTGTTCAAGGCGAATACGACGTACTACGGCGGCCAAGTCAACCTTGACCAGCTCCGGATGGTGCCACTCAACGGACCACAGGCCAACCTTGAGTCTCTGGAGGCCGGCCAGCTCGACATTGCGTATATCCGGGGTAACAGCTCGGCGATCAACACCGCCAAGGAGAAGGGCTACCCCGGCTACATCAGCGTCCTCAACACCGGTGGCGCCGAGATCATCAACAACAGGGAGGGCCGCCCCGGATCAGATGTGCGGGTGCGCCAAGCAATCGCCTATGCTCTGGATCCCGAGCTCATCGACCAACGCGCTGAGAACGGTGAAGGACTGCCCGGCTCTGAATTGTTCGGCCCTACGTCACTTTGGCACACAGACACGCCCGGAGTCGCATATGACCCGGCTAAAGCCACTGAGCTGGTGACGCAGGCCAAGGCTGACGGGTTCAGTGGGACGCTTGACTATGTTGTGCTCAGTGAGCCGAAGGACCAAGCTGGCGGACTTGCGGTCCAGTCTCTCCTGCAGGCCGTCGGGTTCGAGGTGAACATCATCCCCGTCAATAATGTCGTAGACCTAGGCATGAAGGTCTACGTCAAGCATGATTTCGACTTGTCACACTCGGGAATGGGACTATACGAGGCGATCCCCGATCTTGGCCTGTATTCGACCGTGAACAGTCAATCCCGCTCAAACACAGCCGGCTACGTGAACCCTGATATGGACAAGCTGCTCCTCGACCTGCAACACGCGAAGGATGGCAAGGCATCAGAAGAGGTTCTGTCGGAGATCCAGACCCTATGGAATGAGACTGTGCCGTCCGCGCCGATCAGCGGGCTGCCCTCGTTCTGGGCCTGGCAGAAAAATGTCCACAACATTGTTCCGACCGCCGCTGGCATCATGCTGTTCGACCAAGCATGGATAGAAGCGAAGTAGCTGACTGACCCCCAACGTCACCCCACTGCCTGGGGAATGGGACGCCATTCTATCAAGCCCGCATATATGGAGATTGGGCAATCTCAATGTGGTCCGCTCTCAGCAGGACGGTAGAGCTAGCGACTTCACGCACCAAACCCATTGATCAGGAGGTCACAATGAACACCGTATCCAGCACGGAGACCTTGGAGCAGCGAATCTCTCGACTCGAGGCCATTGAAGCGATCAAAGCGCTGAAGTACCGATACTGGCGCGCGTGCGATGGAAAAGACCCCGAGGGATTCCGGGCTAGCTTTGTCGCTGTTGGCGCATCGATCGACTTCGGCGAGGTGGGCGCTTTCGACGACGCAGACGGCATCGCCGGCGTCTATAGAGCAGTGGCATTGGAAAAAGACGGCGGCAAGCATCTGATTCTGGATATGCATCACGGACTCCACCCCGATATCCAACTGACCAGCGACACCACCGCAGAAGGTGCCTGGACGCTACGGTTCCGGCAGCTGAACATGCGAGACCGCACAGAGAAAGTCAGTGCCATCGAGTACGACGATGCCTACGTGGTTGAGGACGGACAGTGGAAGATGAGCAAGTGCCACGCCACTATCCTCTGGGCCGTCACACGCCGGCTTGATCCCGAGGCGACCGTTGTGGACAACCTCTCATGACAGGCCAGGGCCCTGAACAGCGCCGAGTTGTGTCACCGGAGCCAGCCGAGGCGTCGGGCGCGGTGTCGCCACCGCACTAGGTGCAGCCGGATGGACTGTCTACGTCACCGGACGTGGACCTGCAGGTCCCGGGAGCCCGTTGAACGACGCAGTCGAACTGATCGGGGCCGGCGGCGGAGTCGGGCACGCGGTCGTATGCGATCACCGAGACGATACCCAAGTCACTGCGCGCTCATAGACCGCTGTGTCCGTGCGCAAGGGCAGTTGGACCTGCTGGTGAACAACGTCTGGGTCGCTCCAGCCATCGATATGAACAACGAGCAACGTGTTTGGGAGCGACCACTGAGCGTTCGGGACTCACTGATCAGTGTCGGACTCCGGGCCCATTTCGTAGCCAGCGTTGCAGCATGCTGAGTAACGGTGCCGCGAAAGTCCGGGCTGATCGTGAACATCTCGTCCTTCGGGGCCCCAGTACTTGCACTCGGTTTTATATGGGCTCTGAAAAAACTGGTCTGTACAAGATAACCAACGATATGGCGCGAGAACTGCTTCCACATGGGCTCTCCGTATTGTCTTTTGTGGCCAGGTTCAGTGCTGACGGAGGCGCTTCTCGCGACAGACATCGACGGTATCGCTGGTGTGCCCGTGATAGATGGGGAGACACTAGAATTTCAAGGCCGAGTGATCGCTGCGCTTGCAAACGATTCAGCCGTTCACGAATCCACTGGCCAGGCGCTTGCCTCTGCTGAGGCAGGCGAGCGGTACGGCGTCCTCGAGAGCGATGGGCGACGTCCGCGGTCCTTGCGCGACGTGTTCGGCGGAGGACCGCTGTTCGCGCCCATCGCACGCAACTGAAGGATAGCCACTCTGGTGGCGGTGGACATTGCTTGATGCGCCACCGCCACCGCCACCGCCACCGCCACCGCCACCGCCACCGCCACCGCCACCGAACGGAGGCTCTCACATCGCAAGCGCCCCGACTTTTTGCAGACGAAGACCCTTCATCCAGTCCCAGTGCCCTGTCACAGATCATCACCTCGGCAAAATTACAGATAACCGCACCGGTAACTTCTGAATCCAACTCCAACTGCCTTTCGTCATTTTCAATTGATCCTCAGCAACATTCAATACTTGAATTGAGATCTCGACATCACGGACTGATCTGCCGCGAGGATTTCGGACAATGGAGATGACTATTGTCAGGCCGCGATGGCGGATTGCTCGTAACTTCTGTGGACATCGTTGGGGGTTCGGTACCCGACCGATGAATCCCTGCGTCGCGGATTGTAGAAAACGCCAATGTATTTGATGATGTCTTGTCGCGCTTTTCCTTTGGTGACGTATAGCGTTTGGTAGACGCATTCTTTCTTGAAAGCAACGAAGAGACTTTCGGTCATGCTGTTGTCCCCACACGCCCCGATTCGGTCCAGCGAGGAGCGCATTCTCAGAGAGCTCACGAGAGCACGGTCGGCCCGCGATGTGTAGACGGCAAGTTGAATCGGCCTCCACTCGCTTCCCTTCGCCGTCGCAATTGCCGTCGGTGCGCCACTCGCCACCGTTATCGCGCAGCGGGTGGGAACCACCTCGGTGATCGTGTTCGGTTTGGTCGTGATGAGTATCGGGATGTTCGTTGCCGGGCAAGTGAAAGTCGAAACACCCTATGTCGGTCCGGTATTGATTTCGATGGTCCTCATGGGACTTGGGCTGGCGATAGTTCAGGGGCCGGCCACCGAATCGATCATGTCCTCGGTATCGCTGGACGAGGCTGGGGCTGGATCGGCCGTCAACGACACCACCAGGGAAGTGGGTGGCACGTTGGGGGTTGCTGTGCTGGGTTCGATCGTCGCATCCATCTACACGACCAAGGTCGGGCCGCGGATCGACGCACTTCCCGACACAGTCATGAACCCTTATCAGAAGAGTTTTGCTCGGGAGACCGTCATCAGTGTCATCGAGATTGCTAAGGCTCCGACCAACTCGATCTTCGCGAGTCAGAAAGCGGAGCTGATCTACGCCATGAAAGATGCTTCGCTGGAAGGCTTTCAGCTCGCCTCGTACATCACAGTAGGCGCCTCGTTGGCGTGTGCACTTGCCGTCGGCTTCTTCTTGCCTTGGTCGCGGCCCGAGGGCGACGGTGTGCTGCTGGCATGGCGATCCAAGGAGCGAACCGCATCCTCGACTCTTTGGTAACGCACAGGGCTAGGTGTGCGAGCAACTCGGTCGGCTGATGGAACGTACCTGTGCTTCAGTCGGGCTACACCACGGCCCCGGATGAGTCCGTATCCGCTGCCACTTCACGAAACGCTGGCGCACGGACCATCACCGCGGCCGCCGCCCAGCGGTCTGGGCACCGGGTGACTGCCTGATCCTCGATTGGGGCACTGTCGGAGTACTGCACCTGTTCTGCGCGGTGATGGCGTGTTCACGGTGGCCGTTCGCCGCGTCCGCAAGTGATGAGAAAGCAACCACAACAATGGGATTGATTGCAGAACCACTGGCCGCGGCCGGGGGAATCCCAACGAAGGTTCTCGCCGACCGCATGGCAAGGCTCAAAGGTGGTGTCATCGCAAACTTCGTCATCCCGACGCCGGACTACGTCCGCTTCGCCACCCAATACGGCTGCGCCCCCAACCTTCGGCAACCCCAACGACCCGCAATCGGAAGGGGTGGTGGAGAACCTCATCGGTTACGCCCAACGCGATACCGCTGTCCCGATGATCACCGAAGTTGCAGTCGCCGGCAGTACCGTCGATGTCCATGCCGCCAATGCTGCAGCGAAGACATGGTGCCTAGAAGTCAACGCGAGGGTGCATTCGGAGATCTGTGCGGTCCCCGACGACAAGCTCGCAGAAGAGCGTGAGTGCTGTCGCCGTTGCCATCACTACGGTTGCAGATCGGTCAACCACCGGTCACCCGCAAGGTCGACAGCCTCTTGTGCGTGCGGTTCGCCTTCGCTCGATATTCGGTGCCCACTCGGCTGATCGGCATCACTGTCCGGCTCGTGCAGGGCAACGGCAGACTCGTCATCGTCGACCCGTCCATGAATGAGGTCGTCGCCGAACACGCACTCGCCCACCCCGGGAACGGCGTCGGTGCTCGAAAAACATTTCGGCGACGAGATCGTATAGTCGCTCAAGGCAAAAGGTTTGACGACCGGTGAAGCGCCCGCACGCTTCCAGGGCATCGACGGTGCGGCGGTGTCGAAGGACATCGTCTCACGCATAACCGACAAGGTTGTCGGGAACGACTTCCTGGCAGAACAGGCTACGCGAGCGGGTCTACCCGGTGATGTTCATCGACGCCGACCACGTCAAAGTGCGGGACGGGCAGGTCACCAACAGGCCGATGTTCGTCGCGATCGGTGTCACCGTCAACGGTGAACGCGACATCTTGGGTATGTGGGCCGGGAACGGCGGTGAAGGCGCGGAGTGCTGGCTCTCGGTGCTCACAAAAAATCAAAAACCGAGGTATCGCCGATGTCTGCATCGTGGTGTGCGACGGCCCCAAGGGTCTGCCCGATGCGATCAACTATGGAAACCGATGGTTGTACAGACATGCATATTCATCTGATGCTCAACATATCTCGGTTCGCATCCCGAAAGTGCTGGGATGAATTATCGCCTGATCTACGGCCGGTCTACACCGCACTGTCGGAGTCCGCGGCGAAGGAACGGTTCACCGAGTTCACCAAGAAATGGGGAGAGCAGTACCCGGTGATCATCAAGATGCGGAACAACGCGTGGAGCGAATTCGTGCCGTTGCCGGACTACGACGTGGAGGTCCGGAGGGCAGATCTGCTCGACGAACGCGATCGAGTCCGTCCACGCCCGCTACAGACGTGCTGTGCGTGCGCGTGGGCACTTCCCGACCGAACAAGCGGCACTCAATATCTGTACCTCGCGACGCGGGCGCTGGATCCCGCCGGGAAAGGTAAGGCGCGACGTGCAATGAGTTGGAAGCCAGCGCGCTCAATGCGTTCGCGATCACCTTCGACGGACGCATCACCCCGAACGGTAACTAACCGGCGCCAAGGTCGGATCCACCGTTGATCTGGCGCTCCCTTCAAACGATGTCCTCGAGGGATGCATGGCGGTCTAGATCCCATGGCCCTTTGATCTCAGGCACAATCAAACATCCTGAAAAGCATAGACCGGTCGATAGGCGGTCGGAAAGCGTGTCGGTGAGCGATATCGCGACGCGCAAGGGGGGTGAGCCCTGTTGCGACTCGGTTTCTTCGCTGGCCCGCATTGTGCTCTGCGTGATGGAGGGGACACCACAGTCGGTGTTACGTTGGGTTACATTAAGATTTCGGTCATGAATGATTTCGCGGTAGGCGCTCTCGAATGATCGACTCTCCGTCGCTGCTCAAACGGCGCCTGCTTGGGCTCGCGTTGGTGCTGACGATCATCTTGTTCGTGGGATGGTCGGTCACCTCGTACAACAAGACGTTCAAGAAGGTCGTCAGTATCGATCTCGTGACCGATTCGGTCGGCAACGCCTTGCCTGCCAACGCAGATGTCAAGGTTCGTGGCCTCATCGTCGGTGAGGTGCGCTCGGCGTCCACCGAAGCCGGAGTCGTCACCGCTCATCTGGCGATCGATCCGGACAAGGCGGAGTTGATCCCGTCGAACACCACAGCTCGGCTGCTTCCGAAGACGTTGTTCGGTGAGCGGTACGTATCGCTGATAGTCCCGCCAGGTGATACGGCGTCGCCGATCACCAACGGCACTGTCTTGAAGCAGGACACCAGCGGCAATGCGATCGAGGTCGGTCAATTGCTCGACAACCTGCTGCCGTTGCTCGAAGCGATTCCGCCGCAGGACCTGGCGAGTACGCTCGGTGCGCTGGCACAGGGGTTGAGCGGGCGCGGTGAACAACTCGGCTTCACGATCGACCGGTTGGACAATATCTTCAAAGGCTTGAACACTGAACTCCCGAACATCAAGCAGGGTCTGCGCGGTCTCGCTGACTTCTCCGAGACCTATTCCGATGCGGCTCCGCAGCTGATCGATGCTCTCGACAATCTCAGCGTCACCGGAAACACGTTGGTAGAACAGCGTCCTGCGGTGGATACGTTGATTTCGTCGTTGACGTCGACCAGTTCGAGTACAGCCGATTTCCTCCAGGCCAACTCGTCGAATCTGATCGCTATCGCTGCCGATTCGAGGGAGGCGCTGGGGTTGCTGGCAGAGTATTCACCGTCGTTCGGATGCACATTTGCGCAGTTCGCCCCCATTGTGGCGCGCGCACAGGAGGTCATCGGCGTCGGTGACGAATATCGGGGCATCAACGTCTCGATGCCGTTGGTCAACCCTAGGGGGAAATATCTGCCCAATCAGGACGAGCCCCGGTTGTTCGACGATCGTGGACCGCACTGCTACACCCCGGCGGACACTGCCGCGGGAGAGTTCTTCCCCCAGTACCCGGGTGGTTCCGCGAACGACGGTTCCTACCAGGTTCCATCGAGAAACCCAGGACCGCAGGATGTTCCAGAGCTACCGTCCCCGCAGTACTCGGCAGTGCCCAGGGCTGCGACCGGTGATGCCGCACCGGCAAGCTACGAGGGTTCCGATTTCGAGCGCGACACCCTGGCCGTGATCTACGGCCAGGCAGGGGGAGTGGCCCCGAACGAGATTCCCTCGTGGACGACGACTTTGGGAGCACCGGCATTGAGGGGGAATCAAGTGTCTGTGAGGTGAGCGGAATGCCCATCGCCAGAGGAGAAGGCGGGAAGCAGACAGACGAAACAAACTTTACTTCGGTATCTCAGGCGCCCTATTTCGCGACAGGATCGGCGATGTGATCGCGGCTGCCGTCGCCGTCATTGCTCAGACTAGGAGAGCCGATATCGGTGGAGCCACCGGAACCGTCCTGGGCACGGTGGATCGGTTGGGCGCGTCTCCTCGCAAGCCCCCTGACCGTCACTGCGGTGACGCAGTGTGATCGTCCATCACCTGCTCCTCGCACTGGCCACGCAACGCCTCGATCCGCTCGTTGGGTGCAAATACTCGCTCGGTCAGTGACAGGTCCCAGTTGCTGGCGCGGACGTCGGGCTGCAGACGACGTACCGCTCCAGCAGGTAGATGACGGGGCCGTGCGATCGAGATCGAGTACACGGAGAGCAGCCCCACCAGCGAGTTGCTTGTTCGGCCCGCAACGCCGGGCAGGGCAAGCTTCGGAACTCGATGGATTGCACGCCGGTGTCTTGCCGTGAGTCCGGTTCACGGACTGATTGGCTTGTTCGCCGTGTGTGCCGGTACCTTCGATGATCTGGTTTCAGAAAATTTCGGACTTTCTGCCAGCGATTGCAGCTCTGATCGCTGCGCCAATTATGCCCTGTTCGATCAATCCTAGATCACAGCTGGGATGACAGGGTGGACAACGCGCTGCATCACAGCGGGAAGGTCGGTCTGCTGATCACCGAGCGGATGGAAAGCTCGAAGCCCGCAAGTAGCTCGAGCCTCTCCGTCGCCAGTTAGGAGATGACGGGAAGCGGCGAAGCCCCAGTGCCGCACGCCGTGTTTCCGATGGCGGCGGATCCGCACTGAGCGAATGCAGCCAAGATGGTTGACCAGGACGGAAGCGCCCCATAGAATGGCCCGCCCATCTCGGCACTGCCGGTGCCTATCGGTGCTGCGATGGCTGCGGCGGGAGAGCCGAGCGCAATCGCTCCGGCGATGAGGAAAACTGCGGCGAATCTTTTCATGTGAATAACCGATCGATTGGCGGATCACGCGATCCGATGTGCAGGCTATCTCACCTTTCTCGCAGTTGCTGGATGACGCACGAGAAGCCCGCTACACGCAGGCTATGCCCGTGATGATCACACCGAGTCTGCCGAAGTTCCCAATGAGCCAATCGATTTCGCTCTCTGCCGGCAGCGGAACGAACTTGGCTGGGCCTAGGTCAATGGTTGCCAAAGAGGGCGTCTGATCGAGAACGTGCAGCAGGCAAGGATGCTGGTGCCGCTCTACTCGAATGTCCGGGGCGCCAACACCACCAGCCACCCGTCCGGGTCCTCGAACAACACGGCACCGTGGTCCGTCCAGTACGGGTTGGCTGCCTCAACCGGGGTCCGACCGTGATCGTTGAATCGCTTGGATGGGGCCGCCAAGGCTTCCGGACCTTTGAGGTAGAGGACCAGCTGATTCTCGGGTCCCGGTCAGGAATGCGTGGCGATTCGCCGAACTACAGTAACTCCATGTGAACGGGGGCGCCCGGCAAACCGAATGCGACCCCGTCGTATCCGCTGTGATTTCGCCACTGCGCCAGAACCCGTAGTCCGACACTGTCGCGGTAGAAAACGAGTACCTCTTCGTAGTTTGCGGTGGGACGCGCAAATCGAACTGCGCCGACATCGAGACGAGCGGGCCAGGACGGAGGCATGTGCGCACTATTCCACGGGTCGTTGCCGAGCACAGGGGCAACGATTTTCAGGCTGTGATCAAGAGTCGGTTGAGAAATGGCCGAGTATGAATAGCGATGAGTTTTGCCCGCCGGCGCAGTCTTCACCTGCATGGGAAAACTCAGTTATGGATTCACCGTATCGGTGGACGGGTACATCGCCGACGCCCAAGGCAGCATCGACTGGTCCGAACCGAGCGAAGAACTGCACCAGTACTGGAACGACCTCGAGCGGGAGACTGCCTTGTCGTTCTATGGGCGGCGGCTCTACGAACTGATGTCCGCGTTCTGGCCGACCGCCGACAAGTCCCCGGACGCCAACCCGACGATCGTGGACTTCGCGCACATCTGGTGCAACATGCCCAAGGTCGTGTTCTCCCGCACCCTGGAATCCGTCGACTGGAACTCCCGCCTCGAACGCGGTGACCCGGTCGAGGTGGTGAGGAAGCTGAAAGCCGAAACCGAAGGCAGGTTGGCGGTGGCAGGGGCGACTTTGGCCGCACCTATCGTGCAGGCGGGACTGGTGGACGAATACCGGATCGTGATTTCGCCGATCGCAGTCGGCGGCGGCATACCGTTCTTTCCGTCCCTGCCGTCATGGATCTCGCTGCGACTGGTCGAGAACCGCACCTTCTCCGGCGGCGCGGTCTTGCTGCGCTACGAGGCGAAGTAGCCGAAGACTCCGCCGTCATCGGGGTGAACCGTGCGACAACCGATCTGGCCTGCGACCCGGAACCCTTTCATCCGGAGTGGTTGAATCGACTCCAATGCGGGTGGATCCGTCCGCCCTGAATCGAGAGGTCGCATCATGCATGTTGGCGTAGACAGCTTCGTCTCCTCCGTGACAGACCCGACGGACGGCCGGGTGATCGGGCCGGCCGAGCGGATGGGGCACCTGCTCGAGGAAATCGCCCTTGCTGACCAGGTAGGGCTGTACTCGTTCGGGATCGGCGAGCATCACCGCAGCGAATACTACGACTCGGCACCGTCGATCATTCTGGCCGCCGCGGCCGCTCGAACGGAACGGATTCGCCTCGGCAGTGCGGTCAAGGTGCTCAGCGCAGACGATCCGGTGCGCGTGTTCCAGGAGTTCGCCACCCTGGATCTGATCTCGAAGGGCCGGATCGACCTGGTCGTAGGACGCGGGTCGTTCACCGAGTCGTTTCCGCTGTTCGGCCTCGATTTCGCCGACTACGACTCTCTCTTCACCGAGAAGCTGGAACTGTTGCTGCAGATCCGCGACAACGTCGAGGTCACGTGGTCCGGTCGGCATCGCCCACCACTGGTCCAGCAGAGCATTTACCCGCGGCCGGTGCAGGATCCTTTGCCGATCTGGGTCGGCGTCGGTGGAACCCCGGAGTCTTTCGCCCGCGCGGGCATGCTGGGGCTGCCACTGATGATTGCGATCATCGGTGGTGAGCCGCGCCAGTTCGCCCCACTCGTAGACCTGTACCGGCGCGCAGGAGCCCAGGCCGGTCACGCCCCAGAGAAGCTGCAGGTAGGGCTGCACGTATTCGGCTTCGTCGCCGAGACCACGAAAGTGGCAGCAGACACCATCTACCCCGGCTGGAATGAAATGTTCACCAAAATCTCCCGAGAGCGCGGTTTCGCCCGGCCGACCCGCCAGCAGTTCGACGCCACATCCGGGCCCGACGGTGCCTTCTTCATGGGAGACCCGCAGACGGTGGCCGAGAAGATCCTGCGGGTAGGGGAACAGTTGGGCGGCGTCGACCGGTTGTCGCTGCAGATGACGAACCCGCGGCTCGCCCATGGTGACTTGCTCCGCGGGATCGAGTTACTCGGCACCGAGGTCGCCCCTCTGGTGGCGAAAGCCTGACTTTCCGGGCCACACATCACTGATCGCGCTGATGTCGGGCGGACGCGTCGGCGAGTGTGGCGCGCACTTCCTCGTCGGTGGTCTGCTCGAATTGTGTGTACGACGCTCCCACCCCGAAGAACCGGCGAGGTGTGGAGACGCACACGAACCGGTCGACGAGGTGTTGGAGCGCACCGCGAGTCGAAGCCGGAGCTACGGGTACGGCCGCAATGACGCGGGTGGGGCCGTAGCGATGCACAACCTCGAGCGCCACTCGCAGAGTTGCTCCGGTAGCGACACCATCGTCGACGACGATCACCGACCTCCCGTCGATCCGAGCAGGCGGTGCGTTTCCGCGGTAGAGCTGTTCGCGACGCTTCAGCTCGCGAGTTTCGTCGGCGATCACCTGTTGCAGCTCAAGCGAATTCACCTTCTCGGCGCGGATCACGTCTTCGTTGATTACCATCGCTCCACCGCCGGCGATGGCTCCCATCGCCAGCTCGGGGTGCCTGGGTACGCCGAGCTTGCGGACGACGAGAACGTCCAGCTGCGCGTGCAATGGCGTAGCGACTTCGGCGGCGACCGGAACTCCGCCACGCGGCAAGGCGAGCACCAGCACGTCCTCGGAGAACTCTTCGGGGTCGAGGAGGACCGACAACGCCTGCCCGGCGTCGGCTCGGTCGCGGAACGTTCTCGTCCCCATGCGGGACGGTTACCCGCGGTATCGAGGCACAAACGCCTCGAACCGGCGGTTCTTCCCGGCGCTCAGGCGGTCGACTTCCTCAGCTCGAATTTCAGTATCTTGCCCGTCGGCGTGCGGGGGAGGTCCAGTGGAAAGACGATCTCGTCGGGGACCTTGAACTTTGCGAGTCGGCCGCGGGTGTACTCGATCAATTCTTCGGCGCTGACGTCGGCGTCCTTCTTCTTGATCACGAATGCTTTGGGGCGTTCTCCCCACTTCGGGTGCGGGACGCCGATTACGGCGGCTTCCAGAACCGCTGGGTGGGACATGAGGGCTTGTTCGATTTCCACGGTCGAAATGTTCTCGCCGCCCGATATGACGATGTCCTTGGCACGATCTTTGACCTGTATGTAGCCGTCCGGGTGCATTACCCCGAGGTCGCCGCTGTGGAACCAGCCGCCGGAGAAGGCTTCCGCTGTGGCTTTCGGATCCCGGTAATAGCCGAGCATGACGTTGTTGCCGCGAAGGACGATTTCACCCATCGTCTGTCCGTCGGCTGCGACGTCGTTCATTTCGGGGTCGACGACGCGTGCGTCCTCGGCTTGAATCATCCCGACGCCCTGTCTGGACATCAGCTCGGCGCGCTCGTCGGAGTTCAGCTCGCGCCAGTCGTCTTGAACTTCGCAGATCGTGTACGGCCCGTATACCTCGGTCAGCCCGTACACGTGGACGACGGTGATTCCGAGTCCTTCGAGCTTGGCGATGATGCTCGGTGCGGGTGGCGCTCCGGCGGTGGTGATGTGCAGGGCGTCCACGTGATGTGCTTGGGGTGCTTCGGCGATGGTCGAACAGACAACCGGCGCGCCGCACAGGTGCGTGACGCCGATATTGTCGATTGCATCCCATACTGCATCGGCGCGAACCGCGCGCAGACAGACGTGGGTCGCGGCGGCCTGAGTGACGGCCCAGGGTGTGCACCAGCCGTTGCAGTGGAACATCGGGAGGGTCCACAGATACTTGGTCGAGCCGGTGAAACCGTTGTGGAACGTTTCGCCGAGCGAATTGAGGTAGGCGCCACGATGGGTGTACATCACGCCCTTGGGCTTGCCGGTGGTTCCGGAGGTGTAATTGATTGCTATGACCTGCTGTTCGTCCTCTACGCCCCAGACCAACGGGGGTGCATCGACGAGGTTGCCGGCCTCGGCGAGAAGGTCTGAATACTGGCCGGTGACAACGCCTTCTGGAACGGTGGGGGGATCGATCGTAGAGTCGGGGATCTCGATTATTTCCTGTAGCGACGGCACTGCCGCGCGGGCACCGGAGGCGGATTCGACGAGCTCAGAATCGACGAACAAGATCTTGGTGCCGGAGTGGTCGAGGATGTAGTCGAGTTCGCTGCCGGTCAGGCGCGAGTTGAGAGCGACGAGGACGCCCCCTGCCAAGGGAACGGCGAAGTGCGCAAACAGCATTTCCGGGGTGTTGGGACTGAGGTATGCGATGCGGTCGTCGGGCTCGATGCGGCTCGACAGGACGCGGGCGAGACGGTCGACCTCGTCACCGAATTGCTTGTAGGTATAGCGGCGGTCGCCGTGAATCACAGCCACCCGATTCGGGAATACTCTCGCCGAACGCGCCAAGAAACGCAACGGGCTGAGCGGTGTGTTGTTGGCGGAAGACAGTTCGGCGGACGACAGTGTCGAATCGAGCATCGGATGAGACCTTTCGAAAAGCGATAGTCTTGCTGACGCGCACTACACGTTACCGTTGACGCTATCGACAGCAGGGAGAACACCGCTACCCCCAAGAGTGGGTACGCGGAGCACCATTCTCCACAACCTCGTGATCGACGTTCGGTGCGGCGTCGGTTGCCGCGCGATGGCCGAGCAACGGCCGATCGGTGTCCAAGGCTATGCCAACTCCCTGTCGATCACTCACGAATACGACTATCAGGTCGGAGCGGAGGGGATCGAGACCCTGCTGGCAGTGTCGGTGGTCGTGCGCGGACGAATACGCGGAGCGCTGTACGGCGGGTTGCGAGTGAATCAACCCCTCAGTGACCGTCTGACGGACTTCGTCGTCGAGCGTGCGCAGGGCCTGGCACGGGAAATCGACATTCGTGACGAGGTCGATCGCAGGCTTGCCATGTTGGCGTCCTCGGGAAGGATAGAGGCCCCGATAGCGCGGGACGACCGCCGGATGGATGCCATCATCGAGAGCTATCTTGCGTTGCGATCCATCGCCGACCGCATCGAAGACACCGACCTCGAGGCAGAGGTCACGGCCGTCGAGCACATCCTGCGTCGCATCTTGCCGACGGACCGACGGACCTCGACGGTGAAATTGTCGAAACGCGAAATCGAGGTTCTCGAGTACGCGTCGCTCGGTTGCCGCAACGCCGAGATAGCCGCGCGACTGTCGTTGAGCGTCGACACCGTCAAAACGTACATGCGAAACCTGATGGGCAAGTTGGACGTAGCCACCAGAGCGGAGGCCGTGGTCGAGGCGCGCCGGCACGGTCTGCTCGGCTAGAGCGCAATGAATCACGTTGTCGCGCCCAACATCTACATCAGAGGACTTTGTGCTCTCGTGTGCGTAACTCAGCCGTGCAATCGTGGTGATCATCGGCGGTGAGTCGCCGCACCCTTATCTCTGTCGGGAGGCTGACATGGTCTTGGCGAATCATCAGGAAATCGTTGTCGGAGTAGATGGTTCACCCACCAGTACGGCTGCGGCTTTATGGGCTGCAGCCATGGCGGACCGTCTGGATTCTCCACTGCACATCGCGTGCGCGGTGCAGGAACCGACGTTCTACATGGCCGAGTCCGTCATGGTGATCCCCGAGGAAGTGTGGGAGCAGCAGCGTCGTACTGCCGAGGGGATCGTCGACGAGGCAGCGAAAGCCATCCTCGAACGGCATCCGTACCTCAGTGTGGCCACCCATGTCGACGCTGTGCCATCCGCTGAAATGCTGGTCGATCTGTCGGCTTCGGCACGGCTGATGGTGGTCGGTAGCTCCGGGACAGGCCTTGTGCTGTCGACTTTGCTCGGTAGCACCGCAAAGGTTGTGGCCGACACCGCAGCGTGCCCTGTCGTCGTGTGGCGCGAAGGCGCACAGGACCCGAATTCCCCGATAGTGGTCGGAATCGACGGCAGCGCTACTAGCGCCGCTGCGATAGCGATGGCCTTCGAAATAGCCTCGCGGCTGGAGGTACCACTCATTGCTGCGCATGTGTGGAGTGCCGCATCGCAGGCGGGAGGCGTCACATTGCCGCTCCTCATCGACTGGGCGGCCATCGAAAAGGAGGAGTCGGTCCTCCTCGCCGAAAGCCTGGCGGGATGGGTCGGGAAGTACCCAGACGTAGTAGTCGAACGTGTTCTCCGACAGAGCAACCCCGCGCACACTCTCGTCGACCTGTCCGAACACGCCCAACTCGTCGTGGTGGGAAGCAGAGGACGAGGTCCGGTGAGAAGCGCCCTACTGGGGTCTACCAGCAGTAACCTCACACACCACGCGCGCTGCCCAGTCATGATCTGTCGCGTGCGCTCGTGAGACCTCGTGGTGGATCTCCGTCGGTAAATCGTGCGGAAAGAGCAGGCGCCCCATAGGGTTCCGCGTGGCGGTCGTCGATTCGGGCATCGAGTCGCCGTGAGAATCCAGGGACGCCGGATCGATGCTGTCCTGTTCGATCTGGACGGCGTCGTCACCGACACGGCTGTGATTCACGAGCAGGCCTGGAAAACCGCGTTCGATGCGTTACTCGAAGCTGCCGGACAAGGGGATCGGCCGTTCACACACGAGGACTACCGGGTCTACATCGATGGGCGGGAGCGACTCGATGCGGTGCGCGGATTCGCGCATGCACGTGGACTGACTCTTCCCGAGACTTCGCACGGCGACACGGCATTGGGGAGCGTGCGGCAATGGGCCGATCGCAAAAATGAGGACTATCTCCGCACGCTGACTTCTGAAGGTGTTCGCACGATTCCAGGAACGTTGGATGTGCTTCACCAACTGCGACTCGCGGGGATTCCGACAGCAGTGGTGTCAGCCAGCAGGAACGCGGGGGAGGTGATGGCCCTTGCCGGCGTCGGGGGACTGTTCGATGTGCGAGTCGACGGCACCGATGCACTGCGTCGAAGCCTGGCAGGTAAGCCAGCCCCGGATATGTTCCTCGAGGCCGCCCGCAGGCTCGGAATCGCACCCAAGTTTTCTGCTGTCGTGGAGGATGCGGTGGCTGGTATCCAAGGTGCGCGGGCCGGAAAGTTCGGATTGGTCATCGGGCTTCAACGAGCATCTGCGGAAGCCGAGTTGGATGCCGATGTGGTAGTCGGCGATCTCACTGAACTCGATATCGACATCGGTCCGGACAGCCCCGCTGAATACAACGGTGCTTGTGAGTTGTGCTCGACCGACGCGGAATCGACGTGGGTACTGCATTACCGAGGCGCGGTAGCCGCGGATGAGGGAATTCGCGAGAGTCTCTGCACCCTTGGAAATGGGTATTTCGCAACCCGGGGTGCCCTGCCCGAGGCGAGCGCCGACGGCGTTCACTACCCGGGGACGTATCTCGCCGGGTGCTACAACAGGCTTACTTCGACCATCAGCGGTATCGACTACGAGGACGAGTCCATCGCAAACTGGCCGAATTGGCTGGGCACCACGTTCAATATCGACTGCGGTGAATGGCTCACTACCGACAATCACCTTCTGCGACACCATCACGTCGCCCTGGATATGGGCGAAGCGGTTCTTCGCCGCGAAAGCCTTCTCGAAGATTCGCAGGGGCGGCGCACCTGGCTTCGGCAGATACGGTTCGTATCCATGGCATCGCCGCACGTGGCAGCGCTCGATACCAGACTCGAGCCCGAGAATTACACGGGAACGATCACTGTGCGCGCGACTCTGGACGGCGATGTCACCAATGGCAACGTGGCCGAGTTTCGTGCTTTGAACAACTCTCATCTGACCGAATGTGAAACAGGTTCTGCGGCGAAGAATCAGGTGTGGCTCCGGGCGCATACTCGGCAATCGCGGATCGCACTCGCACTCGCTGCCCGAATGGATTCGGCCACCCCAGTACGGAACACCACCAGCACGCCGACGGGCATCTTCCGTGAAACCTCGGCCGAGGTCACGCAGGACGTCGGCGTGCAAGTATCGACGATCGTCGCATTGTATTGCTCTCGCGATCGGGCTATCGCCGATCCGTTGAGTGCTGCCCTCTCTCGCCTCACCGAAGCAAGATCTTTCCTCGTACTCCTCGACGAGCACCGACGGCAATGGAAACGGTTGTGGCATCGATACGATCTCGAGGTCGAATGCTCCGACAACGAGATCGTCCGAGCGGTCCGACTTCAGCTCTTTCATGTCGTCCAGTGCTTGTCTCCGCACACCGTGGATCTCGACGTCGGAATCCCCGCACGTGGCCTTCATGGGGAGGCTTATCGAGGGCACATTTTCTGGGACGAATTGTTCGTGCTTCCGTTACTGAATCTGCGCATTCCAGAGTTGTCGAGATCTCTGTTGATCTATCGCTATCGACGCCTGTCCGCGGCGAAACGGCGGGCTCGAGAAATCGGTTGTAGCGGTGCCTTGTTCCCGTGGCAGAGCGGCAGTGACGGCCGCGAGGAAACGCCGCAGGTGCTGTTCAATCCACGATCAGGACGGTGGATGCCCGATCACTCCAGTCGGCAATTCCATGTCGGGTTGTCGGTTGCCTACAACGTGTGGCACTACTGGGAAGTGACAGCAGACTTCGGCTTTCTAGCCTCTTACGGGGCCGAGATGCTGGTCGAAAATGCACGATTTTGGGTCAGTCTCGCGGTGTGGGATGCCGCCGACGATCGGTTCGATATTCGCGGCGTCATGGGACCCGATGAATTCCACGACGGATACCCCAGTCATCCCGGTGCGGGAATCGACAACTCGACCTACGTGAACGTGATGGCGTCGTGGAGCATCCGGCGAGCGTTGGACGCTTATACGATCGTCGGCCGTGACGACGGTGTGGGCCTGTGGGCTGGGCTCGATGTCAGCTCGTCGGAACTGGGCGCATGGCACAACCTGGCATGCAAGCTGCGCGTGGAGTTTCTCGACAACGGATTACTCGCACAATTTCATGGGTACGGAGAACTGCGCGAACTCGACCTCGATGACTACCGCCAGAGGTACGGAAATATCGGCCGACTCGATCTGATTCTCGAAGCCGAAAATGACTCCTGCGCACACTACAAGGTGTCCAAACAGGCCGATGTTCTGATGCTGCTGTACTTGTTCACCGCGGAGGAACTCACCGAATTGCTGGCGGGGATGGGGTACGACTTCGAGCCGAGCACGATTCCGGCAACCGTCGATTATTACCTCGCTCGAACGACGCACGGCTCGACTCTGAGCAGAGTCGCGCACTCCTGGGTGCTCGCGCGAGGTAACCGTCGAGACTCCTGGGACATGCTGCGTGAATCGTGCACGGCCGATCTTGCCGACAGTCAACAGGGAACCACGCGGGAGGGAATTCACCTGGGAGCAATGGCGGGAAGTGTGGACATCTTGCAGCGCTGCTATACCGGAATCGAAGTGAGAGGCGACACATTGAGACTTCATCCGCAGTTGCCGACCGAGCTTCGATCACTCGAACTAGACCTCCGATACCGCGACCACTGGGTTCATATCAGATGCAACGGTGCAGCGACCACTGTTACGACGAGCCCGTCCAGTGCCCCGGCGATCCGGATCGATATCGACGGACAGGAATTTGTGATGAACGGCGGTGAATCGGTTTCTGCTGCTGCCTACCTCGCCTCATGAAAAAAGCTATGACGTGAAGTGTGAAGATTCTATGCCCGCGGGACAACCTCAATCTTCTATCCGTGGATACTGCTCTATGGTTGGCCTCGGTCCGCTTCTGCGGATGTGAGGGGCCACCGAATCGGTCTATCGAGGGAGCGAAAGTGAAGAACATCTACGGGCGGCTCGGGGCAGTCCTCGCCATGTCTGCATTACTGGTTACAGGCTGTTCGAGTGGTGAGGACGGAAGTGATTCCTCGGCGCCGGAGTCCGTTTCCGCTGCTCCAAGTGAGGTCAGCGGGAACATCACCGTATTCGCAGCAGCGTCGCTGAAGGCGACCTTCACTCAGCTCGGCACCATGTTCGAAGCAGCCCATCCCGGGACCGACGTCGCGTTCAACTTTGCCGGTTCTTCGGATCTGGTCACTCAGTTGACGCAGGGTGCCCCGGGAGATGTTTTCGCTTCCGCAGACACCGCAAACATGACCAAGGCACTCGACGCGAACTTGATCTCCGGCGAGCCCGAAAACTTCGCTACGAACACGCTGATCATCGTCACCCCTCCAGGGAATCCGAAGGGCATCGCTTCCTTCGCCGACCTCGCCGATACGGACAACAAGGTCGTCGTCTGTGCACCGCAGGTGCCGTGCGGCGCCGCTACCGCGAAGGTGGAGACGGCGACCGGAGTCGATGTCGCCCCGGTGAGCGAAGAGTCGTCCGTCACCGACGTCCTCGGCAAGGTCACCTCCGGTCAGGCCGACGCAGGTCTGGTCTACGTGACGGACGCGTCGGGCGCGGGCGAGAAGGTCACCGCGGTCGCCTTCGAGGAGTCAGCCGGTGCAGTCAATACGTACCCGATTGCGGTGCTGTCGGATTCGCAGAACAGCGCGGCGGCAAAGGCGTTCGAAGCACTGGTCGTGAGCGACGAGGGGCAGAAGATTTTAGGGGACGCTGGATTCGCCGCGCCCTGACGAAAGTGAGATCGCAAGCAATCGAGACTACAGTCGCGCGAGTGGCCTTCCCCGGTTAAGGCACGTGCTTGAATATTGAGTGATGGGATAGTTCACTCGACTGTATGTCCGGTTCGAAAAGCGAAGGTAGCGGAGGGGCGACCCCGAGATGACGAGTAGCGGCGTGCGTTCAGCGCGTACTGCGGGGACGCGCGAGTCGATCTTGCTGATGGCGGAACGACTGTATGCCGAGCATGGACTTCATTCGGTGTCCAACCGGCAGGTGAGCGAGGCTGCAGGGCAAGGCAACAACGCGGCGGTCGGGTACCACTTCGGTACGAAGGCGGACCTCGTACGCGCGATCGTCGAACGTCATTCGGTCGTGATCGAGGAGAATCGGGCCACGCTCGTGCTTCGAAACGGGGATTCGGAGAGGCTTCGCGACTGGGTCTCGTGCCTCATCGCGCCGTACACCGATCACTTGGCGACGTTGGGACAACCCAGCTGGTATGCGCGATGTGCAGTCCAGATCATTACCGATCCAACGCTGCGGCCGGTGATGTACGAAAAGGCAGGGGTGTCGTCTTCGCTGAGTAAGACCCTCCTCGGCCTCCATGGATGCCTACCGGATCTACCGGCAGAGGTACGTCGAGCACGTAGCGACATGGCCCGAAATATGATGATGCACATCTGCGCCGAGAAAGAACTCGAATTTGCACAGCATCCCGAGCGTCCACCGAACTGGGCCGACTGCGGAACCGATCTTATCGACGCCACGGTAGGCATCTGGCAGGCCCCGGTATCGCCGCGACGCTGACAGAATGAAAAGCGACACGTCGAAATTCCCGGATCCGGGGGAGCCCGAACCACACGATGGAGTTCTTGCCATGACTGATCTCGCGAACATTTCCTGATGACCACGACAGTCGACGTCCTCATCATCGGGGCGGGCCTTTCCGGAATCGGTGCCGCGCATCATCTTCGGTCCACCCTGCCGCGAAAGAGCTACGCCATCCTCGAGAGCCGTGGCGCGATCGGCGGAACGTGGGATCTGTTCAGGTATCCGGGTATTCGATCCGACTCCGACATGTACACCCTTGGCTACAATTTTCGCCCCTGGGTGGGCGACAAATCCATCGCCGACGGCGCGTCCATCCGCGAGTACATCGAGGACACTGCGCGTGAAGCCGGGATCGACCGACATATTCGGTTTCATCACACAGTGGTGTCGGCCGAATGGTCCACTGCGACCTCCACATGGACGGTCGAGGCAAAGGTGGGTGAATCAGGCGAGGTTGCAGTGTTCAATGCCTCGTTCTTGATGTGTTGCAGCGGTTACTACGACTATGCACAGGGGTTCACGCCGGATTTCGACGGCCTCGACGACTTCGGCGGAACCGTAGTACATCCGCAGTTGTGGCCAGAGGATTTGGACTACGCCGGCAAGAAGATCGTCGTGATCGGCAGCGGTGCCACCGCGATCACGTTGGCGCCGACCCTCGCCCGTGACGCCGAACACGTGACGCTCCTCCAGCGCTCACCCAGCTACATCATGTCGTTGCCGTCCAAGGATCCGATTGCACTGGCGTTGCGCAAGTACTTGCCGTCACGGGTGGCCTACGGGGTCACTCGAATGAAGAATGCCGTCACCTCGATCGGGATGTACGTGCTGTGTCAGCGCTACCCGAACTTCATGAAGGGACGGATTCGCAAACTTCAGGAGGGCTGGTTACCCGACGGCTACGATCTCGCCACCCACTTCACACCGAAATACGATCCTTGGGATCAACGGCTCTGCCTCGTTCCCGACAGCGATCTGTTCACGGCTATCGGAGAGGGAAAGGTAGACGTCGTCACCGACCACATCGAGCACTTCACCGAGAAAGGGATCGCGCTGACGTCGGGGGAGAATCTCGACGCCGACATCGTCATCACTGCGACGGGTCTCAATCTCGTCGCCCTCGGCAATGTCGCTCTGCGGGTCGACGGCAAGAAGATCGACATCACCGAGTCGATGGCCTACAAGGGCATGATGCTCACTGATGTGCCCAACTTCGCCTTCGTCATCGGGTACACCAACGCCTCGTGGACTCTCAAGGCCGATCTGGTGTGCGACTACATCGCGCGGCTTCTCGCATACATGGACAGCAAGGGCTACCGGGAAGTCCGCCTCGAACGCGATGTGACCGTCGGGGAGGAACCGTTTCTGGATTTCGCTGCCGGCTACGTTCTGCGTTCGGTCGACACCTTTCCCAAGCAAGGTTCGGTTGCACCGTGGCGCCTGCGGATGAACTATTTCAGAGACCTTCCCTCGCTGCGCTACGGCAAACTCGTCGACGACAACATGCGAATGCGCTGACTGGTGATTCCTCACCGATCTCACCGATGCGATCGGTGAGGTAACACGAAGCCGACACAACGCGATTGGTTATTCGAACGTTACTCGAGGTGCGGCATTTCGAGTGGATAGCCGGGCTGTGACCTGGCAGCATTCAATCGTGTCTTTCGGGCCGAGTACGTGCCTTGAATCGGTGTGTGGAAGTGGAGCGTTGATGAGGTTCTCTCGAGGAATTGGGACCGCCGCGGTCGCGATGTTGACTGCAACTATCGTCCTGTCGGGATGCACGACCTCGACCACGGGTTCGACGGCCGCAATCGCTCCGATCGACTCCAACCCCATCGCCGAACTCATGAAGCCCAAGGTGAGTTCGAGCGTGGCCGATGGGGCAGTCGGATTCTCTCCCGCAGATCCGGTGACCGTCTCTGTCGCCGACGGCAAGCTCGCGGACGTCACGGTGACAAATTCGGAAGGCGTGCCGATCGAAGGCATCCTCTCTCCCGATGGCCTGACATGGTCCAATATCGAGCAGCTCGAGTACAGCAGCCGGTATCGCGTGCAAGCAGATGCGTACGGAATCGGTGGTGCGACCCGTACGGTCAACAACTTCACGACCAATCAGCCCGGCAACTTCACCAAGGCCTATGTATTGCCGAACGAGGGTGCGGTCGTCGGTATCGGTCAGCCCGTCGCGGTGCAGTTCGATGAGCCGATTGCCGACAAACTCGCAGCACAGAACGCCATTCAGGTCACGACGACGCCTCCCGTCGAAGGCGCGTTCTACTGGGTCAACAGCAAAGAGGTGCGGTGGCGTCCGCAGAACTACTGGGCGTCCGGCACTCGCATCGATGTCGCCGTCAACGTCTACGGCCGTGATCTCGGTGACGGCATCTACGGCCAGGAGAACTCGTCGACGTCGTTCACGATCGGTGACGCCGTCGTCGCGACCGCAGACGACAACACCAAGCAGGTTACTTTCTCGGTCAACGGACAGAACGTCATGACGATGCCCACCTCGATGGGGAAGGACAGCACCCCCACCGAAAACGGCGTTTACATCATCGGCGACCGATTCGATCACCTGGTCATGGACTCATCGACCTACGGCGTACCGGTGAATTCGTCCACCGGCTACCGCACACCCGTCGACTGGGCGACTCGTATGTCCTACAGCGGTATCTTCTTCCACTCTGCGCCCTGGTCGGTGGGCCAACAGGGGAGCTCCAACACCAGTCACGGTTGTCTCAACCTGAGTCCCGCGAACGCGAAGTGGGTCTACGACAACACCAAGCGTGGCGACATCGTCGTCGTGCAGAACACCGTCGGCGGCACACTGTCCGGTACCGACGGCCTCGGCGACTGGAACATCCCCTGGGGTGACTGGAAGGCCGGCAACGCCAACTCCATGTGAGGGGTCAGGGACGCCTTGAACAAGGCGTCACCCACCTCATGGACTCAGCGTGCATCCTGGCTTTGGTACCGCGCTGGATCTACTCCCAGCGTCTTCAGATAGGCAACCGGTTCGACACTCGAGCCGTTGTTTCTGACCTCGTAATGAAGATGGGGTCCGGTCGAGTTGCCGGTGCTGCCGACCTCACCGATCTGATCGCCGGGCGCAACAGTGTCACCGACGTCGACGTTCATCACGGATTGATGCCCGTAATAGGTCACCGTGTTTCCACTCTTGACCCGGACGAGATTGCCGTAACCATCTCCCGCGTCACCTGCTTGTTCGACGGTTCCGCCGTTCACAGCGTAGATCGGGGTGCCAGACGGGGCGGCGAAGTCCACACCCTGGTGGAATTGGCCACCGTTTCCGGTCGGGTTGTTCCTACTGCCGTAGTTCGAAGAGAGTTCGTAGCTGCGCGCGGGCAATGGCAGCATCGCTCCGCCCAAGCCGACCGACGGGGGAGCGACCTCCACTTCGGGAGCGGACGGCGTGCTCGGGTCGGGTGCAGGCCCGAAGTCGGAATCGAGAATTACTGCAGCGACCTCGTTGATCAGCACGCCGGTGGCGTCGAGTACGGCTGAGAGAATTGCTGCTCGCTGCTGAGCGTCGGGTTGGGGGATGGGGAGTAGAGGCAAGTCGATGGTCGGCTGCGCCGCCGCTACGGCCGGATCGATCAGACCCGCGGAACCGATGCACAACGCCGCCGACAACACCGAACCCGCTATCGCTCTGTGAACTTTTCGACCCACTGCAACTGCCTCCTAGTCTCTGCCCGGCTGGAATTCCCTGATGGGCTTCGAGCGACGGGTGGCGCGTTTCGGGGGCGCGTCGAATCAACGGTGCAAGTCACAGCTTTCACGTCGGTACTTTTCTTCCCCAAAAGTGCCATTTGCCACCGTACGTCACATGAACCCCATGCGACACTCGAAAGTTGAATTACAACAACGTAATTCGCTACCCGTTCGATGCACTTCCGTCGCGACTTCGTGATGTCCGTCGAGCAAACGGGTGCAGAACGCACAAAAAAGCCGGCCTCCGTGTGGAGACCGGCTTTCTTGCTTCTATGGGGTGAGTGACGGGACTCGAACCCGCGACACCCAGGATCACAACCTGGTGCTCTACCAGCTGAACTACACCCACCATAGCTACCGGACCGAACCCTCACGGGTTCTGTTTCAGCAGCGATGACAATACTAGCGGTTCGAATCGTTGGTTGCCAATCGGTATCAGGACTGCGTGTCGAGTCCCTCTACAACTGCAGCAATGTCGCTGGTAGAGGGCCCAGGAGGCGCCACGAACACGGTCTGGCGGTAGTACTTCAGTTCCTTTATGGACTCTTCGATGTCTGCCAACGCACGGTGGGCCAGACCTTTCGTCGGCTGACCGAAATAGATGCGTGGGTACCACCGACGGGCGAGTTCCTTTATGGAACTGACATCGATCATTCGGTAATGGAGGTAGGTATCGAGGTCACCCATATCGCGTGCGATGAAGCCGCGATCGGTGCCGATCGAATTTCCGGCCAGGGGAACTGTCCCGGCAACGGGGACGTGCTCGCGGATATATGCGAGCACCTGACGCTGCGCCTCCTCCAGCGTGACCGAAGATGCACGCACCTCCTCGGTCAATCCGGATTTGGCGTGCATCTTCTTCACCACGTCCGGCATCCCGGCCAGCGCGTCGTCGTCGGCATGAATGACGATGTCGACACCGTCGCCCAATACGTTCAACTCGCTGTCGGTGACGAGCGCCGCAATTTCGATGAGCTTGTCCTTCGACAAGTCCAGCCCGGTCATTTCACAATCGATCCACACAAGTTTGTCCTGCACCAGACACACCCTAGTGCGGAGGTCGTCACCGCTAAGGTTTGCGGTGGTGATCAACCGCGAGATGAGCTGTGTCAAGGAGGACGGAAGATGACGGTCGATCCGAATTCGGCGGGCGGTGGGGTGCCCTCGACGCCCGCGGAGAAGGCGAAGGCAGCCAAAGCCGTCGCACTCGAAGCAGCCCGAATTGCTCGAGAGGCTGCCGCAGCAGCGGACGCCGCCGAGAAGGAAGCGATCGACGCGGAGGCAGCCGCAGGCGCGACCGGGACATCCCCGACGGTGAGCGTGACCTCCTCGATCGCAGCGGGGTACGCATCGAACGGCGCAGTGCTCGAGTTGGGATCGGTGATGCTCGACGGCGTCAGCGACCCGTCGGCTCGCATCGCAATCCCTCTGGCGACACTCAATCGTCATGGTTTGGTGGCCGGCGCTACGGGCACCGGGAAGACGAAGACCCTTCAGGGCATCGCCGAACAGCTCTCCGCCGCGGGAGTTCCAGTGGTGATGGCGGACGTGAAAGGTGATCTCTCCGGGTTGTCGGTACCGGGTGCAGACAACGAGAAGATACGCAGCCGCTCCGTCGACTGCGGAGAATCAGGCTGGGTGCCCACGGGATACCCCGTGGAGTTCCTCTCTCTCGGAACCGGCGGTATCGGTGTCCCGGTCCGTGCAACGATCACCGCTTTCGGGCCGATCTTGCTCAGTAAAGTGCTGGAGCTGAACAAGACTCAGGAGTCCACCCTGGGCCTCATTTTTCACTGGGCCGACAAGCAAGGTTTGGCGCTGCTCGATCTCAAGGATCTGCGATCGGTCATCACACACCTGACCTCGGACGAAGGCAAGGCCGACCTCAAGGGCATCGGTGGAGTATCGGCGCCGACTGCCGGAGTCATCCTTCGCGAGCTCGTCAATCTCGAGGCCGACGGCGGCGACACCTTCTTCGGCGAACCCGAACTCGAGACCGAGGACCTGCTGCGGGTCGACGGCGACGGCGACGGCAAAGGCATTGTGACACTGTTCGAATTGGGTGCTCAGGCGTCGCGACCGGTCATGTTCTCCACATTTTTGATGTGGGTTCTCGCCGACCTGTTCCAGACGTTGCCCGAAGTGGGGGACATCGACAAGCCCAAACTGGTCTTCATCTTCGACGAGGCGCACCTACTGTTCGCCGATGCGTCCAAGGCATTTCGCGAACAGGTCGAACAAACCGTCAAGCTCATCAGATCCAAGGGTGTCGGCGTGATCTTCTGCACCCAACTACCGACGGACATTCCCAACGAGGTCCTCTCTCAGCTCGGCGCACGAATTCAGCATGCGTTGCGCGCGTTCACACCAGACGATCAGAAGGCTTTGAACAAGACTGTCCGGACCTATCCCACCACCGATGTCTACGATCTCGAGAAGGCCCTCACTTCACTCGGTACCGGCGAAGCGATTGTGACTGTGCTTTCCGAGAAAGGTGCCCCGACGCCGGTGGCGTGGACAAAGATTCGTCCACCGCGCTCACTGATGGACACCATCGGCGACGACGCGATCTCGGCCTCGGCCTCCGCCAGCACGCTGTCCTCGAAATACGGTGCGACGATCGACCGCGACTCCGCCTACGAGCGACTGCAAGCGCGGGTGTCCGATGCCCCGAACACGGACCCGGTCCTGGACATACCGCCGCTCCCGGTGGACCTACCGGACTTGCCGCGAGCGGAATCGCAAGGGCCGTCGGCCGCTGAGCGCATCATGGACAATCCGGCAGTGAAGAGCTTCCTGCGATCGGCGGCGTCCGCGGCAGGTCGCGAGATATCGCGGAGCATCTTCGGTACCGGGCGGCGGCGAAAGCGCTGACGTCCGGCATCGTTGTCGGAGGCGGCCTTCTACCCGCCGAGCTTCTTGTAGAAGCCTCCGATGATCGGAGCGGAAATTGCACGTGGGCTGTATTGGCCTGCAACGGACATGGCCTTGCTGAGGACTCCCGGCACAACGCGCATTTTGTTCGTGGCGAGCGAATCGAGCGACAACTTCGCGGTGTAGGTGCTGTCGATCCACAGGAAATCCGGAACGAGCTTGTCGACGATGGAGGCCTCGGCGGGATCGGGTGTTTCGGTGCGGACGGGCCCGGGGGCCAGGAGCGTGACGTGCACTCCGCTGTCTTTGAGTTCGAGGCGCAGGGATTCGGAGAATGTGTTGACGAAGGCCTTCGAGGCCGCATAGGTGGCGTTGTTCGGTATTGCCATGTTGCCCGCGGCCGAACCGGTCATGAGAATCCCGCCGCTGCCGCGCGCGATCATCCCGGGCAGGACGGCGAGCGTAAGATCATGCACCGCAACGGTGTTGAGTTCGACCTGATCGCGCTCGTACTGGGGGTCCAGCTGCGCGAGGGGACCGAATGTCGCTATTCCTGCGTTGTTGCACAGGATGCTGATCGGCCGTTCGGACAGCTCGGTCGACAGTGCAGCACGAGCAACACGATCCGCGAGATCGACGACGCGAACCTCGACCGTGACGCCGTGATCGGCGCGAAGCTTCGTCGCGAGCGCTTCGAGCAACTCACCCCGACGAGCGACGACGACAAGCGAGTGCCCTCGCCTCGCCAACTCGGTGGCAAGGGCCTCTCCGATTCCGGAGGAGGCGCCGGTGACGACGGCACGGGCATCAGGGGAAGGACTGGGCAGGCTCACGGTGAGACAGGCTAGCGCAGCGACGTCCTCGCCCCGTCAGATACTCATCGCAAGCCGGGTGGCCTGCTCGATCGCGCGTTTGGCGTCGAGTTCGGTGGCGAGGTCCGCGCCCCCGATGACGTGGGTCGTCGTAGCCGATGCGGCCAATTCGTCGACGAGGTCGCGGACGGACTCCTGGCCTGCGCAGACGACGATGGTGTCCACCGCGAGAGTTCGAGGCCGTTCGTGCTTCTCGCCGAAGGAAATATGTAGACCGTCGTCGTCGATACGTTCGTAGTTCACGCCCGACAATTCGTGCACGCCCTTGGCCTTCAACGCTGCGCGGTGAACCCAGCCGGTTGTCTTGCCCAGTCCGGCCCCGATCTTTCCGCTCTTACGTTGCAGCAGATACACCTCGCGAGGGGACGCGGCCGGAATCGGGGTTGTCAGCGCACCGGGCGCGGCCTCGGGTTCGGTCACGCCCCACTCCTGCTTCCACTCCTTCACATCGAGCGTCGGCGAAACGTCGGTGGTGAGGAACTCCGATATGTCGACGCCGATACCGCCTGCACCGATCACGGCCACCCTCTTACCGACGTGCATGCCCTCTTCGACAACCTCGGCGTAGGACAGGACCGACGGATGGTCGATACCCGGGATGGACGGGATTCGCGGGACTACGCCGGTGGCTACGACGACCTCGTCGTATTCGCCGGCGAGGAGCTCGGCTGCAGTGACCTTACGGCCGAGGTGTATCGCAACGTTCTGCTCGCGGAGCGAGTTGGTGAAATACCGAATGGTCTCGGCGAACTCTTCTTTGCCGGGGATGAGCGCGGCGATGCCGAACTGCCCGCCGAGTTGCGGGCGTGACTCGAAGAGACTGACTTCGTGGCCACGTCGCGCAGATTCGAGAGCCGCGGACAACCCTGCGGGCCCGGCGCCGACGACGGCGATTTTCTTCGTCTTTCGTGCGGGGAGCAACTGCAATTCGATCTCGCGCCCGGCTCGGGGATTGACCAGGCACGAGACGGTCTTGCGGGCGAACGCGTGGTCGAGGCACGCTTGGTTGCACGCGATGCACGTGTTGATGCTGTCGGGAGCGTCGGCTTCGGCCTTGCGCACCCAGAACGGGTCGGCGAGCATCGGCCTGGCCATCGAGATCAGCTCGGCGTCCCCGCGCGCAAGAATCGCTTCGGCTGTCTCCGGCATGTTGATGCGATTGGATGCGGCCACCGGGATCCCGAGGTGTTTGTCGAGTTTTCCTGTGATGTCCACGAACGCGGCGCGCGGTACCGAGGTGACAATGGTCGGCACCCGCGATTCGTGCCATCCGATATCGGTATTGATCATGTCGACTCCGACCCGCTCCAGCTCCTGCGCGAGTGCGACGATCTCGTCCCAGCTCTGCCCGCGCTCGACCAGATCGGCCATCGACAGGCGGAACACGACCATGAAGTCAGCACCCACTGCGGCGCGTATCTTCTTTGCTATCTCCACCGCTATCCGTCGGCGATTCTCCGGGCTGCCACCCCATTCGTCGCGGCGACGATTGGTTCGCTCGGAGAGGAACTGATTGATGAAATAGCCTTCGCCGCCCATGATTTCGACACCGTCGTACCCCGCAGACTGTGCCAGTCTCGCGCAGCGTACGTAGTTGCGGATCTGCCATCGAACCCCACGAGAGGTCAGTCTTCTCGGTCGAAATGGGTTGATGGGAGCCTTGATCGACGACGCCGATACGGAGAAGGGCTGGTAAGAATAGCGGCCGGCGTGCAGGATCTGCAGGGCGATCTTCCCACCCTCACCATGCACTGCGTCGGTGATGCGTCGGTGCCGTCGGGCCTCGATCCGGTTGGTGAGTTTCGCCCCGAACGGCAACAACCAGCCGGTTCGGTTCGGTGCATATCCACCGGTGATGATCAGTGCGACGCCACCTCTGGCGCGCTCGGCGAAATACTCGGCGAGCCGGGCGGTGTCGCGGCCGCGGTCCTCGAGTCCGGTATGCATCGATCCCATGATGACGCGATTCCTCAGCGTCGTCGTGCCGACCTTCAATGGAGACAACAGGATTGGGTATCGTCCGGTTGTGTTCATAGCTTCTCCAATATTTCTTCGCACCATTCGGCAAAGCCCTCCTCGACTCGAATTCCACCGCGGAGCACCAGATATTGGTGCAGGGCCGCTCCGACAAGACTTGCAGGAGCCGGGAAATCACGTTTTTCGATCAATCGATACAACTGCAGGCGCTCGACGTGCACGTCGCGATGGCGTCGAACTTCCACCTTCAGTGCGCCGATGTCACCGAGGGCGGCGCCGCGGATCTTCACTGCCAGCTCGTCTCGGAGAACTGCGGGATCGGTCGGCTCGGCGATCCACCTGTCGAGTTCCGCCTTACCTTCGGCACTGACGGAATAGACCTTCTTGTCCGGTCGTCCGTCCTGGGCCACCGCGGTGCCGACCACCCAACCCGCGCCGTCCATTCGCGTCAGTACTCGGTAGATCTGCTGATGGGTGGCACTCCAGAAGAAGCCGATCGATTTGTCGAATCGGCGCGCGAGTTCGTACCCCGACCCCGACAGTTCGGTGAGCGATACCAGGAGTGCGTGTTCGAGTGCCACGCAGCAAAGTATGTATGCAACGAAGTGCTTATGCAACTAGGTGCATAGCCGAGCGTTATCGTTCGGAAGTCGTACGCGGACTCGATACCCGAGTGGGACGCCCGACGCGGCACCCTCGCCTAGGCTTCCGCTATGAGTGCACAGGCGAATGCGGCCGTCGTCGGCGTCGCGACGACCCGAAAGCAGGTATTCGCCTGGGGGATATGGGATTGGGGATCGGCCGCGTTCAATGCCGTGATTCTGACCTTCGTGTTCTCGGTCTATCTCACCGACGCGGTCGGCGATGACTTGCCGGGTTCCATTTCGGCGACCTCGTGGTTCAGTTGGTCGATCGGCCTGGCTGGGGTCTTCATTGCGGTCCTGGCCCCGATCTCCGGGCAGCGGTTCGACGCCCGAGGACGAAGAAAGCGGTCCCTCGGAATTCTGACCGGTCTGACCGTCCTCAGTATGGTGGGCCTGTTCTTCGTGAAGGACGACTACCACTATCTGTGGCTCGGTTTGGTACTGCTGGCTTTCGGTTCGATTCTCTTCGAACTGGCCAGCGTTCCTTACAATTCGATGCTTCGCCAGGTCTCGACGCCGCAGAACATCGGCCGGGTCTCCGGATTCGGTTGGTCCATGGGTTATTTCGGCGGCATCGTGCTGCTGCTGATCTGCTACTTCGGTTTCATCACCGGCGATGGAGACACTCGCGGCCTCCTCGGTCTGACGACCGATGGCGGGCTGAACATCCGTTTCGTTGCCCTTCTTGCAGCCGCATGGTTCGCCGTATCGGCCATTCCGGTTTTCCTGGCGGTGCCGGAACTACCGCCCACCGGTGCCGATCCGGACGCCGCCAAAGCAGGAATTGCCGAGTCTTACAAGGTGCTGTTTCGGGATCTCCGTGAACTGTGGTCCGTGGATCGGCGCAGTGTCTATTTTCTTGCCGCAAGTGCGTTGTTCCGTGACGGTCTGGCCGGGGTCTTCACCTTCGGTGCAGTTCTCGCAGTGAGCGTATACGGCATCGGAACGGCAGACGTGTTGTTGTTCGGCGTCGCGGCCAACGTGGTCGCCGGACTCGGGGCGATCAGTGCCGGACGGTTCGACGACAGGGTGGGCCCGAAAACGGTCATCGTCGTCTCGCTCGCGTCGATGATCTTCGCGGGCGTCGTGCTGCTCTTCGTATCCGGCCCACTGATGTTCTGGGTTTTCGGTCTCGTCCTGTGCCTGTTCGTCGGACCCGCGCAGTCCTCCTCCCGCACATACTTGGCGCGACTGGCCCCGCCAGGGCGTGAAGGACAATTCTTCGGCCTTTACGCGACGACGGGCCGAGCAGTGTCGTTCCTCGCGCCGACCTTGTTCGGACTCTTCGTATGGCTATTCGACTCGGACCGTGCGGGGATCGGTGGTCTGCTCGTTGTTCTCGCGCTCGGCCTCGGTGCGCTACTGGCAGTGAAGGCGCCGGACAGGATCTAACTCGCGGCGATGCGTGTACGGATCTCGTCTGCGAGCCGCTCGGGAGCTTCCTCTGGTATCCAGTGCGAGATGCCGTCCAGTTCGACGAAGGTGTAATCGGCGTCGACGAACTCTGCGCAACGTTCCGCTGCGGCGCGGCCGATCGCAGAATCGTGATTGCTCCACACATATGTGGTGGGGACCTGGACGGATTCGAGACGACCGAAGTCGCTCGTCATCGCGCGATACCAATTGAGGGCTGCAGTCAGAGCGCCGGGTCCGCTGAGATGCTCGACATAGCTGTCGACAGCACAGCTGCTGCCGAACATGGCACGCAATCGAGCGGCGTCGTGCTCCAGGAGTACTTGTTCCGCTTTTCCCTCGATGCGAAGCAATTGCATATAACTCGAGCGAGCCTTCTGATCCTGGTCCTCGCGCAGAGCCCAACCGAACGCGGCTGTGTGCGGTACCGAGACAGCAGTGAGAGAACGTACGCGCTCGGGATGTCGGGCGGCCAGCTGCCAAGCCACGGCCGCACCCCAGTCGTGGCCGACGATGTGAGCCGACTCGAGATCGAACGCGTCGAGCAACCCGAGAACATCGGTCACAAGCTTGTCCGAGGTATATTCCGCGACCCCCGACGGCCTCGCGCCGGGGGAGTACCCGCGCTGGTCGGGGGCGAGTGTGCGCATACCGGCGGTGTGCAGGCGAGGCGCTACCGCTCTCCAAGAGAGCGAGGTCTGCGGAAACCCATGCAGCAGGACGACCGGTGTTCCATCGTCGGGACCTTCGGCCCTCACGTCGAACACGAGGTCTTCGATCGTAATGGTGTCCATGGTCATCGGTTTCCTTCCACTCGGTGTCGCGGATTCCACGATCCCATGCCGAGCACGATCAGCCGGACTTGCTGCTCGGTGCGGCGCACCAGATCTTGTTCCTTCGGGCTGCCGGGGCGGTCGATCTCCAACAGGCCTACGGTCGCGGTCAACATCGTGGAGACGATAAGGTCCGCGGCCATCTCCAAGTCTGCAACATCCCAGGTCGAAAGACCTGGCATGCGGGCGAGATCGACGGTCAGCTCGCCGACGAACATCCGCAGTTCGGTCGCGAATGCTTGTCGTACTGCGGTGACGCCGCCGTATCGTTCGCGCGAGAGAAATCGGAACTGCTCCTCGTGGCTGCGCATCTGCCGAACCAGGATCGCAAACGACTCGGCCGCATTCTTGACGCTCGGATCCTTCCGCGCGTCGCGCAACATCTGTCGCAGCATTCGCATCGAATCCTCTACCAGGGCGACACCCAAATCGTCCATCGATGCGAAGTGGCGATAGAACGCAGTAGGAACGATCCCCGCCGATCGAGCAACCTCGCGCAGACTCACGCTGGCGAAGGAGCGATCTCTCAGCAGTTCGAGAGTGCCGTCCATGAGCGCCCGCCTGGTGCGTTCCTTGCGTTCGGCTCGGGTGCCCGGTTCTGTCACGGGTTCGAGTTTATGGCTGTCCACTGAGCGAGTACTCCCGGTCCTGACCTCGACTATCCAGATGTCTGTGACGCACATCATATTTTGGTTAGTGATGTTCGTGCCGTCACATTGACGTTGACAGCTCGGGGTGTCGATCTGCCACACTGATTCTAGTGCACAGCCGTACACCGAAATGGTTTTGCCGTTTCGACCGCTACCGGGAGGCGAGATGACACTTCACCAGAAGTCGCGAAGACCGCGACTGCCGAGCACCTTCTCTCTGTTGTCCCTGTTCGAGGCGATGGCGACCCCGCACGCGCTCGATCGCTATCTCGAACTGGTCGACCCGATGACCACGGTCCGCGATCTTCGAGCCGAAATCACCGCGGTACATCGCTCCACCCGTGACACGGTGACCTTGACGATGCGCCCGACGCAGCAGTGGCGTGGTTTCGAGGCAGGTCAATTCGTGCAGGTCGGAGTCGTCATCGACGGTGTCCGCCACACTCGTTGTTACTCGCCGAGCTGCTCCCAGTATCGCGATGACGGTCGAATCGAACTGACTGTGAAGGCGCATCCGGAAGGGCTGGTCTCTCAGCATCTGCACCGGAACGCGCGGGAGGGTCTGGTTGTCAGTCTTTCCCAGGCCGACGGGACATTCCACATCCCACGGCCTCGGCCGGCCGGCGTGCTTCTCATCAGCGGCGGTAGCGGAATCACTCCCGTGCTGTCGATGCTGAGGACGCTGCTGGACGAGGGGTACAGCGGCGACCTCACCTTCTTGCACTACGCGTACACCGAAAGCGACGTCTCTCATCGGACTCAGCTCGACGCCATTGCAGCAGCACACGACAACATTCGCATCGTGTTCGCTTACACCGATCAGGAGCAAGGCGGCGATCTGCACGGCTTCTTCGGCGCCGAGCACCTCCGATCCGCCGCACCCTGGTACGCGGACGCAGAGACATATCTGTGCGGCCCGCCCGGACTGATGCGTGGCGTCGAAAACGTGTATGCCGACCTGGGTCTCGAAGACCGTCTTCACCTCGAAGAATTTGCGCCGCCCCTGGCAGTGGTCACCGGAGACGTCGGAGGTGAGGTGTCCTTCACCGAGAGCGGCAAGGTCGGTGACAACTCCGGTCTGACACTGCTCGAGCAGGCCGAAGAGGCGGGTCTGACCCCCGCATACGGATGTCGGATGGGGATTTGCTTCACCTGCACCTCGGTCAAGACGTCCGGATGCACCAAGAACATCAAAACCGGTGAGACGGACAGTGAGCCGGACAAGAAGATCCAGCTGTGTGTCTCGGTGCCGGTCGGTGATGTCGCCATCGAGATCTGAGCAGTTCACCGCACGCCGCTACACATCGATCCGAAACGGAGAGTGTTCAATGTTCGCAATTCCATCGCCCTCGTTGTCCCTGTTGCCATTCATGAGTACTTCGGACTCACCTCGAGAGCAGCCAGTGCCCACAACGCTCTCCTACGAACAAGTCCAAGAGCTCGGCCGCGAGCTGGACGAGATGCGAGCTCGCACCGTCGCGAAGCTCGGCAGCGAGGACCGGGAGTACATCTACAAGATCATCAAGGCGCAACGCGGGCTCGAGATCACCGGCCGCGCCCTCATGTATCTGCCCTTCCTGCCGCCCGCATGGCTGGCCGGAGTCGGTGCATTGGTGCTGTCGAAGATTCTCGACAATATGGAGATCGGGCACAACGTCATGCACGGTCAGTACGACTGGATGCGTGAGCCGGAGTTCAACTCCCAGGTCTTCGAATGGGACACGGTATGCCCGGCCGATCAGTGGAAGCACTCGCACAACTACATGCACCACACCTTCACCAATATCGTCGGCAAGGACCGCGATATCGGATACAGCCTGCTTCGCATGGACGAGGGGCAGAAGTGGAATCCGTACTACCTCGGTAACCCGGTGTATGCGTTCTTCCTGATGCTGCTCTTCGAATGGGGAGTGATGCTGCACGACCTGGAGATCGAGAACGTCGTCAAGGGCAAGCGCAAGTGGCACGACGTCAAGCCGTTACTTGGGGGCATGTGGCGTAAAGCGGGCAAGCAGGTTCTCAAGGACTACCTCATCTTCCCAGCGCTGACCGGGCCATTCTTTGCCTCCACGGTCGTGGGCAATGTCGGCGCAAACCTCATTCGGAATCTGTGGACCTACTCGATCATCTTCTGTGGACACTTTCCCACCGGAGTACAGACCTTTACCGAGGACGAGACCTCCGATGAGTCGCAGGGTGAGTGGTATGTCCGCCAGATGCTCGGGTCCGCGAACATCGAGGGCAGCCCGCTGTTCCACATCATGTCCGGCAATCTGTCGCACCAGATCGAGCACCACCTTTTCCCCGATCTACCTGCGCACCGATACCCGGAGTTGGCTCCGGAAGTCGAAGCGCTCTGCGAAAAGTACGGACTTCCGTACAACTCCGGTGGGTTCTTCAATCAGATCGGGTCCGTCTGGGGCAAGATTTTCAAGCTCGCTCTGCCTAATTCACTCACCGGTTCGAAGCCGACAGTCGGTGTTATCGTCGAGCGCAAGAAGGTCGCTGCATAGTGACCGGAGTCGAATCTCGACCGAATCAGGGGTGGCCAGAGGTGGTAGGGAAGTTCGAGCGAAACAAGGACACAGTTCAAGAATTGACGGAGTCCGCAGCCACGCACGTCGGCAAGATCGCTGTCATCATCGCCGGGGCAGTGCGCGATGTGACTCGCGAGATCGGCGACTGGGTCTCCGACGGGGTCGAAATGCGTGAGGCTGCACGCAAGGCCCGAGATGATTCACCGGGCGGCACGGTCATCAACGGAGAGTTCGAGAGCCGCTGAGGGTCGCTCCCTACGTGAGACCTGCAGTACACGTAGGGAGGCGACCAGGCCGAAGACGAGGAATACGAGGGCGGCGAACATCGCCCACTGGGTCGCGGAAGCGAAGGCCTCGGACAACTGCCGGACGATCTCTTCGGGAGCGTGGCTCTCGCGCAAGCCGGTGATCGCGCCACCTGCGGATTCTCGAGTGGCATCGGCGAACTTGTCCGCCGGGCCCTCGATACCGCCGAGGTAGTGTGCCAGCCCGACCGACAGTACGGCGCCGACTACCGCAGAACCGAGCGCCGAGCCAACTTGCCGGACGGTGCTCTGCGTGGCAGAGCCCTGCCCCGACAAGTCCACCGGGATGTCAGCCAGGACCGTGCTGGTGAGTTGCGCAGATGCCAGGCCCAGACCGACGCCGTAGATCACCAGCACAGCGCCGATCGTGACGGGGGAGGTGTCTGCGCTGAGGAGCGAAGCGAGGATCAGCACGCCGATGATCTCCAGCGCGACGCCGACAACGACGGTGCCGGCGGCGCCGATCAGGGCAGCGAGGTGCCTTGCCATGGTGCCGGAGAGGAATGCGCCGGCTGCCATTGTCGCGAGCACGAACCCCGCGCCGAGGGTGCCGAGGCCGATGGCGTTGATCAGGAACAGCGGCAGCGCGAAGATCAGGCCGAACTCCCCGACTGCGATCATCATCGCGGCTACGTTCCCCCAACTGAAGGTGGGGGTGAAGAAAATGTGCAGATCCAGCAGCGCGGACCGACCGACCCTGGCACGGTGTCGTTCCCAGAAGACGAACAGCGTCAGCGCGACTGCGGCCACAATCAACAAGACCGGCACGATCGAGATGGGCATGTCCGCCGACCACGTCATACCGAAAAGACTCAGGTCTCCGAGGGGCTGCCACCAACCGAGGGAACTGCCCTCGATTATCGCGAAGACCAGCGCACCGAAACCGATCGCGCTGAGCAAAAGCCCATCCATGTCGAAGCCGGGGCGGTTGTCACTGGAGCGGGTCTCGGGGATGACGACCACCGCCGCGACTATCAGGACAAGGCCGATGGGAACGTTGACGTAGAAGATCCATTGCCAGCTGAACGTGCTGGTAAGCCAGCCGCCGAGCAGCGGGCCGATTGCGGCGGCGCCGGCCATGACCGCGCCCCAGACGCCGAACGCGGCGGCCCGGTCCTTACCGCGAAAGGTCGCGTTGACCGTCGAGAGAGTCGATGGCAGTATGCACGCTCCACCGACGCCCTGGAGTGCACGCGCGGAAATGAGCATCTCCGCGCTGCCGGACTTCGCGGCCCAGAAACTGCCGGCCAGAAACAGGGCGATGCCGACGATGAATATGTTGCGCCTGCCCAGGCGGTCTCCGAGATTGCCGGTGGTCAGCAGCAGTGCGGCGAACACAATCGAGTAGAGCGAGTTCACCCACTGTGCATCGGTGATATTCAGGCCCAAGTCGTCGATGATCGTCGGGAGGGCGACTGCGACGATAGTGCCGTCCATGACGATCATCGCCAGACCCAACGCAAGGACGACGAGGCTCCACCATTTCGATACGCGTGGAGCCGCGGGCAGTGCAATGGCCTTATCGCTTTTCGTCACGGTGTCACTCTAGATTTCGCGTCGATGGACGCGCATCAATCGAAAGTTGTAACCCTGACGCGCGTTCGTGGAAACGGGCTACACGGCGAGGTGTGGGTACTCGGGACTGCGATGTTGGAACGCAAGGATGTTGGGGTTTGCAATTACGCCCTCACGAATCTCGATTGCCTTCCTTATGGTTTCGTCACTGTCCCACGACGCAGGCCCGTCCAAAACGATACGAAGATAGGGGAGAAGCGATTCGCTGACTTCCCATGTAGCGGAGTCCCAAAGATAGGACGGACTGTGGTCGACTGCGTAGTACCGAACGTTGTCGCCGACGGTGAACATGGGATCGGTGAACGAGGTCGGCCGGGCCCATTCGAACCCCATTCCCTCGTCGCACGACACGTCGACAACGAGCGTTCCCGGATTGATCGACGGTAAGTCGTCGTTAGTCAGGAATGTCAACGGCGCGTTGGTGTCCTGCAGTACGCAATTGACGATGATGTCGTGATCGCCGAGGAACCCGGAGAGCGGCACCCTGCCGGTTTCGGTCAAGGCGCGGCTGCGGCGCGGATTGTCGCCGTCCAAGTCGAAATTGACGATGCGTGCGGAATGAATGGGTGAGCTGACAGCGGTGACTCCGCGCTGGGTGAGGACGTCCACATCGTGAATGCCATGCGCGTTGAGTGCCGTGACAGCGCCTCGAGCGGTTGCTCCGAAACCTATGACTGCGGCGCGAAGCCGGCGGCCGTAGTCCCCGGTCACCCCGACGAGCTGCATCGCATGAAGGACGCTGCAGTATCCGGCGAGCTCATTGTTCTTGTGGAAGACGTGAAGATTGAACCAACCCTCCGAGGTCCAATGATTCATCGCCTCGAACGCGATGAGAGTGAGCTTCCGATCGATAGCGATCTGCGTCAACTTCTCGTCCTGCACGCAGTGCGGCCACCCCCACAGAACTTGACCGTGTCGCAGCGTCTCGAGGTCCTCGGCAAGCGGCTTGGGGAGCAGAATCACGTCACACTCGGCGACGAGTTCTTCGCGAGTCCGAATACCTGCGACGAGAGTGCCGATATGGTCGTCGGAGATTCCGAACGGCTCGCCGTACCCAGCTTCGAAATACATTCGAGCTCTGAGGTCGGCGGCGATGCGATCGAGGTGGAGTGGGTGAATCGGAAGTCGGCGTTCGTTCGGCTTACTCGACCGTGACGTGACGCCGAGGGTGAGCTGGTGCACTGTGGCCCCTTCGGTTGGACTCAGTCAACCACAATGCGACATGCCCATTCCGCGTCTGAAAGTGCCCCCGGCAGGATTCGAACCTGCGACCAATGGATTAGAAGGCCATTGCTCTATCCCCTGAGCTACGGAGGCGTGGCGCGGACAGCCGAAAAGGCATCCGTCCGAGCACGGTGCATGAGTCTACATTCCGGGTAGCAAGGTGATCCGCATGGAGGCGCATGCGTGGTGCAGGCCACAAGATCTACGACGGCTCGTAGCAGTTGCGGGCGCTGGCTTTCCTGCCGCGGCTCGGACCTCCTACTCTGAAGGGCATGGCAGCACCGGAAGTGGATCGGACCGAAACCTCGAGCACGGCTGGAGCCGAGGCCGATAGTGGGGCTAGGTCCAAAGATATCCCGGGGTCGGCGACGACGTCCGTCTTCGTTGCCGCGGGCGCGATAGCCGGCATTGTCGCGGCGCTGGTAGTGACCCTGTCTGCATCGGACGCGTTGGTTCTGCTCGGCATTCCGGATCCAGGACCGGCCACGGTCTACGGACTTCCTGCGGTGCGAGCGATCGGTGAGGTCGCTGTATCCATTGCCATCGGGTCGTTTTTGCTCGCGGCGTTCTTGGTTCCGCCGCAGAAGAGTGGGGTCCTCGACGTCGGTGGCTATCGGGCGGTTCGTACGGGATCTGTGGCAGCGATCGTCTGGGCCGCGTGCGCCCTGGTACTGGTCCCGCTGACCCTGTCCGATACCTCGGGTCAACCGTTCACCACGGCGATCCAACCGAGCAACTTGTGGGTCGCACTAGAACAAGTCGAGATCGCCAGTGCGTGGCGCTGGACGGCGATCCTGGCGGTGCTTCTGGCGATCGCGTCACGGGCCGTGCTGAAGTGGTCGTGGACACCTCTACTTCTCGTGTTTGCGCTCGGTACGTTGATGCCGATCGCTGCCACCGGCCATTCGTCTTCGGGTGGATCGCACGACTACGCAACCAACAGCCTGATCCTTCATCTCGTCGCGGCGACGCTGTGGGCGGGCGGACTCTTTGCAGTGTTGACTCACGCACGGCGCAAGGGCGCGCACACCGATGTCGCGACTCGAAGGTTCTCCACGATCGCCACCGTGTGTTTCGTGGTGATGGCCGTCAGCGGTGTCATCAACGCGCTCGTCCGAGTCTCGGTCTCGAACCTGTTCGACTCCACGTACGGTCTGCTGATCCTCGGGAAGATCACGGCGTTGACTGTGCTCGGATTTTTCGGGTGGATCCAGCGGCGTAGGTCGCTCCCCGCCCTGGCTGCTGATCCCGAGTCTCGTGGAGCACTCATCCGATTCGCGGGCGGTGAGGTACTCGTCTTCGCTGCCACGATCGGACTTGCCGTCGGACTCGGCCGCACACCTCCGCCGTCCAATATCGATCCGAATCTTTCGCTTACCGAGGCCGCGCTGGGGTACAACCTGGACGGACCACCGACCCTCGCGCGTCTGGCATTCGACTGGCGATTCGATCTGATCTTCGGTACCGCGTCGATACTGCTCGCCGTGATGTATCTGCTCGGTGTCCGTCGACTGCGGAAACGAGGAGACGCGTGGCCGATGGGCCGCACTGTTGCATTCATGCTCGGCTGTCTGACCCTCTTGATCGCCACATCGTCGGGGGTCGGCAAGTACTCGTCTGCAGTGTTCAGCGTGCACATGGGTGGGCACATGGCGCTGTCGATGCTTGCCCCGGTTCTGCTGGCGCTCGGTGGCGCGCTGACGTTGGCGTTACGCGCCCTGCCGGTAGCAGGAAAGAACGGAATTCCTGGGTTACGGGAATGGCTGCTGATCGGTCTGCACAGTAAAGTCTCCCGATTTCTCACACAACCGATAGTCGCCGCAGTGCTGTTCGTCGGCGGCTTCTACGTGCTGTATCTCGGCGGGATCTTCGGCGCCGTCCTCGACAACCACACAGCTCACTTGTTGATGAACGCACACTTCATCCTCAGCGGCTACCTTTTCTACTGGGTGGTCATCGGAGTCGACCCGTCGCCGAGGCCGATTCAGCCCATCACCAAGCTCGCGATGGTGTTCGGGTCGCTGCCGTTCCACGCGTTCTTCGGCGTGGCACTGATGAGCGAGGCCACGGTGATGGGCGGCTGGTTCTATCGCTCCCTCGGACTCGACTGGAACGCAGATCTGCTCGGCGACCAGCAATTGGGTGGCGGCATCGCCTGGGCGACGGGCGAAATACCGCTCGTCCTCGTCATGCTTTCGCTGCTCATCCAGTGGTCCCGCAGTGACACCCGAAACGCCACGCGATCCGATCGTGCCGCCGAACGCGATCACGACGCAGATCTGGCCGCCCACAACGCCATGTTCGCCGAGCTCGCGAAGCGTGATCGCGAAAGCGGACTCTGACTTTTCTCGAGCTCACCAGGCCGCGGTGATCTTGTCGAGGATCCGAGCCAACTGCTCGCGTTCTCCGGCATCGAGCGGGTCGAAAAGTTCGGTGGCGACAGCCCGACGTGCGGAGTCGATCGCGTCGAGTCCGGTGCGCCCGGAGTCCGTCAACGAGACCAGTACAGCGCGTCGGTCCTGCGGGTCCGGTTCGCGGATCACCAGCGCCGCGGATTCGAGCGAGTCGACGATGTCCGTGGCCGAGCGAGCAACGATGCGCAATCGGTCGGCGAGAGCGCTCAACCGCATCGGTTGCCCCTCGCGGGCAAGGACGTGAAGGGCGCGAGATTGCGACGGATTCAGACCGAACGGCTCGAGCGCATTCATGTGGGTGTGGCGTATCCGCCGTGCGACGGCCATGAACGAATCGGCGATGGTCGGGCTGTCTCCCGTAGGCATGACCGAAGCATAACCTCATTGCCGATAACCTCATAATGAGGTAACCTCTGCATTATGTCGTTCATCGAACCTGGAGGTCTTCTTGGTACGCCCACTCACGAAATCTGCAGTCGCCGCTCCTGACGCCGGGCCGGTCACCGATCCTGCTCCCGTAGGCCGCGTGCTCGCCCTCTTCCGCCCCTATCGAGCTCGTATCGCTGTCGTCACCGCGATCATCGTCTTCAGCGCAATCATCGCCCTCGCTTCCCCGTTACTTCTCCGCGAACTGCTCGACCATGCCATCCCTGATCGCGACGTCACACTCGTCACGCTGATCGCCGTCGGCATGATCGCAGTCGCCATCATCACCAACACACTCGGCGTCGTGCAGACCTGGATGTCCAACGGCGTCGGCCAGAAGCTCATGCACGATCTGCGAGTCTCCGTCTACGCACATCTACAGAAGCAGTCACTCGGCTTCTTCGCCCGCACCCGCACCGGCGAAGTGCAGTCTCGGATCGCCAATGACATCGGTGGAATGCAATCCGTCGTCACCAACACCGCGACATCGATAGCCCAGAACGCCACCACCGTGGCAGCAACAGTCGTCGCTCTGTTTCTGCTCGACTGGCGTCTTGCCCTGTTTTCCCTGGCGATCCTGCCGGTCTTCGTCCGGATAGCGCGTCGCATCGGCCACGAGCGCCGAAAGATCTCCGTCACCAGACAGAGACTGCTCGGCGAACTCTCCGTCCAGATCGAGGAATCCCTGTCCGTCAGTGGCATCCTGCTCGGCAAGACCACCGGATCCGCGCACGTTCTGACCGATCGGTTCGCCAGTCGGTCCGACGAAGTCGCCGATGTCGAACTCAAAGCGATGATGGCCGGCAAATGGCGAATGGCCAGCATGCAGATCAGCTTCGCGATCATGCCTGCCCTCGTGTACTGGTTCGCCGGCGTGACCATCGGAAACGGAAGCGCACTGACCGTGGGCACGCTCGTCGCGTTCACCACGTTGCAGACCCAACTCTTCCGACCGACCATGCAGCTGCTCGGCACAGGCGTCGAAGTGCAGAGCTCGCTGGCATTGTTCGGCCGGGTATTCGAGTATCTCGACCTCCCGATCGACATCGCCGAACCGAAGAACCCGAAGGTGCTGTCGAGGCAAGACGTACGCGGCGACGTCGCATTCGACCAGGTGAGCTTCTCGTACACCGGCGCCTCACAACCGACACTGACCGACATCGACCTCGAGGTCCCGGCAGGGAGCACGTTGGCCCTGGTCGGATCGACAGGCTCGGGTAAAACCACGCTCGGGTACCTCGCGGCGAGGCTTCACGACCCGACGTCCGGACGGATCACCATCGACGGCGTCGATCTTCGGGATCTGCAGACCACGACCGTGGCCGAACTCGTCGGTGTCGTATCGCAGGAGACGTACCTGTTCCATGCGTCGATCCGCGAGAATCTCCGGTTCGCCAAACCTGAGGCAACCGATGCCGAGATCGAAAACGCGGCCCGGATAGCCCAGATCCACGACTTCATCAACGCACTGGACGAGGGATACGACACGCTGGTGGGGGAGCGTGGATACCGATTCTCCGGTGGGGAGAAGCAGCGACTCGCCATCGCCAGGACCGTCCTGCGCAACCCGCCGATTCTCGTACTCGACGAGGCGACCAGCGCGCTCGACACTCGGACCGAGCGTGCGCTACAGGACGCCCTCGACGAACTCATGGCGGGACGCACCACGATCCTCATCGCGCACAGGCTCTCGACCGTACGATCCGCGGACCGCATCGCAGTTCTCGGCAGCGGTCGAATCCTCGAATCCGGTACCCACGACGAGTTGATTGCATCGGAGAGTCACTATGCCGAGCTCGTCCACGCATCGGAAGCTGCGGACTCGGAGCAGGTTGCGGCGTAACTTGTCCGCGACCCCCGATTTCGAAGGCGAGGAATGCATTGTTTTTCACTGTGGAACGTCGCGTAGAGGCGCTGATCGAGGTCAAACGATCGAAGTTCCTCGCGGTGGTCGAACGCGCAGCGTCGGAAGAAGCAGCGCGAGCAGTGATCGCTACAGCCCGTTCGGCCAACCCTGTTGCTCGACATCATTGTTCGGCATTCGTCATCGGGGACGTGCCGGGCAATCTGATCCTTCGGACCAACGACGACGGGGAACCGAGCGGTACCGCAGGTGGTCCGATGCTCGATGTGCTGGTAGGGCGGGAGATGACCAATGTCGTTGCCGTCGTGACTCGTTGGTTCGGTGGAGTCAAGCTCGGCACCGGCGGGCTGGCACGGGCCTACGGAGATGCGGTCACGCACGCACTCGAGAACGCCCGACTCCTGCGGCGCGAGCGTCGTGAACTGTTGCAGGTCCAACTGGACTACACAGAGGTCGGCCGAGTCGAATCGGAACTTCGGGCGCGGGGCATCGGCATCGTGTCCATCGACTATCGCTCTCGTGCGGTGATGACGGTTCAGGTCGAGGACGTCGACGCCGTGATCGGCCTGCTGGCCGGCCTGACCGGGGGAACGGCCCGTCCCGGCGTCGTGGGGCACACCTATGTGGAGTCCGCGCTCCTTTAACACGCTCGACCGACACACTGACGCCCGAAACCCCGCCGGAAACGGCTTTGTCCACAACCGGGGCATCTATTCACAGATGTCGATTTCCGCGACATTTCGCGCGCAGCTCACGGCAAAGTCGGTGTCCTCGGATCGGCGCCGCCGAACCGGATCGTCGAACAGACGGATCACCGAGCAGATAGATGACCGAGCGACAAGGGGACGGACGATGTACGAGGCGCAATGTGCGGTTGTGGGGACAGTCATCACCAATCCGATCAAGAGACAGACCGCGTCGGGTGACGAAGTACTGAACTTCCGGATGGCCAGCAATGTGCGAAGGCAGGACCGGGCTACCGGTGAATGGAGCGACGGCGGCACGCTGTATCTCGGTGTCACCTGCTGGCGACGGCTGGTCAAGGGCGTCGGCGGATCGCTGATGAAGGGCGACCCGGTGGTGGCCTACGGACAGCTCAGGACGAACGAATACACCACCCGAGACGGTGCCGAACGGTCCGATCTCGAGATGACGGCCAGCGCCGTCGGCCCCGATCTCGCCCGATGCATCGTCAAGGTCGAGCGTGCACGGCCCGTGGCGGTACCGCAGGAGGAACCGGACGAGACGCACGACGAAGGAGTCGACACCTTCGATGAACGCGAGGATGTCGACGATGACTCGATTCCCGAGACGATCGAACACGCCGCGGCGGTGTAGCCGAACATCGCCCGCGCCGGGCCCGAGCGGAACCCATTCGGGCCCGGCAGTTCGTCGTCGATCGCTATCGTTACCGCATGCGGGACGACACACGCGCGTGGACGCGACTCTTACTACCTGTGCTGCTCTCGATCGTGCTGGGCATCGGTGCCGGGGGAGTCTCGACAGCACACCCAGGGAGAACACAGAATCCCGTCGACTCTGCGCCCGGAACGGTGCAGTCCGTGGAGCCCCTCGCGACGGAAGCCGGGCTGCCCGGCACAGCCAGAGCCCACCTCCTCACCTACTGGACTGTGGGTCCGACGGGTAGGCCCGCGCTCAGTTCCGGAACCGTCTTCGTACCGAACGGTCGAGCCCCCGCTGGTGGATGGCCGATCATCTCGTGGGCACACGGAACAGTCGGTGTCGGAGATCAGTGTGCGCCGTCGCGTAATCCGTATCAGGGACGCCACCTCGAATATCTGAGTCACTGGATCTCCGAGGGATATGCCGTCGTTGCGACCGATTACGCGGGCCTGGGCACACCCGGGCCACACGCCTACCTCGAGAAGGACTCGGCCGCACGCAGCGTAATCGACATGGTTCGTGCGGCACGGTCCGTGGAATCGGTTCTGGCGGATCGGTGGTTGGCGATCGGGCAGTCCCAGGGTGGCCACGCAGCATTGCAAGCCGCTCATATCGCGACCACCTATGCGCCCGAGCTCGACTACCGCGGAGTCGTGGCCACGGGAGCGCCGTCGAACCTCGAATACGCGTTTCAGGTCGGTGGGCCGTGGATTCCGGACCTCGGTTTGGACGGTCTGAACGTCTTCGCGACGTACGTGCTCGCGGGGCTACGTGAATCGAGGCCCGATCTCGATGTCGACAGTTACTTGACGGACTTCGGGCGTTCCGAAGTGGACAACGTCGAGGCGAACTGCCCGGGGGACCTGCGATTGCAGCACGGATCAGTGGGCGCGATGCTCTCGCGGCCGGTGGCGGGAACCGAGATGTTCGACGCTTTGAAGGAGTATCTCTCGGTACCGGTCGACGGCTACGACAGGCCGATCTTCCTCGGTCAGGGACTTATCGACACGATGGTGCCTTCGCCGCTGTCGGTTCCACTGGTCGCCGGTCTCATCGCGCACGGTCAGGACGTCACGTACGTTCCATACCTGTATTCGGGGGGTGAATTCGTCGGCCACGAGGGGTCGATGATCGCCTCCATGGGCGACTCGACACCTTTCGTGCACCGTCTGCTCGACCCTGTGCAAATGGGTTAGCTTCCTCTCGGATCGGGCGGTGGTGCCTCGACCCCTTCGCACCGATAGGCTTGCGCACATGGCGGAATTCATTTACACCATGAAGAAGGTGCGCAAGGCGCACGGCGACAAGGTCATCCTCGACGACGTAACGATGAGCTTCTACCCAGGAGCGAAGATCGGCGTCGTCGGCCCCAACGGTGCCGGCAAGTCCAGCATTCTCAAGATCATGGCCGGGATCGACCAGCCCGGCAACGGTGAGGCGTTCCTAGCTCCCGGAGCTTCGGTCGGCATCCTCATGCAGGAGCCGGTTCTGGACGACACCAAGACTGTCCGTGAAAACGTCGAGGACGGTCTCGGCGAGACGATGGTGCAGCTCAAGCGCTACAACGAGATCGCTGAGCTCATGGCGACCGACTACTCCGACGAACTCATGGAGGAGATGGGCGAGCTTCAGGAGAAGCTCGACCACGCCGACGCCTGGGAAATCGACTCTCAGCTCGAGCAGGCGATGGATGCTCTCCGTTGCCCTCCGCCCGAGTCGCCGGTCACCAACCTTTCCGGTGGTGAGAAGCGTCGCGTTGCGCTGTGCAAGCTGCTGCTCAGCAAGCCCGATCTGCTCCTCCTCGACGAACCGACCAACCACCTCGACGCCGAGTCGGTTCTGTGGTTGGAGCAGCATCTCGCTGCATATCCCGGCGCTATCCTCGCCGTCACTCACGATCGTTACTTCCTCGATCATGTGGCGCAGTGGATCTGCGAGGTCGACCGCGGCCGCCTCTACCCGTACGAGGGCAACTACTCCACGTACCTGGAGCAGAAGGCCGCTCGCCTCGAGGTGTCCGGCAAGAAGGACCAGAAGCTACAGAAGCGACTCAAGGACGAACTGGCCTGGGTTCGCTCCGGCGCCAAGGCTCGTCAGGCGAAGAGCAAGGCTCGTCTGGATCGCTACGAAGAGATGGCCATCGAGGCGGAGAAGACCCGCAAGCTCGACTTCGACGAGATTCAGATTCCGGCCCCGCCGCGTCTGGGCGACGTCGTCGTCGAGGTCAAGAACCTCGACAAGGGCTTCGACGGTCGCGTCCTGATCAAGGACCTCTCGTTCACGCTTCCGCGTAACGGAATCGTCGGTGTCATCGGCCCCAACGGTGTCGGTAAGACGACGCTCTTCAAGACCATCGTCGGTCTCGAAGAGCCGGACGGCGGCGAGGTGAAGATCGGTCAGACGGTCAAGCTGAGCTACGTCGACCAGAACCGCAGCGGCATCGACCCGAAGAAGACGGTCTGGGAGACCGTGTCGGACGGACTCGACTTCATCGTCGTCGGCCAGACCGAATTCCCTTCGCGCGCCTACATCAGTTCCTTCGGATTCAAGGGTCACGATCAGCAGAAGGCGGCCGGCGTTCTCTCCGGTGGTGAGCGCAACCGGCTGAACCTGGCGATGACGCTCAAGCAGGGCGGCAACTTGATCCTGCTCGATGAGCCGACCAACGACCTGGACGTCGAAACCCTCGGTTCGCTGGAGAACGCTCTCGAAGAGTTCCCCGGTTGCGCCGTCGTGATCTCGCACGATCGCTGGTTCCTGGACCGGACGTGCACGCACATCCTGGCGTGGGAAGGCGGCTTCGGCGACAACGAGGCTGCTTGGTACTGGTACGAAGGCAACTTCGAGGGCTACGAGGCCAACAAGATCGAGCGACTCGGCGCCGACGCCGCGCGTCCGCACCGCGTCACGCACCGCAAACTGACAAGGGACTGACGCTTGTCCGGGAAGAAGTTCGGGTACAGCCTCCAGGTTCGCTGGAGCGACTCGGATCGACTCGGGCACGTCAACAACACGCGATTCGTCGAATATCTGCAAGAAGCCCGTGCGCACTTCCTCACCGAGTGCATGCAGGCTGCGGAAGGGGTGCGGGGAGGGTCGGTCGTGAGGAAACTTACGGTCGACTTCCTGCGCCCGATCTTCGACGCGTCCGGGCCGTTGCAGATCGAGGTGTCGATCTCCCGTATCGGTCTGACTTCTTTCGCTGTTCGGCATCTCGTTCGTGATGCCGAGAGCGCCCTGTGCGCCGATGCGGAAGCCGTCATGGTCATGTTCGATCTGAAAGCGCAGGCTCCACGTCCGATTACGGATCGGGAGAGGGCGGTATTCAGCGACTACCTCGACGCGTCCGAAGGTCGGTCCGAATCCGAGTAGTCCACTCCGAATCCGATTAGCCCACAAGGGCACCGCCTCGACTTGTTCCCGATAGGCTCGTGTTGCGGGCGGCTGTTTCGGCCGCGCCGGCGATCCTCACAAGGGAGTGGTTCAACACATGCCTGACGCGGCGGGAACAACGGACATCGACTGGTCGAGCGGACTGCCCGCAGCGTTGGTGACTACCTTGCCCGAAGTGAAGGCAGTCTATTTCGTGCACGTCGACACCGATGAGCGCACCGGTCCTGCTGCCGAGGCCGAGGCCGAGGACGCGATCGTCCGCATGCATCTGCAGTTGGCGGGGCGCAGAACTCCCGGGGACGCCAAGATTCGCCTGCATCGAGTCGGCGGGGATGCGACGGGCAGAGTAATTGGGCCTTCGTTGCAGATCGTGACCGACGACATGCCGTTGCTGGTCGAATCCGTTATGTCGCGACTGTCTCGACTCGATGTCGAGGTCACCGACATGGTCCACCCCATAGTGGGTGTCGTTCGAGACAACGATGGAAATCTGATCCGTGTGGGACCAGCCAACGACAGTGTCGGCGGGGCCCAGCGGGAGTCCTGGATGCATATCGCGCTGCATCACTCGACGCCCGGCTCTCTACTGGACGTGCTGGAGGACGAGATCGCTGTCGTTCTCGACGACGTCCGGGTGGTCATCGCCGACACCGAAGCGATGCGCGGGCTCCAAGCTTCGGTGGCCCGTAGTCTCGCGGACTCGGCCGAAGGACGTGACGATGAACGCGCAACGGAACTTCGAGATGCGGCAAACCTGCTCGGATGGTTGGCCGAAGGCCACTACACACTGCTCGGCTATCGCCGTTACGACGTGCGATCGGCGCAGGACGGATCGCTGCTGACCCGGTCCGTCTCCGGGAGTGGACTCGGGGTGTTGCGCCAGGATCATGTACTGGATCGGGAGTCGCCCGATATCAGTGAACGTACCGACCTTTTGACTCTCACACAGGGTTCGAGCCCGGCGACTGTGCATCGCGCGGTGTACCCGTACTTCGTCACGGTGATGGATCGTTCGGCTCCAGAACTCGGCGAGCATCGTTTCATGGGTGTCTTCACCGTGACGGCGCTGCACGAGAGCGTGCTCGACATTCCCGTCATCGAGCGCCGCGTGCGCTCGATCATCGACCGAGCCGGTTATGATCTCGACTCGTACTCCGGCCAGGCGATGCTCGAAGTGTTGCAATCGATGCCGCGATCGGAACTGTTCGCCTCCAGTACGGAAACGCTGTTCGAGAATGCAACTGCGGTGCTCGCTATCGGACGCCGCCGCAAGGTCAAGGTTTTTCTACGTGAGGACTCCAACTGCGCTTTCGTTTCGGCGTTGGTCTACCTTCCGCGTGATCGCTACACCACGAGTGTTCGCCTCGCCGTCCAAGATTGCTTGTTGCGTGAACTCGTAGGCTCGGGCATCGACTACACCGCGCGGGTCACCGAGTCCGATATGGCCCTGTTGCACGTCACCATTCGGCGTGACGCTCGGAACCAGGTCGGCGCTGATCTCTCTCGCGACAACGTTGCTCGTATCGAGTCACTTCTCACCGCGATGATCAAGACGTGGGAGGACGGGCTTACGCAGGCGATGATAGAGGACACCAGTGTCGACGCAATCTCGGCAAGTCGGTACACCGATTCGTTCCCAGAGGCATACAAGCAGGATTTCGGACCCGAACGTGCCGTGTTCGATATCGCTCGACTCGAAGCCCTTGCTGACGGAACGATCGACATGCAGCTGTATCGCAACTCCGACTCCGCCGTCGGGAATTGGCGGTTCAGTTTGTACATCGGTGGGCGTGGTGTGTCGTTGAGTCAGGTCTTGCCGATCCTGCAGAGTCTCGGAGTCGAGGTCGACGACGAGCGTCCGTACCCGATCAGTCGGCCGGATGAAATGCAATGCTGGATTTACGATTTCGGGGTCTCCGCCTCACGAGAGATGCTGCGTGCGGCGATCGACAGCGATCTGGACTCCGACCTTCCCGGTGCAGGGGCTCTGGAAGACGAAAGCCGCGTGCAGCTGAGGTTCACCGACGCATTCACAGCGGTGTGGAACGGACAGGCCGCGGCAGACCGATTCAACGAACTCGTCATGCGTGCCGGCTTGAACTGGCGGCAGGCGCACATCTTGCGTGCGTATGCGAAGTACCTGCGGCAGGCCAACTTTCCTTACAGTCAGTTCAATATCGAGGGTGTCCTACTGTCCAACCCGAGGACCGCACGATTGCTGGTGACCTTGTTCGAGTCTCAATTCGATCCCGAGGATGCGGCCGAGGAGCGGTCGGCTGATCTCGACAAGGAACTGCGGGTACTCATCGATCAGGTGGTGAGTCTCGACGCCGACAGAATCCTCCGGGCAATCTTCGAATTGATCCGTGCGACAGTGCGAACCAACTTCTACGTAGTCGATTCCATCGGCGAACCCCGCGAGTTTCTGTCCCTCAAGTTCGATCCTCGGTTCATTGCCGAGCTGCCGAAACCGAAGCCGAGATTCGAAATCTTCGTGTACTCACCGAGAGTCGAGGGTGTACATCTGCGATTCGGCGCGGTGGCGCGTGGGGGGCTTCGTTGGTCCGATCGACGTGAGGATTATCGCACCGAAGTGCTTGGGCTGGCCAAGGCACAAATGGTGAAGAACGCTGTCATCGTGCCGGTCGGCGCCAAGGGCGGATTCGTCGTCAAGCGCCCGCCTGCACCGACTTCAGACGCCGCGACGGACCGGATCGCGACGACCGAGGAGGGGCGGGCGTGCTACCGGCTGTTCATCGCCGGTCTACTCGATGTGACCGACAATCTCGATCGAGCGACGGGCGCAGTTCTTCCACCGGACCGCGTCGTACGTCGCGACGGCGACGACACGTACCTCGTGGTGGCAGCGGACAAGGGGACGGCCTCGTTCTCCGATCTTGCGAATGCGGTTGCCGGAGAGTATGACTTCTGGCTCGGGGACGCGTTTGCGTCGGGTGGGTCGGCAGGCTACGACCACAAGGCGATGGGCATCACCGCAAAGGGCGCATGGGAAAGCGTCAAACGTCACTTCCGTGAAATCGGTATCGATACGCAGACAAGGGATTTCACGGTTGTCGGCATCGGAGACATGAGCGGTGACGTGTTCGGAAACGGCATGATGCTCAGCAAACACATCGGCTTGATCGCCGCGTTCGATCATCGACACATTTTTCTCGACCCGAACCCGGATCGCGCGGCCGCATTCGCCGAACGTGCCCGACTGTTCGACCTTCCTCGATCGTCTTGGGCCGATTACGACTCGGCACTGATCAGCGACGGGGGCGGAGTGTGGGAACGTACGGTCAAGTCGGTGCCGGTCAGTCTTGCGGCCCGCGTGGCTCTCGGTCTCGACGAGTCGACAACCGAGTTGGCGCCACCGGACCTGATCCGCGCAATCTTGAAAGCTCCCGCAGACCTGCTGTGGAACGGCGGAATCGGTACCTACATCAAGGCGTCCACCGAGTCGAATTCCGATGTCGGTGACAAGTCCAACGATGCAATCCGTGTGGACGGGAGCGAGATCAGGGCCACTATCGTCGGCGAGGGAGGCAACCTCGGTGCCACCTCGCGCGGACGGATCGAGTACGACATCGCCGGCGGCCGGATCAACACCGACGCGGTGGACAACTCGGCAGGTGTCGATTGTTCCGATCACGAGGTCAACATCAAGATCCTTCTCGATTCGGCTATCAGCGACGGCACCCTCGACCCCGCCGACCGCGACGACCTGCTCGCGTCCATGACCGAGGAGGTGAGCAGGCTCGTATTGTGGGACAACATCATGCAGAACGAGCTGCTCGGCACGTCCCGCTCGGACGCGACTGCGCTGCTCACGGTGCACCGTCGTGTCATCGAGGACCTCGAGGTGCGCAGCGGGTTGGATCGCGAACTAGAGGCGCTTCCGTCGGAGATCGAAATCCGAAAGCGTACGCAAGACGGGCGAGGTCTGACCTCGCCCGAGCTCGCAACGTTGATGGCCCACGTCAAGCTGGTCCTGGAGAGCGACCTGCTTGCCAGTGAATTGCCGGACAGTGACGTGTTCGCGCCGAGACTGCCCAAGTATTTTCCGGAGCCGTTACGTGAGAAGTATTCCAACGCAATCACCTCGCATCCACTGCGGCGCCAACTGGTGGCGACGACGCTGACCAACGAAACCGTCGACCGGGGAGGAATCACCTTCGTCTATCGACTTGCCGAGGACACCGGGGCGAATGGTACCGATGCGGTGCGCGCATTTGCCGCCGCGACGGAGATCTTCGACCTCGAGGAGCTCTGGCAGGAGATTCGTTCGGCCGACATGTCGACTGCCTCGTCCGATGAACTGCTGCTCGAATCCAGACGCGTGCTGGACCGCGTGGCCAGGTGGCTTCTCATCAACCGGCCCCAGCCACTTCCCGTCGGTGCCGAGATCAGCAGGTACGCCTCCAAGGTCCGTTCCCTGAGGAGCCGGGTAGCCGGTTGGATCGAAGGGCACCAGGTGCGAGACCTGAACGATCGAGTGGCGGCTTCGGTCGAACGGGGCACACCGAGGGACTTGGCGAGTTCGGTCTATCAACTGCTGGACGTGTTCTGTTTGCTCGACATCATCGATGTCGCCGACATCACCGAACACGACCTTTCCGAAGTCGCGGAGTTGTACTACGCGTTGGATGCGCACATCGGCATCGATTGGCTGCTGACATCGGTGTCGAGGCTGCCACGTGGCGATCGTTGGCATTCGTTGGCCCGGTTGGCCTTGCGTGACGATTTCTACTCCTCACTCCGAGCCATCACCAAAGAGGTTGTACTGGGCGGAGAGCCGCACGAGAGCGCTGCCGAGAAGATCGCAGAATGGGAAGCGATGAATTCATCCAGGCTGACCCGGACACGAACAGCGCTTGCCGAGATCGCGGACTCGGGCACGCTGGATCTTGCCTCACTGTCGGTGGCAGCCCGCCAGGTTCGCAGCATGGTTCCCTGAGCGTTACCGATCGTCCCTGAAGCACGAGACACCGATACAAGAGAGAGAAACCGACTTGACTGTGCCCAAGAATCATCTGTCGAACGAGCTGGAACCCAAACAACGAATCGGGTTCCACACCAGCGTCGAGGTTCGTTGGTCGGATATGGATGCCTACCAACACATCAACCATGCCCGCATGGTGACGCTCCTCGAGGAGGCACGTATTCCGTGGCTGCTGGTCGACGGTAAACCTACGGCGAACCTGCGTCACGGTGCCGTCATTGCGGACTTGCATGTTCGATACCGGGGTCAACTACGTCACGAAGACGGTCCGCTGGACGTGTTCATGTGGGTGGACAAGGTCCGAGCGGTGGATTTCGTTGCAGGTTACGAGGTTCGGGCGAAGGGTAAGTCTCTCGACACACCCGCCGCGATCGTTGCATCGACGCAAATAGCGGCATTCGACATGGATACTCAGGGGCTGCGGAGATTCACAGCCGAAGAACGGACGTATCTGGAGAGCTGGCAACGTGTTTGAGCGTGTCCTCACCATTCCTGATCCCGTCGAACGCAAGAATCTCGTGGCCTTCCTGGAGAAGGCAGTTCGGCTCGACGAGGCTGCTGTCGTTCGTATGAGAACCCGCGCCGACGGCCGTGTATCAGTTTGGGCGGCAACCGGATTCGATGCCCTCGCGGTGCGGGTCATCAAGGGAACGATTGTGCCCGACGACACCTCGGCCGCTGCCGATCAACTCGTGGCGGCCTTGCAGTCGGCATCCGACGGCGTGGTGGATCCTGGATTCTCGATGGACTCGGCCTGGCGAGGTGCGCTTCCCCCGGACGGCGGTTTCAACCATGTGGACGACGTCCCGGCACGCGTCCTGATCGATCTTGCTCAGCGGGGTGCAGCCCTGGCCAAGGAGCATGGGAGTAGTCACGGTCCACCGGTATCACTCCTGGACCAGGAAGTACTGCACGTCGACGGCGCGGGCGGTGAGGTGTCGATCGCTATGCGTACGGTGTTCGCGCTTACCGCAATGGGTTTCGTTCCCCACACGGGTGTGGACCCGTTGACCGCCGACGTCGATCTCACCAGTATCGACGCCGACGAGCTTGTGCGGGTGCGGGCCACCAAGGTGTGGTTGCGGCTCGATGCACGCTACGGATCGGTCTTCTGTAGACGCGGGGATCCGTTGTCCCTCAGCGTCGAACGTTAGCCTCTACCGAATCAGCCCGCTGTGTGTGCCGTCAGACGAGCCATGCAGCGGCATCGGCGGGGAGCTGTCCGTCGACGAGCGGCGCGCTCGACATCAGCAGCTCACCGGGTGGAAGCGGAATGGCGGCATCGGTCGCATTGAGGGCGCAGATGAGTCCTCCTTGCCGGCGGAACGCGAGGCAGCCGGGAGGGCTTCCGTACCAGTCGACTCCGCTTCCAGCGAATTCGGGTCGCAGCGCACGAAGCTCGAATGCTGTCCGATAGAAGTTGAGCATCGAATCGACGTCTTCCAACTGTTCCTCGACGGTCAACGGCGCCCAATCGGGTGGAATGGGTAGCCATGTGTTCGGGGAGGTGCTGAAGCCGAACGGAGGCGCCGGGGACTCCCAGGGCAACGGCACGCGGCAACCGTCGCGGCCCCGTTCTGCATGCCCGGAGCGTTCCCAGACGGGATCTTGAAGAACATCTTCCGGTAGGACGGCGTTCGGTAATCCGAGTTCGGATCCGTTGTAGACGAACACCGTTCCGGGGAGTGCCAACTCCAGCAGCAGCATCGCCCGGGCTCGCCCTGTCCCTCGGATTCCGCCGCCGTATCGGGTCACTTCGCGCTCGATGTCGTGATTGGACAGCGTCCACGTAGGTGTTCCGTCGACTCGGGCGACCGCGGCGAGCGAGTTGGTGACGGCATCGCGAATTGTTGCGGCATCGAAATCGGCCTCGGCCAAGCGGAAGTTGAATCCGAGATGCAGTTCGTCCGGTCGGAGGTAGTCGCCGAACCTTTCGTTGTCCTGGACCCAAATCTCCCCGATAGTGACCTTGTTCGGGTATTCGTCCATCACTTTGCGGATGCCGCGGTGAATCTCGTGGACACCCTCGTTGTTGAATCGAGGATCGTCGTCGTCGTTCTTCATCAGGGTGTTCAACTCGAGGTTCATGTCGTGCAATTCGGCAGGCTTGGCCATACCGTGCGCGACATCGATGCGGAAACCGTCGACACCTCTATCGAGCCAGAACCGCAGCGTCTTCGCCAGATCTTCGGCCACTTCAGGATTCGTCCAGTTCAGGTCCGGTTGCTCGGGCGCGAAGATGTGGAGATACCACTGCTCCGGACGCCCGTCCGAATCGGTGACGCGAGTCCACGCCGAACCGCCGAAGATGCTGGGCCAGTTGTTCGGCGGCTCGGAGCCGTCCCCTTTACCGTCGCGAAAGATGTAGCGAGCACGCTCAGGGCTTCCCGGCGTGGACTCGAGGGCTGCAATGAACCAGGGATGCTGATCGCTGGTGTGATTCGGCACCAAATCCATCGTGACCTTGATATCGCGAACGTGTGCTTCTTCGATGAGCGCGTCCATGACGGCCAAGTCGCCGAACAGGGGATCGATATCTCGTGGATCGGAGACGTCGTAACCGTGGTCGGCCATCGGGGAACGCATGACCGGGCTGAGCCACAACGCGTCGACACCCAACAGTTCCAGGTACCCGAGTTTTTCCCTGATGCCACCGAGATCACCCACTCCATCACCGTTGGAGTCGGCGAACGATCGTGGGTAGATCTGGTAGAAGATCGCGTCCTTCCACCAGGTTTCTTCGGGCGCGTGGAGCGTCGGATCGTTCACAACTGGCAAGTGTGCCAAACGAAACCCATTCGTCTCGACCCAGGGAGTGCGATTGGCACGATATCGCAGACCGGAAGCCCGGTTTTCGTGCTCAAACAGTCCTGTTGTCCGAAATGTGCGGTATCTTTCCACCCAGCCGTAATAAAGGAGAGCTCCCCGTAATGACCGAACTGGCTATCGAGGCCGTGCGTTTGAGTGAAGTTCAGTTGAACGCCAGCCCGATCAACCCGGACTGGATCCTTCACGGCGAGCCCGTCGCGCGGTCCGCGGAGTGGACCCGCACACTCGACGGGACTACCACCTTCAATGTCTGGGATTGCACTGCCGGCCGATTCAATTGGTACTTTCACGTCGATGAGATCGTGCACATCATGGACGGGTCGGTCACAGTCTCTGCGGAAGGCTCTCCACCACGCACGCTCGTTGCCGGGGACGCGGCACTGTTCCGCGCGGGTACGTGGTCGGAGTGGCATGTACCGGACTACGTCCGAAAGCACGCAATTCTGCGCAGTAGTCTGCCCGCTTCGGTCTCCCGCGCACTCGAATTGGCACGCACTCTGCGCGGGGCACTGCGTAAGGCCTCGGGGCTCGGGCGCGGAAAAAGCGCTCCGATCCCACGAGGCCTGTGACCGGCTCAGAGTGCCGAGTTGACCATGGAGTTCGCCGCCATCTCCATGTAGTCCACCAACTGTGTTCGGTGCGGGTCATCGAGAATGCTGGAGTCGATCGAAGCGATGGCAATGTGCATGCACCGCAACCAAGCATCGCGTTCGATCGGACCGATCTTGAACCCCGCGTGCCGCATGCGTAGCCGCGGATGGCCACGCTCGTCCGAGTAGGTGCGAGGGCCGCCCCAGTACTGCTCGAGAAACATACGCATGCGGCGCTCCGCCGGGCCGAGATCCTCTTCCGGGTACAGCGGCCGGACGATCTCGTCGCGCGACACCTCGTCGTAGAACACGGCGACGAGTGTTTCGAATGTCGCCGCGCCGCCGACAGCGTCGTAGAACGTCTGCTGCGGTTCGGTCATGGTTGCTCTTTCTCTACTCATACGGTGTGCGGGCCTGGGTCACCAGTATCTCTATACGGTCATGTCGGACTGCATGCCGCCCTGCCGCCCTTGCGGGTACGGGGCTTTCACGCCCGCGTCGTCGAAGGCCTGCAGGATTTCTCGATGCACTCGCCGCTGAACCGCCCACTGACGACCGGGACGGGTTTTGACGGTGATTCGAATGGTCACCGTGTCCGCGCTCACCGCGTTCACCCCGAGCATCTCGGGCGCACCGAGCAAGTCGTCCTCGAAATCACCGGATGCAACGACGGCCAGCGTCGCCCTTTCGGCGACTGCGCACGCCTCGGCCAGGTTCGCAGTGTGCGCGACGGGGAGGTCGAGGACGGCGACCGCGAAACCTTGACTCATGTTCCCCACCCGCAGAACCTCACCGTTTCGGCAGTACCAGACGGTGCCGTTGATATCGCGGACGGTGGTCACACGCAGTCCGACACTCTCGACTGTTCCGGTCGCTTCACCGAGATCGACGATGTCACCGACACCGTACTGATCTTCGAGGAGCATGAAGATTCCCGACAGAAAATCTCGGACCAGGTTTTGCGCGCCGAAGCCGAGGGCAACCCCGACGATTCCTGCCGAGGCTATGAACGGTGTGACGTTGATGCCGATAACGTCGAGCGCCGACAGAACGAACCACGCCAGAATGACGACGGACACACCGGACTTGAGAACCGACCCGATCGTCTTGGCTCGTTGCCTACGGCGCTCGGCCAGAATCGAACTCTTGAGGGTGCTCGGAGCCCTCTCTCGCAGCGGACGTAGAAGCAGCGGGCCCCTGCCCGATTCGCTGGCGGTGCGGTGAGTGAACCGATCGATCAGTTTGTGCAGCACGATCCGAAGCACGATCGCGAGCACCAGATATCCGAGGACCTGTAGAGGCCTGTGGATCAGCCAATCGCGGCTTGTCTCGGTCAATTCGACTGCTCGCAAGTCGATCGCGGACGCTGCGATGTCAGGGCGTGGAAGAGAATTGAATACAGACACCCGAAGAGTCTACGGACGTTGTGAGATCTCGCCACCGTGCAGCGAACAGGCTCCGAGTCCCTCGAAATTCACCTCGAGGCCACGTTGTTCGTGGACAAAAGGGGTGTGCATGCCGCTCGATTCGTGTTCCACTGTCTCTCGTGTTCCACGCAAGCCATGCGCGGGCGCTGACTCTCCCTGGAGAACACACATGAAGAAGAAGCAACATCGTCACCGACAACTCCAGCCCAGCGATGACCACCACCCTGCAGACCAGCGGGAACGGGCATCCGGGGCGCCTGAGTTGCAGTTGGTTTCATCCGAAGAAACAGATGTCGGCGAGGACAGCCTTCCCGCCTGGGTCAAGCGCCGAGTTCTCCTTCTCAATGCCACATTCGAGCCGCTCACCGCGCTGCCGATGCGCCGAGCCGTGGTTCTTCTCGTCTGCGACAAGGCAGACGTCATCCATGACGATCCAACTGGACCGTTCATAAGATCTGCCGATTTTTCTGTGCAGGTGCCCTCCGTCATCCGCCTACGGACGTATGTCCGAGTGCCGTATCGAGCCCGCGTGCCGATGACGCGGGCCGCGCTGATGCATCGTGATCGCTTCCGATGCGCGTATTGCGGATCCAAGGCCGAGACCGTCGACCACGTGATTCCTCGCAGCCGTGGGGGAGAACACTCCTGGGAGAATTGCGTCGCGTGCTGCGCGCCGTGCAACCACCGCAAGGCCGACAAAATGCTCGGTGAGCTGGGGTGGACACTCCGAGCGCAACTCGTTCCGCCCAAGGGTCCGCACTGGCGGTTGTTGGCAGGCAACAAGGAACTCGACCCGGCATGGCTCGCCTACTTGGGCGAGGGCGCGGCCTGACTCTCGACACCGATGGAACCCGGCGTCGACCTGCAGGGAAAAGTCGACTACCGTCTTGTCCTGTGAGCATTCTGGAGACTCTGCTGATATTCGGGGTGATTCCGATCGCGATTGTCGGAATCGTCGGCGCGTTGTCTTTCCTGGCGAAAAGGCAGCCCGGCTTGGACATCAAGCCCTACCGCCTGTCCGACACGTGGGTAAATGGCTCAGTGCTGTGGAGCGCAACGGACGAGGTGACGCCACACGGCGGTCACGGCTCGCACGCCGTCGCTACAGCTGACTCGATCGGAGGTTCGGCAAGTGGCAAGTGGTGAATTGACTCGTACGGATGTCGCTGTCACGGATGGCAGTGTCGAGAACCTGCCCTACGGTGCGGCACGGACGTCCAGCGGCCGCATTTCTGCGGTCAATCAGTTCGGTGATCCGTACCCTGAGCAGCTTCCCTTCGCAACTCAGGACCTCGTCGCAATCGACGACGCGCTGACCGAAGCCACTCGCGCAACCCAGATTCGCTTCAACATCTACATCGGAGACTTGGGCGAGGATGTGGCCGCAGGCGCAGACGCGGTGTTTCCCAGTACCCCCGATGCAGTTCGGTCACTGCTCATCGCCGTCGATCCCATCCGCAAGGCCATCGAGATCCGTACCGGTCGTCGCGTATCGGATCGCGCCACCGATCGAGTCGCACAGCTCGGAATCACTGCGGCGATCGGCCCCTTCCGTGATGGCAACCTCATCGACGGGCTCGTCAGCTCGGTGCGTGTCATGAGTGCAGCCATCGTCAGCCCGTAATACTCAGCAGGCCCGCCTGGCCCTCCGCCTCGAAACACATGTGCCGTTCGATCGAAACAGTCGATCGAACGGCACATGTGTTCGTTCTCAGGGCCTCGTTACCGGGCGTCGAACTCCCGCGCGGCGAGTGATCGCACGATTCCTGCGCGTCCCTCGATCACCAACCGGTGGAGGGCAGGTGGCAGGTCCCCGCCCAAGAATCGATCCGCTGCCGCGACAGATTCGGCACTGATCGACCACGATGGGTAAAGCCCGATGACCACCGTCTGGGCAACCTCGCTCGACCGCCGTGCCCACACATCACTGATCGCTCCGAAGTAGCGGTCCACGTACGGCGCTAGCAATTCCGACTGATCGGGCCCGGCGAAACCGCCGATGATCGAGCGCGCGGTGATGTTCGGGACCGAGTCATCGTCGACAACTGTTGCCCATGCCAGTTCTTTGACCGCGCTGTCGGGCCGAACAGTGCGGGCTGCAGCGGCCGATCGGGCGCCCGCTGCGGTGTTGTCCCGTGCCGCCTCGGCGTCGATGACCGGGGATTCGAGACCGTTGTTGTCGATGGCCCCAGCGCCTGCCAGAGCAGAAATCAGGCGCCAGCGGAGATCGGTATCGATGTCCAGCCCGTCGAGACCTTGGCCGCTCACATCGCCGTCGAGAAGTGCCTGCACTGCGACGACGTGGCGCTCGGACAGCGAAGAACCCGTCAGTGAGTTTACGAACGCCAGCTGATGATCGGAGCCGGCGTCAGCAGTGCGGGCGAGCTCGAGAACCAAGTCGGCGAATTCTGGCTGACCATGTTCCTTCGCCCACGCTGGGTCCGCGTAGCTGTTGATCGCTGTCTGAGCTTGCAACAACAACCGCTGCACGACGCCGACCTCGGTCTCGGCAGAAATGCCGCGCTGGACGAGTGCGAAGAAGTCGCGAGCCTTCAGTTCGGCTGAGCGTGTCATCTCCCACGCCGCCGACCACGCCAAGGTCCGGGGGAGTGGTTCGGAGATGTCGCCGATGCGCGCGATCAGTGTCGCCAAGGACTCGGGATCGAGACGCACCGAGCAGTACGTGAGGTCGTCGTCGTTGACGAGAACGATCTTGCCCCGTGACACGCCGATCAGGCTTGGGACATCGGTGCGTTCGGCCGCATCCAAATCGAGCTCGACGCGGTCGGTTCGGACCAGCTTTCCGTCGACGTCGTCGTAGATCCCTACCGCGATGCGGTGGATTCGGCGCTCACCGGCACCGGGAGCGGCACCGCTCTGCACGACTGCGAATCGAGTGAAATTGCCGTCGTCATCGACGTCGAAGTCGGGGCTCAGCGTGTTCAGTCCGGTGGTACGCAACCACTGGTTGCCCCAGTCCGACAGGTCTCTGCCCGAGGATTTCTCGAGCGCAGTCAGAAGGTCGGCGAAAGTGGCGTTTGCGAATGCGTGGTCGACGAAGTAGCTGCGGAGACCGGCGAGAAATTCCTCCTTGCCCACGTAGGCAACGAGCTGCTTGAGAACGCTTGCGCCCTTGGCGTAGGTGATGCCGTCGAAATTGACTTCGACCGCGGCGAGGTCGGGGATATCCGCGGCGATCGGATGTGTGGACGGCAACTGGTCCTGGCGGTACGCCCACGCCTTCTCGACGTTGGCGAACGTTGTCCATGCATTCGTGTACTCGGTCGCCTCGGTCTGGCACAACACAGATGCGAAGGTCGCGAAGGATTCGTTGAGCCAGAGGTCATCCCACCACGTCATGGTCACGAGGTCGCCGAACCACATGTGGGCCATCTCGTGCAGGATCGTCTCCGAGCGACGCTCGTAGGAGTAGCGGGTGACTTTGGAACGGAAGACGTAGTCCTCCAGGAATGTCACCGCCCCTGCGTTCTCCATCGCGCCGGCGTTGAATTCCGGGACGAACAGCTGGTCGTACTTGCCGAACGCATACGGAGTGCCGAAGTTGGCGTGGTAGAAGCCGAAACCCTGCTTGGTTTCGGTGAACAGTCGCTCGACGTCCAGGTGCTCCGCAAGCGAGGCACGGCAGTAGAGACCTAGGGGAATGGTGCCGTGCTCATCGCTGTAGGTGTCGGTCCACTCGGCGTACGGTCCGGCGATCAACGCGACGAGATATGTGCTCAACAGCGGCGTCGTCTCGAACGAGTGTTTGCCAGCAGTAGGTTCCGATGCGTGGGGAGCGTTGGAGATGATCTTCCAACTCTCGGGAGCAGTGACCTCGAGATCGAAGGTGGCTTTCAAGTCCGGCTGATCGAAACACGCGAACATCCGTTTCGCGTCCGCTGTCTCGAATTGCGAATACAGGTAGATCGAACCGTCGGAAGGGTCGACGAACCGGTGCAATCCTTCGCCGGTGTGCGAATAGACACAGTCGGCTTCGACGACCAATACGTTTCTCTCGGCGAGATCCGTCAGCGCAATTCCGGTCTCCTCGTCGTAGCCGGAGACATCGAGCGCCGATCCATTGAGCGTCGCCGACCTTATTCGGCCTGCCACGATGTCGACGAAGGTCGAGGCACCCGTGGTGGCGGTGAAAGTGATGGTCGTGGTCGACAGAAACGTCTTCTCGCTGGGATTGCCCGACCCGTCGGTCAGATCCAGCACGATCGAATACGCCGAACTGCCGACCACAGTGGAGCGTTCGGCAGCTTGGTCGCGAGTCAGATTGGGAGCAACCACAGAATTGGCACCTTCTCGAGTAGGAATGAGTAGTGCCACCATCCCATCACGTCGAGGGTCGGGCATGCTGGTTCAGGCGTCGGCGGAATTCGTGGCTGGCCGCCGTCGTTTGACCCCACGTCAACTCGTCAACGAAACTTCGAAGGAGCCTCACGTGACCGATAGTTCTCAAAAGGACACCGCGGATTTCTGGTTCGACCCACTGTGCCCGTGGTGCTGGATCACCTCGCGGTGGATCCTCGAGGTCCAGCAGGTGCGCGACATCGACGCCAACTTCCACGTGATGAGCCTGGCAGTTCTCAACGAGGACAAGGATCTGCCCGAGGAATACGTCGAGATGATGAAGTCCTCGTGGGGACCCGTCCGCGTTGCGATTGCTGCAGCCCGCGCCGAAGGAGATCAAATTCTGCTCCCGCTCTACACCGCGATGGGCACACGGATTCACAACGAAGGCAACAAGAACTTCCCTGAGGTCATCGAGCAGTCGCTCGCCGAGCTCGGACTGCCTGCGGAGTTGGCCACGGCGGCGGACAGTACCGACTACGACGACGACCTGCGCACCAGCCATCACGCTGGAATGGACAAGGTGGGGACCGACGTCGGCACGCCCACCATCCACGTCAACGGTGTCGCATTCTTCGGTCCGGTCCTCTCACGAATTCCGCGCGGAGAGGAGGCAGGCAAGCTGTGGGACGCTTCGGTGATCTTCGCTTCGTACCCGCACTTCTTCGAGCTCAAGAGATCTCGTAACGAGGATCCTCAGTTCGATTAGCCCGACGTGGCCACTGGTGGCTCGGCCATCAGTGGCACCGGGCCGCGGCCGGGTCAGTAGACAATGCGATCCGGGCCGGTTGCAGCCCCGAAAACCTGGTGCTCTCGCCGGCTGTACCGCCACGCCGACCACGCGGCTGCAGCCGCGTCCAATGCGTCGTCGAGCGCGGGGCCCGGCGGTAGCTCGGCGAGACCCACGGCAAGATTGTGTGGGTCGATCCAGGTCGACAAGGCCGCCATTCGTTGACCTGCACCGCGTCCGGTCTTCTTCGACGCGAAAGCAGTCGTCGGCGCCATCGCACGGAACGAACATTCCGGATGAACCTCGACGACGCGATCGGGATCGAACTCCGCTGTCCGCCACGCCCGCACCGAAGGCAGCAGGTGCCAAGTCTGTTTACTGATCGCCTTGCCGGTGATCCGACGCGAGATGTCGCATGCCTCGCGGTAGTCCTCGGCGTCGAGTACCTCCGATACCGGCGTGTGGAAGATCGACGACCGCGCCGGCCCCAGAAATGCTTTCGCCGCGAGCTCACTGATCCGATACGACTCTTCCGGTATCGACAGCGGCATATCCACCGCGACCACCGAGCATCGGGCAGTCGCGTCGAGCACAGCATCGACGCTGCCGGCGACACTCCAGGTGACGACGGCGCCGTCGAAAATCGCGACGACCCATTCACCCTTGGCTCCGTCGACTCCGGCAACCGTTTTTCCCGCGCGCACTCCCACCTGTCAGACTCTAGGCATGCGCGTATACCTGGGGGCAGACCATGCCGGTCTCGAGTTCAAGAATCAGATCATCGAACATCTCACCGCGAGCGGGCACGATCCCGTCGATTGCGGTGCGTTCGAATACGACGCCGTGGACGACTACCCGGCGTTCTGTATCGACGCCGCTCGCCGCGTAGTCGCCGACCCGGGTAGCCGTGGCCTCGTCCTCGGCGGTTCGGGTAACGGCGAGCAAATCGCAGCCAACAAGGTGCCGGGCGCACGATGCGCATTGGCGTGGAGTGTCGAGACCGCGAAACTGGCGCGCGAGCACAACGATGCGCAGCTCATCGGTATCGGTGGGCGCATGCACACACTTCCCGAGGCCCTGGCGATCGTCGACGCTTTCCTTGCGACACCGTTCTCCGGTGAAGAACGTCACCAGCGCCGCGTCGACATCTTGTCCGAGTACGAGCGCAGCGGTGTGGCTCCGGCGGTACCCGGGGGCGAAGCCCTCGCCGGCGATGTGAAGCCTGCGTAACTGTGCCCGAAGGGCACACGTTGCACCGATTGGCTCGGTTGCATCAACGACGGTTCCGCGGGGCGCCGGTCGAGGTGTGCAGTCCTCAGGGGCGGTTCACCTCTGGCGCCGCGCTGATCGACGGTCTTGTTCTCCTCGGGGCCGAGGCGTGGGGCAAGCACCTTCTCCACCGATACGAGTCCGACTTGATCGTGCATATTCATCTCGGCCTGTACGGGAAGTTCACCGAACACGCGGTGCCGCTGGATGATCCGGTCGGGGCCGTGCGCTTGCGCATGGTGGGGGAGCGGTACGGGACCGACCTGCGGGGCCCGACCGCCTGCGAGATCTACACCGAGCAGCAAGTCGACGCACTCAAGGCGCGGCTCGGACCGGACCCCATCCGAAAGGATGCTGATCCCGAACGCGCGTGGGCACGAATTACGAAGTCGCGCACACCTATCGGCACCTTGCTCATGGATCAGAAGGTCCTGGCGGGAGTGGGTAATGTCTATCGTGCCGAGATTCTCTTTCGCCACGAAATCAATCCGATGCGTCCCGGCAAGGATCTCGACCATTCCGAATGGGACGCACTGTGGTTCGACCTCGTCGACCTGATGAACATCGGTGTCCGACGCGGGAAGATCATCACCATTCGGCCGGAAGACGACCACGGCGACGTCGGATACGACGCGAAACGGCCGCGCTCGTACGTCTATCGCCAGGCGGGGCGTCCGTGCCGCGTGTGTGGGGCCGAGATTCTGCATTCGGTGATGCAGGCAAGAAACCTGTTCTGGTGCCCGGTCTGTCAGGCAAGTTAGAAACCACCTCGATCTCCACCGCGGTCTTCCGGACAAATCGGACGCATCCCGGGATACGTGGCGGATACCCGCGCGGAGGTCCCCTGTGCGAGGGAGAATCGCCGCTATGACTTCAGTCCCGCAGCTCGAACTTCTCTCGCGTGAGTGCGACCGCATGGCGTCGCTGACCCTCGACGACCTCGCGTTGCCGGTCCTGTCGATGCCCGGTTGGACCGTGGAAAAGCTGATCCGCCATGTCGGCTTCGTGCACCGCATGGCGGTTGCTGCACTCGAAATACCCGCATCCGAAGGAATGGCGAAAGTTGTTGGAGCGGTTGCCAAACCGGAGCGTGGACCGCAAGTTCTCGATGACTATCGAGAGTCCGCCGCCTGCATGCTCGCGGCGTATCGAGCAGTAGATCCAACGGAGGAAGTTGCGACGTGGGCCGGGATCGATTCGGCCGACTATTGGATCAGGAGGCAGTTACACGAGGTGACCGTGCATAGATTCGATGCCCAGGATGCGATTCGCGAGCGCGGGGGCCCAGAACCCGAATCGGCAGATCCGGTCGGTGCTGCGGACGCGATCGTCGAGTGGGCGGAGCAGTTTCTCACGAGATTTCCCGTCGAGAAGGTTCCTGCTGTGGCTGGACGAACAGTCCATTTACACACCGACGACGGTACCGATGCCGAGTTGTTCCTCGATTTCACCGGAGACGAGGTCGCAGTGTCTCGCCAACACCGGAAAGGCGATGTGGCGCTGCGTGGTTCTGCGCAGAACCTGATGCTCACTCTCTGGCGTCGACGACCGTTGGACGGCCTCGACATCGTCGGAGATCGTGCTGTGGCGCAGGCGCTGTACGACGGAATACGGATCTGAAGAAGTTTGTGCAGGATATAGACACAAAAAAGCCCGGTCCATGAAAATCAGGACCGGGCTTTTTGCTGGAGCCGATGACGAGAATCGAACTCGCGTAGCCTGTTTGGAAGACAGGGGCTCTACCATTGAGCTACATCGGCATGCGAGCGGCTCGATGGGATCGCCATCTGCGCCGCTTGCGTTATGAGACTCTACCGAACCTCGGTTCGAGATTACAAATTGGCTGGATCGGCTACCTGTGGACGCAGTAACGGTGGCCCGTCGACGACCCCGAATAGTGCATACTGTTCAATGGATCCTGCACCTGCTGTTCCAAGGTCCATGCAATTGCTGTTCAATGGTGCCTGTAGGTTTGTTCGGTAGACGGGGTGTGGCGCAGCTTGGTAGCGCATCCGCTTTGGGAGCGGAGGGTCGCAGGTTCAATTCCTGTCACCCCGACAAGAGAAGCCGGATCCAATGCGGATCCGGCTTCGATCAAACAATCACCGCCGGGTCGCCCGCTAGTAGGTGGACCAGACATACGGTGATCCAGGCAGACGATGATCCAGACAGCAAGGTAAGACCACCAAAAGGAGCATGTCCCGTGAAGAGCACCGTCGAGCAGCTCAGCCCGACGCGAGTCCGTATCAACGTTGAGGTGCCCTTCGAGGAGCTCAAGCCTGATTTCGACCGCGCCTACAAGGCTCTTGCTCAGCAGATCCGCCTGCCGGGGTTCCGCCCGGGCAAGGCTCCCGCGAAGCTGCTCGAAGCTCGAGTCGGACGAGGGGCAGTGTTGGAGCAGGTCGTCAACGACGCCCTCCCCACGCGCTACTCCGAAGCCGTCTCCGCGGAGAACATCAAGGTCATCGGACAGCCCGATATCGAGATCACCAAGATCGAGGACGGCGAACAGCTCACTTTCACCGCCGAGGTCGACATCCGTCCCGAGATCGCCTTGCCGGACTACTCGACCATCGATATCACGGTCGATCCCCTCGAAATCACTGACGAAGCAGTAGACGAGCAGCTGTTGTCGCTGCGCCAGCGCTTCGGCACGTTGACCGGTGTGACTCGTCCCGTGCAGTCCGGAGACTTCGTCTCCATCGACCTCTCGGCCACAGTCGACGGTGAAACCGTCGAAGAGGCTTCGGCCAGCGGCTTGTCCCACGAGGTCGGTTCGGGCCAGCTCATCGAAGGCTTGGACGATGCCATCGTCGGAGTCTCGGTGGACGAGTCCAAGGATTTCACTTCCACGCTCGTTGCAGGCGAATTCGCAGGCAAAGAAGCAGTTGTCTCCGTCAAGGTCGTCTCCGTCAAGGAGCGCGAACTTCCCGAGGCCGACGACGAGTTCGCACAGCTCGCCAGCGAGTTCGACACCCTCGAAGAGCTGATTGCCGACCTGAAGACTCGCGTCGAACGAGTGAAGAAGGTCGAGCAGGCAGGCCAGATCCGCGACAAGGTACTGGAGACGCTTCTCGAGACCCTCGAGATCCCGGCGCCGGAAGCCGTCGTCAAGGCTGAGGTCGACTCCCAGCTCCACGAGGCCATCCACGGACTCGACCACGATGAAGCCAAGCTTGCCGAGATGTTGGAGGCGCAGGGCTCGAGCCGTGAAGAGTTCGACAAGGACGTCAAGGAAGCCGCCGAGAAGTCGGTGCGCACGCAGTTGCTCCTCGATGCGATTGCCGAAGCAGAACAGACTCAGGTCGGTCAGGACGAGCTCACCGAGCGGATCATCTTCCAGGCGCAGCGCTACGGCATTTCGCCCGAGGAGTTCATCCAGCAGGTGCAGCAGGCAAATCAGCTCGGTGCCATCTTCGCCGACGTGCGTCGCGGCAGGGCTTTGGCCTCGGTTGTCGACCGTGTCAACGTGACCGACACGGCCGGTGCGACCGTGGACACCGCAGAGCTTTTCGGTAGTCCCGCGGACGAGGAAGAGCCTGCAGCAGGCGATTCTGCCGAGGGTGAACAAGACAAGTAACGCTTACAGCGAACGACGGCGGTTCCGGGACTCCGGAGCCGCCTTCTTTCGTTAGTGTCTGTATCAGGAACCAACGATCGTATGGAAAAGGCAGGTACCGTGACTGTTCAGAATTCGGCGGCTTTGCGTCAGCAGAGTCCCGTCATGACTTCGGCCTCCTCCGGCCTCAATCTCAGCGACTCCGTGTACGAACGTCTGCTTCGCGAGCGCATCATCTTCCTCGGTACTCAGGTCGACGATGACATCGCCAACAAGCTGTGTGCTCAGATTCTCCTTCTGTCCGCTGAGGACGCCACCCGCGACATATCTCTTTACATCAACTCTCCCGGTGGCTCCGTCACCGCGGGCATGGCGATCTTCGACACCATGGAATTCGCCGAATGCGATGTAGCTACTTACGGAATGGGTTTGGCTGCGTCCATGGGGCAGTTCCTGTTGTCGGCAGGCGCCAAGGGAAAGCGCTACGCACTCCCGCACGCCCGGATCATGATGCACCAGCCCTCGGCCGGTATCGGTGGTAGTGCCAGTGACATTGCCATCATGGCTGAGCAGTTCGCGCACACCAAGCGTGAAATGGCCGAGTTGATCGCGCTGCACACCGGCCAGACCGTCGAGCAGATCACCGAAGACTCCGATCGTGACCGCTGGTTCACCGCAAAGGCGGCAAAGGAGTACGGGTTCGTCGATCATGTCGTCAGCCGCGCTCGGCAGGCCGGCGGAATCGGCGACTAGATCCGCCCGGACCGGCGATCCCTCGATCACTTACATCTTGGAGAAACGATGACAAACCTGTTCGATCCCAATCAGATGCCGTCCTCGCGGTACATCTTGCCTTCTTTCGTCGAGCACTCCAGCTACGGCATGAAGGAATCCAACCCGTACAACAAGCTGTTCGAGGAGCGCATCATCTTCCTCGGCGTCCAGGTCGACGACGCGTCGGCCAACGATGTCATGGCCCAGTTGCTCGTGTTGGAAGGTCTCGATCCCGATCGCGACATCACGATGTACATCAACTCGCCCGGTGGTTCGTTCACCTCGCTGATGGCCATCTACGACACCATGCAGTACGTCCGCGCGGACGTGGCGACGGTCTGCCTCGGGCAGGCAGCATCGGCGGCGGCCGTGTTGCTCGCCGCAGGTACCCCGGGAAAGCGCGCTGCTCTGCCGAATGCGCGCGTGCTGATCCACCAGCCATCCAGTGGTGGAATTCAGGGCCAGGTCTCGGACCTCGAGATTCAGGCTGCGGAAATCGAGCGCATGCGTCGTCTCATGGAGACCACACTCGGTCGGCACACCGGCAAGGATCCCGACGTCATCCGCAAGGACACCGATCGTGACAAGATCCTGACCGCCGCGCAGGCCAAGGACTACGGAATTATCGACACGGTCTTCGAATACCGGAAGCTGTCGGCACAGAAGTAGTACAAGCAGGAATCCTCGCGAAACCTCTGGTTGTCGGGCGTGGGCCAAGCTCTTTCACGTCCGACATCCCTGGGTCAGCACGCACGGTCACACGCTTCGACAGTCTTCGACCAGCAAGAAGTTCGGGGCGGAATAAGTAGGGCAGCGAATCACCGTAAACATCTCACCCATGGTCGTCGAACACGGGTACGGTCGCTTCAAGGCACGAACGAGTTGTGGATCGAGAAGTGGCCGACGACTGGACCGACATCGTGATGGTGTCTACCGGGCCGGTCGCGAACAAGGAAGTAGGAACCTCGAATATGGCACGCATCGGTGACGGCGGCGATCTGTTGAAGTGCTCCTTCTGCGGTAAGAGCCAGAAACAGGTGAAAAAGCTCATCGCGGGGCCTGGGGTGTACATCTGCGATGAGTGCATCGACCTGTGCAACGAGATCATCGAGGAAGAGCTTGCGGAGTCGAGCGAGGTCAAACTCGACGATCTGCCGAAGCCGGCCGAGATTCGGGACTTCCTCGAGAATTACGTGATCGGTCAGGACACTGCCAAGCGCACGCTGGCCGTGGCCGTCTACAACCACTACAAGCGCATTCAGGCCGGGGACAAAACTCGGGACTCGCGGGGTGAGACCGTCGAGTTGGCCAAGTCCAATATTTTGATGCTCGGACCCACCGGATGCGGCAAGACCTACTTGGCTCAGACACTTGCGAAGATGCTCAACGTGCCGTTCGCGATAGCGGATGCTACAGCTCTGACCGAGGCGGGCTACGTTGGTGAGGATGTCGAGAACATCCTCCTCAAGCTGATTCAGGCTGCAGATTACGATGTGAAGCGAGCCGAGACCGGCATCATCTACATCGACGAGGTCGACAAGATCGCGCGTAAGAGCGAGAATCCGTCGATCACTCGTGATGTGTCCGGTGAGGGCGTGCAGCAGGCACTCCTGAAGATCCTCGAAGGAACTCAGGCAAGTGTGCCTCCGCAAGGTGGTCGCAAGCATCCACACCAGGAATTCATACAGATCGACACGACCAACGTGTTGTTCATCGTTGCCGGAGCTTTCGCAGGCCTCGAGAAGATCGTCTCGGACCGGATCGGTAAGCGTGGTCTTGGATTCGGTGCCGAGGTTCGGTCGAAGGCCGAGCTGGACACCCAAGACAACTTTGCCGAGGTGATGCCGGAGGACTTGATCAAGTTCGGCTTGATTCCGGAATTCATCGGGCGTCTCCCGGTTGTCGCCTCGGTGACCAATCTGGACAAGGAATCCCTCGTCACCATCCTGTCGGAGCCGAAGAATGCGCTGGTCAAACAGTACAGTCGGCTGTTCGAGATGGATAATGTCGAGTTGGAGTTCACTCAGGACGCTCTCGAAGCTATTGCTGATCAGGCAATCCTGAGAGGCACAGGGGCTCGTGGACTTCGCGCCATTCTCGAAGAAGTGCTCAACCCGGTGATGTTCGATATTCCGAGCCGTGACGACGTCGCAAAGGTCGTCGTGACTTCTGAGACCGTCAACGACAACGTGTTGCCGACAATCGTTCCACGCAAGCCGGAACGTCCTGAGCGCCGCGAGAAGTCCGCATAGTTCGCACATGCACGAGTCGAGCCCCGATCACATAGATCGGGGCTCGACTCGTCTTCCGATCGGCCAGTGGAAATTCAACGCAGAATGCGCTCGGTATGGGAGTACAGATTCATGTTCTCGCCGCGAAGGAACCCGACGACGGTCAGTCCGGATTCTTCCGCGAGATCGACAGCGAGCGAAGAGGGCGCCGACACTGCAGCAAGAATCGGGACGCCGGCCATGACTGCCTTCTGCGCCAATTCGAACGACGCCCGAGCGCTCACCATCAAGATGTGGCCCCGCAGCGGTATCAGTCCTTCACCGGTCGCCCATCCGAGTACTTTGTCGACGGCATTGTGCCGACCCACGTCCTCGCGAACAACGAGGACCCGGCCGTCGCTGTCGCACAACGCTGCGCCATGCAGGCCACCAGTGGTGTCGAAGATCTTCTGCGCCCGCCGCAAACTGTCGGGCAGGAGCGCCAACACCTCGGACTTGACGCGGACGGCATCGTCGACCGGGGAGTACTTGGTCTTCGAGCGGACGGCGTCGAGTGAGCCTTTTCCGCACACACCGCACGAAGAAGTCGTATAGAAATTTCTTTCCACACCAGGCGTAGGCAGTGCGACGCCCTCTGCAAGTTCGATGTCGAGCACGTTGTACGTGTTCTGTCCGGTGTCGTCCACCCCATCGCAATAACGCGCGACCCGGATGTCGTCACGGCTGGTGATGACACCTTCCGTCAGCAGGAAACCATGAACGAGGTCCACGTCATGTCCGGGCGTTCGCATGGTGACGGCCAGTGCGGCGCCGTTCACACGGATCTCCAACGGCTCCTCTACGACGAGGGTGTCCGGGCGAGAGGTCTCGACCCGACCTCGCAGTCGAACCACAGGTCTGCGGGTAGTGATGCGTCCCATCGGTCAAGCACTTTTCGCGAGATGGTTCATTCCTCGATTGTGCCCTCCCGGCGGCGGACCTCGGTCTACCCCCGTCTCAGCGCGGCTACCAGCGCCAGCATTCGTGGATGATCGACGAGGTCGTCGACCCAGACGGCCTTGCCGTTGTGGTCGGCCAGTGGAACGCGCCAATTCTCGTACTGAGTCTCGTCGGTGCCCGGCTGGTTCTGAATTCTGTTCTCGCCCACTGCATCGACGAGGGCGACTCCCAGCAGGAGCGACGGGGTCCGAACGATGAGCCGATACAACGCTTCGATCGACTCTTGCTCGGAGGCACCTGCGGCGAGCAATCCTCGCTCACGGGCGAGATCGAGCACTGCCTCCCGGCTTGCGGTGTCCTGCTCGATCTCGGCGTCGAGATCTCGTTCGAGCAGTCCGAGCCGATCACGGAGCGCGATATGTTCGCCCCTCAGATACCCGAGGGTGGGCGGGAGATCATGCGTGGTGACCGACGTCAGGCACAACGCGCGGTAATCCTCCGGAGCAATCGGTGCGCCATGGTCATTCTCGAACCACAGAATCGAGGTACCGAAGAGTCCTCTTTGCCCCAGATACTCCTGCACACGTGGTTCGAATACCCCTAAGTCCTCGCCGACGACCACAGCCCCGGCTCGCTCGGCCTCGAGCACGAGGATTCCGATCAAAGCTTCGTAGTCGTAGTGGACGTATGCCCCTTCGCCTGGGGTTTTCGAGCCCTCGGGAATCCACCAGAGTCGGAAGAGCCCGAGAATATGGTCGACGCGTACGCCGCCGGCATGACGAAGCACCGTTCTCAGCATGTCGCGATACGGCGCGTATCCCAGTTCGCGGAGTCTGTCGGGGTTCCACGGCGGCTGGTTCCAGTTCTGGCCTTGCTGATTGAAGTTGTCCGGTGGCGCCCCGACGGTGACGCCTGCGGTCAGCGCATCTCCCAAAGTCCAGGCGTCGGCTCCCTGTCGGTGAACCCCGACGGCCAGATCGTGCATGATCCCGATGTCCATTCCGGATGCAACGGCTACGCGCTGCGCGCGGTCGAGCTGTTCGTCGCAGATCCACTGCAACCATTTGTGGAAGTCGATACGTTCGGCGAGATCCTTGCGCTGGCCGGTGGCGAAGTCGGTGTGCGGATGCGCTGCCGCGCTCGTCCAGACAGGTGAATCAGGTCGATATTTCTCAGCCAGTGCGCACCACAGGGCGAAATCGTCGAGACCTTTTCCTTCCCTCGCGACGAATGCGTCGAAGTCGTTCTTCCGTGCCGCGGAACGCTCGACGCGGTGAATACGCTTCAATGCTCGGAGTTTCGCGCGGAAGGATGGGTCGCGGTCGATGCTGCGGGTGCGCTTGTTCGCCTTGACGAAACTGCGAGCAGACTCGCGAACCTTGGCGTACTGCTCACGGCTCAGGTATGCAATTTCCGCAATGTCCTCGACCCGGATGTACATCGGATCGAAAAAGCGCCTCGTCGTCGGCAGATAGGGGGATGCCTCCACCGGTGGAGCGGGACGTTGGGCATGCATCGGGTTGACGAGGAGATAGTCGAACCCATGGGTTCGACCTGCCACGGCAGCCAGGTCGGCGAGGTCGGCATAGTCACCGACGCCCCAGGAGCGGTTCGAGCGAATGGAATACAACTGCGTCAGCAGACCGGTTCGCTGTGTATGGGTCAAGACATCGTTGGTCGACAATCTCTTCGGTGTCACTGCAATCGGGCACTGCGCCGTCGTTGCATGATCGGAATCAGGCGTACTCACCGCAGTCAGGGTGTGCCATCCGAGAGCTAAATCGCCGGGAATGTCGAAAGTGGCGCGGCCGACTGGTGCGCCGTCGATGTTGCGTGGTTCCACCCAGATCTGAACCTGTTGCAGCGGAACAAGCTCGCCGGTTTCTGTCGTGATCGTTGCGGTGACGGGATCCCCATGGGGCACATGGATTTCCACGTGTTGCGACTCACCGAAGATCGTCACGACGACCGGTGGGACCATGCGGCGCCATGGTCCCTCGTCGAGATCGACGAGGGACTGGGCAACGTCCGCTTCGGTCTCGGCGGCGATGCCTCGTGCTCGGAGTATCTGCTGCAGCGTCTGCTCGGATACTTCGTGCTCTGCCTGATCCCAACCCCGATAGGACGTCGAGATACCGGATCGTTCGGCGAGCTCGGCCAACTGCGCTGTGTAGTCCACAGCTTGATCGTGCCAGTACCGACAGCTCACGTCACCTGCTGACACACCGCAGCCGCCGATCGACGCGAGACGGAATGCCGCACCCGTGCGCTCGACCGTTGGGAGAGTCGCCGTTCAGTGCCCAGGTCCGTATCGGCATCGTGCCGAAATCGACCGGCGTGGAAAATGAAGCAACTCGCAAGGATTGAACTCGGAGGACCCGGGTACTCTGACTCCGGCCGATGCAGTTGCGTTCCCAAGGGGCCACATGACTTCGACCGACACAAACTTTTGGACGACTGATAGGGAGAGCGGATGACTGGCGTCGGCAAGATCGAAGAGCTGGAGCGAAACTCTGGCGCGCCGGTCGAGCTGCGCGTCGTCGCGGACGCCGAGCAATTGCCGGTAGTACGCGCGGTTGCCGAAACGCTTGCGGTCCTTGGTGATTTCACCCTCGACGACATCGCCGACATCAAGTTGGTAGTCGACGAGGTGTGCTCGGAACTGATCGCTGGGGCGCTACCCGGTGCAGAGCTCACCTGTGCATTCACCGTGAGTGACGTCGGCATTCGGATTTCTTCGAGTTCGGTCCTGGTTGCCGATCAGGTGCCGAAGTCCGATAGTTTCGGCTGGCACGTTCTACAGACATTGACCGATTCGATCGCGATGAGCGAGCAGTCCACACCAGATGGAACGTCCGTGTCGGTGGACGTGGTCAAGCGGAGGAGCAACACCTAGTGCCTGCGCCGTACGAAAAGACCGCGCGGCGTCAGTCCGACGACTACAGCGAAGTAGTCCCACTCATCCAAGAGATGCAGTTGTTGGACAAGGACTCACCGCAGCGGCAGGTTCTTCGTGACCGCATCATCACTCGATGCCTACCTCTCGCGGAGCACATTGCGCGACGCTTCGGCGGCCGCGGAGAAGCTCACGAAGATCTACTCCAGGTCGCCAGGCTCGGTCTCGTCAATGCCGTCGACCGGTTCGACATCGAACGCGGATCCGACTTCGTTTCCTTCGCGGTCCCGACCATCATGGGTGAGGCGCGGCGGTACTTCCGAGACGCTGGTTGGTCGGTTCGTGTCCCGCGGCGGATGAAAGAGCTCAACTCCATGATCTCCGGGGCGGTGGGGTCGCTGTCGCAGAAGCTGGGTCGCGCGCCGACGGCGAGTGAGATAGCTGCGGAGTTGGGCATCGATGTCAAAGAAGCCTCGCAGGCACTGCTGGCTCGCAGCGCCTATCAAACGGTGTCCGTGGACTCGGTAGTGAGCGAAGATCGCTTGCCGTTGATGGACACCCTCGGTGACTACGACCCGGAACTCGAGAAGATGGAAAGCTACCTCACCGTGCGGCCGGCGCTCGAGAAGCTACCGGAGCGTGAGCGGCAGATCGTCGTTCTGCGATTCTTCGGTTCGATGACGCAGACCCAAATTGCCGACCGCATGGGCATTTCACAGATGCACGTGTCGAGAATTCTGTCGAGAACTCTCACTCAACTGCGCGAGGAACTCGGGCCGAGCTGACCTCGAACCGGCTCCGCGCCGTAACATCGGGCGACGATGTCTTCAGCCCCGAGGAGTGCCCAGGTGCCACCCGCAGTAACCACAGTGTTCGACGACCTGGATCTATACGTGGCGGTGCCGCGGGTGTCGGATATGGCGATGTCCGTGGACGGGTCGAGAGTCGTCGTCGTGGTTTCTCGGCTCGACGCCGACAAGGCGACCTATGTCGGTGCTCTCTGGGAAGTCGACGTCGAAGGTTCAGCACCCGCCCGCCGCTTGACGTGGAGTGAACACGGCGAAAGCGGTCCTGCTTTCACCGCTGAGGGGGACCTCTACTTTCTGCGTCGAACGTCACCGGACGACGAGTCGGCAGCGGTGTGGTGTTTGCCTGCTGGTGTCGGCGAGGCCTACGTTGTCTCGAAGCGAGGCGCCGGCTATTCCGGCTTGAAAACTGCGAACCATTCCTCACGTTTCGTGGCGATGTCCGATGTCATGCCCTCTGCCGGGACCGAAGAGGTGGACGAACGGCTTCGTCAGCTGCGTAAGGACAAAAAGGTCGGTGCAATCCTGCATACCGGCTACCCCATTCGTCACTGGGATCACGACCTCGGACCGGCGACCCCGCATCTCTATGCCGGAGACGGCGACGGCGACGCCCGTCGGGTCACCGCGAACGCCGAAGGAGCTCTTCACGAAGCGTCCTACAGCATCAGCGCCGACGGTTCGTTCGTCATCTCGACCTGGACGATTCGAGGTGCCCTGGCAACCTCGCGCACTGTGCTGGTCCGAGTCGACCTCGACACCGGAACGCGCACCACGATCGTCGACGACGACGGTGCCGATCTCGGCTCGCCGTCGATCTCACCGGACGGTTCACGAGTGGCCTTCGTCCGTGAATCGTTGTCGACGCCCGAACAGGCGCCTCGAATGACATTGCAACAGTATGTGTTCGAAGATCGAACGGTGTCCGATCTGGCTCCTGAATGGGATCGGTGGCCGTCGAATCCGGTGTGGTTGTCCGACGGCACCGGAGTGTTGGTGGTCGCCGACGACCGCGGTCGTGCCCCGGTATTCCTGGTGCGCGACGGCGTGGCCAACCCGGTGACCACTACCGATTCCGCGTACAGCCACCTCCACGTGGCGTCGAGCGGGGTCGTCTTCGCATTGGAGGCGTCGTACCGGCAACCCCTGCATCCGGTTCGGATCGACATCGAGTCGGGTGTCGTGCATCCGTTGGCACTCGAGGAGCCGTCACCGGTGCTTCCTGGGACACTGACCGAGGTCGAGACGGTGACCGAGGACGGCCAACATGTGCGAGCGTGGCTTGCCCTACCGGCCGATGCTTCGGAGGCGGCACAGGCACCTCTTCTGCTCTGGGTGCACGGTGGGCCGCTGTCCTCGTGGAACACGTGGTCGTGGCGTTGGAATCCCTGGGTGATGGTCGCGCGGGGGTATGCGGTGTTGTTGCCGGATCCAGCGCTGTCCACCGGTTACGGCCAGAGTTTCGTGGATCGTGGCTGGGGGCGGTGGGGCAAGGAGCCGTACACCGATCTGCTGGCCGTCACCGACGCTGCTGCCGCGCTCGAAGAGGTCGACGGCACACGTACCGCTGCGATGGGTGGATCGTTCGGCGGATACATGGCGAATTGGATCGCCGGCCACACCGACCGTTTCGATGCGATCGTCACTCACGCCGGCCTGTGGGCGCTCGATCAGTTCGGCCCCACCACCGACGCCGCGTACTACTGGCAGCGCGAGATGTCACCCGAGATGGCCTTCGAGAACTCACCGCATCTGTATGTGGCAGACATCGACACGCCGATGCTGGTCATTCACGGAGACAAGGACTATCGCGTACCTATCGGTGAAGGTCTTCGTCTGTGGTTCGAGCTGCTCAGTGAATCCGGACTTCCCACCGATGACGAAGGAAAGACCGACCATCGGTTGCTGTACTTTCCGTCCGAGAATCACTGGGTTCTCGCTCCACAGCACGCCAAGATCTGGTACGAGGTCGTGTTGTCTTTCCTTTCCGAACACGTCCTCGGAATCGAGATGGAGATCCCCGAGATATTGGGGTGACCGGGCGCTGGCAGTGGGGCCGGTAGTGGGCCTGTCGGTATCGAATCGGCTGACAACTAGAATCGACCGGTGACCAGTTCAGTGCCAGAGAACCCAGCCAACCCCGCCGATGCCCAGGACCGCAGCGTGGGTAGCGACCTAACCGGCTTGCCGAAGAGCTGGGACCCGAGCGAGGTAGAGGCCGAGCTGTATCAGGGCTGGGTCGACGCCGGCTACTTCGAAGCCGACGCCACGAGCGACAAGCCTCCGTATTCGATCGTGCTTCCCCCGCCGAACGTGACGGGAAGTCTGCACATGGGGCACGCGCTCGATCACACGTTGATGGACGCGTTGAGCCGTCGTAAGCGCATGCTCGGATTCGAAGTCCTCTGGCTACCGGGGATGGATCATGCTGGTATCGCGACGCAGACCGTGGTGGAGAAACAACTCGCGGCCGAGGGAAAGACCAAGGAAGACTTCGGCCGGGAACTTTTCATCGACAAGGTGTGGGACTGGAAGCGTGAGTCGGGCGGCACCATCGGCGGCCAGATGCGCCGCATCGGTGACGGTGTCGACTGGTCTCGCGAGCGGTTCACGATGGACGACGGCCTCTCGAAGGCGGTACAGACCATCTTCAAACGCATGTTCGACGACGGCTTGATCTACCGGGCTGAGCGACTGGTCAACTGGTCGCCCGTGCTGCAGACAGCCATTTCCGATATCGAAGTCAAGTTCGAGGACGTCGAAGGCGAGCTCGTTTCGCTGCGCTACGGCTCGCTGAACGACAACGAGCCCCACGTCATCGTCGCGACCACCCGCGTCGAGACGATGCTCGGTGACACGGCGGTTGCCGTCCACCCGGGCGACGCCCGCTACCAGCATCTGCTCGGAACGACCCTCGAGCACCCGTTCACCGGCAGACAGATCCCGATCATTGCCGACGACTACGTCGATCCCGAATTCGGCACGGGCGCGGTCAAGATCACCCCTGCCCATGATCCCAATGACTTCGAGATGGGTCTGCGGCACAACCTGCCCATGCCCACGATCATGGACAAGGCAGGTCGGATTGCCGACACCGGAACCGAGTTCGACGGCATGGACAGGTTCGAGGCCCGCATCAAGGTTCGTGAGGCGCTGGCCGAGCAGGGACGCGTCGTTGCGGAAAAGCGTCCTTACTTGCACAGCGTCGGACACTCCGAACGCAGCGGTGAGTCGATCGAGCCGCGACTGTCGTTGCAGTGGTGGGTCAAGGTCGATGGGCTCGCTGCCGCCGCAGGCGATGCAATTCGCAACGGCGACACGACTATCCATCCGGCGAGTCAGGAGCCCCGCTGGTTCGCGTGGGTCGACAACATGCACGACTGGTGCATTTCGCGTCAGCTGTGGTGGGGTCACCGCATACCTATCTGGTACGGCCCGAACGGTGAGACGGTGTGCCTCGGCGCCGACGAAACGCCGCCCGAGGGTTGGGTGCAGGATCCTGACGTCCTCGACACGTGGTTCTCGTCCGGGTTGTGGCCGTTCTCCACTATGGGTTGGCCCGATGCGACCGATGAGCTCGCCAAGTTCTACCCCACCAGCGTGCTGGTCACCGGCTACGACATTCTGTTCTTCTGGGTCGCCCGCATGATGATGTTCGGCACCTACGTCGCATCCGATCCGGCACTGGGTTCGGGGGAGGCCGGCAGTAAGGTGCCGTTCAAGGACATCTTCCTGCACGGACTCGTACGTGATCAGTTCGGCAAGAAGATGTCCAAGTCCAGAGGAAACGGCATCGATCCACTCGACTGGGTCGACCGCTTCGGGGCAGATGCGTTGCGTTTCACCCTCGCTCGCGGTGCGAACCCGGGTGCGGACTTGTCGGTGGGTGAGGATCACGCGCAGTCCTCACGAAACTTCGCGAACAAGCTGTTCAATGCGACCAAGTTCGCCCTGATGAACGGCGCTGCGCCCGCACCACTTCCGGCGCGAGCGGAACTGACGGACGCCGACCGGTGGATTCTCGATCGCCTCGACGAAGTACGCGCCGAGGTCGACGTCGCATTCGAGCGCTACGAGTTCAGCAAAGCCTGCGAGGGGTTGTACCACTTCGCGTGGGACGAGGTATGCGACTGGTATTTGGAGATCGCCAAAGTGCAGTTCGGCGATACCGCACAGGCTGATTCGACTCGCACCGTGCTCGGCAACGTGCTCGATGCGCTACTGAGGCTCTTGCATCCGGTCATCCCATTCGTCACCGAAACACTGTGGAAGGTATTGACCGGCGGCGAGTCGATCGTCATTGCGTCGTGGCCTACACCTTCGGGCGACGTCGCGGATGTGGTTGCTGCACAGCGTGTTGCAGATATGCAAAAGCTCGTGACCGAGGTTCGACGCTTCCGTAGCGATCAAGGTCTCAAGCCGTCGCAGAAGGTCGGCGCGAGGCTCGTCGGGATCACCGACGCCGATCTGTCCACCCAGGTTCATGCCACTCGCGCTCTTGCACGACTGATCGAACCTGCCGAAAATTTCACCGTTACGGCCTCGGTGGAGGTTCGACTGACGAAGGCGACGGTGACGGTCGAGCTCGACACTTCGGGAACCGTCGACCTCGTCGCCGAGCGCGCGCGATTGGTCAAGGACCTCGCCGCGTCCGAGAAGGAATTGACACAGACGACGAGCAAACTGAGCAACGAGGCGTTTCTCGCCAAAGCCCCGGACGCCGTCGTCGACAAGATCAAGAGCCGACAGCAGATCGCAATCGAAGAGATTGCGCGAATCACTGCCCGGCTGGAAACGGTGGGGCAGTAGTGACCGAATCCTATTCAGCTCCTTCCCGACCCAGTCCGGTGGACATGGCCGAACTGGCGCTTGTCGAGGCCGAACTGGACAAGCGGTGGCCGGAGACGAAGATCGAGCCGTCGACTACACGGATCGCGGCACTGATGGACCTTCTGGGGTCACCGCAGAAGGCGTACCCGTCGATTCACGTTGCCGGTACCAACGGAAAAACGTCGGTGACCCGCATGATCGATGCCTTGCTGACGCATTTTCATCGCCGAACCGGCCGGACCACCAGTCCGCATCTGCAATTGGCGACCGAACGGATCAGCATCGACGGCATCCCGATCTCGCCCCGGCTGTACGTGGACACCTTCAACGAAATCGCTCCGTTCGTAGAGATGGTCGACGCGCAGTCCGAGGCCGCAGGCGGACCACGGATGAGCAAGTTCGAGGTCACCACCGCCATGGCGTTCGCGGCGTTTGCGGAGGCGCCGATCGAGGTCGCCGTCGTGGAGGTTGGGCTCGGTGGTAGGTGGGATGCCACCAACGTCGTCGACGGTGAAGTAGCCGTGATCACCCCGATCGATATCGACCACGTCGAGTTCCTCGGGGGCGATCTCGGTGGTATCGCCAAAGAAAAAGCCGGAATCATCAAGAAAGCACCGGAGCGGCTCGTTCCGCGAGACACCGTCGCCATCCTGGCCGAGCAGAAGCCTGAAGTTGCCGAGGTGCTGTTGCGCGCCGCGGTGGAAGCCGATGCTGCCGTCGCCAGGCAAGGTTCGGAATTCAGGGTGCTCGCGCGTCGGATCGCCGTGGGCGGTCAACAACTCGAGTTGCAAGGTCTCGGTGGGGTGTACACCGATATCTTCCTACCGCTGCACGGAGAGCATCAAGCGACGAACGCGTCGTTGGCGCTCGCCGCGGTCGAGGCGTTCTTCGGCGCGGGCTCCGATCATCAACTCGACGTGGACATCGTTCGAGCGGCCTTCGCATCCATCGTCAATCCCGGCAGGCTCGAACGCGTGCGCAACGCTCCAACAGTGTTTCTCGACGCGGCACACAACCCACATGGGGCCAGAGCGCTTGCTGCGGCTCTCACCGACGAATTCGACTTCCGGAAACTGGTCGGAGTCGTCAGTGTCATGGGCGACAAGGATGTCGAGGCCATGTTGACGGTGCTCGAGCCGGTGTTCGACGAAATCGTCGTCACGCACAACGGATCACCACGAGCAATGGACGTCGAGGAACTCGCAGGCCTGGCCGTCGCGAAGTTCGGCGACGAGCGCGTGGTCGTCGCCCCGACGCTCGCCGACGCGCTCGAGACCGCCATCGGGCTCGCCGAGGAAGTTGCGGATCCCGGTGAGGCGGTCTCGGGTGCCGGGGTGATCGTCACCGGATCGGTAGTCACCGCCGGAGCAGCTCGAACATTGTTCGGAAAGGAGCCCGTATGAGTGAGACAGGGGAGGGCGGTAGCGAGTTCAAGCCGCCGGCAACCGATCCGTGGAAAGGCTTCCGCGGAGTCATGGCAGGGACCCTCGTTCTCGAGGCCATAGTCGTTTTGCTCGCGTTACCCGTCGTGTCGACAGTCGGAGGCGGCCTCGGCTGGTTCTCCACGTTGTACCTGGTGGGGATGGCCGTGGCGTTCATCCTTGCCGCAGGTATGCAAGGACGACCGCAGGCGATGCAGATCAACCTCGCGCTTCAGGTGTTCGTTCTGCTCGGTGGGTTCATCCACCTGTCGATCGCAATCGTGGGAGTGGTGTTCCTCGCGGTGTGGATATATCTGCTGTACCTGCGGCGGGACATCACTCGACGGATCGAACGCGGCATGCTCAGAGGTCAGCGGGACTGAGACCTCGAGTCCGGCGGATATCGGCACATCATGGTGGGTCTGAGCGTAGGTCCTCGGAGTCCGTCCACTACTGTCTACGTTCGTGACCGAGCGCACCCTTGTACTGATCAAGCCAGATGGAGTTGCCCGCCGCTACGTAGGCGAGATTCTCGGCCGAATCGAGAAGAAGGGATTGAGTATCGCAGCACTGGAACTCAAATCCGTTTCTCTCGAGCTGGCCGGCGCGCACTACGCCGAACATAAAGACAGGCCGTTCTTCCCAGCGCTACTCGAGTTCATCACCTCTGGACCGGTCGTCGCAGCAGTGTTGGAAGGGCCGAGAGCCATCGCTGCCTTCCGTCAGATCGGCGGAGGCACCGACCCTGTCGAGAAGGCGGTTCCAGGAACCATTCGTGGCGATCTTGCCCTCGACGGTCAGCAGAACCTCGTGCATGGATCGGACTCCGTCGAGTCCGCCGAGCGTGAGATCGCGTTGTGGTTTCCAAGCCTTTCCTGATTCTCGACACCCTGATTCGGGTTCGCCCGCCATGCCGCCGACTACAAGATCGGAGCGGCGTGGCGGGTTCGCTTCACCCGGTGTGGGATACTCGTGAAGGTTGCTTTCACAACACACGCTTCACCTCGAAAAGTTTTTCCTGTAAAAAATTTTGCCGTTACCAGTTTTGTGCAACACCGAACACGAGCGTCACGCCAGTGCCGTTCTCGTGAAAGTGACCGGATGACACCCGCAGTGCGATGCCCGTCATCGCTGCCGAACACGTAGGAAGACCTCCCACGCGCCGGCATGCTTGATGATCAGGCGCTCGGACTCGGGACACCATAGCCATCCAGCCAGGCACCGTGCATCCGTACGCCGACCACTCGCTGTGGACGGTGCACTCCGTGCGGAGCGCGACTTACGATCTGGCGTCAAACCGACGTCAGCACACTAGGATTGCTCTCGCGTGGCCGCGTCGCACCAGCTTCGACTCAGGTGGACGCGCCCGGGGGCCCGAGGAGACTTACGTGGCCGACCAAGCCCCGCCCGAAGATGTACAGAATTCGAACTCAGGAAGTTCGGTCGATGACGAATCGTCATCCAGCCGAAGTCCGGCGTTCCCTGAGCGCCTCCGAGTGCATGCACTCGCGAAGATTCTCGGTGTCACCAGTAAACAGGTACTCGCCAAACTAGGTGAGCTCGGAATAGAGGCGCGCAGCGCACAGTCCAGCCTGGGACGCGACGTCGCCGAGACGGTGTATTCCTCGTTCGCACCTGCGACCGAGGCGCCGCCTGCGCCAGTCGAGACGGCCGCCCCGATCGTGGTCGAGCCGGTGCCTGCTGTCGAAGCTCCGACACCGGTGCCTGCTGTCGAAGCCCCGACAGTGGACAGTCCTCCCGCGCGCCCTGCGTTCGCGATTCCGGTGTTCCTCCAGCCGGAAGCGATAGTCGAGGCTCCCAAGCGTCGACGAAGCCGGAAAGCAGCAGGTCCTGCCGCTGAGCCCACGTCGACGCCTGCCGTCGAAGAGCCATCGGTTCTCGTCGCCGATCCGGTCATCGAGCCGGACAAGGCTCCCGTTCGCGGCAAGCCCGTTGTCGACGCCGCCCCGGATGCAGCTGCTGACACAACCGATATATCGGACACAGTCGACAGCTCGGACACTTCCGAGGACGCCGACAACTCGGACGACAACGATGATCAGTCGCAGCCGAGGCGGCGTCGGCGCGGTCGCCGTGGTCGTGGACGCGGACGTGGGGAGCAGTCTGGTGACGGCAGTTCGGACGACGACTCGGACGATGCCACCGAAGGTGACGACGATTCGAGTGAGGACGCAGCGTCGTCATCCTCGGACATGCACTCGTCCGAAGACGATGCTCCCGTATCCGGCTCGGCTGAATCCGACCCCACGGATTCCGACGTAGCAGACGCGCAGAGTGCCGATTCCGAGAATTCGGATAGTGACTCCGAGAACGAGGACAAGCCTGCGGGCGAGCGTCGTTCACGTCGCCGTAGTCGTAGTCGTTCGAACGTCAAATCCAGCGATACCGATGATGCCCAGAAGCAGGCCTCGGACACGGAATCGGAAGAGTCTGTCGATTCGCCGGTGGACTCCGCCGACGACAACGACAACGATGACGAGGATTCGTCCGACGGCTCGAGTCGTCGACGCCGCAGACGTCGTCGTCGCCGCAGCAGCACCGGTGACGCCTCGTCCGAGTCCACCGAGACCGAGGACGACCCACCGAACACCGTCGTGCACGAGCGCGAACCGCGGAACAAGTCCCGTAGCAAGGACGAGGTCCAGGGAATCACCGGCTCGACCCGACTCGAAGCGAAGCGTCAGCGCCGTCGCGACGGACGTGACGCCGGACGCCGACGGCCACCGATTCTTACCGAGTCGGAATTCTTGGCACGTCGTGAGTCGGTCGACCGGGTCATGGTCGTCCGCGAAAAGTCGTTCCCCGACAACGGCGTGACCACACAGGTCGCCGTTCTCGAAGACGGCGTATTGGTCGAGCACTTCGTCACCAGTAGCGCGTCCGCGTCGATGGTCGGCAACGTCTACCTCGGCCGCGTGCAGAACGTGCTGCCGAGCATGGAAGCTGCATTCATCGATATCGGCCGTGGCCGTAACGGTGTCCTGTATGCCGGAGAGGTCAACTGGGACGCAGCAGGTCTCGGTGGCAACTCGCGCAAGATCGAACAGGCGCTCAAGCCGGGTGACCAGGTTTTGGTGCAGGTGAGCAAGGATCCGGTCGGGCACAAGGGTGCACGTCTGACGACCCAGCTCTCGCTGGCAGGCCGCTACCTGGTCTATGTACCCGGTGGCAGCTCGACAGGTATCAGCCGCAAGTTGCCCGATACCGAGCGGAAGCGCCTGAAGGAAATTCTTCGCGACATCGTTCCCCCCGAGGCCGGGGTGATCATTCGTACCGCAGCCGAAGGGGTCAGCGAAGACGAACTCGCGCGTGACGTGATTCGTCTGCAGACACAATGGGCGACCATCGAAGAAGCGTCGGCCAAGGCGGAAACAGGTAAGGGTTCGCAACCGCAGGCACTGTACGAAGAGCCGGATCTGCTGGTCAAGGTTATCCGTGACCTGTTCAACGAGGACTTCGTCAAACTTGTCATCGAAGGTGACAAGGCCTGGGACACAACATCGTCGTACATCGAGACGGTAGCGGCGGACATGCTGCCCAAGCTCGAGCGCCACATCGCCGAGCCCGGTCGACCAGACGTGTTCGAAGCGCACCGGGTCGACGAGCAATTGGCCAAGGCACTCGATCGTAAGGTCTGGCTGCCGTCCGGAGGCACGCTCGTCATCGATCGCACCGAGGCGATGACCGTGGTCGACGTCAATACCGGCAAGTTCACCGGTGCAGGCGGCAACCTCGAGGAGACGGTGACGCGGAACAATCTCGAGGCCGCCGAAGAGATCGTTCGGCAAATGCGCCTACGTGACATCGGCGGAATGATCGTCGTCGACTTCATCGATATGGTGCTCGAATCCAACCGCGACCTGGTGTTGCGCCGTCTCACCGAGTCCCTCGGTCGTGACAGGACGCGCCATCAGGTGTCCGAGGTGACCTCACTCGGGCTCGTTCAGATGACGCGTAAGAAGATGGGCACCGGTCTCATCGAAGCGTTCTCGACCACGTGTGAACACTGCCAGGGCCGGGGGATCATGGTTCACCCGTACCCGGTCGAGGCGAAGACCGATGACGGCTCGCGGTCCTCTTCACCGCGCTCCGAATCGAGTACTCCGCGCAAACGCCGCGGTCGCGACAAGTCCGACAACGACAAGACCGACAATGTGGCTGACGCTACGAACAGTCCTGCACCGAAGAGTCAGCCCGACGCACACGAGCACACACCGGACCTGTCGGTGAAGCGTGCACACCCCGTGGCCCTCGCGATGGCTGCACATCACGACGACGTGGTCGACGATGTCACTCCGGCCGAGGTACTCGATGCGCACTCGGAGTCGAGTACGTCTTCGGAACCGAAGATCATCGATGCCGCCGAGGTTGCTCGTGTTCGAGGCGGGGATACCCAGTCAGCATCGACCGGATCAGTAGCAACCGAGGTACAGCCGGACTCGACGGTCACAGGGGCTGCTGTCGAAAAGGCAGCGGACCCAGCTGTGTCCGAGGAGTCTCCGGAACCGGTCGTCAAAGCGCGTCGAGGTCGCCGTGTTGCCCGCAAGTCAGCAGCACCGACGGCCGAGACTCCCGACGCAGCTGCCGTATTCGTGATTCCCGCTACACACGAGGAGCCGGCAGCGCCGCCGGAGCCGTCGGTGACGACGGTCGTCGAACCGATGTCCAGTGCTCCCACCACGGACGAGGTGCCCGTGAAGAAGCCTCGCCGACGTCGGGCAGCGGCACGCCCGGCAGGGCCGCCGGTGGACGCGGAATAGCGAGTCGACGGGCAGTTTGACCACGACTGCCCGTCTGCCGTAACCTGACAAGGTCGCTGCCGGTGACAATTTTCTGCTGTGCCTCGACGGAATTTCGGTCGAGTGCGGCGGCGGACGCACCCGGTGGCAAGTAACACCGCACGAAATACCGCAAGAATCACATGCACGATCCAGACCAGTCGTGTTGCCATGGGCAATGCGAGCAAGTTCGAAGAAGCAAGGGGTAGCCCTCCGATGGCAACGTACGCGATCGTCAAGACCGGCGGAAAGCAGTACAAGGTCGCTGTTGGTGACCTCGTCAAGGTCGAGAAGATCGAGGGAGCGCTCGGCACTGCTGTCTCGCTTGCTCCGGTCCTCGTCGTAGACGGATCCGATCTGACCACCGATGCCGACAAGCTGGCGAAGATCTCGGTAACCGGTGAGGTCGTCGAGCACACCAAGGGTCCGAAGATCCGCATCCACAAGTTCAAGAACAAGACCGGCTACCACAAGCGCCAGGGACACAGGCAGAAGCTCACTGTCCTGAAGGTCACCGGCATCAAGTAACCAGGTCTGTTCAGTACTGACTTTTCAGCGCTGACATTCACCCCGAGGAGGGTATGCAACATGGCACATAAGAAGGGTGCATCAAGCTCCCGTAACGGTCGCGATTCGAATGCGCAGCGCCTCGGCGTCAAGCGTTTCGGCGGCCAGACCGTCAGCGCAGGCGAGATCCTGGTTCGTCAGCGCGGCACGCACTTCCACCCCGGCGTCAACGTCGGCCGTGGCGGCGACGACACACTGTTCGCTCTGTCCGCAGGCGCAGTCGAATTCGGCGCCAAGCGTGGACGCAAGACCGTGAACATCGTTCCGGTCGCAGTAGAGGCCTAGTCTCCGCTGCACAATCTGCGTCGGATGGTTTTCGCAAGGCTCACGCCGCGAAAATCTCGACGCGCTCGAGCTCGACGATGAGGGTGGACCAGGGTGAAAATGCCCGGTCCGCCCTTATCGTATTTGTGGGCATAAAAATATTTCGGTCGCACACTCGACCGAGGAAGGATCGAAGGCAGTCATGTCACGATTCATCGACCGCGTGGTGCTGCACGTCAGCGCCGGTAAAGGCGGCAACGGCTGCTCTTCGGTTCACCGCGAGAAGTTCAAACCGCTCGGCGGTCCAGACGGCGGAAACGGTGGCCAGGGAGGCGGCGTGATCTTCGTCGTCGACAGCAATGTCCACACGCTGTTGGACTTCCACTTCAATTCTCATGCCAAAGCCAGCAATGGAACCCAGGGCATGGGTGGCAACCGCGAAGGCTCGAACGGCGAGGATCTGATCCTCAAGGTGCCCGACGGGACGGTAGTGCTCGACAAGGATGGTCGCATCCTCGCCGACCTGATCGGCGAGGGTACTCGATACGCTGCTGCGCCCGGTGGTCGCGGTGGGTTGGGCAACGCCGCGCTCGCCTCGAAGGCACGTCGCGCACCTGGATTCGCGCTGCTCGGCGAAGAAGGTATCGAGCGCGACGTGGTGCTCGAGCTCAAGTCGGTCGCCGACATCGGTCTCGTCGGCTTCCCGTCGGCGGGCAAGTCCTCGTTGGTGTCGGTGCTCTCTGCCGCGAAGCCGAAGATCGCCGACTACCCGTTCACCACGTTGGTTCCGAACCTCGGTGTCGTTTCGAGCGGCGACACCACCTATACGGTGGCCGACGTTCCCGGCTTGATTCCCGGTGCGAGCGAAGGGAAGGGCCTTGGCCTCGAATTCCTTCGACATCTCGAGCGAACCGCCGTTCTGGCGCACGTAGTCGACTGTGCAACCCTGGATCCGGGTCGAGATCCCGTCTCGGACGTCGATGCCCTCGAAGCGGAGTTGGCGGCCTACAAGCCGGCAATGCTGGGCGACGCGAGCCTCGGTGACCTAGCCGACCGACCGCGCATCGTCGTGCTGAACAAAGCTGATATTCCCGAGGCCGCCGAACTCGCCGAGATGGTGACGCCGGAGTTCGAGGCGCGTGGATGGCCTGTCTACACCATCTCGACGATCACCCGCGAAGGTCTCAAGCCGTTGATCTTCGCGCTGGGCAAAATGGTCGAGGACTACCGTCTCGCTCATCCTCCGGCCGAGAAGCGCCGACCGGTGCTCCGTCCCGTCGCGCGCAACGACGAGGGTTTCCAAGTCATCAAGGATCCCGATATCGAGGGTGGGTTCATCGTTCTCGGCACGCGCCCGGAGCGTTGGGTGCGCCAGACACAGTTCAGCAACGACGAAGCAGTCGGTTACCTTGCTGACCGTCTCGCACGCCTCGGTGTCGAGGATGCGTTGATCAAAAAGGGCGCCCAGCCAGGTGCATCTGTGACCATCGGTGATGTCTCCTTCGATTGGGAGCCACAGACACCGGCGGGTGTGGAGATCACCATGACCGGACGTGGCACCGATGCGCGGCTCGATCAGGTGGAGCGAATCGGTGCAGATGAGCGCAAACACGCACGTCGGGCCCGCCGCGGACTCGACCTCGAAGAGTGAAGTGTAAGTTCCGGTGAATTCTGAATCCTCTTCGGCTGCAATGGATTCGACTGGAGCCAGGACTGCCGTGGCCAATGCCAAACGGGTAGTCGTGAAAATCGGCTCCTCGGCACTGACCTCACTGGTCGGCGGACTCGACGTCGACAGGCTGGATCGATTGGCCGATGCTGTCGAGGCACGAATGCGTGCCGGATCCGATGTCGTGGTGGTGTCTTCCGGTGCCATCGGCGCTGGACTAGCACCGCTGGGTCTGACGACCCGTCCACGCGATCTCGCGACCAAGCAGGCCGCAGCGAGCGTCGGCCAGCTTGCTCTTGCGCACGCTTGGGGTACCTCGTTCGCAAGATACGGACGAACGGTCGGTCAGGTGTTGCTCACCGCCGAGGATATTGCGCGTCGAACGAATCATCGCAATGCCCAGCGCACGCTCGACCGGTTGCGTGTGCTCGGCGCAGTGGCCGTGATCAACGAGAACGACACGGTCGCGACCACGGAAATCCGATTCGGTGACAACGATCGTCTTGCCGCGCTCGTTGCTCACCTCGTCGGTGCCGACGCGCTGGTGCTGTTGTCCGACGTCGACGGTCTCTACGACGGCGACCCGCGCAAAGGTGACGCCACCCTGATCCGCGAGGTCGCGAGCCCGGAAGATCTCGATGGAGTCGTCGCCGGTTCCGGCGGTGCGCTCGGGACCGGTGGAATGGCGTCCAAGCTGTCCGCTGCCCGACTGGCAGCCGATGCAGGCGTTCCAGTCCTCTTGGCCGCCGCCGCCGACGCAGCGGAAGCCTTGACGACGGCTGCGGTGGGTACAGCCTTCACTGCACGTCCCACTCGCCTGTCCTCGCGCAAATTCTGGGTGCGTCATGCTGCGGATGCACAAGGCGATCTATACCTCGACGCAGGTGCCGTACACGCGGTCGCGACGAAGCGGCGGTCGTTGCTGTCCGCGGGAATCACCGCCGTCGAGGGTCGGTTCTACGGTGGCGACGTCGTGTCACTGATCGGTCCGGACGGCGAACTGGTGGCCAGGGGAGTGGTGGCGTACGACGCATCGGAGCTGACCGGAATGCTCGGTAGGTCCAGTTGCGATCTCACTCCTGAGCTACAGCGTCCAGTGGTGCATGCCGACGATCTGGTGCCGGTCTGATCATTCGTGTGACGGCAGTGCGTCCACGAGTGCGGTCAGCGTCTCCGAGCATCCGGCATTGCTTGTCAGAGTGGCGAATTCGTCGCCCCGGGTGATTCCGCGATTGACGATCACGATGGGAATCTCGGCCTTCGCCGCGCGTCGGACGAAGCGCAGTCCCGACATGACCGTCAAAGAAGAGCCGACAACCAGAAGTGCATCGGCCTGATCGACGAGGTCGAAAGCGTCGGCGACTCTCGGCTTGGGCACACTCTCCCCGAAGTAGACGATGTCCGGTTTGAGAACGCCGGAGCAGTACTCGCAGTCGACCATCCGGAAGTGTGCGGTGCTGGTGATGATCGCATCGGCGTCGGGAGCAATCTCGACGCCCTCGGCCGGCGCGACGCTGTCGAGGAACCCCGGGTTCTCGCGTTCGAGGCGTTGTCCCAGAGCGAAGCGGGAAACCAGTCGCTCGCAGTTCAGACACCGTACTCGCGCGTATACGCCGTGGAGGTCGATCACTCTTCGGCTACCTGCTTTGGTGTGCAACATGTCGACGTTTTGGGTGATGATCCCGGAAACTATCCCTCGGCGCTCGAGCTGGGCCAGCGCGCGGTGGCCGTCGTTCGGCCTGGCCGCATCCATATGCCGCCAACCGACATGGTTACGTGCCCAGTAGTGGCGCCTGAACTCGTTATCGCCGGTGAACTGCTGATAGGTCATCGGATTGCGAGGTGGTGAGTCCGGCCCCCGGTAGTCCGGGATACCGGAGTCGGTGGACATGCCGGCTCCGGAGACGACCGCGATGGATCTTCCCGACAACAGTGCGACCATTCGGTCGAGTCGGGTTGCCGCTGCGGCAGCTGAACGAGCGGGGGCAGGCACGTAACCAGGGTAGCGCGCAGGTGGACACAGGGGGTCGATGCCGGTAGCTGAAGGCGTGGACCCACGAATTACGGCGTCGAGCCCTGCTGGGTCCCTTCAGCGGATCGGACTGCAGAAATAGCTCCGCCCCACTCGACTGAACTCGAGTGGGGCGGAGCTATCCGGCGTCCGTCTACCTGGACACCTCACCTACGTCAGGATCTAAACTCACGCGGGGACCTCGACGAGGGGGTACACACCGTTCTCGTCATGGGTTTCGTTCCCCACTACGGGAGGGTTGAACACGCACAACATGCGCATCTGCGTACGCGGCTCGACGGTGTGTCGCTCGTTGCCGTTCAGCAGGTACATCGATCCTGCACCGAGTTCGTAGGTTTCACCGGTTTCGCGATCGGTGAGGGTGCCTTCACCTTCGATGAGCCACACAGCCTCGACATGATTGGCGTAGTGGAAGTTGTTCACCGTCCCGGCCTTGATGGTCGTTTCGTGGAACGAGAATCCGACCCTGTCACCGCCGAGGATGATGCGCTTACTGCGCCACTGTCCATCCTCGCTCTCGATGTCTCGATCAGTTCCGGTGATTTCCTGGGTGGTACGTACGATCATGTGGTGTAGCTCCCTTCAGCAAACATTCGACACGTGAGAAGTGTTCTACGAGCAGACTTTTGCTGTCGCAACTTCGAGGATGTCGAGTCCGCGATCGAGCTCTTCGATCGTGGTGGTCAGCGGCGGAAGAAGTTTGACAACCTCGTCTTTCGGCCCGGCAGTTTCCACCAGCAGGTGCTCTTCGTAAGCAAGCTTGGCGACCTTGCCTGCTTGTTCTGCATTTTCGAACACGAGAGCCTGAACCATGCCGCGACCGCGCGTGGAAACGCCGTCGTACTTGGCGCACAGCTCGATGAAGCGATCACGGATGTGCTCGCCCTTCGCGAGGATCTCCTTCTCGAACTTGTCATCGGACCAGTAATGGTCGATCGCGACCTTCGAGGTCACGAACGCGGGATTGAATCCGCGGAAGGTGCCGTTGTGCTCGCCTGGGCCCCAGACGTCGAGTTCTGGCTTGAACAGTGTCAGCGCCATCGGCATGCCGTAGCCGCCGATCGACTTCGAGAGGGTGACGATGTCCGGCGTGATGCCAGAGTCCTCGAAGGAGAAGAACTGGCCCGTACGGCCGCAACCCATCTGTACGTCGTCGACGATCAGCAAGATGTCGCGCCGCGAACAGAGGTCGGACAGTGCGCGCAGCCACTCGGGTCGCGCGACGTTGATGCCGCCTTCGCCCTGGATGGCTTCGACGATGACCGCTGCCGGGCGGTTGAATCCACTGCCCGAGTCGTCGAGAACCCGCTCGAACCACTGGAAGTCCTCGTTGACTCCACCGAAGTAGTTGTCGTACGGCATGGGGGTGCTGTGCACCAGCGGGATTCCGGCGCCGGCTCGCTTCATCGAGTTTCCGGTGACAGCGAGCGCACCGAGTGTCATGCCGTGAAATGCGTTGGTGAAGTTGATGATCGACTCGCGACCAGTGACCTTGCGAGCCAACTTCAGTGCAGCTTCGACAGCATTCGTGCCGGTCGGGCCAGGAAACTGAACCTTGTAATCGAGGCCGCGCGGTTCGAGGATGTTCTTCTTGAAGGACTCGAGGAACTCACGCTTGGCCACCGTGGACATATCGAGGCCGTGCGTGATGCCGTCACTGGTGATGTAGTCGACCAACGCATCCTGCATGATCTGATTGTTGTGGCCGTAGTTCAGTGCGCCTGCCCCGCCGAAGAAGTCGAGGTAGTCGCGCCCGTTCTCGTCGGTCAGCGTCGAATTCTTGGCAGTTTTGAACACTGCGGGCCACTGGCGGCTGTAGCTACGAACGCCGGACTCGATGGTTTCGAATACGTCCGGCTTTTCGGTGGTCACGGTCTTGTCTGTCATGTACTGCGTGTTCCTTTCGCTGGCGCGCACGTCGGCCGGCCCTACTGTGTAGAGCTCCTCTGCTTCGTGGCTATCAGGAAAATCGTCTGGCGCGAACAGATCTGTTTTTCCAATGTCGGTCCCTCGTGTTCGAGCAAGGGCCGTGAACAGTGCGATCGACGCTTCGTTGTCCGGGCTGATCGTTGTTTCCAGGTGTGTGATGCCCTGTGGGGTAAGGCGATCGAGAAGTTCGTTCAGCATCCGGCCTGCAAGGCCCTTACCCCGTTGATCAGCATCGACTGCGACCTGCCACACGAAAAATGTCGTGGGAGAATCCTGTCGGGTATAACCGGTGACGAATCCCACAGCGCGAGAGTCGACGTCGGATACTACCGAGGTTTCTGCAAAGTCTCGACACCACAAAACGTACGAATAGCTCGAGTTGAGATCGAGCACCTTTGAATCTCTTGCGATTTCCCAGAGCCGGACTCCGTCGGAGATCTTTGGCTTACGAAACTTCACTGCGTCCGGCGCAGTGACTGTGGTTGCTCTCAGCTGTGCGGGTTTCATAGCAAAGGTAAACGTAACAAGGTGCCCTTGGCATTTCACGTGCCTGGCGAAATTGGTGTCGAAAACACCTGTCCTTTCGCAGGTGGCAGCGTGATTGTGATTCTGGTCATAAACTGGGCTCGTCTCCGTAACAACTGGTCGAAGAGGGTGCGATAACTCGGCCCTCTCCGTCGGATGCCAAGTGTGGTCTTACCGATATCAGTGGGGCTACTTCGGAGTTGCCAGAGCGAACGGGAGGACCGCATCTGCACCTGCGCCGCGGAGGGCCGAGCCGGCGCAAGTAAAAGTCCAGCCCGTATCGGTAACCAGGTCCACCAGGAGGATCGGTCCGGAGACCCCGTTCAGGTCTGGAACGAGCCAGGAATCGACGAGGCCGGCCACTCGGAATGCCGAATTCGCGGCCGTCACACGCGGATGGTCCGGTCGGAGGGTGAGCGTTCCGAGATCGTCGAGCCGTCCGATGCGTGCCAACTCGCTAGCGATCGAATGGACCAGCATCGGATGCGTCGACGATTCCAGCGCGATCACTGACGTCGGTCTCTTCTTCCAGTCCCACGAGGCCAACACCGCGATGCAGGCCTGCACGAGGGCGTCGGGGGCTGGACCGTCGGGTGCATCGAGTGCTGCTCGCAGGCGCCCACCCCAACCCAGGTCGGTGAGGCGGCCCAAGACCCGGCCGGGTTCGGGGCCGTCGGTGATCTTGCCGGAGCGGGAGACGCCGAGTTTTTTCATCCCGCTGGGCCACTGCTTTCGCGGAGGCAGGTCGAGTCCCGGGCGGTCGAGACGTTCACGCGCAGACTCGACAGCGGCTGCGTCCACCTGAGGCGAGTAAGCCTTTCCTGTGCAGTTGTCGCATCGGCCACACGGATTCGGCTCGGCGCCGAGGCCTGGATCGTCCAACTGTCTCCGCAGGAATTCCATCCGGCACCCATCGGTGCGCTGATAGTCGATCATTGCCTGCTGCTCCGCGTCCCTGGCTTGCTCGAGGCGCTCATAACGCGGTGCGTCGTAGGCCCAAGACTGGCCGGTCGAGATCCACCCGCCTCGCACGCGCTGAACGGCACCATCGACGTCGAGGACCTTCAGAACCATCTCGAGTCGGCTCCGATTGAGATCCACCAACGGCTCCAATGACGGGGTGGACTGCGGCTTGATGGGGTCGAGAGCGTCGATGACCTGCCGAACGACGTGTTCTCGTGGGAAGGCTACGGATGCGAAATAGCTCCAGATCTGCTTGTCCTCGTGGCCTGGAAGGAGGATGACTTCGGCTCGGTCGGTGGCGCGACCCGCACGGCCGACCTGCTGGTAGTACGAGATGGGGGATGAAGGTGCGCCCATGTGGACGACGAATCCCAGATCCGGTTTGTCGAAGCCCATGCCCAGCGCGGACGTGGCTACGAGGGCTTTGACCTCGTTGTTCAGTAGGTCCGATTCCAATGATTCGCGTTCGGTGGTGTCGGTCTGGCCGGTGTACGCGGACACGGCGAAGCCCTGGTCCGACAGCAGGCTCGCGAGGTCGCGTGCTGCAGACACCGTCAGGGCATAGATGATTCCCGACCCCGGGAGTTCGGCCAGGTGAGCTGCGAGCCACGCGGCGCGCTCGGTGGAGTTCTCGATCTGGACCACCGACATGTGGAGCGACTCGCGTTCGAGTCCGCCGCGGAGAACGAGGGTGTCCCCGCCACCGACACCGAGTTGTGCGGCGACATCGGCGACCACGCGGTCATTTGCAGTGGCCGTGGTAGCCAAGACCGGAATCCCATCGCGCAGTTCGGATATGAGCGTTCGAATGCGTCGGTAGTCGGGACGGAAGTCATGTCCCCAGTCGGAAACACAGTGCGCTTCGTCTACGACGACGAGGCCCGCGTCTGCTGCCAGCGAGGGCAGCACCTGGTCTCGGAAGTCCGGGTTGTTGAGCCGTTCCGGGCTGACGAGCAGCACATCGAGCCTGCCCGCAGCGACATCGGCATGGACGTCTTCCCACTCGGTCATGTTCCCGGAGTTGATGGTTGCGGCCCGCACACCGGCGCGCTCGGCGGAAGCTACCTGGTTCCGCATCAGTGCCAACAACGGTGACACGATGACGGTGGGTCCGAGTCCCTGAGCGCGGAGCAGTTTTGCGGCGATGAAGTAGACCGCTGACTTTCCCCATCCGGTGCGTTGCACCACCAGCGCGCGGCGGCGGTGAACGACGAGAGCCTCGATTGCCGTCCACTGATCTTCGCGAAGACTGGCAGCGGGCCCGGCCAGCTCCCGAAGGAGCCGCTCCGCATCTGCGCGCAGGTCTACCGTCGACGGTTCGGTGGTGGTCATCTGTTCATCGTGCCGCACGTGTCCGACAGTTTCACAGCCCGCAGAGCGATGACGGTTCGTCGAACACACGAGGAGGTGCCCTTGTTCGAAGAAGCCTGCCGTTCGATCCTGATGTGGACGACGACGCGGCCTAGATGTCTGCGTCTGCGAGGCCTCTGTATCTTCTTGCGTCTCGATAACTACCAGGAGTAGACGTGAGTGCTCCGACCTGCCGTCAAGTTTGCGGCGAGGTGGCGATGTCCAGAAAGTCTCGGCGTGGGCCACGGAGAGGTTCACGCAGATCCCACACCGCGCACAGTTCCCGCGGCATCGTCACGGCGTCGATGTCGATGCGTGTCAATCGGCCGTCGCGAAGGTCGGCTGCGACCGCCAGCGAAGACAGGACCGTCGGTGCGTTCGCAGTCACCACCGCCGATTTGATCGCGGTGACCGAGTTGAGTTCCAGCAGCGGCAGAACCGTCGGATGCACGGTGCTCTCGTAGGTGGTGCGGGAACCGGATCCGAATTCGCGTTGGACGAGTGCTGTCGCGGCCAATTCGTCGACGGCCACCGAGCCTCGTGACACCCACGGGTGCTGCGGTGGGACGACGACGACGAGTTCGTCGGTTGCCACGACACGAATTCCGAGGCCGTCCGGGATCTGCGGTCCTTCGACGAATCCGATGTCGGCTCGACCCGCGAGGACCTGGTGGGCAACCTCGGCCGAGTTCATCAACCGCATCTGCGTTCGTACGTCCGGAAACCGAGCCCGCATCAGGACGATCCAGCCCGGCAACAGATGCTCTGCGACCGTCATGCTCGCGGCCACGGTGAGGCTCGCATTTTCCTCCCGCAGGAGGGATTGGACACCCGTCGCAAACTTTTCGGCGGCGCCGAGAACGTTCCCTGCCCACTCGAGAACGGCGACACCTTCGGGAGTGAGTACCACGCCGCTGCTGGTGCGGTCGAACACGCGGAGACCGATGTCGCGCTCGGCTGCCCGAATTCGTGCGCTGACCGCTTGCTGGCTCAATCCGTGTTCCCGTCCGGCTGCGCTCATACTGCCCAGCCGTGCGACCGAGACCATCACGTCGAGCGCGGCGAGATCGGGGACCCGCGGAGACAGTGTCATGGTCGTGCTGCATCCGCGATGAGCGCGTCGATATCCGCTCGCGATCCCGACGACGCTCCGGTGCCACGACGTGTCGCGGCCAATGCTCCTGCTGCACAGGCCCATCGGACGGAGTCCTCGGGGCCCTGTTGCCAGCGTGCAGCCAACGCTCCGGTGAAGGCATCTCCGGCACCGGTGGTGTCGATGGCGTCGACCCGTGGTGCCCGCGCGTCGAACGTCGACGTCGGTCCGCGGTACCGTGCTCCGGCGGCGCCGAGCGTGGTGACGACGTGTGCAATGCGATCGAGAACTCTGTCGCCGACAGCGTCGGCTTCGGACTCGTTGACGACCAGGACGTCGACGACGTCGACGAGGGCCTCCGGCAGTGGTCGAACGGGGGAGGGGTTGAGCATGACCACAGTGCCGTGGGCTCGGGCGTGAACGGCGCCGGCGACGACCGTGTCGAGGGGAATTTCCAACTGACACAGCAGGATATCCGCGGCGGCAATGGTGTCGAGTTCACGATCGGTCAAGGCGGACATGGTGGCGTTGGCGCCCGGGACGACGACGATCGAGTTCTCTCCGTGACGGTCGACGGTCACAGTTGCGATCCCGCTCGGACCGTCGGTGCGTCGGAGTCCGGACACGTCGACACCGGCCTTCCTGGCGCTTCGTTCGAGGTCGGCAGCGAATGCGTCGTCGCCTACCGCCCCGAGGAATGCCGCGTCGGCGCCTGCCCGTGCCGCCGCGATCGCCTGGTTCGCTCCCTTTCCTCCCTGTGCAGTGTCGAAGGAGTCACCCAGGACGGTTTCGCCGGGTTCGGGTAGGCGTCGAGTCGTTGTGGTCAGGTCCATGTTGATACTGCCCAGGACAACGATGCGCGGAGTCGTCATTCCACGACGATATGCGGCGTCCACGGTGGCCTACATGTGCGCCTGGAATTGCATGTTGCAGATTGTTGACAATCTGCAAATGCTCCACCACGATGGATCGCATGACCGCGCCGACACGCACGCACCTCAGCCCCGCACTCAAGCAAGCGACTCCGGTTGTCGTGGACCATGCACTGGGCAGCTGGATCTACGGCACCGACGGAAAGCGGTACCTGGATTTCACCACGGGCATCGGTGTGACCAGCACCGGGCATTGTCATCCGCGCGTCGTCGCAGCGGCACGTGATCAAGTAGGCAAGATCATCCACGCGCAATACACCACCGTCATGCACAAGCCGCTGCTCGAACTCACCGACAAACTCGGCGAGTTTCTGCCTGCCGGACTCGACAGTGTTTTCTACGCCAACTCCGGTTCCGAGGCCGTCGAGGCCGCGATTCGATTGGCGCGCATGGCAACCGGTCGACCGAACATCATCGCATTTCATGGCGGATTTCATGGACGCACCGTTGCTGCGGCATCGCTCACCACAGCCGGTACCAAGTTCCGGTCCGGATTCTCTCCAATCATGGGCGGGGTGCACATCGCACCGTTTCCACATGCCTTTCGTTACGGCTGGGACATGGACACCGCAATCGCTTTCGCTCTGCAGGAACTCGACTACCTCCTCGCAACCATTTCGAGCCCGGCAGACACCGCTGGATTCATCATCGAACCGGTGCTCGGCGACGGTGGGTACCTGCCCACTCCACCCGCGTTCCTCGAAGGGCTGCGTCGCCGCGCCGACGAGCACGGGATCGTCTTCATCGTCGACGAGGTCCAGGCCGGCGTCGGACGAACCGGAAAGTTCTGGGGCCACGAGCATTCCACTGCCACCCCCGACATCTTGATCACAGCCAAGGGGCTGGCTTCGGGATTCCCGATCTCGGCGATCGCGGCATCGACCGAACTCATGTCCAAGGCGTGGCCGGGATCGCAGGGTGGTACCTACGGCGGAAACGCTGTCGCCGCTGCTGCCGCGGTCGCTACGCTCGACGTCGTCCGCGACGAAGGACTCGTCGAGAACGCGCGCCGACAGGGCGACGTGCTGCTCGACGGCCTGGTGGCACTGCAAGCGCAGTACTCGGCCATCGGCGACGCGCGCGGACTCGGTCTGATGCAGGCCCTCGAATTCGTCGACGAGAACGGCAAACCAGACGCTGCTGCTGCCGGCCGCGTCCAGCAGACCGCAATATCGGAAGGACTGCTGTTGCTCACCTGCGGTGCGTTCGGCAATGTCGTACGAGTCATCCCTGCACTCGTCGTCACCGACGACGAGGTGGCCGAGGGACTCGATGCCATCGGTCGAACGTTGAAGCGCGCATTGTGACGGTGATCGGCGGCGTCGGACCGGTCCTCGACGAACTGCGCAGGGCGGGCGTCGATGTCGATGTGACCTCGCGGCGCCTGGCCGAGTATTCGTACGACGCGTCGAACTACCGGGTGCCGCCGGTTGCCGTGGTGTTTCCTCGCAGTACCGCGGATGTGTGCGCGGTAGTGAAGTCGTGCGTGAAGGGCAACATACCGATCGTGAGCCGCGGCGGAGGAACATCGATGGCAGGCAACGCGATCGGTGCGGGTGTGGTCCTGGACTTCTCGCGGCACATGAATACCGTGCTCTCGGTCGACGCCGAATCCAAGTCGGCCGTGGTCGAGCCGGGGATCGTGCTTTCGGAACTCGCCGAGACCGTGTCGGGGGCGACCGGTGGCATATTGACCTATGCCCCCGACCCATCGAGCAGATCACGGGCAACCGTCGGCGGTGCGATCGGCAACGATGCCTGCGGCAATCATTCGGTGCGGTACGGCCGGACAGCAGACCACACGATCGCTCTCGACATCGTTACTGTCGACGGGGTGGTGCTGCGAGCGACGCGCTCCGGCGTCACGGCGGCCGATCCCCACGACGCTGTCGCCGTCGCTGCAGCGGACAGGATCACCTCCGAACTCCGTACTCTGGTGTCGGACAATCTGGCCGACTTGCGACTCGAACTCGGTCGGATTCCGCGCCAGGTCTCGGGATTTCACTTGTCGACGTTGTTGCCGGAGAACGGCTTCGACGTGGCCCGTGCCCTCGTCGGCAGCGAAGGTACCTGCGCGATCGTCGTCGCCGCGACCGTCGCGCTCGTTCCTGTCCCGCCCGCTGCGCTGCTGTTGAGTTTGGGATACGCCGATGTCGTCGAAGCAGCCGAGGATGTCATGACGATCCTGGAATTCTCGCCGGCGGCGGTCGAAGGGATCGACGCGAAGATCGTCGAGACGATGCAGCACCGAAGGGGAGCGGACTCGGTCCGAGGCTTACCTTCGGGAAACGCCTGGCTCTACGTCGATCTCGATGGTGAGAACGTCGCCGAAGTCGAGGACAAGGCTGGGCGATTGCTCGAGCGCCTACGTGAGAACGGCAGGTTGAAGGACGGGCGGATCGTCGCAGACCTCGCTGAACGTAGGTCGCTGTGGCGGGTGCGGGAGGATGGTGCGGGATTATCGGCGCGTCTTGCCGGCGGCGGTGAATCCTGGCCCGGCTGGGAGGATTCCGCGGTCGCACCAGAGAATTTGGCTGCGTATCTCGCAGACTTCCGTGACCTTCTTACCGCGCATTCGCTCACCGGGGTGATGTACGGACATTTCGGCGCCGGGTGCATGCACGTCCGTATCACTTTCGATCAACGCAGTGACGCCGGAAGAGCAGTGATGGCGACCTTCCTACGTGAGGCTGCCGAACTGGTAGTCCGGCACGGCGGTTCGTTGTCGGGCGAACACGGAGACGGTCGGGCACGGTCGGAACTGCTGCCGATCATGTACTCGACCTCGATGCTCGAAGTATTCGCACGGTTCAAACGTATCTGGGATCCTGTGGGCGTCCTGAATCCGGGCAGCATCGTCGATCCAATGCCGATGATGAACGACCTTGCATTGCAGGGTGTTCCGAATCGTGAATGGAAGACGACCTTCGAGCTGCATCAGATCGGAGCGAAGCCGGACTTGGATCCGTTCGTGCACGCCACCCAGGCATGCGTCGGCGTCGGGCGCTGCCGATCCACCTCCGGTGGCGTGATGTGCCCGAGCTATCGAGCGAGCGGGGACGAGAAGGATTCGACCCGTGGGCGTGCCCGCGTCCTTCAGGACATGGTTCGCAGTAGCGCGACGGTCGCGGCAGGGTGGGCTTCGAAAGATGTCAAGGAATCGCTCGACCTGTGTCTTTCCTGCAAGGCATGTTCAACCGACTGCCCAGTCGGGGTGGACATGGCGACCTACAAGTCGGAGTTTCTCGATCATCACTACGCGGGGAAGTTGCGCCCGATGGCGCACTACTCGCTGGGCTGGTTGCCACGCTGGTTGAAAGTGACGTCCGTCCTGGCACCGGTACTCAACCGCGCGATGACCCCGCGAACCGGTGTGATCGCTGCCCGAATCGGCGGTCTCACGACCAAGCGATCACTCCCGCGGTTCGCCTCGCGACGGGAACTACGCACGCAAACAGCGGGATCCGTACCGGGAGGTGACGTCGTACTGCTCGTCGACTCCTTCACCAAGGGGTTTCGGCCGGAAATCGTCGGTGCTGCAGTTCGCGTTCTTGCCGAGGGCAACCGGACAGCAGAGTGCCGAACCGACGTGTGCTGCGGGTTGACGTGGATTTCGACGGGGCAGCTGGCAACCGCCAAGAAGCAGTTGAGCAGAACCGTTGCCGCACTCGATGATGGAACCGATCGGCCGATCGTCGTCACCGAACCGAGCTGTGCGGCAACGCTCCGCAAGGATATGCCCGAACTGGTGGGCACCGAGGCGGCTCGACGGGTCGCCGCACGGGTGCAGAGTTTCGCCGGTGCGGTGATCGAGCTGGCCGCCGCGGGGTGGAGTCCATCGGCCGACGTCCCCGAAGAGGTCACCGTCCAGACCCACTGCCACGAGTACGCAGTGTTCGGCGAAGCCACACAGCGAAAGGCGCTCGCTGCCGCGGGGATCGGCGGAGTCGACGAAGCGACCGGCTGTTGCGGGGTGGCAGGCAACTTCGGCTTCGAACCGGATCACTACGACATGAGCATGAAAGTCGCCGAACAGGCCCTGGCACCAGCGGTACGACGCGCTGATCCGACCAGGCCGATTCTGACCGACGGCTTCAGCTGTCACATGCAGGTGCGCCAACTGACCGGAAATCAGAGCGCGTCGGCGTCGATACACCTCGCGCAACTCCTCGATCCCGCACCTTCGACGCAGACCCCCAGGAAGGGGCATCAGCTATGACGTCCATGACGCGTCCGGCCATCACCTCGCCGACCCAGCTGTTCATCGGTGGGGCCTGGCGAACAGCGAACAGTGGGAGGAAGTTCGACGTCGTCGATCCGGCAACCGGCGAAGTGATCGCCGCCGTCGACGATGCCGACATCAGCGATGCCGAGGCCGCGATGGCGGCTGCCGTTGCAGCTCAGGAGTCCTGGGCGCAGACTCCGCCACGCGCGCGAAGCGAGATCCTTTCTCGTGCATTCCACTTGATCATCGCCAAGACCGAGGAATTGGCTGCCATCATCACCGCCGAGATGGGCAAGCCGCTCGCCGACGCCCGAGGCGAAGTCGCGTACGGTGCAGAGTTCTTTCGATGGTTCTCCGAGGAGTCGGTCCGCATCTCGGGCGACCACACGCTGACCGGCGATGGAAAGAACCGCATCATCGTCACCAGAGCGCCGGTCGGTCCTAGCATTCTGGTGACGCCGTGGAACTTTCCGCTGGCCATGGGCACCCGAAAGATCGGCCCCGCGCTAGCCGCCGGATGCACGGTGGTGTTCAAGCCGGCCGAACAGACTCCGCTGACTGCGCTAGCGCTGGCGGCCATCCTCGTCGAAGCTGGGGTTCCCGACGGCGTAGTCAATGTGGTCCCGACAACCGACGCCGCAGGAGTCGTCGGATCGTGGATGGCCAGCGGCTCGGCCCGGAAGATCAGCTTCACCGGCTCCACGGCTGTCGGGAAGATTTTGTTGGCGCAGGCAGCTCCGACCGTGATGCGGACGTCGATGGAACTCGGCGGGAACGCCCCGTTCATCGTCGCCGAGGACGCTGATCTCGACCGGGCCATCGACGGGGCGATGGTGGCCAAGATGCGCAACATGGGCGAGGCCTGCACTGCAGCCAACAGGTTTTTCGTCCACCGCTCGCTCGCCAAGGACTTCGCTGCCGAGCTCGCTGCTCGCATGGATGCCTTGACAGTCGGTGCCGGCAGTCGAGCGGGTGTGGAAGTGGGGCCGCTCATCGATCGCAGCGGCCGCGCCAAGGTACAACGCCTCGTCGACGATGCGCTCGCGCGCGGTGCTCGGGCGGTGGTGGGTGGGCAGGAAGATTCTGGGCCAGGCTATTTCTACCCTCCGACGGTGCTCGACGATGTCGACTCCCAGTCCGATCTCATGTCGACCGAGATCTTCGGACCCGTTGCCGCAATCGTTCCGTACGACACCGAGGACGAAGTGATCGCGCTCGCCAACGATACCGAATGGGGGCTTGTGGGTTACGTTTTCACTCAGGACATCGACCGCGCATTGCGTATGGGGGAGCGGCTCGAAGTGGGGATGGTCGGCATCAACACCGGTCTCGTATCGAACCCTGCTGCCCCGTTCGGTGGCGTCAAGCAGTCCGGACTCGGCCGCGAAGGCGGCAAAGTCGGTATCGACGAGTTCTTGGAATACAAATACTTCGCAATCCCGAGGTCCTAGCAGGAGGTTTGCAGATGTCAGGTTCCCGAAGACTGACCCCGATCGACGCCCGCAATACGTCGATGGTGATAGCCGATCAGATTCGCGATCGCATCATCGACGGATCCTACACACCGGGCGAGCAGATCAACGAAGCCAATGTTGCTGCGGAGCTGGGGATTTCGCGTGGTCCGGTTCGTGAAGCGCTCCAGCGGCTGAATCAGGAAGGCTTGTTGATCAGCTACCGAAATCGCGGTGTGTTCGTTGTCGAGCTCAGCGTCGACGACGTCGCCGAGATATACGAGGCCCGCGCGGCGATCGAAGTCGGTGCCGCATGGACGCTCGTCCACGGCGAGATCACCGTCCTGAAGGCGACGGCGGCTCAGTTGTCGGCAATTGTCGACCAGATGCAACCGTTCATCGACGCAGCGGATTGGTTCGGTCTGGCCGAGCGGGACCTTGCGTTCCACACGGCGATGGTTGCTGCGACGTCGAACAGTCGGATGTCGAGGATGTACGCCACATTGGCAGCGGAGGCGCGCATCTGTATGGCCAACCTGGAGACGGCCTACTTCCGGCCCGAGGCGTTGGTCGAGGAGCATCAATTGTTGGTGGACCTACTCCTGGGTTCGGATTGGGCTGCACTCGAAGCCGGTCTGCACGAGCACATGGACACTGCGATTGAGGACCTGAGTCGGTCCATGCAGGCGGAGGCGGCCACCGATGGGCTCGGCGGCCGCGTCGGCGCTGCGGCCGACTGAGCTTGCGCGGGGTGGATTGCGTGCGACTGATCGAAACGAAGAAGTAACACGAGTTCTCTTGCAGCCCCAGGACTCGTCCGCATAGCCTGATTGTCAACAATCTGCAAAATGCACGGAAGGCCTCGAGCCTCCCGAGTCACCCCGAAAGGGGGTACGAGTGAACGAGTCCGGGCACCCAGTCGAACCGAGCAACCCAGTCGAACCAGCAGTCACCTTCACCAGCGCTGTCGGTTCACGCCATGCCCCCGGGCTGGCGGAGTATGCAGATCTGCCGAACAGCACGCCCATCACGTTCACCGAAGACGAGTACTCCCACCGCCTGCGCGTGGTGAGGGAACGCATGGCGGCTCAGCATCTCACGGCCCTGATCGTCACGGACCCGTCGAATCTGTACTACCTGTTGGGTTACAACGCGCTCTCGTTCTACACACCGCAAGTTCTGTATGTGCCGCTCGAAGGAGCCCTGTACTTCTTCGCCAGGGAGATGGACGCCAACGGCGCATTCCGTACCTCCTGGCTGCCTCGGGAGCAGACGTTCGGGTACCCGGAAACATTCGTGCAGCGCAAGGAAACACACCCGTTCGTGTGGGTGGCACAGAAATTGCGCGAACTGGGAGTGGTCGACAACTTCTCTCACGGTCTGGTGGGCCTGGAGATGGATTCCTATTACTTCAGCCCCAAAGCGTTCGAAGCCTTGGTGAAGTCCCTGCCCGAGTACCAGTTCACCGATTCGTTCGAGTTGATCAATTGGGTTCGCGTCGTCAAGAGCCCGGCCGAGATCGACCTCATGCGGGGTGCCGCGCAGGTGTGCGAGTCGGCGATGGGGGCGGCCTTCGAATCGATCGGCGTCGGACTGCGGCAGTGCGACGCGGCGGCGGCGATCATGAATGCCCAGATCAAGGGCACCGTCGACTTCGGCGGCGACCATCCGGCAATCGTGCCGATGCTGCCGACCGGGGCAGGGGCGGACACTCCTCACCTCACCTGGTCGGATCAGGTGTTCGTCGAAGGTGAGACCACGGTGGTCGAACTTGCCGGTGTGTTCCGGCGGTACCACATCCCGATGGCCCGCACGATTGTTCTGGGCAAGCCCAGCCAGCGGCTCGACTACCTGGCCCGCGCCACCGGTGAGGCACTGAACGAGGTCCTCGACTCCGTTCGCCCCGGCGCCAGCACTACCGAACTGGCTCAGGTATGGAACGTCAGTCTTGCCAAGCATGGACTGCACAAGCCTTCGCGCATCGGGTACTCGATCGGCATCGCCTACGCGCCCGACTGGGGCGAGCGGACAGTCAGCATCAGAACCGACGACGACACGGTCCTGACCGAGAACATGACGTTCCACATCATCGGAGGAATGTGGATGGACGACTACGGATACGAGGTATCCGAGGCCGTTCGCGTGACCGAACGCGGCGTCGAGACTTTCACCGATTTCCCGCGGCAACTACTGACGAAGGAGTGAGACATGATCGCCACCACCATTCCGTGGTCCCTGCGCACCGACAAGCTGGTGGGATCGGTGATCGACTCGTCGACATCGCTTCTCGCTGCTCAAAAGCACGACATCGTCCGGTTCGCGATGGGTTCTCCTGCTTCGGAAACCGTTCCAGCCGATCTATTTTCGGAGATCGCTGCCACCGTCCTCACGGCCGACGCGATGGACTACGCCGCTACCGAGGGCGACCCGGGTCTGCTCGACGCGCTCCTGGGATATCTCGATTCGGTCGGTGAACCGTCCTCTGCAGAACGGATCGTCATCACTTCCGGTGGTATGCAGGGCCTCGATCTCGCATGCAAACTGTTCGTCGATCCCGGGGACCTCGTGATCGTCGAAAGTCCCACGTACACCAACGGAACCGCCACCGTCCTGAGCTACGGGGGGGACGTGCTCGAAGCGCCGATGGATGCCGACGGTCTCGTGGTGGAGGCGCTGCCGGATCTGGTCGAGGCCGCGGGCCGGCTGCCCAAGATGATCTACGTCATTCCGAACTTTCAAAACCCCTCGGGCACAACGATGTCGTTGGCGCGAAGAAAGTTGCTGCTGGAATTGGCACACAGATGGGGCTCGGTGATTCTGGACGACGACCCCTATGGACTGCTCCGATTCGAGGGCGAACACATCCCGAGCTTCCAATCTCTGAGCCCGAACGATCCACTCCTTTTCTCCGTGCGGACCTTCTCCAAGATGATCGCCCCCGGGCTTCGAGTCGGTTGGGTCGACGCGGCGCCCGAGGCGCGACAGCTGTTGATCAACGCCAAGCAAGCGATGGATACGTGCACCAACCTTCCGGGGCAACGAATGATCGCCGAATTCATCCGACGTGGACACCTCGCGACGCATCTGCGTTCGTTGAGTGCGGTATATCGCCCGCGCAAAATCGCAATGCAACGCAGTCTCGAAAAGTATTTCGGTGATCGGATCTCGAGTACCGACCCGGAAGGCGGTTTCTTCCTCTGGGCGACACTGAGAGGCGACGCCGCCGCGCTGTCCACCCAGGCGCTGTTCGAAGTCGCTCTTGCCGAGGGTGTTGCCTACATCCCCGGCCCGGCGTTGTCGGTCGGCGGCAAATTCGAGGATTCCCTGCGGCTGTGTTTTGCATCTTCCTCGCCCGAGCGTATCGACGAGGGAGTCAAGCGACTGGCAGCGGCAGTGGACAAGTCCCTCTCGATTCGATCTCTCGATTCCGTGCCGCGGAACGCACATGCCATTCGACGAAATGCCGATTCCACTCGATGACGGGAAGACCGAACAGTCGAGCCGAACTGGAGGCTCGGGTACTGGCTGCGATCGACGAAGGCGAGCTGGTGGCGCTGGCGTCGGCGCTGATCGATGCGGGGGGAGAAAACCCCGGTGGTACCGAGGAATCGGTAGCAAGGGTGCTGACCGACACCTGTCGCCGGCTCGGATTCGACATCGAGGTCGACGAGGTTGCACCGGGACGGCCGAACGTCGTGGTGTCGATCGGGGGAAGCGAAGAACCTGGTGTGTTGTTTCTCGGGCACTCCGATGTCGTACCGGCGGGAGGCGGATGGTCGAGAGATCCCTTCGCGGCCACAGTGCGCGACGGGCGCCTGTACGGACGGGGCGCATGCGATATGAAGGGGGGACTGGCGGCCGTCGTAGTCGCTATGTCCGCCCTGAAGCGTTGCGGTGCAGTAGGTTCAGCACCCGTGTCGTTGGCGTGTCTGGTCGACGAGGAAGATACCGGACTGGGGATTCGATCCTTTGTGCGAACAACCATGCGCCGTAGCTATTCTCGGTGTATCGTCGCCGAACCTACGGATCTGATGACCATCGTCGGGTGTCGGGGTGCGGCGAATCTCGAGATCACCGTGCGGGGGCGCTCGGCTCACGCGGGGCGGCCGTCCAACGGACGTAACGCAATCTCGGCGGCTGCGCGGATTATCGTGGTCATCGATTCGATGGGCGAGGAGTTACGCACCGAGGCCCATCCGGTGCTGGGAGCGGCAACGTTCAACGTAGGAACTGTCTCCGGCGGAACCGGTACCTCGATGGTTGCCGACTGTGCTGTGATCACGGTGGACCGGCGGTTGCTGCCAGGAGAAGACGCCCATATCGTGGCAGCACAGCTGCATCGACGTATTCTCGCCGCCGGGATCATCGGCGACGGGATCGAAGTGGCAGTGGACGTCTCGATGGAGATGCCAGGCTTTCTTACCAGCAAGGACTCCGGCATCGTGCAATCGGCTGTCACCGCAGTGGCCGATTCCGCCGGCCATCACGGCACCGATATTTGGACTGCGTCGTGCGACGGCGGTTTCATTGTGCGAGACATGGGTATTCCCGCCATCGTGCTGGGTCCGGGTGAGATCGAATTGCAGGCCCACCAGCCCGACGAGTCCGTGTCGGTGCGCCAATTGTGTGACAGCGCAGCGGCGTATGCACTGATTGCGTGCAGAAGTGCGGCGTTACCAGGTGTTATGGCCGCAACGTAGGGGTTGCGTGAAACCGAGACGTACGCGCAAGTAACGTGAACCGCTGCACAGGACCAACCCGACGCTCCATTTCTTCACAAAGCGAGAGGTATTGGACAGTGACACAGTCACCCAAAAGCCCGACAGAAGATGCAGTTGGTCACTCGATCACAGGGTATCCGCCGAACACCAAGGAGCTGACCCCCAAAGAAACCAAGACGCTCCACCTCGCTATCGGTGGTTCTGCCCTGGGCAACGCGGTCGAGTGGTTCGACTACGCCGTGTACGGCTACTTGGCGGTGTACATCGCTGCGAATTTCTTCCCATCCGAGGATGGGGGAGCGAGCCTGCTCTCGACATTCGCAGTTCTGGCGGCATCGTTCATCATTCGGCCGATCGGTGGGATCGTACTCGGACCTCTCGGTGACCGAATCGGGCGCCAAAAGGTGCTGGTCCTGACCGTGACGATGATGTCCCTGGCGACCGCGGCTATCGGCATACTGCCGACCTTCGACAGCATCGGGATCTTCGCTCCGATTCTCTTGTTGGTATGCCGCCTGGTGCAGGGATTCTCGACCGGCGGTGAGTACGGTGGCGCGGCTGTCTTCATGGCGGAGTATGCGCCCGACAAGCGTCGAGGTTTCTTCGGCTCGTTTCTCGAATTCGGAACGCTGGCAGGCACTGTCGCAGGCGCGACGCTGTGCACCCTGTTGAACCTCGGTCTCGGAGACGACACCATGGAGGCATGGGGTTGGCGTATTCCGTTCTTGTTGACTCTTCCTCTCGGCATGGTGGCGCTGTGGTTGCGTACCCGACTCGAAGATTCGCCGGTATTCGCCGAGTCCAAGGCTGACGGCGAGACCATCTCGGAAGGCTCGCAGGGCGGAGCGATCGCCTCGCTGAAGTCCACGATGACCTACTGGCAGCGGATCCTCATCCTCATGGGTTTCGTGCTGCTACTCAATATTGCGTACTACACGGTGCTCACCTTTCTGCCGTCCTACCTCAGTGACACGTTGGGGCACAGCACCACACAGTCGAATTTCACGCTCGTCGTCATCATGCTGATCTTGATGGCCATCATCAATCCGATCGGTGCCTTGTCCGATCGGGTCGGTCGAAAGCCGCTGTTGCTCACTGCGTGTGCTGGCTATTTCGTGTTCAGTGTTCCGCTGTTTCTGCTGATCATCAATACCGGCATCGTCGGCCAGACCGTGGGTCTGCTCGGGCTCGGAATTCTCCTCGTGATCATGTTGTCCTGCGTATCCTCGACGTTGCCGGCGCTTTTTCCGACACAGGTTCGATACGGCGCCTTTGCAATCGGCTACAACGTGTCCACTTCACTCTTCGGTGGTACAGCTCCGCTCATTCTGACATTCCTCATCGATCGGACCGGATCGAACCTGATCCCAGGCTGGTACATGATGCTGGCCGCGGCTATTGCATTCGTACCGATTCTTCTCATGCCGGAGACGGCCGGGCGTTCGCTTCGCGGAAATCAGCGTCCCGGTGACAACGACGCCGAGCTGGCCGCTCAGGGCATCGAACTGGTTGGATACAAATCGAAATGACAACCCGGCCCGTCGTCGTGATATTTCACGCCGCCAATGTCCCCGAAGGCCTCGAGTCAGTTGCCGCTGTGGCCGACTTGCGCTACGCCACAGTGGACTCCCTCGGCGACGCGGTGTCCGGGGCGGACGTTCTGTTGCTGTGGGATTTTTTCTCGCCAGCCGTGCGGCAAGTGTGGGATCGGTTCGACAATCTGAAGTGGATCCACATAGCTGCCGCGGGCGTCGATTCCCTGATGTTCGACGATCTCGTGGCCTCGGATGTGGTGGTGACGAATTCGCGAGGAGTATTCGACCGCCCGATAGCGGAGTTCGTGCTCGCCCACATTCTGGGTTTTGCCAAGCATTCGTCCGAATCAGCCGAGCTGCAGCGACAGCGAGTCTGGAAGCATCGAGAGACCGAGCGCATCGATACTGCACACGCAATGATCGTCGGCACCGGTGCAATCGGGCGTGAAATTGCTCGGTTGTTGTCGGCGGTAGGTATGACGGTGTCGGGCGTGGGTAGAACGGCACGGGCAGGAGATGTCGATTTCGGCGTCGTTCACGCCAGTTTCGACCTCGCCGACGTCGTGCACGACGTCGACTATCTCGTTCTGGTCGCCCCGCTGACCGAGGCAACAAGAGGACTCGTCGACGCGAGCGTTCTGGCTGCGACGAAGCCGGGTGTGCGTGTCATCAACGTCGGTAGGGGCGAACTGCTCGACACCGATGCGCTGATGAACTACATGCGTAGCGGACAGGTGGCCGGTGCAGCGCTCGACGTCTTCGACAGCGAACCGCTCTCGGGGGACGATCCGCTGTGGACCACTGCGAACCTCGTCGTGACCCCGCACATGAGCGGGGATGCCACCGGGTGGCGGAGGCAACTGGCCGAAGTCTTCGTGTCCAACTTCCACCGGTATGCGAACGCGGAGGAACTTCAGAACGTCGTCGACAAGAAATTGGGCTTCGTTCCATAGCGTCGGGCCTGAGGATCCTCAGCGTCGCGCCGAGGAACTTCGGTTCACCGGGCACCGCATCTTGCTGGAAGAAGTCGCTGGCTACTGTGTAGGGCATGACGGTCACACCTGTTTCGGCGAACGCGACCATCGGTGAACTCGATACGCGAGAGCAGGTCCACGCTGCGGCCCGACGCGCACGCGTGGCTTCGAGGACATTGGCGCTGATGACGACCGCAGCCAAGGACGCTGCGCTGCTTGCCGCAGCGGATGCCCTGTTGGCTGCAGCCCCCGAGGTGCTGACCGCGAATACTGCCGATGTCGACGCCGCGCGCGCCGCAGGAACCGACGAAGGTCTGCTCGACCGACTTCGACTCACCGACGCACGTATCGACGGCATCGCTGCAGGCCTGCGGAAGGTCGCCGGGCTGCCGGACCCTATCGGCGGCGTCGTACGTGGTTCGACGCTGCCCAACGGACTCGAGATTCGTCAGGTACGGGTACCCCTCGGCGTCGTCGGAATGGTGTACGAGGCCCGACCCAACGTCACGGTCGATGCGTTCGGACTTGCCTTCAAATCAGGAAATGCGGCGCTGCTGCGGGGATCGTCGTCCGCTGCCCGTTCCAACGCCGCACTTGTACAGGTGTTGCAGAATTCGCTGGCAGTAAGCGGTCTTCCCGTCGACGCAGTGCAACTGCTTCCCAGCGCGGATCGCTCCTCCGTCACACATTTGATCCAGGCACGAGGTTTGGTCGACGTCGTGATCCCGCGCGGCGGCGCAGGTCTGATCGCGGCTGTCGTGCGAGATGCAACGGTGCCGACGATCGAGACCGGAGTGGGTAACTGCCACATCTACATCCACTCCGCGGCCGACCTTCTCATGGCCGAGAAGATCGTTCTCAATTCGAAAACTCGACGCGTCAGCGTCTGCAATGCAGCAGAGACCGTCCTGGTCGATGCGGCAATCGCCGAGACCGCCGTTCCGCAGCTCCTACAGGCTTTCCAGAGCCATAGCGTCGTCGTGCACGGCGACCTACCCGGACTCGTGCCCGCCACCGAAAATGACTGGTCCGAGGAATATCTGTCCCTCGACGTCGCCCTCAAGGTCGTCGCCGGTATCGACGAGGCCATCGCGCACATCGACGAATACGGCACCGGACACACCGAAGCAATCGTGACCGCAGACCTCAGCGCGGCCCGAGAGTTCACCACCCGGGTCGACGCCGCAGCGGTGATGGTCAACGCATCGACAGCATTCACCGACGGAGAGCAGTTCGGGTTCGGCGCAGAAATCGGAATCTCGACGCAGAAACTGCACGCTCGCGGGCCCATGGGTCTGCCGGAACTGACCTCCACCAAATGGACCGTCTGGGGCGAAGGACATACCCGCGCGGTCTGAGAAGAAGTAGAAGGAGCAGACGTGGATCGAGCACTACCGACGTCGCCGCCGCTGTTCGCAAGCGTCGACGACGTCGTCACCCGGCTCGGCGAGACCGGCTATCTGGCGAACAAAGCCACAGCAACATCGGTGTTCCTTGCCGATCGACTCGACAAGCCACTTCTGATCGAAGGGCCGGCAGGAGTCGGGAAAACCGAACTTGCCCGTGCCGTCGCGCAATCGACCGGCGCCGAACTGATTCGACTGCAGTGCTACGAAGGCGTCGACGAGGCACGAGCGCTGTACGAGTGGAATCACGCCAAGCAGATATTGCGCATTCAGTCGAGCTCGGCCGGGCATCAGGATTGGGACGAGACGAAGCTGGACGTCTTTTCCGAGGAGTTCCTGCTGGCTCGGCCATTGCTGCAGGCCATTCGACGTGCGGATCCGACCGTTCTGCTCATCGACGAGACGGACAAGGCGGACGTCGAGATCGAGGGTTTGCTGCTCGAGGTACTCAGCGATTTCGCGGTGACCATTCCCGAATTGGGGACCATCACCGCAACGCGAAAGCCGTTCGTCATCCTGACATCGAACGCAACACGTGAGTTGTCGGAGGCGCTGAAGCGGCGCTGCCTGTACCTGCATCTCGACTTCCCCGACGCCGATCTGGAACTGCGGATCCTCGCCAGTCGAGTGCCGGAACTTCCGGAAGCGATTGCCGAACAGATGGTGCGCACAATCGGAGTGTTGCGTGCGATGCAACTCAAAAAGCTCCCATCGGTGGCCGAAACCATCGATTGGGGTCGCACCGTCCTCGCACTCGGCATGGACACCCTGGACGACGACGCGGTCCGAGCGACCCTGGGCGTCGTCCTCAAACACCAATCCGACCAGATCAAAGCTGCGGCCGAGCTTCGGCTGAACTGACATGCAGTCACCTCCGCACGGTCTGCCCGGTCACCTCGTGGATTTCGTCACCGCGTTGCGTAAACGCGGGATCTCGGTCGGGCCTTCCGAAACCATCGACGCAGGTCGAGTGCTCTCGGTGCTCGATATGCTGGACCGCGAAGCGCTTCGCGAGGGGCTTGCATGCTCGCTCCTTCGTCGGCCCACGCATCGTGACACGTTCGACGCTCTCTTCGATCTGTGGTTTCCAGCTGCGTCCGGGCAACGGGACTCGGGGAAGATCGACACCGCCCTTCCGCGCACGGCCGACGGCAAGGTCGACATCACTGCACTGCGCGAACTCATCACCGAGCTGCTAGTCGACGGCAGCCCGGAGGCGGTGAGCCTCACCGAAATGCTCGCCGCGCAGATGGTCGAGGAGCTCGGGCAGTACACCTCCACGAACGGGCCGTCGTTCTCTGCGTATCAAGCGCTACGCGACGTCGCACCCGATACGTTGCTGAGCAAAATTCTCGAGGGTCTTCTCGGTAACGCGGAGACCGGTTCGGACCGGTCCTCCTCGCCGTACGAGGACGAGGTCGCCAAGCGCACCGCTGCAGCGCGTATCGCCGACCTTCGCAAGATGATCGACAACGAGACCCGGCGTCGCGCAGCGGAGCAACTCGGACGCGAGCGAGTGGCAAGCTACGGCGTTCCCAAGTTGGCTGAGGAAGTCGACTTTCTTCGTGCGTCCGACACCGAAATGGTCGCACTCAGACGCAGCGTCACACCGCTTGCCAGGCTTCTGGCCAGCAGGCTCGCTGCGCGACGCAGCCGAAGCCGCGCCGGCTCGATCGACCTGCGTCGGACCCTGCGCAAATCCATGTCCACCGGCGGCGTGCCGATCGATCTCGTGCAGCGCAAGCCCCGTCGGTCCAGGCCCGAATTGGTGGTGATGTGCGACGTGTCGGGCTCGGTTGCAGGCTTCAGCCATTTCACGTTGCTCTTGGTGCATGCTCTTCGCGAGCAGTTTTCGAAGGTCCGAATCTTCGCTTTCATCGATTCGACCGACGAGGTGACGCAGTTCTTCGATTCCAGTGCCGATCTGGGCGCTGCGATGTCGAGGATCATTCGCGAGTCCGATCTGATCACCTTCGACGGGCATTCGGACTACGGAAATGCGTTCCAGACCTTCGACGACAGATTCGCCCAGTCCGTCACCTCCAGGACCTCGGTGTTGATACTCGGTGATGCCCGGACGAACTACCGTGATCCGAAGGTCGCCGCCCTGGCCCACACGGTGTCGGTTGCCAAGCACGCCTATTGGCTCAACCCGGAGCCGATCGGGCAATGGGGGTCCGGCGATTCTGCCGCCGATGTCTATCGCGAGGTCATCAACATGTACGAGTGCCGTTCGGCGCAGCAGCTGGCCGACATCGTGTCGAGGCTGCTGCCTGTGTGATCTTCTAGCCCACCGGGACCTCCGGACGGTGTCTGGCCGTCGACGCATTGCCGGGGCGAAGTAAGCTCGACAATCGTGCAGCAACCATCTCCGGCCGTGGCCACCGAATCGGCAACGCGCCGAAAGCTGGGCGTGATGGGTGGAACCTTCGATCCGATCCACCACGGGCACCTCGTGGCGGCCAGCGAGGTTGCCAATACGTTCGATCTGGACGAGGTCATCTTCGTTCCGACCGGCGTGCCGTGGCAGAAGGAAGGAAAGCCTGTCAGCCCGGCCGAGGACCGGTACCTGATGACAGTGATCGCTACCGCTTCCAACCCGCGGTTTTCGGTCAGCCGCGTCGATGTCGATCGCGAGAAGCTCACCTACACCGTCGACACCTTGCGTGACCTTCGCGCGCAGCATCCCACCGCGGAGCTGTACTTCATCACCGGAGCCGACGCGCTGGAGAGTATCCTCACCTGGCAGAACTGGGAGGAACTCTTCGAATTGGCGAAGTTCGTCGGCGTATCGCGACCGGGGTTCGAATTGGGTGTCGAGCACTTGGCGGATCACCTGCAAGACTTGTCTCCGGACGCGCTTACGCTCATCGAGATCCCTGCACTGGCAATCTCCTCTACCGAATGCAGGCTCCGGGCGAGCGAGAATCGCCCGGTCTGGTACCTCGTACCCGACGGCGTGGTGCAGTACATCTCGAAGAGAAATCTATACCGACCCAGGGGCGCACAGCGTCTCGACGGCTCCGTCACCATGTCGGAGCCTGCGCCACAAAAACAGCAACCGGCCGAGTCCGTCACCAGCGCAGTGACCGAGGACTCGAGCCTGAACAGTGGGAGAGAAGTCAAGTGACTGCAACAAACGAGGCCGTCGCAATGGCGCGAATTGCGGCACTCGCAGCCGACGACAAGCTCGCAACGAACGTGGTTGTGTTGGACGTATCGGATCAATTGTTCATTACCGATTGCTTCGTGATCGCCTCCGCATCGAACGAGCGACAGGTCAACGCGATCGTCGAGAGCATCGAAGACACCCTGCGTGAATCCGGCTTCAAGCCGGTGCGCAAGGAAGGCACCCGTGAGGGGCGATGGGCATTGCTCGACTACGTGGACGTCGTCGTCCATGTCCAGCACGAGGACGAGCGCAACTTCTACGCCCTCGAGCGCCTGTGGAAGGACTGCCCGACCGTGGAGGTTCCGGGGCTCGGCGAGCGCGCGGAACCGGAAACGGAGCAGTGAGCGCTGCCGTCAAGCGGCATTTGATCCTGCTGCGCCACGGTCAGACCGAATACAACGCGACGAGCCGGATGCAGGGCCAGCTCGATACCGATCTGTCCGAGCTGGGGCGTACACAGGCCAAAACTGCGGCAGCGGAACTGACGATGCGTTCGCCGCTGCGCGTGGTCTCCTCGGACCTTGCTCGCGCATTCGACACCGCCGTCGCACTCGGAGACGCATCGGGCTTGCCGGTCTCGACCGACGCGCGGTTGCGTGAGACGCACCTGGGTGAGTGGCAGGGGCTCACGCATCTCGATGTCGATGCGCAAGCACCCGGAGCGCGCCTGAAGTGGCGCGCCGACGCCTCGATCACACCGCCTGGAGGTGAAAGCCGTATCGACGTGGCCCGCCGCAGTGTGCCCGTCGTCGAAGAACTTCTGGCCCAGCTACCCGAGTGGGGGGCCGACGCCTCCGATCGACCGGTCGTGATCGTCGCGCACGGCGGATTGATCGCCGCTCTCACCGCGTCGCTGCTCGACCTTCCGGTCGATCGATGGCCGGTTCTCGGTGGTCTCTCCAATACGAGTTGGGTACAGCTGAGCAGTCACGGGGAGGGCGATGCCCTCGGTTGGCGCTTGGATGTCTGGAACGCATCGGCGCGAGTGGCCAGTGACATCCTCTGACGATTACGCCCCGCCTGCGGCCGAGAAGAATGCTCCACCCGTACTACTGGTGCTCGCCGATTCGCTCAGCTACTACGGCCCCAAAGGTGGCCTGCCGGTCGATGATCCGAGAATTTGGCCGAACCTCGTCGCGGCCGAGCTCGGATGGCGTGTCGAGTTGGTCGCGCGAATCGGCTGGACCAGTCGTGACGTGTGGTGGGCTCTGACGCAGGATCCGCGGGTCTGGGCTGCTATCCCGAAAGCGGGTGCGGTCGTTTTCGGTGTCGGCGGAATGGACTCTTTGCCGTCGCCGTTGCCGACGGCTCTACGTGAGCAAATTCGTTACGTCCGCCCGCCTGCGCTGCGGAGAGTCGTTCGAGCGGGATATCAGTGGGTACAACCGAGATTCGCGCATCTGCGATGGCCGGTAGCGCTTCCACCGAAGCTGAGTGTCGATTATCTCGAGCAGGCGCGCGCTGCGTTGGCATACGTTCGGCCGGAGCTTCCCGTGATCGGCACCTTGCCCTCCGTGCATCGCAGCGACGCATACGGCAAGGTCCATGCCGGTCGACCGGCAGCCGAGCGCGCACTACGCACCTGGAGTGAGAGCACAGGCGTCCCCTTGGTCGATCTTGCCGAAGCAGTCCGCGAGAACATCTACTCCGACAACGCCAATCCTGACGGGATCCACTGGGGCTGGGACGCGCACGTCGCCGTTGCCGAAGCGATGCTGGTCGAACTTCGCAAGACACAGGGAATTGCGCCATGACCATCGCGGTGGTGACCGATTCTTCGGCTTGCCTCGAACCAGGCGTCGCGCGCAGTGCCGGTATCACGATCGCACCACTGCACGTCTTCGTCGGCGGCGTCGATCTCCGCGAAGGTGTCGACGACATCCCCGCGGACTTCGCTGCCGACGGACCGGTGACCACCGCGGGCAGCTCGCCTGGCGAGCTGGTCGAGCTCTACGGCGCGGCACTCGAGCGAAGTGACGGTGCAGGAGTGGTAGCGGTCCATATCTCACGCGGACTCTCGAGCACCTGGGATGGGGCGCGGCAAGCGGCCGCCCAGCTCGGTGATCGCGTCCGCGTCGTGGATTCGGCTGCTGCGGCCATGGGAGTCGGCTACGCCGCACTTTCGGCGGCGCGTGTTGCTGCCGAAGGCGGCACTCTCGATTCGGTCTTTGCCGAAGCCGTGGCAGTGTCGGCCCGGACGCGATGCTTCATCGTGGTCGATCGACTCGATCATCTACGCCGCGGCGGGCGGATCGGTGCGGCGGCAGCATTGTTGGGGACGGCGCTTGCCATGAAGCCTGTGCTCCACCTCGCCGACGGAAAGCTCGTGCTGAAAGAGAAAACTCGGACCTCGACGAAGGCACTCGGCAAGCTCGTCGAGGCGGTTGCCGCGGTATCGGGTGAATCGGGGGTTGCGCTCACCGTTCATCACATGCAGTGCGAAGCCCGCGCGGCGACTGTCGCTTCGATGCTCGCCGACCGCATCCCGCAGATCGTCACGCTCGAAACGCTGCCGTTCGGTGCTGTTGTCGGGGCTCATGTGGGTCCAGGCGCAGTGGGCGTCGCGGTGTGTCCCCGGGCGTGACCACCGTCCTCTCGCACGAGAGTTTCGGTTGTGTGAGGGGTGTTGTCCACAGGCGAGGCCTTGTTCCACAGGGCAATCGGTGACCACGCAATTCTGTGCCGAAGTGATGTCGCCATCGTTAGTGTCCGTGAGATGGCGAGACCCGAAGAGCGACTGCGATCACTGACTGGTTCGGGTAGCGATCCCGAGTCCGTTGAAAGTATCGATGATGCTCCGGCACAAGATAATTGGCTCGATGTAGAAGAAGGCCGCACGACGGCACTCTCGCCGTATCTTCCGGAGCGTTGGCGAGGTGCCAGGTTCGATCCGGGACGAAAAGGCATGTTCGCATTGTTCGTCGTCGGCCTTCTCGTCGTCCTCGTGGCCGGTTACGGATTTCTCCGTAATTCGGCAGAAGTCGTTCCGGTACCACCGCTTCCGGTGGTGACACCCGAGTCGGTGGCCGCTACGACACCGCCGAAGTCCGGTCCCCCCACCGAAGGATCGGAGCCGGTTCCTGCAGTAGACGTCGTAGTCAGTGTGGTCGGCCTCGTATCGTCCTCGGGTCTGATTCATCTGCCATCCGGCTCACGGGTGGCGGACGCGTTGGCCGCGGCGGGCGGTCCGCTCGACGGTGCGGACGTCTTGGCACTGAACCTGGCAGCGAAGGTCACCGACGGTGATCAAATCGTAGTGGGGGCCATCCCACCGGATCCGCGGCCGCTGGTGAGCGGAACGGTATCGGCGGCTTCGGGAACCGCAGGCGGCCAAGTGAGTTCGACTACGGCGGAGCAGCCGGGATCGACCGGAGCGCGGGTGTCCGGCAGCTCCAGCACCGGCACGGTGAATCTGAACACTGCGACGGTGGCCGAGCTGGATGCCCTCTCGGGAGTAGGTCCGGTAACCGCTGCGAACATCGTCTCGTGGCGTGAGGTGAACGGTCCGTTCACCGATGTCGCTCAACTGGGTGAGGTCGACGGTATCGGCCCCGTTCGTCTCGAGAAGCTCCGGAGCCAGGTGTTCGTGTGACCGAACCGGAAATCCGTCCCTTCGATTTTCGGCTGGTCCCGTCGACTCTGCTGTGTTGGGCTGCGATGGTGTTCGGCGTGTTGGCCGGATCCGCAGCGGTGACAATTCTCGCCGTCGCGCTCGGCGTTGCCGCTGCTGTGATCGGTGTTGCCGGCGCTGCAGTGGCTTCGGAACAGTCCGCCTCGGTTCGGCGCGTGGTGCCAGGCGTGGTGGCGATGCTCGTGCTGGGAGCGTGCTTCGCCGCAGCGGCCGCAATACACGTCGGAGTATTCGAGACAAGCCCGGTCGGCCGAGCCGCAGAACGGCAGGCCTGGGTCAGCGCAGCCGTGACCGTGCGTGAAGATCCGCGATCGTCACGCTCCGCTGGGCCCGAGACCGTGACGGTCCGAGCCGAGCTGACGCAAATGGATATCGCAGGCGCACCACACCGCGTCGGTGGACGTGTACTTGTCATCGCACCTGCGGATGGTTGGGACGACCTGGTACCGGGCCAAGAGGTGACGCTCCGCGGGCAGCTGTCCGTACCGGACCGCGCGGACCTCACCGTGGCCGTGGTGCGAGTCGGTGGCCCGCCGACCTCGGTCTCCGAACCTGGATTCCTCGCGGCGGCCGCTCGGCATGTCCGATCGAATCTCGCCCTCGTCGCTTCGACGTCCTTGCCGCCGGACCGGGGTGGTCTCTTGCCGGGATTGGTGGTCGGCGACGTGTCCGCGTTACCGGAAGAGACAGCGAACAATTTTCGGGCTGCAGGTCTGACTCATCTGACGGCGGTCTCCGGCGCGAACTTCTCGATCCTGCTCGGTGCTGTCCTTCTGCTCGCCCGAGGAATCGGAACGGGCCCGCGCACAACGGCATTGGTGTGTGCTTTCGTTCTGCTGATCTTCGTGGTGATCGCGCGTCCGTCCCCGAGTGTGCTGCGGGCGGCAGTGATGGGAAGCATCGGACTGCTCGCGCTCGTCACCGGACGCAGGCGCCAAGCGGTTCCAGCTCTGTGTACCGCGGTACTCGGACTGATCGCCTGGTGGCCGGAACTTGCCGTGGACTTCGGATTCGCGCTGTCGGTATCGGCGACGGCAGGGTTGGTCGTCTTGGCTCCGGTGTGGGTGGATTGGCTGCGCAGACATGGATGGGGGAGAGCGAGCGCCGAGATCGTGGCGGTGGCAGCCGCCGCCCACGCGGTGACGGCGCCAGTGGTGGCAGCGATGTCGGGCACGTTCTCAGCGGTCGGTGTGGTGGCGAACGTAGCCGTCGCTCCACTAGTGGCGCCCATCACGGTGATCGGTGCGATCGTGGCCGTCGTAGCGAGCTTCGCCACCGGTGCCGCATCGCTGATCGTGCTGGTGGCATCCGCGCCACTGTGGTGGTTGATCTCCGTGGCGCAGTGGGCCGCGTCGGTACCCGGGGCCGGGTTCGAGATCACCAGTGGCGTTCCCGGTGCCGCAGCGGTGGTCGGCGCGCTCGCCGTCCTGATACTTGCACTGCGCTTTCAGCTGGCCCGCTGGATCCTCGGCGGCCTCTGCGTAGTGCTCGTGTTGTTCTGGCTCATGGGACTTCGGTCGTGAGAGCTGCATGGAGTTCGGAAAAGGTCGGACCGGCATGGCACGATCGCACATGTGAATGCGAATACTCCACCTGCAGCCCTCCATCTCGTCCTCGGCGACGAGGAGTTGCTGATGGACCGCGCAGTGGCGTCGATCGTCGGGCAGATCAGATCGACTCAACAACCAGGTGAAGATCTTCCCGTGACGAAGCTTCGTGCCGGTGACGCCAGCGCCCCGGAATTGGCCGAGTTACTGAGCCCGTCGCTTTTCGCCGAGGATCGGGTAGTGGTGCTCGAGGCCGCCGCCGAAGCAGGTAAGGACGCAATGGCCATCGTGGTCGACGCGGCGGCAGATCCACCGGCCGGCGCGGTACTGATCGTCATGCACTCCGGCGGTGGCCGCGCAAAAGCTCTGGTCGGATCGCTGCAGAAGAGTGGCGCCGTGACCCACGAGTGCGTGAAGCTGACCAAGGCATCCGAGCGAGTGGACTTCGTCAAACGCGAGTTCACCGCCGCACAGGTCCGGGTCAGTGGTGACGTAGTCGATGCGATCGTCGAGTCGGTCGGTTCCGAGCTCCGCGAACTGGCCGCGGCATGTTCGCAGTTGATTGCCGACACCGGTGGCAAGGTCGATGTCGCCGCTGTACGTCGGTATTACTCCGGTAAAGCAGAGGTGTCCGGCTTCGACGTCGCGGACAAGGCAGTAGCGGGGGACCGTCCCGGCGCGATGGAGGCCTTGAGATGGGCCCAACACCGGGGGGTGCCGCACGTGCTTCTCGCCGATGCATTGGCAGATGCTGTTCGCACCATTGCGCTGGTGGGATCGGCAGGACGCGGAGATCCGTTCCGGATGGCGGGAGAGCTGGGGATGCCGCCCTGGAAAATAAAGAAGGCACAGGGGCAGGCCCGCACGTGGAACGGTCGCTCGATCGCAGAAGCATTGCAGATCGTGGCGCAATTGAATGCAGATGTGAAGGGGCAAGCCGCCGACTTCGACTACGCCGTCGAGCGTGCAGTGTCAGTGGTTGCAGAGTTGGGCAGCAGGTAGCGCAGGCCTACTCCGAATCCGAGCAGTGACGCAAAAGAACCCACTCGGCGATCCGAGCGGGTTCTTTCGATACGTGAAGATCAGAGCTTGTTGACCGCGAGAGCCAGTGCCGACTTCTTGTTGGCTGCCTGGTTCTTGTGGATGACGCCCTTGCTTGCTGCCTTGTCGAGCTGGCGAGCTGCAGTGAGGAGCAATGCCGAGGCCTTGTCCTTGTCGCCGTTCGAAGTGGCATCACGGAAGGAACGGATGACCGTCCGCAGCGAAGACTTCACCGACTGGTTGCGCAGTCGCTGACGCTCGTTGGTGAGAATCCGCTTCTTCTGGGACTTGATGTTTGCCACGCGTAAATCCTTCTGTCTTCGTCGGTATTCCGGTCAGGGCGATCCATGCTGAAATGCCCGAAGTATGCTGCCGAGCCGTGAAGCCCAGCGCCGAAGATCGAGAATACCAGCACCGGCAGTCATAACCGAAATCGGTGACGCTCGCGGCATGGATGCCGACGGTGGAGGCTTGAAATTCACCCTCTGGAGTGTTGATCGGAGGTCGCTGTGGCGGTGGGTCCGCACTTCTCAATGGTGTGGTGGAGATCACATGCGTGGCGTAACCTACTGCTCGACAGGATTTGGTCGGGAATACCTTCTCAGCAAGGTGGGGACATGTCGACAGCACAGGAATATGCAGAACCGGAAGTAATCTCCGACACGAAAAAGTATGTCGCCGAAGCGATCGGCACCTTCGTGCTCGTGTTCACGGCCGTCGGCACGGCAGTGTTCGCGGGGGACAAGGTCGGAAACCTCGGCGTTGCACTCGCCTTCGGTCTCACTCTGCTGTTCCTCGTTTATGCGATCGGTCCGATCTCCGGTTGCCACGTCAATCCGGCTGTCACCATGGGGCAGTTGTTACTCGGGCGGTTGTCGATTGCCAAAGCGGGTTTCTACGTTCTCTCTCAAGTGATAGGCGGGCTCATCGCAGGCGCAACACTGTTCGCGGTCGCGAACAGTCTCCCGTCGTACGACCGAAAAATGGACGGGCTCGGCGCAAACGGGTGGGGCGCGCACAGCCCCTCTGCCATCAAAGGCCCGCTCGGGGGTGTGCTGGAGAACGGTTACGGCATCGGCGCCGCGATCGTCATCGAGGTGTTGCTGACCGCGCTGCTCGTTTTCGTGGTGTTGGCGTCGACCGATCAGATCTCCGACGTGCCACTGGCAGGGGTATCCATCGGATTCACACTGACCGTCATCCACCTCGTTGCCATTCCCATCGACAACACGTCGGTGAATCCCGCTCGGAGCCTCGCCGTTGCGGTGTGGCAACCCGGTGCGCTTTCTCAGGTCTGGCTCTTCATCGTTTTTCCGCTGGTAGGGGGAGCGTTGGGTGCCCTCATTTATCGTGGCGTGTTCGGTCGGTACAACCGTCTCGATTCCTGAGTCAGGTCCAGCTGAAGTCACTGCGCAAACGCGACGCCACGGTGTCGAACTTCGACTTGTTCAGTACCGCACCTTCGCGTCGGATCCCCGACTCGGGGACGTCGAGCACCCGATCGAGTCGAATCCAACTAGGACGTCCCGCGCTGTCCCAGGAACCCGAACCGATGGCAACCCAATCTTGTTCACCGTCGCGCTTGCTCTGACTCGAGAGCATCAAGCCGAGGAGGGTGTCGCCGTCGCGTCCAACCACGAGGACGGGCCTGTCCTTGCCCTGGTTCACGTCTTCTTCGTAGGTGACCCAGGTCCACACGATTTCACCGGGATCGGCTTTCCCATCGAGATCGGGGGAGTATTCGACCCGGCGTGCGCGATGTGCGGTCGGGACCGTGTGTGAGGCAACCGGACGCCCCTGATCGACGGTCGGACCGGAAGAGCCTCTACTCGACAGGGCATCCATGCCCTTCTGGAGGGCGCCCGAACTCTGAAGTTGACGAAACAGTCTCGGGCCCTCGCGCCGCGCGATCCTGCTCAATTCCTTACCGAACTTGCTCCAGTTCCCAGCCATGCGACGACAGTCTAGTCATTCCGCGCCAACCGCCAGCCGGGGAAGTCTTCGGACGCGAGACATGGGAAGATGGATTTTGTCCGTTCGCTCTTCTCCCCGGCCAAAGGATCGTAAGTGCCCAGCTTCGCCGACACGACGTTCACCGATCCGTCCAGGATCAGGAACTTCTGCATCATCGCCCACATCGACCATGGCAAGTCGACGCTGGCAGATCGGATGTTGCAGCTCACGGGCGTCGTCGATGACCGGTCGATGCGGGCTCAGTACCTCGATCGTATGGACATCGAGCGTGAACGCGGCATCACGATCAAGGCTCAGAACGTTCGCCTTCCGTGGGTGATCGACGGCGAGGAATTCGTACTCCACCTCATCGACACACCCGGCCACGTCGACTTCACCTACGAGGTCTCTCGTGCGCTCGAGGCCTGTGAGGGCGCAGTGTTGCTGGTCGACGCCGCGCAGGGGATCGAAGCTCAGACGCTCGCGAACCTGTACCTCGCGCTCGAAAAAGAGCTGACGATCATTCCGGTCCTGAACAAGATCGATCTCCCCGCAGCGGACCCCGACCGCTATGCCGCCGAGATCGCGCACATCATCGGTTGCGAAGCGGACGACGTACTTCGTGTGTCGGGAAAGACGGGTGTCGGCGTCGAGGAATTGCTCAACGAGGTCGTCAAGCTTGTTCCCGCGCCAGTCGGAAATCCGGACGGGCCCGCGCGGGCAATGATTTTCGACTCCGTGTACGACACCTACCGCGGCGTCGTCACTTATGTTCGAGTGGTCGACGGGGCTCTCAATCCCCGCGAGAAGGTCACGATGATGTCGACCGGCTCGACTCACGAACTACTCGAAGTCGGGATCGTTTCACCCGACCCGAAAGCGACCAAGGGTCTCGGCGTCGGAGAGGTCGGATACCTGATCACCGGCGTCAAAGACGTTCGACAGTCGAAGGTCGGCGATACCGTGACCACGGCACGCAAGGGTGCGACGGAACCCCTCACCGGCTATCGCGAACCCCGCCCGATGGTGTACTCCGGCCTGTACCCACTCGATGGTTCCGACTACCCGGACCTGCGCGACGCACTCGAGAAGTTGCAACTCAACGACGCTGCACTTACCTACGAGCCCGAGACCTCGGTCGCGCTCGGATTCGGTTTCCGCTGCGGCTTCCTCGGGTTGCTGCACATGGAAATTACCCGTGAGCGCCTCGAACGGGAATTCAACCTCGAATTGATTTCCACCTCCCCGAACGTGGTGTATCGCGTCGAGATGGAAGACAACGCCGAACATGTGGTGGTCAATCCGTCGTACTGGCCCGAGGGCAAGGTCCGCGACGTCTTCGAGCCGATGGTGAAGTGCACCATCATCACCCCGAGCGAGTTCATCGGTTCGATCATGGAGCTCTGCCAGGGCAGGCGCGGTGAGCTGGGAGGAATGGACTATCTGTCGGAGACGCGTGTCGAACTGCGCTACACGATTCCTATGGCCGAGATCATCTTCGACTTCTTCGACATCTTGAAGTCGCGCACCCGTGGCTACGCGAGCCTCGACTACGAGGAGATCGGCGAGCAGAGCGCAGCTTTGGTCAAGGTGGACATCCTCCTTCAGGGTGAGGCAGTCGACGCCTTCTCCGCGATCGTGCACAAGGATGCCGCGGCCGCGTACGGAAACAAGATGACCACCAAGCTCAAAGAGTTGATTCCGCGCCAGCAGTTCGAGGTGCCCATTCAGGCTGCAATCGGGTCTCGAATCATCGCTCGCGAGAACATTCGCGCGATCCGCAAGGACGTGCTTGCCAAATGCTATGGCGGTGACATCAGCCGTAAGCGCAAACTCCTCGAGAAGCAGAAAGAGGGCAAGAAGCGGATGAAAACCATCGGTCGGGTCGAGGTTCCGCAAGAAGCCTTTGTTGCCGCGTTGTCTTCGGAGTCGTCGACGGACAAGCCGAAGAAGTGATTCGCTCCACGGTCATCCTCGACGGGCTTCGCGTCCCGGTGATCAGTGCGCCGATGGCCGGTGGGCCCTCGACCGTGGAACTCGCGTCAGCGGTGTCGAACGCGGGCGGACTGGGAATGCTCGGTGGTGCCCTGCTCGACGTCGATAAGCTTGCCGCACAGGTGAATTCGATGCGAGGCACTGTTTTCGGCGTCAACTTGTTCATCCCGGACGACCCGACAGGCGCCGATGTCGCTGCGTATGCACGGCATCTCGAGCCATGGTTCGCGCGGTACGACGTCGAACCGGGGGAGTTGCCGCGGCGCGACGACTACTATTCCGAAAAATTCAGCTGGCTCGTCGAGCACCCGGTTCCCCTCGTGACAAGCACGTTCGGCACGTTCAGTGCTGCGGAGGTCGCTGCGCTGCACGAAGTCGGGTCCGAGGTCTGGTGCACCGTGACGAGCGGGTCGGAAGCACACGAGGCGCAAGCCAACGGGGTGGACGCACTCGTGGTGCAAGGCCCCGAAAGCGGTGGCCATCGAGGAAGTTTCGATGGTTCGGCCCCGAATGTTCCGTTGGCCGGTGTACTCGAGGTCGTGCGGGCGGCGTCGATACTTCCACGTATTGCAGCGGGTGGATTGATGGACGGACACGACATCGCACCGCTGGTGTCGTCAGGATTGGCGCACGCCGCGCAGCTGGGCACGGCCTTTCTAGATACCCCGGAAGCCGGAACCAGGGCGGTCCATCGAGAGCAGCTGAGGAAGGCGTCCGGCACCGCGGTGACCCGTGCGTTTTCCGGCCGTCCAGCACGTGGACTCGTCAACGAGTTCATCTCGGAGAACTCCGACGTGGCACCGCTGGCCTACCCGGACGTGCACTATCTCACAGGCCCCATGCGGGCCAAGGCTGCCGCTGCGGGAGACCCGTCGGGACTGTCGATGTGGGCAGGCACGGGCCACCTCAGAGCCAGGGCGGTCCCCGCAGCCGAGCTGCTGGCCGAGTGGGCCCAGCAGCTACGGCAATGAGTGAACGGTATTGAGGGATGGCGCTGAGGGAACTCAGTTGGCATGCGCGGGCTTGAAGTGTCCGGAGGCCTGAGCTTCCTCCGCTCGGATGACGTGAACAACGGCATTGATGAGCGCGAGGTGAGTGAAAGCTTGCGGGAAGTTGCCGAGGTGCCGACCGGTCTTTGCGTCGAGTTCTTCGGCATAGAGCTTCAAGGGGCTCGCGTATCCCAGCAAACGTTGGCACAGGTGCTTGGCACGTTGTAGCTGGCCGATCTCCACGAGCGCCGACACCAGCCAGAAAGAACAAATGGTGAAGGTGCCTTCCTCGCCCGCCAGACCGTCGTCGGTCGTGTCGACGCGGTACCGAAGCACCAACCCGTCCTCGGTGAGCTCGTCGGCAATGGCCAGCACTGTCGCCTTGATACGTTCGTCGTCGGGTGGGAGAAATCTGAGCAACGGCGCCAGCAGCAGTGACGCGTCCAGAGAAGGGTGTCCGTACCGCTGAGTCAATACCCCGCGCGAGTCGACGCCGTGCTCGAGGATATCGGCTTTGATTTCGTCGGCGATCTCGTTCCATTGCGCGGCATAGCCGCTCTCGCCGTGGATTTCGGCAAGCTTCGAGCCGCGGTCGAGCGCTACCCAGCACATCATTTTGGACGAGGTGAAATGCTGCGGTTCGCCGCGCACCTCCCAAATTCCGCGGTCGGGTTTGCGCCAGTTCGTGATCGCTTCCTCGACCTGTCGCTTGAGCAGCGGCCACAAGAACTCCGGCACATGTTCGCGTGACTTCACGTGCAGGTACACCGAGTCGAGCATCGTTCCCCAGATATCGTGCTGCTCCTGGTTGTACGCGCCGTTTCCGACGCGGACGGGTCGGGCGCCGTCGTAACCGGACAGGTGGGTCAGCTCGCTCTCTTCGAGAATCTTCTCACCGCCGACGCCATACATCACTTGGAGCGGGTTGGCATCGCCGTTCTCGGCCCTGGACACATCGGCCATGAACGAGAAGAAATCGTTGGCCTCACGGTCGAGACCGAGTGTGTAGAGGCCCCACAGTGCGAAGGTCGAGTCGCGTACCCAGGTGTATCGATAATCCCAATTACGCTCTCCACCGGGCGTTTCCGGCAGTGACGTAGTCGACGCTGCCAACAGGGCACCGGTGGGTGCATAGGTGAGGCCTTTGAGGGTGAGCGCACTGCGCTGCAAGTAACCGCGCCACGGATGGTCGGGGAATCGTCCGATGGTGATCCACTGACGCCAACACTCGGCGGTTCGCCACATCTTCTCCGCTGCCTCGTCGAATGTCGTGGGGGCGGCCAGATGGGACCACGAGAGCGCCACGAATATGTTGTCACCCTCGGCCATACGGGTACGAGCACGAGCTTCTCGGCCCTCGATGCCGATACGAAGATTGGTCGTCAGAGTCAGCGTGGGCTGGTCCCCGTCAGTACTGGCCTCGCATGTTGCTGTTGCCTGCTCGTAGACCTTGCCGGTGTACTCCCACTGCGCAGCAGCGCGGTGGTAGTCGAACGCCGGCTCGCAGCTCATTTCCAATTCGACGGTGCCACTGACACATTTGACCGTGCGGAGAAGGATGTGCTCGGCATCCCAATCGGATGGCGCCCGTTTGTGTGAGCGGGAACGCTGATCGGTGTTGTGCCACGGACCCATCACCAATGCATCGCGTACGACGAGCCAACCGGTTTCGGTCTGCCACGTCGTCTCGACGATCAGGCCGCCGGGCAGATAGCGTCGGGCAGCCGGGACCGACTGGCCGTACGGCCCGACCCGAAAATGGCCGGCGCTACGGTCCAGTACCGCACCGAACACGCTCGGGGAGTCGGGGCGTGGAATACACATCCACTCGACGGAACCGTTCCTGGCCATGAGACACGTCGTCTCGCAATCGGAGAGAAACGCATAATCGTCGATCGGAGGGAAGGCGCTTCGATACGAGGTGAGGCTGGAAACCGGGGCCTCGGTGCTGGCCAGAGCGCCCTGTGAAGGGTGCTCGTCGCCATCAGGTGCAACCGCTGCAAGGACAGAATCGTCGGTTACGGGGACCACTGTCGACTCGTTCTCGAATGCCGTCATGGTCCCATCATCATCTGTGTGTGTGGCCGTCGTCTACCGCCGGGTTTTCTCGGCGTGGCGGACCGATAGAGTGAACGGCGTGGATGCAATAGCGACCTGGTGGGACGGGATCGAACTGTGGATCACCGCTCTTCCGTTCATTCCACAGTCGCTCGTAGTGATGCTGGTGGTCGTGCCCGTTGCATTCGGGCTCGCGGTCCTGTTGGACCGAGTTTTTGCAGTACTGCTGCGAGTGCTGGGTCGAGATGCTCACTCCCAGGCGGAGCTGGAAGCTCCATTTCAAGAAACGACGAAAACGGAAGGCCACTGATGCCGCGGTCGAGGGTCTCGCTAGCGCTGTTCGCTCTACTTGTTCTCGTCGTGATCGCTTGGTTTCTGACCAGATAGTCGACGCATATGCGCGCCGGCCGATCGAGGAATTAGAGTCCACCAGGATCCTCTGCTAGATTTCTGTCCGTGTCTGCCGCTGCCGAGTACCGAGTCCGCCATGAGTTGGCGTTGATTGCGGTCGGCATGCTCGCAGTAGCCGATATCGACTGTTGTCGATAGACCTCGTGGCACTCCGGCCGCGTGAAGGTCAGGCTTCGTAGCCTGCTTGCTCGCTGCGATCTGTCGTCTCCTGCCCCGCTGTTCTACGTGGATGCCCGACGTCGATCGACTCGACCGGCCATTCCTCTTCCTTTCGCTGCGCAGGTCTCTCGTTCCGCGCATGCGTGCCCGCACACCGTCCTCTCGTACAGCCGCGAATCGGCTTCGAATGGATTGAACAGATGAAAGGCTTTTTCTCGATGAGACACAGCTCTCGTTACCTGCTCACCACCTTCGCTGCGGTGGGAACAATCGTTCTTTCCGCCTGCGGAGGTGGCTCCAGTGATGTGGTCGGTGACTCGGGCGGGTCCTCGGGTGGCACCGCGCTGACGCTCGTCGGTTACGCAGTGCCGAAGAACGGCTGGGATGCGATCGGGCTTGCATTCGCGGGAAGCGAAGCGGGCGAGGACAGTTCGATCAACGCCGACTACGGTGCCTCTGGCAATCAATCACGCAAAGTGGCCGACGGTGCCCCGGCAGACATCGTGAACTTCTCCGTCGAGCCGGATGTGGCGCGGTTGGTCAAGGCGGGCAAAGTCGATGAGGATTGGAACCAGAACGCTTACGGCGGTGTGCCTTTCGGATCGGTGGTCACCTTGGTCGTCCGCGAGGGCAACCCGAAGAATATTCGAACGTGGGACGATCTGCTCGCCCCTGATGTGCAGGTCATCAGTCCGAGCCCACTCAGCTCGGGTTCGGCCAAGTGGAATCTGCTGGCGCCGTACGCGGCAAAGAGCAACGGCGGTCAGGATCGGCAGGCAGGTCTCGATTACGTTCAGAAACTCGTGTCGGGACACTTTCCGGTACAACCGGAGTCGGGTCGCGCGGCGACCGAGGCGTTCCTGCAGGGGCAGGGAGATGTGCTGATCAGCTACGAGAACGAGGCACTCCTCATCGAAGAGCAGGGCGAGAAGGTCGAGCACATCGATGTGGCCGATACCTTCCGAATCGACAATCCTGTTGCTGTGGTGAACACCAGCGGCCAGCTGGAATTGGCCGATGCGCTCAACGACTACATCTATACCGACGAGGGACAGAAGATCTGGGCGGAGGCAGGATTTCGCCCCGTCGACCCGGACGTTGCAGCCGAGTACTCGGACAAGTTCTTCACCCCGGAGAAGCTGCGGACCATCGACGATCTCGGTGGTTGGAGTCAGGTCGACGCCGATCTGTTCGGTGACAGCGGTGCGATCACGACCATCTACAGCGAAAACACCAAGTAGAAACCATGTCGACCACTATCGAGGCCGAGTCACGGTCATGGCGCGCTAGTTCGCGTAAGGGGCGTAAGTTCCGCGGTCCCGGCTCCGTCGGTCCGCTCGGCCTCGGAGTGGCGGTGTTGTGGTTGAGCATCATCGTGCTGCTGCCGCTCGCAGCGTTGTTGGTCAAGTCGTTCGACAACGGGCTTGCCGGTTTTTGGGATGCGGTAACCCAGCCGCGTGCGATCGCGACTTTCAAGGTGACGCTGGAAGTGTCGGTGGCCACCGCGATAATCAACCTTTTCCTTGGCACGCTCATCGCGTGGGTGCTCGTTCGGGACGAGTTTCCGGGCAAACGATTTGTCAATGCGGTTATCGACCTGCCGTTCGCGTTGCCGACGATCGTGGCGAGCCTCGTGCTGCTCTCGCTCTACGGCCCGACCAGCCCCGTCGGCCTGGTCTTCAACGCTACGAAGCCTGCCGTTGTCGTTGCGTTGCTGTTCGTAACCTTGCCGTTCGTGGTGCGAGCCGTGCAGCCCGTGCTCATCGAGATCGACAAGGAAGTGGAAGAAGCGGCCGCGTCCCTCGGGGCAGGTAACTTGACCATCTTCCGGCGCATCGTGCTTCCGGTGCTGATGCCCGCAGTTCTGAGCGGCGCAGGCTTGGCATTCGCCAGGGCTATCGGCGAATTCGGATCGGTTGTCCTCATCGGCGGCAACATCCCAGGGCAAACACAGATCGCATCCCAATACATCCGAGAGCTGATCGAGTACGACCATCAGGTCGATGCCGCGGCGATCTCGGTCGTCTTGCTCGCGTTGGCGTTCGTCGTGCTGTTCGTTCTGCGCATCGTGGGAAGTCGACTAGCTCGAAGAGAGGAACAGATCCGATGAAGCTCGGGCTCCCGGTCAAGCTCTCGCTGCGGGTCGTTGCGTTGTTCTATCTCGCTGCGCTGGTGTTGTTTCCGCTCGGCGCCATCCTCTATCGGACGTTCGAAAATGGGATCGCCGAGTTCTGGGGACTGATAACGACGCCGGCCGCGCAGTCGGCACTGCAACTGTCGTTGCTGATCGTCGCGATCGTCGTTCCGATCAACGTCGTCTTCGGTGTCATCACTGCCCTTGCACTCGTGCGTGGACGGTTCCGTGGAAGGGGTGTCCTCGAGGCTGTCGTCGACCTTCCGTTCGCGGTCTCACCCATCGTCACCGGTGTCGCGCTCATCCTGCTGTGGGGCGCCAACGGTTGGTTCGGCGGCATCGAGAGTCTCGGCTTCAAAATCATTTTCGCTCTGCCCGGCATGGTGATAGCGACGATCTTCGTGACGCTGCCCTTCGTGGTGCGCGAAGTGGAGCCGGTGCTCTACGAAATCGGTGAAGAGCAGGAAGAAGCTGCATCGACATTGGGGGCTTCCTCGATGCAGACCTTCTGGCGGATCACACTCCCAGCCATTCGCTGGGGTCTGACATACGGAATCGTCCTGACCGTTGCCCGTTCGCTCGGCGAGTTCGGCGCCGTGATCATGGTGTCGACCAACTTGCCAGGCGTCTCGCAGACACTGACCTTGTTGGTGAATTCGCGATACGAGGACTTCAACCAAGCGGGTGCATACGCCGCATCCACCTTGCTCATGGCAATCGCCGTCATCGTATTGCTGCTGATGACTGCCCTCGACAAAAAGAGGACGAAGTAATGACTGCATCGAAGAACAACGAAATCGAGATCTCCGTCGTCGGCGCCAACAAGAAGTACGGCGACTTCGCCGCACTCGACAATGTCAGCATCGACATCCCCAAGGGCTCGTTGACGGCCTTGCTCGGGCCCAGCGGCTCCGGTAAGTCGACCTTGCTGAGGTCGATTGCAGGCCTGGAGCAACTCGACTCCGGTCAGGTGGTCCTGGCCGGTCAGGATGTCACGTGGGTGAGCCCACAGCGTCGTGAAATCGGATTCGTCTTTCAACACTATGCAGCCTTCAAGCACCTCAGCGTTCGCGACAACGTTGCATTCGGCCTGACGATCAGGAAGCGACCGAAACCCGAGATCAAGCGGAAGGTGGACGAACTCCTCGAGATCGTCGGCCTCGCCGGCTTCCAGTCGAGGTTTCCGGCGCAGCTTTCGGGCGGCCAACGGCAGCGCATGGCACTGGCACGCGCGCTCGCGGTCGACCCGCAAGTCCTGCTGCTCGACGAACCGTTCGGCGCCCTCGATGCGAAGGTCCGTGAGGATCTTCGAACCTGGCTGCGCCGATTGCACGACGAGGTTCATGTCACGACGGTATTGGTGACGCACGATCAAGAAGAGGCACTCGACGTCGCCGACCGGATCGCGGTGCTCAACAAGGGCCGGATCGAGCAGGTCGGTACCCCCGAGGACCTCTACGATCGTCCCGAGAACGACTTCGTGATGTCCTTCCTCGGGCAGGTCGCAAAGCTCAACGGACTACTGGTCCGGCCGCACGACATTCGCGTCGGTCGGGATCCGAGCATGTCGCTGGCGCAGGAGAACGGGACAGCCGAATCTGCGGGCGTGACTCGCGCCATCGTCGAACGCGTCGTACGTCTCGGATTCGAGGTGAAGGTCGAACTGAAGAATGCTGCAACCGGAGAACCCTTCACCGCGCAGATCACTCGCGGCGACAGTGAAGCGCTCCAGCTCAACGCCGGAGAGACGGTGTACGTCCGTGCCACACGTATCCCGAAGATCCTCAATTCCAAGGGCACGATGGCGCCGGCCGCCGGATCTACCTATTGACGTGATCGTTGTCCGCGGTGACGATGTGCGTCAGAGCGCAGTCGTAACGATGGGACACCACCTCGGCCACCGACGAATGCGCACCGATGACGTCCGCTCGGACGACCTCGAAGCCTGATTCGTCCACAACTGCGGATACCCGGTCGGTCAGCAAACCCGGTGCAAGAAACCAAGGCGCGAGCACCATTTTTCTCGCACCGGCGCTGTGCAGGAACTTGAGAGCCTCAGCAGGGCCCGAATTCGGCACGGTCGCAAAACATGTCACGGCCTCGCGCCAACGAGTTCCCGTGAGAACGTGTCGAGCAATGCCACGAGTGCGTTCGTTGGCGGCACCGTCCGAGGATCCGACGGCGGCAAGAAGGACCCCGACATCCGGATCGTCGACCTCCACGCCGGCGTCGAATATGCGTGAGCGAACGGCATCGACCAACAGCTGATCTTCGCCCAGTACGTCGGCCTGTGCCAGCGACAATCCTGGATTGCGCAGCCGTGCCGCATCGAGCATCGTCGGCAAGTCCACTCTCGCATGAAACGCGCTCCCGAGCAGCAGCGGAACGACGACGGCCGAGTCGGCGCCCTCGAGAGCGACATCGTCGATCACTCGATCGACGTGTGGCTCCGTGAGGTCCAGAAACGCCACTCGCACATCCACATCCGGGCGCCGAAGTCGGATTCGATCGACCACCGCATGCACTGTGCGAGCTGAGCGCGGGTCGCGGCTGCCGTGAGCGGTGGCAATCAGCACGCTCACGCCGGTGTCGGCTCCCCGAGCTCGACAGCGGACAACGCGTCACCGACCAGACCGGCCGCGAGGGTATTTCCGCCGTTCGGGTCGATCAGTAGAAAACTCCCGGTGTGCCGGTTGACCCGGTAGTCGTCCGCCACGATCGGCTCGGCAACACGAACCGAGATTCGACCGATGTCGTTGAGCTCCAACGATTCCGGTGACGGCACGGACGTCAAATTCTGTTCGTCGAACCGCTCCACCAGCAAGCCGACGATGGCCTGAGTGGTACGCGTACCGTGCTTGAGCAGCAGTCGTGCACCGGGCCGCAGAGGCTTCTCGGCAAGCCAGCACACAGTGGCATCGAATTCCCCGAGGGCCTCCGGTGCATCCTGCGGGGACGCGATGGTGTCACCTCGAGACACGTCGACGTCATCGGCGAGAATCAACGTGACGCTACGGCCGGCATGGGCCGATCCGAGTTCGCCATCGGCTGTGTCGATGCGCTCGACGGTCGTGCGTACTCCCGAGGGCAACACGACGACTTCGTCGCCGGGGGAGACCGTTCCGGCCGCAACTTGGCCGGCGTAGCCGCGGTAGTCCGGGAATTCGGCTGTGCGCGGACGGATTACGTACTGCACGGGGAACCGCAGTCCCACTCGATGAGGTTCGGCGTCCACCGGGACGGACTCGAGATGCTCGATCAGCGTCGGGCCGTCGTAGTACGGAGTCTTGGTCGAGCGCACCGCCACATTGTCACCGTGAAGGGCGGACACCGGAATCTCGGTGACATCCTCGGTAGCCCAGCCGAGAGAACTCGTCAGAGAGTTGAATTCCTCCGAGATGTCCGCGAATACCTGCTCCGGATTCTCCACGAGGTCGATCTTGTTGACTGCCAATACCAGCTTGGGTACTCCGAGTAGCGCGAGAACCGCTGCATGCCTACGAGTCTGCGTGATGACGCCCTTGCGTGCGTCGACGAGAAGTATGACGAGCTGAGCCGTGGACGCACCGGAGACGGTGTTACGGGTGTACTGAACGTGCCCGGGTGTATCGGCGAGAACGAACGAACGCGCAGGCGTCGCAAAGTATCGGTAGGCAACGTCGATCGTGATGCCCTGCTCGCGCTCGGCACGCAGGCCGTCGACCAACAGTGACAGGTCCGGCGTACTCAGTCCACGGTCGACCGATGCCCGCGTGACAGCATCGATCTGGTCGGCGAGTACAGATTTCGTGTCGTAGAGCAGACGCCCGACCAGGGTGGATTTGCCGTCGTCGACGCTGCCTGCGGTGGCAAGGCGTAGAAGCTGTGTACCGGAACGAGAGTTGCTCATCAGAAGTATCCTTCGCGCTTGCGGTCTTCCATGGCAGCCTCGGAAACTCGATCGTCTCCGCGAGTGGCACCACGTTCGGTGAGCCGAGATGCCGCGACCTCGGCAAGAATCGCGTCGTTGTCTGCGGCGTCGGAGAGAACTGCGCCAGTGGTGGATCCATCGCCCACGGTCCGGTAGCGAACCGACAGAGTCTTCAGCTCCTCGGATTCGTTCGGGCCACCCCACACACCGGGAGTCATCCACATTCCGTCGCGCTGGTACACCGGGCGCTGGTGGGCGTAGTAGATCGACGCCAATTCGACGTCTTCGCGGGCAATGTACCGCCAGATGTCGAGTTCGGTGAAGTTGCTCAACGGGAACACTCGAACTTGCTCACCCGGCGAGTGCTTACCGTTGTATAGGTTCCACAGTTCCGGACGCTGCTTCTTAGGATCCCACTGGCCGAAGGCGTTGCGAAGGGAGAAGATGCGCTCCTTCGCGCGAGCCCGCTCCTCGTCGCGGCGTGCGCCACCGAAGATGGCATCGAAACGGTTCTCCGCGATCGAGTCTAGTAGTGGAACGGTCTGAAGTGGGTTGCGAATGCCGTCGGGACGCTCGGTGAGTCGGCCGTCGGCAATGTAGTCCTCGACGCTGGCGATGTGCAGGCGGAGGTTGTACTTGGCGACGATGTAGTCGCGAAAGTCCAGTACTTCCTGCAAGTTGTGGCCGGTATCGACGTGCAGCAGCGAGAACGGAAGTGGCGCAGGCCAGAAGGCCTTGATCGCCAAGTGCAGCAGAACGGTGGAGTCCTTGCCGCCGGAGAAGAGTATGACCGGGCGCTCGAACTCGCCTGCCACCTCACGGAAAATATGGATCGCCTCGGACTCGAGTGCATCGAGTGTGTCGAATCGATCGCTGTCGAGCAGTGTGCGCTGAGCTTCCACAGCTGTCGTGTCCAGTGTCATGATGCGTGCAACCCACATTCGGTTTTGGCCTTACCGGCCCACCGTCCGCTACGCGGATCGGCGCCGGGGGCGGGCTTGACGGTGCAAGGTGCGCACCCGATCGATGGATAGCCTTCGTCGACAAGCGGATTGACGAGTATGGAGTGCTCGTCGATGTAGTTCTGCATGTCCTCGTCCGACCAGGCTGCGATCGGATTGATCTTCACCAGGCCGAAGCCGTCGTCGAAGGAGATGAGAGGCGCATTTGCGCGCGTGGGCGATTCGACGCGACGGATGCCGGTAACCCAGGCGCTGTAGTTGGCAAGCTCCTTCTTCAGCGGAGCGACCTTGCGCATGGCACAGCATCGATTCGGTTCACGCGCGAAGAGGTCTTTGCCTTCCAGTGCATCTTGCTGCGGCACAGTCAGTTCGGCGCGAGCATTGACGATCTTGACGCCGTACACGGCCTCTACCGCATCGCGAGTGCCGATGGTTTCCGCGAAGTGATAGCCGGTTTCGAGGAACAGGACGTCGATACCCGGATGTACCTGGGCTGCAAGGTGTACCAGGACTGCGTCCTGCATGTTCGATGCCACGATGTAGTCGGTGCCGAATTCGCGTTCGGTCCAGGCCAGCAGCTCGGCGGCGTCGGCTCCGTCTAGTTCGCGAGCGCCGCGTTCAGCGACCGCCTTCAACTCCTCGACCGAAAGATTCATTCGAGTTCTCATCGCATATCCGCCTCGTCTGCTCGCACTGCCCATTCGGCAAAACGTTCGCCCTCGTTACGGTTCTTCACGAACTGCCGTACGACGCGATCGATGTAATCACCCATCTCGATGCTAGTGACCTTGTGTTGGCGTAGCTTTCGGCCGAAAGTAGTGTCGAAGCCGAGGCTGCCGCCCAGGTGAACCTGAAAGCCTTCGACCTGATTGCCTTCACCGTCGTCGACCAGTTGGCCCTTGAATCCGATGTCCGCGACCTGCGATCGGGCGCAGGAGTTGGGGCAACCGTTGATATTGATCGTGATCGGTACGTCGAGCTGGGCGTTGATGTCTGCCAGACGCTCTTCGAGTTCTGGCACGAGAACCTGTGAGCGCTTGCGTGTTTCGGCGAACGACAGCTTGCAGAATTCGATGCCTGAGCAGGCCATCAGATTCTTGCGCCAGTGCGACGGCCGAGCCGGCAGGCCCAGAGCGTCGAGGTCGGCGATCAGTGGCTCGAGAGTTTCTTCGGCCACGTCGAGGATGATCAGCTTCTGGAAGGGCGTGAAGCGGATGCGGTCACTGCCGGCCTTCTCGGCGGCGTCGGCAACCCGAGCGAGAATGGTTCCCGAAACGCGGCCCGCGATCGGCGCGAAACCGACTGCGTTGAGTCCGTTCTGGGTCTTCTGGACACCGACGTGGTCGATGGGCCGCGTCGGCTTCTCTGGTGCCGGGCCGTCGATGAGGGGACGCTTCAAGTATTCGGTTTCGAGGACTTCGCGAAACTTTTCGATTCCCCAGTCCTTGATGAGGAACTTGAGCCTGGCCTTGGCGCGCAGACGGCGGTAGCCGTAATCACGGAAGATCGAGACAACACCTTCCCAGACATCGGGAACCTCGTCGAGCGGAATCCAAGCGCCGACGCGCTGAGCGAGCATCGGGTTGGTGGACAGGCCGCCGCCGACCCAGAGATCAAGTCCGGGACCGTGTTCCGGGTGGTTCACGCCGATGAACGCGACGTCGTTGATCTCGTGGACTACGTCCTGCTGGCCGGAGATCGCAGTTTTGAATTTGCGGGGCAGGTTGGAGTAAAGGGGGTTCCCGATGTAGCGGCGCACGATCTCGTCGATAGCGGGGGTGGGATCGAGTACCTCGTCGAGGGATTCGCCGGCCAGGGGAGAGCCGAGAACGACGCGGGGGCAGTCGCCGCAGGCTTCGGTGGTCTTCAGGCCGACCGCCTCGAGGCGCTTCCAGATCTCCGGTACGTTCTCGACCTCGATCCAGTGGAATTGGACGTTCTCGCGGTCGGACAGGTCGGCGGTGTTGCGGCCGAATTCCTGCGAGATGCCGGCGATGGTCCGCAACTGCTCGAGGTTGAGAGAGCCTCCGTCGCATCGCACTCGCATCATGAAGTATTTGGCTTCGAGTAGGTCGACGTTCTCGTCACCGGTGAAGGTGGCGTCGTAGCCCTCCTCACGCTGGGTGTAGAGGCCCCACCAACGGAAGCGTCCACGCAGGTCGCTCTTGTCGATGCTGTCGAACCCCTGCTTGGAGTAGATGTTCTCGATGCGCGCCCGCACGTTCAGCGGGTTGTCGTCCTTCTTCGCCTGCTCGTTGGCGTTGAGGGGTTCGCGGTATCCGAGGGCCCACTGGCCTTCGGCGCGGCGCTTGGTCGGCCGTGCGGTGCGCTCTCTGGGTGCAACACCAGGCGATTTCGCGCCCGTTGCATCGGTAGTCGCGTCGGTTGTCGACGACATCAAAGGCTCCTGCATCTTTTCTCTGCCGGACGGTGAAAGGGTGGTGGCTGAAACTCACCGCTTGCACACGCGTTCGGTTGGATCGGGGCTTGTGAGAAGAAACGTGCTCAGTTCGATTTACGAGCGGGATGAGCATGCGTATCCAACGAGACGCAGAACTCAGCTACACACTCTTACGGCATCGACACGAAGAACTGCAGACACGCTTGAGATCGACGTGGCGTCGTGCCACCAATCGGATCCCAGAGTCGTTCACGGAGCCTATTGTGCCACGTCATCTGGCAAGTGCCGACCGCGGTGAGCTATTTACCCCAATTGTGGGGTAAATAGCCTGGCAGAGCGACTTCAACTCGGAACGCTGTCCGTGTGGTGAGTCCACTCATCAGGTTCTGGGACACTGGAGAGCGTGAACCTTCCCGTCTCGCCCGCAGTCTCACTCGAACTGCCAGATGCGGCCTTCGACGGCGTCGGTTCGCGGCCATTCGGGATCTACGTGCACGTCCCCTTCTGTGCGACACGATGCGGTTACTGCGATTTCAACACCTACACCGCAGGGGAGCTCGGAACATCCGCGTCGCCGCAGTCGTGGTTGACCGGATTGCGTCGTGAACTCGATGCCGCCGCCGCGCTCATGAACGATCGCGCAGGATCGGTGCCAACCGCTGACACGGTGTTCGTCGGCGGGGGTACGCCCTCGTTGCTGGGTGGGGACGGCCTCACCGATGTGCTGAACGCTGTTCGCGGCAGCTTCGGGCTGAAGACGGGCGCCGAGGTGACGACGGAGTCAAATCCGGAATCGACGTCGCCGGCATTCTTCGAAAAGCTGCGCGCGGGCGGCTTCACCAGGATTTCGCTCGGCATGCAGTCGGCCGCCCCGCACGTTCTCGCGGTTCTCGATCGAACGCATACACCCGGACGTGCTGTTGCCGCAGCGAAAGAGGCCCGGGCCGCTGGCTTCGACCACGTCAACCTCGACCTCATCTACGGGACCCCCGGTGAACGCGCGGAGGATCTCGACGCCTCCCTTGCTGCTGTTCTCGAGGCGGGCGTCGATCATGTGTCGGCATATGCGTTGATCGTCGAGGATGGAACGGCCATGGCGCGCAAGGTTCGACGCGGCGAGCTACCCGCCCCCGACGATGACGTGCTGGCCAGCCGGTACGAGCGGATCGACACGGTGTTGTCCGGTGCCGGACTGCACTGGTACGAAGTGTCCAACTGGGCCACCGATGACGCTGCCGAATGCAAACACAATGTCGGCTACTGGGATGGCGGAGATTGGTGGGGAGCCGGTCCTGGCGCGCACAGTCACATCGGTGGAACCAGGTTCTGGAACATCAAGCACCCCGCTCGCTACGCGGACCGGCTCGAAGCGGGTGAGTTCCCCGTCGGCGGCAGTGAACTGCTCACGAGTGAGGACCTTCACCTGGAAGAGCTGATGTTGAAAATCCGTCTACGAACGGGACTGCCGGCCGGTGTGCTCGCAGATTCCGAGCGCGCGGCGGCCGAGCAGTTGGTGGTCGACGGACTGATGTTCGTCGAGCACGATCGTTACGTTCTCACCGATCACGGCCGTCTGCTGGCCGACGCGGTCGTCCGCACTATCGCTGCGTGATCGGGCGTTCGTTCACCGACGAGACGAGCGCTGGGAAGTCAAGCACTCAGTGCGTCGTAGTCGAACACGCGGGCGTGTAGGACCGTCCTGTTGCGCAGGGCCGCACGCACGGCCCTGTGCAGGCCATCTTCGAGGTAGACCACGCCGCGATAGTGGACCGCGTGCGGAAACAGATCACCGTAGAAGGTCGAGTCCTCGGACAGAAGGCGGTCGAGTTCGAGAACCTTCGTGGTGGTGACGATGTCGTCGAGGCGGATTTGGCGGGGAGGAATTTTGGACCAGTCCCGCAATGACAGGCCGTGCTCGGGGTACGGCTTTCCGTCGCGAACACCTTTGAAGATCACGGTGTGACCCTCGATTCGGTGTAGTTCGTCACAGCTATGTCCGTTGTCGCAGTCGAGTAACCCACTTGTCCACACTAAGGCCTCGCGGTGGGTACTGCTCCACGGCCACTAGACTCGGCAGACGGGTCTGCCGGGGGGAGTGCGGTCAACCGGTTGTTCACGCCGCGACCCGGCGTATGCCAGAAATAGAGCAGATGTGGAGGTGGATACCGATGTCGGGCACTGATGACCGTCGGTTCGAAATTCTTCGGGCCATAGTCGCTGATTACGTCTCCACCCAGGAGCCTGTCGGTTCACGCGCATTGGTGGAACGTCACAACCTCGGCGTATCCAGCGCGACTGTGCGTAACGATATGGCGGCACTGGAGGCCGAGGGATACATTGCACAGCCTCACACCAGCTCCGGCCGGGTACCGACCGACAAGGGTTACCGTCAGTTCGTCGACCGCATCGCCGACGTCAAACCACTCTCGTCTGCCGAGCGGCGTGCCATTCTCGAGTTCCTCGAGAACGGTGTCGACCTCGACGATGTTCTTCGCCGCGGGGTCCGACTGCTTGCACAGCTCACCCGCCAGGTTGCCGTCGTGCAGTATCCGACGTTGTCGGTATCGTCGGTTCGCCATCTCGAAGTAGTTGCGCTCACACCGGCCCGGCTGCTTCTGGTGCTCATCACGGACTCCGGACGCGTCGATCAGCGCATCGTCGAACTGGGCGATGTCATCGACGACGAGAACTTGGCAAAACTGCGCAGATTGCTCGGCGGCGCGCTCGAAGGAAAGCGTCTCGCTGCCGCGTCGGCGGCCGTGGCCGAACTCGCCGAGAATGCACCCGAACCCATACGCGACGCAATGATCAGATCTGCGACCGTGTTGGTCGAGTCCCTGGTAGAGCACTCCGAGGAACGTCTGGTGCTCGGCGGAACCGCCAATCTGACACGAAATGCCGCCGATTTCGCGGGTGACGCAGGATTTCCAGGGTCGTTGCGTGCTGTTCTGGAAGCCTTGGAAGAGCAGGTCGTCGTACTCAAGCTGCTTTCTGTGACACAGGACACGCGAACTGTGACGGTGCGAATCGGAGAAGAGACGCAGGTCGAGGAGATGCGCGGAACCTCGGTGATTTCCACTGGGTACGGTTCGGCTGGCATGGTTCTGGGGGGCATGGGAGTGCTGGGCCCCACACGCATGGACTATCCGGGAACAATTGCATCGGTCGCCGCCGTTGCGAGGTATATCGGCGAGGTTCTCGCCGAGCGCTGAACACCGGACAACAGACATTGCTTGCCGCACCGCAATAGCGGAGGTAAGCGCAGACCGGATCGAAAAAACGAAAGAGACTTACGTGGCACGGGATTATTACGGGACGCTCGGTGTGAGCCAGAAGGCTTCGGACCAAGAGATCAAGCGCGCCTACCGCAAGCTTGCGCGTGAACTCCACCCCGACGTGAATCCGGACGAGAGCGCGCAAGCCCGATTCAAGGACATCTCGACTGCTTACGAAGTCCTCTCCGATCCCGAGAAGCGACGTGTCGTCGACCTCGGAGGAGATCCACTTCAGCAAGGTGGTGGCGGTGGAGCCGGCTTCGGTGGCGGCGGATTCGGCGGTGGACTCGGAGATGTCTTCGAAGCGTTCTTCGGCGGACAGGGAGGCGGCAGTGGCCGCGGACCCCGTGGTCGCGTCCAGCCGGGTGCCGACTCGCTGCTGCGAACGAAACTCACACTCGACGAGTGCGCGACGGGTGTCACCAAGCACATAACCGTCGACACGGCAATCCTGTGCGACCTATGTACAGGTGGGGGGACCAACGGTGACTCCAAGCCCGTGACCTGCGAAACCTGCGGTGGCGCAGGCGAAGTTCAGTCCGTTCAGCGTTCCTTCCTCGGTCAGGTCATGACCTCACGGCCGTGCCCGACCTGCCGCGGAGCCGGGGAGACCATTCCCGACCCGTGCCGCAAATGTGGTGGCGACGGTCGTGTTCGATCGCGTAGAGACATTTCGGTCAAGGTGCCGCTCGGTGTCAGCAACGGCATGAGGATTCGGCTCGCTTCACAGGGTGAAGTCGGGCCCGGCGGCGGCCCCGCAGGTGACCTCTACGTGGAAATCGTCGAGCAGCAGCACGACGTGTTCGTCCGCGACGGCGAAGATCTGCATTGCACGATTCGTGTCCCGATGGTCGACGCAGCGCTCGGCACCTCGGTTTCGGTCGACGCGATCATCGACGGACCGACGGACATCGTCGTCGATCAAGGCACTCAGCCCGGATCTGTCGCGGTACTGCGTGGTCACGGGATGCCGAAGCTCCGGTCCGGAATTCGAGGTGACCTACACGCGCACCTCGAGGTCGTGGTGCCGTCACGCCTGGACAACAAGCAGACTCAGCTCCTCGAGGACCTGAAAGCCCTGCGAGACCGCGATGCAGCCGAGGTCGTCACCATCGGCTCCCAGCACAGCGGTGGGTTGTTCTCGAGGCTCCGGGAAGCGTTCAGCGGTCGCTGACGATGGCGGCCACCGTTTTCTACCTCGATCCTTTGCCTCAGGTCGGTAGCACCGCTGTCCTGGACGGGAAAGAAGGCCACCATGCCGCCACAGTGCGGCGGATTCGAGTGGGCGAACGAATCTTGCTGTCCGACGGGCACGGCGGGGTCGCCGACACCGTCGTGATCTCCGCCGAGCGTGATCGCCTCGAAATGACGGTCGATGCTCGATTCGACATGCCGCGGCCGACACCATCGGTGGGGCTCGTCCAGGCGCTGCCCAAGGCAGATCGCTCGGAGTTGGCCGTAGAACTTGCGACCGAAGCGGGCGTCGACTCCATCGTGCCGTGGCAATCCTCCCGATGCGTCGCGCGTTGGGAAGGTGCGAAAACAGCCAAGGGCGTCGCTCGGTGGCGTAGTACGGTTGCCGCCGCGGCCAAGCAGTCCCGAAGGCCGTTCGTTCCGGACGTCGCCGAACTCCATGACACGGCGGCGGTACTCGAACTGGTCCGTGGGGTCGTCGCCCGCGGGGGAATCGTTGCAGTGCTTCATGAATCGGCAACCGACAGGTTCTCGGAGTTGCCGCTGCGTTCGGTGAGCGAAGTGCTGTTGGTGGTAGGTCCTGAAGGTGGTTTGGACGACAGTGAAGTAGGCAAATTGACTGCGGCCGGAGCCCGAACCGTCGTGTTGGGTCCGACGGTTCTGCGGACCTCGACCGCTGCGGCCGTTGCACTGGGCGCGATCGGTGTCTCGACGGACCGCTGGGCGCAGCAGCCTCTCGACTTTCGTGAGCCGTAGTGGAGCGAACCAAAATCGGTTACGGCGAGCACGAAGAGCAGTACGGGCACCTCTATCTTCCGGAGCGCTTCGCGGCTGAATCAGGCACTCCCGTACCTGTAGTCATGATCGTGCACGGCGGATCCTGGAGTGGCCAATACAGCTCCAGCCTCGGCACCCGGTACGCCGTCGAGTTTGCGCGAGCAGGTTTCGCGGCCTGGAACATCGAGTATCGCCGGGTCGGCGCAGGCGGTCTGTGGCCCGAAGCGAGCAACGATGTCGGCGCGGCGCTCGACGCACTTGTCGGCATAGCTGCCGAACTCGATTCGATCTCACTCGATCTGGCGAACGTCCGAGTACTCGGTCATTCGTCCGGCGGACACCTGGCCGCGTGGCTGGCAGGTCGACGCGGCGGCGCGCTGACGCCGTCGCTGATCGTGACGCAGGCAGGTGTTCTGGACTTGATGACCGGTCCGGCGTCGGGAATCGTCAATCCTGCCGTCCGCGCCTTGCTCGACGCCGACTACGAGGACGCGCCCGAGCTGTATCGATCGGCGTCGCCGATACACCGCGTTCCCACCGCGATCCCGATGCACTGCATTCATGGATCGCTCGACACGCTGGTGCCGGTGTCGCAGAGCGAACTCTATGTAGCAGCGGCACGCGCCGGCGGTGATCACGCCGAACTGACGATCGTTCCTGGTGAGGACCACGTCGCGTTTCTCGAGGCCGGGTCCCGGTGCTGGCAGCACTCGGTGTCGGCGGTGCTCACCGGTGCCGGCGGGTAAATGGGAATGCGGTCATTCGCACGCGCGTTAAACTCGAATCAGACACCGTCCCCGCCCATGCTCGTCGACATCGGAAAGCAGGCCATAGCCACCACGTGAGTGAACACAGCGAACTTCCAACCGAACGCATGGTTCGGTCCAGCATGGAGCTTGCGCCTGAGGCCGTTCTCCCGCTACTGGGACCCGCCGACGAGAACCTGCGGACCCTCGAGCAGCTTCTGAGCGCCGACATCCATGTCCGAGGAAACGTAGTCACTTTGAGTGGCAAGGTCACCGACGTGGCGCTCGCCGAGCGCGTTATTTCCGAGTTGGCAGCCGTCGCCAAGCGCGCGCAGCCGCTGACCGTCGATGCGGTACGCAGGGCAGTCGGCATGATGACCGAAGGTGTTGCCGAGTCACCGGCCGAAGTGCTGAGCCTGGACATCCTTTCTCGTCGAGGCAAGACCATCCGGCCGAAGACGCTCAATCAGAAGCGCTACGTCGATGCGATCGACACCAACACCATCGTGTTCGGTGTCGGCCCCGCTGGTACCGGCAAGACCTATTTGGCGATGGCCAAGGCGGTCCAGTCGTTGCAGGCCAAGCAGGTCAGCCGGATCATCTTGACGCGGCCCGCGGTGGAGGCCGGCGAGCGTCTCGGCTTTCTGCCCGGCACGTTGCACGACAAGATCGATCCGTACCTACGCCCGCTGCACGATGCACTGCACGACATGATGGATGTCGAGGCGATTCCGAAGCTCATGCAGGCAGGTGTCATCGAGGTCGCTCCGCTGGCGTATATGCGCGGTCGGACCCTCAACGACGCGTTCATCATTCTGGACGAGGCGCAGAACACCACCGCCGAGCAGATGAAAATGTTCCTCACCAGGCTGGGATTCGGCTCGAAGATCGTCGTGACCGGCGATATCACTCAGGTCGACCTCCCCGGTGGCGCACGTTCGGGGCTTCGGGCTGCGTCGGAGATACTCAACGACGTCGACGACATTCACTTTGCACAGTTGACCAGTAGCGACGTGGTTCGACATCGCCTGGTGTCGGAGATCGTCGACGCTTACGAGCGGTTCGAGTCCACGAACAACCAAGATCTCTCGCTGAGCAATCGGGCACAGCGACGCTCTGGAGGGCCGCGCTCTGCTCGCCGATAGAATCTGCTCGAAAGTCCCTTGTCGAAAGAGTGAGCAGCAATGAGTATCGAGGTGTCCAACGAATCGGGGATGGAAGTCTCCGAAACGGATCTCGTAAGTGTGGCCCGGTTCGCAATCGCCAGTATGGACGTGCATTCGGCGGCCGAACTGTCGATGGTTCTCGTCGATTCGTCCACCATGGCTGACCTGCACATGCGGTGGATGAACTTACCGGGCCCGACGGATGTGATGTCGTTCCCGATGGACGAACTCGAGCCCGGCGGTCGTCCGGATTCTCCCGAGCCGGGACCGTCGATGCTCGGCGATATCGTCCTGTGCCCGTCCTTCGCCGCAGACCAGGCAGCTGCCGCCGGTCATCCTCTCGAACACGAGTTGGCATTACTTACCGTCCACGGTGTCCTGCATCTACTCGGCTACGACCACGCCGAACCGGATGAAGAAAAGGAAATGTTCGCTCTTCAGAATCGCATTCTGGCGGAGTGGTACGAGGATCTTCGTCGCGCAGAAGAAGCCGAAGTGCAGGCGGCAAGGGACAGTCGACTGCTCGGCAAAACCGGCTTCGTCGGCGGCGACAACCTGTGAGCGATGCGCCTGCGCTGATAGTGGCAGCAGTCGTCCTCGTACCGATCGCAGGTTTGTTCGCAGCCGTGGATTCGGCATTGAACACCGTCTCGCGGGCCCGCGTCGAGGACATGGTCAAAGATGGGCGCCCGGGCGCTATCGGCCTTCTCACCATCGTCGCGGACCGCCCTCGATACGTGAATCTGACGGTCCTTCTTCGCATCCTGTGCGAAATCGTTGCCACAGTTCTACTCGCGGGTGGGCTGATAGGTGTTCTCGACGAAACGATCGCGCTTCTCGTGACTGCCGTCGTGATGGTGTTGGTCAGTTACATTGTCATCGGTGTCGGTCCCAGAACGCTCGGGCGCCAACACGCGTACTCGATTGCACTGTTCGCGGCACTTCCGTTGAGAGGCCTCGGCTGGATTCTCGGTCCGGTGAGCCGCGTGCTGATCTTCATCGGTAACGCGATCACGCCGGGGCGCGGATTCCACAACGGCCCGTTCGCATCCGAGATCGAACTGCGTGAATTGGTCGACATGGCCCGTGAGCGTGGAGTGGTTGCTGACGACGAGCGCCGAATGATTCAGTCCGTCTTCGAACTCGGTGATACCTCGGCGCGCGAGGTGATGGTTCCGCGGCCGGAAATGGTGTGGATCGAGTCCGACAAGTCAGCGGGACAGGCGACTTCGCTCGCCGTGCGCAGTGGGCATTCCCGGATTCCGGTGATCGGTGAGAACGTCGACGACATCATCGGCGTCGTGTACCTGAAAGATCTTGTGCAGCAGACGTACTACTCCACCGATGGCGGACGCGGTGTGAAGGTTACCGACGTCATGAGGCCGGCAGTATTCGTACCGGACTCCAAGCCGTTGGATAGTTTGCTCGCCGAAATGCAGCGTGACCGTAAGCACATGGCCGTGCTCATCGACGAATACGGTGGAACTGCGGGGCTGGTCACCATCGAGGATGTGTTGGAGGAAATCGTCGGAGAGATCGCCGACGAGTACGACGCTGGTGAAGTTGCCCCTATCGAAGACTTGGGTGACGGACGCTATCGGGTATCTGCGCGCGTACCACTCGATGACGTCGGCGAGTTGTTCGACATCGACATCGAATCCGAGGATGTCGACACTGTCGGTGGTCTCCTGGGTTACGAGCTCGGACGAGTACCGCTTCCAGGCTCGCGTGTGCAGTCGCACGGCTTGGCATTCACCGGCGAAGGCGGCGCCGATCAGAAGGGTCGAGTGCGAGTGACGACCGTTCTGGTGGAGAGGTTCGAGAACGATCACGATGAGGAATCGTCGACAGAAGCGTCCGATGCCTGAGCTGTGCGGCAGAACGAATACAACCATCCCGGCCGCATCGCGCGGCGGGAAGAGCTGGGAGGTGCTCGATGTCTGATTCGAGCGAAGAAGATTTTCGGTCCGGGTTCATTTGTTTCGTAGGTCGGCCGAACACCGGAAAGTCGACGCTGACCAACGCACTCGTCGGTTCCAAGATCGCGATCACTTCATCGCGTCCGCAGACCACGCGCCACACCATTCGTGGGATCGTTCACCGCGAGAATGCGCAGTTGATTCTCGTCGACACCCCTGGATTGCACCGTCCTAGAACACTTCTCGGACAGCGACTCAATGATCTGGTGCAGGACACGTATTCCGAGGTCGACGTCATCGGACTGTGCATCCCCGCCGACGAAAAGATCGGGCCGGGTGATCGTTGGATTCTCGAGCAGGTTCGCCACATCTCGCCGAAGACGACGCTGATCGGCATCGTGACCAAGATCGACAAGGTCAAGAAAGAACGCGTCGTTCAGCAGCTCATGGCTCTGTCGAAGTTGCTGGGGGAGAGCAGCCACGTGATTCCGGTGTCTGCCGAATCGGGTGAGCAGGTGGAGAAGCTGGTCTCTCTACTCGCCTCCGAATTGCCACCCGGCCCTGCCTTCTACCCGGACGGGGAACTGACGGACGAGCCAGAAGAAATCCTGATGGCGGAGTTGATCAGAGAGGCCGCGCTCGAAGGAATTCGCGACGAACTTCCCCACTCGCTAGCCGTCGTCATCGATGAGATCACTCCTCGCGAGGGCCACGACAACATGCTCGACGTCCACGCAATCCTTTACATCGAACGCTCGAGCCAGAAGGCGATCATCATCGGCAAGGGTGGTGCTCGGTTGAAAGAGGTCGGTACCAACTCGCGCTTGCAGATCGAAAAGCTACTCGGTACTCGCATCTACCTCGACCTGCACGTCAAGATCGCCAAGGACTGGCAGACCGATCCCAAGCAGATGGGCAAGCTCGGGTTTTGATTCGATCGGGCCGAGCCCGCCGCTGGATCGCGCGCTCGGTTGGATCGAATGGTGTTCGAGGAGCGTGTGCACGTGGTTGCGCCGACGAGATCGGCAACTATGGTGATGCCTGTGCCGGGGTCCGCGCATCCGCTGCACGACGTGATGTAGCTCCAGGACAAGCGTTCCTTCCTTTTGCAGACCCCGGTCGCAGCACAGAAATCAGCTCATTGCCTTGGCTTTCAACGCTTCGAATTCGGATTGGTTGATGGTGCCGGCGTCGAGCAGCGCCTTGGCGTCGGCGATGTGCTCTGCAGAGGACTTTCCGGCGACCTCTCGGATGTATCGGTCGGTTGCCTCCTTCGAAGACTGCTGTGCCTCGATGTGTCGAGTCGTCATACCGCGACCGCGCACGATCACATAGACGAAGGCCGTGAGGTACGGAATTACGACAAGCAGGATGATCCAAATGACCTTGACGAAACCGGACATGGTGCGGTCGCGGAAGAGGTCGGCGACAATTTGGAAAAGAATCATCAAATACGCCACGAACGCGAACACGATCAGTGTGTACCACATCAGTTCCCAGAATGAATCGATCATGTTTCGAACTCCTTCGAACTTGGGCATCGGCCTGCGAGACTCGGCCGATGGTCGCGACTCGGGGTGACGGACAGCTGGTTCGAGCTCTCTCGACGATCCAACTCTAAAATTTCTCGGGGGCCGTGGCGTCATCCGAGGCGGGTGAGGTCTGCGCCAATTATTGGTCCTACTTCGGAGTCGACTTGCGTGACCGCGCCCGACGCGGCGGATCGTGTTTCTCTGTCGGCGCGCTGTCGGCAGCCTCGGAAGGGGCGTCCCGCCAGCTGATCTCGATTTCGATCTCGGTTTCGTCTCCGTCCACTTCGATCTCGAGTTCCCACCGAACGCGATCGGCGACGACGATCGATATCGAGTCGCCACCCGAACCCATCTCCACTTGCGAACCGCTGGCGAGAGCGTGGCCGAGCGCGATGATTCGTTCTGCCACCTCCTTGCGGGAGATTTCGGATACGCGTTTGAATTCCAACTTTGCCATCGTGACTCCTGACTTCGATGTGCAGCGGATACTCGAAACTTCTCTCACACGGAAGGCTGCCATCAGGGGCATCGGCCGCACCGTGATCCGTTGGTTTCGACCCTATATCTTGCCGGGCCACGTGTGGGTGGACCGAAGGCGAATACCGCTTCTCGAAAAGAATGTCACCCGATACGAATGATGCAGTTGCGCGCTGAGCCGCGGAAGGTCATCGATGAGGGAGCAGTTGCTTGGCCCTGATTGTGCCCACCGGAGAAGAGGCCGAACATGGATTCATCAGGCTCCGAACAACCACTCAGCGCGACCGAGCGGGGGGAGCTCGACCGTCTGCGGCGAGAGCTGGCCGAACTGCGCGAGGAGCTCACACCGGCCGCGGTAACTCGAACCCGGGCCGGACACTCGACAGCGCGCTGGATCGCAGCGATCCTGCTTCTGGTTTTGGTCGCAGTTCTGGGCTTCTCCGCCGTACTTGCCAGGTTTACTCGCAGCGAAGTTCTCGATGCCGACCGTTATGTCGAGACGGTGACGCCGCTGGGTTCGAATCCGGTGCTGCAGGGTGAGCTCGCAGATCAAATCACGAACGAGATCATGACGCGTCTCGATGTCGAGTCGATAACCGCCGAGGCCCTGACCTCGATCACCGAGAATGCTCCTCGCGTGCCACCCGCGGTTGTCGGTCTCGCCCCGGTCATCGCGGACCAGGCCGAGTCGTTCGTGCACAAGACAGTGGAGTCTCTGGTGTCCTCCGACGAATTCGAAACACTGTGGATCAAGGCCAATCGGGAGGCGCATCAAGCCCTGACAGCCGTGCTGACCGGCAACACCCGAGCGGCCGTCGGGGTCAGTGACGAAGGTACGGTGAGTATTTCGCTGGCCCCGATCATCGACAAGGTGCGCGCCAAGCTGACCGAGCGTGGATTCGCGTTCGCGGAGAAAATACCGTCGATCGACAAGTCTTTCGTACTGTTTCAGGCCCCCGACCTGGTCAAGGCGCAGCGCGTAACATCGTTGCTGGACAAAGCATCCGGGGTTCTTCCATGGTTGACCCTGCTCGCAGCGGTGGGCGCGGTATGGGTTAGCCCGAAGGGCATGCGCCGACGGGCAGGTGCGCTCGTCGGAGTCAGCCTGGCTGTGGCCATGGCGCTGCTCGCCGTCGCGATCAGCATCGGTCGGTTGCTGTATCTCGATGCGGTCCCCGCCGATGTGTTGTCCCCGCAAGCAGCGACGGTACTGATCGACACACTCCTGGTGCCGCTCGAGACGACCTTGCGCGCGGTATTCGTGCTTGCGGTGGTGATCGCAATCGTCGGTTATCTCACCGGTTCATCAGGATCGGCAGTAGCGGTTCGCTCCGCATACGGCAAAGGTACCGACGCGATCAGGGGTCGTGCAGGCGGACGGGCACCGAATCGGTTCGAGTCCGTGGTCTCGCAGTTGCGGCTCCCTCTTCGTGCGGGGATCGTCGCGATCGCGGTGATGACACTGGTGTTGTGGAAATACCCCTCCGGTGCTGTCGCGGCAGTGACAGTGGTCGTCGCCGTCGCAGCTCTGCTGGTAGTGGAGCTGATTGCACGGCCCGCGCTCGGTGAGGTTTCGCCGGAAGACGGTCGACCGACATGATGCGGAACCTGTTCGAGGACAGCATGTTCGAGACGGCATGTCCGGATGCTGCCGAATGTCCGAGACAGTTCGGAGGTGTACGGCCATGACATGGGCGGTGCCCGCCATCGCTGGTCTCCTGATCGCGTTTGCCGCGATCTCGGGACGCATCGACGGAACCCCGATCACTGCGCCGATCGTCTTCACCGTCGGAGGCTTGGCGCTGGGTGTAACAGGGTCCGATTTGATCGAACTGGATTACGCCGGTGAAGCGGTCAAACTTCTCGCCGAACTGACGCTCGGGTTGGTGTTGTTCGTCGACGCCTCGCGCATCGACTTCGCCGCACTACGGCACCAGCTTGCGCTGCCTGCCCGACTGCTCGCGTTCGGGCTTCCAGGGACGATCGCAGTCGGAGTCGCTGCTGCACTGATGATCTTCGATTTCTCGCTACCCGAAGCGATTCTGCTCGCAGTGATTCTTGCCCCCACCGATGCCGCGCTTGGGAAGGCGGTCGTGACTCTGCCGTCGCTACCGACGGTGGTCCGTCAAGGTCTCAACGTCGAGAGTGGGCTGAACGACGGCATCTGCGTGCCGATCTTCTTGGTCGTGCTTGCGATTGCCCACACGGAGACCGGAACGATCGGAGGTGGTGCCGCCGCCGTCCTGGTTCTCGAGCAGATCGGCTACGGTGTCGCCGCCGGTATCGTTGCTGGGGTCGTTGCGGGAACTGTGCTCGTCCTCGCCGGACGTCGAAACTCGATAGACCCGTTCTGGGTTCAGATCGTCCCGGTAGCGGCTGCTGCACTCGCCTATACCGCGGCCGTCGGGGTCGGTGGCTCCGGGTTCATCGCAGCATTCGTCGGGGGGCTGGCGTTCGGAGTGATCCGCAGGCGGGCCGGCGGCGACGTGTCATACCTGATCGAGGAATTCGGGGATCTTTCCAGCGCAGTGACATTCATCGTCTACGGTGCTGTCTTGCTCGGGCCCGCACTCGGTAGTTTGTCCTGGGCCGTGCTCGGGTACGCCGTGGTGAGCCTCACCGTGGTCCGCATGTTGCCCGTCGCAGGGGCAATGATCGGTCTGCACGCCCGGGCGCCCACCGTTGGGTTCGTCGGGTGGTTCGGGCCGCGTGGTCTCGCTACTATCGTCTTCGTCATCCTCATCGTCGAAGAACCTCACGAATTGCCCCACGAGAGTCTTCTACTGACCACCGCGGTGATCACGATCGGGCTTTCCGTTGTGGCCCATGGACTTACCGCGGCCCCGCTCGCCGGGCGATACTCGAGGTGGTATCGATCGTCCTCTCAGCGCACGTGACCGACTCGCTGCGGCCGACCACCACGATCGGCGCTGATACCGCCAAGGCCAGCGAGATCCATCGGATCGCACCACGACTGGTAAGGAACCAGAAGAACGCCGCGACCCCGACGACGAGGGCACCGACCGTCACCGCGAGCAACGCCAGCGTCCGTGCGCCCGCGAACGCGACGAGTACAGCCACCGCACCGATCGCCGCGCCGAAAGCGGCCCGTGCCGCCCAGCGCTGGCTGACGGAAGGGCGTTTGTTCGTAGTGAAGACTCATAACCACACCTCCGTGATCGGCATGCTTCTACATCGACCGTGTCCTCGATGCTAGTGGCAGGTGCCCGCTCCCACCTCACGAATCTCCCTTCGTCGAGGGATCGGTGCGCTCGGGAACCAACGCGGGTTCGGGACCGCGAAGAACCCGGCCGATCGTTCCTTCGTCGAGGGCGAGAGCCTTGGTGACAGCAGCGGCACCGACGATGATGACGGAGTACCCGAACAGCCAGCTGATCGAAGTGAATACCAGACCCCATTGGCCGAATTGCGCTTCTGCGGTCTCGGTGATTCGGGGGAGGACGACGCGTCCTCCGGCGCGAAAAGCAGTGAGCCCCGCCGCGGTGAGAGCGCCGGTAGCCCACAGCACTCGGCCGGATACCCAGCCTCCTGTGAGCAGATGCGGGGTGAGTACCCACACGAACAGCCATACGGCGAACTCCACCACAAGCGCCAGGGGTCTGCCGACGAACCTGAGCTCGGCAACCGAGCGGGCGATTCCGAGCAGCGGTACCGACATGGCGACTGTGAACAGGACTGCCATCCACCGCCAAGCATGATTGAGACCACTCGGCGGCATGTTCCAGATTTTCGCGTAGATCCGGGTGAGGGTGCGAGCGAACGAGGTGCCGCTGATGACGACCATCAGTAGTCCCACGACGCCGAACGCGGCAAAAGAAGGATCATTCGCTTGTAGTCCACCACCTCCGAGGGGTCCGCCGGCCGGGTCGAATCCGAACTGATCGTCGATTCCGTGTGCGACGATGTCACCGCCGGTGAGCGTCGTGCCCACAATGATGACGGGGAGAACCGACGTGAAGATCTTGGCGGCGAGCGTCATTGCACGATCGAAGAGTTCGATTGCCACGATCTCTTCGATCACCCGCCGAAACGTCCTGCCGGGTGAGGTTCTCTCGAACCAGCCATCTGCTTCGGTTCGCGCGTGGCGAGCCTCCCGGGCCAGAACCACGGACAATCTTGTCGGCCTCACCCCGTCGACTCAACTCAGGTTGGGTGGGTGTGTCTTCGTCCGTGGCAGATGAAGTGGGAGTAGGTCGACGGTGCCGCTCACCACCACTGTTCGGGTCGCTCGAGGTGCCATTGCAGCACATTCTCCAGTTGTGCGGCAACGGAGACCAGCAGCGGTTCCGAGGATTCGTGGCCCATCAATTGCAGACCGATCGGCAGGCCGTTCGTGGTGAAGCCGGCCGGGATGTTCACACTCGGCCATCCGAGAACGTTCCACGGCCAGGTGTAGGGACAGTGTTCGGTGATGATGCGGTCGGTCTCGCTGTTGGTTTTGTCGTCGATTGCTTCGATCAGCGGCGGTGGAGTAGCCGTCGTCGGAGCCAGCACGATGTCGTATTCGTCGAATATTCGGCCGATACGACGCCGGATCCGCGGTTCCGCGGCGCGAGCTGCGCGCAGCGGGGCACCGGAAAGGGCGCGCCCGTGTTTTGCGTTGGCACGGGTCCGAGGATCGGCCAGCGACGCATCCGGGAGCTGATCGAGCCAGGCTGCCACACCGGCCAGTGAACGGGGAAGGAAATTGAGCCCCAACGTAATTCCGTATTTCGGATCGTCAACGACGACGTGATGGCCCAATGACCGCAGCACCGCTGCCATCTCGTAGGCCGCCGCCGAGATCTCGGGGTCCAGTTTCGAGGGTGTCGGAATGAACGGCTTGCGCAGGCTCAGCGCGATCCTGAGCGGGCCTGGATTGCGCCCGACCGAGTCCGAGACCTGCAACGGAGCGGGCTTGTGCAGATCGCCCTCGTGACTGCCCGAGACGATATCGAGCAGAAGTGCCGCATCAGCGACGGTCCTCGCCAACGGGCCGATGACGGTGATGCCATTGAAGGCCTCGGGCTGCGGCCACGTCGAGATGCGTCCACGCTGCGGTTTGATTCCGACGAGATTGGTCCACGACGCCGGAATGCGCACCGAGCCCGCACCATCGGAACCCAGCGCAGCCGAAACCAATTCGGCGGCAACCGCTGCCGAACTTCCGCCGGACGAACCGCCGGGCGTGTGTGTACGGCTCCAGGGATTTCGAGTGTGCCCGAACGCGCTACCGCCGGTGAGCGGCCACTGTCCGAGCTCCGGACTGTTCGTTTTACCAACTATGACGGCCCCGGCGTCGCGAAGTCTGCGCACTACCTCCGAATCGGCGGCTGCCCGCGGGAACTCCCCGGCACATCCGAAGGCCGTCGGTTCACCGGTGACATCGACGTCGTCCTTCACCGCGATCGGCACACCCAGAAGGGGAGCAGTGTGCCCCGTTGCACGTAGTCGATCGGCTTCCCAGGCCTCCTGTAGTGCGGCGTCACCTCGCACGATGCGGAACGCATTCAGAGTTGGCTGACTCTTCTCGATCCGGTCCAGCGACTCGGTGACGGCCTGAACCGAGGTGATGCGGCCTGCTGCGAGTGCTGCGGCCTGTTCGACGAGGGTCGCGCGAGAAAAGTCCACGCTGGCACAGTATCGAACAGCCGGACCAGCGTGGGAGGATTGAACACGTGAGGCTCTATCGGGACAACGCAGTCGTGCTGCGCCAGCACAAGCTGGGCGAAGCCGATCGGATTGTCACGCTCCTGACCCGAGACAACGGAATCGTCCGGGCCGTCGCGAAGGGCGTCCGCCGCACGAAGTCCAAGTTCGGGGCGAGGCTGGAGCCGTTCGCTCACGTCGACGTTCTTCTCTACCCCGGACGTAACCTCGACATCGTCACGCAGGTCCACACCATCGACGCCTTCGGCGGCGATATCGTGACCGACTACGGCTGTTACACCACCGGATGCGCGATTCTCGAAACGGCAGAACGCCTGGCGGGCGAAGAACATGCACCCGCCAGGCGTCTTCATCAACTGACTGTCGGGGCGCTGCGCGCACTAGGCGACCGTGCTCGTCCACCAGAGTTGGTCCTCGACGCCTTCCTGCTGCGCGCAATGGGGTACGCCGGGTGGGCGCCGTCGTTGACCGAGTGCGCCCGGTGCGCCGCTCCCGGCCCACATCGGGCGTTCCATGTCGCGGCAGGTGGCTCCGTCTGCGTTCACTGCAGGCCACCCGGGGCGGCGACCCCGATGGCCGGTGTACTCGACCTGATGGTTGCCCTCGAGCGTGGTGAGTGGGTCTACACCGAGACGACGTCGACTGCGGTGCGTAGCCAGGCGAGTGGCCTTGTCGCCGCGCATCTGCAATGGCATCTCGAGCGTCAGTTGCGGACGTTGCCCCTGATCGAACGATCGAAGCCGCATCAGGTCGAGGCTGAGTCGGTCCGAATATCCACCGTCGGGCAGGATGAAGACCGTGATTCGACGACGCGAACCGCGTACCCGGCCTGACGAGGAGATCGCTGTACGCCCACCGGACCCGCATCCGTCGGGCGCCCGGCCGCCGATCCTGCAGCCCGAGCTGATTCCACGGCATGTCGCGTTGGTCATGGACGGCAACGGTCGGTGGGCGCAGGACCGAGGCCTGCCGCGTACCGCGGGACACGAGCGCGGCGAGGCCGTGCTCATGGATACGGTCAGTGGCTGCATCGACATCGGGGTGAAATGGCTCTCGGCGTATGCGTTCTCGACGGAGAACTGGAAGCGTAGTCCCGAAGAGGTGAAATTCCTGATGGGATTCAACCGCGATGTCATCCGGCGTCGGCGCGACGAAATGAACGAGATGGGTGTTCGCGTTCGGTGGGCCGGCCGTCGACCTCGCCTGTGGCGCAGTGTGATCAAGGAGCTCGAGGTCGCCGAGGAGTTGACGAAGCACAACACCGTCATGACGCTGACGATGTGTGTCAACTATGGCGGACGGGCCGAAATTGCCGACGCGACAAAGGAAATAGCGCGGCTGGTTGCGCAGGGAAAACTCGACCCGGAGAAGATCACCGAGGCGACCGTCGCGAAGTATCTCGACGAGCCCGACATGCCCGACGTCGACCTGTTTCTGCGTCCGTCCGGTGAGCAGCGCACGTCCAACTTCCTGCTGTGGCAATCGGCCTACGCGGAGTTCGTATTTCAAAAGAAGCTGTTCCCGGACTTCGACCGCCGGGATCTGTGGGCGGCATGTGTCGAATTCGCTTCCAGAGACCGCAGATTCGGTGGAGTCAAGTATGAGTGAACAGTTGTCCTTGCAATCCCGCGCCCAGATTGCGCTGACCCAGTTCGCTACCGTCACAGTGGCGGAGGAGGGGTCGCTGGGGTTCGACTACGCGGGGGCCTTGTGCTCGTTGCGTTCGCTCGTGCTGTCGCCGGGTCTCGAAGTGCTTTCTCTGACAGCGGTTCTGGCGTGGGATCGCCCGGTGAAGGCCTCACTGCACAAGAAGGTCGCAGATCGAAACGCCGAGTCGCAGTTCGGCTCGATCTCGGTCAATGTCAACGGAAAGATGGCCGACGTACTGCTGCGGTACACATTCCCGGCCAGCGGCCTCGACGACGAACCGCTGATGACGATGCTGGTCCTCGTGCTCGCAGGCGTCGAGAAGGCACGTGTAGGACTCTTGCCGTGACGCCTGCTCGTGAAGGGCCGAGCTAGGAGCCTGCTCGGCACTCGCTGCAGGTACCGAAAATTTCGACCGTGTGGCTGACGTCGCTGAAGCCGTTGTCCTCGGCGACGTCCTGCGACCATTTCTCCACGTCTGCGCCCTCGACCTCCACGGTGTAGCCACAGAGTCGGCACACCAGATGGTGGTGATGCCCGGACGAGCATCGCCGATACACCGATTCACCGGTGTCGATGCGAAGAACGTCCACGGTGCCTGCGTCGGCGAGGGTCTGCAACGTGCGGTAGACGGTGGTGAGGCCGATACCTTCTCCGCGCTTGCGGAGTTCGTCGTGCAGATCCTGCGCGGATCGGAACTCCTCGATGCTGTCCAAGAGGTCGGAGATCGCGCTCCGTTGTTTCGTGGCCCGCACCCCGACTACGACGGGCTTTCGGGGACGGGCGGTGTCGGTCGACGAACTGTCGGTCATGGGTAACTTCAGCCTTCCTCGGCATGTGCGACGGCGTCGACGACGATGTGTGACAGATGATCGTCGACGAGACGGTAGAGAACTTCGCGGCCGTTGCGTTCACCGCGGACGACCCCGGCAGCCTTGAGAACCCGCAGGTGTTGGCTGATCAACGGCTGTGTGACGCCGAGGGCGCCGACCAGCTCGTGTACGCAGCGCTCCGATTCGCGTAGTTGAAGCACGATCGCGATACGTACCGGTGCAGCGAGAGCGCGCAGGATGTCGCCGGCGGCTGCGAGTGTTTCTTTGGGTGGGATCGGTGCCGGGGGAGCAGATGCGAACGGGTCGTGGGAATGGTCGTCGAGAGCCTGAGATGGGGGATCGTCGGCAGCACCATCGTTGCGGTGTGAGGGGTTCGTCTCCATCGTTGCCAAGAGGATCTCCCTACTTTCAGAACGTCTTTCGCCGGTGTCAGGCGCACGCACTTGGTGTTAATGCAAATCACTTCCATTTTGATATGCAGGAGTATGCATGTCAAACCAAATGGGGACCGTTCGGAGATACGCCGCTCGACCGATAGGCTGGCGCGAGGCCAAGCGCCTGCAACTACCCCCTCGAACACCGAAGATGGAGAGCTCCGCCAGTGGCACCCAAGTCCAAAGTCGACACCGTCGCCAACCTCGCCAAGCGTCGAGGTCTCGTATACCCCTGCGGCGAGATCTACGGCGGTACCAAGTCTGCCTGGGACTACGGCCCGCTGGGCGTCGAGCTCAAAGAGAACATCAAGAAGCAGTGGTGGCGGAACATGGTCACCAGCCGCGAAGACACCGTCGGCCTCGACTCTTCGGTCATTCTGCCGCGTCAGGTCTGGGAAGCGTCGGGTCACGTCGAAACCTTCAGTGATCCGCTCGTCGAATCTCTGATCACCCACAAGCGCTACCGCGCCGATCATCTTCTCGAAGCCTACGAGGAGAAGCACGGTCATCCGCCGGAGAACGGCCTCGCCGATATCCGCGATCCCGAGACCGGCGACCCGGGCCAATGGACCGAACCGCGCGCGTTCTCGGGCCTGCTCAAGACGTTCCTCGGACCGGTCGACAACGAGGAAGGGCTGCACTACCTGCGGCCCGAGACCGCTCAGGGCATCTTCGTGAACTTCGCCAACGTGCTGACGACGTCGCGCAAGAAGCCGCCGTTCGGCATCGGCCAGATCGGCAAGAGCTTCCGCAACGAAATCACCCCCGGAAACTTCATCTTCCGCACTCGCGAGTTCGAGCAGATGGAGATGGAATTCTTCGTCAAGCCCGGCGAGGACGAGGAGTGGCACGAGTACTGGATCGACTACCGCATGAAGTGGTACACCGACCTCGGTATCGACCCGGAGAATCTGCGCCTGTACGAGCATGCCAAGGAGAAGCTCTCGCACTACTCCAAGCGCACCGTCGACATCGAGTACCGCTTCGGCTTCCAGGGAAGCGCCTGGGGCGAGCTCGAGGGCGTTGCCAACCGCACCGACTACGACCTCTCGGTGCACTCGAAGGTATCCGGCCAGGACTTGAGCTACTACGAGCAGGCAACCGACACCCGCTACACGCCGTACGTCATCGAGCCGGCGGCCGGTCTGACTCGTTCGCTGATGGCATTCCTCGTCGACGCGTACTCAGAGGACGAGGCACCCAACGCCAAGGGCGGCGTCGACAAGCGCGTCGTACTCAAGCTCGACCGCCGCCTCGCTCCGGTCAAGGTTGCCGTTCTGCCGCTCTCGCGTAATGCGGATCTGACGCCGAAGGCGAAGGACCTGGCACAGCAATTGCGTCAGTACTGGAATGTGGAATTCGACGACGCCGGAGCCATCGGCCGTCGATACCGTCGCCAGGACGAGATCGGTACGCCGTTCTGCATCACCGTCGACTTCGACACCCTCGACGACCATGCCGTCACCATCCGCGAGCGCGACACGATGGCGCAGGAGCGGGTTGCTCTCGATCAGGTCGAGGGCTACCTCGCGCAGCGGTTGCTCGGAGCCTAGAACACCGAAGTCGAGGTGACCGAACGTCGTGTTCGGTCACCTCGACTCAGGCGCACAACCTCGGCGACCGGGCGCGACCAGTCGTCTAGAACCGGCCGCCGCCGCCACCGAAACCGCCGCCGCCGCCTCCTCCGCCGAAGCCGCCCCCGCCGCCGAAGCCGCCTCCACCGAAGCCGCCGCCCCCGCCGCGTAGGACGCTGTTGATGAGGATTCCGCCGAGGACCGCGCCAGCCATATTCCCACCGCCACCGCCACCGCCTCCGCGTGGGCGATTGCGATCTTCCCAGTCTCGGACGTCGGCCTGCGCGCTCTGAGATGCCTGCGTGGCCAATTGAGCTGCGGCCTGAGCATGCTGGAGGGCCTTCGCCGGTTCCGAGGACTCCAGCTGGCGGGCGGCTTCGAAATGCCGTTCCGACTCTGCGAGGCGGGTTCGCGCTTCGGCTCCGACGCCGCCGCGTCGGGTCGATATGTAGTCCTTGGCAGCGGTGATCTGCGACTGAGCCCCGCCGATGTCACGCGCGAGTCGTGCGCGCAGAAGCTCCTCCTGCTCCTTCACCTCGGTTGCGTCTTCGATCGTTGCGTCCAGTTGTTGGTCTGCAGCAACGAGTTGGTTGTAACTTCCGAGCGGATCCGATGCCTGGGACGCCTCGGCATTGCGTAGTGCCTGTTCGGCCGCTGCGCGCGCCTTGTCCAAATCGGGCCCACCGTGCCGACTGAGCGTTGCGGCATCGGCGATGTCTTTACGCACCTCTTCGATGGCGCCCGGAAGCGTCGCTATCGCATTGCGGATATCGCTCTGCGCGTGGTCGACTGCGTCGAGCAAGGCCCGTGCGTGTTCGGCTGCTTTTTCTGCCGTTCGGACGGCGGAGACCAGTTCACCCTGCTTGCCCGCAGGTCGTGCAGCTGCCTCCCGGCCGACGGCGATGTTCGACTCGGCGAGTTCGATTGCCTCGCGGGCCATATCGACATTGGCTTCGATCGATGCGAGCGCAGCCGGCGCAAATTCGGTGCGCAATTGTTCGAGAATCTGCTGCGATTCCGGGATTCGGACAGTAAGGCCGACGACGGTCTGCGTCAGCGAATCCAGCTTCGAACCGGCGTTGATGAGCAAATCTCGCATCGATTCGAATTCCGCTACGCGAGAGTCGAGTTCGTGATCGGCTCGGCCGCACGAGGAAATGATGTGAATGAGCATGGAGCGGCGTTGATCCGGCGTTTCCGGAATGGCGTCGTCGAGACGTTGCCGCATTTCGAATGCGGAAGCGAGTGCTTTCTTTGCTTCCTCGTATGCACTGATGAACGGCGCTGCAGTTCGATCGCCGAACTCCGATCGCGCGATGGTCAACTCTTCCTCGCTTGCGCGCACGGCGTTGTCCGTCTCGACGAGCATGGAATGGGCCCGAGCATCGAGTACATCGAGCGGAAGCGCGCTCAGTGCGGCAGTATCGGTCGGATCGATGGTGTGCGCTGCTTCGATGCTCGCCTTGTGCAGCTTCCTCTTTCGGCGAGAGGAGTAGGCGACAGCTCCGCCGCCGGCGACGAGCACCGCGCCCGCGCCGATCAGCCACGGTGTACCGGACCCGTCCGAGCCGGAGGAGGTGTAGGCCTCGTCGAGGCTTCCTGCGGTGGAGATGGCCGCGCCGGACCAATCTCGCTGTGCCAACGCCGGCTCGATCTGATCTACACGGATTGACTCTTGCTCCGCCGCGGTGATCTCCGTCAAGGACTTGTCGACCCCGAAATAGTACGCCCGACCGTCCGTCGCTACAGCAAGGAGTACGTCCCGCTGCCCGAAATCGCTCGCGGTGTACGTCTGTTCTGCCCAGCTCTCGGAGGACAAGTTGTCGAAATCGGAGACGAAAGTAACCCAGAGTCGGATACGGCTGTTGTTGTAGAGATCATCGATCGCGGCCTGAATATCTCCGGTGCTCTGCTCGTCGAGCACCTGCACTTCGTCGGTGATCTGCGTGTCGAGGCGCGACGGCGGTTCGGCCGAGGCGGTCCCGGCTGCGCCGAGTAAAGCGGTGAATCCCAGGACGGTGGTGAGTGCGCTGTATGCAAGAACTCTCCGGACCGCAACGAACGCGGGCCGGTGCTCTGCCTGATCGACTGCCATAGGTACCGAACTTACCGGGAGGACATCCCATGACACATGTCATGCCGAGAACATGACGCACGGAAGGGGTTCGACGCCCTCGGCGCGAGCAGTGTTGTTCTCATGACAACGACACCTTCGGTGCATCTGGACCACCTGAGTAAATCTTTCGGAAATGTCCGAGCCGTCGCGGATGTGAGTCTGCGGATCGAACCGGGGGAAGTGGTGGCTTTCCTCGGCCCCAACGGCGCGGGGAAGACGACCACCATCGACATGATGCTCGGTCTGGTGCGACCGGACTCCGGGACGGTGAGCATCTTCGGTGAGACACCCGCAGACGCGATCAGCGCGGGGCGGGTCTCGGCCGTGATGCAGTCGGGCGGTCTGCTCAGAGACCTCACGGTGCGCGAAACGGTCAGGCTCACCGCTGCATTGTTTCCGCGGACACAACCGGTCGACGAGGTCATCGAACGCGCCGGAATCACCGCCATCGCCGACCGACGTGTCGCGAAGTGCTCGGGCGGTGAGCAGCAACGCTTGCGGTTCGCATTGGCACTTCTGCCCGAACCCGATCTGCTCGTCCTCGACGAGCCGACGACCGGAATGGATGTGGAGGGGCGGCGTGATTTCTGGAACGCCATTCGCACCGACGCGAGAAGCGGGCGCACCGTTCTTTTCGCTACCCACTATCTCGACGAGGCCGATGCCTACGCAGATCGCATCGTGCTGCTTCGCCACGGGCGGATCGTCGCCGACGGCAGTGCCGCGGAGGTCAAGAACCTGGCATCGGGTCGCACCGTGTCTGCCACGGCGGTAGACGTCGACCAGCGAGCACTCCTGGCACTTCCGGGGGTCGACCGAGTGGAAACGCGGGGGGATCGAGTGATCGTCCACGGACAGGACTCGGATGCCGTCGCGCGCTACCTGCTCGGCATCGATGCCGTCGATCTCGAAATTGTCTCTCGGGGACTCGAAGACGCATTTCTCGCACTGACCACCGACCATCCGTCAGATCTCGCAGGGAGTTCGATATGACCGCAACACACACGACTTCACGTCCGACCCTGAGGCTCGGCGGATTCAGCCCCACATTCCTCGGCCTGGAGATCAAGAGATTGATTCGCAACCGTCGGACGGTGCTGTTCACCCTCGTCATGCCGCCGGTGTTCTTCGTCATCTTCGGAACCGCATCGGACTACTCGTCGAACTATGCGTTCGCACATGGCAACGTCACCGCGTTCATCGCCATCAGCATGGCGGTCTACGGGGCAATGCTCGCCGCTACCAGCGGGGGCGCAATGGTGTCCGTCGAACGTGCACAGGGATGGAGTCGACAACTGCGTTTGACCCCGTTGAAGCCGGTCGCCTACATCGTCACCAAGATGTTGGTGGCGATGACCATGGGACTGGCCTCGATCGTCGTGGTGTTCGCGGTCGCTGCCGTCTTCGGTGCCGATATGCCTATCTGGGTGTGGATCTCGACGGGCGTCATCGCATGGCTCGGTAGTTCGGTCTTCGCGGCCTTCGGATTGTTCATGGGATATCTCCTGCCGTCCGAGAACGTCATGCAGGTACTCGGCCCAGTTCTCGCCGTTCTCGCGTTCGCAGGCGGGCTGTTCGTGCCGTTGGCCGACAGCGGCTGGTTCCCTTTTGTCTCCAAGTTCACCCCGCTCTACGGGCTCGCCACGGTGGCACGCGCTCCCTTCACCGATCCCAGCGCCGCTACCCTCGCGGTGGCCGTGCTCAATCTCGCGGTGTGGGCAGGCGTATTCATCTTCGGTGCCGCCGTGCTATTCCGTCGCGATACCCAACGTGTCTGATTCTTCGCTCACTCATGCTGGCTACACGGATAACGTAGGCAGCATGAGTGAGCCGGAACCTCAGGCGCACGACGGCAAGGATCGATTCTGGCGATTCGGGCCCGTTTTCGCTGCAGCCTGGTTGATCTACCTTGTCTATCCGATCGGAGAGCTGCTCGACAAACCGTCGCGGTTCGCCCAGTTCGGCGGCATCGCGATCGTGCTCGTGTTCGGGGTAGTTTTTCTTGCTGCCTTCTGGGGATTGCGGAACGGGCACCGACACGATCGACCGCTGTCACTGACGCTGGCCTGGGGTGCGCTTGTCCCGATGCTCGCGATCACGGCTGTACTTTCTCTGCTGCTGGGGACGACTGCGTTCGGTCTGACCATCTACATCTCTGTTCTCGCTGTGATGATCTTGCCAACGGCACAGTCGATCACACTCGTTGCTGCGATGTTGGCTGCCGTCGAGTTGCTACCCCGGGTCGTTCCGGACTGGGAACCGGACAGCTTCTTCGGATTCCAACTCATCGTGAGTGCCCTTGCCGCCTGGGGTATTACGCAGATCTTCCGGCGAAACCACGAACTTGCCGAGGCCCGGCAACAATTGGCGGACCTCGCCATCGTCGCCGAACGCGAACGAATGGGGCGCGATGTCCACGACATCCTCGGACACTCACTCACCGTGATCACCGTCAAAGCCGAACTGGCCGGACGTCTGATCGACCTCGACCCTGCGCGAGCCGCTGTCGAGATCGCACAAGTCGAAGCATTGGCCCGGGAAGCGCTCGGCGATGTGCGCAGCACGGTCAGCGGTGCTCGCCGCGTGGACATCGCGGTGGAGCTCGGCAATGCACGATCGGCGCTCGACGCTGCGGGGATCGGAGCTGACCTGCCTGCCGACGCCGACGATGTCCCTCTGCGAAACCGTGAACTGTTCGGTTGGGCGTTGCGTGAGGGCGTCACCAACGTCATCAGGCACAGTGGTGCGCAACGATGTTCGGTCGCACTCGATCGAACATCGATCGTCGTGTCCGACGATGGCCGTGGGATGGGTACGGACATGGCCTCCGAGGGAAATGGTCTTCGTGGTCTCGGTGAACGAGTGAAAGCTGCCAACGGCACTCTCGTGCTCGGCAGCGGAAAATCCGGTGGTTTTCGAGTGGAAGTGATGTCGCAATGACAATTCGACTGTTGCTCGCCGACGATCAAGCGTTGGTGCGCGGAGCTTTGGCTGCCCTGCTCGAGCTCGAATCCGATCTCGAGGTGGTGGCCGAAGTCGGCCGCGGCGATCAGGTCGTTGCCGCGGCGCTGGAACACACACCCGACGTTGCGCTCCTCGATGTGGAAATGCCGGGTATCGACGGGATCGCTGCCACCGCGGAACTGCGCACCCACGTGCCCTCGTGTCGAGTGTTGATCGTCACAACCTTCGGCCGCCCCGGTTACCTACGACGCGCCCTCGACGCAGGCGCCGACGGATTCGTGGTCAAAGACACCCCGGCCCGGCAGCTGGCCGATGCGGTCCGTCGCGTGAACATGGGCCTCCGCGTCGTCGATCCGACGCTGGCCACGGAGACACTGACCGCCGGAGTATCGCCGTTGACTTCGCGTGAGCAGCAAGTTCTCCGGGCAGCAGTAGCAGGTGGCACGGCTGGGCGGATGGCGGCGACGCTTCATCTGTCCGAGGGGACGGTACGCAATCATCTGTCCGCGGCCATCGGTAAGACCGGCACCACCACACGTGCCGAAGCGATTCGGATCGCCCTGGATCGCGGTTGGCTCTGACCACCGACGCCGAGTTCCCGCGCGCCTATACGACCGCGATCGCGCGCGACTGGCAAACTCGAGGAGTGAACTCGACTCTCGACCGCAATCCGTACGGCGAACCCGACGGGGATTCGTACGGTCGACCGTTGGATCAGCGCCCATCCGACCCGGATCGGCTCGGATTTCTCGGCACGCTCGGCCGGTGGACGACGCGGCTCATCCTGGGCGTCGTGCTGATGGGTCTCCTCGTCGTCGGCGGCACGGCCGTTCGAGTCTGGCAAGTGGCGCGGATCGACGACAATTCCCCGGCCGAGGCGATCGTGGTTCTCGGTGCGGCCCAGTATTCGGGTACTCCGTCGACTGTGTTCGAGGCACGCCTCGATCAGGCCGCCTCCCTGTACCAACAGGGTGTGGCACCCGAGATCGTCACCGTCGGCGGCAAGCAGGAAGGTGACCTGTTCACCGAGGCCGCGTCGGGGCGCAACTATCTGATCGAGCAAGGTGTACCCGCGGACAAGATCACTGCTGTCGAGGAGGGTTCGGACACTCTCGAAAGCATCGAGGCGGTCAGCGATACTCTCCGCGAGCAGGGAAGATCGTCCGTGGTGCTGGTCAGTGACCCGTGGCATTCGTTGCGCACTCGCACGATGGCCAGGGATGCCGGCCTCGACGCATGGACCTCGCCGACGAGGACGGGCCCTGCGGTGTACACCAGGGAATCGCAGGCCCATGGAATTGCTCGCGAGACCGGCGCACTGCTGTGGTATCAGCTCACCCACTTCACCGCCGACTTCTCCTACACGGCAGGGCAATAGCGGTGAGTGGCTACACCGATCACGACCTCGAACGGTTCGTCGTGGAACCGCGTAAGACGGCGGGGCTCGACGGTGGTCAGGAGAATGCAGCCCACCGCAGCGCGTTCGCGCGCGACCGAGCACGCGTACTGCACAGCGCCGCGCTGCGGAGGTTGGCCGACAAAACTCAGGTCACCGGCCCGCGTGATGGAGATACCCCGCGTACTCGATTGACGCATTCGCTCGAGGTGGCGCAGATCGGGCGCAGCATCGCCGAAGGACTCGGCGCCGATCCGGACCTGGTGGACCTGGCGGGGCTCGCACACGACATCGGTCACCCGCCGTACGGGCACAACGGGGAGAGAGCGCTCGACGAGGTCGCCGAGAACTGCGGCGGGTTCGAGGGCAATGCGCAGAACCTACGAATCCTTACCGGTCTGGAACCGAAGACCCTCGACGCCGACGGCACCAGCGTCGGCCTCAATCTCACTCGCGCATCTCTCGATGCGGCGATCAAATATCCGTGGCTGCGGCCCTCGCCCGGAGCAAAGTTCGGCGCGTACGAGGACGACGGCAGGATCCTCGATTGGGTTCGCGAGGGGACACCGAACCGGCGCAAGTGCCTGGAGGCCCAGTCGATGGACTGGGCCGACGACGTCGCGTACTCGGTCCACGATGTCGAAGACGGTGTGATCGGCGCCAGAATCGACCTCAGGGCACTCGGCGATCGTTCCGAACAGCGCGCATTGGCCGAGCTCGGCATCAGGGAATTTCGTGGTCTCGACGCAGCCGAGCTGATCGAGGCTGCCGAGCGACTCTCACGCATGCCGGTCGTCGTGACGGCCGGTCGGTTCGACGGGACACTCGAAGCGTCGGTGAAGCTCAAGCACCTCACGAGCGAACTGGTCGGTCGATTCGCGACCGCCGCGATCAACGGCACCCGCGAGAAGTGGGGCACCGGTTCACTGTCGAGATACGACGCCGATCTGGTTATTCCGGCCGTCGTCGCCTCGGAGGTAGCGCTCCTGAAGACGATGGCGTTGCGGTACGTGATGTCCAATGCCGGCCACAAGCTCCGTCAGGAACGGCAGCGGGAACGAATCCACCGCGTCGCGCAATGGTTGTTGCGCTCGGCGCCGGGGGAGTTGGACCCGATTCTCGTGCCGGCATGGAACCGCGCCCAAGACGACGCGCAGCGCACCCGAGTCGTCGTCGATCAAATTGCGTCGTACACCGAAAGTCGGCTCGAGCGGATCGACAAGCGCAGCCTCGGCGCTCAGGCCAGTTGGGGCTGATCTGATTCTTCGCCGCCGGTTCGCGGTACTAGACTGCCCGGTGTGGCCGGCCGAATTCCTGAACGAGACATAGCCGCCATCCGCGAACGCACTCGAATCGAGGACGTGGTCGGTGACTACGTCTCGCTCAAGCGCGCGGGCGGCGATTCCATGAAGGGGCTGTGCCCGTTCCACGACGAGAAGTCACCGTCGTTCCACGTGCGCCCCAACCATGGGCACTATCACTGCTTCGGCTGCGGCGAAGGCGGCGACGCCTACTCGTTCCTGCAGAAGATCGAGCACATTTCCTTCGTGGAAGCCGTCGAGCAGCTCGCAGACCGGCTGAACTACTCCATCACCTACGAAGGTGGCGGGCCGTCGGTTCAGCGGGATCGCGGCACACGCGCACGGCTGATCGCGGCCAACGCTGCCGCGCAGGAGTTCTACGCTGCACGGCTCCGCGAGCCCGACGCGCAGGCGGCGCAGGACTACCTCACCGAACGCGACTTCGACGGGCAAGCCGCACTCACCTATGGGTGTGGATACGCGCCCGACGGGTGGGACACCCTCACGAAGCATCTGCTGAGCAAAGGTTTCGAGGCCAAAGAAATCATCGACGCCGGCTTGGCCACGCCAGGCAAGCGCGGCACCCCGATCGACCGATTCCGCCGCCGCCTGGTGTGGCCGATCCGCAGTCAGAGCGGCGACGTCATCGGCTTCGGCGCACGAAAACTCTTCGACGACGACACCATGCCCGGCAAATACATCAACACCCCGGAAACCATGCTGTACAAGAAGTCTCAGGTGCTGTTCGGTCTGGACATGGCACGCAAAGACATCGCCAAGTCGCACCAGGCCGTCATCGTCGAGGGCTACACCGACGTCATGGCAATGCACCTGGCCGGCGTCAAGACCGCCGTCGCGTCGTGCGGCACTGCATTCGGTGAAGACCACCTGGCGATGCTGCGTCGACTCATGATGGACGACAGCTACTTTCGCGGTGAGGTCATCTACACCTTCGACGGCGACGCGGCAGGAAAAGCAGCCGCGATGAAGGCATTCGAGGGTGATCAGAAGATCGCCGGGCAAACCTTCGTCGCCATCGCCCCCGACGGGATGGATCCCTGCGAGTTGCGCCAGAAGTCCGGCGATCCTGCAGTGCGCGATCTGGTGGCGCGTCGGACACCGATGTTTGCGTTCGTCGTCAAATCGCTGCTGAGCGAACATGATCTGGATACCCCCGAGGGCCGCGTCGAAGCTTTGAAGCGGACGGTTCCCGTCGTTGCCCGCATCAAGGACGGCTCGTTGCGTGACGAGTACGCCCGCCAGCTCGCGGGGTGGACCGGCTGGGACGACACCGCAATGGTGCTCGCCAGAGTGCGCGACGAAGCCAAGAGGATCGCTCGGGGCGGCGGAGACGCCAACAGCAAGCGTGTGCCGTTCGAGAAGCGTCAGGAGCCGAAGCCGGAAACACCGGCCGGCCCACCGCGACCACAACCGCGAGATCCCGCGCTGTGGCCGCAGCGCGAAGCCCTCAAGTCGGCGTTGCAGAACCCGTCGATCGCCGGCTCCGTGTTCGATTCGTTGCCCCCGGAGACATTCACACATCCCGCCTACGCGGCCGTCAGTGCGGCCGTCACAGCCGCGGGCGGCACCGCTGCGGGGCTCGGCGGAGGAGAATGGGTCGATGCCGTCGCCAAACGCGCCGAGGGACCTGTCATTCAGTCACTCGTCATGGAGTTGGCCGTCGAACACATACCCGTCGCCGACATCGCGCTGACCCGCTACACCAACGGTGTGATGGCGCGCTTGCAGGAAGTGTGGGTCGGTGAGCAGGTCGCCGAACTCAAATCCAAGATGCAGCGCATGTCACCGCAGGACAACCCGGACGAGTACTACGCACTGCTCGGCGATGTCATCGCCCTCGAACAGTACCGGCGAAGCCTGCTCGAGCAGGCCATCGGCAACGTGGAGGACGATTCAGCCGCCGGCTAGCTACTTCCTGCGGAGCTGATCCTGCGGAATGTACAGCTGCGACTCGTCGTCGATCGTCTTCATGGGCTCGAGCTTCGGCTGCGTACTCAACGAGTCCGACAGCTTCTGCCTGCTCACATCGAGAACCTTCCTCGTAGCTGGACTCCCGGCGACAGCCGCAGCTGTCTTACGGATCTGCTCGTAGCGACCACGACCAGCCTTGGCTCCGAGTACGTACGCCGCTCCAGCAGCCAGAACCAAACGGATCATCAAAGTCCTCCCACAGTGTTGCTGGTCATCAGTGTTTGGCGGTCATCGAGGTAGGCGCCACTCCGCCTACCTCTACGCGCGTCCCACCATCCTGCCTGACTCGGCTCCACCAGGGCGATTTGGTACTCCCATGGGGGTGTGCGCTATGGTTTCTCTCGGCGCACACGAGAGTGTGACGCCACGAAGTAATCCCCTGTAGCTCAATTGGCAGAGCTTCCGACTGTTAATCGGACGGTTGCTGGTTCGAGTCCAGCCGGGGGAGCGCTGATAGGCCCTCTGACCTGCACGCACGTGCGGGTCAGGGGGTCTTTTTTGTGTTGGAGCACGTGTTGGCGAAGTCGGACGGTCAGTGTCCATGTCGGTTCGCGTGACGGCCGTGACCTGGGATCTGTCTTCGATGCTGACGGATGTGTCACGAGTTGTCACAACTCGTTCGTAACTCACTTTTCGATGAGCCTCTGATGGCTGGCCATGGTCTGATCGAGCGTGCGCGTCGTGCTGCTGGTTTGACGCAAAGTGAGCTTGCGCTGCGGGCGCATACTTCGCGTCCGACGTTGTCTGCGTACGAGAACGGCCGCAAGTCACCGTCTTTGGAGACTGTCGAGTGATTGTTGGGGGTGGCGGGCTTCGGTGTCGAGGCTGTTCCTCGGACCGAGTTCATAGAGGTTGCGGGTGCTCGTGGTCGGGTGTTTCGGGTGCCGACGTCGTTGCCGCGGTTGCCGGTTTGGGACGCGTTGGCGACGGTGGTGTTGCCATCGGAGTTGAATTGGTCCGATCCGGGGCAGAAGTTTCGGTTGTCGGACTGTGTCGAGCGTGCTCGGGTGTACGAGATCGTGTTGCGCGAGGGTGGGCCGGAGGACGTGCTGCGGTACATCGATGGTGTGCTGCTTGTCGATGTGTGGTCCTCTCCGGACTAATGAGGCGCAGTCATATTCGGTCGCAGGCTCGACGAAGTCTTCAGCTCCTCCGCGATAACCGCGATAACCGCGATAACCGCGATCGGCAGCGCTATTTAAGCACCCTCATCGAATGCGAAGATGGGCAGACAATGTGCGTTTAATGGCTCACGTTTCGAATACTGCATATCCACCGGTCCGGGTGAGCGTTATTCGAATCGGCCGCAACGTAGCCCTGGCAATCAGACCGTTCGCCGCCTCGCCGACGATCCCCTCGCGCCTCGGGCAGCCGCGAGCGACGCCCGTAAGGTGACACGACATGACCGTCGAAACGCAGTGGAAACGCATCGTCGACTGGTGTGAAGCAAACACCCCGGCTACTGCACGAGCACTTCGCCCCGGTAGCGCACCTGAGGTGGTCGACGCCGCCATCGAGGCCACCGGAGTGAATTGGACAGGTGAACTTCGTGAGTTCTATCTGCTTAACAACGGTATGCAGCGCGACGACCCCGAGACAGGGGCGTACGCCGGAAGTATCTTCCCCATGCACGATCTAATCGATCTCGACGAGGTTCTCGAAACTCGACTGAGGATGCGGGCAGTCACCCAAGAACTGCTGGCGAGCGATCCGGTCGTCAGTCCCGAACAAGGTGCCGAATTTATTCGCGAGTACGAACGCCAAGACGCGGGATCGGTCGCGGGTTGGTTTCTGTCCTCGTTCATTCCGTTCGCAAGCCGCGATGGCTACATGTACTTCGTCGACACCAGGCCCGGACCTCGATCTGGCTGCGTCACCGGGTACGCACATTCTGACGCCGACAATCGTGGCCCCGTATGGTCCAACGTCGCCGAGATGCTCGAAATCCACGCCGACGCACTGACAACGGGGTCGCCCATCCGTAATTTTATTCCCTCGGCCGACGACGGTGTCCTGAAATGGCATCTCATCGACGACGGCAGAAGCACGGCATCAGCAAAACCCGCATCCAGCAGTTACATACCCAGTCCTGACGACGAGAAGATCAAGAACGAGGCACGTCGTCGTCTCCTCGGTCGCTGAGTCCGTTCAGCCCGTATCGAGTCCTCTTCGACACGAATACCGCCCGTTCGAATACTGCAGATCCGCCGGTCGAGTGAGGATTGCTCGAAGCGGATGCAATGTAGCTTGCTGCCAGTACAGAGGGTTTGCGGGCAACTAGGGATAGTCTCAACGAAGTTCGCCATCCTCCGTAGCCCGCGTGACCATGGGGCACCGCAAGTTTCGCATACTGCATTTGCACGAATGAACCCGTGAAGCGCACCCGCAGCGAGTACCGCACCCTTCGAATACTTGTTGTTGGACGACCTCGCCTGAACTGTCGTGGGTCGTTCCATGCAGACTTTGATGCGAACCGGTCACGACGGCCGGGCTGACACTGTCATGATCGAACGGAGCTGTGTTGATGCGGAGCCTCAAAGTGTTGCTGGCTGTTTTTGGGCTTGTGCTGGGATTGGTATCGACTGTTCTGCTCGCCATTTTTTCCGATTCCACATCGAGGTCGGACTACGCGTTTGCGGGCGAGAGCACTAGCTCTGCGGGAGTGAGCTTCAGCGAGAATCCGCTGTTGTTCGTTGTTGGCGTGCCGCTTCTCTGCGCCTTGCTGGGGTGGCTCGTAGCGCTTATTCTGACCAAGCGCGGGTGGGTGATGTCGCGCGCGCATTGATGGAGTCCTGTTTGGCTCCCCGGTGGTGGAGCATTGTATTGCGGTACTAGTTCGCTGTCCGGACTACTCTGGTGACTTATCTATTGGGACGTGGGTAAAGTTGATCCGTTGCGGAGAGTTCTGGTTCGGCGGCGGGGGGCTTCTGCAGCTCGAACCAACTATCAGCAGGACTTTCGATCTCGGATACTTTCCGAGCGTTGATGTCTGTTTGACTCGATGAGGGTTCGATGTCATCCCACAAGGTCACCATACGCTCGGTTGCAGACGCGTACTGGTTGCCGTCGAGGGTGTGTCGCGTTTCCTTGATGCCGAAATGCGGCCAGGAGAAGTACACCTCGAGTGGCCCGGCTGGGGGGACTGGGGACAGAATGAGGCCGACCTTGCTGTGCAGTCCGATTTCGCCTCTCCCGTTCCCGCTCAACTCATTTCGCTTACCGGAAGGTTGGTTGCTCGGATACCGTCAGGGTTTTCGAAGTCGATCAACATTTGCCAAGTGTGTGTCGGTTGACTTTTGCCGAAGCCGTACAGATCGAGAAATCGTTCTGTAGCAGTCACACTCGCCTCGACTGTGAACGTCATGCAGGTGCTGTACACATGCGAACCGATGAGCCATACCGCGATTGTGTCGCTCATTCCGAATGGGCATGGAATGAAAGCGGATTCCCATGCGGCACGTCCCGAGCCGCCGGCTCTACATTCAGGACGCCCGCGGCAGCGGCGGCACACCGGTTACCGGCTGTCCGGGATGCAGCATGGCCTGCAGTTCTATCAACGTCTCATCGGTCAAACTGTCTGCGCCGAGGCCGGTAGCGCATGCCCAATCGAAGTCCCGCGTCGACCATCCCCGGATTGGTGTCGGATAGTGCCGCGTCCAGTTCCTTGGAAGCAACCAATCCTCGTCGGACCGTCGCCGTCGCCACAATCGTCCGGAGCCCTTCTCGAACTCCGCCTCGAAACTGTCCGGGTGCCGCGCATCTCGCCGGACCTCTGTCGGAGTGAAATCGACCAGAACGTTGGCTTGCATTCGCCGAGCGCTGACAGTTTCGCGAAACCACTCCATGTCACGCTGCGAGCGCTCGACCCACCGGGCGGTGTTCTCGGCTTGGACGTCCAGCGGCGCTCTGACCGGTCCGCTCCATGTGAATGTCGAGTCCGGCAACGCTTGCGTTGGGAAGGCGCAACGACTGTATTCCGCAGTACCTTGTGCGCTGTCCTGCTTCAGGATTGCTCCGGTCTCGATGTCGACCGTCAACACTTCAGGCTGACTACCACGCCCGGTCTCGAGTTCGATCGACCAGCAGGGTCGACCGAGAAACAATGTTGACTCTATTGCGCGGGTCGGCCGGCTGTAACCAGGGCGCACCCAATGTTCCACCGGGCGAGAGACGATGAGTTCCCGGCCAGGGTTGTGCACACGTGTGTTCAGCAGGTCTGATTCGATGGGTTCATCGTGCTGCGCGTCGAAGACCCAGCAGGCCTCACCGTCGGAGAGGAACCGCGGTTCTCCAGCGAGCGACTCGATGCGTGTCTTGCGGCCATCGCGGAGAAGTCGAACCTCGCCGAGCCCGAAGCCCACGTGCGACGGGGCGACGCCGTGATGCGCGTCGTAGATGACCCGAGACCCGGTCTCGACGTGGGCGGCCCGCACAATGCCGATGACCGGCGACGTCGGACCATCTACGACCTTCAGCAGTACTTCTACCCAATGTGTCATACGTACAGCACCCCGTTGACTGCGTGCGATCGATCCGGATACGCGCGAGTGTCCGCCTGTTCCATCAGCTCCGTCGGGACGTAGCGGGTCACGTCGTCCAGTCGCTGTCCCTGCTCGTCGTACAGACGCAGTCGCGCCACCAAGATCAACTCCTTGTAGTCGTCGTGCTTGAATCTCACGTGCAGTCGCCCGTACGGCCAGTCACCGACGAACTCGGCCTGGACATCGTGCATGAGTGGCGAAAACCGGCGGCCATGCAGCTTGCGTACGCAGTATCGGATGTACGACGCATGATCCGGTGGCTCGGGAGCAACCGGTCGACACCAGCTGGAGACGTCGAGGTCGTCGGTGGCGGTCAGGATTCGAGGTTCGATCTGTCCGGCCGTCAGCTGCATGAGCGCGCGTGTTGCCTTACCGCTCCCTGCGTAGTGCGCGAGGAGCCACAGCTGATCACCGTGCGCGGCACCTGCTGCCACGTGCACGCCGGGCAATCGCAGTTCCAGTTCGGGCATCCTCGAGTTGTCTCTGTATGCCCGGACCAGAAGAACGTTGCTCCGCTTGTCGGTCATTCCCCAATGCCACCGGATGCCCTCCGCAACTGCGCGTTTGCGGCGGTGTCGTTCGTTGTAGGTGACGTCGGCGTACTCGCTGGTGTGCCAGGACCCGGCCGCGTTCGATCTGGGGTGGTCGTCGAGACGAACCCGATTTGGTGCTGCATCCAGCGGTAGGTAGATCCACGACTTGGTGCGCTGCAGAACGTATCCCGCGGGTGCAGGTGAGTCGCGGTAGGTCCGCGTCCATGGATCGTGCTCGACGCCGAGATGCACGCTGTCGTCGTCGAAGTCGGCCGCCGCGAGAACCCCGTCCATGTCGACTGTCGTGATTCCCCCGCTCGGGTCTGCCAGAACGAGCGGAGGCTCAGGGTTTACCTGACGCCGAGGGGATGTGTCGGCGGTGGGCGCGATGTCTTCGCGTACCTGTGTTGGTCGGAAGCACCACGCACCGGATGAACCTGCCGTCAGGAGATGGGTGCCTTCGAGATATTCGGCATGATGAACACCGTCGACAGTGATGCGGGCCAGCGTCTCGGTACCTCGGTACTGCACCCAAAGTCCATCCTCGTCAGAGGCAACGGTGAGGTCGGATGAAGTGGAAGAGAGTATCTGCGGCCAGGACACCACCCGGTCGAGACAACCAGTTGCGCAGTCCAGAAGTGCTGCCAAAGGTTGGGTCTCATCGAGCAGCCATAGGCGGCCAGCGGCGAACTCTAAATAACGCGGGCGAAGGAGCCGACGTTCATGCGAGCGGGCGGTCATGCGCCTTTCGGCAAAGTCATAACGCCGATGGTACGACACCTCGGCCCAAGTGCACAAAGATGTTCTCTCGGGACAGTTATGCCGCGTGGGATGCTCGAGCTATGCACTGGCCGATCTACGAGTACGTGGAGGAGTGGGATCTTCCGCTGGTCCCCGCATCCGGGAACGGTGCGCCGACGCACCTTGTCGACGCATGCGCTGCAGTCGGGCGCGATTTGCACTATCGCAGGCATGGCCCAGATGTGGACCTCGACGGTGCGGTATGATCGGCCCAGGGATTTCGGACAGTGGACCCGCTTAGAATAGGGATCTACTGAAATGAGCCAGTCCAGCATGAGCAGATCGCGTCGATCGTTCAGTCCCGAGTTCAAGGACGAACTGTGCCGAGAGGTCATCGACTCCTCCAAGCCGATCAGCGAAGTCGCCAAGGCCTACAACGTCGGTGACGACAGTCTGCGCCGGTGGCTGGTGAAGTATCGGGACACTCACGGCGGCGGCCCGGACACCGAACTCACCCTCACCGAACGAGCCCGCCTCGCCCAACTCGAACGGGAGAATCGAGAACTTCGAGCCGAGGCAGCCTTCCTGAAAAAAGCAGCCTCGTACTTTGCACGGGAGCCACGGTAGTGGCGAAGTACGAGTTCATCGATTCCTATGTCGCGGACGACTCCGCGGTAGTACCGATCACCGACCGCTGCCGCTGGCTCGCGGTCTCCACCTCCGGGTTCTACCACTGGAAAAGCCGGCCGCAATCAGCAACCGCGATCCGCAGAGATACTCTGGCACAACGTATTCGGGTGTTCTTCGGGCTCTCGCACGGCACGTACGGATACCGCCGCATCCACGCAGATCTGCGAGCAGCCGAGATTGAATGCTCCCCGGAACTGGTCCGATCGATCATGCGCGACGAGGACCTCGCGCCGTGCCAGCCGCGGCCGTTCCGGGTCACTACCGACTCCGACCCGAACAGCGAGCCGGTCGTGCCGGATCTGCTCGTGCGCGACTTCTCCGCTGATCGCCCAGGAGCGAAGTTCGTCGGCGACATCACCTACATCCACACCTGGCAGGGGTTCGTATATCTCGCGACGGTCATCGACTGCTACTCCCGCAAAGTCGTGGGCTGGTCGATCGCAGACCATATGCGTACCGAACTGGTGGCGGCGGCGTTGACGAATGCGGCATCGACGACCCTGATCGAGTCGGGAGCGATTTTTCACTCCGATCGCGGCAGTGTCTACGCATCGCGGGCCTACCGGGCTTTGGTGAGCTCGCTGGGGATGCGGTCGTCCATAGGGCGGACCGGGGTGTGTTGGGACAACAGTATGGCGGAAAGTTTCTTCGCGGCCCTCAAGAACGAGTGCGTCTACCGAACGATCTATCCCACGAAAGACAAAGCGCGACAAGATGTCATCAGATATATCGAAGGGTTCTACAATCCACGACGCCGGCATTCGGCAATCGGGTACCGATCCCCGAACGACGTCCACTACAGTTATCGGCAGCCCGCGATCGCGGCCTGAGAATAGTCATCTCCATTGTCCGAAATCCTCGCGGCAGATCAGTATGGACCATCTCGCTGATGGAAGACGGGTGGTGCCACCTCAGCTTCGCTTCGGATTCGCGCCCGAAACTGAAGAATTCCGGTGTCGAACTGCAAAAGTCCTTTTCCTTGGGCGGGCTGCACATCGATCAGCTCCTCGAGGAGGCAACCGTCGTTGTCGCCGACGCCGTACAGACCGAACTTGCCGGGTACCCACCGTTCGTTCAATGGCCGATCGAGGAGAAGCGGCTGCTGTTGCCAGTCGCTCGTGCCGGTGCCGCGATCTGGCGCGACCCCCGCACCGATCGGAGTGTCGCCGAAATTGGCTTGTTGAAAGCGGCTAGTTGAAAACGCTGAAGCTTCTCCAACCCGTTGAAATATCGGACAGTGGACTCTAATTCAGTCCTGGGGCGGTGACGCTGAACGATTCGACTACTGCATTGTGCCAGTCGCAGACTGACAACCGTTATCGCTCAACTGCGTCTCCCCGAATTTCATTCTTGATGACCGGCATGCCAAGTTCCGCGATGCCCGTGTTGGGCTTCGAGCTGCGCTGCTGCATTCGATCCAGGCTGGCCAGCTTCGCAGCGGCTGCATAGAGACTGATCCGCAGTCCTTCGGCCTCACCGGTCCACCCATTGGCCCGCGCCTCATCTATATGAGCACGAAGATTGGCCACAATGTCGACCAGTCGTGTCCGAGCGCCTGGATCGATTCGTAGGCTCGGGCACCGAATGGACGCGTGCTCATGCTGGCACGGCGTCCCGTAGGGGCGGCCACAGGTTCCTAGTTCGAGCTTGCGCATCTCGAAGTGCTGTTGGAAGTCGTGCCATTCCTGGTCGGTGGGTTCGCGGTACTCGGCGGCGGGTCGTACGGCGCGGCGGGAGTCGAGGAAGGAGCGCTACGAGCGGATCAACTTCGCCGAAGATCCTCACCGCGATCACGCCGCTGGCGCGTCTGGCTTGGTCGAACACCGGGGTCACTCTGCCGCCAGCGTCCTTGCGAAATGGCGGCTGTCCGGTCTGGGCGAAGTCGCTTTGGCCGTCGCGTTCGAGACGTTCGTTACCGACGTGCTCGGCGAGCCCACATACTTGCCGAGTCACCAACGTGAGGCATCCGATGCTCACTCTTTCAGAATGATGCGCAGATTCTTCGACTACCAAATAAGGCATGTGCCAGCGCGCGAGCGGGAACACATCGTGGACGGTCATCTTAGGCGCATGAAAGCAGAGGCATAGAGGACGTCGGAGCCTCTGCTTTTGTTGGTCAGCCGCGTCCACACCGCGTTTCCTTCGAAGCTAAGCGCTCTCGTCGAAGGTGGGACAGCCTTGATTCGAGTATCGACCAAGTTCCGAGCAGGTCGGCGCGTCGACCAGATTCGCCGATGATCGAGGTGCCCTTGATTGGATGGCAGGACTCAAACAATCACCGCTTTCGATTCGCATGTGACGATTGCCAATCCGAGGGTTGCGCTCCGTCCCAGCGCGTGTGCAGGGCAGTCCGCCGGGCCTTTCGGCTTTGACTCAGGTGTCACGCAGTTGTCACAAGTGGGTACGAACGGGCGTGGATTCGGGTAGTACCGCCTGAACAATTGCTGCTGCTCAAGGGCACTGAGGTGGCTCCATTTGGATGCATGGAGATGACGCTCATGTGGCTGTTAATCGGACGGTTGCTGGTTCGAGTCCAGCCGGGGGAGCGCTAATAGGCCCTCTGACCTGCGGATTCGTCCGTTGGGTTGGAGGGCCTTTTTTGTTTCTAGGTCTCGTTTGTCACGGATTGTCACAAGTTGTCACGAGGTCTTGGTGGCTACTGGTGCGTCGGTGAGTGTGCATGGAACCACCGACGTTCGGAGTGCAACTCCAACTAGTCGGACGGTCGAAGTCCACCAACGGATTCGGGCGCCAATGAACCTGTTCGACACCTTCGTCTTGGTGCGGAGCAGGGGCGCTAACTGAGCACAACTTTTGGTGTTTGCCGAAGGCAACGTAAATTGCATTTTCCGCATCGACTAACGTCGAAAAGCCAGTTCAGCACGGATTGTCCCGCAAACGTGTCAGTGAACTCCGCTAGGTTGCCGATGTGGACTTTCGACCAGGCCGATCAAACCTGTCAGGTGACCCTTGATCTGCCGCGAGGATTTCGGACAATGGAGATGACTATTCTCAGGCCGCGATCGCGGGCTGCCGATAACTGTAGTGGACGTCGTTCGGGGATCGGTACCCGATTGCCGAATGCCGGCGTCGTGGATTGTAGAACCCTTCGATATATCTGATGACATCTTGTCGCGCTTTGTCTTTCGTGGGATAGATCGTTCGGTAGACGCACTCGTTCTTGAGGGCCGCGAAGAAACTTTCCGCCATACTGTTGTCCCAACACACCCCGGTCCGCCCTATGGACGACCGCATCCCCAGCGAGCTCACCAAAGCCCGGTAGGCCCGCGATGCGTAGACACTGCCGCGATCGGAGTGAAAAATCGCTCCCGACTCGATCAGGGTCGTCGATGCCGCATTCGTCAACGCCGCCGCCACCAGTTCGGTACGCATATGGTCTGCGATCGACCAGCCCACGACTTTGCGGGAGTAGCAGTCGATGACCGTCGCGAGATATACGAACCCCTGCCAGGTGTGGATGTAGGTGATGTCGCCGACGAACTTCGCTCCTGGGCGATCAGCGGAGAAGTCGCGCACGAGCAGATCCGGCACGACCGGCTCGCTGTTCGGGTCGGAGTCGGTAGTGACCCGGAACGGCCGCGGCTGGCACGGCGCGAGGTCCTCGTCGCGCATGATCGATCGGACCAGTTCCGGGGAGCATTCAATCTCGGCTGCTCGCAGATCTGCGTGGATGCGGCGGTATCCGTACGTGCCGTGCGAGAGCCCGAAGAACACCCGAATACGTTGTGCCAGAGTATCTCTGCGGATCGCGGTTGCTGATTGCGGCCGGCTTTTCCAGTGGTAGAACCCGGAGGTGGAGACCGCGAGCCAGCGGCAGCGGTCGGTGATCGGTACTACCGCGGAGTCGTCCGCGACATAGGAATCGATGAACTCGTACTTCGCCACTACCGTGGCTCCCGTGCAAAGTACGAGGCTGCTTTTTTCAGGAAGGCTGCCTCGGCTCGAAGTTCTCGATTCTCCCGTTCGAGTTGGGCGAGGCGGGCTCGTTCGGTGAGGGTGAGTTCGGTGTCCGGGCCGCCGCCGTGAGTGTCCCGATACTTCACCAGCCACCGGCGCAGACTGTCGTCACCGACGTTGTAGGCCTTGGCGACTTCGCTGATCGGCTTGGAGGAGTCGATGACCTCTCGGCACAGTTCGTCCTTGAACTCGGGACTGAACGATCGACGCGATCTGCTCATGCTGGACTGGCTCATTTCAGTAGATCCCTATTCTAAGCGGGTCCACTGTCCGAAATCCCTGGGCCGATCACCTCGCCGATGGCGCAGTGTCGACCGCTGCGGTACCGGAGATTCCCACGGCCGTCGGCAAGCGGATCGTCAAAGCGGTCGAGTCATCACAGGCCGAGGACTCGCCGTACCTACGCGGCGGGGCTCTAGCGGGCATTGATACCAACTGACGTGACTATGCTGCTCAAGTAACGAACTTGTGGAGGGAGGTGACGAAGTGGCAACTGCCGATCAGGTCAAAGCGCTGGTGAAAAGCCACGCTGAGGGGGACAACAAGCGATTTTACTCGGTAGCATTGCAAGTCGCGGCGGGTGCTGCACGCAATGGACAGAACCGATTCGCACAAGATTTGCGCGACCTGGTGGATGACCTACGGGTACGCGACAGTGGTCCACGAGTCACCCCAGTGGTATCAGTCGCGCAACCACGCGGTGAGCTTGCTCAACTGCTTACCGTCTCCTATCCCCAGTCGGTCCTCGCTGACCTCGTCCTTGAACGGCCAGTTTCTGCACGTTTGGAACGTGTCCTACTTGAGCAACGCCAGGGGGACCGCCTTCGTTCGCACGGATACTTACCCCTCCGGCGTTTATTGCTAACTGGACCACCCGGAACAGGAAAGACGATGTCGGCTCATGTTCTCGCTGGGGAGTTGCGCTTGCCTCTGTTCCAGGTTCGGCTCGACGGGTTAATCACCAAATTTATGGGAGAGACCGCGGCGAAACTTAGATTGATTTTTAATGCACTTTCCGAAACACGTGGGGTCTACTTATTCGACGAGATCGACGCACTCGCGGGTGAGCGTGCCTCATCGAACGACGTCGGTGAAATACGGCGAGTGCTTAATTCTTTCCTGCAGTTCCTTGAACTAGACGGATCCGACAGCCTTGTCGTGGCAGCAACAAATCACCCGCAACTACTCGACCGAGCGGTCTTCCGTCGGTTCGACACTGTAATCGACTACCCGCTGCCGACGCTGGAACTGCTTCGTAAGGTGATTCAGAACCGCCTTGCGACAATTCCGGTTGGTCGCCTCGAATGGTCGAAGGTAGCTGTTGAGGCGGAGGGTTTGAGTCACGGCGAAATATCCATCGCTTGCGACCTGGCTGCTAAGGAAGTAATACTGTCTGGAGCTAAACAAGTCACCACATCGAGTCTCCGAGCTGCGCTTCACGATCGTCGTTCCCACCTGGCTTGATCTAAAACAAAGGATAATATGGCGGCGCGGGATAGGCCACACTTATTTGTCTCAGTGACTCGGTCGGCCTCTTACAAGCCGCCGCCGCGCACAATGTCGAACACCCCCATTCATGGGCCAGCAGACCGGACCTTTCACGGATCAAAACTCCGCAACGAGCTGGAGCGGTCTGCAATTGATGCGGCGGAGCGCCGTCAGAACCTGAGCGCACCTGTAGATGGGGCGATTGAAGGTAATTACGTGGTTTTCGAAAGTTTTCCCGGTATAGACCTCGCATTGAATACACTCGATCCCCGACAAGGAAAAACGCATCCGGAATTGCGGGCCGTTCGTGACATCGCGACGAACGATGATGAAATCATTGAAAGCGCTACTGTATTCGTTCCAACGGGGACGATGAAATATTTTATTGATCGCATCACCGCATACCTCGAAACAGTTGACAAGAAGAAGCCTCGAAGCAGCAACTTTGTCGACCGCATTCAAGCGATTAAGTCGGCCTCGGTCGAGAGTCTTTGGACCGACCCTCCGGAACAGTTTCCGACTGTCGGTCAAACAACATGGTGGGAAGTGTGGCTACGGCGACGGGACGGCGGCGAAGTCGATCGGTTACGCACGTTCGCCGAGGCGGCGAACCTACAGGTAGGCCGACAGACGCTGGGTTTTGGTGATCGAACGGTAGTGCTCTTGCGTGGAACCGTCGAACAGATCGGTTCTGCGGTCGACGTACTCGACGATCTGGCCGAACTTCGCCTGCCTCACAATCCAACTCAATTTCTCGCAGACGGCGACGGTATTGAGCAGCAGCAGTGGGTGGACGACCTAGTCGGCCGACTGGAACCCGCGGAAATTGGATCCCCGACAGTGTGCATCGTCGATAGCGGGGTCTACTGGGAACACCCCCTGCTCCGAGGATCCATCGACCAAACCGACTGCCAGGTTGCAGATCCAACTTGGCCCGCCCACGATGATCAGGGACATGGAACAGAAATGGCTGGTCTAGCGCTGCTTGGCGATGTTGGCGACGCGGTAGCAAGTAAGGGGCCCGTGCGACTCACCCACCGGCTGGAGTCTGCGAAAATACTTCCACCACCACCAGGCAACAACGACCCGGAACTTTATGGGGCGGTCACTGCTGAAGCTGTCAATTATGTCGAGATAGAAGCGCCGGATGGGCACCGCGTGTATTCGCTGGCCGTAACAGCACGCTGGAACACCACTCCCACCCCGGGTGAGACATCGACCGTCTACGGACAGCCGACGTCGTGGTCCACCACTCTTGATGCGCTCGCGGTCGGCCGCAGGGTTCTCAACGAAGACGGGGACCTCATTTTTCTGCAGCAAACTGATGAACCAACGCCAAGGTTGTTCTGCGTGTCCGCTGGAAATGTTCCACGAGAGAAGTGGCAGGACGACCACTTGACACGAAGTGTCCTGGAGCCGGTGGAGGACCCGGCGCAGGCGTGGAATGTACTGACTGTTGGCGCGTACACGCAGTACGACACCATGACAGGCGCCCCTCCGGGCTTCAATGATTGGACCCCTGTTGCGCCTCGCGGTGAACTATCCCCATTAAGCCGCACCTCTGCCGCGTTCAGTAGGCAATGGCCCCAAAAACCCGAGGTTGTCCTGGAAGGTGGCAACATCGCTCGGTCACCCGACGGGACTGACTTCGACAGTCCGCCAAACCTTCAACTTCTTACAACGAAGGCGGTAATTCCGCCGTCCTTTAGTAGCCGTTCTTTCACTACTACACACGCAACCAGCGCGGCAACAGCGCAAGCGGCGTCACTCGCTGCATCTATCACTGCGGCGTACCCTTCACTCTGGCCCGAAACCATCAGGGCGCTGTTGGTTCACTCTGCTGAATGGACCCCTGCAATGAACGCGCAATTTGCAGCCGACAACAAAAAGACCGCGCGAACTGCATTGTTGCGGCAGTACGGGATGGGGGTCCCTGACCTGGGCCGCGCCACGCGCAGTGCCACGGACGCACTCACGCTAGTAGCGGAAGATGTGATACACCCGTTTCTTGACGGCAAGATGCGTGAAATTCATTATCACGCCCTACCTTGGCCGTCCGACATACTCGCGGACCTGGGTGATGCACCTGTTCGTCTTCGAGTGACCTTGTCGTACTTTATTGAGCCTAATCCGGCCCGCCGCGGTTGGAGGCGTCGGTACAGCTACGCGTCACACGGCTTGCGGTTCGATATTCGACGAGCAACCGAGAGCACCTCCGACTTTGAGAAGCGCATCAACCAAAAGGCACTCGCGGAAGACGAACTGCGCCCTGCGTCTGCAGATGACACAGGAGAATGGTTCTTCGGAACTCGACAGCAGCAGGCGCCAGGGTCGCTGCACAGTGACATCTGGACCGGAAGCGCAGCCGACCTAGCCCAACGAGGTGCGATCGCGGTGTATCCGGTAACCGGCTGGTGGAAGGAAAATCCCGGTCGTGATCGGAGCTCAGACGGCGCACGTTATTCAGTCGTAGTTTCTATAGAAACACCAGGACAAGATGTTGACATCTGGACACCTGTCGCCCAAATGATTGGCGTTCCAATCGAAATCCAGACCTGACGGCCTTTTCGTAATCGGAGCGGCAAACTGTCTTGCGGATACAACTACAGAATAGCCCAAGCCGTGACCTACTCTGACCGCCGCGTCAATTTGACCTGGCGGTGCGGTGGCTGACACCAAATGAGACGGCTCCAGTCAATGCATCTTGACGGTGCGGAAACTGTCATCGGTCGGCCCGGGCGCCGACCGATGACCCCGAACGGTTGTCACACAGTTGTCACAAGTGGGTACGTACGAGCATGGATTCGGATGGTACGTCCTGAACGGTCAGTGCTGGTCAGGGGCTCTGGGCTGGATCCGTGTGAACCTGCCGGAATAGCTCTCATGTGGCTGTTAATCGGACGGTTGCTGGTTCGAGTCCAGCCGGGGGAGCGCAATAGGCCCTCTGACCTGCACGCACGTGCGGGTCAGGGGGTCTTTTTTGTGTTGGAGCACGTGTTGGCGAAGTCGGACGGTCAGTGTCCATGTCGGTTCGCGTGACGGCCGTGACCTGGGATCTGTCTTCGATGCTGACGGATGTGTCACGAGTTGTCACAACTCGTTCGTAACTCACTTTTCGATGAGCCTCTGATGGCTGGCCATGGTCTGATCGAGCGTGCGCGTCGTGCTGCTGGTTTGACGCAAAGTGAGCTTGCGCTGCGGGCACATACTTCGCGTCCGACGTTGTCTGCGTACGAGAACGGCCGCAAGTCACCGTCTTTGGAGACTGTCGAGTGATTGTTGGGGGTGGCGGGCTTCGGTGTCGAGGCTGTTCCTCGGACCGAGTTCATAGAGGTTGCGGGTGCTCGTGGTCGGGTGTTTCGGGTGCCGACGTCGTTGCCGCGGTTGCCGGTTTGGGACGCGTTGCTGGTGTGCTCCCGACGGTGCTGCTGCGGCCCGCCCCGGCGGACAATAGCGCCTCACGTCGCACTGGTCCCTGCTTTCGGGTGATCGCACGCATCCTGGACGTCCAGGTCGGGGGCGAGGATGCCGGTGGAGTCGATGACTCAGGTGCCTCTTGGCGCCGATGCTACGTCCTGTTCGCCATACTGAAGGTCAAAAGGATCTATCAGCAGCCAACGACACCTTCACACCTGTCGGTCCGTACCTCGTCACCCCCGATGAGGTCGGAGATCTGGCAACACTGCAACACTGCAACTACGGACGCGTGTCGACGATGCACTGCGGCAAGACGCCGATATCAAAGACCTGATCTGGGGAGTGCCGGAACTGATTTCGTATGCATCTCCTGTGATGACTCTCAACCCCGGCGACATCATCACTACCGGCACGCCGGCTGGCATCGGTCAGGTCGCCGACGGCAACGTCGTGAGCGTAGACATCGATCGCATCGGCGTTCTCACCGTCAACGTCAGTACGGTCGGGGCAGTGGCATGCTCCAAAGGGGGCCTCACGCGGACCCAAACCACCTGAACAGATCACCCAAGTCCGCGACCGCACCGCCGCCGCAAGCGGTACCAGCGGATAGGTCGAGACCGGCCGCTCACTCGATCACAACGGGCTGCCGGGATCAACAAACCCACCGAGCCGCCAACACCGATCAGGATCAACCTTCGGTAGCGGCCTGACACCCACTGGACTCATCCGCCTTGACAAATTCCGGAAGGAATGTCAGCCGACCGAGGTCTGGGTTAGGTTGTCCTCGGAACCGATTTGGGATGCTCAGGAATCGCGCAGACGCGCCAGCGTCTAGAGCCATTCGTGGAAAGAATCGTCACGAGGGCGAGAACGTCGGGTCAACTGCGTTCGGATGTCGAGGTGAACGACTTCTTTCCGATCGTCGGCATGATCGGCGAGGCCGCTGAGTTCTCGGGCGCGATCGACGCATCCAACTGGAAGCGGTATTTCACAATCGTGATCGACGGTCTGCGTGCCGGGGCTTGTAACGAATCGAAATTGCGTGAGCGCGCACTCACTGGCGACGTGATCGACACAGCCAAAGCGGCACTGCGCCGCCGCCGTCGCTGACCGGTAGCTTCCCCTGCAGTTGATTTGTTGAGCACCAGTTGGCCGGATTCCGACCTGGTTGAACCAAATTCATCTGTCCAGCGTGCATTTCGAATTCACTGGCATGGCATGGCATGGCATGTGCTGCTCTTCGCGCTGCAATGTACGACACGGAGCGCTCCAGATCGCTACGTTATATTCTCTGCCAGAACCGAGTACGTAGACTGCCGATCAACATGAGCCGCTGAGGGCTGCGTCTGCGCAACTTTGATCAGCTCAACGTGACTCCGGTAGCGTCGGCCACCTGCTCGACGGTCACGCCCGGTGCGAGTTCCACCAGAGCCAGCGTTCCATCGCCGACGACGTCGATCACCGCGAGATTGGTGATGATGCGATTCACGACGCGTCGGCCGGTCAGCGGGAGGGTGCAGGTGTCGAGGATCTTGGGATTGCCGTCGCGGTCGGTGTGCTCCATGACGACGATGACCCTGCGCGCGCCGTGAACGAGGTCCATGGCACCGCCCATACCCTTGACCATTTTGCCGGGGACCATCCAGTTGGCCAGGTCACCCGTCTGCGAAACCTGCATGCCGCCGAGCACCGCGGTGTCGATGTGGCCGCCGCGGATCATCCCGAACGACAGCGACGAATCGAAATATGCGGCACCGGAATTGACGGTAACGGTTTCCTTGCCCGCGTTGATGAGGTCTGCGTCCACCTTGTCCACCGTCGGGTACGGCCCGGTGCCCAGGATTCCGTTCTCCGAGTGCAGCACCACGGAAATATCCGCCGACAGATAGCCCGGAATCAATGTGGGTAAGCCGATCCCGAGGTTGACGTACTCGCCGTCGACCATCTCGGCCGCGGCACGCCGAGCCATTTCGTTGCGAGTCCAGCCCGTTGCCACCGATGCCGTCATGATTGCACTCCTGCACTGACAGTAAGCTTTTCGATGCGCTTGTTCTGCTCTCCGGTGTGAACGATCCGCGTAACGAAGACCCCGGGAAGGTGCACCGCCGCCGGGTCGATCTCGCCTGGTTGGACCAATTTCTCGACCTGTGCGATGGTCACTCGGCCTGCCATTGCTGCGAGTGGGTTGAAATTTTTTGCAGTCTTGTCGAAGACGAGGTTTCCTTCGGTATCCCCGAGCGCGGCATGCACGAGTGCGAAATCGGCGTTGATCGCTACTTCCATCACGTACCGTTTGTTGCCGAACAACCGCGTCTCTTTGGGTGGGGATTCGATCGCGACTGTGCCGTCGGGACGATAACGCCACGGCATCCCGCCGTCGGCGATGGGGCTGCCGACGCCGGCGGGGGTGAAGAACGCCGGGATACCGGTACCCCCTGCTCTGAGTCGCTCGGCAAGAGTCCCCTGTGGAGTGAGTTCGACTTCGAGTTCGCCGGCGAGGTATTGCCTCGCGAACTCCTTATTCTCGCCGACATAGGACGCTGTGACGCGGCGGATGCGGCCGATCGAGAGCAGGATGCCGAGTCCGTGATCGTCGACGCCGCAATTATTGGAGAACACCTCGAGGTCGGTCGCCTCGGTTTCCGCGATCGCTTCGATGAGTGCATCGGGGATGCCACACAATCCGAACCCGCCGACCGCAAGGCTCGCACCTTTCCCGATATCGGCCACCGCCGCCGCTGCGGACTCGAATACCTTTCTCGACGTTCTCACAGGTCCCGGCATCAATACTCCTCAGGTGTTCACTCAGTAAACGCTCGATCTTCTGTGCCTCAGTAGACGTTGAAGTGCATAGAAATGGAAGCAGAAGACGCACAGCAGCCGCATACTGTTCGTGAGTCGAACGGACACTCCACCAGCGTTCACTGAGTGAACGTTAGACTGACCGGCATGACGCAGCAGAGCAGCGGGCCCAACGTCGTCGGGCGCGCAACGGCATTGTTGCGCGCGGTAGGCGCCGCCGAACCCACTGGCGCTTCGACCACAGAACTTGCCAAGGCGACCGGCCTCGCGCGACCGACGGCACACCGCTTGTTGACCTCGCTGACCGAGGAAGGATTTCTCGACAGAGACTCAGCCACCGGACGATGGGCCCTCGGACCGGAGATGTACCTGCTCGGATCGGCAGCCGCCGGTCGTTACGACATCACCGAGCAGGCACGCAGCGTCGTACACACGCTCGCGAGAGAAAGCGGTGAGAGTGCTTTCCTGTCCACACGCCGCGGCGACGAAACAGTGTGTCTGCTGCGCGAGGATGGCAGTTTTCCGCTGCGGTCCCATGTGTTGTACGAGGGCATCCGGTTGCCGCTCGGGGTCGCGTCGGCGGGTTTGGTTATTCTGGCGCATCTACCTGACCGCGAGATCGACGAATACCTCGGACAGGCCGATCTGCAATCGGAGTGGGGACCGCAGCACCATCCCGACGTCCTTCGCGAGCGCATCGCGGCCACCCGCGAATCGGGGTACGCAGTCAATCCTGCGCTGCTGGTCGAGGGCAGTTGGGGCATCGGGGCTGCCGTGTTCGACCGGGCAGGCAAGCCCGCCTGGGCGCTCAGTCTCACCGGCGTCGAGACAAGGTTTCGACCGCAGCGTCGCCACGAACTCGGAATGCTACTACTCCAACAAGCCCATGTTCTGACGGGACGACTCGAACGACGTTGGTAGTCAACATTTCTGAGACTAGGAGGCCAGATCAACGACTGGAGCATCAGCAACGGACGACGCTCGGCGATCGCACTCCTACCTTGGCTCTACGAGCAAAGCGCAGTGCCAGCCGTCGGCGGACGTCCGCAATCAAGTCTATGGCGACGACGCATCGTGCGCAGTGTCCACTTCGTAGGCACTCGGGCTCGCCGCTGCAGCTCGGGCAATCGAGGGCCGTGGTGACACCTACGTATTCACGGCATATCAGCTGCCCCGCGGGCGATCACCAGACATCATACTGTCTTTACCTCATATTGCGCAGCGGCCGTAGGTCCGTACGGCGGCAGTGAAACACCATCGCAGAGCGATTAGTTGGGCCAGCGGACCCTGTACCGGGCATCTGTCATCGGGCAGCAATCGCACGCCGCTAAGCCCACCGGCTGTCCTGGGCAGGTCAGGTATCTCGCCGGTGATTCGTGCCCTGACCGTCCTGTATGAGTCTAGGAGTGGAACGACCCCGCGGGCGAGTTCACTGCACGCTTGTCTCGTCGTCGGCTCGGGCAATGCAATTATCGGCGTGGTGGGTTCGATGCTGTTCGACCCGTCCACCGCCTCTGCGCAATGGGTCGCCGTCGGTCTCGACGAGATCCTTGGGGCCAGGAACGATGGTGGGGGGACCTGAATTGAACAGTGCGTTGGCTCCTTTCCGCTCCTGGGGCGTCCATAGTTGATTATCTACTAAGCAGTTGACATCTAGTTAGTACTCGCTGAAGTTTCCGGCTGGATCTTTGAGTACCAGAAGAGGTTGGACCCGAACCTGCATAGCGGACGGCGGCCGCGGTGGCACCGAACAGCCGGAACCGGTTTCGCAAGTGCGCGCCATACCTCGCCGCGCAGCTACGGTTCGTGCTTGCCGCCGCTATGGGTTTGTCAGACGGCTCGACGCGTGCGGGATGCCGTGTTCACTTTGCGTTCGGACGCGGTCAGCCCGCCCCAGATACCGTGCAGCTTCCCGGTGCCGCAGGCATACGTCCGACGCTGCACAAGGGCCGGGCAGCTCGCACACGTCTGTTTGGCTGCGCGTTCGCGACGTCGGCATGCGATGGGCATCTACCCTATCGAGGTGAATAAAAAGTAGTCGCCGAGCGAACGACATGCTGCGTGTACTCACCAGTTCACGTCTCGGCCATATCCGCGGTCACCGATTCTCTCCCTATCGCCCGAGGCGGGCGTGCGACTGGTCGCCCGATCCATTGTCTGTGTTGGTGATGACGTCAAATTGGACCGAGGACTTCGTCGCGATGTTCGGCGCGAAGGTTTCCGCGATGCGTACGTGGTCGCGATGAGTGAGGTAAGCACGGGGTACATCCGCGCAGTTCTGATGACGTAATCATCGCCGCGACCGATAGCGTGATCAGGAAGGTACTCGTCGAGCGGTCGGTCAATCACCAGTAGGCACCGGTTGGATCGCCGTTTTGACGGTGCGGGTGAACGTCATGACCCAGTCATACGACGGCGTGAGAAGCTCGACCGCAGCAAGTGATGACGTCAGATCCTGGCGTCCCAGTACGGCGGCTCGGACGACGTAGACCTGGCAGAACGTGAGCATCGCGCGGGCAGTGTCCCGTGTGGAGGACGGGCCCTTGCCCGCTGCCACCAGCAACCGCTCCACGGCGGTGGCGAAAGCGTTCTCGATCGCCGTCATCCGTGCCTCGACAATGGTGCGGATTCGCCGGTGTTGCAATGTCGGTACTCGGTCACCACCGCAGCACGATTCCCGTTCACCTACCGACGAACGAGTACGAACAATCAGTCGGTGCACCCAGGCCCGCGCGTCGTCTCGGGCAGCGAGCCATTCCCGCCAGCCGATGGGCTCGTCGCAGTGCCTGCACGATCCGAGGTAGCCGTCGTACTCGAGAAATTTCGGCGGATATGGCCAGGAGGCTTGCCGGACTGTGCATCCTCTTCGGACTTTGGGAAACGTCGACCACTCCTTCAGACGCACCTCGAAGCCAGGTGTTCGATCAATGGGTGATCGCGGTTCTCATCCAGCTGCATGAGCAGTCGATCCGCGATCGACGCTGACTGCTCAGCGGCTGGAACACTGTTTCAATTCTGAGTACGATCGGCGCTTTGCCGACACGAGACTATGACCCGTGCGACGTTCCGACGCCCGCGACCTCCCCGTCGGCGTTGTGGGCGGCCAGCTTTCTCAGTCGGCGGATCTACCAGTCGAGTCCACCTCGTTCCCATCGCGGGCAGAGGCCGTGCAGGCGATCCAGGAGCGCGAGGTGTACGGGGCTTTCATCCTCGGAGCCGACGACCCCGAGGTCCTCGTCGCGGGTGCGGACGGTGCGGCGGCTACGTCGGTCATCGAGGGCATCGGCAAACAGATCGCACTGATGCAGAACGCGAACCTCACCATCACGGACGTGGTGCCTCTGTCGGCCGAGGACTCCACCGGCGGCGGGATCAGCGCGATGGGCTTCCCTCTCGTGCTCGGCGGCATAGTCGGCGGCGTCGTGATTTCACTCCTTGTCGCTGGAGTCACTCGACGGCTACTCGCACTCGCGTTCTATGCCGTCGTGGGCGGGGTCCTGGTCGCGCTCGTGACCGGACCACTCCTGGGAATCCTCGGAGGCCACTTCTGGGTCGAGGCTCTCGCAATCGGCGTCAGCATGCTCGCCACCGCCTCGACCATCGTCGGTTTGAACGCGCTCCTTGGGGCACCGGGCATCGGGGTCGGTGCGGTGGTCACCATGCTGATCGGCAATCCGATCTCTGGAGCTGCACTCCCATACCAGTTCATCGCTGGACCGTGGGGCGCGATCGGGCAGTACTTCGTTCCCGGGGCGGCGGCGAGTCTGGTCCGTGAGGTCAACTACTTTCCGGACGCCTCGTCGTGGCACGAATGGACTGTCCTGCTGACCTGGACGCTCGCAGGTGTCGCACTCTCGGTCCTCGGTCACCACCGCAGCACGACCCCCATCCATCTACCGGAGAGCGAGCTCGAGCAGCCAGTCGGCACTCTCGCATAGTCCAGGCGCGGACAATATTGGAGGGGTCTACCTCAAGAACAACGACGGCACCGCGATCAACGACGAGGTACGGCCAATCACCGCAGACAGCATCCCTCGGATGCGAGCGCGGTAATGCTCAACTCCGAGGACGCACAGTGGTCAACTGTTGAGAACCGGGGTGGGCTGGACTGCCGGTGGCCCTTGTACGACGGCGACGGGGTGCTCACCACCCGAATTCTGCCAGCCACCCGCCCAGCTCGCCAACGTGACAGTGCCACCGAGACTCCAGCTCTACCTCGTGCGGGGGAACCCGAGGTTGATTTCCGAGGTACCCGGGTCCGGCCAGCGCGTCGTGACGACCTTGCCGCGGGTGTAGAACTGCACGCCTTCTGGGCCGTACATGTGGTTATCGCCAAAGAGCGAGGCCTTCCAACCGCCGAAGGAGTAGTAGGACACCGGCACTGGAACTGGCACGTTCACGCCGACCATGCCGACATTTGCGTCGAACTCGAATTGCCTTGCTGCGCCGCCATTCTGCGTGAATATAACGGCGCCGTTCGCGAACTCGTTGGAGTTGATCAGCGTCAGGCCCTCCGCATAGGTATCCACGCGGACCACGCTGAGCACGGGGCCGAAGATCTCATCGGTGTAGACGGTCATCTCCGGGCGCACGTGGTCGAGCAGGGTGGTGCCCAGGAAGTAACCGTTGGCCGGGACGTCGGCCTTGCGGCCATCGTGCACCACGGTGGCCCCGGCCTCCTCGCCCGCGACGATGTAGCTGGCGACCCGGTCGCGGTGCTCGCGGGTGATCAGCGGCCCGATGTCGGTGCCCTCGCAGTCTCCGTGCCCGATGGTCAGTGCGGGTAGGCGCTCGGCGACGGCCTTGACGATGCGGTCACCCATGTCGCCGACCGCCACCGCCACGGACAGGGCCATGCAGCGCTCGCCCGCCGAGCCGTAGGCGGAGGACACGACGGCGTCCGCAGCCATGTCCAGGTCCGCGTCGGGCAGGATCAGCGCGTGGTTCTTCGCACCGCCGAGGGCCTGCACGCGTTTGCCGTGCGCGGTCCCGGTCTCGTAGATGCTGCGCGCGATGGGAGTGGAGCCGACGAAGCTGATTGCGGCGATGTCGGGGTGTCGAAGCAGCACGTCGACGGCGCTCTTGTCTCCGTTCAGGACCGTGAAGACGCCGTCGGGGAGGCCAGCGCGCTTCCAGAGGTCGGCGATCAGCAGCGAAGGGGAGGGGTCCTTTTCGCTGGGCTTGAGGATGAACGCGTTGCCGCAGGCGATCGCGTTGGCGCACATCCACAACGGCACCATGACGGGGAAGTTGAATGGCGTGATGCCGGCGACGACACCCAAGGGCTGACGGGTGCTGTGCACATCGACCCCGGTGGAGACCTGCTCGGAGTGGTCGCCCTTCAGCAGGTGCGAGATGCCGGTGGCGTACTCGACGTTCTCCAGCCCGCGCAGGATCTCGCCGGCAGCGTCGGAGAGCACTTTACCGTGCTCGGCCGTGATCAACGCGGCGAGCTCGTCGACGTTGGCGTGCAGCAGCTCTCGGAAGGCGAAGAGAATCGCGGTGCGCTTGGACAGCGAGGTCTCGCGCCAGCCCTGCGCAGCGGCGAAGGCGGAGGCGATCGCGGAGTTGGCCTCAGACTCGTCGGCCAGGGCTACGGCCCCGGTCTGTACGCCGGTGGCGGGGTTGTAGACGGGTCCAACGCGCCCGGACGCGCCCTCCTGCAAGTGTCCGTCGATCCAGTGCGAGATCGCTGTGGGGGTGCTCATTGCCTGTCCTTTCATGTCCCGGGCTGGGCCGGAAAGCGGGTTAGCGGTGGGGTTAGCGGTAGCGGCGGCGGGTGCGCCAGACCTGCTCGACGCTCTCGCGCTGGGCAGGGGTGAGGTCGAACTGGTCGAGCACCTCCAGAGTGTGTTCCCCGGCCTCGGGTGGGCGCACGACGGACGAGAGTGGAGTCTGCGAGAACGAGCCGACGGCGCGCGTCATCCGTAGCGGAGGGCCGTCGGGCATGGCAATCTCGGTGATCATCTCGGCGGCTTGGACTTGGGGATCAGATATGGCATCGGTGATTGAGTTGACGGGTCCGGCGGCGATGTCGAGACCTTGCAAGTCTGCGAGCCAGTCAGCCCGAGGGCGGGAAGAAGCGGCGGCGCTGACGAGGGCAGCGAGCTCGGCGAAATGCACAATGCGGGTATCGTAATCGCTGAAACTCGGATCATCAAGCAGTGCAGCGGTATTCGATCTCTCTGAGAACAGTTTGGCAAATTTTTGCCACTGCGACGGAGCGGAAGAAACCTGCACGACGAAGGAAAGACCATCGCCGGCGGGGCAAGCAAACACATGCTGACGCTCCTGGCGGGTCTGTGGTCCGACCTGCGCGCCTGCCTCGAAGTGAGTGGTGAACGCGTCGTCGATGGCGTTGACCACCGACTCGAGCATCGAGACCTCCACACGTTGGCCCGTACCGCGCGCGCCACGGGCGTGCAGCGCAGCGAGCACCGACTGCGCCGCGTACATCCCCGTCAGGATGTCGGACAGTGAAGGGCCAACGGGGACAAGTTGATCGGGCTCGCAATACTGGGAGTACAGCCCGCTCACCCCCGAGACGATAGAGTCGAACGCCTGCGAACTGGCGTAAGGACCGACTTCGCCGAACCCGGAGATCCCGCACAGTACAAGATCCGGGAACTGGCTGGATACCAGTTCGGGGTCGATGCCCAGACGCACCAACGCTGCAGCGCGCATGTTGTGAATGAGTACGTCGGCGCCCGCGAGCAGAGCGCGCAGTGCTTCGCGGCCGGCCTCGGACTTCAGATCCAGGGTTACGCTTCGCTTGCCGCGGTTGAAGGACGCGAACTGCGGGGAGAAGCCGGGGCGCTCACCCATCGGACCCCAGCGCATCGGATCTCCCGCTGGGGCTTCGACTTTGATTACGTCGGCACCCCAGTCCGCCAGCAACCGGCCCGCCAGCGGCGCCGCGACGAACCGGCCCAGCTCGATTACTGTGAGACCGGTCAATGGGCCGGATGTCTTCTCAACCATTGCTTATCGCCTTCAGTGTGCGGAGACCTCCGGGGTCGCCGGCGGTGCTCGGATTCAACACAATCTCGTCGATGCCAGCCGCAGCAAAGTCGCCGAGCCGGCCCAGGACCGTGTCGACGTCGCCGACTGCTCCGATCGCGTGCAGCAGGGAGTTGGGGATACGCTCGTACACCTCGCGGGGATGCGGACGGGTGCGGGCAAACTCGACCAGGTCCCCGTACCCCGCCTCGGTGAACATCTGCGCGTAGCCGGGGGCGGACAGGTAGCCCACTTTGGAGCGGCGCATCTGGGCGAGGGCGTCTTCGTCGGGGTCGACCGAGACGGGGATCCACGCGGCAAGGCGGGGGACTGGTCGGCCCGCGGCCTCGGCGGCGGCAGTCAACTCGCCCCGCAGGCGGGCCACGCTCTCGGGCGCAACCATATTCAGCACCATGCGGTCGGCGTAGCGGGCGGCAGCGGTGATCGCCTTCGCGCCGAATGCCGCCACCGTGATCGAGGACTCGGGGGACGGTACGAGAGAGCGAAAGCCTTTGGTAGTCAAAGCATCGCCGGTGAAGTCGACTTTCTCACCGGAGAGTAGTGGGCGTAGTGCCTGAGCGGTGTCGGCAAGCAGTGCCGCGCTGTGCGCGCGGTCGCGTCCGTGCCATCCGGCAACGACGGTGGGGCTAGAGGTGCCCAGCGCGAGGTCGATCACTCGGCCCGTTGCCGCGAGTACTGAGCCTGCGGCCATAGCGATCCCGACGGGGGTGCGCACGGTTACGGCCAGCGGCCCCACTGTCAGCGCGATCCGATGGGTGCGCGCTGCGATGGCCGTGGCCAGGACGAAGGCGTCGAACATTGCCATCTCGCCGATCCACAGGTCGCGGTAGCCCAGCTCATCGGCCACCTGCGCGGCGTCGAGGACAGCACTCGGTTCACGTCCCGGCGCCTGGCTGAGCACGACGCCCATCTGGTCAGGCGAGAGATGTCCGAGGCCCGGAGACCCAGCCCTCATTTATGCGCGCCGATCCCGCGAAGGCACCACGATCGAGCGCAGCACTTCGCCGCGGCGCATCCGTTCGTAGGCTGCCGGTGCGTCCTCGAGACCGACAGTCTCACTGCGGTAGAGCTCGAGCGGGAAGCTGCCGTCCGCGGCCAGGGCGGCGATGCGAGGCATGTCCTCATCGGGCACACAGTCGCCGAGGTGGCAGACGGTGAACTCCACGCGGCGGTCGAACAGTGTCCGCATGGCCAGGGTGACCTCTTCGTCGCGGCGCGGTGCCCCGGGCATGACGATGCGGCCACCGGTCTGCAGCAGATCGATGGCCATTTGCAGAGGCCCGGCGCCGCCAACACAGTCGATCACCACGTCGTAGCGTTGGTCGTCGGCAATTCCGCCGCTGATGTCCTCGGGGGCGGCGGTGTGGGTGGCGCCGAACTGCTTGGCCCGGTCGAATCGAGTGCGGTCTCGGTCGAGAGCGAGGATTGCGTCGGCGCCGCTGGCATGTGCACCGGCGATGGCGGCCAGACCGACTCCGCCGGCTCCGATGACGGCGACTCTGTCTCCGGGACGCACCTCACCGGTGTTGGCGGCTGCGCCGAAGCCGGTCGATACGCCGCAGCCGAGCAGTGCACCAAGCTCGAGCTCGAGTCCGTCGGGCAGCTTGGTCAAGTGCAACTGGTCGATCAGGAGTACGTCGGCGAGGCCCCCGATTCCGAGAACCGGCGTCAACTCGCGGCCATCTTCCAAGGTGGGGTGCGGCAATACTGGTTTGCGGAATCGGCACGCTTTGGGGCGTCCGCGCTCGCAGTCCTTGCATTCCTGGCAGGCGACTACAAGTGCGCCGATCACCTGGTCACCGACCGCGAACTTGGTGACGTCCGCGCCGATCTCGCGCACCGTGCCGGAGACCTCGTGCCCCAGCAGATACGGGAATGCGGTGCCGGAGGTGCCGTCGATGAAATGCAGATCGCTGCCGCAGAGCCCGCAGGCGGCGACGTCGATAAGAATTTGGCGACCGGTGGGGGCGGGGATCTCGATCTCGACGATGTCCACCTTGCCGGCCGTCAGCGCGACGGCGGCGCGGGAGGTGATTGTGCGGCTCATGCGACACCTGGATTCTGCTTGATCATGACGGATTTGCTGGTGGTGTAATGCTGTGCGCCGTCGGCGCCTTTCTCGGGGCCGAAGCCAGAGCCGCGCCGTGCCTCGAGAGTGGCCTCCGCGCCGCCCTTCTGGCCGTACGCGTTGACCCAGAACATTCCGGTATCAACGGCTTTGGCGGTGGCGAGCGCGCGATCGAGGCTGTTGGTCCAGCAGCCACCGGCGAGGCCGAACTCGGAGTCGTTGGCCATCGCGATCGCTTCCTCGACGGTGCGAAAACGCTGCACGGTGACCACTGGGCCGAAGGCCTCCGCCGAGAGCAGGCTCAGCTTCGGGGTGTTAGTGGCATCGACGATGGTGGGAGCGAAGTACGCGCCTCCCGGGGCCAGGCCTGCTACCGGTGCGCCCCCGCAGAGCACGCTCGCGCCCTCCTCCTCAGCCTCGGCGACCAACCTTGCGACGCGGTCCACATCGGCGGAAGTGATGAGCGCGGCCATGGTGGTCTCGGGGGCGAATGGATCGCCGACGCGGATCGCCTTGGCGCCGGCGACCAGCGCGGCGATGAACTCGTCGGCGATGTTCTCCTGCAACAAGATTCGAGAACCAGAGAAGCAGCGCTGTCCTGCGTTGGTGAAGATGCCGGCCAACGAACCGGCGACGGCGGCGTCTAACGGTGCGTCGTCGTAGACGATGTTGGCGGACTTGCCACCGAGCTCGAGCAGCACCCGCTTGCCGAGTGCGGTGGCCGCGGCGCCGACGATGTTGCCGACGTGGTTGCTGCCGGTGAACGAGACCATCCGCACGTCGGGTGCGGTGACGAGCCGGTGCCCGACGGGACCGAAGCCCTGGACTACGTTGACCACTCCGGCGGGCATCCCCGCAGCGAGCAAGTGCTCGACGAACGCGACGGGCGCCAGTGGGCACTTCTCCGGAGCTTTGGCGACGACGCTGTTGCCCATTGCGATGGCGGCGGCGACCTTCATGCCGGAGAACATCAGCGGCGCGTTGAACGGCATGATCACACCGACTACACCCACCGGCTCACGCCAGGTCAGGCGCAGCAAGCCGCCCTCGTCAGGCAGGGTGGTGCCCTTGGTTCGGGTGGCCCACCCGGCGGCGGATCGCATCATCGCCGCGCAGCCGAGTACGTCCCCGCGCGCATCGGCGAGGGGCTTGCCGTTGTCGAGGGCAACCAGCGTGGCGAGGCGGTCGACATCAGCGACGATGCTGCGCGCGGCAGTCTCGAGAACCTGGGCGCGATGCTCCGCGCCAGCCGAGTCCCAACCAGGCTGCGCAGCCAGCGCCGCGGCAACGGCGGCGTCCACCTGCTCCTCCCCGGTGCAGCGAAGAGTCGCGATGACCTCGCCGGTGCCCGGGTACACGGAGTCGAATGCATCCCCCGTGCCGTCGACGAACTCCCCGCCGACAACTGTTGTACGGGGCGGGATGCTGGCCGCGGCAAGGCGCGCGGCGAAGTCCACGATCATGGGGGTCCCTTTCCGTTCTAGTTTTTGGCGGGTGTCGCGGGGAAGTTGCGGCCGAGGAAGTCGAGCAGGTGCCCGAGGTACTCGTCGGGGCTCTCGGCGAAGCCGTAGTGGCCCACGCCCTCGAGCTCGTGGATCTCGGAGCCCGGTACCATGTCGTGTATTTTTCGCATGCCGGCTACAGGACAGGCGGTGTCCTCCGTGCCGGCGAGCAGCAGCGTCGGGACGGTCAGGGCTGCGAGAGCGGGCCTGCCGTCGTAGCCGGCGATGGCACGGATGGAGGAGGCGAGAGTAGCGGTGCTCATGTTCACGATGACCTCGCGCACGTGCTCGACGAGGGGGCCGGATGCGCCCGGGCCCATCATCGAGACCAGCAGCGGCCGCACGTACTCCGCGACGGACATGCCGTTCTCGATCGGCTCGAGCCGCTCGGCCAGGTAGCGCTTCTGGTCCTCGGGGGTGCGGGAGGCGAACCCGGCGGAGGCGCTCGAGAGCACCAGTCCGTGGATCGCCGGCTCGGCGTTGGTGGCCAGCGGCGCGATGAGTGCGCCCATGGAGTGCCCCAGTACCACGTTGGTGTCGGTGCCGACCGCCTGTACCAGCGCGCGCAGCGACTCGGCGTAGCCCGCGATGGTGGCGCCGGCAGGTAGTTCGGTGCCGCCGTAGCCCGGCGCGTTCCAGACGACGACGCGGTAGCCAGCGTCGGAGACCACCTTGGCCGCGTTGTCGAAGTAGTCGGCGCCGCCGTAGGCGCCGTGCAGCAGGAAGACGGTGGTGCCGCCTTCGCCGTGCACGGTGTGCTGGGGCAGGGATATGGCGGTGGTCATAGCGTAGCTCCTTGCTGTTGGTGGGCGGTGACGAAGTCGGCAACGGCCGCCGCCACCAGGATTGGCTGTTCGGCGGGCAGCATGTGACCGCTGCGGGAAATTTCTCGATACTGTGCGCCGATAGCCTCGGCCATCGCACGCTGCTTCGCGGTAGGGACGACGACGTCGTGGTCGGCGGCGAGGACGAGCTTGGGTACGGCCGCGTCCGCGGTCAGTTCCGTCCGGTCCGGGCGCGCTGCGGTCGCCCGCTGGTGCGCCGCGTAGCGGTCGGGACCGTACTCGCGAACCCCCACGGCACGGGCCTCCATCAGCGCGGGGTCCCCGGCATTGTCTGGGTGGTAGGCGCGAGCAGAGGCTGCGTTGGCCAGCTCTTCGTATCCACCCGCCTCGGTCTGTGCGACCTTCTCGAGCCGCCCAGCCGCAACGGCTTCACCGTCTGCGCCGGTCCCACTGTTCACCAGCACAAGGCCCGCGATCCTCTGGGGGGCCGCTGCCAGCATCGCCAGGGCGACGTAGCCGCCGAAGGAATGGCCGACGACGAAGAAGCTCTCGGGCAGATCAGGTAGCAGCGCTGCTGCCAGCTCGTCGATGTCCGGGATGGGCGGGCAGTCCAGCGCCTGGCCAGTAAGTCCCGCGGGCAGGGCCGCAATGGCCGGCCGCCAGGTGGACGCGGAATTGTTCAAGCCCGCGATGAAGACGACATCGGTGACACCCTCGCCGCTCATAGTCGGTGCGCCGCTCATGAGAGTGTCGCCGCGAACTCGGCGTTGCCCAGGGGAGAGAACTGGTGCTCCTCGGCCGGAATCATCGCGGGATCGCGGTGCTCGCCGTCGATGCGGTCACCCTCCACCCAACAAGCATGCACACCGACCGAGATGCGCTCAGGCAGGATGACCCGGGCGATGGGGCCGGCGGCGATGTCGTCGGCGCGCAGGATGATTACTTCGGAGCGGTCCTCGCGCATATCGGTGACGTAGGTCAGCACATAGCCATCGTCCTCGGCCTTGGAGCCGACGGCGCGTGCGACACAGACCTCGCTGCCGTAGCGTCCCTCGCCGTACTCGTAGCGATCGGTGCTCTGCGTGAGCCAGTCGTAGCGCTTGACCCCTGCCATCAGCCACTCGTGAAATACGAAAAGTGAGTTATAGGTGTAGCGGTTCTTCACACCCACATAGTCGTTACTGATGATCGGGAACTCGGTGACCTCGTCGTCAAGGTTTTGCTCGCGTACCTCACCGGTGACCATGTTGAACATCCAGCGGTACATGTGGGTGTTGGTGGCGTGCTTGTCCAAGTTTCGCTTGATCTTGGCGTACGGGTCGTCGGTGGCGCCCAGCGGCGGCTTGACCGGGTTGTCCCAGACACATGCGTCCTGGATGACCCAGTCGCCGTCCTCATAGCAGTTGGCCAAGTGCATGATCCAGCAGGACGTGGCCTCGAACCACTTGACATCCTCGGTCCGGCCGAAGCGCGGGATGATGCCGAAGCGGGCGGGCACCTCTCGATGAAACTCCAACTTGCGGACGCCAGCTTTGAGTGCTTCCTCATCGAAGAAGTAAGGGAGGTCGTGCAACACGGTGTAGTTCTTGGTCATGCCGATGTCGTGCGGCCAACGCGGGCCGGGCAACTCGATCGGGACGTAGTGGATCAGCTTGTCGATCTTGTTGATCACCCCGTAGTTCATGAACGGGGCCTTCTCCGGGTAGTTGAAGAAGATCATATCGCCGGTTTCGTTGTCGACCTTGTAGTGCGAGGCAACACCGTCGGGAACCAGTCGCGCCCAATTCTTGTTGGCACCGAAGGTCTCGAGGGTGTGCGGGCTCAGCGTCCACGGCTCGGAGCCCTGGGACATGCACGCCATGATTTGCCCGGCGTGCGCGGCGACGTCAGTGCCCGCGTTGTCCTTCATCACGCCCATTGCGCCCCAGCCTCTTCGGGTGTAATCGCTGGGCTGCATGATTCCGGGCCAGAGCGCCTTCTGGGCGCCCTGCTCGGCGAGGAAGCCGGTGGTCCGCACGAACTTGTTGCGATACTCCACCTGGCCATCGTGGAACTTGATGGCATGCAGCATTCCGTCGCCGTCGAACGGGTGGTAGATGCCGGTGGGCGCCATCGCCTGGTTATGAGTGTTGCGGATGTAGATCCCATCGAGGTCGGCCGGGATCTCACCGATGACCTGCATCTCGTCACCGCTGACCGCGTACTCGCGGCCCTGCGGTCGGAAGGGTCCTTTCAAGAACGGATTGTCCTGGTCGTCCTCCTTGGGAAGGGTGACGATGAGAGTGTCGTTGACTTCGTACATGTGCGATGTCCTTTCGCGATTGGCCGGCAGTAGCTGACTTCGAAGATTGCCCAGATCTGGCGGGCACTACTTAAGCCTCTGCTGCGCGCGAGCTTCAGTCGTATTCAGTTATCTGAGAGAGCAATTGGCGGATGACGCCAAAACTGTCAGATGGTGGAGTCGGTTATTCCGCAACGCCTGTGATGCCGGCGGGCAGCCTGGGCTGTTGGGTCGGCATGTCGAAGATGTTGTCGACCACGGTGTAGTCCATGTAACCCAGGCGGGCGATGGGCTTCATGCGAAGTACATCGAGCTTGCCGTCGTCGGTGATGAACCCATCGGCGACGTGGACACGCGTGACCCTGCCCAAGACGATGTCCACACTCCCCTCAGGGGTGTCGCCGGGAATGGAAATAGTCTGCAGATAGCGGCATTCGAAGTGGCAGGGGGAGTCCGCAACCAGGGGGATTTCGGAATCGATCGCCTTCTTCGTCGTCAACCCAGCCAGTTCGAACTCGTTTTCATGGGGGAGTGCCGGACGCGACGTCGTCATCACTGCGTCACGAAGATCCCAGGTTGCCATGTTCCAGTTGAACCAGCCGTAATTTTCGGCGTTGGCGACGGTGTCCTTCCGCGCGCCCGTCTCGTTGCGGTTGGCGGCGAACATGACCATCGGAGGGTCCCACGTAACGTTCTGAAATTGACTGTAAGGCGCCAGGTTCGGTACTCCGTCGGAGCTAATCGTCGAAATCCAGCCGATCGGGCGCGGGATACAGCAGCTTTTGAAGGGATTCCAGGGCAGTTCGTGTGACCCGGGGGTCTGTGTCGAGTAGTGCACATGTCACCTCTGAGTGCGGAGTATCGAGAGGCAGGGCGGTTGCCGGTCTCGGGTGGGTCGGGGTCTTCCCTCGCAACAGCCGGAATCTAACAACAGTCGGCTTATTGGTTGAACCACTTCAATGTATGGCACGTCACTGGCGGGCGTCAATAGTGACTTGAATCGCGAGAGAACGGGCGGTTCGATTGTCCAACGAGTTCTTCTGGTTGGCGCACCACTATTTAGCTTCACAGGCCTCAAGGCTTGTTTAACCAGGCGTCCTGCCGTCCCGAGGTGTGGGCGTCCGGCCGGTGGGCGGGGGGGGTGGACAAGCGTGCGAAGGCTGAAATGTGAGCTCGATGCCAAAAGGCTTGACTTGTGATGCTAGCCACCTTTATGGTGAAGTGGTTCAACCACATTAGGTTGCTGGTCAATTGCTACCGAAGCGGAAGCTGAATCGTCCGCCCCGGGTTCGCCGAGTCGGCTGCCTATGCAAGGTGAACCCCGCGCCTGGTCGAGCCTCACGAGGTTTCGGCAGCCATTCCGGCTTGAATCCCGTAGACAACAGCGTCGCCAAGGAGGTCACGTATCGTGCCCGCAGCTCTAGAGCGCACACCCGCGCAGGGTGCCCCCGCCGAAAAAAATGAAGCTTCAGGAGTCGGTGTGCCGCCACCCAAAAGGAAGAAGAAGCACATCGCGCTCTTCGACAGGGGCTGGCCTACACCTGTGGCGATCCTGCTGACGATCTTTCTGTACTGGGTCGCGTCGCTCAACTTCGACTCGTTCGTATTCCCAGGAATACCCCAAGTATGGGATGCACTCAAGACGATCTTGATCGATGACAGAGCCGACATTGCCACCACCGCAGTGCGCTACCTCGTTGCCTTCGGCGCAGCAATTTTCGCGGGCTGGGGGATCGGCCTGTTCATGGGCGCATATCGCCGGGTCTTCGGCCGGCTGATGGAGTCGATTATTTCGATCATCCAGGCGGTCCCCGCGATTTCGTGGATTCTGCTTTCGGTGTTGTGGATGACCTCGGTCGAGGGCCGCATCGGATTCGTCACCTTCATAATCTCGTTCCCGTTCTTTGTCATCGCCGTGTACGAGGGAATCCGGGACATGGACAAGGACGTTCTCGAGGCTGTCGAACAATTCCGGCCAAGTAAGCTGCAGACTCTGCGAATCCTGTTGTTGCCGCAGTCCATCGTGAGTCTGATGACCGCGATGCGCTCCACGGCAGCCATGACCCTGAAGATCATGGTGCTTGCCGAGCTGCTCGGCGCGAACGACGGCATCGGCCGCGCTATGGGCACCGCGCAAGCCAACTTCAGGCTCGACGTGGTATTCGCGTGGACAGTCATCTTGATCGCGGCCAACTTCATCGTAATCAAACTCATCAGCCTTCTCGAAGGCGTATTGCTGCACTGGCGTTCGGAGGCCGTGGTCCGATGACATACAACGACAACGACATCATCGTCGATTTCGACGATGTCCACCACGAGTTCGGCGGCGTCGCTGCCGTGGAGCAGCTCAACCTCAAGGTCCACAAGGGCGAGCGGCTCGCGATCTTGGGACGCACCGGCGCCGGCAAGTCGACGGTGCTGAACCTGCTGATCGGCAACTTGGACCCGACCTCCGGCAGCGTGCGGATCGCCGGGCGAAACCCGTACACCGAGCACCACGAGTTGCGCTCACTGATCGGGATGGCGTTCCAGACCCCTCGGCTGCTGCCGTGGCGCAAGGCCGTCGACAACGTTGCGGTTGGCCAAGAGATACTCAAGGTCGGCAAGTCGAAGCGGCGAGCGCACGCCCGCGAATGGCTCGACAAGATGCATCTGTCCGACTCGTACGACAAATACCCAGGGCAGCTCTCGGGCGGTATGCGTCAACGTGTTTCGCTGGCTCGGGCATTCGCGATCGACCCGGCACTGGTGTTGCTGGACGAGAGTTTCAGTGCACTGGACGAGGTCACGGCGCGTTCGTTGCGTGAGGACTTTTGCGCGCTGGCAGATCAAGAGCAGAAGACAGCGTTGATCGTCACACACAACATCGAGGAAGCCTTCGCGATCGCGCACCGGGTGATCGTGTTGGGGCGGCCGGCGAAAATTCTCGCCGAGTACGACACCGCGCGGGAGCCATCGATCGGCACTACTGAATTCACTGAACTACGAGGGCAGGTCCGCGAAATGCTCACCTCCACAGCGGGCGGCATCACCGCGCGCGGCTGACCGACAGGGCCAATACGTCACCCATACACAATTGATCGCACTGGAGAATCGGATGAATCGAAACAACAAGATCGCCAAACGCTTTGCACTGGCCGCTTTGGCAACCACATTGGCGCTGACCGCGAGCGCGTGCGGAGGTAGTTCCGGACCGGAGACCGCGGAGGGAGAAACCGCCAACATCCACCTCGGTTACTACGTCGGCGGAGCGCCCTCTCTGACGTCGCAGGGGCTGGTGATGTTGGGCGAGGATTCCGCAATGCAGGAGGCGCACGGCATCAAGCTCCAAATGGAGGAATACAGCAATCTATCCACGATGTACACCGACATCGTCCGTGGCCGAATCGACGTCAGCACAGCTGGGCCGTCGACCGTCGCGTCATCTGCCTCTCAGGGTGCTCCGGTTGCCATCGTGGGAAAGATCGCAAACGCTACCAACTCGGCGATGAGTACCGGAAAACCATGGGACGCCGATAATGTCCGGGGAAGCAGAATCGTGACACAGACCAGTTCGAGTAGTTGGAAGTCGGTCGAAGCCTCCATCGCCAACAACCTCGGACTTCAATCCGGACAAGACTACGAAGTCATCAACTCCGACAGCACCGCAGCCGCCGCCGTTCAAGCAGCCACAGGCAAGGCCGACTATGCGATAGTGCGTGCCGAGCAGATTCTGTTGGCCGAGCAACAGTTCCCCACGTTGAAGGTGGTGGCCGACGCCAGCGAGCTCGGTATTGTGCCAGGTAAGGCCGATATCGGTTACGTGCTGGAATCGAACACCAACGGCCTCTCCAGCGCGAATGGTGAGAAGCTGACCGCTGCTCTTGCGGAAAAGACCGCGTGGATGGAAGCCAACCCGGACGCGGTAGAAGACTTTGCTGTTGCTCGCGGACAGAAACCAGGCATCGCACGCGAATTCCTGGTTTCTGGCACGATCTCCTATGATGTGCAGCCGGTATCGGAGGCGCGTGGCGAGTTGGAAAAGGAGTTCGAGGCGCTGGAGAAGGCAGGCATCATCGAGCAGATGCCACCGGATTCGATTTACGGCTAGCGTGTGTTGGGTGTGCGTGGCCTCTCACATACCGGAAATGTCCGGTCGTAGCTACAGTGGATCGCTGCAACTCCCGTGGTGTTCGGGAGTTGCAGCGGCGCTGGCGTAGACCAGTCGAGTTTACTACTTCGGAGCGCTCGTCGATGTCCTTGACCAAGCCTTCCATTGCAAGTTGTGCGCCGAGGTTCATGTTCAACGCCGCAGATAATTGACCAGATAGCTAGTTAGGGTGCTCGATTTATGTCTGACGATTCCAAGGCTGTTCGCAGATCAGTGCACGATCAGGTACGCGATCACCTGCATGAGGAGATCCGGAGTGGGCGATACGTGCCAGGAAAGTCGTTGCCGTCGGAGCGTGAGCTTTCCACACGGTTGAACGTATCGAGGAACTCGCTGCGTCAGGCACTGGCATCTCTCGAAGCGATCGGTGTTGTTCAGACCCGCCATGGGTCTGGGGTGTATTTGCGGGCGGCCCCCTCGGACGATGCAGTGGTACGTGTTGCTGACGTACTGCTCAACTCGGACCGATCGTTGGAGAACGTCGTGGAGGCGCGATTGGCGATCGAGCCCTTCATTGCAGGTGTCGCGGCCGAGCGGCACACCGCAGAGAATTTGCGGCTGTTGGAGGAATCGATCGAGACCTCGTACGAGTCGGCGCGCTCGGATGGTTCGCCCCGACGAACGGGATTTCACAGCTGTATTGCAGAGATGTCCGGCAACCCGGTGTTCGGGGGGATAGTGCGCTCGCTGCTGATCGGTTCGCGGGGAGCGCCTCGAATGGCAGCCGCCGACCCGGGACAACGGCAGGTGTGGCTCAACGATCACGAGCATATTTTCGAAGCGGTCGGGGACCGTGACGCGAAGGCTGCGCAGCGGCTGATGACGACGCACTTGACCGGGGTGTTGCGTACTGCGCTCTTGGCGCAGGACCTGAGAACGATAGAAGAGGATGACTCGGCCAGCATAGAAAATTAGCCGGAGCTGGCGCCGAACTCAGCCTCGAGCAGTTCGAGATTTCGAAGCATTGCGTCGGACAACTCCAGAAGTTTGATGATGTCCTCCTCGCCGAATCCGGTGAGGAGGACATTGTTCATCCGGAGTGATGCAGTCAGCATTCGTGCGTGGAGCACTTGCCCGTCCCGGGTCAGCCGCCAGAGTTTGATGCGGGGATCAGCCGACGACCGCAAAGCGTCCGTGGAGAGGCCGAGAGACCCGAGCGCGTTGAGGGAGCGGCTCACCGCAGCCTTGTCTATTCCCAGCAGTTCGGCGATATATCCCGCGGACACCTCCGGAGACTTTGTGAGCACAACGAGAAGTCGCCAGTCAGTAGCGCCCACGCCGAATTCGCGCAAGTAGTACCGCGATGTCAGTTGCCGGTACTTGTTCGCAAGCAGGCCGATGCGCACCATGGGGGCGTGGGTGAGGCTCAACGTCACCTCTGCGCGACCAAGCTCGTCCGAGGTAACCACGGAATCCGTGAACAGCTCGTCGCGTAGAGGCCTCTCGACTCGTGAGTCGTTCGTCGCCGGTGCGTCATCATCCTGGGACTGGAGAGGGTGCATACGCCGATTATTGTCCATAGCTAGGCGCTGACTATCGTGTGTTCGAAGGCGGCTCCGCATTGTTCAAGTTCACCATAAGCTTGTCGAGACCGCGAGGCGATATGGTCTTGGCCCATTGGAAATCCTGGTCCGGGACCATGCTCATTTTCGGGAATGTCTTGACGAGCTCTTCGAGCACAATTTCCATTTCCATCCTCGCCAGCTCGGCCCCCATGCAGAAGTGCGCGCCCAAGCCGAAAGAAACATGCATGCTCGGTCGGTTTCGATCGATATCGAACTGTTCGGGTTCATCGAAAATTTCCTCGTCGCGGTTCGCGGAGGCGAGCGCGAGCATGATCGTCGAGTTTTTCGGTATCGGCACACCGGAGATTTCCACGTCGGCGGTGCAGCGGCGTCGCCAAGTGACGAAGGGCGGTGAGTACCGCAGGCTCTCGTCGACGACATTACGGAGGGGGGTCTGGCCCTCGCACACCTGTGCCCACCGCCGTTCGTCGAGCAACAACTCGTAGAGCATGCTGGCGATACCGTTGGTGGTGGTTTCGTGCCCGGCAAGCAAGATGCCGAAGACGAGGTTGACGATCTCGTTGACGGAAATGATGTCGTCGTCACCGTTGCGAATTTTGAGAAGACCGCTGGCGTAATCGTCGCCGGGATTTTCTTGCCTATCTGCGACCAGCGCCTTGCAGTAGTTCCAGTAGTCGAGGAGCTGCTCGCCGGCCCCCTCGGCATTTGCCGGATCGAGGCGCCCCCAAACCATTGCAAATCTGTTGTCGGACCAGTATTTGATCTGTCGGACGTCGATATCCGGCACACCCAGAAGCAAGAAGATCACACGCGCAGGCAGCTCGTAGGCCAGCTCGCCGACCAGGTCGACCTGATCTCTTGCCTTCAACCGGGTAACGTACTCGTCCATGATTGCCCGGATCTGCGGCTCGAGAACGCGGAAACGCCGCGGGCTGAAAAACCGGCTGGCGATTTTGCGAATGCGGGTGTGCTTGGGTGCATCGCAGTTGGCCTGTGTGGGTTCACGCCGATACCCGCCGTCAGCGAGGTACTGCTGTACTGCCTCGGGAAATGGAACAACGGAGTCTTGGGAATTGCTGGCGGAGTAGGTGTCAGGGTCCTTGAACACCGCAACTACGTCTGCGCGCTTGGTGACCACCCAGCAGTCGAGCTCAGGGTTGTAGAAGACCGGCTCTTCGGCACGGGCGCGTCGAAAATGGTCGGCCATGCCGACTTGCTCGAATGGCTGATACTCCTCACCTATCGACGAGTAGGGGCACTTTTGGGCGCTCATCTTCTTGGGACTCCTAAGCGGGTTATGTGAGGAGGGATGCCACCGGGCTCGATTGTGGCGCTCACCACAGCGTACGAATAGATCGATGACATGTCAACGACATGTAGGTCAATGGCGGCCGACCCAGGTAGATGGTTCCCATCTCTGCCAGGATCAAGTGAGACTTGCAGCGAACGAAGTGAACACCCTGAGGGCATGACTGGAGCATCACCGACGATCGGCTCAAAGCCCGTACCACCACCTCGAGACGAGCCGATCAACCCCGCGCCGAAAGCAACCCGACGCACCTTCACCGCCGAATACCGCAACAGGATCATCGACGAGTACCGCGCGACCCCGTTCTGCGACGCCGAGCCCTGAGTAGCCCTTACCTGACGGGTCGGTTCGGCGCAACGTCAGCGATGCCCAACCTGACGCCGCAGGGAGGGCTGCAACGGTGATCCGCACTACTGGTCATGACCGACCTGGGTGAACACTGCCGCGGAACGCTCAGAAGCGATGCGCCGCTACGCGACGCTCGAACCGCACTTGACCGACGGTGTTCCACTCGCACGCGCCGTCCGAGACACTCAGATCCACGAACGCGCCGCCCGGCGCTGGCTCACCCGACTACCGCGCTGGCGGTCTCGACCGCAACGGCAAGAAACCTGCCGACCGATCTCGTACAGCTCGGTCGCGCGGTCATTGATGCGATGGGATCCCGCGGCTCTGATTCTCGCTAGGGAAGGCGCGAGCGCACTGCGCGACAAATACGGGCTGGTCTACCGCAGACAAAGCGAAACCTCGAACCAAATCTGGCAGGTCGCTCACACCGAACTCGACATCGAAGCCGTCGGCTACATCGTCGGACTCGGCGCGCCCCGCCCCTATCGACGTCCCTCGCACTACGACAAGCGATCTGGACGAAAGCAGACCCCACCGGCCGATGTGCGGAATCCCCGGCATCCTCTACGTCGACCACGGCAGCGACTTCAACAGTAGCTACCTCGCCCAGGTCGCCTCCGACCTGACATTGCAGATCGTGCACTCGAGCATCGCCAGCCCGCAAGGTCGCGGCAAGATTGAACGCTTCTTCGGCACCGTCACACCGAACTACTGTCTGAGTTCCCCGGTCCTCAACCGCCACGTCACCGCACCGGCCTCGACCCTCGCGGACTTCGACCGAGCCCTGCGGCACTTCATCGTCGACACCCACCACCGCCGACGGCACTCCGAAATCGGTACCAGCCCCCACGAGCGTTGGCTCGCCGACCGTTGGCTCCCGCGCATGCCCGCGGACCTCACCGAACTCGACCTCTTGCTCGTCTACGTCGCAAAACCGTGCATCGTGCACCGCGACGGCATCCACTTCCAGGGATTGCGCTACCTCGACCCCACTCCTGGCCGCCTACGTACGAGAACTTGTCACCATCCACTACGACTCCCGCGACATCACAGAAATCGGGTCTTTCACCACGGCCACTTCCTGTGCAAAGCAATCAACCCCGAATACATCGGCGACACTGTCACCCTCAGACATCGACGCCGCCCGCCGCGCCCACCGACGCCGATTCCGCAGCCAGGTCAAAGAACATATCGCCGACACCCAACAACCCGTATGCACTCCAAGATGCGGGCGTAGTCGTGGCAGATCGGTGAGCATCGCGTTCACTAGAAGATGTGGCCACGCAATGAATTGCTCGCGGGGAGTTGGACTGAACAACGCAGTTCAGTTTTCGGGAGCAGTTGAGGTGTGCATGGATCGGATCCGTGCCACATGGTGCACCAGGGCATGACTGCTCAATTTTCCGGGACTGTCTGAATAACGGTTGATCCGGTCCTTGGTTCGACAGGCCGAGCCCAGCTTCGCGGGAAGGATCGACGATGACCGAAACACTGGATCCCATGGCAGCGACTGAGGTGGATCAGAAGCAGTTGGCCGAGCAGCTCCTGGCTCAAGCCAAGGAGCAAGGCATCGAGTTGATGGGCCCGAATGGGCTCCTCAATCAGCCCACCAAGAACGTCCTCGAATCGGCGTTGGACGCGGAGATGACCGAACATCTCGGCTATGAGAAACACGACGCTGCCGGCCGCGGCAGCGGGAACTCTCGCAACGGTACCCGCTCGAAGACCGTGCTAACCGAGATCGGATCGGTGGAGATCGAGGTGCCGCGCGACATCGATTTCTTCTTCGCTCCTCAGGTAGTCAAGAAGAGGCAGCGTCGCCCGACGGGTGTCGAAGAGATCGTATTATCGCTCACTGCACAGGGTTTGACGATCGGTGAGGTGGCTGCACACTTTCAGGACATCTACGGCGCGACGGTATCGAAGGACACCATCTCGCGCATCACCGACAAGGTCGTCGGAGAGATGACCGACTGGTAGAACCGGCCACTCGAGGGCGCGTGTATCTAGTGATGTTCATCGACGCCGTGCACGTGAAAGTGCGGGAGGGTCAGGTCACGAACAGGCTGATGTATGTCGCGATCGGTGTCACCGTCAACGGTGAACGCGACATCCTCGGGATCTGGGCCGGCGAGGGCGGTGAAGGCGGTGAAGGCGCAAAATTCTGGCTCTCGGTGCTCACCGAGATCAAGAACCGAGTCGTTGCCGACGTCTGCGTCGTGGTGTGCGACGGGCTCAAGGGTTTGCCGGAAGCGATCAACACCGTCTGGGATCACGTACGCGTCGAAGTACTGCCCCTTGACCGGGCCGGCAAGTTTGGTGATGTCCCACGAGTACACCTGCAGCGGGGCGGTCGCGACCAACTCCGGGCATGCCCTGGCCGGGTGCCGCGCGAGGCGCCTACGTTCGCTGACCTGTCTGTTCTCGCGTAGCACCCGGTACATCGTGGACACCGAACACAGGTAATTGCCTTCGTCGAGGAGTTGAGCGTAGACCTGCAACGGCGCCAGGTCGGCGAATCGGTCGCAATTGAGGGCCGCGAGTATGCGCGGACGTTCACTGGAGGTGAGCTTGTTGACCGGTTCCGCGGACGGTACCGGCGGTGTCGGTGCCGAAGCTGCGATACGCCGCCGTGCCGCCGTCGAGCGGTGCAGTGATCGGCCCAGTCGCCTCTCAGAGTGAGGACGCGTTCACGGCGTTGCGACGAACCGGTAGCGTTGATGGCCGTCACCGTGAGTCGATTGGATTGGTCCGGTGGGCAATTCGGCCGCTGCTTCGGCGGCCGGTCGAGCTCTCGCAGTCATGTGGCTAATCTGCGATCAACTCCAGCATCAATATGGCGCGGGCGGTTAGTTCGCTAGTTGGCATGACCCGCATACCTCCCCACGTTTCGAGCAACGTGATCTGCGGGGGCTGGGCGATGTAGCAGGTTCCGTGATCGCCGGCGAGGTCGAATCGGCCGTCTCCGGCGTTGGCTAACCACAGCGGGCCGCGGCCGGTGCTGTGGCGTTGGAAGACCCGGGTGCCGGCCACAATGCGAAGCGCGGTGGGACTCCTAGCTGGTGCGGTGGGGGAGGCGCGAGTAGACGCAGTAAAGCGCGGCAACGATGCACTCATCCACCTTGACAACTGAATCACCCCGGCAAGTCCGGAGACTTTCTAGTTTGAAAACTCCGCGATGCGCTGAGTTCTGTGTTCACCGTAATAGAGCGCTTCGAGTTCGGCTGGTGGGATGTCCCCGCAGTGCTCGTATAGTCTGCGGTGACCCAAACCAGTCCACCCATTCCAACGTGGCGATTTCTACGTTCGACTGTTCACCACGGTCCCGGCGGCTTGATCAGCTCGGTCTTGTACAGGCCGTTTATTGTCTCCGCGAGGGCGTTGTCGTAGCTGTCCGCGGTTGTTCCGATCGAGGCATCGATGCCGGCCTCGGTCAGCCGCTCGGTGAAGGCAATCGAGGTGTATTGGGCGCCGCGGTCGTGGTGGTGAATCAGTCCCGACAGGTCCGTGATGCCTTCACGTCGTCTCGTCCAGATCGCGTGCTCGATCGCATCGAGAACCAACGGGGTGGTCATCCTCGTCGAAGTCCTCCATCCGAGTATTCGCCGCGAGTAGGCGTCGATCACGAATGCCACGTACACCCACCCGGACCACGTCGAAACGTACGTAAAGTCTGCTACCCACAACACATTTGGTCCGATCGGGTTGAACTTTCGTTGCACCAGATCCTCCGCCCGCTGCGCCTGTGGATCTGCGATGGTGGTGCGCTTCTTCTTGCCACGTCGGGCTCCTTCGAGGCCGAGGGTGCTCATCAGTCGTTCGACAGTGCAGCGGGCCACGTCGATGTCCTCTCGTCGTAATTGCAGCCAGACTTTGCGTGCGCCGTAGACCGAGTAGTTCTGGTCGTGAACCCGACTGATCTCGGCCTTCAGCTTTTCATCGCGTACCGCTCGTTTCGATGCTGCGCGGCTGCGGGCCTCGTAGTAGGTGGACGGCGCGATCGGGCAGCCGTGCTCGGTGAGCACCCTGCAGATCGGCACGACGGAAGTACTCCTGTTTGTTGTTCTCGATGTAGTCGATGATCACTTGTTGTTGCGGTCGAGCTCCGCCGCGAAGAAAACCGACGCTGATTTCAGTATCTCGTTGGCGCGCTTGAGTTCTCGGTTCTCCGCACGGAGCTTTTTCATCTCCGCTGCCATCTCACTGGTCACTGCGGGGCGCTGACCGGCATCGGTCTGGGACCGTCGGATCCAGTTGTGCAACGTCTGTGCGGTTCCGATACCGAGCTTGTGCGCGACCGATTCGATCGCTGCCCACTCGGAGGGATGCTCATGCTGGACTTCGGCGACCATCCGCACCGCCCGCTCACGCAACTCCGGCGGGTACCTCTTCTGCGATCCTGACGACATGACTCCATCCTTCCCAAAGAACGAAGTCTCCGGACGCGCCGGGGTGATTCAGTTTGTTTGAGGCGAGTGCGATGTCGGTTAGACGCGCCTGCTCGACTTGAAGTGCAGCATCACGTGTGCGCAGCAATCGTGGGCAATTGGTCGCCAGTGAATACGTCGCGTTACCGGTAAAACAATGCGCGACAGCCATTCTGAGCTGTTCGAAAAATACCGATAAGCTATATTTCGTCGTGTCGGTATTGCCGTTTTCGAGACGTCCCACCCTCGTCGACGAACGGATTAAGGCGACGCGTTGTCGCGGGCATCGTGGATCTTGCTGTATGCCGAAATCTGTTGACAATCAACTTGGGTCGGATAAACGCGACTACCGTGGAAGTCAGCTATCGATCATAGGCGCGGGGGTCACGCGCGCGATGGGGCAGCACCAGCCGATCGCGACACTGCTTGAGAAACCCGGACTCTATCCATCTTGAACTGGCTGTCATCGTCTGCAATCAATCAATGAGCCGGGCGGCCGTCATGGATCATGGCAGGAGGTCGAAGTAGTGAGAACGGGCTTTCATGGCGTGTATGAGCAGTTCGTTTCCGCTGTCGAAACGCAGGACGACCAGTTCGAGTAGGCGGCCGTTTGGGTCGAAACCCAACCGGAATTGGCGGGCGGGGTTGTCGTCGTCCAAATCGGCGACATAGACGTGGTGCTCTGCTGCGTAGATGCCGGCGTCTTCGCCGATTCCGTGTTTCAGTGCGGATTTGTGTGCTCTCACGCGACCTGGGTCCAGGCACGCACTGCTGCTCGTATTGCTTCGGATCGGGAGACATGCTCTTGCTCGGCGCGCACGTTCAACGCTTCGAGCAGGGCGGCGTCCATGCGCACGGGCACTACCGCTCCGGGCCCGGTTCCGAGGGTGGGTCGGCCTCGTTTACGTAACTTCTCGGTGGCGTAGCCTGCCTCGGCTTCGTCTACCCATTCTTCGATCATGCTGTCGGTGACGGGCAGACCGTTGATCGTTTCGTCAGTCATCTAATTAGTGTAATACGAAATTCGGCGGCGGAGGGCGCTGATACAGCCAACACCCCGTCTCGCTGTGCGAGCTGGTCAGACAGTCAGTGCATCTGCCCCCGGCATGCTGCCGGTTCGCCATCAAACGTCAAGGCGGCTTGACGGTGCGGTAACTGTCGTTCACGCAGCGTCCACGTCGACCGAGGCCGTCTGTTGTTCGAATGACTCTAGCCGACCACATACCTACCGTTTGAATTGCGTTTACAGGAGAACTCCGCGTAAGCGATCAGTTCCGTCCATCGTTCCCGTTCGAGTCGTGCGGCGGGCTGTAGAATGTAGCTGCTCAAAGAACGGTTGCAGCACAAGCGAAATGAACTGAGATCCGTTGTCCGTCTGCGTTACGTTCGTCCTGTCAAGAGGTAGGGCGAGCGGTTCCATTGGGTCGGGAGTTATGCGCGTCGATGTCGCCGGGGGTGTTGCTGATCCGCGGGGTCGAGGTTCTGTCGGTGGTGCTGACTAGTTGTCCGCCATGGCAAACTCCACCGACAGCGGCACTGGACCAGACGAGACGATGACGGCTATCGCCGTAGCGATGCGGACCGCGGGAGTGGCCGAGCGGCGCGAAAGGCTGCTCGCGCTGTGGGAGCGCGTCGGTGCCGGCGGAGATCCATTGCATCGATGCACGATCAGCCACTATTTGGCCGACGTGTGCGACGATGCGGCGGAGGCGCTGACCTGGGATATCCGTGCGTTGGACGCTGCGGACACGTTGACCGACGACCGCGTCAAGGCACACCATGCGTCGTTGAACGTCGCCGGGTTCTATCCCTCTCTGCACCTCAGTTTGGCCGACAAGTATCGCCGGCTCAGTTCGTTGGCCGCTGCTGCGCGGCACTTGGACGAAGCGAATCGTCGGCTGCGAGCGCTTTCCGACGACGGCTACGGGCGGATCGTCAGGGATGGTATCGACCATGTCACTGTTGCCTTGGCCGCTGGCTCGACTGAACGGTTACCAAGTCACTGAATGTGTTGAGCATCAAAGTGATCGCACAGGGTGTCGCCGAAGCTTCGGCGGTCAATTCACAGGCGCCAACGCGTCGGCGAGCATGTGAATCGCCGCGGTGGTGGAAAGCGCACGCACGCTTGCGCGGTCGCCGGGGAGCCGGAGTGTGCGGGTCATGGTGGGCCGGTCGGCAGAGGCGATTGCGAAGCAGACAGTGCCGACCGGTTTGAGGTCTGTGCCGCCCCCCGGTCCCGCGACGCCACTGGTCGATACCGCGATATCGACGTCGAGTCTGCCCCGTGCGCCCTCCGCCATCTGGGCGGCCACTTCTTCACTGACAGCACCGTGTTCTTCGATCAGCTCAGCAGGGACGTCGAGGAGGCCGGTTTTGGCTTCGTTGGCGTAGGACACGACCGCGCCGATGACGTACGCCGACGATCCCGCGCGATCGGTGAGGCGTGCGGCGATCATGCCACCGGTGCACGATTCTGCGGTGGCAATCCGATGGCCTGCCAACCGGTTCGCCACGATGTCGTCGATGGTGGATCCGTCGATCGAAAAGACCTGTGCGCCATGATTTTTGTCGATGAGAGCAGCAAGATCCGCGTATGCGGTTGCGGCGGGCTCTGCGTAGCGGGTCACCATCTCGAGCTCGCCGAGCTGCAGGCAGGTGGTGATTTCGAGATCACCGAATCCCGTGACCTGGCGCTCCGCCGTCCGTAGCGTTGCGGCCAGGTCGGCTTCGGACAGCCCGTACGCACGTATGGTGTTCTGACGGATTTGAGTGCTTCGGGCCAGGACCTCGGCGACCGGCGCGGTATCGAGTGCCTCTGGCCACATCGCCTGCAGTTCGCGAGGCGGACCGGGCAATATCAGGACAGCGGGCAGTGCCCCGGAGTCTCCGGCAGGTATCGCGACACCGGGGGCGGTTCCGGTCGGTGGAATGGAATACGCACCGTGCGGAACCATTGCCTGCTTGCGAATACCTGCCAGCAGCGGCTCTGAGTCGGTGGCAGAACTCAGCCGGCTTCGCCATCGCTGCACGATTGCGTGGATGCGTTGCTCGAGTTGGTCGTCGAGGTGCAATTCGCGGTCGTACAGAGCGGCAACGGTCTCCACGGTGAGATCGTCAGCGGTCGGGCCTAAGCCTCCGGTGGTGACGATCAAGTCGACGCGCTGATCCGCGAGAAACTGCAGTTGCGCCGTCAGGTCCTCGGGGCGGTCACCGCAGATCGTGATGTGTGCAACGTCCACTCCCATCTCCAAGAGTTGCTGAGCTACCCACGGGCCGTTCCTGTCGGTGACCCGTCCGGCCAGAACTTCGTTTCCCGTAACCACTACACCCGCGCGCACCGTCATTCCTCGACCATACTGGCGACCGTCATATCTACGCGGATAGCCGCCTCCGGTGTAACGACGACCGATGTCCTCAGTAGGACCGGTCGCCTCGAGTTCAGCTGAGACGGCGGACCTGTAACAGTCCGATAGCACCTATGGCGACGCTGAAGGTAAGCATCAGCCCAGTTTCAATGGCTTGGAACCGCCAGAAGTCGTCCTCGGTGTAGTAGCGAATGTCGAAGCCATCGACGCCTTGGTCCTTTAGACACGCATCGAATCGATCGGCACGGTTCGTTCTGTCGAGTCGCGCCCGCTCGGCGCGCTGTTCGTCCGACTCATCGGCACGCTTTTCTCCGGATCCATCCTGGTACTGCGGCCGACAGCGTGTGGTTTCGGGCCTTACAGTTGCACCACTCGCATCGACGTAGCCGGCGTCGATGACCCAGGTTCCGTCCGTGGTGTAGTACGGGTTCGGAGGGTATTCGGATTCGCGGTACAGACCGTCTATCGCCTCGCTTCGGACCGTGGGTGTTCCGTAGTGCTCACGTGCGATCCACGTGAAAGCGACAGGGACGAAAAGGAATACGAACAGCGTGGCGAGCATGGCCATGATCCCGCTACGGAACACGAGTGCCAGAGTGCTACCGATGAGCAATACGACGAGTGTGTACGCGCCGAGAACGACACCGGCGGTTTCGAAGTGCGGAAAATCGAACAACGAGAACTTGACGGACGGCTTGCCACTCGTGCTCATTGAATCTCGTGATGGACCCGCGGCCCAGTGCAATGCCAACCCGAGACACAACATTGCACCCGAGATCGGCAAGAAGACCACAACAATGCGTGCGAAGTACCACTGAACCCTGCTTGTCGATTGCGTCAGCGACAATACGTGCATTTGGGAATCCACTTCGCGGGCGAACGTGGGGACACCGACGAACATGCCGAACAGTAACGGCAGCAGCAACGCGAACAGCGTCGACAACGTCAACGCTGTTTCTGGCCTGCACGGCCCTACATCGTTCCAGCGCGAACAAATGCCCCCGAAGGACCATGTCCAATTCGGATAGTTCGGAATGTATATCCCCGCCGTCATCGCTGCCACGATCAGGTTCACGATGAATGTCAGCGAGACCAGCAGAGGCGCCCGGTTCAAACGCCATGCCGACCAGATCACGGTCGCAACCGTCGAACCGCCAGCGTCGAACCTCCGGCAAGGAGGGCCGAAAGAAGAAGACACAGGGCAGTTTCGGTGAACTGGAAGCGCCACAACATCCGGTCCTCGAACAGCAAGTGCTCGTAGTGGTCGGCGCCCAGCTCGGTCAGACATGCGACGCGCGCCTCTGAACGGGCGGTCAAGAACGCGTCCACTCGGTCGTTGTAGTCCGCGGTGGTCTCGTCCTCGCGCGGATCAGGCCAGATGTCGTCCTCGCTCGAACACGCGTCGTACGGCAGATCGATGCGCCTCCCTGCGACGTCGGCGTAATAGGAGTCGACCATCCAGCTCGCACGCTGCACATCGGATGGGGCCACCTCGTACGCGACGCTTCGACCGGATTCGCTCATCTCGAGGGTGAGGCGGTCCACCTCGGGCGTCGCGTAGTGCTCTCGAACCAGACTCGGAAAAGCAATGATGACAGCGACGGTCGCAACCATAGTGACAACCATTGCACCGATAGTGTTGCGTAGCAAAAGCGCTGCCGTGCTACCGATGACCAATCCGAGTGCGGTGTAACCGGCGGGAACGACGCCTATGGTACCGAAGGTAGGGAATTCCAGGCGCGAATAGAACGCGTCGACGAAGCTGGACCCGAATGGACTTGTCCCGAACCGGGACCACAGCACCACATAACCCAGAACCACCATCGCCAAGACGATCGGCGTGAATACGACAAGCACGCGCGTCCAATACCACCGCATGCGCCCGACTGCCTGGGTCAAACCCAGTACGTGAGTTCGGCGTTCGATGTCGCGTGAGAAAGCCGTCACGCCCACGAACACACCGAGGACGACGGGCAGGGCAATGGTTGCCAAGCTTGCAAGAGTAAGCGAGGACTCCGTCAGGCACGTCGTGGTCGACAGACCGAAGCATCGGAACAACACATAATTCGACCCGAGGCGGTCCGCAAGGAAAGTTACTGCCGCGATGGCAGTCGCCAGCAACAGCGGTGCCAAGACTCCGAGCAGGATAGTCCCGCGGAACTGCCTCCACGTCACCCAGATCACGACGCAGTCCTGACTGTGAGGTGTGCAAGCACGACGTCGTCGAGTGAGGCGTCGTCGACCTGCCACCCAGGTGCCGCGGAGGGCCGAGGGCCTCGCACTACGAACGCAGTGCCGTCGGAACCTTTGACCTCGGCAATTACCGAGCCGAGATTCGCGACGGCTGCAGGATCACCTGACCCGACCAGCACGTAATGGTCGTCGGTGACATCGTCGATTGCTCCGGCAAGTCGAATTCGGTTGTCGCGCAGCAGTAATAGTTGGTCTGCGACGTCGACGAGTTCGGAGAGAACATGCGAGGACAGGATGATGGTGGTGCCGTGCTCGGCGGCGTCACGCATCAAGGTCCGCGCGACGTCGCGTCGGGCAACGGGGTCGAGGTCTGCGAGGGGTTCGTCGAGCAGAAGCACTTCTGGTCGACGTCCGAGAGCGAGCGCGAGTGCGACGCGCGTTCGATGTCCTGGCGATAGAGATTTAACCTGCGCAGACAGCGGGACTTCAGCTGCCTCGACCAGTTCGGAGGCGTAGTCCTGGTCCCAGGAAGGATTGGTACTTCGTCCGAAGCGGAGAATTTCTTTGACCGTGAACCGCGGATACAGTGGCTTGTGTTGAGCGAGGTAGGACAATCCGGGAGTGATCCCGCGTTGCCCGACGCTCTGACCCAGCACGGTGACGTCTCCTCGGTCAGGGGCGAGCAGCCCGACTGCGAGCGACATGGTCGTCGACTTACCGGCTCCGTTCGGCCCCACAAGTGCTGTGACGGTGCCACGTTCGACCGAGAACGTGCAGTCGTTCAGGACAGTTGTGCGGCGAAACGATTTGTCGACGCCCGCCATGGACAGAACCGTGTCGGTCATTACTGCTCTCCTTCATTTTGGTAGCGGGAGTCGAGCGCAGAGGCAACCAGAGCTTCGAAGTCGGCTCTGTCCAAGCCAGCCGAGATGCCACGGTCCAACCATCGGTTCAGCTCTCGTTGCAGAGCGGTCTTCTCGGCCATGCCAGGTTTTGCGAGAGTGGCAACGACGAAGGTCCCGACCCCGGGGTGCGGCTCGACCAACCCCTCGCGTTCGAGCTCCCGGTAAGCCTTCAGAACGGTATTGGGATTGATCGTGAGTGCGCCGACTACGTCCTTTGCGGTGGGGAGTTGATCTCCGACGGCCAGCTCGCCACGGCGAAGTGCTTGTTTGGTCTGCAGGACGAGTTGCACATACGTGGGGATACCGGAACGCCGGTCGATCCGGTAGACGATCATGAGCCTCACATTCCACTAATCTGTTAGTGGAATAAGGATGGCACACGCTGTCGAACCGGAATATGTACTTCGGCAACGAGTACCTGCATCTCGAAACGGCCCACGCGGCGCGTGCGCTACTATCTGCGTATGAATGCAGATAGTTCAGGATGTAGACGCCGCTTACTCGATGACGAGGTCGGACTTGTTGTCGAGGTGTTCCGCATGCTGGCCGACGCGACACGGGTCCAGATCTTGTGGGCGCTGGTCGATCGAGAGTTGTCGGTCAACGACCTTGCCGATCGCGTCGGAAAACCGGCCCCTTCCGTGTCGCAGCATCTGTCGAAACTACGGATGGCGCGTCTGGTCCGCACACGGCGCGAGGGCACGCAGGTGATCTATCGCCTCGAGAACGAGCATGTCCAGCAGCTGGTCACCGATGCTGTGTTCAATGCCGAACATGCCGGCCCCGGCATCCCCGGACACCACCGCGCAACGGCAGGCTTGCGCGAGCTGCACCCACACAATGCGGTCGGACCAGCCGCCAGTTCAGCATCTTCGCTCAATCATGGGGTCGTCGAACGTCATTCAGTGGAGGAGGGGCGATGACACATACTCCCAGGGGCGACGAAGTCCAGATGAACGGCGAGGAGCCCAGCCACGGGCACGGGCATGGGCATGGGCATTGGCATGGGCACGGTCATGCCCGTGCGGGGAAGGTTCATTCGGTAATGCTTGAGATCTTCGCACCACACAGCCACGATGCCGCCGACAGTATCGACGACGTCCTCGAATCCAGCCGAATCGGTATCCGTGCCGTCAAAATCAGTTTGATTGCGCTGGGAGTGACCGCTATTGCGCAGGTCATCATCGTCGCGGTATCTGGATCGGTAGCATTGCTCGCCGATACCATCCACAACTTTTCCGACGCGTTGACGGCGATCCCGCTGTGGATTGCCTTCGCCCTGGGACGCAGAGCGGCGACGCGGCGCTATACCTATGGTTACGGACGCGCCGAAGACCTCGCCGGCTTGTTCGTTGTCGCGATGATTGCGTTGTCCGCTCTGATCGCCGGCATCGAAGCCGTGCGTCGCCTGATCGATCCGGTCCCCATCGAACACCTCGGCTGGGTGGCCACTGCCGGTATCGTCGGGTTCGTCGGCAACGAACTCGTCGCGCTCTACCGAATCCGGGTCGGTCGCCAAATCGGCTCTGCCGCACTGGTTGCCGATGGGTTGCACGCTCGTACTGATGGTTTTACCTCGCTGGCAGTGGTGATCGGTGCCGGCGGTGTGGCGCTGGGATTTCCCCTGGCCGACCCGATCGTGGGTCTGGTCATTACCGCCGCAATTCTCGCTGTACTGCGCTCGGCAGCGCGCGATGTTTTTCGGCGGCTCATGGATGGTGTCGAGCCGGACTTCGTCGAGGCAGCTGAGACAGCGTTGACGCAGGAGAGCGGTGTCCTTGCTGTGCGCAGCGTCAAGATGCGGTGGATAGGGCATCGATTGCACGCTGACGCCGAACTCGATATCGACCCTTCCACCAGTCTCGTCGACGCGCATCGGCTAGCCCACCGCGCAGAGCACACCCTGACCCACACCGTTCCGAAGCTCACGACTGCTCTCATTCATGCGTACCCCGCCCACGAGTCCGAGACGCCTGGCAGACACCTGTGAGAAGCATGTAGCTCCGTTCCCGCAGAGCAGGCAAGTCGCGATTCTTGCTGCCGGAGTGGAGAGTCGATCGTCGGTGGACTGCCGCCTCCAGGTCGCAGTATGCGTACCGTGCTCGCTGGCTCCGTTCAGTTTCGCGCGGTGCTCCGCGGAGTTCCGTTGCTAGTGTTTGGGATCGGATATGGATACTCACCGCCGTGCGGTTGCAACGCCGATGAGCAGTACCAGGGCAGCGAGCGCGCCGAAACCTGCGGTGAGCGTCGCGGCGGCCGCTACCCCGGCGACGAGGAGTGGGCCGCCGGCGTCGCCGAGTTCACGGCCGAGTTCAGCGGCACCCATGGTCTGGCCCATGCGTTCTTCGGGGGTCGAGGCAGCGAGCGAGGCGAACGCTAGGGGAGTGATGATGCCGGTACCGATTCCAATGGCGATGCCGGCACCTAGGAGACCGGCCAGTCCGGGAAGCATCGCGGCGGCAAGGCCTAGAGCAGTCAGACCCAGCCCGGCGGCCATACCTGCCGTAGCGGAGATCGTGCCGCTATCGAGGGCGCGGCCGGCGCGTGGTTGCGTCAATGCAGCGCATAACGCCAGCACTGACACCGCTGCTCCTGTCTCGATGGACCCCAGGCCGGCGGCTGCGCCAGAGACCGGGAGGAATCCGACTCCGACAGACAAAGCTGCGGTTGCAGCAGCGAGCGCAATGGTGGGCCGCAGGAAGTGTGAGTCGCTCAGACGGCGGGCGAGATCGACCACTGTTTGGCGTTGACGAGGAAGTGCAGGCACTGCCGACACGACTGCTCGAGCCCAGATTGCAACAACGCCTGCGAGGACGGTGGTCACAGCGAACAGTAGTGTTAGATCGCCGATCCACACTATTACGCCGCCCAGTAGTGGGCCGGCGGTGTAGCCGAGGCTCTTGTAGAAGCCGTAGGTTCCGAAACCTTTTCCGCGCTTGGCTTTCGGGTTCAGGCGCGCTACCAGGGAGCTTGCTGCGGGGGAGAATGCCGACGCTGCGGCACCTTGCCCCAGGCGCGCGAGCCATAACCAGTTCGTGTCGGCGACGAGGACGAACAGGAGTGAGGTTGCGGCGAACCCGATCAAACCGCCGAGGAGGACGGGTTTTGCTCCGACCTTGTCGGCGAGTGTCCCGAAGACTGGCTTCAGGAGTACTTCGGCGCCGTCGTAGAGGGCCAGGAGTAGGCCGAGGTAGAGAAGAGAGTCGGCGAGATTGTCGAGGTCGAACACGAGGTTCGCTGCGACGGCATGGGCGCCGAATGCCGTGGTGAAACCTGCCGCGTACAGGGGCCACATGCGCCAGCGTTCCACGGCGGTTTCATTGTTCATGCGTGGTGGTTGTTGTCGATGGATTCGGGATCGTGCAGGGCGGCGATCACGCGTTCGGAGTAGTCCTCGAATCGCTGCCCACATTCTTGTAATTCTTCTGTGGCGCGTTCGGAGTTGTTCGCGCCAAATACATCCCGTGCTTTCAGATCACGATGCCAGCGGCGTAGTCGGTCGAGGCTCTGATCCTCTTCTTCGAGTTCGGCCAAGGTGAACTTACGGATCCTGATTTCCTTGTCGAGTTCAGCTTTGTATTTGGCGCAGTCGGAGAGGAATTCGGTCCAGTCATCCTCGCGTGCAGCGGTGAACATCGCTTCGAACCGGGAACCGTCCTCGGTGGTGGCACCGCTCGCGTGGAGGAAGATGATCTCACCTCCGGCACGTTTTACCAGGGCGCGGGCGCGGTCGATTCCGGTGGAGAACGCAGGCACATTCGGTACGGCCCAGGTGCCTTGGCCGATCGACAATGCGCCGATCTTGCGAAGTTCGCGCCATACCGCAACACGGTGTCGTGATGGTTCGGCCGGGATCTGGGTCAAGATTATTCGCCAGTGGGTAGAGGCTTCTTCGTCGTACACCAGGTAAATGTATCAGCGGCTACATTTGAAAGGAGTGCTCCGGTTACTTTTTACTCTTTTTCTAACGGATGGCGATCGATGATGGCAACTGTGAGGTGGCTGAGCACGCTGTGATCGAACTGGTGGTCCCGCGCCACGTCGGCGGGGAACCACCAGAGTCGAGCGATCTCCGTGGGCGGTCGACTGCGCTCGCATTGGGCAGTGCATATTTCGCGCCGACGCCGGCCGAGGAAAGACTTCAGAACGCCCCAGACTCAGAACGCCTCATATGTGCCTTCATGTCTGGGTTCCCGGCTCGATCAGTCGGAGGTCAAATGGTAGTCACCGGCCTCGTCGAGCGCGGCGGCAACTTGGCTCCGGCTGAGAAGCGACGCGGAGTCGATCGATACCGTCGAAACACCGCCGGCGACGAGTACGACGGTGACATGGCGGACACCCTCGATAGCTTCGACTTCGGTGGTGACTGCCCGCGCGCAGTGCCCGCAGGTGAGCCCGGTGACAGCAAATTGCTGATCGGTTGGGCTCGAAGGGATTTTGGTAGCCGTCGAGGGATGCGATGAACCGCAACCACAACCGCAGCCGTTGTTCGGTGAGAGGTCGGTCAAAGTGAGATCCGAGGTGGCGGTGGGGTTCATTGGACTCCGATCACTTACGCGCATACCCATGGGGGGTACCTGATCGGTCGACTATACCCCCCATGGGTATGCCGGTGTCAATGTTGCAAGCAGCCATGACAGGCAGGGTCAGCACCTGTTTCGGGTGCGTTGGACTTGTCTACTGTTGGTGCAGAGTGGTGAGCCGTGCGCGGTAGTCGTCCGCGTCGATCTCACCTCGGGCGTACCGCTCAGCCAGCAGCTGCTCAGCGGTGTACAGCACGGGGGGATGCGTCGGCTGGGATCCACGAGCCCCCTGCGATCGGAGTAGCAGAAGCACTCCGGTTATCAGTACACCCCAGAACACCACCATCCCGATGATCATCAACGCATAACCCCACCCACTGGGATCGTTGCCATGCCAATACATCATTTTGTCTGCTCCTCGGACTGTCGGTGGATCGACCAACGGCTGACCTGAATGCCACCGGTGTGCCAACTCGGAGGTCGGTAGTTTTGAGTATCGGTGCACGTCAGGGCGTAAAGATAGGGCCCTTCGTCCTATTCCTCAGAACGTTTGGGCATCGACCGAGCAATCTGTTGGAGGATTCGACAACTGATTGTGTGGCTCGGTTGGTAGTCGAGACCGAGCGCGCGGGCCTCACTCCGCAGAGATCTGCACTGCACTCGACACGCCGAACTCGGCGGTTCCCCGGCGCCGACTCAGTTGAAATCGGTGCTGGCCACTTCGCGGTCGGTACCGACGATCGCCGCGAGGACACGGTCGGCGACTACCTCGGGGCTCAGGCCCTCGGGCATCTTCGGCGCACTACCTGCAATCGCGCGACCGGCCAGGCCGGTCTCAGTGTGCGGTGGCCGGACGTCGACCACTCGAATTTTGCTACGTCGCGCCTCTTTCGCTGCCGCGATAAATAGCGTTGATACCGCAGCCTTTACAGCGGAATACGTCGCCATACCGGCGACCGGTTGCTCGGCCAGCACCGCGCTGATCCCGACGATCACCCCGCCCTCGTCCACGACGTGCAGCGCCGCCCGTAGCAGCCGCAGCGGGGCGAGGAAGTCGACGAGCACAAGGTCGTCCACGGTGTCGTCGTCGATCTCGGCAACGGGACCGAATGCGGCGATACCGGCCGCGATGACCACACCGTCGATGCGACCATGGTGGTCCTTCGCCTCCGCGATCACCGACCGCGCCGCATCGGGTTCACGCAAGTCGGCGGTGACTTTGTGCGCGCCCTCGATCCCGAGAGCGTCGAGCCCCTTGCCGGACCGCCCACTGATGGTGAGCGACGCACCCTGTTGGGCGAGCAGTTTCGCGATGCGAGAACCCAGTGCGCCGGTAGCACCGACGACGACGAACACCTTGCCGGACAGATCATTCATCACTCCATAGTGCACTTCGCCGGATGGTCCACGCCGAAGAACTGCGTGCTTCGAACGTGATCTGGCGGTTGCATCTTCACCACGTCGGGGGAGGTGCAGGGGAGCGGGATGCCGCGCTGGCCTATGTTGGCGTGGATGCGCATTGCGGTGGTGGAGGACGACGACGGAGTCGGTGACGCGTTGTTCGACGCGCTGACCGAGGTCGGGCATGCGCCTGTACGCATGCGACGCGGCGCCGACCTGTTGCTGGGATACCACGACATGGATGTCGTACTGCTCGATCTCGGTCTGCCGGATATGGACGGCTTGGAGGTTCTCCGCAAGCTTCGGACGTTGAGTTCGGTTCCGGTGGTGGTGCTGACTGCGCGCGACGACGAACGCTCGGTGGTTCGGGCCCTTCGCGGCGGGGCGGACGATTACGTCGTCAAACCTGCAAGGTTGGGCGAGTTGCACGCGCGACTCGAGGTGGCGGCGCGGCGTCGAAGCGCGTCGAGCGAACCTGTCACCGACGGTCTGGTTCTCGGCGACATTGTCATCGATCTTGTCGGCCGCATCGCGGAAGTCGACGGTCACGACATTGCGCTGACGACCAAGGAGTTCGAGCTACTCGCTCATCTCGTGACGCGACGCGGTGAAGCGGTCAGCCGGGAACAGCTGATGGACGCAATCTGGGGTGACGCCTACGTCGCGATCTCACGGACACTCGACGTGCACATGACGGCGTTGCGTTCCAAGCTCGCGCGACCCGGCACCATCGTCACCATCCGCGGCTTCGGTTATCGCTGGGATACGTGAGATGCGGCGCCGTGTCCTGGTGGTGCTGATGATCTACTCCACCGTCGTCGTACTCGCTCTGTCGGTGCCCCTGGGGCTGCTGGTCGGCCGCGAACGCGCCCAACGATTTGCGGAGAACCGGGCCGCTGCAGCGACGTTCTTCGCCGAACTCAGTTCACGAGAGGGCGTATCCGGCGTACCTCGGCTTCGAGAGTCGGTGCAGCGCTACAACAGTCTGTACGACGAGGGGATCGTCATCGTCGATCGCACCGGAGTGCCGCGTGCGCTGGCGGGCCTGGACATCGAGCGCGCCGACGTGCAGCAGGCGGTGGCAGGAGCGTTGCGGAACCAACGTGGGCACCTCCCGTCGAGTGTGACGCCTTGGTCGCAGTCCTCGGTGTTGATCGCCGCCCCGGTCGGCGGGGGCACACAGGTCGACGGCGCCGTGGTAATCGCAGCGTCCACCGATGTCGTGCGTAGGGACGTCGCCGTGGCGTGGGTAGTCATCGCCGTCGGTGCACTACTGACTCTTGCTACCGTCGCGGTGATCGCTGCTGTCCTGTCGCGCTGGGTCGTTCGTCCACTGACCGCATTGTCGTCCCGTGTCCGTTCGTTCGGCGACAAGTTCCACGATCAACTGCCGATCGCAGGTTCCCGCCTGCCGAAGCCTGCCGAGTACCTGGGTCCCCCGGAAGTCCGAGAATTGTCCAGCTCGTTCGACGCCATGGCAGACGACGTCGAGGCGGCGACGGCTGCGCAGCGTCGGCTGGTGGCGGACACCGCCCACGCTCTTCGTAACCCGTTGGCGGCACTGAGAATCCGATTGGATGTGTTGGGCATGAAAGTGCCGGATTCGGCAATCGGCGCACACCTCAAGACCACACGCGAAGTCGACCGGCTGACTACCGTCGTCGAAGATCTGCTCGTCCTCGCCGCGGCTGAGACGCCGTTCACGAAGCAGACAACCGGGTGCGACGTAGGAGCAGCGATTGCCGATCGTGTCGAATTCTGGTCGAGCACAATGACAGTGGCGGGGATCGGTGTGCACGTAGAAAGCCCCGGGGAGAACACCCGTGCCGCGATATCGGAAGACGACCTGATTCGAATTCTCGACGCCCTACTCAGCAACGCGACGAAATACGCCGGCGACGGTGCATACGTCGAGATCGGCCACCGAACAAGCGAAGGCGACATCACCGTCTGGGTGTCCGATAACGGGCCGGGTGTGCTTGCCGAAGAACTCCCGAAAATCGTAGATCGGTTCTTCCGAGCGTCGAGCGCCCACGGTGAAGGTACCGGTCTCGGTTTGTCGATCGTCCACGCGTTGACCGAGCGGGCCGGGGGAACTATCGAGGTGAGTGCGCGTCGACCCTCGGGCTTGCGGATAGAGCTCACTTTCCTAAGGGAGTGTTAGGAAAGTCGGAACAGCTTGGTTTTGGGCTGTGCCTGCGGTCACAGTATGGGGACTCCGGTTGCCGCTTCGTTCCATGGCAATCCGCCCAACAGCACTCTGTGGAAGGACCAGCCCATGGCCAACGAGGCCACCTCGATCGCCGATCCGTCGCGCCCGACCCCGCCTGTTTCCTCTCCCGCTGCCACTCGTCGCGCCGTGCTCAACACGCTGCGGGGGTCGTCGGGCAATCTCGTCGAGTGGTACGACGTGTACGTCTACACCGTCTTTGCGACATATTTCGAGAATCAATTCTTCGATTCGGCGGACAAGAATTCGACCCTCTACGTGTACGCGATCTTCGCGGTCACCTTCCTGATGCGACCGGTCGGCTCGTGGTTCTTCGGTCGCTATGCGGACAGGAACGGTCGACGCGCTGCACTCACGTTCAGTGTCTCGTTGATGGCCGCGTGCTCGCTGGTCATCTCACTCACCCCGGGACGAGAGAGCATCGGAGTCTGGGCGGCGATCATCCTCATTCTGAGCCGTCTGGTCCAGGGCTTCGCCACCGGCGGTGAGTACGGTGCGTCGGCGACCTACATGTCCGAGGCAGCGACCCGTGAGCGTCGTGGCTTCTTCTCTTCGTTCCAGTACGTGACGCTGGTCGGCGGGCATGTTCTCGCGCAGGTGACCCTGTTGATCATGCAGGTGTTCCTCGATCGCGGGCAGATGGAGGAATTCGGCTGGCGCATCGCGTTCTTCATCGGCGGTGTCGCGGCCGTGGTCGTATTTTGGCTGCGGCGCAGCATGGACGAATCGCTGACGAAGGATCAGCTCGACGCCGTTCGCAGCGGAGTCGACCGAGCCTCCGGTTCGATGAGGGAACTTCTCAGCCACCATTGGCGTGCACTTCTGATCTGCTTCTTGGTGACGGCCGGTGGCACCATCGCGTTCTACACCTACAGCGTCAACGCCCCCTCGATGATCCGGTCCGCATACGAGGACCGGGGGATGACCGGAACGTGGATCAACCTCTTCGGCCTGGTCTTCCTCATGCTTCTGCAGCCGATCGGTGGGATGATCAGCGACAAGGTGGGTCGCAAACCACTCCTGATCTTCTTCGGAATCGGCGGCGTGCTGTACACCTACTTCCTCATCACGTATCTGCCGACGGCGACGTCCGTCTTCGCATCGGTCACCCTGGTGTGCGTGGGTTACGTCATCTTGACCGGTTACACCTCGATCAACGCGATCGTCAAAGCCGAGTTGTTCCCCTCTCACGTGCGTGCACTCGGCGTCGGTCTCGGCTACGCGCTCGCCAACTCTGCATTCGGCGGCACTGCCCCGCTGATCTACCAGGCGGCGAAGAACAGCGGGCAGGTCACCTGGTTCATCGTCTACGTGACGGTGGTGATCGCAGTATCGCTGCTGGTCTACATCTTCGTTCTGCGGAACAAGTCCGAGACCGTCCTCGACCGGGAGCAGGGTCGAGCGTTCGAGTGATCTGCCACGCCTTACAGTGACGAACATGGTCCCGCCCGCAGCGTTGCTCTCCCGCAGAGCAGCGCTGCGGGCGGGACTGCTGGCTGTGAGCGCCGCCGCGGTGGGCACTGCCTGCGCGTCGGATCCTCCACCGCAACTCCGTCTCGCATCAGGTGAGGTCGGCGGCTTCTTCTGGGAGTTCTCGGGCCTGCTCGCCGACGCGGCCGCCGCGACGGCTACGGCGGAGGTCGTTCCGCTGACGACGGCCGGCTCCCTCGACAACCTGGAAGCCTTGGATTCGCGACGTGCCGAGCTGGCACTTACGTTGGCCGACGCCGCCTACAGCCATCCGAGTCGAGATTTGGCGGCGGTGGGATGCGTGTACGAGAACTACTTCCAGGTCACCGTGCGAGCCGACTCGGGCATCGAGACGGTAAATGATCTGCGCGGGCGGCCGGTGAGCGTCGGCGCCCCGGGATCCGGTGCCACCCTGGTGTCCCAGCGCATTTTCGACGCTACGGGTCTGTCCGGTCCCGGTGCGGTCCGCGAAGTCCAGATGTCGATGAGTTCGGCGGCACATGCCTTGTCAGACAACGAGATCGATGCCGTGATGTGGGCTGGGGGATTGCCGACGCCGGCGTTCGCCGATCCGCCGATGGCAATCCGGTTGCTCGATCTAGGCGCCGTCGTCGCGGACTTGAGGCGCGAGTTCGGGACCGCGTACGAATCGGTCCTGGTGCCGGCGAACGTCTATGGCGAACATCCGGAAGTGACGACCGTCGGAATCCCGAACCTGCTGCTGGCCCACCCGGACGTGCCGGACCGGACTGTGGCGGAATTGGTGGGCCTGCTGCTCGATCAGTCGTCCTCGCTGGTTCCCCGACAGGCGATCGGTAGCCAATTCCTCGACGCCCGGTCGCTCGTCATGACCGGCGCCATCCCTCTCCATCCCGGGGCCGAAGCGGAGTACCGCAGGCGGCACGGATGAGATGACCAGGTCGGTCGGTCAGCGCGCAGCCAGTCGCCACAGCGACGTCGTCTCGCGAGAGCGTGCAGCGTGGAAGAGATCGTCGGTATCGCGCGCACGAGAATGCGTCGGCGCGGTGTCTGTTTTGCCGAGTACTTCCAGGCCTGCGCGGTCGATTGCCGCGAGGAGATCCTCGCGTGTGGCGAGTCCGAGGAGTTCGGCCAGATCGGAGATCACCAGCCAGGCCTCGCCGCCGGGTTCGAGATGCTTGGGAAGCCGATCCAGGAAAGCACGCAGCATGCGGCTTCCCGGGTCGTAGATCGCGTGTTCTATCCCCGAGGTCGGCTTCGTGGGGATCCACGGCGGATTGCACACTACGAGCGATGCGCGTCCGGCAGGAAAGATGTCGGTGAGCTGCACGTCGACGCTGTCGGCGAAACCCAGTCGCTCGAGATTGGAGGTGGCGCACGCAACCGCCCGTGGGTCCCGATCCGTCGCGACGATGTCGGTGACACCGCGCCGTGCCAGGACGGCAGCCAAAACGCCTGTGCCGGTACCGATATCGAAGGCCGTGGTCGTTCCGTCGGGAAGGGGAGTGTCTGCTACCAGCTTTATGTATTCGCCACGCAGTGGCGAGAAGACGCCGAAGTGTGGCTCGATGGTGGCGTCCAGTGCGGGAATGCGAACACCCTTGCGTCGCCATTCGTGCGCACCGATGAGACTGAGAAGTTCTCGAAGAGAGAGCAGCGACGGCATCGAAGCCTCGCCGTAGACCTCACGTGCGGCTTGAGCGACGTCGGGGGCTCTGCCGTAATTCAGAACAAAATTGGAATCGAGTTCGACGAGCAGCATTCCGAGAGTGCGCGCCCGCCGGGCCTGATCCTGGCGGTGGAGATGAAAGTCCTCTGCCGGAGTAGACGACGGCTTTCGCGTCCGCGGCTCGGCCCTGCGGGTGATCGCCTTCAACAATTGGCGTGCATTGTTGAAATCGCCTCGCCATAGTAAGGACTCACCGATCGACGCGCGTTTGTACGCAACGTCAGCGGTGATGTCGTCGCCGATAATGTGAATGGCCTTGGGCGGCGGAGCGTTGTTCTCCGAACGCCACCGCGCCGAGCGCTCCTGCCCGTTCTCGGTCCACACGACCATCGTGCCCTCGGGCTCTGAGAGTCCGCGATCTTTCGAAGAGAGGGTGGTTGGGTCGACGATCATGCTTTCGCGCTTTCGAGCGGCCGCGTTGTGGCTGCGACGTTGAGCTGGTTCACAGGGCCCTTTCGGTTGAATTCAAGTCAACCACAACGACCCGATTCGGCCCGCCCAGCGACGCCGCGAATCACTGGTCGCGACGGCCGAGGCTCGGGCATCGGCGCGTTCGTCTACCATTCCCGACGTAGATCGAACTCTGGACGGAAGGCGTCACGCTGTGATCACCGGAAGCATCGTTGCAATTGTCACGCCTATGACCGATAGCGGCGAAATCGACCATGCATCGTTCGCTGAACTAGTCGAGCGCCAGGTCATTGGCGGAACGTCGGCGATTGTTGCAGCTGGAACAACCGGCGAATCGTCGACGCTCTCGGTGGCCGAGCACACCGAGATCATTCGAGAAACCATCAACGTGGTTGCCGGGCGGATTCCGGTCATCGCGGGGACCGGCGCGAATTCGACGTCCGAGGCGATTCACCTCACCCGGGCTGCCAAGGCCGCCGGAGCCGATGGTGCGCTGCTGGTCACCCCGTACTACAACAAGCCCCCGCAAGAGGGTCTGTACCGACACTTCCGTGCGGTCGCCGAAGCCGTCGACATCCCTCAGTACCTGTACAACGTCCCCTCGCGTACGGGGTGCGACATGCTGCCCTCGACCGTCTCCAGGCTCGCGGAGATCCCGAACATCGTCGGCTTGAAAGAAGCTGCGGGCGACCTGGACCGCGTCCGCGAATTGGTTGCTCTCGAACTCGGAGACTTCGCGTTGTATTCGGGTGACGACGGGACGGCCAGGGCCAGCATGTTGGCCGGGTTCCACGGCAACATCTCGGTGACCGCGAACGTAGCGCCTGAGGCGATGGCTCGGATGTGTGCAGCTGCGCTGGCCGGTGACTCCGAAGGTGCGTCGGAGATCGATGCGAAGCTCGTCGGCCTGCACACGGCCCTGTTCGCCGAACCGAACCCCATTCCGGTGAAGTGGGCGCTGGCGGAGATGGGATTGATGCCCGGAGGCATCAGGCTTCCTCTGGTTCCGCTCGACGAGTGGCATTACGAGGACGTTCGGGCAGCGCTTCGTACTGCGGGTTTGCTGGCCTGACGCTCGATCGGCGTGGGTTGCAACGTGGAAGCAACCTGCGCGGATTTAGGTTCGGTGTCCGAGTTCCGAGCATCCAGGAGGATGTAAGAATGACCGACAACGTGACGCTTCGCCAACTGACCGGAATGCCCGACGCGCCCTCTGCGCTCGCCGATTCGGCCTTGATCATGATCGATCTTCAAAACACTTACACCCAGGGTGTCTTGGAACTCGTCGGGGTTCAACCTGCATTGGATGCCGCTGCCGACCTGCTCGAGCGGGCCCGCAGCGCTGGTATTCCGATCTTTCACATCATGCACGACGCTGGGGTAGGAAGCCCGTACGACATCAGCGCCGATATCGGTCAGATCGTCGAGCGAGTCGCTCCCCGCGGCGATGAATCGGTGATCGTGAAGAACTACCCGAACTCATTCGTCAGCACCGACCTCGACGAGAGGTTGCGTGCGCTCGGAGTGGAAAATCTGCTGCTCGCCGGATTCATGACACACATGTGCGTCAACTCCACCGCCCGGGGAGCGTTCAGTCTGGGCTACAGTCCTACAGTCGTCGCCAGCACCACGGCCACCCGATCGTTGCCCGGTGCGGGCGGCGTCGAAGCCGGCGCACTCCAGGCCGCGAGCTTGGCGTCGATCGCAGATCTGTTCGGCGTCGTCGCCCCGGACGTGGCAGCAATCCCGGACTGACGTTCAGCCGGTTCGCGTCGAGATCCAAAAACGCCGCATCAGAACACGACGGTGGTAGTCAGTACACGTCCCGCACGTAACGCTTTTCTGCCGCCAATGCTTTGACGTAGGCCTCCGCGCTGGCGGGCGCGAGTCGACCATGTTGAGCAACAACGCCTTTCAGCGCACTGTCGACATCTTTTGCCATTCGTGAAGCATCGCCGCATACGTAGAAGTGCGCACCGCACTGGAGCCACTCCCACAGCTGCGCACCATGTTCGCTCATTCGATCCTGCACGTAGACCTTCGCGCTCTGATCACGCGAGAAAGCCAGATCAAGCCGTGTCAACGACCCGTCGTCGAGCATCGTGGTCAGTTCCTCGCGATAGTAGAAGTCCGTGGAGGCATGCTGTTCGCCGAAGAACAACCAGTTCGGTCCGGTGTGTCCGCGTGCTCGGCGCTCGTGCAGGAATGCGCGGAACGGGGCGACGCCGGTTCCGGGCCCGACCATGATCATCGGCGCGGCCGGGTCCTCCGGTGGTTTGAAGTGCGCCGACTTCTGCACGAAAATGCTGACGTCCTCACCTTCGGCGTGATCGGCCAGATACGTCGAGCAGACACCACGTCGAGGGACACCATGGATGTTGTAGCGCACTGTGGACACTGTCAGCTGCACTTCGCGCGGATTCTCCTTAGGACTCGACGAGATCGAATACAGCCGCGGCTGAAGCGGTTTGAGGACACTGAGCCATTCGTCGATCCCCGCCTGCACCGGAAGGTGCGTGAGGACGTCGACCGCCTGACGGCCCCAGATCCAATCCTGCAGGTCTTTCTTGCTCTCCGGCATCAACAAGCGTTCCAGATCGTCGTCGTGCGTGCGGGAATGGACGAACTTCAACAGATCCGGGGAGATTTTCGCGATCTCCAACCGCTCGCGTAGGGCGTTGCGAAGCGGCATTGCATTGTGCCCGGCAATGTCTACGACGCGCTCGCCGTCGAGCCCGGTCAGCTCGAGCCACTCGTCCACCAGTGCAATGCTGTTGCGCGGCCACACACCGAGCGCATCGCCTGCCTCGTAGCTCAACGTGCCGTCGGGAAGGTGGAATCCGAATTGGCGGACATCCTTTAGCGAACCGGTTGCCGTCAGAACAGTGTTGCGCACCAGAGCCGTTGCCAGCGGTGCCTTCTTACCGTAGGTAGGGACCATCTCGACCGTGGTTCCAGCGGAGGTGACGGGTTCCGCCGGCGGCGTGCCCAATTTGGACACCACGCGATCCAGCCACACCGACGCCGCTTCCTCGAATTCCGGCTCGCAATCGACGCGTCCCACCAGACGCTGCGCACCCAGTTCGGCGAATCGACTGTCGAGACGTCGACCGTTCCCGCAGAAATTTTCGTAGCTCGAATCACCCAAGGCGAGAACAGCGAATCTGTTTCCGGACAGATCAGGAGCGGAGTCACCGGACAGACCGTCGAGGAAGGACGTGCCGTTGTCCGGGGCGTCACCGTCGCCCGTAGTACTGCTGATCAGGAGCACATCGCGGTATCGCACCAGCTCGGTTGGTGCGAAGTTCTCCATGACGTGCTCTTCCACGAGAAGACCACTCGACCGGAGATGCTCGACGCAGCTGGACGCGAATTCTTCTGCCGTCCCTGTCTGGGAAGCCCACAGTACGAGTATCGGTGGTTCGCCATTGTCATTGTCATTGCTGGCCGAGTCGAGGGGAACGGGTGTCTGCGGCGTCGCAGTCGTGGCGCTGCGTGAGAACAAGCCGGCGAGCATGCCGCCGATCCAGGCGTGAGTTTCTGCGGACAACGGCGTCGTCGTCGGCAGAGTGGGAACTCCTGCGGCACTACGGCCGGCGTCCGTCCGTAATCCGGCCAACAGGCCCGCCACATAACGCTGCTCGATCAGCGGAAGGGGCAGCGACGGCCCGGAAACTTCGCCCACGAGGTCGGCAAAGGCGTCGATCGGTGACAAGGCATTTCCTCCGTACTCAGGGCCGGAATGCGACTGTGATTGCGCTGCAGGAACCTTCGTCAAAGTGACCGCACAGATCTTGAATTCCGGCTGCTGTGAGAACGGATCGACCGCGTCGTTGGTCACCGCATTGATCGAAAGGTATTCACCGAACGAATCGTTCCAGTGGAACGGTGCGAAGCAGTCACCCGGCCTCACCCGGTCGCTGACGAGCGCGGGCAATACCGCCCGACCGCGACGCGACGCGACCTCGATTCGGTCACCTGACTCGCAGCCGAGGCGCTCGGCGTCGCGCGGATGGATCTCGACGAACGGACCCGGGTTGAGCTTGTTGAGCTTCGCTACTTTCCCGGTCTTGGTCATCGTGTGCCACTGATGTTGCAGCCGGCCGGTATTGAGCAGGAAGGGATAGTCGTCGTCGGGCATCTCAGCCGGTGACATCGATGGTCGGGCGAAGAACTGGGCCCGACCGGATGGCGTGGGAAAGGACAGGCGCGGTGTACTGCCATCGTCGAGCGTGCGCAGAGGTTGACTGACGCCGTCGTTGAGGTATCTGATCGGGTGGCGATCCTCGCCGTCGTCCGGCGGGCAGGGCCACTGCAGCGGTGTTGTACGGAGTCGCTCGTAGGTGACGCCGCGTAAGTCGTATCCGGTCTTGGGGTTGGAGAACTCCTTGATCTCTTCGAATATCTCCTCTGCGCACGAATAGGTGAACGCATCGGAGTAGCCGAGTTCGCACGCCATCAGCGCGATGATCTGCCAATCCGGCAGTGCTTGGCCGGGAGCGTCGACGGCCTTCTGGAACAGAGTGAGATTCCGTTCGGAATTGATCATGACGCCCTCGCACTCGGTCCACAGGGCCGCCGGAAGGATGACGTCGGCATAGCCGTTGGTTTCCGTGTCGGCGAATGCGTCCTGGGTGATCACCAATTCGGCCCGCTCGAGACCGGCGATGACCGTCTTTCGATTAGCAACCGACGCAACAGGGTTGGTGCAGATGATCCAACATGCCTTGATCTCCCCGTCGGCTATCCGGGAGAACAGGTCGATGGTGCCCGCACCGACATCGGTACGCAGCGTGCCTGGTGGGAGGTTCCACTTGTTCTCGACGAAGGCGCGGTCCTCGTCGACCAACACTGTCCGCTGGCCGGGAAGCCCCGGTCCCATGTAACCCATTTCGCGGCCGCCCATGGCGTTCGGTTGGCCGGTGAGCGAAAACGGTCCGCTTCCACGCTTACAGATCGCACCGGTCGCCAAGTGCAAATTGACCAGGGCATTGGTGTTCCACGTCCCGTGCGTCGACTGATTGAGTCCCATTGTCCAGCAGCTCATCCAGTTCTCGGCCTCGCCGATCCACCGTGCGACCGTGTACAGATCGGCTTCCGGGATACCAGTCTTGGCACTCACGCGAGTCGGGGTGTAGTCGGCCAGGAAGCCCTCCATCACGTCCCAGCCGTCGGTGAACTCGGCGATGAACCGGTCGTCGGTCAGCCCCTCCGCGAGCAGGATGTGCAGCACTCCGTTGAGCAGGTCCAAATCCGTCCCCGGAGCGAGCTGGAGATGAAGGTCGGCTTTGTCGGCAGTCGCGTTCCGCCGGGGGTCGACGACGATCAACTTCGCGCCTCGCTTGACGCGGTCCATCATCCGCAGAAACAGAATTGGGTGACAGTCGGCCATATTCGCCCCGGTCACCAAAAAGACATCGGCATGATCGAAATCCTCGTACGACCCGGGCGGCCCGTCCGCACCAAGCGAGAGCTTGTAACCGGTGCCCGCGCTCGCCATACAGAGGCGAGAGTTCGATTCGATCTGATTGGTTCCGATGAAACCCTTGGCCAACTTGTTGGACAGATACTGCGCCTCGATGGACATCTGCCCCGAGACATACAGGGCAAAAGCGTCGGGACCGTGCTCGTCGATCAGCGCGCGCAGCTTCCGCGCCGTTCGCTCGATCGTTTTTCTCGTGTCCGCCGGTTGCGGATCATCGCCGCGATCGGCCCGTACACGCGCGGCGTCGAGCCGTCCGGGCGCAGCGAGCATGTCCGACGTCGTCGAGCCCTTGGTGCAGAGTCGACCGAAATTGGCAGGGTGGGACTTGTCGCCGACCGATGTGGTGACTATCGAGGGTAGATCCGGGCGTTGTTCGATCTGGAGTTTCATGCCGCAACCCACACCGCAGTACGCGCACACCGTCTTGACGGAATGCGCGAATACGGAGGTATCGATGGGCTTCGCTGACACGACTCCCACGATGCGCACCGGACGATTCACGTCGATGACGCATCAGTTAGCCCGACGTGACGTTGTCCTCACAGAGACATTGCAGTGATGGTGAAGCGACATTGCAGTGAGGGTGAAGCGGATTTTGACACCATTAAGTACTCGTGCAAGAGTACTCGCGTGTCTTCGATCCGATTGTTCATTCTCGGCTCGTTCGCGCAACGAGGCGAGATGCATGGTCATCAACTTCGTCTCTTGGCCGAAGAAGAGCATGTGCAGATGTGGACAGATATTTCGGTGGGGGGCCTCTACGGTGCATTGAAGAGACTTCATGCCGAGGGTCTGATCGCCGATGTGCGGACCGAGCAGGACGGAAATTTCCCAGCCCGGCAGGTGTATGCGATCACCGATCGTGGACGCGAGCAGCTGCGAGCCTTGCAAAGCGAGGGCCTGTCCAACTTCGTCCTTCGTCCCGACCCGTTCGACTTGGCTTTGACCAGGCTCGACCCCGACCGGCTCGACCACTTACCCGAGGTGATCGCAGAACGGGTCCGACTGTTGAACGAACTCCTTCGGACCACCGTCGATGCGAACGAACAAGCGCATCCGTATCTGACGTTGGCCGAAACCTACGCGCTCGAGCACCGCGAACATCGTCTGCGGTCAGAGATCGAATGGCACGAAGGATTCGTTGCTGCATTACCGGGCATTCTCGCCGACGAACGACACCGAATTCACCCCCCACTTCCCACCTGAACACAGAACAGCGAGACAAGATGACCGACAACAGCTCACGGGTATCGGCGCCTCCCGTCGAAGTGCCACGTCGCGCCTGGCAGGCACTGGTTGTACTGCTGCTCGGGATGTTCATGGCCTTGCTGGACACAACCATCGTCAACGTTGCGCTTCCGACGATCAGTACAAGCCTCGACGCCTCCGAAGCAACTCTCTCGTGGATCATCTCCGGATACGCCCTTGCTTTCGGGTTGGCGCTGATACCTGCAGGAAAGATCGGCGACCGGATCGGCCACAAGTGGGTCTTCTTCACCGGATTGGCGCTGTTCACCGTCGCCAGTTTTGCTTGCGGCCTCGCACAGAACGACCTTCAATTGGTCATCGCACGAATCGTGCAAGGACTCGCAGGCGGAATCTTCGTCCCCGCCGTGACGGCCTTCATTCAACTCCTCTTCCCGGGCCAGGTGCGTGGCAAAGCCTTCGCGATCATGGGTGCAGTCATCGGTGTCTCGACAGCATTGGGACCGATTGCAGGCGGTCTCATCATCGAAGCCTTCGGGGACGAAAACGGTTGGCGTGGCGTGTTCTGGGTGAACTTGCCGATCGGAATCATCGGACTCGTTGCAGCCGCACTGCTGCTTCCCGGACGCCCGGAGAACCGAACGGTCGCGGCGAAGACCGGAATCGACTGGATCGGACTCGTCCTCATCACCGCAGGTCTGGTCGCCCTGTTGGTCCCTCTCATCGAAGGGCAGGACCAGGGTTGGCCGGTATGGACCTATGTCTCGATCGTGGCGGGTGTCGTTCTCATCGCAGTATTCGCCGTATGGGAAGTGTTCTACACCAAGCGTCGTGACAACCCATTGGTGCCGCCGAAGCTGTTCGCTCACCCCGCTTTCACCGGCGGCACAATTCTTGCGCTCGTCTATTTCGCGTCGTTCACCAGTATCTTCTTCACCATCTCTCTGCTGTGGCAGAGCGGGCTCGGAAACTCCGCACTGTCTTCCGGCATCGTGATGCTGCCGTTCGCAATCGGCAGCATCATTGCCTCGTCCCAGAGCAACCGGCTCACACAGCGGCTCGGTCGGACGGTTCTGTTGATAGGCACCTCATTCGTTGCGATCAGCCTGATCTGGATGTGGCTCATCCTGGCCACCACCGATGCCGCAGACCTCACCAACTGGAAATTGTTGCTGCCCATGCTGATCGGTGGTCTGGGCAACGGCGCATTCATCGCTCCGAATGCTCAGTTCATCGTGGCAACCGTCGACCGCGCAGATGCAGGCGCAGCCAGCGGTGTCATCGCTACGATGCAGCGGATCGGCAGCGCGGTCGGTATCGCGGTCATCGGCAGCGTGCTGTTCGGTAATCTGACGATCACCGGCCCCGATACGGTGGCCAGCGGATTCATGCACGGGGCGTCTATTGCGATGTCAGTCAGCGCGGCCTTCGGAGTCGTGGCACTGCTGCTGGTATTCGCACTGCCCAAACGCGTCGACGCCCCGAGGCCCATGGTGCCGAGCGAGTAGTACGCCGGGGTTGTGTGCAGTCCGTTCTCTGGCTGCACACAACCCGAGCGGTCAGGCCCTCAGGGCTGCAGGCTCCGGGTGTGCAGGCTTTGGGTGTGCGACTCGATTACCGATCGCGCCAGCGCTGCGATCTTGACGTTCATATCCTGAGATGTCTTGCGCAGCATCTGGAAAGCCTGATCGTCGGTGACCTCGTGCATGACCATCAATAAGCCGATAGCCTTCCCGATCTCCCTGTTACTTTCTAGACCGAGACGCAGAGTGTCGGCCTGTTCGCCTTTGATGATGGCGGCAACTGTGACGGCCGCGAACGCTGCGACCACGATTGCACGGTCAGCCGTATCGCTGTCGAATCGGCCGGCGGTATCGCTGAACAGATTGAGTGCGCCTACCTTTTTGCTATCGAGCATCAAACGAAAACCCATTGCGCCACGCACGGGCGTCCGCGCAAGGACACCACGGGCAAGGGCCGGCCACTTCCCGGGAGTGTTGAAGTCTGGTTCGATCTGGGCGGCTTCACTCGTGATCGCGTCGAGACAGGGCCCCTCGCCGGTAGCGCGCTCTATGTCGTCGACGACCCGTGCGATCTGATCCGAAGCCGCAACCGTCACCGGCTTGCCCCGACCGGTCAGCATCAAGCTGGCATGATCGCACCCCGGTACGAGCAGCGTTGCCGCCACGCAGATAGCCGAGTAGACCTCGTCCGCTGCGCGGCCTCGATACACGATGTCCGCGAGTGCGGCGAAGACGGTCGCAGGGTCGGCCGAGGCCGATGTGTCGAGAATCGAGTCGTCGTTCATCTGGACTCCGTTCGAAAAGGGACTGCTCGAGGATTCATTTCGTGCGCTGCCCGCTTCTCGAGGAGCCACATCCGACCTACAAGGATACCGACCCCATAGCTCCGATCCACTGTCAGGTCGCTCAGGCACACGGTGGAGCAGGCGCATCCTCCGCGAAAGGCTTGCCGGGAGGCTCGATGTAAGCGGCGTACAGAACGACCGGAACCGTCCCGGTATTGATGCCCTCGTGTACGTGATTGCCCCCGACATCCTCGACCACAACATTGCCTGCTGGGGTCGACACCTCACTGCAATCCGTCAGCGTCCTGGTCAGGACCCCGGACTCGACATACGCGTACACCGGGCCGTCATGGAAATGCCACCCGGTGGTGCCACCGGGCGCGATCGTGATCTTGCGTGCCGTGAAGTCGGTTCCGGCAAGGTCGGCACTACCCGGGAAAAGCGGAAAAGACACGTGTGCCAGCGTCTCGGCCGTAACGCCCGACGGCGGAGTGGCATCGGCGACGGCAGGAGACAACGTCGCAGCAGCGATGCAGCAGAACCCGACAGTAACCGAGCGGACGATCTTGGACATGTTCGTGAACCTCTCGTCGGTGGCTCGGTAGCGCAAGTCCAGACTAGAACCCGGCAATGAGGTCCGGGGCAGCTATCAGCGAGTTACGCAGTGTTGCTGAGTAACCTGCAGACGTGGATGAGTCAGCGGAAACTCGCGATAATCAAGCGCACACCTTCGAATACGGTGTCGACGGGCCGAAAGCGATTCTCGTCGGCATCGACGGGTCGGATTCCGCATGGAGAGCCGCGGCCTACGCCGCTGGACTGGCGCGACGCCAGGACTCCTTGCTGGTTCTCGCCTACGTTCAGCAGTTGTTCACAACCGGATGGGGTCAGACCGGCATCCCGCTCGTCGAGACGGGAAAACAGATCGCCGAAGAACTGCTCGCCTACATCAAAGAATCGACCACGCGGATGGAATCGATCCGATGGGAGTTCCGTACCGCACAGGGGGATCCCTACAGCGGCCTCGTCGGAATCGCGGATGAACTACGGGTCGACGCCATTGTCGTCGGGGCATCCGAACATGCAGGCCACCGAATGTTCGGGTCCGTCGCAGTGCGGTTGGTGAAAACCGGACGCTGGCCCGTCACAGTAGTTCCGTAGATCGCTGTGATTGAGGGCTGGTTCGAGAAATGGTGGGGCGGGCGGGGCTCGAACCCGCGACCAATGGATTATGAGTCCACGGCTCTAACCGACTGAGCTACCGCCCCATCTCGCACCGCGCGAGCCGTGACGAATGCTACTTCAAAGCATCGCCGACGTGTGCCCGCGGGGTCGGTCACGTCGGTGAGATTGTTACAGGCACTCCATTGAGGATCGCATTGGCCGACACCGCGTCGACCCGGTGTGGGTCGGTGACGTCGTTGGCGCTCGCTCCCGCAACCGTCGTAGCCACGGATAGTTCGACGCCGGGGCGCTGGTGTCCGAACCCATGCGGCAGGCTCACCACGCCCGGCATCATGCGGTCGGTAGCGAGTACCTCGATCTGTACCGATCCGGCGGCGGAGGTCACCGACACCACGGAACCGTCTTCGATGTTGCGTTCGAGCAGATCATCGGGGTGCGCAAAAAGTTGATGGCGCGGTTTGCCCTTCGTCAGCCTTGTCGAGTTGTGCATCCAGGAGTTGTTGCTGCGCAGATGCCGTCGACCGATCATGAGAAGTTGGTCTCCGCTGGGCACCGCCACGGATCTCATCAGATCGCGCAGAGCCGGCAATTCCGCGACGATGACGTTCTGTACCAAATTGATTCGCTTGTTTCGGGTCTGCAGCTTTCCGGGAAACCCGGGGCGGAGCGGTCCGAGATCGGTGCCGTGAGGAGTCTTGTTCAGCTTTGCCACCGACAGACCGGCGCGATGACTGCGCAACAATAGATCGATCGTTCGTCGTGGCGAGAGGCGTAGCCGAGCTTCCGCGACAAGCGATTTCGGCGTCAGGCGCGTCCGAAGACGGTCAATCCGGGAAGACCCGGCGAGGCGTGCCCGATAGCGAATGCCGAGATCACGGAAGATCTCCCAATCCGCCTTTGCACCGGGCTTTTTCGTCAGGATCGCAGGCATGAACTTCGCCGTGTTGCGGACAGCGAAGGACTGAAAGATCAGGTCGTAATGGTCACGCTCGAGCGACATCGTGGGCGGAAGAATCACGTCCGCGTGCCGTGATGTCTCGTTGATGTAGAAGTCGAAGGACACCAAAAAATCCAAGTCCGCGAAGGCCTGGTTCAACCTGGTGCCGCCCGGCATGGACAACACTGGATTGCCGGAAAACACTGCCATGGCCCTGATTCGGCCGTCGCCGGGGGTTGTCATCTCGTCGACCAAGGTCGAGCACGGAAATTCCCCCGCGAACTCTGGTAGGTCTCGAACACGACTGCGCCACTTGTCGAAATGGCCTCGGCCGACGATCTTCTTCGCGATGAGATCCACAGCCGGGTCGGTCAGCATTGCACCGCCGACGCGGTCGAGGTTGCCTGTCAGGATGTTGAGTACTTGAATCGCCCACTGACAGAGACTGCCGAATTGCTGCGTCGAGACTCCCATTCGGCCGTAGGCCACCGCAGATCGCGCGCTGGCGAACTGTGTCGCCAGTGAGACGATGTCGGCAGCCTCGATGCCCACGATGGGTGCGACCGCGTCGGGAGTGAAATCCCGGACCAAATCTGCGACTTCCTCGGCGCCGTCGACGTAGTTCGCGACCCGGGTCGCCCCGTCCGCCGTGACGACGTTGATCAACGCTAGGAGCAGCAGGGCATCGGTACCCGGCCGGATGAAGTGGTGGACGTCTGCAATGTCCGCGGTTTCGGTCTTACGGGGGTCGACCACCACGAGAGTGCCGCCGCGGGCCTGCAGATCGTGGGCGCGACGTGCAAAGTCCGGCACCGTCATCATGCTGCCGTTCGAGGCCATCGGATTGCCACCGAGGATGAGAAAGAAGTCGGTGTTGTCGATATCTGGGATCGGTAGAGCCAGTTGGTGGCCGTACAGCAGGTGATTCACGAGCTGATGGGGGAGTTGGTCGAGTGAGGTGGCCGAGTATCGATTGCGGGTGCGCAGCATCGAGGTGAACGGAATTCCATGAGTCATCGAACCGAGGCTGTGGACGTTCGGATTCCCCTGATAGACACCGACAGCGTCGGACCCATACTGCTCACGGGTGGCAACCAGGCCCTCGACCACCAAGTCGTATGCTTCGCTCCATTCGATCTCCACCCAGTCGGCGCCCTCGCGTCGAACAGGCTTGATCAACCGGTCGGGATCGGCGTGGAGATCGATCAAGGACAGTGCCTTCGGACAGATGTGCCCGCGAGAGAGCGGGTCTTGCTTGTCGCCTCGAATCGAGGTGACCGTATTCTTCGCGACCGTGAATTCGAGTCCGCACATCGCTTCACACAGATTGCACGAGCCGTAAGCGATCGTCATCGGGTCTCCTGTCCCTGGTGGCCCGATCCTATCGACGAGAGTCGGTCCCTCTCACGGCCGAACCGACCGATAGCCCGCCGAGATAGGTGTTTTCGGGCGTTCTATCAGTATGTCTTCCAGTGCGACAGGAAGCCTGGCCTGCCGATATGGTTGCTGGCGAACACTTGTCGATCCCACCACAACGCTCACCTCGATTGGGGAAATTCATGATCTCTCGCTTGTCCACAACCAAGGTCGCAACCGTGCTCGGTGCTACTGCTGTCGGTGCTCTGCTATTCGGCGGCGTCGCCTCGGCCACACCCGCCGAGACCGTGGTCAACACTCCGTGCTCGTTCTCGCAGATCGTCGCCGCCACGTACGCACAGTCCGCAGAAGAGGGAGCAGCACTCGCCGCGTCACCGATGGCGGGAAGTTTCGCGGCATTCCTGGCCGCACCAGCATGGCAGCGCCAAGCGATTCTTGCCTCGCAGCCGGTAATCGTCGACAGGGTCAACGCATTCTTCGGAGGACCCGGTTCCGGTCTCGCTCGTACGGTCTTTGCTTCCTGCGTCGATTACTGACCAAAAATCTAGAACGTGTTCCAATTTCGCGTTCGTATGACTATCGTCGAACTCAACATCAAGTGGCCCGAACATCGGGTCTATCGGCGTGTGAAAGGCGAATCGCGATGAAAACCAAAGGCGCTGTGCTGTGGGGCCTCAACGAGCCATGGTCGGTAGAAGAAATCGAGATCGGTGACCCAAGGGCCGGTGAGGTTCAGATCCGCATGGAAGCTGCGGGAATGTGCCACTCCGATCACCACATCGTGACCGGTGCGACGCCGATGCCGTCGTTCCCGGTGATGGGTGGACACGAGGGGTCCGGTGTCGTCATCAAGACCGGCCCCGAGGTGAAAACATTGAAGGAGGGAGACCACGTCGTGCTCTCCTTCATCCCCTCATGTGGACATTGTCCGGCGTGCGCCAATGGTCACCAGAACCTCTGTGACCTCGGAATGGGCCTGCTCAGCGGAATGGCTATCAGCGACGGCACTTACCGCATTCAGGCTCGCGGGCAGGACGTGATCCCGATGTGCTTGCTGGGGACCTTCTCTCCGTACATGACCGTGCACGAGACCCAGGCCATCAAAATCGACGAACATATCCCGTTCGAGGTCGCATCTTTGGTCGGTTGCGGGGTGCCGACGGGTTGGGGATCGGCGGTCAATGTCGCCAAGGTAACCCCCGGAGACACCGTCGCGATCATCGGTGTCGGTGGAGTGGGTATGAGTGCCCTTCAGGGTGCTGTGCAATCCGGCGCGACCAAGATTATCGCGATCGATCCGGTTCAGTTCAAACGAGATCAGGCACTCAAATTCGGAGCCACCCACGTATTCGCTAGCGCAGCAGAAGCTTTGATGCCGATGATGGAGCTGACCTGGGGGCTGATGGCGGACAAGACCATCATCACCGTCGGTGAGATCACTGGCGAAGATATCGAGGCTGCATTGTTGCTGACAGCCAAGGCGGGCCGCTGCGTCGTCACTGCAATGGGCCGCATGGAGGACATGGACGTCAAGCTGAACTTGTTCTTGTTCACGATGCTCCAGAAGGACCTGCAGGGCGCGATATTCGGCGGTGGCAATCCTCGTCACGACATCCCATTGTTGTTGAAGATGTACAAGAGTGGCCAGCTCAACCTCGACGATATGGTCACCAAAACCTACGCGCTGGACGACATCAACACCGGCTACCAGGACATGCTCGAAGGGAAGAACATTCGCGGCGTCATCAAGTTCACCGACGCCGACCGGTAGTTACCGGATCGCTTGAATGACACATCCATACGATCAGATGGATTGACGGGACCATTCAAGCGCTTGGCCTAGACAGGCGAGTCGGTGCGGGCAGACGCCCGCACCGACTCGCCTGTCTACAACTAGGCTCATCCGCGTGCACTCCTTGGATTTGATCGCTGGTTGGCCCGTCGACAATGCATCCGCAGCGGTGGTGTCGACGGAAGGTGTGAGCGAGCAGTACGGCGATCTCGATCGCGTGTACGAGCTAGCGTCCGTCACCAAACTTCTGGTGGCCTACGCGGCACTCGTCGCAGTCGAAGAAGAAGCAATCGATCTCGATCAGCAAGCGGGCCCCGAGGGTTCGACCGTCCGTCATCTTCTCGCGCACAGTTCGGGGCTTGCCTTCGGTGAGAACAAGGTACAAGCAGCCCCCGGGACCAAGCGCATCTACTCGAGCGTCGGTTTCGAGTTGCTTGCCGCCCTGATCGAGTCCGAATCCGGAATCGCGTTCGACGACTATCTCGCCGAGGCCGTGTTCGCGCCGCTCGGCATGACCGCCTCGACGCTCGATGGACCCGCCGGTCACGGTGCGCGCTCGACAGTGCGCGATCTATCGGCATTCGCATCCGAACTCTTGTCGCCGACCCTACTGTCGGAGTCGACTTTCGTATCCGCGGTCAGCGTGCAATTCGACGGCCTCAACGGCATTCTCCCCGGCTACGGATCTCAACGGCCGAACGATTGGGGCCTGGGATTCGAACTCCGCGACGGTAAAGCACCTCATTGGACAGGACAACGGAATTCGACCCGAACGTTCGGCCACTTCGGACAGTCCGGAACGTTCCTCTGGGTGGACCCCGACGTCGGAATGGCCACTGTCGTTCTCACGGATCTGGCCTTCGGCGAGTGGGCCAAACCATTGTGGACCGAGTTGTCCGATGAAGTTCTCGACAATAATCCCAGGTAGAGGCGTCGGCGACGGTCCAGTTCATCTTTGGAATCACTAGTTCACTGGCGCAACAGGGGTAACTCGGGGCACACTAGTGCATGTACGCATGAGAGAGCTTCACATACCAGTTCGTGTAAGAGGTCGTTGGGGAAGACGTCCCTCGTCGAAGCTGGAGGAGTAATCGAATGCGTGCATTGAATCAGTTCGCAGATGCCACGTCGGGTGTGGTGTACATACACGCATCACCTGCCGCGTTGTGCCCGCACGTCGAATGGGCACTATCCGACGCGCTGAACTGCCGTGCGAACCTCAAGTGGTCCGCGCAGCCGGCCGGCGCCGGGCAGCTGCGTGCTGCCAGTGACTGGGTCGGTCCCGTGGGTACGGGGGCTGCGCTAGCTGGAATTCTTCGGACATGGCAGATGCTGAGATTCGAGGTCACCGAGGACGCCAGCGAGGGCGTCGACGGCGAACGCTTTGCTCACGTGCCAGGTCTCGGACTCTGGCGTGGCTCGACGAGCGCGAACGGCGATGTGATCCTTGGCGAGATGCGACTCAAGTCGATGATCGAGGGAAATTCGGGAAACCTTACAGCCGAGATCGAACACGCCCTGGGCAGCGCCTGGGATCACGCGCTCGAACCGTACCGGACCGGGGGAGCCGGGGCCGAGGTCACCTGGCTCAGCCGCAATGCGGGATGACCGGATCTCCCAGTGAATTCACCCTTCGGTAGGGTCGGAACTGTGCCAGGCTAGGCATGCGGGTTCGACGGTTTCTCGAGGGGTGGTTCTATGTTGTCGACAGGTAAAGTAATTCGCTTCGATGAGTTCAAGGGTTATGGGTTCGTTGCGCCCGACGAGGGTGGCGAGGATGTCTTCATTCATGTCAACGACCTCGACTTCGACAAGCGACTTCTCGCCCCCGGGGTTCGGGTCGAGTATGTCGCCGAGCATGGCGATCGAGGCCTCAAAGCAGGCCAGGTCCAGATAGTGGACTCTGCGGCGCCGGTTCAACATCGACCAGCGCACCCAGTTGCACACGTCGCGACAGCGTCGACCGGGCACGAATACGACGACGTCGTGTGCGACGTCCTTGCGCGCGGCGACTTCTCGACCGAATTGACCGAAGCTCTGCTTCAGGCGAACCGCGGACTCACCGCCGAGCAAGTGCTCGACGTGCGTGAGGCCGTCATTCGGATCGCCGCGTCACACAAGTGGCTCGAAGGCTGATTCCTTAGCCCGAAGTACAGTGCCCCGGTGTCCGAGACACCGGGGCACTGTTTTGTTTCCGCTCGAGCGGTTACAGCGGGATGTTCTTGTGGTTGCCACGTCCTGCAGGCGCACCGGCCAACGCCTTTGCGATGGTCGAACGCGTGAAGGCGGGCTCGATGACCGCATCGACGACGCCGATGGCCACGGCACGATCGACCCCACCGGCGATGGTTTCGTGCTCCACGGTCAGTCGATCGTGTAGCGCCTCGCGCTCTTCTTCGGGCGCAGCTGCCAACGCCTTCTTGTGCAGAATCCCAACCGCAGCCTTGGCGCCCATGACAGCGACCTCGGAACCAGGCCAGGCGTAGACCGCGGTAGCGCCGAGGGCGCGGGCGTTCATCGCGATGTACGCACCGCCGTAGATCTTGCGAGTCACCAGGGTGACTCGCGGAACCTTGGCCTCGGCGAATGCGTGCAGGAGCTTTGCGCCACGACGGACGACGCCCTCCCATTCCATGCTGACGCCCGGCAAGTAGCCGGGAACGTCGACGACAACCACGAGCGGGATGCCGAACGCGTCGCACAGGCGGACGAATCGTGCTGCCTTCTCGGCGCTTTCGGAGTTGAGGCACCCGCCGAGGCGAATCGGATTGTTGGCGATCACGCCGACGGTCCGGCCACTGAGGCGACCAAGACCGATGACGATGCTACGAGCCCAGCCGCCCTGGAATTCCTCGAACGTAGACTCGCCTTCGACGTTGTCGAGAAGCTCATCGATGACCGGATGTACGTCGTAGGCGCGCCGATTCGACTCGGGCAGTAGTGCTTTGAGGTCAGTGTCACCGTGTTCAGCGGCGGCGATGTCGAATGTGCCCTGCTCGCTGAACATGGAGACGAGTCGACGGGCGCGCGTTAGGGCGTCGAGCTCGTCGTCCGCGACGATGTGGCAGACGCCGGACTTCTTGTGGTGCGTATCCGGTCCGCCGAGCGACACCATGTCCACCTGCTCGCCCGTCACACTGCGCACGACATCGGGGCCGGTGACGAATACGCGTCCCTCGGGAGCCATGATGACGACGTCGGTGAGGGCTGGGCCGTACGCGGCGCCGCCGGCAGCGAAGCCGAGGACGACGGAGATCTGAGGGACAACCCCGGAGGCGCGAACCATGGCCTCGAACACGAGCCCGACTGCATGCAGAGCTTCGACGCCCTCAGCGAGTCGGGCTCCGCCGGAATGCCAGATTCCCACGATGGGAGCGTTTCGTTCGAGTGCGATATCGATGGCCGAGACAATGTGCTTGCATCCATCGACACCCATTGCGCCGCCCATGACGGTGGCGTCGGAGCAGTACGCAACGCTGTGAACGCCGTCGATGTCACCGGAAGCTGCCAGCAGACCGGATTTGTCACGGTCGTGGAGCGAAACCATCGTCCCCGCGTCGAAGAGTTTCTCGAGTCGCGCGACCGGATCGCGGGGATCGGTCGCGTGGTGGGACCGAGTGGCGGGGGACAAGATGGTCATCGCGTTCTCCTTCTTGATGCCCGGGGCGGGCGATCCCCGGGAGAGGCCTGCTAGGACCCCTCCCGGGGTTCGAGTGTGAGCTCGATCGTCACGAGTGAACTACTCGGACAGGATCAAGCTCGACCGAAGGCGAGCGCGACGTTGTGCCCACCGAATCCGAACGAGTTGTTGATCGCGTAGTCGATCTGTCCGACGCGGGGCTCGCCCTTGACGACATCGAGATCGATCTTCGGATCCTGATTATCCAAATTCAGTGTGGGAGGGATGATTCCCTCGCGCACTGCCAGCACCGTCAGCACCGACTCGAGGGCGCCGACAGCGCCGATCGAATGTCCGAGAGCTGATTTCGGTGCGTAGATTGCTGCATGGTTTCCGACAGCCTTGTTGATCGCGATCGCCTCGGCAGCGTCTCCGACGGGAGTTGCCGTTGCGTGTGCGTTCACATGGGTGATGTCGGACTTCTGCAGTCCTGCGGTTTGCATCGCCCGGGACATCGCCCGAGCAGCTCCGGTTCCTTCGGGATCGGGTGCCACGAGGTGGAATCCGTCCGAGGTGATACCGGCGCCGAGAAGACGTGCATGGATCGTTGCTCCACGTGCTTTGGCATGCTCTTCGGTCTCGATGACCATGAGCGCACCCGCCTCGCCGAACACGAACCCGTCCCGGTCCTTGTCGAACGGCCGCGACGCACCCTTCGGATTGTCGTTGTTGGTGCTCATCGCGCGCATCATGGAGAAACTCGCGATCGGCACCGCATCGATGAATCCCTCGACGCCACCGGTGACAACCATGTCGGCGTCGCCCATCACGATCATTCGCCACGCGTGAGCGATGGCTTCCGATCCCGAAGAGCACGCAGATACCGGAGTGATGACTCCGGCCTGTGCCTTGAGTTCCAAACCGACCACCGCTGCGGGGCCGTTCGGCATGACCATCTGAACTGCGAGTGGAGAAACCTTGCGGTACCCACCGGTCTTGAGCTTGTCGACGGCATCGATGAGCGAGTCACCACCGCCGAGTCCGGTGCCGATGGAAACGGCGAGGCGGAGCGGATCCACCTCGGGGCTGCCAGCGTTCTTCCATACCTCGCGGCCGAGCACGGTGGAAAGCTGCTCCACATAGCTCAGTCGCCGCATCTCCACTCGCGTGAGCAGGCTCGACGGACTCACCGCGAGGTGTCCGCCGATTCGAACGGGAAGGTCGTACTCGGCGATGAAATCATCTTCGAGTACGCCAATGCCGCTCTCACCGTTCAGCAGACCCTTCCACGTCGCGTCGACATCGCCCGCGATGGACGTGGTCGCAGCAAGGCTGGTGACGACGACATTCGGGAAGCGTCCGTTGGCAGTGGATGGGTTGGTCATGGTTTCTCTCACTCGCTCGCGGAGTCGTCGAGCTTGGCCTTGATTGCTTCGGCAGCGTCGGGGTTCTCTGCTTCGAGCTTCTGGATGTACGCAACTGCGTCACCGACGGTGCGCAGACTTGCGAGGTCTTCGTCGGGGATCTTCACGCCGTACTTGTCTTCGGTCTGAACGGCGATCTCAACCATCGACAGCGAGTCGATATCGAGGTCGTCCACGAAGGACTTGTCGATGGTCACCTCGGAGGGCTCGATACCCGTGACCTCCTCGATGATCTCTGCAAGTCCGGCGATGAGGTCTTCCTGGCTGGCCACTGCGTGGCTCCCTTCATTGTGTCGGTGCACCGTGAATCGATGCGCCGAAGTTCGATGCTGATCGTGCGTAGTCTGCGGCGTGCTGTGTATTCACACCTCACGCGCGCATCTCTCACGAGACCGCACCCTGAACCCGTAACGAATCAGCTACGGGAGGTCTTTGTCGAGCTAGGCCAGTGCCGCAATATCCTCGGGCTTTTTCAATCCGAGGTTCGGAGTACCGCGCATCTCGCGCTTGGCAATTCCGACGAGGGCGCCTGACGGTGGTAATTCGACGACGGACGAGACCGCGAGCTCCTTCAAAGTCGCAGTGCACAGATCCCATCGAACAGGTTTGGTGACCTGGGCGGCGAGCTTGGTCAGCGCGTCCGCGCCCGAGGTGACTGCTTTCCCGTCGGAGTTCGAGAGCAGAGTCCGCGTTGGTTGCGACGGCGTGATCGCCGCTGCCGCCGTTGCGACCGCATCCTGTGCCGGTGCCATAAAGCGGGTGTGGAAGGCGCCGGCGACGGGCAATGCGCGAACGCGGGCCTTCTCCGGCGGGTTGGCGGCGAGTTCGGCCAATGCTGTCAGCAACCCGGCCGCCACGATCTGTCCGACGGCGTTGACATTGGCCGGTTCGAGACCGAGTTCTTCGAGACGAGCCAGAACCTCGGACTCGGCGCCGCCGAGCACCGCAGACATCCCAGTCGGTTCGAGTGCACAGGCTTTGGCCATCTCAGCGCCGCGCACGGCCGCCAGTGTGACGGCCTCGTCGGCCGAGATCACCCCGGCTATCGCTGCGGCCGCGAGCTCGCCGACCGAATGGCCGGCGATGATCGCGTCATCTTGAAGTAATCCCTGGCCGGCTATCTCCTCGAAAGCGAGGAGCGCGGCAGCGACGACCAGTGGCTGTGTCACCGACGTGTCGGTGATTTCCTCCGCTGTGGCAGTGGTGCCCAGCCGAGCAAGGTCGAGTCCGGACGCCTTGGACCATAAAGCAACGCGGTCTGCGGCACCGGGTAGTTCGAGCCACGGCACAAGCATGCCGGGTGTCTGGGAGCCCTGTCCGGGCGCAAGCAACGCAATCACTCGTTAAGAGAACACTGTCAAGGCCTGTTTGGGAGATGTCGCCCTCGATGAACTCTCGGCACTCAATTTGTGGGGAACCAACAAATTGCCTCGTGGAGCGTTCGCATCGCCGGCACGTACTACTACGTTACGTAACTACCTCACCGAATGTTACGTGTGTGGTTTGTGGGACAGGATACTGCGGTTCGTGATGAGTTCGAGCCAGTCGACCTACCGTTGCCGCAACACGAAGCACGTACGCATCACGCGATTGCGTCGGGTCCCGTCCCGTAACTTCGGCTATTCGCTTCAGCCGATACCGAACAGTATTTGGATGAACAAACAGCAGTCGCGCGCAAGTCTCGACAGCGCCACCGCAATCGAGGTACGCGTCGAGGGTGTCCGCCAAGCCGGAACCGGCCGCCGCCAACGGTGCCACCAAATGCTCGTTGAGCGTCGCGATGGCCGCCGAGTCGCCGAGCAACGCACGCTCTGGCAGCAGCTCTCCCGCGTGAACGGGTCGAGGTGCACCGCGCCATCCCGCAACCGCCTGCATGCCCGCGAACGCTTCCACCGCACTCGAGTGGGCAGCGCCCAACGTGCGAGTCGTCGGACCGATGACGACAGGGCCCTCGGAGAAATTCTGCAACATATCGGTCAGGAAGGCCGTGTTCGCGGCGGTGTCGATCAGTTGACCGCTGACAACCATGACGAGCCGCGTCCCCTGTACGACCGCGAGAGCTGCGCGATTGTGCTTCTGCGCAACCATGTGCACCGTGCTGACCACCGATACACCCTGATCCTCCGGCGGAGTGCCGACCAGAACTGTCGCAGGCGCAGTGGCATCCCAGTTCAACGTGGCAGCTCGCGAAAGCATGTCGGACCCGGTATCTCCGCGAACGACAGCGTCGACCACGAGGGCCTCCAGGCGGGTATCCCACGCACCTCTGGACTCCGCGGCACTGGCATACACCGAAGCCGCCGCGAAACCCAGCTCACGGCCGTACCGAAGGACAGCCTCGGTCAGTGCAACCAACTGCTGATCATTGCGCGCAAGAGCCGGAAGCCACTGTTCGAAGAACTCCATGGCGACCCGCACCATGTCCACTGTCTGACGCAGGGTCAACCGACGCGCCAAATCCTGAGGAATGACCTGGAAAGCATCGAGGCTGAAACGAATATCGCTCTGCGGATTTTTCAACCACTCCAGGAAGTTGTCCACCGCCGTCTGGATCAGCAACTGCACGCTTGCCCGCTGTGCTGCATCGAGTCCACTGAAGAACGGCAGCTGATCCTGCATCGTCGTCACGGCCTCGGTGGACAGGCGACCCGAGAACTGCTTCACGCGCCGAAGAAGAGCGTCGGGAAGGGGGTCGCGCTTCTGCCGCGAGGGCGTGAGTGCCTTGACCGGTAGTTGTACCTCGTTATCGGTGATGTGGCCGTCCTGGTCGTCCTTGTGATGCGGTCCGGTCTTCGGCGCGCTTTCGTGTCCTTCGGTCACACCGGAGGCTGCGCTGCTGTGTTCTCCGGTCACTCCGCAGGCTGCGCTCTTGTGTTCTCCGGTCACTCCGCAGGCTGCGCTCTTGTCGTGGACCATAGGCAAAACCTACGCCCGCCTGCTCGCGTCCGAGGACATGGACACGAGCAGGCGGGCGCGTAGGTTCACTGCGGGCTATGCGGACCCGGTGTCGGTGTACGACGTGGGAGCCGCGAGGACATCGTCGATGCGGTACTTCTCGGCCGCCTCGACAGCCTTGGACCGATCGATCTCGCCCGACGTCGCCAGCGCAGACAACACCGCGACGACGATGGACTCGGCGTCGACGTTGAACACCCGTCGTGCTGCGGGACGGGTATCGGAGAATCCGAACCCATCGGTCCCGAGCGTGACGTAGTCGCCTGGAACCCACTGACGGATCTGGTCTGGGACCGCACGCATCCAATCCGATGCGGCCACAACGGGACCAGCGGCGTTCGACAGTGCCTGCGTGATGTACGGAACCCGCTTCTCGGCCCCTGGATCGCGCAGCGCATCCTTTTCCGACTCGACGCCGTCGCGGCGCAGTTCACCCCACGAGGTGACCGACCAGACACCCGAGCGCACGTGCCATTCGGATTCGAGTAGTTCGCGGGCCCTGCGGGCCGCGACGATTCCGACACCCGACGCGAGGATCTGCGCCTCCGGCCCGTCACCCTCTTGCGGCTTCTCGAACAGGTAGATGCCCTTGAGCAGCCCGTCGATATCGAGGTCCTCGGGCTGCGCCGGCTGCTGGTACGGCTCGTTGTACAGGGTGATGTAGTAGAAGATGTTCTCGCCGCCGAAGCCTTCTACCCCTTCTGTCCCGCCGTACATCCGACGCAAGCCGTCCTTGATGATGTGCGCGATCTCGTAGGCGAACGCCGGATCGTAGGCAACCGCAGCCGGGTTGGTCGACGCCAGCAGCAGGGAGTGGCCGTCGGCGTGCTGGAGACCCTCGCCCGTCAGCGTGGTGCGGCCGGCGGTAGCACCCAGGACGAAACCGCGGGCCATCTGATCCGCTGCTGCCCACAGGCCGTCTCCGGTGCGCTGGAAGCCGAACATGGAGTAGAAGATGTACAGCGGGATCATCACCTCGCCGTGCGTCGCGTACGACGTTCCGACGGCGGTGAACGACGCCGTCGAACCGGCCTCGTTGATGCCTTCGTGCAGGATCTGTCCGATCGAGCTCTCCTTGTAGGCGAGCATGAGTTCGGAGTCCACCGATGTGTAGAGCTGACCGTTCCGGTTGTAGATCTTCAGCGATGGGAACCACGAATCCATACCGAAGGTGCGTGCCTCGTCAGGGATGATCGGCACGATTCGGTGGCCGATCTCCTTGTCCCGAAGCAGTTCCTTCATCACTCGCACGAGCGCCATGGTGGTGGCAATTTCCTGCTTACCGGAGCCCTTGATCAGCGTTGCATAGGTCTTGTCCGCAGGCTGCGGCAACGGATCGGGACTCACCCGACGCTCCGGAACGAATCCGCCGAGCGCCTTGCGTCGATCGAGCATGTACGCGATCTCCGGTGAATCTTTGCCGGGGTGGTAGTACGGCGGCATGTACGGATCCTTTTCGAGCTCCTCGTCGGAGATCGGGATACGTTGCAGGTCGCGGAAAGTCTTGAGATCGTCGAGGGTGAGCTTTTTCATCTGGTGCGTCGCGTTGCGGCCCTCGAAGAGCTTGCCGAGCGTGTAGCCCTTGATCGTGTGCGCCAGGATGACCGTCGGCTGGCCCTTGTGCGCCATGGCAGCCGCATACGCCGCGTGGACCTTGCGGTAGTCGTGGCCACCGCGCTTGAGATTCCAGATCTCGGCGTCGGTCAGATCCTTGACCAATTCCTTGGTGCGGGGATCACGCCCGAAGAAGTGGTCGCGAACATATCCACCGTCGTTGGCCTTGTACGTCTGAAAATCGCCGTCGGGCGTGGTGTTCATCAGGTTGACCAACGCGCCGTCGCGATCTGCGTGCAGCAACGCATCCCACTCACGGCCCCAGACGACCTTGATGACATTCCATCCCGCGCCGCGGAAGAAGGATTCCAGTTCCTGGATGATCTTCCCGTTTCCGCGGACCGGGCCGTCGAGGCGTTGCAGGTTGCAGTTCACTACGAACGTCAGATTGTCGAGCCCCTCCGTCGCGGCTACGTGCGCCAGACCGCGTGACTCGGGCTCATCCATCTCGCCGTCGCCAAGGAATGCCCACACATGCTGGTCGGAGGTGTCCTTGATCTTGCGATCTTCCAAGTAGTGATTGAAGCGTGCCTGGTAGATGGCGTTCATGGGCCCGAGGCCCATCGATACCGTCGGGAATTCCCAAAAGTCCTGCATCAAGCGCGGATGCGGGTACGACGGCAAGCCGCCACCGGAATCGCTGTGGCTGTATTCCTGGCGGAAGCCGTCCATGCGCTCGGCGGGAATGCGTCCTTCGAGGAACGCTCGGGCGTAGATGCCGGGGGAGGCGTGGCCCTGAATGAAAATGTGGTCGCCACCACCCGGGTGATCCTTGCCGCGGAAGAAGTGGTTGAACCCGACCTCGTACAACGCTGCAGACGATGCATACGTGGAGATGTGTCCGCCCACGCCGACGCCGGGGCGCTGCGCGCGATGCACCATGATCGCGGCGTTCCAGCGGATCCAGGCGCGGTAGCGTCGTTCGACCTCTTCGTCGCCGGGGAACCAGGGCTCGTTCTCGGTAGGAATTGTGTTGACGTAGTCCGTCGACGTCAGCGACGGCAGCGCGACCCGCCGTTCACCAGCCCGCTCCAACAGACGCAGCATCAAGTACCGGGCGCGGGACGGGCCCGACCGCTCCAGCAGACCGTCGAAGGATTCGATCCATTCGTTCGTCTCGTCGCTGTCGATGTCGGGCAGATAAGACGCGACACCCTCACGGATGACGCGTACTCGACCGTCCGAGCCTGTAGGCGCGGGTGTCTTGCCGGCAGCATGTGTGTTCTGCCGGTCGTCCTGGTTCAACTCGGACAACGTGTGTACTCCTCAATGTGGCGGTCGCTCGGTGCGGCAACCGTTCCAGGCCTTTCGCCTTCTGTGACGGCGATAGACATTCCTCATTCCGGTGATTCTCACCAATCCTCCTACACATCGTCGTGGCAGGTGAAGGAGAGTCCCAATACCCACCAGTAGAAATTTATCTACGCAATTTCGGCGCGGTCAGCTTGCGGATACGGCGGAAACCCTGTTCGCTTGCACTACTTCACCCACTATGCAAGGAGGTCACCACCGTGGTCGCCGCGGCGGACGCTCAGAACTACGCTCAGAAACTTGGTATCACTCGCGACTTGGTCGTTCAGGAACTGGGCTGGGACGAGGACACATACGACGATCTGCGTGCGGATGTCGAGGACACCATTGGTGGTGAGACCCTCGACGAGGACTCCGACGAGGTGATCGACGTAGTGCTGCTGTGGTGGCGCGACGGCGACGGTGACCTTGTCGACGCCCTCATGGACGCGATCGGACCTCTCTCGGACGATGGTTTCGTCTGGGTACTCAGTCCTAAAACCGGACTTCCGGGACACGTCGAACCGAGTGAAATCGCCGAATCGGCACCGACCGCAGGGTTGACGCAGACTTCGGCGGCCAATCTCGGAGACTGGATCGGTAGCCGACTGGTTCAGCCGAAGACGCGGGCAACCAAGCGGTAGTGCCCGAGAACAGGAATCCGATTAGATGCCACTCGAGGTAGGCGCACAAGCGCCGGACTTCACACTCAAAGACCAGAACAACCAGGAAGTGAGCTTGTCGTCGTATCGAGGCGTCAAGAACGTCCTTCTGGTCTTCTACCCGCTAGCTTTCACCGGCACCTGCCAGGGTGAGCTATGCAAGGTGCGCGACGAACTGCCCAAGTTCGAGAACGATGACACAGCAATCCTTGCAATTTCGGTGGGACCGCCTCCGACGCACAAGATATGGGCAGCAGAACAGGGCTACACCTTCCCGCTTCTGTCCGATTTCTGGCCACATGGTGCCGTGGCGCAGGCGTACGGCGTCTTCAACGAGAAAGCCGGCTTCGCCAACCGGGGAACATTTGTCGTCGACAAATCGGGCACTGTCCGGTTCGCCGAGATGAATCAACCCGGCGAAGCTCGTGATCAGTCTGCGTGGAACGAAGCATTGTCCGTTCTGGACGCGTAGACCAACTTCGCCTCTTGTGAGTGGAAGTGCGCCCTACCGGACGCACTTTCACTCACAAGCAGGGCGTTGACATGCGGAATTGGAGAATTCGCTCAGACACGATAAATTTCTCCAAGCGTCACAAACGGCCTCGGCTCAAATGTGACTCGGGCGTATAGCTCAGCGGTAGAGCTCTGGTTTTACACACCAGCGGTCGGGGGTTCGAACCCCTCTGCGCCCACACCCACGCGGCTTGTGCCGAGCCTCGCACCCACTCCGTGCCCGCAGGTGCGAGGAACATTACCGGGTATCGATCAGACCGCAGTCGTACCCGCGATGTGATCTGCCAGTTCTGCACCGGATCGAATGAATGCGCGCCGACCGAGCGTCGAATACGAAGCATCTCCGGACAAGAAGGCCGATGCGAACGTTTCGATCTGGGCGATCAGTGCCAGGGCAATGATGCTGGCTTCCGCTGCCGGTAGCTTCTCGCGTGTTTTTTTGGCCGCGCGTGCGAAGATCGGAATCAGCGAGCTGCTGTTGTCGCGTCGGATCGCCTCCACCTGCTGGCTCGCGCCCCTGGACTGTACGAAGTAGACGAGTGCGCGCGTTCGATTCTGATCCAGCCACGTCATGAACGGTTCGACGAAGGCACCCAGACTGGCCGCCGGTAGGACGTCCTCGGTCGCGATACGGTCGATTTCGGCGATGTAGCCGGTGGAGAACTCGCGAAGCCCTTCGAGCAGGATCTCCTCGCGGGAGGGGTAGTGGTAGTAGATCGCAGCCGAGGTCATATCGGCGGCAGCCGCGATGTCGACAACGGTCACATTGTCGACCGGACCCGATGCGAAGAGCTCGAAGGCTGCCTCCACGATGACTCCACGACGGGAAGGACGATGCGCAGGACGCCTCACTGTTGCTGACATTCACTCTCCTGAGACTCGGGTCATGCAAGACTAGTGCTTCGACTTACGGGGGTAAGGGGAGCGTTGATCGAGCAGGGGGTGAAGCAACACGTGGAGAAGAAGTCGCCGCACCGGCCATCTCGCAGAGAAGATATCGTCGACGCTGCCATTGGCGTCTTTGCTGCGAAGAGTTTTTCGGACGCCAGTATTCAGGATGTTGCGGACGAGGCGGATGTAGTGCCCTCGGCCGTGTACTACCACTTCGCGGGCAAAGACGAATTGTTCGAACTGGCGATGCGCCGGGTGTTGGACACGGTCAACGAGGTTGTGGCAGGTGTTCGTGCAGAGGAAGATGCCAACTCGGACCGGTCACTCGAAGCGGTGATCGTCGCAGTGTGGCATTGGGTCGAGGCTCATCCGAACGAGTCGCGGTTGGTGCACTATCAGATGCCGGGCGCGACGTCGGGAGCGGCGACCGTGCGTCGAGAGTTCGAGGATCAGCACATTCAGCAGGCGTTCGAGTACCTGTCGCCGAGTCCGGTTCCCGCCACCAAGCGCGCCGCGGCGATCGAGCATGCATCGCATTCGTTGTCGACGAGATCGCTCATCGAACTACTCATGACGGTGCACACATTGCGCATGGACGGTGGTCCGCTGAGTAAGCATCCATCGAAGAGTCTTCTGCGCGCACTGGTTGCGGTCTCGACACGGATCGTATTCGCCGACTGAGGGTTCGGCCGATTGTCTTCAACGATCTCGAAGGTGCAACTTCTCGTAACGCGACCGTTCGTCGTCGAGGGCAGCTCGCTTGCGGTCACTCTGCAGATCCGCAGGTAGACCGTGCACCTGAAGTCTTCTGCCGCGGTTGAGATCCATGAACGCAACTGTGTAGAACATTGCGAGCAGAACGGAAAGCAGCACCATGGACCCGCGGAGCCATAGTGCTCCAGGAAACAGCACGAGGAATCCGACGAAGATCGGCAGGAACGGAATCATCGAACGAAAGAGGTGGCGCGACACAGCGCCTTTGCCGACCAAGTCGTTCTTCACCCAGTCCTGCATCGACAGAGGCAGACGCTTGCCCGCGACGTAGCCGAGCCACTGTATGAAATTCGGCTTGGTGGCGGCTGGTCGATTCTCGTTGGCTCGAAAAGCCGGTGATGTCACGACAATGCTCCTGCTGTGATGGCAGCCCGGTTGATTCGTCCGAGCACTCGGTGAAGTTCTTCCAGTTCCGCGATGTCGACCCCCAGCTTCGCTACTACGGCGGGTGGAATCTGGACCGCTTCATCTCGCAGGGCGAGACCGGATTCGGTAAGGCGGATCTCTAGTTGGCGCTCATCGCTGCTGCTGCGGGTTCTGGAGATGAGGCCGTTGGCTTCGAGCCTTTTGAGCAGTGGTGAGAGCGTGGGTGAATCGAGTGAAAGTGCGGCGCCGATGGATTTCACGGACATCGGTGACTCACCCCAGAGGGCAAGCATCACCAGGTACTGCGGATGAGTGAGACCCATCGGTTCGAGAAGTGGGCGATACACCGACAGCACCGCGCGGTTTGCCACAGCCAATGCGAAACACACTTGGCGGTCGAGCGCGAGGGGATCGTCGTCGGTGGCGGGCATGAATTCGAGTGTACGCGAATAGTTCGTACACTAAGTAATTGGTAATGATCAGACGTGCTTCATAGGCGTAGCGCGGCCAGTGCTCTACCCAGATCGGTTCCAGATCTCCACGCACTCTCGATGCGAGGAGGGCCGGTTGGACTCCATTGATCACCGACGAAACTGATTGTGCGGCCACCGGATTCGATGATGGAGAAGGTGCTCGGATGATGGTCGGCAGGTTTGCCGAAGGACCACCGATGTGCGTGAGTCCATATCGGTGCACAAGCGCCCAACACTTCCCGTAGAGCCTTCACCACCGGTTCGACAGCACTGTCGGGGTTCTGCAGATGCGCTCGCGCACACCCGGGCGTCGTGTGGGCAACGAGCACCGGTGCGCCGTCGCCGCGTCGCGCACCGTCATCGGCGACGAATTGGATGTCAGGATGTTCGTTGACGAATGCCGCGTCTCGAAAAGGCAAGGTCAACGATTCGAAACCGAGGACGACCGCGATAACGGGGTCGTAGGCGACGGCGTCGGGAACAGGAGTGAGCCGTCCGGCTTGCGGATCGGGCATCGCGAGCACGACGTCGCCCTCGGGAAGTTCGGTGATGTCTTCGTGGTCCACCTCGATTCCGTCGAGAAGTGCACGGACCAGGGACCTGAGGCCGTCCGGTGTCGCCCACCGTGTGGGTCCGGAACTGGTACCGGGGTCTTCACCGGGGACGAGCACCCCGAACGTGTCGGTCCACGGTCGGGCCGAACCGGCCATGTCCCAGCGGTCTACGACGGTGGCGAACTCCGGGTCACGAACCGTGAAGTAGCCGGCCCCGACGTCGACCCGACGGCCGTGCAGCACCGGGGATGCCATTCGTCCACCCACCGCGCGACCGCGCTCGACGAGACGGAACGGCACCTCGGCGGCTCGAAGAACTGCGGCACACGCAGCGCCTGCCATACCGGCTCCGACAATGGTGACAACGTCCGATGAAGGGCTCACGCCCTCAGCGTAGGCGTCGAAGACGGCACCTTGACGCGTGTGCATCTTCCATCATGGGGCCGGGTGTGAGCGACGCCGACCTCTTTGATGTCTGGACCTCAGTACGCGCTGCGGTACAGCTCGGCGATGTCGTCGGCGGTGGGCACCACCGGATTGTTCGACGGGGAGCCCGACGCCAGTGCCTGCTCCGCCATGAGCGGGATGAGTTCCTCCCAGCGTGAGATGTCGATTCCGTAGGTGCTGGGTGTGGGTACCTCGACGGTGGCGCAGAGGTTATCGATGAACTCGATGAGCTTCGACGATGCGACCTCGTCGGAGTCGGAGCGTTCTGCGGTACCGAGCTGGCGTGCACAATCGGCGTATCGATCACGCGCGCCAGGGATGGAGAACTTGGTGACAGCAGGCAGAAGCATGGCGTTGGAAAGACCGTGTGCCACATGAAAATGTGCACCGATAGGCCTGCTCATACCGTGCACCAAGCAGACGCTTGCATTCGAGAACGCCATACCTGCCTGTGTCGAGGCGTGCATCATCGCATCTCGGGCCTCGCGGTCGGATCCGTCACGATAAGCCTTCACAAGGAACAGGCCGATCGACTTCATCGCGGACAGTGCGAGTCCGTCGGAGATCGGGTTCGCCTTCTTGCTGACGTAGGCCTCTATGGCATGCGTCAATGCATCGATACCCGTATCCGCCGTCAGGCGTGGAGGCATCGACATCGTGAGTTCCGAATCCACGATCGACGCGATCGGCAGAAACGACAAGCCCGGACACAGCATCTTCTCGTCGGTTGCGAGATCGGTGATGATGGTGAATTGCGTTGCTTCCGAACCGCTTCCTGCGGTAGTGGGTATGGCGATGATGGGAAGTGCTGGACCTGCGTAGCTGCGCGGCGCCTTGTACTCGCGCATCGCACCGCCCTGCCCGGCCAGCACCGCCAGCGCTTTGGCTGTGTCGATCGGACTGCCGCCACCGAACCCGATGACGACGTCGGCGTCGTGTGCCTTCACCGCGTCGACGCCGGCCTGCAACGAGTCGGTCGTGGGATCGGGGACCGTGTCGGAGAACAGTGCCACCTTTTTGCCCGCCGCCTCGATGATGCGAATCAGTCGCTCGGCGGAACCGTTGCCGACCATGAATGCGTCGGTGACGAGTAGCGGACGTTCGACATTCAGGTCCACTAGAACCGACCCGAGTTCCTCGACGGCGCCTGGGCCGAGCTTCAGAAACCTCGGAAACGAGATGTGGGCAACCATGGTTCGACTCCTCTTATCGGCACAAGAGCGCAACTGATTGCACACTACTGGCCGTTTTCGACGGGATCCCGCCGTTTCGGCCCAAGTTTGTGCAGTGAGGTGCAGGTTCGTGCAGTGAGGTGCAGGATCCGGAACCGTACAGTGGTGCGGGTGGAGATCAGTCGGTGGCGCAGCAGGCTCCCGGTGACACGTCCGTCGGACGGCGAGCTCGTGGGATGGACATTGTCGGAGAACTACGACGAATACTCCGTCGACGCTGTCAATCCGGTCGGCCATCTCGTCGCGACCGGACTGCACGTGCTCGATGCTGCCGAAGCCCTCGTCACGTCGGGGCTCTCGTCCCTGTCGGTGCCCTGTTGGGCGTTTGCGCCGATACCCATTTCACGTGAGACGGACCTGCGCAGCCCCGAACCGTCCTGGCAGTGGCGCCGGATGGTGCTCGTTCAGCTGGATGACACTCGCGTGTGGATTCGTCCGGGATATCCGAGCTGGGAAGAGCGTCGCGTCGAACTCCCGATCGTGATTCCGGCAGATGATGTGCTGGTGACCGATCCGCCCGACGGGCACGAATGACGCATGGCATTTCCTCGCCTACGGTGAGGGAATGACTGTGGAAGATTTCGGTGGCCGTCGTACCGTCGCGGCCGAAGAGCTGCTCGTCCAGGTAGGCGACTATTCGCTCGTGGATGAAACGGGGGATTCGCGAGGGCTCATCGAGTCGGTCGGTCAGGAAGGCTTGTCGGTCGTCGTGACCGTCTCCGACGGTGGCGAACCGGTGACATTGACGTTCGAACCGGAAGCGCTGGTGACAATCGAGCCTTACGACGGCGGGAAGGCACCTGTCGTTCCCTGAGTTGGGCCGGATGCCGCCGGGTTCGTCGTTGCTGCATTCAGACGCTTCTGCGCTCGACGCCGCTGCCCTCGGACCACCACGAACGTCAAGAGCGCGAACAGCACGATCGCGATGACTGCACCGACCAGGCTCGCGCCCCGGAATCCAGGAGCTTCGGTGTCGAGAGTTCGTTCACCCGCGTGAGAAGCATTGTTGCCGCCGAGAACGATCGAGAGCGTCAGCAGGTTCGGAATGGCAGTCACGACGGCCAAGACGAGGGCGATGATGGCGATGACTTTGCCGCCCCGACGCTTGCGGACGGCCCATGCCACCGTGAACAACAGCAATGGCACCAATGTGCAGAGAGTGCCGAACGTCAAGCCCCAGAAAATTCCTTTGCTGAACGCCTGATCGGAAAGATTCCCGACGCGGATGCTCCACCATCTCGGTAGGAACGCGGCGAGGATGAAGTATGCAATCACCAACGCCAGCACGCCTACCGCTATGAGGATGCTCTTTCTGGCCCAACTCGGCATGCCGGTCGTCGTGGTGGTGGGGGTCGTGCCTTCGGCAGTCATACGGTCGATTCTAAGCCTCGATCCACCGACTGAGGTGATGCATTGTGGTCGGTGACTGAATTGTGGGGTCGGGGTCTTCTGGGCGTGTGTCGTCCGCTGGTCTACCCAGCGTTTCCACGATTGTCGTTGTTCGGGCCGAGTCGGCGTGTCGGTCAGGATCAGGCAGTCGAAGGTGGACTGAACCCAATGATGTTGCGCCATAGTTGAAGCCATGCGTCGAGCCATGGCCACTTTCGCGGCAGGTGCAGCGTGGGTGCGCGCTGCGGCCGCACGAAACGCGCGGGAATGTTGACGATCTTCCGCCGTAGCGTCATTCCGCGGGCCTTCGCGTGCCGCCCGCCTGCCACGGTTCCGGCAGCGCGCAGTAGGTTGTGCGCGATCGCTGCGCACTGCACCCACGCGGAGTTCGCGCCGAACGATCCCGAGGGCATGTGCGCGAGCGGTCCGTCGATCAGATCCGAGAACACGGTTTCGATGATCGCGTGTGCCCGGTGAACGACATCGGCGGTCGTCGTCGGCAGGGTGCTGTTGGTGAAAAACGGGTGATACCGCCACACCGGGAACAGTGCATCGCGGTAGCGGGCGTCTTTGACCCGCCGGACGATCAACCGTGCGGTGACAGGATGAGCGGTGGAAGAGAAAGCGGTGAAAGCTGTTTCAGCGACCTCTGCGTCGGAGATCCAGCCACCGGTATCGGGGTCGCGGACCGCGCCCGGATATCGCACGGCCGTCCACGCATCGTCGGTGATGGAATCGATGGCTCGTTGGACGAGGCGGTTCTTGATCAGGACGAACGAGAACTCGACGGAGGCGTTGACGCAGGCACGTACGACACGGCTGTTGCCGTAGGCGGAGTCGCCGCGGACCATGATCTTTCCCGTCGCGCCGGCCATCCGGGCGGTGGCGATGGCGTGGGCGACCATCCGAGCGGCTCCGGTACCGGACCCTGCTTTGCCTGCTCGCAGCCGCATGCCGGTGATCACCGGAGCCGAGTCGGCGGTACTGATGATCGTCGCGAGCGGTGAAAGTCCTTTGCGGAGGATCTGCTTGCCCGCGATTTTGGAGTGACCGTAGGAGGCACCTTGTTTGGCGTGACCGTAGACCGGGCGCAGGAGCGAGTCGATGTCGACGAATGCGCGGTCCGCGATGCCGGGCAGGATCTCGGTGCGGTGAGCGAGAGCAACGAGGTGTTCGCGCAGGACCGATTCGAGTTGCCGATTGTGGCCGAACGTGAACTCGCGCAACAATGTTCCGACGGTAGAGGGTGCGTAGACGGAGTCGAAGAGGTGTTTCGTACCGCCGGACCGGAGGAGGTCGATGTCGTCGATACTGTCAGCACCCGCGCACATCGCCGCGATCAACGTCGTCAACTTCGGTGCCAGATTTGCGGTACCCGATGTGATCTTCGGGGCGGTGATCGACACCTTGTCCGCCAGCAGTTTGGTCAATCCGGTCTGGTCGGCAAGGGCCATGATCGGCAGCAGTCCCGCGCAGGACACGAGGTGATCGTCGTCGAACTTCGCGGAATCAGGGTGGAAGGTGTGGGATGATCGCACTGGAAGTGTCCTGTTGGTCTGGTCCGATTTTTTGTGTGAGAACTCAAATCATTCCAGGTCGGAGGGCACTTTCTTCAGTTCGACACCCCACTACCTCCCAGATTCATCGGTGGATCGAGGCTAAGGGAGCACATGCTGGGCGAGTGGCTGGATGCTCTCCGCGACCACGGTTCTGAAGTGGACTCCGACAACGGCACGCGGTGTGCCGCTCGCACCGACCCGCCCACTGCATCTGCTCGGCTTCCGGCTCGCTACCGTCGAGTCATGAATTGTCGAGTCGTGCAGGATGGCGCGAGGGACCCCCGATCACGTGCCGCGGGGCTAATACTCGGACTCGCACTCGACCGAGTGCTGGGGGATCCACGGCGGTTGCACCCTGTTGCAGGTTTCGGTCGGATCGCGGGACGGCTCGAATCCAGTACCTATCGGGATTCGAAGTGGGCAGGTGTCGTTCACACGGGAACGCTGGTGGGAGGCACCATCGGATTGGGCGTGCTGGCAGCGTCTTTCGCGCGTCGACGCGGCCCGCTCGCCGACACCGCGATGACTGCGGCCGCCGCCTGGGTAGCGCTCGGCGGGACATCACTGTCCCGCACGGGATCACAGATGGCCCGTCACCTCGAGACAGACGATCTCGACTCCGCACGTGCGTTGCTTCCATCGCTCTGTGGTCGAGATCCGAGTGTGCTCGACACCGACGGGCTGGCACGGGCATCGTTGGAATCGATCGCCGAGAACACTTCCGACGCCACGGTCGGTGTCATGTTCTGGGGCGCTGTGGCAGGTGTGCCTGGCATTCTCGGGTACCGGGCGATCAATACGTTGGACGCGATGATCGGGTACCGCTCTTCGAGGTACCTGCGCTTCGGTTGGTTTGCCGCACGCCTCGATGACGCAGTGAATCTCATCCCGGCTCGACTGACCGGATTGTCGACAGTGATCGCAGCGCCCTTGGTGGGCGGACGATCGACGGAGTCGCTGCGTGCCTGGCGCCGTGACGCCTCACGGCACCCGAGCCCCAATGCCGGTGTGGCCGAAGCAACTGCTGCGGGTGCACTCGGAATCAGCCTCGGGGGCCGCACCGAGTACGCGCACGGCGTGGAGATACGGCCAACCCTCGGTCACGGACGTGCTCCGACGCCGAGCGATCTGGATAGAGCGGCAACGCTGTCCCTCATCGTGCAGATCGGGGCGACCGCGGTGTCAGCTGTTCTTGCCGTAGCGATCGGCCAAGCGAACATCGTTGGCCGATCGATTCGTTGACTCCGTCTTCGCCTTCGACTTCGAACGTCGTTCTCTGCGAGTGGGCAACGTGAATTCGGGTTCCTCGTCCTCCCTGCTCGCCGATGGTGTGTCCGCGGAGGGATCGGTCGAGTCGATTGAGGACGATGCCGTGTCGAGGATGTCCTGCTGCTTGGACTTGCGTCGTTCACGCCACTCGGCACGGACGAAGTAAGCGAGCCCGAGTGGTGCCATGATGCCGAACGCGAGCCATTGCAGTCCGTAGGACAAGTACGGCCCGGACTCGGTCTGCGGAAGCTCGATGAGCCCCAGACCACCGGGTTGAGCGTCGTCGAGTTGCAAATATCCGTCGACGGCATCGACACCGACGGCCGTTCCGATCTGCTGCGGATTGATGTTGTAGACCTGCAGACGCCCGGCTTCCTCGATCGGCTCACGTGAGGTGCCCTCGGCCTGACGAAGTCGAGCGTCGAGAGTCAGCTCCCCGGTAGGCGGCGGATCGATGGGTGGAGGTTGCGTTCCCTGCACAGGTAGGACGTATCCGCGATTGACGAGGACTATCGGCCCATCCTCGAGTTGAAATGGTGTGATGACCTCGTATGCAGGCTGCTCACGGATGCTGCGTAAGCGAACCAGCGCTTCCTTGTCCTGAAGATACGAACCTGTGGCGACCACTCGCCGCCACTCGTCGTCCGAGGAGAATCCGGTCGAGCCCAGAACTTCGGAAATATCGACGGGCTCGGCACTCACCGACTGGTCGATCAGCTCGTTTCGTTGTGTAGTCGCGGTGTTCTTGCCCAGCTGCCATGGGGCGAGGACCGAAAAGCAGAAGTAGGCGAACATGGCAACCACAGCTGCCAACGCCAACCAACCTGGACGGAGCAGAAATCTAAACCTTCGCACGCCTCTAGGTTAGCCTCAGCGACCAACCCTGCCACTCACGCCGGCTCAGAGGCGTCCGGTGGCCCAATCCACGAGTCTGGGCACAGCTGCCTTGGACCGCACTATTCGGTGTTGTCACCGAGCACCTTTGCGAGCTCGTCCATCGATGTCACCACGAACGACGCGTCATCGTCCTCGCCTTCGATGCCGTAACCCCAATCGACATAGACCGTAGGAATGCCGAACCGAGCCGCGCCGTGAACATCGTGATCCCGATCGCCGACCATCAGAACGCCGGAGGTCCCGCCATCGGACACCTCCTTGGGAACGAGACCGAGATTGCGCAGCGAATGCGCGATCACATCGGGCTTCGATCTGCGTGCACCGTCGTTACTCGCTCCACCGATGAACTCGAAGTACCCCGACAGCCCGAAGTGGTCCAGAATGCGGTGCGCGAACCGTTCCGACTTCGATGTGGCGACGCCCAACCGGACGCCGCGAGCCTTCAAATCTGCCAGGACCGGCTCGATGCCGTCGAAGACCGAATTCTCGGCCCAGCCCTGCGCGTCGTAACGCTCGAAGTAGGCGGCGAGCGCCCGCTGTGCCACGTCCTCGGCAAGCCCCATCGTTCGGAACGAATCGAGCAGCGGCGGACCGATGACCAGAGCCAGCTGCTTCTCCGTCGGTTCGGGCGCTCCGACGGTGGCCAACGAGTGGCGGAATCCCGCCAGAATCCCGGGTGCAGAATCGGTGAGGGTTCCATCGAGATCGAAGAGCACGACCTGGGCGCGGGTAGTCGGTCGGTCGAGCTTTGTCATGACGAAAACCATATCGGTGAGGCCGCCGACTACGCTCACCGGCAATGAACGAACTCTCCGAACTGGCGGCACTGTCACCTCTGCGTCACCACGGTGACGCAGAGGTCGATGACGGTATGGTCGACTTCGCAGTCAACGTTCAAGGCACCGCTCCGCCGGAGTGGCTACGGACGCGCCTCACTGCGAGTCTCACAAAGCTGGGTGCCTATCCGACCGAGAAAGCTGATCGCGCGGCCCGCGAGATGGTGGCACGACGCCACCGTCGGTCACCGGAAGAGGTCCTTCTGCTCGCCGGGGGCGCCGAAGGATTCGCCATGTTGCCGAGACTGAAGCCGCGTCTCGCGGCCGTCGTGCACCCATCGTTCACCGAGCCCGAATGGGCGTTACGAGAAGCAGACGTCGCTACCGTTCAGGTTCTCCTGCCGGAGCCGTATCGGCTCGATCCCGCAGCTGTTCCCGACGAAGCGGACATGGTGGTGGTCGGCAATCCCACCAATCCGACCTCGGTTCTCCACGAACGCGAGGCACTGTTGGCCCTGCGAAGGCCCGGGCGTGTGCTGGTCGTGGACGAGGCATTCGCCGACGCGATAACGGGGGAGGAGCACTCACTGGCGTCGACGAGCTTTCCCGACGTCCTCGTGCTGAGAAGTCTGACCAAGACCTGGGCGCTGGCGGGTCTGCGATGCGGTTACGCACTGGGACACCCCGACCTGCTGGCCAGGTTGACCCGCGGCCGAGCACATTGGCCGCTGGGCACTCTCCAGATAGAGGCGATCACCGCATGCAGCGAACCCGCAGCAGTGGACGCGGCTGCGGCGAAGGCCGAGACTATCGCCGCCGACCGGGCATCAATGACCGACCGACTGCGAAGCCTCGGTATCGACGTCGCCCCCGGCGCCCGCGCCCCGTTCTTGCTGTTGCGAATGCCCGGTGCCGCAGACCTGAGGATTCGATTACGCACCCAAGGCGTGGCAGTGCGGCGCGGCGACACCTTTCCAGGCTTGACCACCGACCACCTGCGGGTGGCGGTCCGCGGGCGAGAACAGGTCGACATACTCGTCGAAGCTCTGGCCAGAGCACGTGCAGAGGGAGAATCAGCATGACCGATCAGACAGTGAAGTTGGCCGACGTGGTGGCGGTGCTCGACGCTGCATACCCCCCTCGGCTCGCCGAAAGTTGGGACTCGGTCGGCCTGGTGTGCGGAGACCCATCCGAGAAGGTGCACAAGGTGATGTACACCGTGGATGCGACCGCGGACGTCGTGGACGAGGCACTCGAGTGGGGCGCCGATCTCTTGGTCGCACACCACCCGCTGCTCCTGCGCGGAGTCGACACCGTCGCGGCGAATACGCCGAAAGGTGCCCTCATCCACCGACTCGTCAAGGCGGGATGTGCGCTGTTCACCGCCCACACCAACGCGGACTCCGCCGATCCCGGCGTATCCGACGCTTTGGCCGCGGTCCTCGGGGTCGCCGTTTCGCGTCCCATCGAGCCGATCGACGCGCCCACAGTCGACAAGTGGGTCGTTCTCGTTCCGAAGACCCACAGTTCCGCCGTTCGCTCGGCGTTGTTCGGCGCGGGCGCAGGTGCGATAGGTAATTACCGCGAATGCAGTTGGACCGTCGAAGGCATCGGCCAGTTTCGTCCGGAGGTCGGGGCCGAACCGGCGATCGGTGCAGTCGGCAGACTCGCGCAGGTGGCCGAGGACCGGATCGAAGTGGTTGCCCCGGCGTCGGCGCGGCAGACCGTCCTCGCTGCGCTCACCGCGGTGCACCCTTACGAAGAGCCCGCATTCGACATCTTCGAGGAGGCCCGCCTGCCGACCTCGACCGGCCTCGGACGGATCGGCACGCTCGCGTCGCCGACCACGCTTCGCGAATTCAGCGAACGGGTGCGCCGTGCACTGCCGGATACGGCGTGGGGTGTGCGCACAGCCGGTGATCCCGACACCGTGGTGCGGACTGTTGCGCTGTGCGGTGGCGCGGGGGATTCGTTTCTCGACGCCGTTCGGGCATTGGGAGTCGACGTTTACCTCACATCGGATCTGCGGCACCATCCCGTCGACGAACATCTTCGCGCCGGTGGCCCTGCGGTGATCGACGTGGCGCACTGGGCGTCGGAGTACCCATGGTGTGAGCAGGCCCGCAGCATCGTCGACGCAGCATTTGCCGAGACCGCAGGATGGGGGAGCCGCGTCAGTGGAACGAGAACCGACCCCTGGACCCTCGGCGCGGCGCCGACCGCGTCCAAATAGTCCCTCGACCAACTCTTGTCCGCCGTCGGTGCGCGAGCCGGTAAGGTTCGACCGAATCAACTTCCATAGTCGCAGGAGTCATCACGCGTGAATGTCGACCCCCGAGTGCAGGCCTCACTTCTCGAACTGGCCTCAGTGGATACCGAACTGTCGCAGATCGCTCATCGGCGTAGAACGCTTCCGGAGCAGACCGAGTTCGAGAAGCTCGAGGCCGAGCGAGTCTCACGTCGAGACGCTGCCGTCACGGTCCAGATGTCGATGGACGATCTCGACCGCGATATCAAGAAACTCGAAAACGAAGTCGACGCTGTCCGTCAGCGCGAAGACCGCGACCGCAAGATGCTGGACAGCGGAACGATCGCACCCAAACAAATGTCGGAATTGCAGCACGAGCTCGCTAGCCTCGAACGACGCCAAGGCCTGTTGGAAGAGGAGCTTCTCGAGGTCATGGAACGTCGTGAGGCGTCCCAGACCGACTACAACCATGCCGGTGCGCAGGTGACGCAGATCGAGGACGAACTCATCGATTCGGGTCGGCGCCGCGATGATGCAGTAGCGGACATCGACGCCGCCGAGCAACGCGCGACTGCCCGCCGAACCGAACTCGCGTCAGGCCTCCCCGAAGATCTGATGGCGATCTACGAGAAGCAACGCGCGCTGTCCGGCCGCGGTGCCGCTCTACTTCAGGCTCGCCGTTGTGGCGCGTGCCGAATCGAGCTGGATCGTGGGGAGATCTCTCGAATCGCCGCCGCGCCGGCTGACAAACTCGTCCGATGCTCGGAGTGCAACGCGATTCTCGTGCGGACGAAGGAGTCCGGAATTTGAGTTCCGCAGCCCACACCCGTGTGATCGTAGAAGCTGACGGCGGCTCTCGGGGAAATCCAGGACCAGCTGGATATGGCGCGGTCGTGTTGTCCTCGGATCGCTCCGAGGTTCTGGCTGAACGTCGCCTTGCGCTCGGCGTCGCGACCAACAATGTGGCCGAGTATCGCGGCCTCATCGCCGGTCTGACTGCGGCCGCTGACGTCGGAGCCCGTGAGGTCGACGTACGGATGGACTCGAAGCTGGTCGTCGAACAAATGGCGGGTCGGTGGAAGGTCAAGCATCCGGATATGATTCCGCTCAATCGCGAGGCGGCCGCTCTTGTCCGCGGCTTCGATCGAGTGTCGTACCAATGGATTCCACGGGCCGAGAACTCCCATGCGGATCGACTCGCGAACGAGGCGATGGACGCGGCCGCGGGTAAAAAACGCGAGCCTACCGTGCATGTGGCCGACAGGCCGACAGCGCCGGTGGCCGAGAAGTCGGCTGCTCCGATTGCCGACAAGTCGGGTGGACCGGGATGGACCGGTGCCGTCGGTGCACCGACACGTTTGCTGCTGCTGCGTCATGGTCAGACACCGTTGTCCGTCGAACGCCGATATTCCGGGCGCGGAAATCCGGTTCTCACGGAACTGGGTGCGCGGCAGGCATCGGCCGCCGCGGCGTATCTCGCGCAGCGTGACGACATTGCCGCGATCGTCGCCTCGCCGCTGGCGAGAGCGCAGCAGACGGCAGGCGCCCTCGCCGCCAAGATGGGGCTTCGCGTCTCGACTCTTGATGAGCTGACCGAAACGGATTTCGGAGCTTGGGAGGGCCTGACCTTCAAGGAGGCAGGCGAGAATCATCCGGATGTGCATCGGAAATGGCTCGGAGATACATCGGTGGCACCGCCGGGCGGAGAGAGCTTCGACAGTGTTCGCGACAGGGTCCAGTCGGCACGGGAGAAACTGATTTCCGCGCATGCGGGATCCACCGTAGTTGTCGTCACACACGTGACACCGATCAAGTTGTTGCTGCAGCTGGCGCTCGATGTCGGTCCGTCGATCCTTTACCGGCTGCACCTCGATCTGGCCTCCCTGAGCATCGCGGAGTTCTACCCGGACGGTGGAGCCTCGGTTCGCCTGGTGAACGAGACGTCCTACCTACACAAGTAGCACCAGCCAGAGCGCGGCCGTCGAACCGAGAATGGTCAGCGGAGTCGTGACGAGGCCGAGTGCGGTGAAGGTCCGCAGGTCTGCGGGCTCGTGGTTGGCGGCCCCCACTCGACGCCACAACATGATGGCCAGCGATCCGACGTAGGTGAGGTTGGGTCCGAGGTTCACCCCGATGATCATCGCGAGCAGTAGACCGGGCGACGCCGACGGGCCGAACGCTGCCAACAGCATCAGCGTCGCGGGCAGATTGTTGACGACGTTGGCCGCGACAGCAGCGATAGCGGCCGCCGAGAGCAGGCCGAGGAACGTGGTCTCGGTCGGGAGGATATCGCCGAGCCACCGGCCGATGGGTCCCGACGTGACACCTCCGACGACAATGCCCAGCAACAGCACGAATCCGCAGAACTTCAGATCCGCTGCCCGCAGGATTCGCCGGGGAACGGTGAACCCACCGCGCAATGCCGGAACGGCGAGGACAACCGATCCGGCTGCCGCTACCCAGAACGGTTCGATACCGAAAACTCCGGACACACCGAAACCCACGAGAGTGATCCCCAGGACGACGAGCGTGCCGATCGGTGCAGCCACATCGGGCGTCGGGTCCACTGCCTCTGCGCTCACCACTGCCTCTGTGCGCACCAAGTCCTTGCGAAAGAACACCCAGAACACGGCACCTTCGATGACGATCGCCACAATCCACGGCAGTGCCATCAGCGCAGCGAAATGTGCGAACGTCAATCCCGTCGCCGCGAACACCAGTAGATTCGTCAGATTGGACACAGGCAGAAGCGTCGATGCCGAATTGGACAGGTGCGCAGTGGCATAACTGTGCGGACGTGCAGGCATCCGCAGCGCCCGTGCCGCACCGATGACCGCAGGTGTCAGAAGTACCACCGTCGCGTCGAGGCTCAATACTGCGGTGGTGATTGCAGCAGCGAGGAATACCGACAGGAGGAGCCGGTGCGGGCTTCCCTTCGCGGATCGCGCCATGATCGATGCGACCCAGGCGAACAATCCGAGTGCGTCTGCCAGATGAGCCAGTACGAGAATGAATGCCAGGAATACGACCGTCGGCAGCAGTTCGAGAATCTGCTCGCGTGCATCGGCAACGGTCACCAGTCCCAGCAGGAGTGTCAGAACCGCGGCAGGGATTGCGATCGTGATCTCCGGTAGCGAACGTGGTGCGAAGATCGCGAAGATCAACACTGCGGCAACCAGTGCCACAGCGACAACGCTCACGCCAGCATCTTGACGAGCGTGCGCAGATTACGAGTAGTGGTGGTCGGCTTGTACTTCGCCTTGGCCAAAAGTTTCCCGACGCGGCTGTCGGTGGTGTGGCCCCGCACCACTTCCCAGTACACGACGCGGTTGCCCGGGGCGAGTGATTCCAGTTCGGGGTCGAGAGTGTCTGCTATACCTGCCACTTCGCGCAGATGGTCGGCATCGTTGCCGAAGATGACGTACGGATGCCAGCCGTCCCGTTCGACGTCGAACGGGTAGCTTTCGATGATCGACTGCAGTGACGACACGTCCAGAACGATCACCCACGCTTCGTATCCGAAGGTCGCCGACAGAATCTTCTCTACAGATTTCTTCACTTCGGGTGCACGTAGCGTGCTTTCGAGCACAACGTTGCCTGTCGCGAGGATTGTTCGAACGTCGTCGAATCCCGCGGATGTCAAGGCCGCGCGCAGTTCGATCATCTTGATATTGATGCCACCTACGTTGATTCCGCGAAGAAGGACGACGTGCTTCATACGTGAAACTGTAGTTCGGAGCGAGGACACAGTAGAGTTCATCTCGCGAACGAGTCGGTTGGACGGCTGCGGCTCGGAGGACTGGCAGAGCGATTCTGCCAAGCTCCAGGCCGAGGAAAGTCCGGACTCCACAGAGCAGGGCGGTTGCTAACGGCAACCCGAGGTGACTCGCGGGACAGTGCCACAGAAAATAGACCGCCCGCATCACGCTTCCTTCGGGATTCGTGGTGTGGGTCAGGGTGAAACGGTGCGGTAAGAGCGCACCAGCACCCCAGGTGACTGGGGTGGCTAGGTAAACCCCGCCCGGAGCAAGGTCGAAGGCCGTACCTTCTAGCGAAGGTTCGGCTGCGCAGGTGCTCGAGGGCTGCTCGCCCGAGCCTGCGGGTGGACTGCTCGAGGTACCCGGCGACGGTGTGCCCAGATGGATGGCCGTCGGTCCTTTCTTTGCCTCGGCAAGGTAAGGATCACAGGATCCGGCTTATATACCGACTCGTTCGCACTCGTCGGGAGTGGAGCCTGCGGAATGAGCTTTATATCGAGGGCCGGGGTCGTAGGCTAAGTCGGCTTCTTCGGGCAGACTGTGAACATGAGCAATGACGATGACGCCTGGTTCTACGACATCCGCACCAAGTCGGTGGCTCAGGGCAAGGAATCCGGTGCATTGGACCGGATGGGGCCTTACCCCGACCGCCAGACCGCCGAGCGCGCTTTGACGATCGCGGCCGAGCGAAACAAGGCTGCGGACAAGGCTGACGACGACTGGAAAAACTGACCGGTGTTACTGACCCGTCTGACAGCACCGGCGTTCGATTTTCGTGCGATCAGATCCGAGTTCCGCCTCCGCGACGAGTTTTCCGTAGGCGCTCTCTCGGAGGCTCGGTCGGCTACGGATCGTTTCGTCGGTGACCGCGTCGATCGCACTGACATCCCGCTGGTGACCATCGACCCGCCCGGGTCGATGGATCTCGATCAGGCTGTACATATCGAGAAGTCGCCGACCGGTTTCGTGCTTCACTATGCGATAGCAGATGTCGGAGCACTAGTCGTCCCTGGCGGAGCGCTGGATGTTCAGACGCGTGAACGCGGACAGACGTTCTACCTCCCGGACGGTTCGGTTCCGCTTCATCCGCGGGTCCTGTCGGAGGGTTCGGCGAGCTTGTTGCCGAACGAGACTCGGCCGGTCGCGCTGTGGAGGATCGAGCTGGACGAATTCGGTGAGCCGACGTCGTGGACGGTGTCCAGAGCATCGGTCCGGTCGATCGCGCGACTGGACTACGCCGGAGTACAGTCCGGATTCGATGCCGGGAGTCCGCATCCGTCGATTGCATGTCTGGACGAGTTCGGGCGGCTGCGAGCGGAATCTTCGATTCGGCGGGGTGCTGTGGACATCACGTTGCCCGAACAGGAAGTGGTTCCCGACGGAGACTCGTGGCGAATCGAGCTTCAGGCCAGAACTTCGGTCGACGGCTGGAACGCCGAAGTGTCATTGCTGACCGGAATGTGTGCCGCGCGGATCATGCTCGATGCTGGCATCGGATTGCTACGCACACTTCCTCCTGCAACCGACACGGCGTTGGCAACATTGCGCAACACCGCCTCGATGCTCGGAATCGATTGGCCGGACGGTGTATCGGCCGGCGCAGTGCTCTCTGCTCTCCCTGCCGATGAACCCGAAACGTTGGCAATGATGACCCAGGCGACAGGGCTACTTCGCGGCGCCGACTACGCGGCGTTCGACGGCGCGGCGCCGAAACTCAGCGAGCACTCCGGCATTGCAGCACCGTACGCCCATGTGACGGCACCGCTACGTCGACTGTCGGACCGGTTCGCCACCGAGGTGTGTTTGGCTACGGTTGCGGGAACGGAGGTACCGGAGTGGGCAGCTAGCGCCCTCCCCGAACTTGCGGCGACCATGCGAAAATCCGATTCCGTTGCGTCCAAGGTAGATCGGGCGTGCATCGATCTCGCTGAAGCGGCCATTCTCGCAGGCCGCGTCGGTGAACGGTTCGGTGCGTTGGTGCTTCGCGGGGCCGAGGACAAGCGCGAGGCGGAAGTCTTCGTTCACGACCCGATCGTCATCAGCAAATGCGCAGGCAATCCACCCGAAGGGGAGAAGGTGACGGTGCGGCTCACCGTCGCCGACACCGACTCCCGTCGAATCGGCTTCTCCTACGAATCGGGTAGAGACGCGAACTGATCGGTGGCCTCGATCAGATGGTGGACTATGCCACCCTCGGCGGCCGAGTGGCCGGCGTCGTCGACCATCACGAGTTCGGCGCCGGGCCAGGCCTTGTGGAGTTCCCATGCGCTCGTCGCGGGGCACACGACGTCATACCGTCCCTGGACGATGATTCCGTCGATGCCCTTCAACTTGTGCGCGTCGTCGAGCAATTGGTTGTCCCGAAGGAACCCCGCATTGCGGAAGTAGTGATTTTCGATACCCGCGAACGCGAGTGCGAATCGTGGATCCTCGTTCTGCGCAATCTGATCCGGCCGAGGAATGAGATAACTGGTAGAGGCTTCCCATGCCGACCAAGCGACCGCGGCCGAGGTCGCGATGTCACGATCCTCGGAAGTCAGCAGGCGGTGGTACGCCTCGACCAAGTCCCCGTCGCGTTCGTTCTTCGGGATCGGTGCGAGGAACTTGTCCCACTGCTCCGGAAAGATATGGCCCGCACCACCGTTGTAGTACCAGTCGATCTCACTGCGTCGAAGAAGAAAGATTCCTCGGAGGATCAAACCGCTGACTCGTTCGGTATGAGTTTGTGCGTACACGAGCGAGAGAGTCGAACCCCAGGAACCACCGAACACGAGCCACCGATCGATAGCGAGATGCGTTCGCAACTTTTCCATGTCGGCGACGAGTCGATCGGTCGTGTTCACCGCCAGATCTCCGCCGTCAGCGATGTGCGGCTCGGAACGCCCGCAGCCCCGCTGATCGAACAGAACGATGCGATACACCGCGGGGTCGAAGTAACGGCGCTGCGTCGGGCCGCTTCCGCCGCCCGGCCCGCCATGAACGAACACAACCGGTTTTCCCGCTGGGTTACCGCTGACCTCCCAGTAGATGTGCTGGGCGTCGCCTACGTCGAGGAGACCGCCGTCGAACGGTTCGAGCGGCGGATACAGCTCTCGCGGTGATGTCGACGTCACGCGTCAGAACCCGACGAGACCGGATGCGAGATCAGGAATCTCGAGCGACCGCATGGCTTCTGCACGGGTATCCGGGCAGGTAGCGATGGTCACTTCGTCGACGATCGAGCGGTTCTGCACTACCTGAAGATTGATGGTGCCGCTCTGCGCCGCCCAGGTCTGGACGACGATATTGAGACCGCCACGACCGATTGTCGGGCCTTGAATTCTCCATTCCTGCAGCTGCGCATCGAGATCGCTGCACAGCTGCTGGCTCTGCTGTTCGGTGATTCCGGCTGCACCTGAGGGGGAGGTGGCCGTGGTGGGTGGGTCCGTTGGGGTCAGTGTCGACGACGAACCGGTGGTCGTCGTATCCGTACCGCAAGCGCCGGTAGCAGCGAACACTGCTACCGCGCCCGCAACAGAAACGACGACTCGGGTAACTCGACGAAACCTGGACTGGGCCTTTGTAGCTGAGTTCATGGCAACGAGTGTGCCATCTCGTTCGGCCCCCGCAATCAGCTCACGCCACCCGAGGTAACTCAGTAGCTGTGTTCGGGTCCCGGGAAGACACCGGAGCGCACTTCGGACAGATACGACGAGGCCGCAGATCGGAGTTCGTCTCCGACATGGCCGAACTTCTTGACGAACTTCGCCGTCTTGCCGTTGGTGTAGCCGGCCATGTCCTGCCACACGAGAACTTGTGCGTCACACTCGTTGCCCGCGCCGATTCCGATAGTGGGGATGGTCAACTTGCGGGACACCTGACCGGCGATGTCGGCCGGAACCATCTCCATGACGACAGAGAACGCACCCGCCTCTTGGACGGCAATGGCATCGGCGACCAGTGCGTCTGCGGCATCGCCTCGTCCTTGAACGCGGAATCCGCCGAGGCCGTTCACACTTTGCGGAGTGAATCCGATGTGTGCCATGACCGGAATACCCGCGGCGGTGATGGCAGCGATCTGATCTGCGACGCGTTCCCCGCCTTCGAGTTTGACGGCGTTGGCGAGTCCTTCCTTCATGAATCTGGTGGCTGTGGCCAACGCCTGTTGCGGGGAGCCCTCGTAGCTGCCGAAGGGGAGGTCTGCGACGACGAGTGCGTTGGGGGCTCCACGCACGACTCCGCGAACGAGGGGGAGGAGTTCGTCGATGGTGATGGGAACGGTGGTGTCGTAGCCGTAGACGACGTTGGCTGCGGAGTCACCGACGAGCAGAACTGGAATGCCGGCCTCCTCGAAGATCCGTGCGCTGGAGTAGTCGTAAGCGGTGAGCATTGCCCAGCGCTCACCCTCGGCCTTCATCTGCAGAAGATGGTGGGTGCGGGTCTTGCGAGTGAGACCGGATACGGATGCGTCGGATCCACCGTAAATAGTGTTGTCGGACATCTTTGTCCCTTTCGGTTCCTCGAGGCCCGATTTCGGGTCCCCGGGATGGGGTTGATGACGCCCTCAGTCTGCCACCTGCGTCTACTCGACCGAAGGGCAGTCGGCAGTGCAATCCGTCACACCGTGAGGCTCGGGCCACGAGTCGTGCATGGCAGACGCTTGGTTCGCCGCTGTCCTACGTGAGCAGCGCGCACGTGAAGGTCTGGCACCATCGTGGGAATGAGAACGAGTCGCACTCCGCTGGTCCGGATGGTAGCCCTGGGCGCGGCGGGATTGATGGCCGCGGCGGGATGTGCGCAGAGCTCGACAACCGAGGGCACCCCGGAAGCCGAGGGGCTTTCATCCTCCGTCGAATCTTTCGAGCCCGGGGCCGGAATCGTCCCCGACGGCCTCGCCGAGTTCTACACGCAGTCGCCCGAGTGGGGGCCCTGCGATTCGTACGACACCGACGGAACGAATTTTCGTAGCGATATGGAGTGCGCGAAGGTCACGGTTCCACTGGACTACGAGGAGCCGACCGGAGAGAAGGCCGAGATCGCCATTTCGCGGACGCTGGCAAGCGGGGACAAGATCGGCTCGATCTTGTTCAACCCAGGTGGTCCGGGGGCGTCAGGTCTGTATATGTCCACGCAGGCGGACGGATCGGAGTTGTCCGAACGCTTCGATCGAATCGGTTTCGATCCGCGCGGAATCGGTGCATCGACTCCTGCCGTGCGGTGCCTGACCACGCAAGAGATCGAAGAGGAGCGACGCGAGCCGGACGTCGACGTTTCGCCGGAGGGTATTGCGAAATCGGAAGCGGAGCATCAGGACTACGCCGCCAAGTGTGCAGCGAGGAGTGGTAAGGATCTGCTCGAGCACGTGGGAACGCGCGAGGTGGTCCAGGACATGGACGTGATCAGATCGGTGCTCGGGGACGCGAAGCTCACCTACGTCGGCTACTCGTACGGCACTCGAATCGGAACTGCGTACGCCGAGGCGTTCCCCGGCAACGTGCGAGCGATGGTGCTCGACGGTGCACTCGATCCAGAGCAAAGTCCCGTCGACGAGGCCGTCGAGCAGGGAGCAGCCTTCCAAGGCGCATTCGACGGTTTCGCTGCGGATTGCGCGCTATCACCGTCCTGTCCGCTCGGCACCGACGTCGCTGACGCAAACCGACAGTTCCGTGCCCTTGTCGACCCACTCATCGAGCGTCCTGCCGAGACCACGGACCCGCGTGGACTGAGCTACGACGACGCTTTGACAGGGACTCAGCAGGCGCTCTACTCCGAAAGCCTGTGGCGGCTTCTTCGAGCAGGACTGAGCGAATTGCGGGACGGCCGCGGCGACACGCTCCTGCGATTGGCCGACTCGTACAGCGGAAGGCTCGAGGACGGATCTTATGCGAATCTCGACGACGCATTCAATGCGATTCGGTGCGTCGATGATCCACCGGTCGTCGACCGGGCCGAGGCCGACGAGGCCGACACGCGGTACCGACAGGCCGCCCCCTTCCTCGACGACGGCCGCGGGACCGGAAACGCGCCTCTCGACCTGTGCGCATTCTGGCCGGTACCCAATACCGGAAGTCCGCACACGATCTCGGCGGAGGGGCTACCGAAGCTGGTGGTCGTGTCCACGACATTCGACCCGGCCACGCCGTACCAGGCAGGCGTCGACCTTGCCCGCCAACTCGACGCGGACCTGATCACCTACGAAGGAACCCAACATACGGTCGCCTTCTCCGGCGAGGAATGCGTCGACGATCCGTTGGTCGAGTATCTCGTCGACCTGGTTCCCACCGGTAACGATCTGGTGTGCTGACGCGAGCTTCACGTCCCCGGTGTGGCCGTTGAGATGCGTCCGACGTGAGACCGAGATCACGATGTAACACAGATTTAACGCGGTTTGCTTAGTCTCGCGGACATGGATCGCCAAAAGGAATTCGTGCTTCGGACCCTGGAGGAGCGCGACATCCGCTTCGTCCGCCTATGGTTCACCGATGTTCTTGGCTATCTGAAATCGGTCGCCATCGCCCCCGCGGAACTCGAAGGTGCCTTCGACGAAGGGATCGGCTTCGACGGAAGCGCTATCGAGGGATTCGCCCGCGTCTCCGAAGCAGATACCGTTGCCAAGCCCGATCCGTCGACTTTTCAGATCCTGCCCTGGTCGAGCAGCAAGGGGCATCAGCATTCGGCGCGGATGTTCTGCGACATCGCGATGCCCGACGGCTCGCCGTCCTGGGCTGATTCGCGCCACGTGCTGCGGCGTCAACTGAGCAAGGCCGCAGACCTCGGGTTCAGCTGCTACGTGCATCCGGAGATCGAGTTCTTCCTGCTCAAGGACTCCCCAGAGGATGGATCGCCGCCCACGCCCGCCGACAACGGTGGATACTTCGATCAGGCCGTGCACGACTCGGCGCCGAACTTTCGCCGTCACGCCATCGATGCGCTCGAGTCGATGGGCATCTCCGTCGAGTTCAGCCATCACGAAGCCGCGCCCGGTCAGCAGGAAATCGACCTCCGCTATGCCGACGCACTGTCGATGGCCGACAACATCATGACCTTCCGTTACCTGGTCAAGGAAGTTGCGATCGCCGAGGGCGTCCGGGCAACGTTCATGCCCAAGCCGTTCAGTGATCAGGCCGGCTCGGCGATGCACACGCACATGAGCCTGTTCGAGGGCGACACCAATGCGTTCCACAATCCGGACGACCCCATGCAGCTCTCGGAGACCGGCAAGTCGTTCATCGCCGGAATCCTCGAACATGCCAACGAGATCAGCGCCGTCACGAACCAGTGGGTCAACTCCTACAAGCGGTTGATCCGCGGTGGCGAAGCACCGACGGCAGCGTCGTGGGGACCCTCCAACCGCTCGGCACTCATCCGGGTTCCGATGTACACCCCGAACAAAGCGTCCTCTCGTCGCGTCGAGATCCGTAGCCCCGATTCCGCCTGCAATCCCTACCTGGCCTTCGCGGTCCTGCTCGCTGCCGGTCTGCGTGGCATCGAAAAGGGCTACACGTTGCCACCAGAGGCAGAAGAGGACGTGTGGGCGTTGACATCCGCCGAGCGTCGCGCCATGGGTTACAAGGAGCTTCCAGGCAACCTCGATCAGGCTCTGAACGCCATGGAAGGCTCCGAGCTCGTCGCCGAAGCCCTCGGCGAACATGTCTTCGACTTCTTCCTGCGCAACAAGCGTCGGGAGTGGGAGGAATACCGCTCGCATGTCACGCCGTACGAGCTGAAGGCCTACTTGGGATTGTGATCTGCGCACTGTCATCGGATGCCGGCGTGATGGGCTAGATTTTACTTCGTTCGAGTAAGAGCTAGTTCCCGCCCGCGGTGAGGTGAACCTGTGTTACGCCAGAGTCGAGGTGTTCGCTGATGGTGCGTCCACCCACATCACGTTCGATCGTCCCAGGGCCAGGACGTCTGGGTCTGGTCGAGGCCACTGCGCCCGCTGATCTACAGAAGCTCGGGTGGGTCGACGAGAACAGTCTCGAACTACTGTGGTCGTTGTCGCGTGCAGCCAACGCGGATCTCGCACTGCGGACACTGACGAGGCTGCAGGATTTGCTCGGCGACGGCTTCTCGGAAGTCGACCAGGCCTTGCGTTCGGACAAGGGCCTTCGCGGTCGATTGTTGGGTCTCTGCGGTGCCTCGAGCGCGCTCGCCGATCACCTTGTTTCCGATCCGGATACGTGGCGTCTGCTCAGCACACCCGCAGGCCGCGCCACGGGTCCCTCTGCGCGAGTGGAACTACCCAGCAAACAGCAGCTCACCGACGAACTCTTGGCTGCTGTCGATGCAAAGCCCGAGACCGGTCCGAATGCCTCACCGGAGTTGTACCGGGCAGGTCTGACCGGACCCGATGCCGTTGTTGCCCTGCGAAAAACTTACCGCGACCAAGTGATGGTTCTCGCCGCGGCGGATCTCGCTGCCACCGTGGAAAACGAACCTGTCGTGCCGTATCAGCTCGTCGGAAATCAGCTCTCCGACATGGCCGACGCTGCCTTGACCGCAGCGCTGGCTGTCGCTGTTGCGACAGTCTGCCCGGACGATCCGATGCCGACCCGACTCGCCGTGATCGCAATGGGCAAATGCGGTGCACGAGAGCTCAATTACGTCTCCGACGTCGACGTCGTGTTCGTGGCGGAACCAGCGGATGCGGTTGCCAGTCGGATCGCGGGCGAAATGATGCGGATCGGCTCCTCGGCGTTCTTCGAGGTCGATGCAGCGCTTCGGCCGGAGGGCAAACGTGGCGAACTGGTCCGCACCCTCGATTCGCATGTCGCTTACTACAAGCGGTGGGCCAAGACCTGGGAGTTTCAGGCTCTGCTCAAAGCACGTCCGATGACCGGGAACCTCGAGCTCGGTCACAGCTACGTCGCCGCACTCAACCCGATGGTGTGGTTGGCCTCGCAGCGGGAGGACTTCGTTCCCGAGGTCCGCGCGATGCGCCGTCGCGTCGAGGAGATGGTTCCACCCGAGCTCCGTGAACGCGAGATCAAACTCGGTCGCGGAAGCCTGCGGGATGTCGAGTTCGCAGTGCAGCTACTGCAACTCGTCCACGGCCGCACCGACGAAACTCTCCGAGTTCTCGGCACCGTGGACGCCCTGGTTGCGCTCAGCGACGGGGGATACGTCGGGCGCGACGACGCCGCGAATCTGACCGCGTCCTACGAGTTCCTACGGCTACTCGAACACCGTCTGCAGCTTCAGCGGATGAAGCGAACCCACACTCTGCCGCCGCCGGACGACGAGGAAGCGCTGCGCTGGCTCGCCCGAGCAGCGCACATGCGTTCCGACGGCAATCGTGATGCGCTCGGAGTGCTGACTGCCGAGATCAAACGCAACGCGCTCCGGATCCGAAGGCTGCACGCGAAACTGTTCTATCGACCCCTGCTCGATTCCGTCGTGCGGTTCGATTCCGACACCGTCAGATTGACTCCGGAAGCAGCCGTGCGGCAACTTTCGGCGCTGGGTTTCGCCGCCCCTCAGAACGCAATCGGGCACCTGCGCGCGCTCGTCGGTTCAGGTGCGCGACGTGGTCAGATTCAAGCGGTGCTACTGCCGACACTTCTCGAATGGCTTGCCGATACACCGGACTCGGACGCCGGCCTACTCAACTACCGCCGACTCTGCGAGGCCGCTCAGGACCAAACCTGGTTTCTGCGGATACTGCGCGACGAAGGTGCCGTCGCTCAGCGTTTGATGATCGTTCTCGGATCTTCGGCATACGTCCCGGATCTGCTCATCAAAGCTCCCGAGGTCATCAGACTCTTCGCTGACGGCCCGACCGGCCCAAGGCTTCTCGACGTCGAACCCGAGGAAACATATCGAGCGATCCTTTCTTCTTCGGGTCGGTACGACGATCCGGTTCGTGCCATCGACGCCGCGCGGTCTCTGCGTAGACACGAGCTTGCGCGGGTAGCGTCGGCCGACATCCTCGGCATGCTCGATGTGCCGCAAGTGTGCACCGCTTTGTCCTCGGTATGGGCCGCTGTGATCAACGCTGCACTGGCAGCTGCCATTCGGGCGAGTGAAGCCGAACGTGGGGAGCCGGCTCCTGCCAGCCTGGCTGTGATCGGAATGGGCCGACTCGGCGGCGGAGAACTCGGCTACGGCAGCGATGCAGATGTGCTGTTCGTATGCGAACCCGTCGAGGGCTCCGACGACAGTGTCGCCGTCAAGTGGGCCAACGGTATTGCCGATCGGATTCGCAAGCTACTCGGTGCGCCGAGTACCGACCCACCGTTGGAGGTGGACACCGGTTTGCGGCCGGAAGGCCGAAACGGGCCGGTGGTCAGGACTCTCGCGTCGTACAAGGCGTACTACGCGCAGTGGGCCCAGGCCTGGGAGGTCCAGGCGTTGCTGCGTGCCCATCAGGTTGCCGGAGATCAGGATCTCGGCATCAAGTTTCTGCTCATGGTCGACAAAGTGCGATACCCAGAAGGTGGTGTCTCCCAGGAGTCCGTACGGGAAATCCGTCGCATCAAGGCGCGAATCGACTCCGAGCGTCTCCCCAAAGGCGCCGACCCCGCCACCCACACCAAGCTGGGCAGAGGCGGGCTCGCCGACATCGAGTGGACAGTGCAGCTCATCCAACTCAGGCATGCGCACGACGTGCCGTCACTGCACAACACCTCGACCCTGCAAACTCTCGACGCAATCGGCGCGGCCGAGTTGATGAGCGAGACCGACATCGAATTGCTGCGTGAAGCATGGATTCTCGCAACGAAGGCACGCAACGCACTCGTACTCGTGCGTGGAAAGCCGACGGACCAACTTCCTGCACCGGGGCACGTTCTCTCCGCCGTCGCGAAGGTGGCCGGATGGAAGAACGCCGATGCAGGGGAGTTCCTCGACAACTACCTACGTGTGACGCGTCGCGCAAAGGCTGTGGTGGAGCGGACCTTCGGGGCCTGACCACTCCACCGTCGTTCAGCCAGTGGTGACGAAGCCTTCGGAGACGAGCCAGTCGCGTGCGACGTCGGCGGGCTCCCTGCCCTCGACGTCCACCTGTCGGTTCAATTCGGTCATGACCTTGTCGTCCAGTTTCGCGGTGATCGGTGCCATGACTTCCTGCACCTCGGGATGGGCGTCGGCGAAGTCCTTCCTCATGATCAGTGATGGGTTGTACTTCGGAAAGAAGGCTCGATCATCTTCGAGTAGAACGAGATCGAGCGCGAGGATTCGTCCGTCGGTAGTGAACACCTCACCGAACTTGCACTGAGTTCCGTCGGCGGTGGCCTGATAGATAATGCCGGTCTGCAGTATCTGCCGAGGCGCAAGATTCGGATCGAAATCGTACTTGGCTGCCATGCCGGGGTAGCCGTCCTGACGAACGTTGAACTCGGTTTCGACGCAGGTTGTGGCTGCCGACGGGTTGGTTCGAACGAGGTTGGCGTAGTCCGACAGCGTCTTGACACCCGTTTCTTCGGCCGTCTGCTTGTTCATGGCGAGTGCGTAGGTGTTGTTCATCGGGGCGGGAGGTTCCCACACCATGTCGTTTGCTGCGAGGTCGGCGTCGCGCACCGCTTCGTACTGCTCGGTCGAGTCCGGTAGCGGTGTCTCGTTGCCGAGATAGTTGATCCACCCGGTGCCGGTGTACTCGTACGTCAGGTCGATCTGCCCGTTCAGTTGGGCGTCACGTGTGCTGTTGGAGCCCTGAATGTTGGTTAGATCCCGGACCTCGGCACCGGCGGCGGCCATTGCGAACTCGATTATGTATCCAAGCGTGATTTGTTCGGTGAAGTCCTTGGAGCCGACGGTCATCTTGACGCCTTCGAGTTCGGGAACCGGCTGGATGCTCGCCGGCCCGACCGAAAGCGGAACCGCGCCCCCGGATTCGAGCCCGCAGCCGGCTAGAAGTGCTCCCGCCATGACGAGAGCGAATACTGTGGTCGTCTTCTTCATCGTAATCCTTTGGGGCCCAGGAACTGCTCGGCCAGCGCGCCGAGCCAATCGACGAACAGTGCCAGGGACACAGCAAGTACGGCACCGGTCACCAGGGTGACGTTGTCGCGCAACTTGTATCCGGTGTCTATGAGAATGCCGAGCCCACCTGCACTCACGAGGAAACACAGCGTCGCCGTTCCGACCGCGAGGACCAGGGATGTGCGTAGGCCGGCAAGAATGTACGGCACTGCCATCGGGAACTCGAGCCTTCGGAGCACTGTCAACGAGGACATCCCTTGACCGCGGCCGGCATCGATGAGTGTTTTGTCGACCTCCTGGTATCCCAGAATCGTATTGCGCAACACCGGAAGCAACGAGTAGAAGGCGATGGGCAGTACGCCTATCCAGAAACCGGTCTGACGCGTCGCCAGGTAGAAGAGGACCAGCAAACCGACTGCAGGTGCAGCCGCGCCGATGTTGGCGATGCCCACGAAAAATGGTGCGAGACGGGTGTATCCGGGTCGGGTGAGCAGAGTTCCCAGCGGGACGGCGATTATTACGACGATGATCACGACTGCCGCGGTGAGCAAGATGTGCTGCCAGGTGAGCGTGGCGAGGTTGCTGGCAGTAATGCTGCCCTGTTGAGTCGCGGTCAGATCACGACTGAAGGCCCAGACAAGTACGCCGACAACCAGAATCAGAACGATGGCGGGTTGCACCAGCAGGCGTAGGCGATCAGCGCGTTTGACAGCATTTCGCTCCGAGGCACCTTCGTCTGGTGCCGCGTCCATTTCGGCCGCTAGGAGACTGTCCACGGATGCGGTCATGCGGGCAACTCCCCACTGACTCCATCGGCATCGGCATCGGCATCATCGTCGTCGTGATCGTGCTCGTGGGCTTCGCGCATCTGCTGCAGATGGCCGACGAGAACATCGATCGAAATCAACCCGACGTACTCACCGCGAAGACCGGTGACGACCGTCGATGCGGTGCTCTCGGCGAGAAGCGCTTCCAACCCATCCTGAAGCGTGGACTGAATGGACACCAGTTCGCCGACCGGCACACCGATTCCCCGCAGTGAAGACGCGTGTGCCAGATGAGCGGGACCAACCCAGCGAAGCGGCCTGTTGCGTTCGTCCAATATCAGTCCCCACGGCCACTTGCGGGTCGCGACCTTCGCGCGGATCCCGTCAACGGGATCACTTTCTTTGGCGGTCGGACACTGAATCAGGCGAACGTCACGAATACGAGTGAGCGTCAGCTGTTTCAGGGACGCATCCGCGCCCACGAATCCAGCCACCATGTCGCTGGCAGGATTCGCGAGGATCGCCTCCGGGGTGTCGTATTGCTCGATGGTCGAGCGATCACCCAGGACGGCGATGCGGTCTCCGAGCTTGACTGCCTCGTTGAAGTCGTGCGTGACGAAGACGATCGTCTTGCCGAGTTCGGATTGCAGCCGCATCAACTCGTCCTGCAACAGGCCTCGGGTGATCGGGTCCACCGCGCCGAAGGGCTCGTCCATCAACAGCACAGGCGGATCCGCAGCGAGCGCTCGCGCCACACCGACGCGTTGTTGCTGACCGCCGGACAGCTGACGCGGATAGCGGTCTCGATAGGTATCCGGATCCAGCCCCACGAGGTCGAGCATCTCGTCAGTCCGGGCCGCGATCCGCTTCTTGTCCCACCCGATCAGTCCAGGCACTGTCCCGACGTTCTTTGCGATCGTCAGGTGCGGAAACAGCCCGGCCTGCTGAATCGAGTACCCGATTCCCCGTCGCAACTCGTCCGGGTCGATCGACAAAGCGTCTTTGCCGTCGATGGTGATTTTTCCCGAGGAAGGCTCGATGAGTCGGTTGATCATGCGCATCGTGGTGGTCTTGCCGCAGCCGGAAGGCCCGACGAAGACAACGATCTCGCCTGCAGGAACGGTCAACGACACGTTCTCCACCGCTGCGGCCTTCTGGCCGGGATAGCGCTTGCTGACGGACTCGAGCACGATCTCGACGCCCGAGACGTTCTGATTGTTAGCTGTTGGGGTCACGCGATGCCCTTCGAGGTTGTAAGACGGCCGACGAGAACGAGGATGCCGTCGACAATCAAGGCGAGAATGACGATCAGAACGGTGCCGACCAGTGCTTGAGGAACAGCCGTGGGGCTACCGACGCGAGACAGGCCCGAAAAGATGAGGTTGCCGAGTCCGGGTCCCTTCGCGTACGCCGCAATGGCGAGGATGCCGAAAATCATCTGCGTACTGACCCGCATGCCTGCCAAGATGGACGGCCATGCCAACGGCATCTCGATCCGGGCGAGAATACGGGCACGATTCAAACCGACTCCGCGAGCAGCATCGGTCACTGCGGGGTCGACCGCTGCGAGGCCGATGATCGTATTTCTGACGATGGGCAAGAGCGCGTACAGAACCAGTGCAGTAATGGTCGGGGCCACCCCCAACCCGAGGATCGGAATCAGCAACCCGAGCAGGGCGAAGGAGGGGATGGTAAGAATCGTGCTTGCCAGGGCCGTCGCGATCGCGGATCCCGCGGGGGAGCGGTAGACAGCAATTCCCACGATGACCGCGATGATCGTGGCGATGATGATCGACTGGATGACGGCAGAGACGTGAAGATATGAATCTGTCAACAGCTGTTGTCGTCGTCCGGAGACGAAATTCCAGAGCGCGTCCATTGAAGGTAAACCCACCAACTTTCCGAATACACGGTTTCTTTGGAGAATCCGGCCAGTCTCTTAGTTCGAGAATGGCTGATGTCCCTCGGATTCAAACCTGTTTTCGATATCTCGTTACCGTGCGTACATACAACTCTGCCCACGAACAGAGCCACCCGCCCTGCTCTATGGCAAGGGCGGGTGGCTCTGGTGAAGCGAAAGCTACGTGTGGATCACACGTGAACGCAGAGTGCGGATCACACGTCGTAGTACAAGTTGAACTCGTACGGGTGCGGCCGCAGGTTGATCGGAGCGATCTCCTGCTCACGCTTGAGTGAAATCCAGGTCTCGATCAGGTCCGTGGTGAAGACGCCGCCCTCGGTCAGGTACTCGTGATCGGCCTCGAGGCGGTCGATGACAGTTTCCAGCGACGTCGGTGCCTGAGGAATGTTCTTGGCTTCCTCGGGCGGCAGCTCGTAAAGATCCTTGTCGACCGGAGCCAGCGGCTCGATCTTGTTCTTGATCCCGTCCAGGCCGGCCATCATCTGGGCGGCAAAGTTGAGGTACGGGTTGCCCGAGGAGTCCGGTGCGCGGAACTCGGCGCGCTTGGCCTTCGGGTTGTTTCCCGTGATCGGGATTCGGACTGCGGCCGAACGGTTCCGCTGGCTGTACACGAGGTTGATGGGGGCTTCGTAGCCCGGCACCAGACGGTGGTACGAGTTGACGGTCGGGTTGGTGAACGCCAACAGCGACGGTGCGTGATGGAGAATGCCGCCGATGTAGTGGCGAGCCAGATCCGACAGTCCGGCATATCCGGCCTCGTCGTGGAAGAGGGGCTTGCCGTCCTTCCACAGCGACTGGTGCACGTGCATGCCCGAGCCGTTGTCGCCGAACAAAGGCTTCGGCATGAAGGTGGCCGACTTGCCGTTCTTCCACGCGGTGTTCTTCACGATGTACTTGAACAGCTGCAGGTCGTCCGCAGCAGCGAGCAGCGTGTTGAACTTGTAGTTGATCTCCTGCTGGCCGCCGGTGCCGACCTCCGAATGTCCGCGCTCGAGTTCGAAGCCTGCATTGGTGAGGTTCGTGGAGATTTCGTCGCGAAGATCCACGAAGTGGTCGTACGGAGCCACGGGGAAGTACCCGCCCTTGGCGCGGACCTTGTAACCGAGGTTGGGGCTGCCGTCGGCGTTCGTCTTCTTACCGGTGTTCCACGAGCCCGCAATGGAATCGAGTTCGTAGAAGGCGCCATTGATGCTCGAGTCGTAATTGACCGAGTCGAAGATGTAGAACTCGGCCTCGGCGCCGAAGAACGCGGTATCCGCGATACCGGTGGAGAGCAAGTACTCCTCGGCCTTACGAGCGACATTGCGCGGGTCACGGCTGTAGGACTCGCGGGTGAACGGATCGTGAACGAAGAAGTTCATATTCAACGTCTTCGCGGCCCGGAAGGGGTCGACCTGCGCCGTCGAGACGTCGGGCAGGAGCATCATGTCGGATTCGTGAATCGACTGGAAGCCACGTACGGACGAACCGTCGAACGCGAGGCCGTCTTCGAAGACATCCTGCGTGAAGGCAGAAGCCGGGATCGAGAAGTGCTGCTGAATACCTGGCAGATCCGTGAAACGGATATCGACGTATTCAATACTTTCGTCGGCGATGAATTTGATGACCTCTTCGGCCGTGCTGAACGCCACGCTGTTGCTCCTTTGTTGAGTCCGTCGACCAAACGTTATGGACCTGGTGTTGCCCGCCGGTCAAGCTTGTGTTTCGCCCGTGTTACACGTGGTTTCATCAGTGCGTGTACTCGAGTGAGCCACGACACTCTCCAGGCGGGCAGAAGAAAAAAGAATCGTACTCACCGCACACACTACGGTGACGGCCGATCTGCGTGTTCACCTCGACGCCTATCCTGGTGTCCATGGCGCGAATGACAGGTTCTTGGTTGTCCGGACCCTCGGCTGCTCGATCCGAGGACGAAACCGAGCAGAAGTTTCCAGGAGAGCGACTCGGACTCCCAGCGGAAGGCCCGGGCGCGATAGCAGGGCTCGGCCGTCGTTCCGGCGCTCTGTTGCTCGACTGGTTGATGTCGATGGGAGTCTCGGCACTGATCGTCGGCGCGACCGGGGCTGCGGTTCAGGTCTCCAGCTTGACCTTGCTGGTCTGGTTCGTTATCGGGGTCGGCTCGGTGAGTGTCTTTTCGTTCACGCCAGGCCAACTGGTAGCCGGAATTCAGGTGGCGCGTGTGGATGCGCAGGCCCGCGTCGGATTTGTGCGAGCACTGGTGCGAACGTTTTTCATCATCTTTGTCGTCCCGGCCGTGATCTCGGACCATGATGGTCGCGGTATGCACGACCGGGCGACGGGCACCGCGATGGTGCGGGTTCGTTAGCGATCAGCGACGTTTGATCGTCCGCTGAACGCCCTTCATCTTGGCGCCACCGGGGAGCGGTCCCTTCGGCATAGCGGGACCACTCTTGGTGCCGAGTGCCGAGAGCCTGGACTCGATGGTGTCCATGCGCTTGCTGTCGATGTTCTTGGGCAGCTTCGTCAGATACTTCTGGAGACCGGAGAGCGGAACCTGGTTTTCCCCGTTGCCGACGACGATGTCGTAGATCGGGGTATCGCCGACGATCCGCGCAGTCTTCTTCTTCTCTTGGGCGAGAAGTGATTTCACACGCTGTGGCGCGCCTTCCGCGACGAGAATGATCCCGGGTTTGCCGATGACGCGGTGCACCGCGTCGAGCTGAGTCGTTCCGGCAATCGCGTTGGTCACGCGCCAGGATCCCTGCAGGTTGTCCAGAGCCCACGCAGCTGCGCCCGCCTGCCCGTCGGCCTTGGTGTACACCGACTTCTGGACCCGACGGCCGAAGATGATGAAGGCCACGAGGACTCCGACAAGTAGTCCGATGGGCAGAAGGAACCACTGCAGACCGAAGAACAAGCCGATGAGGAACAGCACGAGACCGATACCGACGATGGCACCGATCATCAGCGGCAGAAGAAGCTTGTCTTCCTTGCGCTGCATGTTGAACGCCTGCCACAACTGGCCGCGACGCTCTTTCGATGCTTGCTTACGGGCAGCTTTCGCCGCCGCCTTTGCTTCTTTGCTGGGCTTACCTGCTTTGCCCGCTTTACTGCCGTTCGCCATGCTTCACAGGATACGTGTCGTCAGTGAAGTCACGTGCATCGCTAGCCGGTTCGATGCCTACCGCGCAGCGAGACGAGCAATCAACGAACTTGCCTCCTGAGAAGCTTCGCCGCCGTCCACCAAGTGACTCATGCTCTCGGGGAGTGCGCGACCGTGATGCTGCATCGCTTGCGCGTACAGCCGCCCTGCCCGGTACGAAGAGCGGACCAACGGCCCCGCCAGAACCCCGGCGAAGCCGACCTCGGTGGCGTAATCGGAATGCTCGACGAACTCTTCGGGCTTGACCCACCGCTCCACGGGGTGGTGGCGCGGCGACGGGCGCAGGTACTGGGTAATGGTGAGAATGTCGCAGCCTGCCTCGTGCAGGTCGCGAATAGCCTCCTGTACCTCTTCCGGCGTCTCGCCCATACCGAGGATCAAGTTGGACTTGGTTACCAGGCCGTCGTCTCGAGCTGCAGTGATGACGTCCATGGACCGCTGGTAGCGGAAAGCTGGGCGGATTCGCTTGAAGATACGTGGAACCGTTTCGACATTGTGCGCAAGAACTTCCGGTCGCGAAGAGAAGACCTCGGCCAACTGATCGGGCTTGGCATTGAAGTCGGGAATCAACAATTCGACGCCGGTGTTGGGGTTCAACTTCTTGATGTAGCGGACGGTTTCGGCGTACAGCCAAGCACCGCCGTCTTCGAGGTCGTCGCGCGCCACTCCGGTGATCGTCGAGTAGCGCAGGCCCATGGCCTGAACGCTTTCGGCGACTCGACGGGGCTCGTCGCGGTCGAGATCTTCGGGCTTGCCGGTATCGATCTGGCAGAAATCGCAACGGCGAGTGCACTGTTCACCGCCGATGAGGAACGTCGCCTCACGGTCTTCCCAGCACTCGTAGATGTTGGGGCAGCCGGCCTCTTCACAGACGGTGTGCAGACCCTCGCGCTTGACCAAACTCTTGAGTTCGGTGTATTCCGGGCCCATCTTGGCCTTGGTCTTGATCCAGTTGGGCTTGCGTTCGATCGGTGTCTCCGCGTTTCGGATTTCGAGGCGAAGCAATTTGCGTCCGGGTGGGGCGAGTGGAGTGCTGGAGGTGAGCGAAGTGTCGGGGGATGACCCGAGGGACCGCGCAGAGTTCGAGGGTGTTTCTGAAGCCACAGTCACACGGTCGATGCTACGCGCCGAACTTCGTAGTGGTGAAGTGCGGGCTACTGGTGACCGGCTCCAGTAAGGGGCGTACGACGTCGTGTTCGGTCACCGGCAATCCGCCGTCCAGAGCAGCCAGGACGGCCAGGGTTACGGCGGGTTCGACCTCCTCGACAGTGACATCTCGTCCGAGTTCCGCGGACAATGAGGTCACACCCGCGTCGGCGATTCCACAGGGCACGATCGCGTCGAAGCCGGCCATGGACGCATTGCAGTTGAGTGAGAAACCGTGCAGAGTCACACCTCGCTGAACCCGTACGCCTATGGCTGCGATCTTCCGCTCCGGCAACCACGGCCCGTCATTCGAGTCGTCGGCGACACTGTGTCCCGCGGCCAACCACACACCGGAGCGGCCGTCGATTCGGCCACAATTGATACCCATCTCGGTGCATACGGAAATCAGTGCTTCTTCGATTCGGCGGACATACTTCACGACGTCGATGGGCTGTGCGAGGCGAATGATCGGGTATCCGACGAGCTGTCCCGGACCGTGCCAGGTGATCTTGCCGCCGCGATCGACCTCGATGACAGGCGCGCCGTCGCGCGGACGGTCCTCGGGCGCCGTACGCCTGCCGGCAGTGAATACAGGCGGATGCTCGAGCACAAGTAGCGTGTCGAGCCCCCGCCCCTCGGCACGCATGTCGGCGAGTTCGCGCTGACGTGCCCACGCCTCCAGGTAGTCGATGCGACCGAGTCTTCGGACGTCGACCGGATCCGAACTCTCCCGTGCGGAGATTCCCGCGTTTGTCATGCCAGGCACGCTACGCCGAGTCAGCGACCGACAGCTACTCGCAGTGCCTCGCCGATCGTGTTGTGCGCAAAAACGAATCCGGTGTCTTCCAACACCTTCGGGATAGCTCGAGGTCCGGTCAGAATTGCTTCCTGGGCAAATTCGCCGATGACCGCTTTCAACGCGAATCCCGGTACAGCCCAGGGCGCAGGCCTATGCAGTGCGCGGGCCATGGCGCTGTTGAACTGAGCGTTGGTGACGGGCGCAGGACCGACCATGTTGACCGGACCCGATACCGACTCGTTCTCGATGCCATGGATTGTCGCCGCGATCTCGTCCTCGAGTGAGATCCAGGGAAAGTACTGTCGGCCGTTGCCGAGGCGTCCACCGAGTGCCATCAAGTAGAGAGGTCTCAGCTTGTCCAGCATTCCGCCGCGTTGCGACAAGACGACGCCACTGCGCAACATGATGGTGCGGACTCCGCCGACCGTAGCGGCCGAAGTCGCGTTCTCCCAGTCTCGACACACTTCTGCGAGAAACCCCTCGCCGACGGGTGCCGTTTCGTCGACCACCCGGTCGCCGGTATCGCCGTAGAAGTTGATCCCGCTCGCATTGACCAGTGTCGGAACCTGAAACTTTGCGCAGTTCTCCGCCAGCACCTCGGTGGGAGCTATCCGGCTGTCGCGCACCTTCTGCTTGTAGGCGCCCGACCATCGCTTGTCTCCGATGCCTACCCCACAAAGATTGACCACAGCGTCTGCACCACGCAAGGCGCGTTCGTTCAACGAGCCCTGCGGCGGGTCCCACTCGAACTCGTCCGGACCGGCAGGTGCTCGACGAACCAACCTGGCAACCTCGTGCCCCTTGCCTCGCAACGAGGCGACCAGCGCGGTACCGATCAATCCGGAAGAACCAGCAATGACTACACGCATGAATTCGAAAGCCTCCTCGACAGAATCGGGGCATCATCCGCCAAGCGGATGATGCCCCGACACTGTTAGTTCGGTTCCCCGTGATTCGAGGATCGGCCGAGCGCTGAACCTTGGCTCACCTGCAATCCACAGTACAGACTGCTCGGCTTTCGAACCGCTCTAGAGACCTAGGTCTGCTTCGAACGATGCGATCTCGAGCCGCTGCTTGATGGTGCTCAGGAAACGGCCTGCGTCCGCGCCGTCGACCAGCCGATGGTCATAGGTCAGCGGCAGGTAGCACATCGACCGGACACCGATGGACTCGTTGCCCGCGTCGTCCTTGACCACGACGGGACGCTTGACGATCGCGCCCGTGCCGAGCATGGCTGCCTGTGGCGGTACCAGGATCGGGGTATCGAACAACGCGCCCTGACTGCCGATGTTGGTGATCGTGAACGTGCCACCGGACAACTCGTCGGGCTTAAGGCCACCGGATCGAGCGCGAGTGGCTATGTCGTTGATCGCCCGGGCAAGACCAGCCAAGGAGAGATCGCCCGCGTTGTGGATGACAGGGGACAGCAAGCCCTGCTCGGTGTCCACAGCGATACCGAGGTGAACCTCGGAGTGATAAGTGATCTCCTTGGCTTCTTCGTTGATGCTGGCGTTGACATTCGGGTGAGCCTTGAGAGCCTCGACGACCGCCTTCGCGAAGAACGGCAGGTACGTCAGATTGACGCCCTCGTTCTCCTGGAACTTGGCCTTGGCCTTGGCACGCAGACCTGCTACCCGGGTGACATCGACCTCGAAAGTCTGAGTCAGCTGCGCAGAGGACTGAAGAGACTCGCGCGTCTTCTTCGCCGTGATCTGGCGAATGCGGTTCATTTTCTGCGTGGTTCCGCGGAGATGCGCCAGTTCCGGTCGCACTCCGGCGGTAGCCGGTGCGGCAGGCTTCGACTCGGCTGCCGGAGCAGCAGCGGGAGCTGCCGGAGCCTTCTTCGCCTCGGCGGCTGCAAGGACGTCCTGCTTACGGACCCGTCCACCGACGCCGGTGCCCTTGACCGTTGACAAGTCCACGTCGTTGTCCGTTGCGAGCTTACGAACCAGAGGCGTGACGTAGGGGGATGCGTCTGAGGAGGGAGCCTTCGCAGCTTCTTGCTTGGGTGCCTCTTGCTTGGGTGCCTCTTGCTTGGGAGCTTCCTGCTTGGGTGCCTCTTGCTTGGGAGCTTCCTGCTTGGGAGCTTCCTGCTTGGGAGCTTCCTGCTTGGGAGCTTCCTGCTTGGGAGCTTCCTGCTTGGGAGCAGGCTGCGCCGGCTCCGGAGCCTTGGCAGCAGGGGCGCCCGAGCCGATTACGGCCAACTGGCCGCCGATTTCGACGGTGTCGTCTTCTTCGGCGCTGATCTCGAGGAGTGTTCCCGCCACCGGGGAGGGAATCTCGGTATCGACCTTGTCGGTGGACACCTCCAGGAGTGGCTCGTCCACGGCGACCTCGTCGCCTACGGCCTTCAGCCAGCGCGTGACAGTGCCCTCGGTGACCGACTCGCCCAGCTCAGGCATGTTGATCGGGGTACCTGAAGAGCTGGAGTCGGAGCTCGCGGCCGGAGCGCTCTGTGCCGGTGCTTCTTCCTCGGCCTGCGGCTCCGGTTCTGCAGCAGCCACAGGTTCGGCGGCGGGCTCTTCGGCAGCGGGCTCAGGCTCGGAGGAAGACCCGGAAGCCTCGCCGGCTTCGCCGATCTGAGCGAGCTCGGCGCCGATTTCGACGGTGTCGTCTTCCTGTGCCACGATCTTCGTCAGAACACCAGCAGCGGGGGACGGGATTTCGGTGTCGACCTTGTCGGTCGACACTTCGAGCAACGGCTCGTCGACCTCGACGGTGTCGCCCTCCTGTTTGAGCCACCTGGTGACAGTTCCCTCGGTGACGCTCTCACCAAGAGCTGGCATCTGGACGGAGAAGGCCATGTCTGTTGACTCCTCGACAGTTGTGTGCGGGTAATTTGGTTCTTACGACTTGTGGTCGTAGACCATTGTGCTGGCGTTGCAAGGTTCGCGGACGATACTTGCGTTAATTGCGATCTTCGGCGCTGTCTGTGTCCGCGCCGAATCGAAGAAAACGTCTTTCCACGATCCACGGACTTTTACTGCAGACACGTAGACGCCCTTTCGACGAGACCGGAAATCGTTCTCTACAACGAGAGAGTTGAACCCTCTATCTTCATCCTTCCATCCTTGGAGTTCCCACGTTCCCCGAGGGGCCGCCCTCGCACTGGCAAACTCATGAGTAACAAGGCTTGTGCGAACACGAAGGTCGATCTTCACGCACCCAAGACAGGAGTGGTTCAGTGAGCTTGTTCAGTCGCCTCACGCGACGCAGTGGCAAAGGTAGAGGCCCCCGAGAGGGGTCGGTAGCGCAGTATCTCGCGGATTGGACGACGGCGAGAATCGGCGTCGAGGCATTCGTGGAGCCGAAGACGACAGTGACTCCTGTCACTGTCGTTCTGGTGGCAAACGATGGTGAGTGGACACGGCGCGTCGTGGATGAGAAACACATCAGAAAGCTTGGACCCGACCTGAAGATCCCCGTCTACGACGTCCGAAAGACGGGCTATCCCCAGCGGATGCGAGATCACGATGCTCGACAGAAAATTATCGAGCGCAGGGCTACCGAATAGCGGTGGATGATCCGAGCGCCCCCCCGGACGCACTCGAATCATTCACAAGTGGGACGCGTCTAACCGTTCTCGGCGATATCTTCGAGAACGGCGAACATCGTGCGGACCGGCACTCCGGTTCCGCCCTTGCCGATATAGCCGAAAGGGCCTCCGGTGTTGAATGCCGGACCAGCGACGTCGATGTGCGCCCACTGAACGCCGTCTGCGACGAACTCCTTCAGGAACAATGCCGCGGCCAGCATCCCGCCCGCGCGTCCGTTGGTGACGTTGGCGAGGTCGGCGACTCGCGAGTCCAACTCGCGTCGAATCTCACCTGGGAGAGGCATGGCCCAAGCGTCCTCGCCCACGGCCTGTGAAATCGCGGCGACGCGGTCGCGGAACTCGTCGGTGCCCATGACTCCCGGCGTCCGGTTACCAAGTGCGACGACCTGCGCACCCGTCAGCGTTGCGGTATCGATCAGGTAGTCGGGATCGTCTTCGCATGCACGCACGATGGCGTCGGCGAGTACCAGTCTTCCTTCGGCGTCGGTGTTGATGACCTCGACCGTGATGCCGCCGTACTGCGTCAGTACGTCGCCCGGCCGTTGTGCAGTGCCGGACGGCATGTTCTCCGCCATGGGAACCGTGGCGACGACGTCGAGTTCGAGACCCACCTTGGCAGCGAGAATCACGGTCGCGATCACGGCTGCCGCACCGGCCATGTCGGAGGTCATGTTTTCCATGCCGGCCGCGGGCTTGATCGAGATGCCGCCGGTGTCGAAGGTGATTCCCTTTCCGACCAACGCCACCTTTTTGGACTTCCGTCTACCACCGGAGTGCGTCAGACGCACCAGCCTGGGCAGACGTGAGGAGCCCTTGCCGACGCCGTGGATTCCGCCGTAGCCGCCTTTCTCCAAGGCCTTGTCGTCGAGAATTTCGACACTCAGTCCGACATCGGTGCCCAGTGCCTTGGCGCGTGCGGCGAACTCCTCCGGGTACAGGTGGCTGGGTGGGGTGTTCACGAAGTCGCGGGCGATCGCGACGGCTTCGGCAATGGCAACCGAACGGGTCAGCTCGTCCTTGGCCTCACGGGCGCGTGGGTCGGCTACGAGCAGTTCGACGCGCCCGAGGGGTCCGGCTTCCGGAGCAGGTGCCGACAGTGCGGATCTGAACTCGGTGAAGGTGTAGGCACCGAGAAAGAAACCTTCTGCCGCGGCGCCCAAGTCGAGGGCAGAGAGCGTCGTCGCCGCGATCGCGGTTCCAGACAGCGCGCGAGCTGCAGTTCCGGCGGACCGGCGAATGCGTTCGGTGTCGATGTCGGCCGACTTGCCCAGCCCGACTGCGAGGACACTCGTCACGTCCAGCGCTGCAGGGGCGGGAATGCGGGTGATCTCGTCAGCTTTGCCTGTTGCACCGACAGCCTCGAAGGCATCGAGCAACTCGGCGGCGAGCGCATCTCCGGAGATGTCGTCGGTGATGACGAGTTCCAGTCCGTCTTCACTTGTACTGAGTGCGACGACGAGAACGTCGAAATCTTTCCCGAGGCGGCCGGCCAGCACCAGCTCGGGTCCGAGAGTGCGGGGTGAAGTCGATGGCACGTGGCAGCTCCTGAAGGATTGATTGTTCTCGGTCGTACACGATCGTAGTGACTCGGGCCAGACGGGCAGCCGTCCGCTAGCGTTGGCCGCTATGAGTGCAGAAGAACTTGCTCGCGGACCCGTACACGCCGTCCACGTCGAACTGGGAGCGACGTTCGCGCCTTTCGGTGGATGGGAGATGCCCGTCTCCTACGTCGGTGTCGTAGCGGAGCACAAGGCAGTCCGTGCCTCCGTCGGCGTCTTCGACGTCAGTCATCTCGGGAAGGCGTTGGTCGAAGGACCCGGTGCGGCGGACTTCGTCAATTCCACGCTGACCAACGACCTCACCCGGGTGGGTCCTGGGAAGGCGCAATACACGTTGTGCTGCAACAGGTCCGGGGGAGTGGTGGATGATTTGATCGCCTACTTCGTCTCGCCCGAGGAGGTCTTCCTGATTCCGAACGCCGCAAACACGGCGGCGGTCGTTGCCGCGTTGACCGCCGAGGCTCCCGAAGGCGTCGTCGTTCGCGACCAGCATCGTGATTTCGGCGTGTTCGCGGTGCAGGGGCCTGATTCTCGAGCTGTGGTCGAGCAGTTGGGTCTCCCAGCGGATTTGGAGTACATGGCTTTCGTCGACGCGCAGTGGTCCGAAGCCGAAGGCAACGAGGTGCCGGTGCGGGTGTGCCGCACGGGTTACACCGGTGAGCACGGATACGAACTGGTCTGCTCGTGGAACGACGCCGAGGCGCTGTTCCGTACCCTCGTCGACGTCGTGAAGCTTTCCGACGGCCAGGTAGCAGGCCTCGGTGCGCGAGATACCCTTCGTACCGAGATGGGTTATCCACTCCACGGTCATGAGCTCTCGCTGGACATCTCGCCGCTCCAAGCCCGATGTGGTTGGGCTATCGGATGGAAGAAGGACCGATTCTGGGGCAGGGACGCGCTGCTTGCAGAAAAGGCGGCGGGTCCGGCGCGAGTGCTCCGTGGCGTCAGGGCTCTCGACCGCGGGGTACTACGGCAGGAACAGAACGTCGTGGTGGACGGCGGCGTGGTCGGCGTCACGACGTCAGGGACGTTCTCGCCCACGCTCGGGGTAGGAATTGCGCTTGCACTGATAGACGCCACAGCGGGGGTGGCGCCGGGTGACATCGTCGAGGTCGATGTCCGTGGCCGGGCGCTGCGATGTGAGATCGTCGCCCCGCCTTTCGTTGCAGCGAACACCAAGTGAGCGGGCTTCGACGCGTTCGATAAGCTCACTGCATGACAGGCTTTCCCGAATTCACGCGTGTGCAGCATCCTTCTCCGGCTCCTTCGGAGGTCAGAGAAGCAGTATTGGCTGCACCCGGGTTCGGGAAGTTCTTCACCGACCACATGGCAGTGATCGACTACACCTCGGAGAAGGGCTGGTACGGCGCGACCATCGCGCCGTACGGGCCGATCGAGTTGGATCCTGCTGCGATGGTTCTGCACTACGGGCAGGCGATTTTCGAAGGGTTGAAAATCTACCGTCAGCCCAACGGGGATCTCTCCTCGTTCCGCGTCGATGCCAACGCCGAGCGATTCAAATCCTCGGCCAGGCGGTTGGCGATGCCTGAGCTTCCCAGTGAGCTGTTCATCTCCTCGATCGAGGAGATGCTTGCCGTTGATCGCGAGTGGATCCCGGCGGCCGGTGGCGAGGACGCCCTCTACCTTCGCCCGTTCATGTTCTCCACCGAAGCGGGGCTCGGTGTCCGGCCGGCGGACGCGTACCGGTACATGCTCATTGCCTCTCCTGCCGGCGCGTACTTCCCTCGTGGTGTCAAACCGGTCAGCGTGTGGCTGTCGACCGAATACGTACGCGCCGCTCCCGGTGGTACCGGAGCGGCGAAATTTGCCGGCAACTACGCGGCATCGCTGCTTGCGCAGGCGCAGGCCAGCGATCAAGGCTGTGACCAGGTTGTCTGGCTGGACGCGATCGAGCGTCGCTTCGTCGAGGAAATGGGTGGTATGAACCTGTTCTTCGTCTTCGGCTCCGGTTCCGACGCCCGTTTGGTCACGCCCTCGCTGTCCGGGTCGCTGCTCCCTGGAATTACCCGCGATTCGCTCCTGGCGTTGGCGACCGACTCCGGAATCCCGGTGGAGGAGCGGCGGATCTCGACCGAAGAGTGGCAGAAAAAGGCGGAGTCCGGCGACATCACCGAGGTGTTCGCATGCGGAACCGCGGCAGTCATCACTCCTGTCGGCAGCGTCAAATCAGCGGACGGTGAGTTCACGATCGCCGACGGCGAACCGGGCAACATCACTCTCGCCCTGCGCGATACCTTGACGGGCATTCAGCGCGGCACCTTCGCCGACACTCATGGGTGGATGACCAAGCTCGGCTGAGTTCAGGATCCGATCAGCAAACCCACCACGGTCATGGTGGTGGTGATTTCCAGAGCTGCGCCCAGTACGTCGCCGCTGAGGCCACCGAACCGTCGGACACAGTGGCGCACAAGAACTACGCCGATCGCCAACACTGTCGCGACGACGGCGGGGCCTTGCCACCAGCGACCGTCCACGCAGCCGGCCGCTGCGACAAGCGCTACGGCACACCAGAGACCGACCACCATGCGGCCTTGGGTGCCGGCGACGAGTGCGCCGAACCCGTGGTCGACGGCTGGAAGCGTCCCACGTCTGCACGCGAGCACGACAGCGACACGACCTACTGCGACGGCAAGCACTATCGAGGAGAAAGCCTGCTGCTCCGCCAACAGGCCGAAGCCGGTGGCCTGAATTGCGAGGGTGAGGACGAGCGCAGCGACCCCGAACGGCCCGGCGCTTCCACTCTGCATGACTTCACGAGCTCGTTCAGGAGGGCCGTAGCAACCGAGACCGTCTGCCGTGTCGGCAAGGCCGTCGATATGCATGCCGCGTGTCAGCAGGGCAAGCGCGCCGACGACGAGCAGTCCGCCGAGCAGTCCGCTGAGCGAGAGTGCGTCCGCACACCACGAAGCGCCTGCCGCAAACGCCCCGAGCAGCAGTCCGACGACAGGCGCCGCCGACATGGCTTTGCGGGCAGCATCCCGATCGATGTGGTGCGGCCCCCGCACTGGAAGGACTGTCAACCAGGACAGGGCCAGCCGAGGGCCCACCCATATCGAATGCACTTATCGGGCCTCGGACGACGCTTCGGGATTGGCGGCTCGGGTACTCACACCTGCATCTGCAAAGGTCGACATGTCCTTCAGCGCGGCGATGGCCGCGTGCACCAACGGTAGGGCGGTGAGAGCGCCCGAACCCTCGCCGAGTCGCATATCGAGCTCGAGAAGCGGTTCGATTCGCAAGTGGCGCAGGGCAATCGAGTGTGCGGGTTCGGACGAGCGATGGCCGGCGATCCACCATTCACGTGCCCCTCGCGCCGACTCCTCCGCAACCAACGCCGCAGCTGTGACGACGAGCCCATCGAGAATGACAGGCGTCCGACGGTGTGCAGCTTGGGCGAGAAACCCGGCCATGGCGGCAAGATCCGCGCCACCGGCAACGCGAAGCAGGGCCACGGAATCCTTCACGACCGGACGGGCACGCCGCATCGCATCACGAATCGCTGCCGTCTTGCGGATCCAACCGGCGTCGTCGACGCCAGTGCCGCGACCTACTGCGGCCACCGGTTCGGTGTCGGTGAGTACTGCGATCAATGTCGTTGCCGGAGTGGTATTTCCGATTCCCATGTCACCGGCGATCAGCAAGTCGGCACCGCTGTCGATTTCCTCGTCGGCGATCGCACGACCGGCGTCGATCGCAGCCCGAACCTCGGACTCCGACAACGCATCCTCACGATCGATCGAACCGCTCGACCGTCGGACCTTGTATCGGCTGATCGTGGTGTCCGTATCCGAGTCGACAGCGATATCGACGACACGGACCGTTGCGCCTGCCACGGCGGCCAGTGCATTGACCGCAGCCCCACCGGCCGCGATGTTGGCCACCATCTGAATGGTCACCTCGGTGGGATAGGCCGAAACCCCGTGCGCCGCAACACCGTGGTCACCGGCAAACACAACTACCCGGGGTCGAACCAGCGCATGGGGCGGACACTGATCTTGGCACGCCGAAATCCACTCACCGATCTCTTCGAGTCGACCGAGACTGCCGGCAGGCTTCGTCAACGACTTCTGTCGTTCCGACGCCGCAGAGCGGGTCTGCGGCGACGGCGGAGCGACCGGGCGCAACGGCGTCGAGTTCTCGGTTGTTTCGGACGTCACGGTTGCTGCTCAGCCTTTCGGAAAGGGGGAACCCCGGCACACTTGAGTGTGAGGGGAAGGCCGGCAACGACGAGTACGACGTCGTCGCACACCTCGGCGAGCCGGGAATTGAGCGCGCCGATCTCGTCTTGGAACAATCTGCCCGACCGAGTGTGCGGGACAACGGACAACCCCACCTCGGGAGTGACCAGCAAAAGAGTGCCCGTGCATTGCGCGACGGCGTCGACGAGCGCGTCGATCTCCGCCGCGATCGTGCCGCGCGGGCTGTCCCAGGCCGCCCGATCGTCGATGGTGTGGGTGAGCCAGGTGCCGAGATCGTCGACGAGCGTGACTCCTGGTGTTCCGTCGACGATCAGCTGGGGCAGGTTCATGGTCGATTCCACCGTTGTCCATGTGGCCGGCCGTCGAACTCGATGTTCTTCTATCCGCGCGTCCCAATCGGCGTCACCGGGGCGCCTTCGGCCGGTTGCCACGTATCTGACCGGTCCCGTCGTAGCCGCGAGGTGTTCTGCGTGGCTGGACTTGCCCGATCGCGCACCACCGAGCAGCAGTGTGCGCTTGGGCAGCGTCATATCGTCAGACAGCTGCGCCGCGGTTGACGCGTGGCTGAGGGGCACGCATCTTGCGAATTTGCGAAGCACGAACGAACGCGTACCACCCGAGCTTGAATCCACCGTCGGTGGTGTCGGGGAAGCGAGCGCGAACGCGATTGTTGATCTGGCGGCCGATGAAGATTCCCTCGCCGACCATGAACAGCATCATCACGAACATCGCCAGCGTGACATACGCCTGAACGGCCGGATCGAGGAAGAGCGCGAAGATCAACAGAAGCGCGAGCGGCATGAACAAACCGACCAGATTCCGGCGGGCATCCACGAGATCACGGGCGTATGCCCGAACAGGGCCCTTGTCCCGCGGAAGTAGGAACTTGTCCTCGCCGGCGAGCATCCGCGCGCGGCGGTCGGCTGAGGATGCTCGGCGCTCCTCGGATGCCTTCTTGCGGTCGACTTTGGTTCCCTTGTTCGCCTTACGACGCTCGCGGGCCTCTTTGCTCGTCATCGGCGGCGGCGCGACCGGACCGCGGCGCCGGGCTTCGGCCTCACGCCGTTTCGGCGTGGGGCGACCTTTGCCGACGATCTCGTTCGGCGGCGACACATCCGTCGCTGCCGACTCGACCGAGGCCGAATCGTGCTTGTCCGAATTGTCAGAGTTCCCGCGGCGTAGCAACTTCACCCACCCAGGCTATGGGATGGAAGCGAATAGGTGAACATCGGCCACACCAACCCACGTCCGCGAAGGACTCTCGAGCTCGGCGGTCTCGACATGCCGCATCTCCACTGTCGACCTAGACTTTCGACGATGCGAGTGATGATTGCGCCTGATTCGTTCGGAAATACACTGAGTGCGAACGAGGCGGCCGACGCAATCGCCAGGGGTTGGCGACTCGGACGTCCGGGGGACGAGCTCGTGTTGGCGCCACAATCCGACGGCGGTCCGGGATTCGTCAACGTGTTGGCCGTCAATAGCGGCGAAGTGCGCGAACTCGACGTGGACGGACCACTCGGGAAACGGGTCAGGGCGCGGTGGCTTCTCGACGGCCGGACAGCGTTCATCGAAGCCGCACAAGCGTGTGGCTCGAGCCTCCTCGATGGTCCACCGACCAATCGCAGTGCATTGCGGGCAAGTAGCGACGGCGTCGGCCAACTGATCGTTGCTGCCCTGGGTGTCGACGGCATCGAGAGGGTGTTCGTCGGTCTCGGCGGCAGTAGTTGTACGGACGGCGGACGGGGGATGGTCCGTGCACTCGGTGGACTGGCCGATGCCGCCGCACGACTGCAGTCGGTCGAACTGATCGCTGCCACCGACGTCGAAAACCCGCTACTGGGCGAGCACGGCGCAGCTCACGTCTTCGGGCCACAGAAAGGCGCGGATGCTGCGACGGTCGATGTTCTCGAAGAGCTCAACAGCGAGTGGGCCGCGATGTTGGAACGTGAGGCTGGAGCCGACGTCGCCGAGCTGCCGGGTGCGGGCGCTGCCGGAGGCATCGGTGCGGCACTGTTTGCGCTGGGCGGGCGGCGGGAATCCGGTGCGGCCGTGGTGGCCGAACTCACCGACCAGACCGATCTACTGGAGTCGGTCGATCTCGTCATCACCGGTGAAGGCAAGTTCGATAGTCAGTCCCTTCGGGGCAAGCTCGTCACCGAACTTGCATCCGCAGGCGCGCGATCCGGAGCGCCGACGATAGTCCTTGCAGGTCAAATAGCTCTCGAGACCGCACAGTGGGAGGCCGCAGGTGTTTCTCGGGCGTATTCCGTAGCCGAATTCGCCGGTTCGGTGGACAAGGCGATGACCGATGCCGGGCCACAACTCGAGCTTTTGGCCGCGAACGCAGCGCAACAGTTCGACCAAGGTACTGGAGCATTACGCGGCGGGCTGTGAGGAATACCTGTGCGCGGAGTACGGTTGAGTCGTTCACGGGTTGAGTACGACTGATAGGGAGAGCCCATGACCGTCTCGAACGAAACCATCACGCACAAGGTCACGATGACTGAAGCTGCATCATCGAAGGCCAAGGCGCTGCTGGACCAAGAAGGACGCGACGACCTCGCGCTTCGCGTTGCTGTGCAGCCGGGTGGCTGTGCGGGCCTGCGCTATCAGCTCTTCTTCGACGATCGCAGCCTCGACGGCGACCTCGCAGTGGACTTCAACGGAGTCACGCTGGCTGTCGACCGGATGAGCGCTCCATACGTCGAGGGTGCATCCATCGACTTCGTGGACACCATCGAGAAGCAGGGCTTCACGATCGACAATCCGAACGCAACGGGCTCATGTGCCTGCGGCGATTCGTTCAACTGATCTGAACCACCAACTCTGACCGGTACTGCATTTGCGGGTACCGGTCAGAGTTGTGTTCGCACCAAGTTCCGGGGCGCCGCGCATGAGCATGGACCTCGCTCCGACCATCATCGAAAGGCTCAAGCACGTGACTCTCGCGGTATCGGGATCGATAGCCACAGACCATCTGATGCGGTTTCCGGGCAAGTTCGCCGAGCAGTTGGTTGCAGACCAGCTCTCCAATATCTCGCTGAGCTTCCTCGTCGACGATCTGGTCATCAGAAAAGGTGGAGTCGGCGGAAACATTGCCTACGCCCTGGGTGTGTTGGGCGGATCCCCGCTCCTGGTGGGTGCTGTCGGGCCGGACTTCGGTGAATATCGGTCCTGGCTGGAGTCCAACGGAGTCGATTGCACCGCGGTACGCGTGTCGGCGACGGCTCACACTGCGCGCTTCGTCTGCACCACCGACGTGGACATGGCTCAAATTGCGTCGTTCTACCCGGGTGCGATGAGTGAAGCGCGCGAAATCTCGATCGAAGAGCTGTCCGCAGGACGAACGCTGGAGCTGGTACTGGTCGGCGCCAACGATCCTGACGCGATGATCGCCCACACTCAGCAGTGCCGAACGCTGAACATTCCTTTCGCCGCAGATCCGTCACAGCAACTCGCGCGTCTGACCGGTGAGCAAGCGGTCGATCTCATCGAGGGTGCGGCATACCTCTTCACCAACGAGTACGAGTGGGGCCTGCTCCGCCAGAAGTCGGGCCTGTCCGAGACGGAGATCGCGGCCAAGGTCGGAATTCGGGTCACGACGCTAGGCAAGTCCGGCGTCGAGATCGTCACTCCCGACGGCGTGCGCACGCACGTGGATGTGGTTCCCGAGACCAGCAAAGTGGATCCGACCGGAGTGGGCGACGGCTTCCGCGCCGGCTTCCTCATGGCACATCTCGCCGGCGCTTCCGTCGAGCGGGCCGCACAGCTGGGCTCCTATGTGGCGGTCCTCGTCCTCGAGACCACCGGCACTCAAGAGTGGACTTTTGTACGAGACGACGCTCTCAAGCGTCTGAGCTCCGCCTACGGAGCTACCGCGGCCGAACAGATCGGTGCGCTGCTCCCGGCCTAGGCTTGGCATTTGATAGCAAAAGGGACCGCCACAACCGTGCACACGGTTGTGGCGGTCCCTTTCTGCAATCCAGCGGAACCCGTGTCCGGAAGGATCAGATTTCGACCGGGTAGGTCGGCTCACTGATCTTCGGAACGATGCGCTTCTCCACGAAAATCCCGTGCCAGACCATGAAGATGAGAACGGTCCACAATCGACGGCTGTGATCGGACTTGCCGTCGCGATGCTCGTTCAGCATTGCGGTGATCGCGGCCTTGTTCAGGATGTGATCCGTCTCGGACTCGGCGATCTGTTGGTGAGCCCAGTCGAACAATTCGGGACCCCGAAGCCAATGCCGGAGCGGAACGGGGAATCCCAGCTTGGCGCGGTTGAGAACATGCCCCGGGACAATGCCTTCCAACGACTTGCGCAGTGCGTACTTCGTCGTGTCCTTGGTGATCTTCTGATCGAGCGGCAACCTCTCGGCGACGGCAAAAACCTCGGAGTCCAGGAATGGGACACGCAGTTCGAGCGAGTTTGCCATCGTGATCTTGTCGGCCTTGACCAGGATGTCGCCACGTAGCCAAGTGAACAGATCCAAATGCTGCATACGCGCAACCGGATCCCATCCTCGACTCTGCGCGTAGATCGGCGCAGTCACATCGGTGTGGGTCCACTCCGGACGGAAATCCCGCAGAACTGCACGGAGCTGAGCATCGCCGAAGCTTCGGGCATTCCCGTAATAGCGATCCTCGAGCGTCATGGATCCGCGATGAAGCAAACTCTTGCCGCGCGTACCGTCGGGGATCTTGTCGCTGAGGGCTCCTGCGGCGCGACGCAATCCGCGTGGAAGATATTCGAAAGGCTTGAGTGACAGTGGCTCTCGATAGATGGTGTAGCCGCCGAACAATTCGTCCGCGCCCTCACCGGAGAGTACGACCTTCACATGCTTTCGGGCTTCCTTGGCCACGAAGTAGAGCGGCACCAGTGCAGGATCGGCCACCGGATCGTCGAGGTACCAGACGATCTCGGGAATAGACGATGCGAACTCTTCCGGTCCGACGACCTTCACGACGTGTTTGGCACCGATCGCCGCAGCGGACTCGGCGGCTACATCTACCTCGGAATAGCCGTCGCGCTCGAATCCGGTGGTAAAGGTGATCAGATTCGGATTGTGGCGGATCGCCAATGCTGCGATCGCTGTCGAGTCGATCCCGCCGGACAGGAAAGCGCCGACCGTGACATCCGCGCGCATATGCTTGGCAACGGAGTCCTCGAGTGCGTCGGTGATCTCTTGATACCTCGCCGTCTCCGAACCGGCCACGAACGGCTTCACCGGGAACTTCGGAGTGAAGTAACGAGTGATCTTCGGCTGTGTGCCGGGGGAGAGGGTAGCCGAGCAGCCCGATTCGAGTCGCCGGATCTCTCGATGCAAAGTCTCGGGCTCCGGAACGTACTGGAGAACGGTGTAGTGCTGGATCGCTCGCGGGTCGAGTTCGGTACCGATACCGATCAGATCGGTAAGTTCGAGAAGACTCTTCTTCTCGCTCCCGAAGGCAGTACCGCCGGGCCCGGTGGCGATGAACAGTGGCTTGATGCCGAACGGATCTCTGGCCAGGAACATCGTGCGAGTCTCGGTGTCCCAGATCGCGAAGGCGAACATTCCGCGCAATCGGCGCAGCGCGTCGTGACCCCAGTAGTGGAATGCTGCGACGATCGACTCGCCGTCGCCCTCGGTGAAGAAGACAGCGTCGTGCTCGCGCGTCAACTCCTCACGTAGTTCCAGGTAGTTGTAGATCTCCCCGTTGAACGTCATCGCATAGCGAGTCGGATTTTCGGCGGGCCCCCAGCGAAGTGGCTGATGCGAATGCTCGATATCGATGATCGACAGTCGGTTGAATCCGAAAATTACGTCTTCGTCGTGCCAAGTGCCAGGTTCGTCAGGCCCGCGGTGACGCATGCAATGCATGGCGGAACCGACGAGGTCGACTCCTGCGTCGTCCGTGCCGGCCGACGTGAGCAGGCCTAGTAGTCCACACACAGAGTCCACTACCTCTTTTCCAATTAGGGATCGGATCAACCGACACTCGCCCGACGGGGGTCGGTAGTCGTAAGGCGAGCGCCCGGTCCGAGTATGCCGCAGACGCGACGCGCTCGAAGGAAGTGACCCAACAGTGGTCTTGCGGCAGCTTTGGTCTACGCTGCGTAGTACTAGGGCATCTCCATGTGGAAGCCCTTATTCTTCAGTGGTGGGCGATCAGGAAGGCGTGAACGTGGCGCAGAGTCGGATCCTTCGGCGAGCCGGGCTGACAACAGTTCTTGGCTTAGCCGCTGTGCTCTTGTCGGGGTGTTCCATCGACAGTGAAGTCTTGCGCTTCGGTTTTCCGTCGGGCATCACTCCACAGAGCACACGTATTCGTGAATTGTGGACTTGGTCCGTGGTCGCGGCGCTTGTCATGGGCATCATCGTCTGGGCATTGATCTTTTGGGTGGTCATCTTCCACCGTAAGAAGAAGGACTCTCCGGAGTTCCCTCGGCAGACGGCGTACAACGTGCCATTGGAGCTGTTCTACACAGCCGTGCCGTTCGTCATCATCGCCGTGCTCTTCTACTTCACCGTGGTCGTGCAGAACTACGTCGGTGACAAGCAGTCGGATCCCGACGTCACCGTCGATGTGACCGCATTCCAGTGGAACTGGAAGTTCGGATACCAGACCATCGACCTCAAGGACGGCGTCGTCAAGTACGAGGGCACCGACCTCGAGGCGCAGGCGGCCGCAGAAGCTGCAGCCTCCCCGCCCGAGGGCGAAGCTCAAGGCAGCGAGGACGGCGCGATCGTGCCGGGAGCCATCCACGGTGTGAGCCCGCAGGATCTGTCGTACCTGCACTACAACAAGATCGAGACAGTCGGCACCAGCGACGAAATCCCTGTTCTCGTGCTTCCGACCGGCAAGCGTATCGAATTCGTATTGGCCTCGTCCGATGTCATTCATGGCTTCTGGGTCCCCGAGTTCCTGTTCAAGCGCGACGTGATGCCGAACCCGAAGGAAAACCACTCCGATAACGTCTTCCAGATCTCGGAGATCGAACGCGAAGGCTCCTTCGTCGGTCGATGCACCGAAATGTGCGGCACCTACCACGCCATGATGAACTTCGAAGTTCGTGCGGTATCCCCGGACGACTTCCAGCAATACATCGAATCGCGTAAGCCGAAGAGCGAAGGCGGCAAGGCTTTGACGAACGCGCAGGCACTGGAGGCAATCGGGCAGTCACCGGTCTCCACCAGTACCATCCCGTTCACTACCGACCGCACGCAGAAGTCTGAATCCGTTGCTGACGGCAACTGACCAAGGAAGAATGCTGATATGAAAATCGAAGCCAAGATCTTTGAGATCCTGACTGTCTTCTTCCTTCTCGTCGGGATTGTGTACGCGGTATTCACCGGGTTCTCCCGAACCGGCGTCGAGTGGGCAGGTGTCACCGCAATTGCTCTGTCGTTCGGCCTGACCCTCATCATCGGTACGTACTTCCGATTCGTCGCTCGACGCCTGGACACACGTCCAGAAGACTTCGACGACGCAGAGATCAGCGACGGCGCCGGCGACCTGGGCTTCTTCAGTCCCGGTAGCTTCTGGCCGATCAGCCTTGCAGGCGCTGCAGCGGTCACGGCAGTCGGCTTTGCCTTCTTCATTCCGTGGCTGATGGCGTTGGGCATCGTACTGGTTCTGGCCGCAGCGGCCGGACTGGTATTCGAGTACCACATCGGACCAGAAAAGCACTGACCTGCATGTAGTCAGTCTCGTTGATTTAGCGAAGGCGCTGATCGTCCCTACCCGGGCCGGTCGGCGCCTTGCTTTGTATGGACGCAAAGACGAATCTGAATTGTCGTTTCGGTGAGTCGAGGGACGTCACCCAGCGGCTCGTCCCCCACTCGGCGAAACACTGTTGTACGAAAGTCGCCGGCTTGATGAACCGCGCCGCGCTACGCCAAAGTCTGCGGGAATCACTCACTGCGGCGTCGGACCGGGGTGTTCTTACCGTCCTGTCTCGAGGTAGGGCGAGCGATCCCCACGATTCGGCAAGTAGATACCCGCATATACGTTGACCGGAGGTGTGCTGGCCCGAGGGGCCGGGATTCTGTCGGAGGTCCTGGCTAGGTTCTCTGCCATGACAGAGACCACATGCCACGACACTGGACCGGATGAGACGATGACGGCCCCAGCCGTGGCAATGCAGACTGCGGGAGTGGTCGAGCAGCGCGATCGGCTAGTCGCGCTATGGGAGCGCGTCGGTGCCAGCGGTGACCCATTGCATCGATGCACGATCGGCCACTATGTGGCCGACTTGTGCGAGGACGCCGCGGAGGCGCTGACGTGGGATATCCGCGCGTTGGATGCCGCGGACATGTCGACCGACGACCGAGTCGAGGCGCACCATGCGCTCGTTGAGCGTGGCAGGGTTCTATCCCTCGCTGCACCTCAGTTCGGCCGATAACTATCGCCGGCTCAGTTCGTTTGCCGCTGCCGCTCGGCACTTGGACGAGGCAAAGCGTCGGCTGGGAGTGCTGCCCGACGACGGCTACGGCCGGAGCGTGAGGAATGGTATCGACCACGTCGAGGCTGCTCTGGTCACTGGCTCGACCGAACGGTTGCCAAGTCACTGAATACGTCGAGCACTGAATACGTCCAGCGTGGAGGAGACTCGGATACGTAGTCCGTCCCTCGAGCAGTGGGAGCGACGACGGCGGGTGCACGGTAGAGCTTCCTGGAGTTGCATCGTTGCCTAGCGCACATCGCAGCGCCGCAGGGTCTGGCAGGTGAGTGCGGCGTTGCGGTTCTCAGAACTCGATAACTTGTGGGAACTCGATGTTTCGGGGTCTGTAGATAGATCTGCGCCAGGCGGGGGAGGGGAGGGGTGTGTCCGATGTAAGCCTGGGTGGACTTCGGGACCGGACACCACATGCGACTCGGGCCTGAGACGCGAAAAAGGGCGACACCCGATGGGTGCCGCCCTTTTTATGTTCGTCGAGAACCTCTAGGTCTCGCTCTCACTGTCTTCGCGATCTACAGCATGTTTTGCGGAACCGTTTCCGTTGCCGTTTCCGTTGCCGTTGGCATGACCGTTCGAATGACCATTGGTTCCGTTGCCGTTGGTCCCATTGCCGTTCGAATGACCATTGAGCTGGAGCTGATAGTTCTTCAGCATGTTCAGCTGCTCGACCTCGCCGTGGTGGAGAGCTTCTTCCAGAGCCTTGCTCTCAGCAACCGGATCTGGTCGGAACAGTGAACCTGATCCTGGCTTTCCAGCAGAGCCGAGCTTGTTCATCTTCTTCGGAATCGCTGCACCCTGATATTCGAGCGGGATCGGGTGTCCGTGGCTGTCGACCGGCCCGAGTGGCTGGTGAACCTCGACGTACTGGCCGTGCGGCAGACGCTTGATGATGCCGGTTTCGATGCCGTGATCGAGGACCGTGCGGTCACTGCGCTGCAGGCCGATGCAGAACCGGTACGCCACGAAGTAAGCGATCGGAGGCAGAATCAACATTCCGATTCGACCGATCCACGTCATCGCGTTGAGCGAAATGTCGAACTTGTACGCGATGATGTCGTTGACACACGAGATGGTCAAAACTATGTAGAACGCCAGGACCATTGCGCCGATCGCCGTACGGACCGGCACGTCGCGTGGGCGCTGAAGCAGGTTGTGATGTGCCCGATCGCCCGTGAGGCGTTTCTCGATCCACGGATAAATGATCATCACCGTGAAGACCAGACCCATGATCAGCGCGACAGCGAAGACTGCGGGAATCGTGTAGCGACCTGCGATATAGATGTCCCACGCGGGCCACAGTCGAGCCAGGCCGTCTGTCCACATCATGTAGAAGTCGGGCTGAGAGCCGGCAGAGACCTGAGACGGGTTGTACGGTCCGATATTCCAGACCGGGTTCACCTGGACGAGGCCACCCATGAGTGCAAGGACACCGAACGTGACGGCGAAGAATGCACCGGACTTGACGGCGAAGACCGGCAAGATGCGGACGCCGACGACGTTTGTCTCGGTCCGGCCGGGTCCGGGGAACTGCGTGTGCTTCTGGTACCAGACAAGCGCGAGGTGAGCTGCGATCAGCGCCAAGATGATGGCGGGTAGCAACAGAACGTGCGCGACGTACAAGCGCGGGATAATGATCGTGCCCGGGAAGTCGCCATCGAACACCAACCAGTGCAACCACGTTCCGATGACAGGAACACTCATCGAAATGCCGGAGAACGCGGCACGAAGGCCGGTGCCGGACAGCAGGTCGTCGGGAAGCGTGTAGCCGAAGAAGCCTTCGAACATCGCCAGGATGAGAAGCAAGCAGCCGATGACCCAGTTGGCTTCACGCGGCCGGCGGAACGCACCGGTGAAGAAGATGCGCAGCATGTGAACGATGATCGAGCAAGCGAACATCAGCGCTGCCCAGTGGTGAATCTGCCGCATGAACAGACCACCGCGGACCTCGAACGAGATGTTCAACGCTGTCTCGTATGCCCGAGACATCGTGACGCCACGGAGCGGTTCGTAGATGCCGTTGTACTCGACCTCGCTCATCGACGGGTCGAAGAACAACGTCAAGAACGTGCCTGAAATCAACAGGATCACGAAGCTGTAGAGCGCGATCTCGCCGAGAAGGAATGACCAGTGAGTCGGGAAGACTTTGTTGATCTGTCGGCGTATGCCAGGTGCCAAGTGGTAACGACTGTCTACGTCGTCGGCCTGCTTCGCAGCGAGGGCTTGCAGTGAAGGACTCATGAATCAGTCTCCGGTCTACGCTCCCAGAAGGCGGGTCCGAGGGCTTCGATGTAATCCCCGGTCGCTACTAGGAAACCTTCTTCGTTAACGGTGATAGGCAGCTGCGGCAGAGCGCGGGCAGCCGGTCCGAAGATCGGCTTGGCGTACTCGAGCGCGTCGAACTGCGACTGGTGGCACGGGCACAGAATCCGATTGGTCTGCTGCTCGTACAGCGACGTCGGGCAACCCAGGTGGGTACAGATCTTCGAGTAGGCGAAGTAGTCGCCGTAATTGAAGCTTTCCTGGTTCTTGCGCTTGATGACCTTGGCCGTGTCCTCAGAGCGGAGACGGATAAGCATGGTCGCGTTGCGAATTCCACGAAGTGATTTGAGCAAGGCGTGATCGTCGTCGCGGTCGGCCTCGCGGAATGGAAATACTGTTTCCATGGCTCCGGCATCCATATCCTCTGGGCGGACCAGAACAACGTCATGGGGACGACCGGTATCGCGCCGAAGGTAGATCGTTTCTCCAGGGTAGCGCGGAGTCCAGCCGGAGACCCATAGAGGAGATTTGTCACCCTCGGCCCACGGGTTCTTGACCAAGCCACCGAGGGGAAGAATGGCCATGATTCCGAGTGCGCCGCCGCCGAAGAACAACGAGCGCTTGATCACCTTGCGTCGTCCGATGGTCGACGTGTCGAGCGAATCGCTCAGCTGGGCAACGACAGTCTGTCGGTCCACCTCGGAGGAGGATCCGTCGTGGCGATCCTGAATGGAAACCTCTTCAGGAATGAACTTCTTGGTGAACTGGACAGCACCGACACCTACACCGAGGATTGCGAGACCCATGGTCAGGCCGATCAGCGGGGTATAGAGGGTGTACTTCCAGTAGCTCTCTTCGCCGAGTCCGGCATACTCCCAAGGCCAGAACAGATAGATCGCGATAAAAGCGACAGCAGAAACGCCCGAAAGCGCGAACCAGAACGCAACATTGCGTTCAGCGCGCTTCTCGGCGCGTGTGCCCTGCACTGCCCAACGATCTCTACGGAATGCAACATCGACGTGGTCGAGATTAGTGCCCAGCGTCACCAGCTGGTCACGCGTCATTCCGGCGAGTTCCTCGTCGGTGTACTTCTTGTTCACGTCCACATTGTTCCCGCCGGTCTGCCCGGCGTCCGCGCGTCCGGAATCACCGTCACTCATGACCTCGCTCCGATCCACAACGTTGCGCCGACGACGGCACCGATTCCGATGATCCAGATTGCCAGTGCCTCGGTACCCGGGCCGAAGCCGCCGAGTCCCCAGCCACCTGGCGCAGTCGTATCCTGCGCTGACTTCACGTAAGAGATGATGTCGATCTTTTCTTCTTGCGTCAGTTGACGGTCCGAGAACTTAGGCATGTTCTGCGGGCCCGTGACCATGGCCGTGTAGATCTCCTGCTCGGAAGCTGGTCCGAGCGAAGGTGCGTACTTGCCCGAGGACAAAGCACCGCCCTGACCGGTGAAGTTGTGGCACGACGCGCAGTTGAGCCGGAAGAGCTCGCTGCCGCGGGCAATATCACCGCCGGAAAGCGAAGACTGCGCTACTTCGCCGTTGCTGTCGAGAAGCAGGGTGGGGCCGCCACCGTTCGCCTGGACATATGCGCCCAGTGCGTCGATCTGCTTGTCGTCGAACTTCGCCGGCTTGCGTTCAGCCTGCGCTTCGTTGCGAACCGCAGGCATCCGACCTGTCGAGACCTGGAAGTAGACAGCGGCTTCGCCGACACCGATCAGGCTGGGTCCACGGTCCTGCACACCCTGCAGGTTCACTCCATGGCAGGTGACGCAGGACGTGTCGTACAACTGCTTACCTTCGCGGATCAATGCGGCTGAATCCTGATCGGCCGTCGCCACCTGCGGGGTGGGGGTCAAAGCCGACGCAAGAAAGCCCGCGCTGATGAGACCCATCATGAGTACTACTGCGCCTGTCACACGGCGGCGAACCCTGCGCTGCCGCCGACTCTTCACTGCTGAAGGAGAACCGGCTGACGTCATATCTGTGTTGTCGCCGGGTGATGCTGGGGGAGATGAGCTCATCTTCTATCCCTTGTCGTGTCGGGACGGACTGAACGCCTGGGATTGATTCCTGACGTTCATTGTTGTCGACGAAATCGAGATACTTGCTTCAACGATATTCATCAGCGGATGAAGTAAATGGTGGCGAACAGCGCTATCCAGACGATGTCGACGAAGTGCCAGTAGTACGACACGACGATCGCAGCTGTTGCCTGAGCGGGAGTGAACTTACTGACCAGCGTTCGCGTGATCAGGAAGACGAAAGCGATGAGTCCACCGATCACATGGAGGCCGTGGAATCCGGTCGTGATGTAAAAGACCGAGCCATAGACGCTCGAAGAGATCGTGGTGCCTTCTTCCACCAGGTGGTAGTACTCGTATCCCTGGCCGGCGACGAACAACGTCCCCATTATCAACGTGATGATGTACCAACGTCGCAGTCCGAAGACGTCACCGCGCTCAGCGGCGAATACGCCTAGCTGGCAGGTGAAGGAGGACGCGATCAGAACGGTTGTCACCGGTACCGCGAGACCGAGGTTCAGCTCGGTCGGTTCCGGTGGCCAAATGCCGTTTGCCTGCGCCCTCGCGACGAAATACATCGCAAAAAGTCCAGCGAAAAACATTAGTTCGCTCGACAACCACACTATGGTGCCGACGCTGACCATATTAGGACGGTTCAGCGAGTGCACGCGTTGGGTGATTGCCGATCCTTGTGTCCCTACAGCGCTCGTCACAAAGAGAAGTATGACTGCCCGTAGTACCGATTGCCTACCCGGGTCCTGTGTTGGCGCGTCGCAACCATCGGCGCAGGCTCTTTCCCCAGTAGAGGCGCTGGTCGGCGGCACCGGTCACGCTTGGGTGAGGGCGTCGTGGAAGGGTTGCCTCATGTCAACGAACGGTAAGACGGGTTGGTTCCGACGGTGGTTTTCGCGCGCTCGGTCGATCCCACTCGACCCCGCCAGAACCGATTTGCTCGTCGTGGCATCGTCCTTCGACGATGCCGTGCCATGTTCTGCGGCGTTGGAACGCGGTACACAACAGAATGCATGGGTGGAGGATGCGGAAGTCGTCCTTCGGCACCACCTGATCCTGCCGCCGGACCTGATCGACGACGCGGCGGCGATCGCTGCCCAAGACGGTTACGAGCGGGCCCCCGGTTCGATGACGATGGATTCGCCCGAGATCAACGGCTACCAGCCCGCCGTCGATGGAGGCGTTCCGATCATCCTGCAGCGCATACAGGTGCTGGACGCGCTGCACTGCTCACAAGAGCGTTCTCGCATGGCTGGGCTCGCGCAACGCCGCGGTGGAATCGTTTTGGGCTGGGACGCCTTACAACCTGGTTCCGACGCAAGCCGCGTCGCTGACTAAGCTTTCGCCACATTGCGAACCTATGACGTAGTGCAACCGCGTCATAGGTTCGGTCGGGCCACACCGGTGCCGAAGATATGGCCGTCAGTTCAGGAAGGCACGGAAATGATGACCGCACCGATCAACGACGAGTCGAGCAGGACCTGGAAGAGCATTCTGGGGGCCTTGACGTCGTGGGTCGATTTGTCGAGTGCCGATACGGCCTGGGCGATGGACGAGATCATGTCCGATCACGCCACCGCCGCGCAGATTGCCGCCTTCGGGGTGGCCCTCAAGATGAAGGGACCTACTCCGGCAGAGGTGGGTGGACTCGCCGACTCGATGCTCGCGCATGCCTCTCTTGTCGATAGTGAACCGAATTCGGTGGACGTCGTCGGTACCGGTGGCGACGGTGCAGACACGGTGAACATCTCGACGATGGCCGCGATCGTGGCGGCGGCAGCGGGTGCTCCGGTGGTCAAGCATGGGAATCGAGCGGCATCGTCACAGAGCGGTACGACCGATGTTCTGGAAGCACTGGGAGTCAAGTTCGGTCTGGGACCGAGTGGAGTTGCCGAAAGCGTTCGCGATGTCGGTATCGGGTTCTGTTTCGCCCCGGTATTCCATCCCGCGCTGCGGTTCGCGGGCCCGCCGCGGAAGGAGATCGGCATTCCGACGGTTTTCAATATCCTTGGTCCACTCACCAACCCCGGTCGGCCGCGATCAGGGTTGATCGGGTGCGCATTCGAGGCACTGGTGCCGGTTGTCGCAGGGGTGTTCGCCGGTCGTGGCACGAGCGCTCTCGTGGTCCGCGGTGACGACGGCCTCGATGAGATCACGATGTCCACCACTACCAGCGTGCACGTCGTTTCCGGAGGCATGGTCACTGCAACGACGATCGATCCGAAGGACTTCGGGTTCGACTACGTACCGCTGTCGGCGCTCAAAGGCGGTGACGCCGCGTTCAATGCGAGAGTGGTGCACGCGGTTCTAGCAGGAGAGACCGGCCCGGTGCGCGACGCAGTTCTATTGAACGCGGCAGCCGCGCTGACTGCTTACGCCGGAATAGCCGAAGGAATCGATGCCGGCGACATCATCGGTGCTCTCTCTGCAGGGTTGGTGCGCGCAACGAAGGCTGTCGACTCCGGTGCGGCAGCGACACTGCTGGCCCGATGGGTGAGCCGGTCGAACGAGCTGGATTGATCCGACCGGCTTCGGCGCGGATGTGCCTCACTCGCCGATCGAAAACCCCGCGTCGATATCGGCGCTCGAATACGACTGAAACGCGATGTGCGTCGCAGTATTGAGGACGCCGGCCACCTTGTTGATCCGTTGCGTCACAACCTCGGCGATCTGCTGATGATCGCGAACCTTGACGATGGCGATCAGGTCGACATCTCCCGCACACGAATAGACCTCGGACACACCGTCGACGTCCGCCACTGCTTGCGCGGTCTCGGGGATGGCACTTGCCTCGGCGTCGATCATGACAATGGCGTGGATCATGGGTCTCCCTCATTCGATGCGCGAACACGCGTACGTTGCGACTCCCCGGAGCTTAGAGGGCGTACCGGTCGGGGTACGGCGACGCGCTGTACTCGTGGCGGGATGCTGCGCGAGAAATACTGCACCATTCTTTCCACGCCCCAGCGCCGTATACCGGCTCGGCGTACCCGTCGGTGGTCCGCACTATGCGGACGCCGTCGGAGTCCAGCCACCGGGCAATGAGGCCCACCTCCTCGGGCGATGCGCCGCGCAGCGGAGTGGCGTCCGGGGTGACGGTCTCGGCGGCGGCGGTGATGGCCTCCACGGCCGGCATCGGGTGTACGCGACGCGCGGTGGTAGCCGCGCCCGCCAGCCGCCCGTTGCGAATCACTGCGAGTTCCCATCCTCCTTCCGCAGTTTTCCTGGCGGCTACGAGTTCGGTGATGGCTGCGACCGCGGCGAGACGGTGCATTCTTCGGATCATGTCGGCGAGAACGGTGAGTCGATCACGCAGACGGGCTGCCGATTCGAAAAGCTCGGTGTCGGCGAGTTGTGTGACCCGTACTCGCGCCGCGTCCAACATGGAGTTGTCGACGCCGTCGATCAAAGCGTGGAATCGCGCGGGATACACCGAGTAGTCGTCGGGCGAGAGCACACCTGCCGTCGCTGCCGCGCAACCGCCCACCGCGGTCGGTGGGCAATTCTGTCCGTGTGTGCCGGTGCGTGGGATGCGATTGGAGCAGGTGCGGATCGAACCGAATTCGGAGATGAGCGCCGCGGCGTCCGCGGCATCACTTCGCGCTGTGAAGGGCCCGAGTGAGCTGGTCGTCGGTGTTCTGACGACGGAAAGCCGTGGAAACGCTTCGACCGTCGTGGTGATCCACCATCCCTTTTTGGGGAACTTCGATCGGCGGTTGTACGGCGGGATGTGCGCGCTCAACAACCGGAGTTCACGTACACCTGCTTCGAGACCGTGAGCACACTCGACATAGTCGACATCGACAGCAAGGCCGACCATCTCCTTCATCCGGCCGCGAGTTTCCGAACCGGTGAAGTAGTTCCGGACTCGACGTTGCAGATTGGTCGAGGTACCGACGTACAAGACCTCCTTGCCCGGCCCCGTGAACAGGTATACCCCCGGGGTCCGGGGGAGGTGGGCGGCGAGGGATCGCTTCGCACGCTGTCCGGCTGAGACATTTGGGAGATAGTCGACGAGTTCGGCGTAGCTGTGCACACCCTGATTTCCGACACGCTCGATCAGCGCGTGCAATACGTCTACCGTCGCGCGAGCGTCGTCCAAGGCGCGGTGAGTCGGTGTCGTGCTGACGTCGAACAACGATGCGAGTGCCGACAATTTCACTGATGGGGCCTCGTCGCGGGTGAGTACACGACGCGCCAGTTTGACGGTGCACAAAACTTGGAACTTGGGCCAGGCGATATCCAGTCGGCTGGCAGCGGCTCGGAGAAAACCGGTGTCGAACCCCGCATTGTGGGCGACGAGGACTGCGCCCCGTGCGAATTCCAGGAAGCCGGGAAGTACACGCTCGATGCGCGGTGCGTCGATCAGCATCGCGGAGGTGATTCCGGTCAGCTCGACGATGAAAGGCGGAATCGATCGGCCTGGATCGACGAGTGTGGCGAACTCTCCGATCACCTCACCTCCACGGACCTTGACCGCCCCGATCTCGGTGATCGCTTCGGTATCGGCGCTGCCGCCCGTCGTCTCCAAATCGACGACCACGAAAGTCGTCTGATGTAGCGGGGTGTCCAGTTCATCGAAAGTCAGCTGGATCGGAAGGGTCACAGGACAGGACGGTAGATGGCGGTACCGACAGAATCCTGCGTTGTCGTTTTCGTGGAAGGCGTGTCGTACCTCGCCGATAAGTTCGCCCGAAACAAGTCGGAAGTTCGGGCTGAAACACAAAAGAGACGAGGATCACATGATGGTGGATTGTAGTGACTGCAGGGTTCGAGACATCGCGTGCGGAGACTGCGTCGTAACCGTCCTTCTCGGAGCTCCGGGAGTGGCAGGTTCGGCGGGTGTAGATGTCTGGTCTGCAACGTCGAAAATAGACATCGACCAGGCGGAACTAGGTGCTGTCGGGGTCCTGGCGGAGGTCGGGCTCGTCCCATATTTGCGTTTGGTCGTGGAGAACGACGACGCCCACCGGGGTGCTTCGTTACCGTCCTGTGATTCAAGCCCGGATCGACGTGCGATGTAGTCCGGTTTTCAGATTTTCGAGCCTCTTCGGCGCGTCGGGGTCGACACGGGGGGATGCCATTTCGTAACCTTCCTGAGACCTTGCGGAGTCTCGCCAGTCCAGACAGGAGTGGCGTCGCAAGTCACCGCCTAATCGGGTACTCGTCAGAGTGGCCGTACCGGGAACCCGATTTCTACTGGGGTGAATCCCGCCGGATCGCATTTTGCGAACGGTGGGTAGGGCTGATCTTCCCAGCCCGAACCCGTCAGCTAACTCGGTCGGCGGATGAGTGGAAGAAACGGAGCACAACCTCTCGTGGCGTCACATACTTCAACCCGCCAATTGCGTCGAATACTCGTAGCCGGTGCGATCACTGCCGGCGCGGTCATTTTGCCCGCTGCCCCCGCAATGGCGGCCCCCATCACGATCCCGGGTGTCGGTACGTTCGAAATACCTGAGATCCCGGGCTTGCCCCCGTTGCCGGCTGTCCCTGGACTCCCCGGCGCGCCGGCACCCATCGCTCCGCAGGTCACTCCGGCTGCGAAAGCAGTGCAGGCCGCAGAGTCCAAGGTCGGGTCCCCGTACGTTTACGGTGCATCCGGTCCTGACTCGTTCGATTGCTCCGGTCTGGTTCAGTGGGCATACAAGCAGGCCGGCGTCAGCTTGCCCCGTACGAGCTACGACCAGGCGTCCGCTGGTGTTCCGGTATCCCAGTCCGATCTTCAGCCGGGAGATGTCGTCTCCTTCTACGGTGGATCGCATTCGGGTATCTACGCAGGCGGCGGCAACGTAATCCACGCATCCACCTCGGGTGTTCCCGTCAAGGTTGCACCGGTGTCGTCGATGCCGTTCGACGGAGCTCGTCGATACTGAGTCGTGTGATCGGTACGCAAACAGCATCAGGACCCGGTCTTGCCGGCCGCGGACCTGGTGCTGTTTCGTCGTTTCGCCGGGCCGAGGCGTGCTTGTCCGCCCCTGGATCCGGTCTTGGTTGGACACTGGCGTGACGATTCCGTAATCTTGCCGAGTCCTGACGGTGTAAAAGTCCGAATGTTCGAAAAGTTCCGCTGTATCCGACTTCATTCTCGCCCACGTAACGAAACTGATGGGTAGAGTTTGTTTTCAGCCAATCATGCGCACTTCAGTCGTTTGTGCACTGATGAGCGAACGTCGCAGCAAATCTGCACTGCGCCATTGCTTCATCGACACACCTGCAAGAACGGAGAGTCACCTTCTGTGGCGACACCGACAGTCAAGAATGTTGCTCGATCCAAACGCAGCGTCCTCGCCGCTGCAGCCTGTGCGCTGTGTCTACTCGTCGCACCGGCCGCAACAGCCCAGGCGCAGCCGGGAATAGACAGTGCATCCGATGCGCAGACGCGGTTGTCGGACCTTGCTCGTGAGTCCGAGCAAACGACGGAGGCGTTGCACAACGCGCAAATAGATCTCGATGCCAAGACTGCAGTGCAGCGCGAAGCAGAGTCCGCCGTCGAGACTCATCAGAGCGCGCTCGCGGTCGCCGAGGCGGCGTTGGCCGAGCTGAAGCCCGCTGTGGACAAAGTGGCCAACGTCAACTATCAGGGTGGTCGAACGAACAGGCTGTTCGCCGTGATGGTCAGCGATTCACCCCAACAACTGTTGGACCAGATGTCGGCCCTCGACATCATTTCCGCGGAGACTTCCAGGCAGGTCGGGCAGTTCAAGCAAGCGACGACCGATGCCGCTGCGGCCGAGGAAGCCTCCCGTAGCGCTGCAGACGCGGCGCGCGCGGCTGCAGATCAAGCCAAAATGGTCAGCGACGATCTGCAGGCCAAGCAGAGCGAACTTCAAGGGCAAACGGCAGAAGTAATGGCGGCGTTCAGCGCGCTGTCCGGCGCCGAACGGAGTGACTACGCGGGCAGTCCGCTACCTCCAGGATTCGACCTGTCGAAGATCATCGCGGGATTGGTTCCGGGATCGGGGTCCGGCGCTCTGCAGGCAGGTCTGACGCAGATAGGTAAACCGTATGTGTGGGGCGCTACCGGACCCGATGGCTTCGACTGCTCAGGGCTGGTCGTGTGGGCCTACAAGCAGGTCGGCAAGACGCTCCCGCGGTCCAGCCAGGCGCAAGCTGCCGGCGGAACCCCAGTCGATCAGAAGAGCCTCCAGCCAGGCGACGTCGTTCTCTTCTATCCGGATGCCTCGCATGTCGGCCTGTACGCCGGTAACGGCAACGTGCTGCATGCCTCGACGTTCGGGGTGCCGGTGAAGGTTCAGTCGATGGCGTCGTTCCCGTTCTACGGTGCGCGCCGGTACTGACAGCTCCAGCTTGGTTCACTCGATGACTGTCCGCCGATCTTTATCGGCGGCAGTCCTCGTCGGCGCTCTTGTATGGGTTTCGGGATGTACAGCCTCCGGCCCGCTGGCCGAGTCGACGATGCCTATGCCTATGCCCTCGAATCCTTACGAGGAACAGCGCAGGGCGGGCGTCGAACAGCTTCTGGTGGATTGGGCGGATGCGGTTTCCTCCAACGACGATGCTGAACTGCAAGCTCTGGTCGATCCGGCAGCGTCGCCTGAGTTCCTGCAATCGCTGATCCGCACCGCATCGAACCTCTCGGATGTGCCGCGGTCCGAGTGGGGCTACGAAATCGTGGACGAGCCGGAAACACCCGTCCCTTCCGAAATTGCCGAGCGTGTGGGGGCCGCCGACGTGTGGGCGCCGCCGGTGGTTCTTCGGTATGGCATCGACGGGCCGGATGACCTACCGACCCGCAGACCGATCTCGTTGCTCGTGGCCGAGCGCGACGATAGATGGCGACTGGTGTCCGACACAGACGTACCAGGTATCGACCGACATACCTGGCGGGGACCGTGGGACTTCGGGCCGGTAACGGCCACGCCGATCACGACGGCCGGGGGAACATCGATGGTGCTGGGCAAACAAGAGCAGAACCTGCTCACCTCTCGGCTTGCCACCGAGTTGCCGGCCGCGGTCGAGGCAGTTGCGGACTTCGTGGGTGACGACTGGCCGCGAAAGACGCTGATAGTGACGACGAGTTCTACAGATGAGTTCCTCGCGTCGGCAGGGGGAGTTGCAGGCCCGGATGTGGCGGCTGTGTCCGTCTCTGATGTCGTTGTACCCGGGAATCCGGTGACTGGGCAGCGTGTCGTCTTCTCTCCCTCCGCTGCCGAGCGATTGACCGAGTTCACTACTCGCTCGGTCCTGCGTCACGAACTCACGCACATTGCCGCTCGCGCGAACACAATCGACGGATCGCCGACATGGATGCTCGAGGGGTTCGCTGATTATTCGGGGTACCGCGGATCGGGTGTCGACTTCGCCACGCTGGCTCCGACCCTGAGTCGTGCAGTCGGGGTGGGCGGACCGCCGACGGTTCTCCCGGCAGACTCCGATTTTTCGGCGGGTGGGCTCCGTTCCACCCTCGCGTACGAATCCGCATGGTCCCTGGCAGCGTTCGTCGCTGAGCGATACGGTGAGCCGGTGCTGCGAGATCTCTACGCGCAGTTGGCAACCGGTCCGCAAACAGACACCGAGATCAACGCGGGTCTCGAAGCGACTGTCGGGCCTGGAACCGACACATTCATCGCGGACTGGGGGGCTTGGGTTGCGCATAATGCGAGCTGACCTACGGTGGTGCAATGGGTCGGACGCTCTTGGTAACGAATGACTTTCCCCCGCGTCCCGGAGGTATCCAGTCCTATCTCCAGAGCATCGCGGATAGATTCCCACCCGAAGAGCTGGTGGTGTACGCCCCCCGGTGGCGGGGCGATAGTCATCTCGCGTTCGATGCATGCCAACCGTACGAAGTGGTCCGGCACCCCACGACGCTGATGCTACCGACGCCGCTGGTGGCACGAAGAGCTGCGCAGCTTGTGAAGTCGCACGATTGCGACAGTGTGTGGTTCGGTGCGGCAGCGCCGCTCGCGGTGATGGCTCCAGTGGTCAGACGCGCAGGGGCAGAGACGATCATCGCCAGCACCCATGGACACGAAGTGGGATGGTCGATGATTCCAGGTGGTCGCGGAACGCTGCGAGCGATCGGCAACTCCGTCGACACAGTGACGTACGTAAGCAAGTACACGCGAGGACGGTTCGCGTCGGCCTTCGGTCCACAGGCCGCGCTCGAGCATGTGCCGCCGGGTGTCGACACCGATAAGTTCAAGCCGGATTCCGGCGCGCGAGCGGAACTTCGGGCCCGCTACGGGTTGGGGGATCGACCGACGATACTGTGTCTGTCGCGCTTGGTACCGCGCAAGGGACAGGATTTTCTCATCCGGTCGATGCAGGGGATCAGAGAGGCGATCGACGGTGCGGTTCTGGTTATCGTCGGTGGCGGGCCGTACGAGGGCACCTTACGCGCGCTGGTCCGCAGCTGCGGCGTGGAAGATCACGTGATCTTCACTGGCACAGTCCGTTCGGCAGAGCTGGCCGCGCATCACACGATCGCGGACGTCTTCGCGATGCCGAGCAGAACTCGCGGCTGGGGGCTCGACGTCGAGGGTCTGGGGATCGTCTACCTGGAAGCGTCGGCGTGCGGCGTGCCGGTCGTCGCCGGCATGTCCGGTGGCGCACCGGAAACGGTGCGGCAGAACGAAACCGGACTTGTAGTCGATGGTCGTTCGGTCGAGCAGATCACCGAGGCGATCGTCCGAATTCTGTCCGATGCGACGCTCGCCGCATCGATGGGCGCGGCTGGACGTGAGTGGGTCGAAAAGAGCTGGCGCTGGGATACTCTCGCGCAGAAGCTGCGCAGCCTGCTCTGATCCGCGCCCTGTTCCCTTGTGCGTGTGGTCGGCACAAGGGAACAGACCGGTGACTACTTGGAGTAGATCGCTTCGACGTCGTCCGCGTAGGTCTTGGTGATCACATTGCGTTTGAGCTTCATCGTCGGTGTCACCTCGCCCGCCTCCTCGGTGAAGTCGTTCGGCAGGATCCGGTACTTCTTGATCCCTTCGGCGTGTGAGACGGACTTGTTTGCCTCATCGATCGCCGCATCGATCTCTGCGATCAGGTCCGGATCGGTGGCCAGGTCTGCTGCAGACGAATCTGCGGGTTTGGAGTTGCGCGCCTTCCAGCCGATCAGGGCTTCGGCATCGAGCGTCACCAATGCGCCGATGAACGGCTTCTGATCGCCGACGACGATCGCTTGACTGATCAGGGCATGTGCGCGCAGCTGATCTTCCAGACCTGCGGGCGAGACGTTCTTTCCGCCGGCGGTGACGATCAATTCTTTCTTGCGGCCGGTGATCGTGATGTACCCGTCGGCGTCGAGCGATCCGAGATCGCCGGTACGGAACCACCCGTCATCCAGGGACTCGGCAGTCGCTTCTTCGTTACGCCAGTAGCCGGCGAACACAACAGGGCCGCGCAGCTGAATTTCACCGTCGGGGGCGATACGGACGGTATTGCCGGGGAGAGGTCGACCGACACTGCCGACATGTTGATAGCCGATGGTATTCACCGCAAACGCTGCGCTGGTCTCGGTCAGGCCGTAGCCCTCGTAGATCGGTACCCCGATTCCGCGATAGAAGTGGCCGAGTCGTGCGCCGAGCGGCGCGCCGCCGGAGATCGCCAGCTTGCAGTTACCACCTAGAGCAGCACGGAGTTTCGAGTACACGAGCTTGTCGAACACTGCATGCTTGACTCGAAGTACGACTCCGGTCGAGCCTTCGTCCTTCGACTGGCTCCACGCGACAGCTGTGTCGGCGGCCGTGTCGAAAATCTTTCCCTTGCCGTCGGCATGTGCCTTCTGTCGGGCAGTGTTGAATACTTTCTCGAATACGCGGGGCACCGACAAGATGAAATCCGGCTTGAACGACCCGAACGTGGCGACGAGGTTGGGGATGTCATTCGTGTGGCCGACTGTCGTCCCCGCATCGAAGGCTGCAATCGTGACGGCGCGGGCCAACACGTGCGCGAGCGGCAGGAACATCAGGGTCCGCGTGCCACCTCTCAGCAGTGTCTTGAGCGTCGTCTCGCGGATTCCCTTGGACTCCGCGAGGAGATTGGCATGGGTGAGCTGCACGCCCTTGGGACGGCCGGTAGTACCCGAGGTGTAGATGAGGGTCGCCGGATCGGACGAACGTAGGGCGGCGACACGTGCTTCGACCACGCCGTCGGCAGTGGCCGCACCGAGTTCGATCAATTCGTGGATCGCGCCGGTATCGGCAGTTGCGCCGTCCACCTGGAACGTCCTACGTACCGTCTTCGAGGCTGCGACGACATCGGCGGCTTCGTCGCGATGCTGCTTGTTTTCCAGCACGAGCAGAACCGGCTCGGCGTCGGACAGGATCCACTCGACCTGATTGGCAGATGATGTCTCGTAAATCGGAACCGTAACGCAGCCTGCCGCCCAGATCGCGTAGTCGAGCACCGACCATTCGTAGCGCGTCGAGGACATCAGTGCAACGCGATCACCCTGCTCGACTCCTGAGGCAATCAGGCCTTTGGCAACCGATACGACCTGAGTCGCGAACTGCTCGGCAGTGACGTCGGTCCAACTGCCGTTCTCTTGGCGAAGAAACGCCACCGACTCGGGTGCCGTAGCCCGGCGGGTGAAAACGGAATCGACTGCCGATTCCCCGTCCTCGATTTCGAATCGGGCGGGCACAGTGAACTCACGCACGGGGGTACCTCCAACAACGGATCGGTTAGCTCTACTCACGAGTAGCTCGGATTGTTTGTACTGTAGTCCGGCTTTCTGGAGCAGTTCGACCGCCTCAGGTGCGGCGCCGCGAAAGATATATGTGAAGCTCTTTCGATGAGCAGTATCCAAGTAGCGGATCAAACCTTCATTGCTGTTCCGGGCGCGTGCGTCTCCGAGGCGATGGCGCCGAGAGATCGTTGGCGGTCGTGGTGGCCTGACCTGCGGATCGAGGTGTCCGAAGATCGTGCCGACAAAGGCATCCGTTGGACGATCGACGGAGCGCTGACTGGGACGATGGAAGTGTGGCTAGAGGAAATCCCGGTCCTCGACGGCGTTATCGTCCATTATTTTTTGCATGCGGAACCACCTGCTGGGCGAGAGGGACTCGACCTTGTCGGCGAAAACCGCAGGCGCAGGATTGCGGGAAAGTCGATGGCATTCGCGCTCAAGCGTGAATTGGAGGCAGGCCGCGCTGCGGGCGAGCGTCCGGATCACGCGCGAACCTAGAGGCGGAGGCGCTCTCGCTTACGGTCCCCGTTGTGCGGACCGTAGGCGATCGTGTGTGATGAGAGGTGTCGACGGCACGCGCCGATACCCGGCGAGCGAAGCCCATCGACAACAAATGAGAAAGGAAGCGGACCAACAGCATGGCCGAGAAAACTCAGAGGTCGATCACCGTCGACGCTCCGTCCGCACAGGTAATGGACGTGATCGCAGACTTCGACGCGTATCCGTCCTGGGTCTCGGCAGCGAAGTCCGTGGAGGTGCTCGCTACCGGCTCGAACGGTCGAGCGGACCGCGTGAAGTTCGTCCTGGACGCCGGAATGGTCAAGGACACCTACGAACTTCGCTACGACTGGGCGCCGGATGGAATGGCCGTGGCGTGGGAGCTCGTATCGGGTGAAATGCAGAAGTCGCAGTCGGGGTCGTACACGTTGAAGGACGCCGGCGACGGACGGACCGATGTCGTCTACGAGTTGACGGTAGATCTGAACATTCCGATGATCGGGTTGTTCAAGCGCAAAGCGGAGAAGGTCATCACCGATACCGCGCTCAAAGAGCTGAAGAAGCGAGTCGAAGGCTGAGCGAGGCTCGCGCCGACGCCCGCACCGAAGTCCGACTGTTCGTCGGCAAGGGCGGAGCAGGCAAGACGACGCTTGCCGCCAAAACAGCGATCGAGGACGCCAGGTCGGGGCGTCGAGTGCTGGTGGTGTCCTTCGATCAGGCACATTCGCTGCTCGATGTTCTCGGACGCCCAGCTTTGGATGGTTCGACGTCACCGGTCGTCAACAGGCCCCGATCTGTGGCCGAGGGACTCGATGTTCTCGAGTTGAATACTCTGGCGCTACTGGAGGCGAGTTACCGATCTGTCTCTGCCATTGCGTCGCTGGCAGGGACGGGTCACGAACACGGCGTCCGCTTCGGCGGTATCGACCCTGAAGAGATTGTCGGCGCGCCCGGAGCCCAGGACCTCCTAGGGTTACATCGGTTGGTCGAACTGGTGGACGAAAGAACCTGGGACACAGTATTCGTCGACCTTCCGGCAACCGCTGATGCATTGCGTACCCTGGCACTTCCGGATCTACTGTGTGGCTATCTGGAACGCCTCTGGCCCCAACACGATCGGGTCGTCGCGGGGACCGGAACGGACCCACGTCTGACTGTTCTGGTCGCGGTGATGGAACGCGTCCTCGCAGACGCCGACGCAGTTCGTGAGCTGTTGTTCGATCACCGGCGAACGACGGCGACAATCGTTCTGACGCCGGATTCGGTCGGGGTCGCGGAGGCCCGTCGGACCATGTCCGCGGCTGCATTGATGGGGTTGCCGGTCGCCGAGGTGATCGTCAACAAGGTTCTGCCCGAGCTGAATTCGTCGTCGATGGGGCTTGTAGGTGTGCACCCGGCGGTATTCTGGTTCGAAAGTTGGCGTGCAGCCCAGCAGGCCTGCCTTGCCGACGTCGAGCAGCTTGCGCAGGATTGTTCGTTGCTGGTCGTGGAACAAAGTGCAGACGAACCGGTAGGGTTGGTATCTCTCGGCGCGCTGGAAACTCGGGTGGGTGTCGTCACGGTGTCGAACCGGGCGGGGTCCAGCCGACCGGGTGGGGCGGGTGTCGCACGCCAGTTCGATAAACCAGTGGTGGCGCACGAGTCGGGATCGGGGTTGGAATCGGTGTACACTATGACGCTGCGTCTACCGGTAGTGGACCCGTCGACGGTCAGTCTCGGGCGAGTGGAGGACGACGTGATCATCGGTGCCGACGGAACCCGCAAGCGGGTTCGCCTGGCTTCGGTTCTGCGTCGTTGTGTAGTTCTCGGTGCCGAGTTCGAATCCGGTAATCTCGTGGTCCGTTTCCGGCCCGATCCGGCCCTGTGGCCGGCCTGAAAGGTGACGCTGTAGATGACCACCGAGCATTCCGACGTCGCAGCCGAGCTGTGGGCGTTGGCAGAAACTGTGCTCACACGCGTCGAGCCGATGCTTCGCCAAGCTGTCACCGATCAACAGGAGCGCCCACGTCAGGGATGCAGTTGGTGCCCGGTGTGTGCACTGTCTGCGTTGATCAGGGGCGAGCAGCACGATCTACTCACACTGCTCGCGACCGAGGGTGCCACCGTCATCGCAATGATCCGGCAATTGGTTGCCGAGCACATGGATGGTCCGGCGTCGCAAGCGACGCACGCCTCGACAGCGACAACCCAGGACCCAGGAGCTGACACCGACACCGACGGGCATGGTCAGGATCACCCGACGGATCAGGCTGGTGCACCGGACACGGAAGAACCGGTAGTTCGACGAGGGGGATTCGTACCGATTACCGTCACTGTCAAGGATCCGATGTAGTCCGATCGGGACAGCTGCGGGATTTTGGAACTGGAAGATCCGGTGGGAGTCGGTAAAGAGCGTCGATGTCGTTCTTCGGGGGCTGGGCGGCACTGGAAAGGTCAGCAATGAAGCGGCATCGGGAATTGCTCACCATCGGTATCGATGTCGGTGGTACCAGCCTGCGTGCCTCCGTCGTCGACTCGTCCGGTCAGGTCATCGATTCCGCCCAGTCGCCGACGCCTCATTCGGCTGCCGCTCTCGAGCACGGTCTCGATCGAGCTGTCCAGGAACTGGCCGGCCGACATTCTGTTTCCGCGGTAGGGCTTGCGGTCGCAGGGTTCATCGACTCCGACCGAACCTCGGTACGATTCGCGCCGCACCTGCCGTGGATCGACACTCCGGTGGCCAGTCAGATGAGCGAGCGTATCGGGTTGCCGGTTCTTCTCGAACACGATGCCAATTCGGCTGCATGGGCCGAATATCGTTTCGGTGCGGCGGCAGGCGGTCGGAACGTGGTGATGGTGTCGATAGGGACGGGAATCGGAGCCGCACTCCTGATCGATGGTCGGATCTATCGAGGTAGCTATGGTGTTGCACCGGAGCTGGGGCACATCCAGGTCGTCCCCGACGGTCGCGCCTGCCCGTGCGGAAAGCGCGGATGCTGGGAACGGTATTGCAGCGGAACTGCTCTCGTCGATACTGCTGTCGAATTCCTTGCTTCGGACCAAGCGTCGTCCACAATATTGGCGCGCGAGGTTTTTCTCGATCCGGGATCACTGACCGGCCGCCGCATCGCCTCCGCTGCGCAGGGCGGCGATGAGATCGCGCGACGAACGATGGCCGACTTTGCTCGTTGGCTCGGGGTCGGTCTTGCGTTGGTCAGCGACGTCTACGATCCAGATTTGATCGTCATCGCGGGCGGCGTGGCGACTTCGTCGAGTCAGTTCTTGGATGAGGCGCGGGGCCACTATGCGCGACTGGTCACCGGTGCTGGTCACCGGCCGCTTGCCCGGATCGTGAGCACACAGCTCGGTGAAGCCGCAGGCATGATCGGTGCGGCGGACCTTGCGCGTTGCGATTTTCTGATCGATGCGTGTTGATTGCATGTGACCTCTGTCGCGGCGTCCGAGTTGTTGTGGCTGGCGCCATAACGGGTAGGTAGAGTCAACGTCGAATCCGCAGCGAAGACTCGAATCAGGAAGGACGCCATGTGGTACTGGCTGTTCAAGTACGTATTCATCGGTCCTATCCTGATTGCGATGGGCAGACCGACAGTCGAAGGTGCCGAGAACATCCCGGCGCGGGGACCGGTAATCCTGGCGAGTAATCATCAGGCAGTTCTCGATTCGTTCTATCTGCCGTTGAAGGCGCAGCGAAGAATCACGTTCCTGGCGAAGAGTGAATACTTCACAGGTTCCGGACTCAAGGGCGCCTTCCAGAAGTGGTTCTTCACCGCGGTCGGTCAGGTGCCGATCGACCGAACGAGTGCCGATGCTGCACAGGATGCGCTCAATGCCGGCGCTCGGGTGATCGCCAAGGGCAAACTGCTCGGCATCTATCCGGAGGGCACGCGCTCACCGGATGGAAGGCTGTACAAGGGCAAGACCGGTATGGCCCGACTGGCTCTGGAGACCGGAGTGCAGGTGGTGCCGGTGGCGATGATCGGAACCGACAAGATGAATCCCATCGGTTCGAAGATATGGAAGCCGTCGAAAGTTACCATCAAGATCGGCAAACCTATCGATTTTTCTCGCTTCGAAGGCATGGCGGGTAATCGGTTCGTCGAGCGAGCGGTGACCGACGAAGTGATGTACGACTTGATGTTGCTGTCCGGTCAAGAGTACGTCGACGTCTACGCCGCATCCCTGAAGAATGCCCCGGTAGCGCCCGCGGCCGGCGTTGACCCCGAGCGTCTCCCGGACTCCAAAGCGAGCTGAGCTCACCGATGCGAGTCGGGAGGTGTCGGCTCGGTCGGCGGGAGTTGGTGCTAGCTGCTCGTGGCCTTCCGCTGTGAGGTACTCCAGGTAGAGAAGGCCACAGTGGCTATCGCTGCGATTCCCCACCAGACGTACGACGACGCTGCCAGCTGGTCCCATAACGGCCACCCGAGGCCGGAGGTGCGACCTGGCGCGAGGCGCCAATGCGGCGCGAAATGGAACAGGACGAGGCCGATACCGACCAGCAACGCCAGCCAGGTGCTGCGCCGACGGTAGGCAGAGGTCGCAAGTGCAACGAGGAACGGCACGACCCACACCCAATGGTGCGACCACGAGATCGGCGAAACAAGCAGCCCGAGAACGGCGTTCACTCCGAGTGCGATGGCCGTGAGATCGGCCTGGAACGCCTTCCGCATAGCGAGCGCGGTAAGTACAAGCGCACCGAACGACAGTGCGATCCACAGCGCCGACCTCAGCGAGTCGTCGAGTCCGAGCCGTGCAAGAACTCCGGTGATGCTCTGGTTCGCTGGGTAGGCAGGTTTGCCGATTCGGTCGGAGTCGATCAAGGTGTGGGTCCAGTATTCGACCGAATCGGACATTGTTGCCAGAAAGCCGATGGCCGTGAATGTGGCAAAGCTCACGCCCGCTACGACGGCAGCCCGAAAGTCCTTGCGGATCAGGAAGAAGAGGACGAATACAGCGGGCGTCAGCTTTACGGCTGCGACAAATCCGATGAGGACACCACGAGGCCACGGAGTCTTCTTCGGCAGACAATCCGCGGCAACGAACACCATCAGAATGATGTTGATTTGTCCGTAGTCGAGTGTGGAGAAGACGGGCTCGAGAATCATCGACACCGCGAAGACTGCGCCGGCTGTCCACACCAACAAGGTTTTGGGTGAGTAGCCGAGTGACACCAGCGTCAGCACGATTGTGGTCACCAGCAGCGCCAAAGACAGCGCAGTTACCACGATGCCGGCCCAGTAGAGCGAAATCATCGACAACGGGCTGAAAAGGACCGCAGCAATCGGGGGATAGGTGAACGGGAGAGTGTTCCCCAGCGCGGTTGCGGGCATCTGACCGTACAGCGGTGATCCCGAAGCGAAGATGCCGCCGCCGATCCGATAGACGTCCAGATCGATTCTGTAATAGTCACCGAGAACGTCCAGCCCACGAAGGCCGGGCAGCGCGAACAAGTTGTAGGCGATGCCCGCAGCGATGCCCGCAGCGATTGCGATGCACGAGATCACCACTGCTGTCGTTCGGGCAACCGAGGCCGTGGATCGGACTCCGTTCGCCGGCGTGGCGGTGTCGTCGACGCCGGCATCGATCGGGTTGGAGGTCTCGGGAGGTGTCAACGGGAGTTCCTTCTGATGGCGGGCGATCTTTGTCGGCGCAACCGCCGGGGCTAGTGTGTCCTGCGTGCGCTACTTCTACGACACCGAGTTCATCGAGGATGGTCGCACAATCGAGCTCGTCTCGATCGCTGTGGTCTCCGAGGACGGCCGCGAGTTCTATGCAGTCTCCTCCGAGTTCGATCCCTCCCGCGCCGGCAAATGGGTCCGGCGAAACGTCCTGCCCAAGCTGCCACCGTACTCGTCGCCGCTGTGGATGGGCAGGTCCCGAATTCGCGACGAACTGCTCGAGTTCCTGGTGCCGTACCCGGGTGCCGAGGTGGAGTTGTGGGCCTGGGTGGCTGCCTACGACCACGTCGCACTGTGCCAACTCTGGGGGTCGATGACCGAACTGCCGAGGTCGCTGCCGAGATTCAGCCGCGAGCTCCGGCAGCATTGGGAAGATCGGGGCAGCCCGGCGTTGCCCGCGGTCCCCGATGACGCCCACGACGCACTCGCCGACGCGCGGCACAACCTGGCGAAGTTCATCGCTATCGAGGCCGCGTCGGCCTGATTCGGACCGGATATGCGTTCCCAGCGGTCCGGACCGGCAACCCGTCGGAGACCACGCTGCGGCCAGCGAATATCCTAGGCATGTGAACTGGACTGTCGACGTACCCATCGACCGCTTGCCCGAACTTCCTCCGTTGTCTCCGACGTTGCGTTCTCAGTTGGACGACGCGCTGGCCAAGCCCGCGGCGCAGCAGCCGCAGTGGGACCCGGAGCAGGCAGCCGACATGCGAAAGGTCCTCGAGAGCGTCCCACCGATCACGGTTGCGGGCGAGGTAGAGGCGTTGTCGGACAAGCTCGCCGCCGTTGCGCGTGGTGAGGCATTCTTGTTGCAGGGTGGCGACTGCGCGGAGACTTTCGCAGACAACACCGAACCGCATATCAAGGGCAATATCCGCACGCTTTTGCAGATGGCCGTGGTTCTTACCTACGGCGCGAGCATGCCAGTGGTCAAGGTGGCGCGAATCGCGGGGCAGTACGCAAAGCCGCGGTCGGCCAATACCGACGCACTCGGACTGCTGTCCTACCGCGGAGACATGGTGAACTCGTTGGTAGCGGACGAGGCAGTGCGAGGCCACGACCCATCGCGACTGGTCCGTGCATACGCGAACGCAAGTGCTGCGATGAACCTCGTGCGAGCGCTGACCGGTGCCGGAATGGCGGATCTGCACAAGGTCCACGACTGGAACCGTGAATTCGTCGCCAATTCGCCTGCAGGTGCGCGCTACGAAGCCCTCGCAGGCGAGATCGATCGAGGCCTGCGCTTCATGGACGCGTGCGGCGTCAAAGACCCGAACCTGCACACCGCGCAGATCTATGCGAGTCACGAAGCGCTGGTGCTCGACTACGAGCGCGCGATGCTGCGGCTCGACAACACCGACGATCACCCCAAGCTCTACGACCTGTCGGCGCATTTCTTGTGGATCGGCGATCGCACGCGGCAGCTCGACGGTGCCCACATCGCACTGGCCGAACTCATCTCGAACCCCATCGGCTTGAAGATCGGGCCGAGCACTACACCCGAGATGGCCGTGGAATACGTCGAACGACTCGACCCCACGAACAAGCCGGGACGGCTGACTCTCATTTCGCGCATGGGTAACGGCAAAGTGCGGGATTTGCTGCCCCCGATCATCGAGAAGGTGCAAGCAACAGGGCACCAGGTCATCTGGCAGTGCGATCCGATGCATGGCAACACTCACGAGGCGTCGACCGGATACAAGACACGTCATTTCGACAGGATCGTCGACGAGGTTCAAGGATTCTTCGAGATCCACAACGGGCTCGGCACACATCCCGGCGGTATTCACGTCGAACTGACCGGTGACAACGTGACCGAATGCCTCGGTGGCGCACAGGACATCTCCGACCTCGATCTCTCCGGCCGTTACGAGACAGCATGTGATCCCCGGCTGAACACGCAGCAGTCGCTCGAGCTTGCGTTCCTGGTGGCGGAGATGTTGCGCGGCTGAGCCCTCGCGTGGTCGTCTCCGTCCTCACCTTGCGATCAGGGGAGGGAGACGACCGACACCGACGAGCCCGGGGCCACTCTGGACCCTGGGCTCGGGTTCTGAGTAATGACCAGCGACCCGTCGGTGTCGACTACTTGCCGAACCTGGACACCGAGTTCGAGCCGTTCGAGCGTGCCCCGGGCAGATCCCACCGAGCGTCCGAGTAGCGACGGGACGGTGATCGCATTGGATACTTTCAGGGTCACCGTGCTGCCGGCGTTGACGGTCCCCCCGATCGCTGGGTCGGTGGCAATCACCTTCCCGCCGTCGGTCGACTTGTCGAAGGCCAACTGGGTCGCCGAGACGGATATACCGACGGTGGCCAGTTCGGCAGTTGCCTCTTCCGCAGACTTGCCGGCGACGTCCGGAATCGTCACGGGGGGAGCGCCTTTCGATCGCAATACCTTGACTGTGTCGCCGACGGACAGCACGGTGCCTGGTGAGGGATCGAGCGCCGCGACGGTACCGACCGGCGCGGTGGTGCTGAACGTTTCGCCCCCGTCGCCGGGCACGAAGGTGCGATCGCGGAGCTGGCGCTGCATATCGCCGACAGCGGTGTTCGGAGCGACGACGGGGACGGTCGGCGCACCGAGGGAGACGAGTAGAGAAACTTCCTCACCCTTGGTGATCCGTGAGCCGGAGCCAGGATCTGTTCCGATGAGGGTGTCGAGCGGCGCACTGTCGGAGTACGTGCCGCGAGTAGTGCTCGTCAACCCTGCGGATTCGAGCGTGTTCGCGGCGGCCGCGATGTCCAATCCCTCCACGACGGGGACCGAGGTGTACCGTCCTGAACCCATCCACCAGCCGCCGAACCCGACCAGTACCGCCAGCAACGCCACGATGGTGAGCCAGATGACGATCGTTCTTCGTGACCTTTGCCTGTCCGCATCGAAATCTGGAAACTGGTATTGGCGAGGGCCTACCGGAGCGGGCTGCGGGGTGTCGTCGTGGTCGTACTCCGGCCTCGCGGTCGGGGCCGTCTGGACTCGGGTGTGATGGACACCGTCGGCCTGCTGGAGGGATACCACCTCCGTGGCAGGGGCCTGTGGTTCGTGACGCGCTCCGGCGAATGTAGTCGGAGCGCCCATCGCAGCTGCGCTGCTGTGTTCGGCAGAGCGCCTGGGTGCGGGAACTCGATACGAAGGCAGTTCGAGCCGGGCGCAGACGCTCGCCAACGCGCGCGCCATCTCGTCGGCGTTCTGGAATCGCCCTGCCGGATCGCGGACTGTGGCGTGGCGGACCAGATCGTCGAGTTCTTCAGGTACCCCCGCGATGATCTCGCTGGGGCGGGGGACGTCGTTGTCGATGCGTTGGTAGGCAATGGAGAGCGAGGTGTCTCCAGTAAAAGGCGTCCGGCCGGTCAGTAGCTCGAACAGCACGACCCCGACACCGAAGACGTCGCTGCCTGCATTGGCCGAACCGGTGGTCACCTGCTCGGGGGACAAGTAGGCCGCAGTGCCGAGAATGACACTGCTGGACGTCGTATTCGACGCTGCGACGGCTCGAACGAGCCCGAAGTCGGCGATCTTGACGTCACCGGAGTCCGAGATGAGAATGTTCTCGGGCTTGACGTCGCGGTGGACGAGTCCGGCGCGATGCGCTGTTCCGAGCGCCTCGAGCACCGGCCGTACGACGGCAGCTGCGGCATGTGGGGGCATCGGGCCGCGTTCGCGGAGCAGTTCGCGCAGCGTTCCGCCTTCGACCAACTCCATGACGAGAAATGCGAACTCGCCGTCGCGTCCGTGGTCGTAGACGGCGACGAGGCCCGGGTTGGTCAGCCTGGCCACCGCTCGTGCCTCGAACTCGAAGCGTGCGACGAATTGGGGATCCGCGGCGAATGCGGGGTCCATGATCTTCACCGCCACCGGCCGATCCAGGCGTGTATCGAGCGCTCGGTACACCGTCGACATTCCACCGCGGGCGATCGGTGCGTCGATTCGGTAGCGCCGGTCCAGTAACGAACCTACCGACACGGACCCTCCGGTCATCACCGTGGAGCACCTCATTTCATTTTTCTTCAAGACGGAATCGATGATAAACAGCGTAGATATCGACACTGTCTCGCAGCACGACGTGTCGCCTAGCGGGATTCTCTGCGGGCGCCAGTCCTGCAGCAGTGCTTTTCGTATACGAGCTCGAACCCGTTAACGTTACCGGAGTGAGCACAATCCCTTATTCCGACGATGTCCTCGACCCGTCCGTCTCCCTGCTGCAGCTGGCGGATGTCAGCAAGGTTCTCGAAGTGCCGAAGGCCAGAGTCGAGCAGATGCTCCGCGACCGTCAGCTCCTCGCAGTCAAGCGGAACAGAGTTCCCGGTGTCCCCGAAGTGTTTCTCGACGCCCGTAACGGTCAGATCGTCAAAGGTCTGCCGGGGCTCCTGGCGGTATTGCACGATGGCGGGTATCGGGACGAGGAAATTTTGAAGTGGCTGTTCGAGGAGGACCCGAGTCTTCCCGGAACTCCCGCCGAAGCACTGCACGGGGATTTGATGCGAGAGGTCATCAGGCGCGCTCAAGCGATGGCCTTCTGAGCCGTGCCCTTTCGCGAACCACGTTCCATCCGGTGGCGGCCAATCTCGGCGCCGCAACCGATATTCGACGCCATTGCGGAACCCGGGCGCGTTCGATGAGCACCCGGTAGCCGCCGTCTTCGATTTCACGAAGGATCCCTCCGTACAGCAGCAAGGCCGTGCGCATTCCTGGCTGGACGGAGGGTGCCAACATGTCGATTCCTGGTTCGGCGTCCCGATAGACCGCCCGGGTGTGCGCGATGAGGTGGGCCAACGCTCGATCTATCCGGGCATCGGTTCGACCTGATTGCCGACACGCTCGCAGTAGTTCCTCGTCGACGCCGAATGCTTCCAGTTCTTCTGTCGGAAGGTAGATCCGGTCGCGGTCGAGATCCTCGCCCATGTCGCGGATGAAGTTCGTCAGCTGGAAAGCTTCACCGAGTGCTGCAGCAGGGCGTACAGCGTCGGCGATGTTCGTCGAGGTGCCGAGGATCGGAAGCATCTCCAGACCGATTACTGCGGCGGAGCCGTACATGTATTCGTCCAGCTCGGCCATCGTCCGATAGCGGGACTTGAACATCGGTGTGCCCGGGATGTCCATGCGCATGGAGTGGAGAAACGCAAAGTAGTACTCGTGCGGGATGGAGTATCGAGCTGTGGTGTCCGCCAACGCTTGTAGCACTCTGTCCGATCGGCTCGATCCCAGGACGGCGCCGCCGAGAGCGTTGCGGACCCGCTGCTCGAGGACATCGAGTTTGGCGGCGGCATCGCGGTCGGATTGTGACACCGTGGTCCCGATCGGGGCGGTAGCGGGCGTCTCGAGCTCGACGTCGGCCGAGTTCACGTCCACATCGACGATATCGTCGACCATTCGAGCAAAGCCGTACAGCGCGTGCACTCCTGCCCGCTTGTCACTGGGAAGCAGGCGCGTGGCGAGGAAGTACGTCTTTCCGTGCTGCGCGTTCAGGTCACGGCACAGGCGATATGCGTCGTGCAGGGCCGGGTCGATAGCGTCTAGTTCACCCATGGTCCGCTTTGCTCACTTCGGTGTTCTCGGCTGGAGTGTCCGATTCGATCGTGGGTGTGTGGTCGTTGTGTCCGACACGCAGTCGCAGGGGGTCGACTCGGGTGAGGGAAAGCCCTGCAACCACAGCTGCGAACGTTGCGAGCGCGACGTGAGCGAAAGTGTAGAGGCCGATCGATCCGTCGGGCCTGAACACGAGCATCAGCCACGTCGATAGTCCGACAAGGATCATCAGGGTTCGGGTCGACAGTGCGAAACCTGCTGCAAGCGCCAACGGCCACGAGTAATACCAGGGCAATGCGGCAGGGGAGAGCACGACGATTGCAACCAGCGCGATGACGATTCCCTTGACGGCATCGCGCTCGGTCTTGCGGTACAGCCACCAGGTACCGACGATGATGACAGCAAGGGCGATGGCGCACAGCATGCGAGTCACGTCGAGGACAGGCCCGAGGCGAACATCGAGGAACCAGGACGTGCTGACCGTGGTGAGATGAGCCAGAATCGTAGGCAGTGACAGCCAATTGATGATCTTCGCGGAACCGGACAGTGCGGTGAGCCAGCCTATTCCAACACCGGCGATGGCGGAAGTGATGACGAAGACTGCTGCAAAGACACCGGCGCCGATACCTGCAGTCTTCGCGAATGCAGCGATCGGTGACAGCGGAGTCCGATTCTCTTGGATCGCCCGCTCGCGCTCGTGAATCATCCAGATCCACACCATGAACGGCAATGCAAGACCTGCCGTGGCCTTGATGGCGACGGCCAATGCGACAAGTGCAACACCACCGACATGATGCCGCTCGAGAACCAGCACGATGCCGGCGGTCATCAAGCCGACCATCAGCAGCTCGTTGTGGACACCGCCGATCAAGTGGACCAGAACGAGAGGATTGAGTACCGCCAACCACAGAGCCAGCGGTGCCGAGCCGCCGAGGTGCCGGGCGAGTCGTGGGACAGCCCACACCATCAGTGCCAGACCAGGGAGCATCGTGATGCGGAGCAGCATCGTGCCGGCAATGACGTTGTCACCGGTGATGCTGGTGATCGCCTGACCGAGGAGGAGAAACAGCGGCCCATAAGGAGCGGTCGTCGTGGTCCAGACGTTACTGACGTTGTCCAGGAGAATGCCCGGGTTGGCTACGGGCCCAACGCCATAGGGGTCGAATCCGTCACGCAGCAGGGCGCCCTGCGCGAGGTAGGAAAATGCGTCTCGGCTGAACATCGGCACTGCGAACAGAAGGGGGGCTGTCCAGGCGGGGACGACCCAGCGGAGCTCGCCCAAGGTGGTGCGACCGCCGAGTGTGGCACGTCCCAGACGTACCCACGCGATGATCATCAGCAGGACGCCGATCCAGACGATGATGCTCGACAGGACGAGGCCGTGGCCGAATCGAAGCCAAGACAAATGCATCGACTCGAGCAACGGATCGCGTCTTCGCACGCTGCCTGCACCGAACCCACCGAACGTGATGAGCACTGAACCGACCAACCCGAGGAGTGCCGAGTGTCCTTCTGGACTCCGCAGGAACAGCATCACCGTCCGAAGGCGAGAGGTACGCAGTCCGGTGCCGACGCGGACCGTGTCGGCTGACGATTGCTCAGTTGCTGCGGGATCTTCTCCCGCGGTACCCGAGGCGGTGGAACTCGACGAGACCGAAGACATGAGTCGGGTCACTCTCCTCTCGGGGACGAAATTGCTGGCGTGGCGGGTGCGAACGCTGAATCCGCGCTGGACCGGAGTCAGTTTAGAGCGTCGGCGGCTGTGCTCCGAACTACGGCCGATCCAGCCGACGCGTCGGCCGTGGTTCCCAGGATGCGTTCGGCCGCAAGTTTGCCTGAAACGAGAACCGTGGGCACTCCGACACCCGGGGTGGTTCCCGACCCGGCCAACACCACGTTGTCGAGCCCTGCCACGAGATTCTTCCGTCGGAACGGGCCCGTCTGCCTGAACACGTGCGCCGAGGAGAACGGACTGCCGTGCAGCATTCCTTTATCGGCCCACGTCTGCGGAGTGTCCACATGGTCGATCGTCATATCTGCGGTGAGTCCCCGGTAACCACGTCGTTCCAATTCGCCCTGTAATTCGCGCACGTACGGCATAGCCAACGCGGCCCAGTCCAACGGCGCACCGTCGAGGTTCGGGCACGGCGCCAGTATCGACACCGGTTCGCACTGCACACCGTCACGGACCATCTGTAGTGATGGGTCGCTGACCCCCGGACGGGTGATGAGCAGTGACGGATCCTCCATCAGCTTTCCACGTCCACTGCGCGCGGTGATTCGCTGGAACGTGCTCGCCCACTGGGCTCCGAAATCGATCGTGTGATGTGACCTACTCGGCCACGATTCGGTGGACGAGATCGGGACGGTGCCGTGGAAGACGACCGCCGAGGGTGACACGACACCGTAGCCGCGTGATCTTCCCTTGGAGGTAACTCCCGCTCGATCCAGCAGTGCGTCCACCACAGGTAGATCCGGTGTGAGAACCACGGCGTCGCACTCGTAGGTTTCGCCGTCCGCAGTCTCGACGCCGGTGACTCGACCACCGGCGACGATCAGAGCCGATACTTCTGCGCCGGTGCGAACCGAACCGCCGTTCCGGGAAAGTGCATCGGCCATCGACGCGGCGATCGTGGACATCCCGCCGACCGGGAAGTAGACGCCGAGCGAGGTATCCATATGTGCAATTGCGCCATATACAGCGAGAGCCTTCGCCGGCGCCATACCTGCATAGAGTGCCTGGAAAGTGAACACCCGTCGAAGTCGCTCGTCTTTGAGGAACGATTCGACGCGGGGGCCGAGTCGACCGAAGCCACCGAGCCTGGTGAGGGTGGCGGTGTCTCGGAGTGCCGCTCGCGAGGACACCAGATCGAGCGGCGAATCGAAGTTGGAGTCGATGAACCGGTCGAACTCGGCCTCGAAGATAGAGGCGAGCCACTCTCGTAATCGGAGATAGCCTGCCGCTTCCGTCGATCCGCACGTGCGCTCGACCTCTTCTGCCATCGCACTCGGATCGGCAAACACGTCGATAGCGGTGCCATCGGCGTAGCGGGAGTGGTAGCTCGGGGACAGCGCGCTCAGCTGGATGGACGGCGTTGTCGATTCGAAGGACTCACCGACTGCCGCCAACGCGTTCTCGATGAGGTTGGGCATCGTCAGGACACTCGCACCATTGTCGATGTCGTAGAGACGACTCCCGTCGGTTTCGCGGACCGTATAGGTCCCCACTCGGCCACCGACCGAATCCTCGCGTTCCAATACGATCACTTTTTTGCCTGCGCCGGCGAGATGCAGAGCAGCAGACAACCCCGCAAGTCCTGCGCCGACCACCACGACGGTCTCGACTGGGCCCGGTACGGTCCGGAGGCGATTTCGGTTGCGCGGCTGCTGAGACAATGTTCTCTACCGATCTAGTAGGTGCGTTGCGTGGCGGCTATGGACATTGCGCGTAATTGCGCGGCGGCGTGCGGTTCGACCGCACTGGTCTTCAGCGTGTCGAGTGCGCGGTTCGTGAGTTCGGATATTCGGCGTTCGACATCCGTGACTGCTCCCAGTTCGATCAGCACCGTACGGATGATTTCGATAGTGTCCTCGGTCAGATCGACGACTCCGAGGCTCGACCTGAGCAGTGACCCCGCCTCCGGCCTGTCTCGGTCGGCGAGCTGTAAGGCCACTGCCATCAGGACCGTGCGTTTACCTTCTCGGATGTCGTCGCCGGATGGCTTGCCGGTCACTTCGGGATCGCCGAAGACGCCGAGGAGGTCGTCACGAAGCTGGAAGGCGAGGCCGATGTCGGTGCCGAAGGACCGATATGCGTCGACGAGGCTCTCCGGTGCGCCGGCCAACACGGCACCCAGCTGGAGTGGGCGTTCGACCGTGTACGCCGCGGTTTTGTAGCGATTGACCTGCATCGCTGCCTCCACGGACTCGTCGAGACCGGCTTCGGCTTCGATGTCGAGCAACTGACCGCCGAGCACTTCGGTGCGCATAGCCGACCACACCGGAGACACTCGCCCCATCGCGTCGTGTCCGATTCCGGATTCGCGAAGCATGTCGTCGGCCCAGCACAATGCCAGATCGCCCAGCAGGATCGCGGCAGATTCACCGAAGCGCTCGGAGGAGCCGGACCAGCCCGCCGCACGATGCCTCTCGGTGAAACCGACGTGCACGGTAGGAAAGCCGCGGCGGGTCAGCGAAGCGTCGATGATGTCGTCGTGAATGAGCGCGCACGCTTGTATCAATTCCAGAGATGCGCAGGCGCGGAGCACAGAAGCGGCCTGCGGGCTCCGGTGATCGCCTCCTGCTCCGAGCCAGGCCATCCAGCCGAACGATGGCCGAATTCGCTTTCCACCACGCAATACGAAGGCTTCGAGGTCTGCGACGGCCGAGCGGTAGCCGCCGCCGACCCGGGCCACCTGGTCGCGTCGGGAATGGAAGAACTCGGCCAGCGCGGACTCGACGAGTGCAACCGGCGCAGTGATCGCTTCTCGTAGGGCTGGGTCGGGGTCGCTCGTTCGACGGGGCGTGGGAAGAGTCGAGTCTCTGGACAGGGGATCCTCCAGTCGAGTGCGGGTGGGGTTGTGCAACTTTCACACTAGCCGTCACCGCTGATCGATCTCCCTATCGTGAGCCTCCTGTCACCGGAGTTTCCGACGAAACTATGATGTGCCCGTGACATCAGATGCCGTCAGGGGGCGGTCGAGTGAGGGGTGGGTCACCCGAACCCCATCGATAGTCGATCGTCTACGGACATCGACGGAGTCGAAGATTCCATTTTCGGTCGAGTTTTCCCCACCGCGGGACGAGGCCGCGGAGGCGAGGCTGTGGCGTGCTGTCCGCGAATTCGAGCAGATGCAGCCGGCGTTCGTGTCCATGACGTACGGCGCAGGCGGTTCGACCCGAGACCGCACCGTCCGAGTAACGGGAGATATCTCCGAAAACACGACGCTGCTGCCGGTGGCGCACCTGACCGCGGTGTCTCACAGCATCGATGAGCTTCGATCAATGGTCGGCGCATACGCAGACCGCGGGATCTCCAACATTCTGGTGCTTCGCGGTGATCCGCCGGGTGATCCGCTCGGCGACTGGACCAAGCACCCCGAGGGTGTCGAATATGCAGAGGAGCTCGTCAGCCTCGTTCGAGAGCTCGGAGACTTTCACGTCGGCGTCGCATCGTTCCCCGAGGGGCACTACCGGGCAGTCGATCTCGAACAGGACACCCGTGTTCTGGTGAACAAACTCCGTGCGGGAGCCGAATACTCGATAACGCAGATGTTCTTCGACGTCGAAGACTATTTGCGGTTGCGCGATCGTGTTGCGGCGTTCGATCCCGAGCAGGCGTGCAAGCCCATCATTCCCGAGATCATGCCGATCACCTCGCTCCGTACGGTCCGTAGGGCTCTGTCGCTGTCGGGCTCGGCTCTCCCCAGCGAGATCGACGAGCGCTTCACCAGAGCGGCCGGGACCGGTGCCGAAGAAGACCGCGCTGCGGTTCGCGAAGTCGGAATCGAATTGGCGACGTCGACATGCGAGCGTCTCATCGCCGAGGGCGCGCCGGCACTGCACTTCATCACGCTGAACTTCGCGCGTGCGACGCGGGAAGTGCTGACCAATCTGGGAATGTGCGCAGCACGCGTGTGATCTGAACCTGAAACCGGTGAGCGTCTAGGAACGTCCTTCGACCGCGGGGGATTGGTCCTCGGCAATCAGTGGGCGCTGCTTCCACACCAGGTTTCCGCGCCTGTGCGACCGATGCGAATCGATCGTGAGCCAGATGTAGGTAGCCACGGACAGCGGATGGGCGCTCGACTCGACAGCACAGCGAAGAACGTTGGTCGACCGACCTGGCATGTCTGCATATTCGGCTTGCGCGGCAGCGAGTCTCGACACCACGGCTGCGCCATAGCCGATCCGGCCCCATCGTCGAACCTCACCCGATCCCGCAAGTGCTGCGACGGCCGGAAGCAAGTACATCATCGAGACCGCGGACAACACCGCGATCGAGCCTCCGGTACCACCGAATGCGTTCCACAGCCAGCGCGAATATCCTGCACGTAGATCGTCCACGCCGTCGTACATACGGCATTCGACCAGACCGGCCCCCGAGACGAGAATTGTGTCCCGCCCGCTGCGACGCAGTGTGCGAGCAATATCGAGATCCTCGGTAACGCTTGCTGCCACCGACTCGTGCCCGCCGATGTCGCGGTACGCAGCCGCGTCGAACATCATGAATTGTCCGCACGAGACGGTAGTCGACGGACGGAGTGAACCGTTGGCAAGCCGAATCGGCAACGTCGACATCCACGAGAAGCCGAGTAGCGGTTGTACCAGATGTTCGACGACGCTTCCGCTGATCTGCTTCGGCCATGGACATACCAATGCAGCGTCGTGGCGGCGCAGTGTCGACGCTGCTGCCGCGACCGCGCCCTCGGCGAGACGAACGTCGGCGTCGACGAACACGATCGTGTCGAGATGATCGTTCATCTCGAACGCGAGACCGGCAAGGGTCCGGCACGCTGCCGCCTTGCCCGTCCACCCAGGAGGTGGCTCGGCACCCGATTCGACGACGCTGACTCGGGCGTCGTCGCCTGCAGCTGCTCGGGCTGCCGAGAGGGTGTCGTCCGTCGAACCGTCGTCGAGTATCAGAATTCGAAGATCACGGCACCGACGCTGAGCCCGAAGGTCCGCAATGAGCAAGGGGAGTTGTTCTTGTTCGTTGCGGGCGGGAACGCAGACCACGATCGAGTCGTGGACGTCGGAATCGGTTGCGCGGGACAGGCGGGGAACTGTGACGGCGTTGAAGACCGAGATGGCCGCCGTCGATACCGATAGCACCGCGCCGACAGCAGTCATGCCGGCGATCACTCGGCCGGCGGTAGTCACGATCGATTCGCTACTTCTTCGATTCGACGAGGCGCACCGGAGGGTTCCTGGTCACCCAGGCCATGGCTCCGACGATCGCTGCGATACCGACAGTGACGCCCCCGACGATGCCGGCCCAGCCCGCGAAACTGCGGGTGTTGGGATCGGGATAATTGACCTCGGCTCGCATGCTCGTCACCTCGCCCGCGGGCAACTTCCAGGTGATGATGTTGTCCCCTTCGCGGGTGCCGTTGGTCGTCCCGATTCGAGCGGGAAACGCGATGGTGAACTGAACATCTGTGCCCTGCTTGGGGACTGTCTGCAAATCGGCCTTGCCTTCGAGCGTCACGGTGTCGCCCGCTCGCTGCATCACCAGCTGGTAGCTCCCCGTCGCTTGATCCGACATGGAACCGAGAGTTTGAAGGTCCCCGAAGGAGAGATCGCTGAAACGTGCTTGGCTGCCGATGTATCCGTCCTGCTTGTATTCCGCGACACGGATCTTGCTCGCGAGCGAAGACGGAGGTGTGAGCACCGGACCGGTGTCGGTATCGGATGTCGGTATCGTCGCGGCCACGATCTGCCCCGACACGCGGTCGTCGGCAGAGACACCCATCGAGACCTGTACCCGAAGGCAACCGGCCAACATCGGCGCTACGAACAGCGCTAATGCGAGGGCGGACATAATTCGACGGTTGCGGGTACCTGCACGGAATGTCGACTGCACGTTCGACATCGTGCCAGACGTATGACACCGTCTGCGCCAGGGAGCCGAAAGAACGTCACCGAGTCCGCGTGCGTCCTCGAGGTTCGGTGGTCGGTTTTCTCGAAGTTGCCCATTTCGACATCGCCCAAGTCCATACGAGTGGAACTCCGACGACCCCCATCGCGAAAAATCCGTAGACGGCCGAATATCGAAGTTCGGGTCCGGTCAGAAGCGCGGCGTGTGCAAGCGCCGAACCAAGCCACGTCCAGGTGAACAGCACCAGAGGAGCGGTGTCGGAAATCGGCGACAGCGTGGTGCGGTCAGCTCGGAACCGGCGCCCCAGAGTATCGACGATCAGCGCCATTATGGCTGCGGTGACAAACCATCCCAGATAGTTGCTCACCGGAATCGAGGGGATTCCGGGTAGTCCGGCGATCGGAGACGTCCAGGTCCACTGCCCATCGGTCACCATCTGAGTGTCGAGGTAGAGATCCCATCCGACCATCCCGACCGCAGTGATCACGACTCGGTGAATTCTTCGACGCTCCGGAGAGGTCGACGATCGTTGCAACACATAGGAGACCGCGCACCAGATCGGATAGAACCCGGCCGTCCACGCAAGTGGGACCACCGCGGGCACGCCCACGATGTCGGGGCCGAGTCGACCAGTTGCATATCCATAGCTTCCAAAAGGGAACCCCGTTGCGGTTCCTACTATTTCGGCGATCAGGCCGAGCCCGGCAGTAGTCGCGAACAGCATCAGAGCCCAACCGAAACCGCGGGACACAGCGGCGTGTACGAGCGCACACGACGCGAGGAGGACGACGACGGCGACGGTGACGACATCGCGTCGCGACCCGGTCACGAGGGGGTACGAAATCTGGGCCAGTATTGCGGCACCCGCGAGTGCCACGACGAACCTGTTCATCGTCTTCGGTTCCCGATCCAGCGGCGGAGTCTGCCGGCTCGTGCGTCGGCCAGGGCGATTCGGGCCGCACTCCGCCCGCTCGCCGCGGACACTCCGCCACCCGGGTGGGTCGAGGCACCCGTCAAATACATTCCTGGAGCTCCAGGCACTCGGTATCCGGCGAGCTGGGGGACCGGTCGCCACATCATCATCTGATCGAGTGACATCTCGACGTGCATGATGTTTCCCCCGATCAAACCGAGCTCGCTTTCGATATCGACAGGTGACTGGACATGTCGGTCGAGCACGGACGCACTGAAGCCCGGTGCGTAGGACTCGAGCTCGGCGACAATTCGGTCCGCCTCGAGCTCGGCGAGATCGTCGGCACGTACCTGCTCCGATCGACGCCACTGCCGTCCTCCGGACAGGGTGTGGGGCTGCCACTGTGACCACAGCGAAATCTGATGTTGACCTGCGGGTGCAACGGTGGGATCGATCGCGGTGAACGACATGCCCAGTACCGCAGGCCTCGGTGGGAGTTCACCTGCAGACGCGGACCCATGGGCCAGACGCAGATGTGCACGGTCGCGAACCAGCATCTGTAGACCCGTTGTCGCGTCGGAATCGGCCGCTGCGCTCGAATACTGCGGCAGCGAGTCGGTGGCGAGACGGACTGCCATCCCGATACCGGGGCCGACCCGAATGTGTCGGCGCCAGGCTTCGATGGCCCGAGGATCGTGGCCGCCTGCCGCGAGAAGATCGAGAGTGGTCAGAATGTGACAGCCAGCGATGACCATTCGGCTTCGGATCGATCGTCCAGAAGACGTCGTGGTGGTCCACTGCCCATCTCTCGGCGACACTGCCTCGACTGCATCGCCCACGGAAACCGACCCGCCCGTCGCCGACAGCCGAGCAACGAGGGCCTCGGTCAGTGCGCCACTTCCACCGATCGCACGCCCGGGCGGAAGCGTATGCATAAGGGCCGCGAAGCCGACCATGGGGGCAGTGCCTGGCTCGGACATGGGTGGCCCGGATTGCGCGCCGAACCACGCCAGTGCAGCTTTCAGGCGTTCACTGGTGAACAACGAATCGAGCAGGGCATCACCGGTAGTGAGGAATTCGCGAGACAATGCGCTTCCGCCGTCGGGGGCGTCGAGACCCCAGAAGGAGCGAAGCAGGCCTGGGCCGGTGGGTGGGGAGGAGAACGCCCGCATGGTCCTAGCGCTTCGTGGTCCCCACATTGCAACGAACTGTCTATAGGCGATCGCATCGGCGGTCCCGCAGGACCGCGCGATCGACTCGCATGTTCGGTCGAGGTCGCGATGGAAGACCAATGCTTCCTCGGTGGAGTTCGGGGCTCCTGGCGCGAAGGCCCACGGATCACACTCGGCGTAGCGCAGGCCGTAACTGGCGAGATCGAGTTCTTCGATTACTCCGGTGTGACGCACCATGATGTGCGCAGACGACCCGCGGTCCACGCGGTGTCCGGGGAATCTCTCCACGGACGACACCGCGCCGCCGGCGATCGTGTCTCGTTCGAGCACCTCGACGGACAGCCCAGCTGCAGCGAGATAGCAAGCCGAGGTCAAAGCATTATGGCCGGAGCCTACTACCACAGCGTCGATCACCGGTCCAGGCTATAGGTCGTCCTTCATTCGAACGGAAGTGCGTGACCCAGCACGGCGAACGGCCGTCGATCGCCAGAAAACGTGAAGTCGCGCAGCACATCCTCGAATCCGAGTCGCCGGTACAAACGCCAGGCGCGGTTTTCCTCTTGCTCGACCTCCGGGGTGGACAGAAGCACGCTCTTTTCGGGTCGATCCTGTAGAAGTCTGCGAGTGAGTGCGCGGCCGAGTCCATGGCCCTGGGCGCTCGGTGTGACGTGCAGTTCCGTCAACTCGAAGTAGTCGTCGAGTACTCCGTCGATGTACTCGCCCGTGTGCCCGGATCTGTGCAGCCCGTCGCGCACCTGCTGATGCCACCAATGATTTCGAGCACCGTGATAGCCGTATGCCACGGCGACCAGGGGTGCATCGGAGGTGGGGAGCACTGCTCCGACTCCCCGCCAGCCTGGCCGCGACAGATGCTCGATCCACATGGGAGCGCGGTGGTACTCGGTGCCCTGGGGGTAGCCCATGGCCGCTACGTAAATGGCCAGAGCTTCGGGGAGGCGGCGACGAATTTCCTGAGGGGAAAGGTCGACGAGATAGGGGGTCGTTTCCGCATCGGTAGCGACTGTTCTCAACCTTTCCTTGACTACTTGTCGGTGGGCGCAGTTATATTGAATATGTCGAACGAATGTTCGATGTCGGCGATCCGGCGAAGAGCTCGAGGGAAGCGAGACTCGCCGGGTTCCGACCTTAGAGCTTCATCGTTGTCCGGGCGTGTCGGTGGTACCTAATCCGTACCACCGAATCCGAATTACCAGATCGAACGGCCGCGTGAGGCGAATCGAACGGGAGGTGTTCGAGTATGGCTGCCAAAGTTCTCCGTGCTGACGTACGTCCGGGGGTATCGCCTCGCGCCAGAGCGTTGCTCGGTCGAGCGGATGCGATGCTGTCCGGGTCGGTGGGCGCCGCGGATGCCACCGAGATGTTTCTCGACTGCTATATAGCGGCTCTGCGCGGCGCGGCAGCGGTCCTGGAGGCGACCCCGATCGCCGCATCGCGAGTGCGCTCGCGAAGTGCCTGGGTGCTGATGGCAAAGGCGGCGCCCGCCCTAGATTCCTGGGCTGAGTACTTTTCCGGCTTCTCGACGACCAGAGCGGCCGTCCAGGCGGGCTTGCGCCGATCGATCGACGAAAACGACGCCGACGAGTTCTACCGCGAAGTGGGGCGATTCCTTCAGGTCGTGGAGGAGTACATCGGAGTCGATTCACGACTCGACAGACAGGAAGTCCGTCCGCACTCGATGTCTGCTTGAGCGCGGCGTTCTTCGCCGGTCCGCGTCTGGCGCCTGCCGCGGGTACTGCAGATCAACGACTTCCGAGTGCCGATTGTGGCGTTGCGCTGGGGAACTTCGAACATTCTCAGGAACACATATCGCGAGTAGGTGGTAAGCAGGCGATTCTGCTCGTATTATCGACAGTAGGTAGCCGCCAAGGTCAGCTTCCCGTCGTTTCGGACCCGAAATGACTTTCAATTTCTGTTCAGGGGGAGGTACCGTGCCACTCTCCGAGCACGAGCAGCGCATGCTCGATCAAATCGAGAGCGCTCTCTACGCCGAGGATCCCAAATTCGCCTCGCACGTACGAAGCGGACGCATGCGTACGGCATCGAGCAAACGCCGTTTTCAAGCGGCCGCATTGTTCGCGTTGGGGCTTGTTCTTCTGATCGCCGGGGTGGCTCTGCCATTCAAGCCCGGCGGTTTTCCTGTGATAAGCCTCGTCGGCTTCGTCCTGATGTTCGGGGCAGGCGTGCTGTTTCTTCTCGGCGGATCACGCAAAGCTGCAACGCCGTCCGACGGCGACGCATCGAGTGTGAGCGGATCCAATTCCGGGTCCGGTCCGAGGAGCTCGGGGCAGAAGTCCAAGTCTGCCCGTAAAGGCGGAGGCTTCGCGTCGCGCATGGAAGATCGGTTCCGGCGGCGGTTCGAGCAGGAGTGAACACTGTGCGCGCGATTGCAGTCTGATGGACTCGATCGTGGCCCGCAGCGGTTGACGTCAAAGAACGCGCGGCACTAGAACGCGCGATGCTGAAGAACGCGAAAGCGGTGTTCCATCGAGAGATGGGGCGCCGCTTTTTTGCTGTCCACATCGCGTTCGCCCCGCTGGCCGGGGCTGTACCTGTCAATCCCCACTTGGACCCACTGCCGCCCGTTCGGCGATTCGCAGCCCTCGGGACGTGGACCCGAACTGCAGTTTCGTCGTCTCAGCTCGCGCAGTAGATTCCTCGATCCGAGCCAGGCGCGCCGATGGCATAAATCCTCCCCACAGCCTTCCACCGCTTTGAGCTGCGCTTTTGTGTGGATGATGACAAACGAATCCTCGTCAGGGATTGATAGTGGGGGGAAGTGGGGTAAAGTGGTGGACAGCGAAGGGTTCAGGTAGGAGGTGTCGAGTGTTCCTCGGTACCTACACGCCAAAGCTCGACGACAAGGGTCGGTTGACATTGCCGGCGAAGTTCCGCGAAGCGCTTTCTGGAGGTGTGATGGTGAGCAAAGGGCAGGATCACAGCCTCGCCGTCTACACCCCGGAGGAGTTCTCCGAGCGGGTTCGCAAGCTCACCGAAGCCTCGCGCTCGAATCCCGTCGCACGTGCGTACATAAGGCAGTTGGGTGCCGGCACCGACGAGCAGCAGCTCGACGGGCAGGGGCGGATCATGATCAGCGCCGACCATCGGCGCTACGCGAATCTTGGGCGCGAAGTCGTCGTCAACGGTTCCATCGAGTTCATCGAGATCTGGAACAAAGAGTCCTGGACCCGTTACTCGGCGGAAAGCGAGCAGAGCTTCTCCGACGCCTTCGACGAATCCCTCGGAGGGATTATGTAGCGCCACTAATTCACCGCCGAGTGCCGCGAGGCCTCTGCCCGATCAGAACCCTGACGTTCTTCCCCAACGCCAGGTTTCACAGATCAGGACCCTGACGTTCTTCCCCAACGCCAGGATCCCTATCGGACAGGGACCTCGAAGCATTCGACACAGTTCATCTCTTCGATCCGCTCGCCGAGCACAAGGTGCGCCAAGCAAGACCGGGAGGAATCATTGTGGAAGGCGAGTCTCAGCCGCCCGCCCCGGACAGCCCTCCTGGCGGCCCTGAAAATACCGCAGGACCGTCGCAGGGATCCAATGCATCGAATATCCCTCGTGCCAAGCATATTCCGGTCCGGTTGGGCCGAGCCGACGAACTGCTGGGTCCAGCGTTGACCGCAGTAGGCCCCGGTGGAGAAGGCAGCGTCATGATCGATGCCACCCTCGGGCTCGGGGGCCACTCCGAACACTTTTTGCGAACCTATCCCGGTGTACGTCTTATCGGCCTCGACCGGGATCCTGCCGCTCTCGAACTCGCGAGTCGGCGCCTGTCCGAATTCTCCGACAGGACAACGTTCGTACATACGACGTACGACGGAATCGGTGCTGCGCTCGAAGAGGCAGGTCTTCCCGAGTACGGGTCGGTACATGCCATTCTCTTCGACCTCGGTGTTTCGTCGATGCAGTTGGACGAGGCCGAACGTGGATTCGCCTATTCGATAGACGCGCCTCTGGACATGCGGATGGACTCGACGGTGGGTATTACGGCCGCGGACATCCTCAATACCTACAGTCATGGCGATATCGCGCGGGTGCTCAGTACCTATGGTGAAGAGCGGTTCGCGGGTCGTATCGCATCGGCGATCCTTCGGCGTCGGGCGATCACTCCTTTCGCCACGAGCGGTGCCCTGGTGGAACTTCTCTACGAGTCGATTCCGGCAGCTACGCGCCGCACGGGCGGGCATCCGGCCAAACGCACCTTTCAAGCTCTGCGCATCGAGGTGAACGGTGAGCTGGATTCGCTGGAGAAGGCAGTACCTGCCGGTCTGGATGCACTCTCGATCGGCGGACGAGTGGTGTTCATGTCCTACCAGTCGCTCGAAGATCGAGTAGTGAAGAAGGAACTTGCTCCTCGGGTCAAATCTCGTAGCCCAGAGGGTCTTCCGGTCGAGCTCCCCGGGATGGGTCCTGAGTTCGCACTGCTCACCCGAGGTGCCGAACGCGCCTCGGAACAAGAAATCGAAGACAACCCGCGTTCGGCGCCTGTGCGCCTACGTGCAGCCGAGCGCATCGCAAGGAGAGCGGCATGACAATCACCGCGGGTTCGGCAGGAACTCGGCGTACGCGTCGAACACGAGCGACCTCGACGGAGACTGGTGCTGCACGCTCCGGTGCTGCCTTGCGCGCCTACGAGCGTCGTCAGCAGCGAGCCACGGTGTACTCCGGGGACGCAACGACCAGCAGTCACGGCGCTGCTCGCTTATCTCTGTCCGGGGCGTCGATGACTGCCCGGATTCCGTTCGTCGCTCTGATCATCGGACTGTTGTCGCTCGGGCTCGGTCTGACGCTGCTTCTGACGACTCGGTCGGCGGGGGATTCGTATGACCTGTCCGACGCCAAGGCGTACAACGAGGGACTCGTTCAGGAACGTGCCTCGCTTCAGCGCGACGTCGAATTGGCAGACTCGGCACCAGAACTCGCGAGGCGTGCCGCTGAGATGGGGATGGTACCCGCGGGGAATGTCGCACGTCTCGTCGTGGCGCCCGATGGTTCCGTGCAGGTGATCGGAACGCCGGCGCCAGCGGAAGGCAAGCCGGTAGCGCCCCTGGATCCGCCGGATTCGCAAAGTGTTTCGCCTACACAGTCACCGCCCTCGGTCACTCCGCGCTCGGCTTCTTCTCCCACACGTCCAACACCCGCCACGCCGAACACATCCATTGACGCTCGTGCCGGGGCTCTCGGTGAACAATTGGTTCCCATGAGTACCCAATCGGAAAGTCCGTCGCCGGATAACGCGTCGGGTAGTCGGCAGTGACACGGCCGACCACCGGAACAGCTGGACGTCCACGGTCGACACGTCGAGCACCGGGGGTCGGCGCACGAGACGGCGCCAGAAGGCCCGCGAGTAGATCATCAGGTTCGTCGCTGCCGCCTCGACACCCTCGCCGCGGACGGTTCGACGCGTCTTCCTTCGGTTTTCGGAGCGGGTTCGGGCGAGTTCTGATGTTCGGTGTGCTCGCACTCGTTGCGCTGCAGCTGTTGTGGATCATGGGGGTCGATGGGAGTCGGTTGTCGGCAGAGGCGGCTTCGCAACGCACGACGACGCTTGTCGATCCTGCGACCAGAGGCGCAATCACTGACCGTAACGGCAAGCCGATCGCGTTCACGATGGAGGCCAAAGCACTGACGTTCCAGCCGGTTCGGGTTCGGAAGGAATTGGACGAGGCGCGAGCGAAGGATGCGACCGAGCCCGGAACCGACGATCGGCTGAAGGCCATTGCTGCCGGACTTCACGACGAACTCGGTGACATTGCGAGCGAGAAGGACATCCTCGCGAAACTGAAGAGCAACGACACATTCACTTACCTCGTGCGTGGAGTCGATTCGACGGTCGCAACAAAGATCAGCAAGGAATTCGAAGAAGTAGGACTGGAAAGACAGGACATCCGCGAATACCCGGGTGGATCGCTCGCCGCGAACATGGTGGGGGCAACGGGTTACGACGGACACGGTCTGCTGGGGCTGGAAGATTCGCTCGATTCCACTCTCGCAGGAACCGACGGATCTCAGACGTACGACCGCGGGTCCGACGGCGCGGTCATCCCGGGGAGCTGGCGTGACAAGCAACCCGCCGTCAACGGCTCGAGCGTCGAATTGACGATCGACGCCGATCTTCAGTACTACGTGCAGCAGCAGGTGCAGTTGGCGAAGGATCTGTCCGGTGCGAAGGATGCTTCCGCTTTTGTGCAGGATGTGCACACCGGTGAGGTTCTCGCCATGTCGAACGACAACACCTTCAACCCAGGTATCGGGGTCGGCAACAACGACAAGAACAAGCAGATGGGCAATCTCCCGGTCACGACCCCCTTCGAGCCCGGTTCGGTGAACAAGATCATCACTGCGGCAGCTGCGATCGAATACGGTCTGACAACGCCGGACGAGGTTCTGCAAGTACCTGGAAATATCTTCATGTCCGGCGTCTCGGTCAAGGATGCGTGGGAGCACGGCGTGGCTCCGTACACGACGACGGGCGTGTTCGGGAAGTCCTCCAATGTCGGGACTTTGATTCTTGCGCAGCGTGTCGGCGAAGATCGATACGCGGACATGTTGTCCCGCTTCGGCTTGGGGCAACGTAGCAACGTCGGTCTACCGTACGAAAGTGCTGGCAGCGTCCCGAGCCGCGACCAATGGTCGGGCGGCACCTTTGCCAACCTTCCTATTGGACAGGGTTTGTCCATGACACTGCTCCAGATGACGGCCATGTATCAGGCCATCGCCAACGACGGAGTGCGGATCCCACCACGAATCGTTCGGTCGACGACGGGTCCGAGCGGAGATAAGGCCGAGACCGAGCAGCCGGAGGGCGTGTACGTCGTCAGTCCGCAGACTGCCTCGACCGTCCGTGACATGTTTCGCTCCGTCACACAGGACGACACCGGTAATCAACGGGGAACCGGGGTCGCGGCCGGTGTACCCGGCTACCAGATCAGCGGCAAGACCGGTACGGCGCAGCAGGTCGATCCGGACTGCAAGTGCTACTCGAACTCGAACTACTGGATCACGTTCGCGGGGATTGCGCCCGCCGACAATCCGCGGTACGTGATCGGAATCATGCTCGACGCGCCGTCCCGGAGTGCCGACGGTTCCGGTGGTCAGTCTGCCGCGCCGCTTTTCCACAACATCGCGAGTTGGATGCTTCAGCGTGACAGCGTGCCACTGTCGGCCGATCCCGGACGCAAACTGGTTCTGCAGGCCGACTGACATGATTACCTTTTGTTCTGTGATCGCGATCGACGAATCGGAGCAACTCCCGATTCGGGTCCGGGTGCACACGCCGGTAACCTGACTCGTCGGCCTCTTCCGCACATTCGGGGGTTTTGGATATCCGTGTCGACGACCGCGCCCCCGGCGGACCCGAGACATCCTCGCAGCCGGGCAGAAAGGAGCACAGTGACTGTGCCAGAAGTGCCGCACCCTGCTCCGACGGCGTTTCGCCCGTCGAAGCCGCCCCACACGTCGGTCGAGGAACTTGCCGGCGCATCGGACGCGGTGGTCGTAGACGATGGGGTGACGCATCGCATTCCTGTCACCGGCATCGACCTGCGTGCCCAGGGCATCGAGCGCGGCGACCTTTTCGCAGCGCTCCCCGGATCGTCCACACATGGTGCGACGTTCGTCGAGGATGCGCTGAACAGGGGTGCGGTCGCGATCCTCACCGATTCCGAGGGTATGGGCATCGTGCGTGGCAAATATCCGCAGTTGCCGGTACCGGTCCTGCTTCACGAGAGCCCGAGGATGATTCTCGGCACCGTCTCGGCGCTCGTCTACGGCAATCCTTCCGAGAGCATGACCGTCATCGGCATTACCGGCACGTCCGGAAAGACGACGACGGCATATCTCCTCGAGGCTGCTTTGGTCGCTGCAGGCAAAGTAACGGGGTTGATCGGGACCATCGAGACGAAGATCGCTGGTTCCCGGGTCCCGAGTGCCCTCACCACTCCGGAAGCGCCTCAATTGCACGCGTTGTTCGCGGTGATGCTCGAGCGTGGGATCGATACGGTGGTCATGGAGGTGTCCAGTCATGCCTTGGCATTGGGCCGCGTCGACGGCACGGTGTTCTCGGTCGGCGCCTTCACCAACTTGTCGCAAGATCATCTGGACTTCCATGATTCCCTCGAGGACTACTTCCAGGCGAAGAGTCGACTGTTCACTGCCGATTCGCGTGTCCGAAGTCGCTCGGCCGTCGTGTGTGTCGACGACGATTGGGGAAAGAGGATGGCCGACATAGCTCGTGCGGCCGGAACGAGTGTCCTGACCGCCTCGGTCGCGGCGCACTCCGATTGGACGATCGCAGACTGGTCGAAGGAAGCCAACGGCACACAGAACTTTTCGATCGTCGAACCGGGCGGCGCGAGCTTCCCAGCCGAGATTCGACTACCCGGCCGATACAACGTTGCCAATGCGGTACTCGCCGCTGCAGCATGCTCGGCGGCAGGGGTCGATGTCGGTCGCGCAATTCGCGGTATGGCCGAAGTCGACGTCCCCGGCAGAGTGCAACGCATCGTTCGCGGCCAGGACTTCCTGGCCGTGGTCGACTACGCACACAAGCCTGCCGCAGTGGAAGCCGTCATCGAGACATTGCGAGAACAGACCGCGGGACGGATTGCGGTGGTCCTCGGTGCAGGCGGTGACCGAGACAAAGCGAAGCGTCCGTTGATGGGCGCCGCCGGAGCACGCGGGGCGGACCTGCTGGTGATCACCGACGACAATCCACGCTCGGAGGACCCGTCGGCGATCCGTGACGCGATGTACGACGGGGCGTTGGCCGTCGACCCGCAGGCGCGCGGTGAGGTCCGAAATGTGGCCGGCCGCGAATCCGCCATCACCGAGGCTGTGAAGTGGGCAAGGGCGGGCGACGTCGTTCTGGTCGCGGGAAAAGGCCACGAAACCGGACAGGACATCGCGGGTGTGAAGCATCCATTCGATGATCGGGTGGTTCTTGCGGCCGCCATCGACAGCAGGATCGACGCAGAAGCAGGAGATCCATCGTGAAAGCGTTGACACTCGACCAGATCGCGAACATCGTCGGCGGAACCCTGCACGACGTACCCGACCCGTCACGGATCGTCGACGGGTCGGTCGAGTTCGATTCCCGCAAGGTAAACCCGGGAGGTCTGTTCCTGGCGTTGCCGGGAGCAAACGTCGACGGACACGACCATGCAGCGGCAGCAGTGGCTGCTGGTGCCGCTGCAGTCCTGGCTGCCCGTCCCGTCGGGGTGCCCGCAATTGTCGTCGAACCGGTTCCGCACGACGGTCGAGCCATGGCTCTCGAGCACGATCGCGATGGATCAGGAGCCGCGGTTCTCGGCGCGCTGTCTGCATTGGCTCGTGCCTCTGTTGTCGACCTGACGAATACGACCTCTCTGACGGTCATCGGCGTGACCGGATCCTCGGGAAAGACATCGACGAAGGATCTACTTGCTTCGGTACTGGCGCCACTGGGTTCCGTTGTTGCGCCGCCCGGGTCGTTCAACAACGAATTGGGCCATCCCTGGACGGCCCTTCGGGCCGACGAAACCACGAAGTTCTTGGTTCTCGAGTTGTCGGCGCGAGGCGTGGGGCACGTTGCCGCTTTGGCCTCGATCGCGCCTCCACGAATCGGCATCGTCCTGAACGTCGGAACGGCCCATCTCGGCGAGTTCGGATCGAGAGAAAAGATCGCGCTTGCCAAGGGTGAATTGATCGAAGCGCTTCCGAATGCCGCGAATGGCGGTGTCGCAATTCTCAACGCAGACGATCCGCTGGTGTTGTCGATGAGGTCACGGACGTCGGCTCGAGTGGTCACAGTCGGGCATTCGGTGGAAGCCGATGTTCGAGCAACGGACGTCGAACTCGACGCCGACGCGCGCGCGCGCTTCACTCTTGTCACCCCTACTGGGAGCATCGGCATCGCTCTCGCCGTCCACGGTGAACATCAGGTAGGCAACGCACTGGCCGCGGCCGCTGTGGCTCTCGAATGCGGCGCGAGCCTCGAGATGATCGCGACCGCGCTTGCCGGTTCCAATGCCACCTCGGTTCGCCGGATGGATGTTCGTACCCGTCCCGACGGGGTAACCGTCGTCAACGATTCGTACAACGCCAATCCCGACTCGATGCGGGCCGCGCTCAAAGCACTGGTTTCGATGTCGCGCTCGGGCAGCGGGCCGCGTCGGCGGACGTGGGCTGTATTGGGTGAAATGGGTGAACTGGGTCCAGAATCAGTCATCGAGCACGACGCGATCGGAAGGCTGGCCGTGCGACTCGATGTGAGTCGTCTGGTGATCGTCGACTCCGGTCGTCCGACACGAGCGCTCCACCAGGGCGCGGTGATGGAGGGGTCGTGGGGTGAAGAGTCGATGCTCGTGTCCGGCGACGCGGAGGCAATTGCGGTTTTGCGACGCGAGGTGTTGCCCGGTGACATCGTCCTGGTGAAGGCTTCGCAGTCGGTCGCGTTGTGGTCGGTGGCCGACGCGTTGCTGGAACCGCCGAACGAGGCAGATGGAGAGAACGAGACGATGACACCGGAGGAATCGCAGTGAGACAGATCCTCTTCGCCGGAGGTATTGCACTCGCTGTGGCGATCCTGCTCACGCCTGTGCTGATCAAGGCATTTTCGAAGCAAGGATTCGGGCAGGAGATTCGGGTCGAGGGCCCTGCAAGCCACCAATCCAAGCGAGGGACTCCCACCATGGGCGGTGTTGCGATCCTCGCCGGGTTGTGGGCTGGGTACTGGGGCTCGCATCTGATCGGTATCGGTTACGAAGCGGACGGGCCGTCGGCTTCGGCCCTTCTGGTTCTGGGTTTGACCACGGTGCTGGGCCTGGTGGGTTTCCTCGACGACTTCATCAAGATTCGTAAGCAGAGAAATCTTGGCCTGAACAAGACCGCCAAGCTGGTGGGTCAACTTTTCGCTGCCGTAATTTTCGGCGTCCTTGCCCTGCAGTTCCGAGGGCCGAACGGGCTCACCCCCGGAAGTACCCAACTGTCCTACGTGCGCGACATCGCCACAGTCAGCATGGGTTCGATCGTGTTCATCGTGTGGTGCTACTTCTTGGTGACTGCCTGGTCCAATGCGGTCAATCTGACCGACGGCCTCGACGGTCTGGCGGCAGGCTCGATGACATTGGTACTCGGCGCTTACACGGTCATCACGTTCTGGCAATACCGCATGGCGTGTTCCACCAACCCAGGGCCAGGCTGCTACGACGTTCGCGATCCGCTGGACCTCGCCCTCATCTGTGCGGCCGCGGCGGGTGCATGTATCGGATTCCTATGGTGGAATGCTGCGCCCGCAAAGATATTCATGGGGGACACCGGATCCTTGGCGCTGGGTGGTCTGCTTGCCGGATTGTCGATCGTGACGAGAACCGAGCTGATCATGGTGGTGATCGCTGCACTGTTCGTCGCCGAGGCAGCGTCGGTCGTGATCCAGGTTGCGGTCTTCCGCTCCAGTCGACGACGAGTATTCCGAATGGCGCCGTTCCATCATCACTTCGAGCTCGCCGGGTGGGCGGAAACCACGGTAATCATCAGATTCTGGCTTCTGGCCGCCATCGCGTCGGCCGTCGGGCTGGCCCTGTTCTACAGCGAATATCTCGCTGCAATCGGAGGGTAGACACACGTGTCCGAGACTGCCGACGCGACCGGATACGACGAAGATCTGACGTGGCTTCGGGGACGCACCGTCCTTGTCGCAGGCGCTCGCGTGTCCGGCTTGGCGGCGGTGCAGCCGCTGCTCGAGTTGGGAGCGGACGTTCTGGTCACCGATTCGGATCCGGGGGCGCTGGACAACGCCCGCGCACTCGGGGCGGGCGTCGTGTTGCAGGACGAGCTACTCGCCGACACCGATCGAATCGGTGCACTCGCACTGGTGGTGACGAGCCCTGGATTACGAGCTGATTCGCCGGTGCTGGCGGCGGCCGCGAACCACGGTGTCGACATCTGGGGCGACGTCGAGTTGTCATGGCGGATCGATCGTGCCGGAATCTACGGCCCGCCGACGAGATGGCTGGTCGTCACCGGTACAAACGGCAAAACCACGACAACGTCGATGCTGGCCTCGATATTGAAGTCCGCAGGGATCGACAGCGTCGCGTGCGGGAACATCGGTCTGCCGATACTCGATGCCCTTCGACTCTCGCCGCATCCGCGGGTGTTGGCCGTCGAACTGTCGTCTTTCCAGTTGTTCTGGGCTCCGTCGGTGCACCCCGCCGCGGGTGCGGTGCTCAATATCGCGGAAGACCATCTCGATTGGCACGGTGGTATGGATGGTTACGTCGAGTCCAAGGCCCGGGCGCTGAACGGTGATATCGCTGTGGTCGGTCTCGACGACGCCCGCGCCGCCGCGCTCTCGGCGATATCGCCGGCGGACCGCGTGATCGGATTCCGATTGTCCGAGCCTGCGGACGGCGAGTTCGGCATAATCGGTGATCATCTGGTGGATAACGCGTTCGCCGATAGGGAGCAGATCGTGCCGGTGTCGGCGGTGGTGCCCGCCGGTCCCGCCGGGTGGATGAACGCGCTTGCGGCCTCTGCTCTGGCTCGCGCGATAGGCGTCGGCGCGGACCATGTGGCCGACGGTATCCGTACTTATCAGGTTGGCCCCCATCGCGGCGCCGTGGTTCGCACGACGAACGAAGTGACGTTCGTGGACGACTCGAAGGCCACCAACCCGCATGCTGCACGGTCTTCGCTCCTCGCATATCCCCGCGTCGTTTGGATCGCAGGGGGACTGCTCAAGGGCGCTGCCATCGATGAACTCGTCGTCGAAATCGCTCCGCGTCTCGTCGCCGCACTTGTCATCGGCCGCGATGGGATCCAGATCGCAGAGGCGGTGGCGCGACACGCACCGGATGTTCCCGTTGTGCGGTATCCGGCGGGAGACGATGCTGATGTGACTCATGTTGCTGTAGATGCTGACGTAGTGATGCGGGCGGTCGTCCAAGAGGCAACACGTCGAGCGCGGCCCGGCGACACCGTGCTGCTGGCACCTGCAGCGGCGTCTCTCGACATGTTCGTCGACTATGGGCATCGCGGTCGCAGCTTCGCCGAGGCCGTAGTCGATCTCGACTCCGCGGATATCGGCCACGCCATCGGGCCGGTATCGTGAGTACCGCTTCCGGTCGATCTCGACCCGGCGCTGGTCCGTCCACCAGCGGACCACGGACCAGAATCGGCTTGTGGATGCGCCGCCCGCTTGCGTCGTTCCATCTGATCGTCACCATTGCGGCACTACTCACCATCCTCGGGCTTGTCATGGTGCTGTCCTCTTCGGCCGCCGAAGCCTATGCGACGGACGGCTCCGCCTATTCACTGTTCACACAGCAACTGATCGGCGTCGCCCTCGGTGTCGTGGCGTTCTACATCGCGTTGCGCATGTCGGTTCGGATGCTTCGAAAGCTGTCGTTCCCACTGTTCTGCATCTCGGTGGTCATGCTGATGCTCGTCTTGATTCCGGGTGTGGGGTCCGAGGGCGCAGACGGAGCGCGTCGATGGTTCAACATCGCTGGGATCTCGTTCCAGCCCTCCGAACTCGCCAAAGTCACGCTCGTCTTGTGGGGCGCACATCTTCTGGCCTCGCGGCGTAGCGAGCATGCCAGCTTGAAGTCACTCCTTATCCCGTTGGTACCTGCATCGTTGCTGATGTGCGCGCTGGTAGTGCTGCAGCCGAACTTGAGTACGGCCATCGCCATCGGCATCATCCTCGTTTCGCTTCTATGGTTCGCCGGGCTCAATGCTCGCTTGTTCGCAATTCTGGTCGTCGGCGGAATCGGCGCCGCAACCGTATTGGCATTCACTGCGGGCTATCGCTCGAACCGGATCAAGGGTTGGCTCAACCCGGGGGACGATCCACAGGGTCTGGGATATCAGTCCAAGCAAGCGAGATACTCCCTGGCCGACGGCGGACCCTTCGGCGTCGGACTCGGTCAGAGCCGTGCCAAGTGGAGCTACCTTCCCAACGCGCACAACGACTTCATCTTCGCGATCATCGGCGAGGAACTCGGTTTTATCGGGTGCCTGGCAGTGTTGGGTCTTTTCGCCCTGTTCGTGTACACCGGCCTCCGCATTGCCATGCGATCGGTCGACCCGTTCCTTCGTCTGCTGGCCGCCGGTTCGACGACCTGGATCTTCGCCCAGGCGATGATCAATATCTGCTATGTGGTCGGGTTGCTTCCGGTGACGGGTCTTCAGTTGCCGCTGGTGTCCTACGGTGGATCATCGACCGCGATCACGCTCCTCATGTTCGGTATCATCGCCAACGCCGCGAGACACGAACCCGAAGCGATCGCGGCATTGCACGCCGGCAGGGACAGCAGGCTCGATCGAGTACTTCGGCTTCCGATGCCCGCGTCGTTCTCGCCTCTGCGTGCAGCCGCCGCTCGATCCAAATCGACCAGGCCTGCCCTCGACCAGGAGGCCCGCCGCAGGCTTGCGGCACGTGCAGAGAGCGGTCGTTCGGCCGCGCGTGAACACGCACAGGTGGGCGGCGCACCGAATCGAGCACGTCGAGCTCCAGGTGAGGAACGGTCCGATCCTCGCCGGCGCGTGCCGAGGCAACCCGGCGCGCGACGCAACCACCCCGATGGGCAAGGATATCGACGGTGAATGCACGAACTCGACCGCCGGTCACCAGAGCACTGTCCGTCGTCGTAGCGGGCGGAGGAACTGCAGGACACATCGAGCCTGCTCTCGCTGTCGCCGACGCACTACGCGCTCTCGATCCCGAAATCCGGATTACCGCGCTCGGCACAGAACGAGGTCTCGAGACCACTCTCGTGCCGGCACGTGGGTATCCGCTTGCACTGATTCCTCCCGTTCCGCTGCCGCGCAAACCGACACTCGACTTGCTTCGATTGCCAGGAAAACTGGTTCGATCGGTGCGGAGGACAAAAAAGGTGTTCGCCGAGACGGAAGCGGACGTGCTCGTGGGATTCGGCGGATACGTCGCTCTCCCCGCCTACATCGCTGCGCGGTGCGCTCGTGACAGTCGACGCATACCGATCGTTCTGCACGAAGCCAACGCAAGTGCAGGGATTGCCAACAAGGTCGGCGCCCGTCTGGCTACTCGGGTGCTGGCGGCCGTGCCGGGCTCCGGCGTATCCGCTCGCGGTGCGCAGGATGCGGAGATAGTTGGAATACCCGTACGACCTACGATCACCGGACTGGACAGAGCTTCTCGTCGTGGAGAAGCGCGAGCATATTTCGGGTTACCCGCGGACGGCCCCGTGTTGCTGGTGTTCGGCGGATCGCAAGGTGCACGCTCGCTGAACGACGCAGTGTCCGGCGCTGCTGCCGAACTCGCCGCCGCGGGGGTCTCGGTCCTGCATGCGCACGGCCCGAAGAACACCATCGACGTCGAGTCGATCGAAGGCACAAAGGCTGCGTACATTGCTGTTTCGTACCTCACCCGCATGGATCTGGCCTATGCGGCCGCAGATCTGGCGATGTGCCGCTCCGGTGCCATGACCGTCGCCGAGGTGTCGGCGACGGGGCTGCCCGGTGTGTATGTACCGTTGCCGCACGGCAACGGTGAGCAAGAATTGAATGCTCGGCCCGTCGTCGATGCGGGGGGCGGGATATTGGTGCAGGACGCGCAGATCGACGCGGCGTACGTCGGTAGCACGATCGTCGAATTGATCACCGATACCGAGCGCATCGCTGCTATGTCCATCGCAGCGGGGAGTGCAGGTCACCGCGACGCTGCAGCTACGGTTGCGGAGATCGTGGTAGACGTCGCCTCGGCTCGACCAAACGAAGCGTCACTGTCGTGACTGGTGAAAGGATGGACATGTCCGAGCTTCCAGCCGAGCTCGCGAGAGTGCACATGGTCGGCATCGGCGGTGCCGGTATGTCGGGCATTGCACGTATTCTGCTGGCTCGTGGTGGCCAGGTTTCCGGATCGGATGCCAAGGAGAGCCGCGGAGTTCTTGCGCTTCGGGCACGTGGTGCCCAAGTCCGAGTCGGGCACGACAGTTCCGCTTTGGACATGCTGCCGGGTGGACCCACCGTCGTCGTCACGACGCTCGCCGCGATTCCGAAAGACAATCCCGAACTCGTCGCTGCCGAGGAACGCGGTATTCCGATCGTGCTGCGGCCTGCCGTTCTGTCCTCGTTGATGGACGGGTATCGCGCCCTGCTGGTGTCCGGGACCCATGGAAAGACCTCTACGACGTCGATGCTCGTGGTTGCGTTGCAGCACTGCGGATTCGACCCCTCGTTCGCCGTCGGTGGTGAGCTCAACGAGGCCGGTACCAATGCTCACCACGGCAGCGGCGACGTATTCGTAGCGGAGGCCGATGAGAGCGACGGTTCCCTGCTGCAGTACAGCCCGAACGTCGTGATCGTCACCAATATCGAGGCCGATCATCTCGACTACTTCGGCACGACCGAGGCCTACGTGCAGGTATTCGATGATTTCGCGGCCTTGCTCGAGCCAGGCGGGGTGTTGGTCGCCTGCATGGACGACCCGGGGTCCGCCGCCCTCGCTCAGCGAATCCACGCACGTGCACTACCAGGGGTTCGGGTGCTCGGTTACGGATCGGCGAACGTCGATGTGGGCGAGGTAGAGATGGCGGTCCGTCTTCTCAACTGGGAACCTGAGGATGTCGGGGGTGTGGCCCAACTGTTGGTCGCGGGTGAGGAGAAGCCGCGGACGTTGCGCCTGGGGGTTCCTGGACGTCACACAGCGCTCAATGCTCTTGCCGCGTTCAGCGCAGGGTGTCAGGTAGGGGCCGGGGTCGACGAACTACTGGCCGGTCTCGCCGGCTTCGGTGGCGTTCATCGGCGGTTCCAGCTCCGTGGGCGCGAACACGGCGTTCGCGTCTTCGACGACTATGCGCACCACCCGACGGAGGTTCGTGCAGTGCTGACTGCGGCACAGCAACTCGTCGCTGGAGTCGCAGGCCCAGACGAGCGTGGACGGGTGATCGTGGTCTTCCAACCGCACCTGTATTCGCGGACCGAAACTTTCGCTTCGGAGTTCGGCACGGCGTTGAGCCTTGCCGACGAGGTGGTCGTACTCGATGTGTACGGCGCGCGCGAAGAACCGCTCCCCGGGGTCACCGGTGCTCTCGTTGCAACGGCGGTGACCGTTCCGGTCAACTATCAGCCGGATCTATCTTTGGTAGCCAAGCAGGTTGCCGCGCTGACCGCCCCCGGTGACGTGGTCATCACCATGGGCGCCGGCGATGTCACGATGTTGGCCGGACCCATTCTCGATGCGTTGCGGTCGAAGACCGACTTCAGGATCGGGCAAGGTCGGGCATCGGAGTGACCGGTCGGCCCGATCGGGGGAGTCGACGCCGTACCGCCAAGACTGATCGCACGTCCAAGGCAAGACCGAAATCCGCGGCGACACCGAAGAATGGCGAATCCACCGGAAGGTCGACGGCCGGTGTGAATTCGGCAGCCGCATCGCACGAGGCGAAGGATCGCGAGCGCAGGCGTGAGGCTCGAGAAGCGGAACGTTTGCGTGTCTCGCAGTCGCGTCGCAAGCTCGGACTGATCGCGGCGGCGGTGGTGGCTGTGATCGTGGCGGGATTTGCCCTGGTGTACCTCACCCCCGTGTTGTCGGTCCGCAAGATCGAGGTCACCGGAAACGCGACGGTGTCCGAGGAAGAAATTGTCGCCGACCTCGACATCCTGCTGGGGGAGAAGCTCGTACGGGTCGATGTTGGATCAGCTGCGCAGCGTGTCGCGGCTATCCCGGCAGTGGCGTCGGTACGTGTCCAACGGATGTATCCGTCGACCGTGCGGGTGACGGTGACGGAACGAGTGCCTGTGGCGTTCGTGGACGAGCCGGACGGAACTCATTTGCTCGACAAGGACGGCGTCGACTTTGCGGTCGGTACGCCCCTGCCTGGAGTCGTGCGCTTGGTGACGGATACACCCGGTCCAGGGGATGCGGCTACGACAAGCGGACTGGCCGTACTGGATTCGATGCCTGACGCTCTTCGTGGTCAGGTCGGCGAGGTTCGCGCGACGTCGATATCGGAGGTGTCCCTTTCGTTGCTCGACGGGAGGACGCTCGTGTGGGGAAGTAGCGACAATTCGGAGCGCAAATCTGCTGTGGCGCTTACATTGTTGTCTCAGCCCGGACAGGTTCTGGATGTATCGAGCCCAGATCTACCCACCATCAAGTAGCTGTTCGAGCGACCGACAGGTACGGTCTGAAGCAAAATCTTTTCGCGGTGCCCGGCGCGCCTAATGGCAGAAGGTTGCACCGATCAATAGCGTTCACCAAGTCGAGTACTTGACATAACTCTAAGCCTATGGTTCAGGTTGAGACTTTTCCCGTACCTGACAGTCCAGACAACAACCACGGAAGGCGAGAGCCCATGACGCCCCCGCACAACTACCTCGCCGTAATCAAGGTCGTCGGCATCGGCGGCGGCGGCGTTAACGCGGTCAACCGAATGATCGAACAGGGACTCAAGGGAGTCGAGTTCATCGCGGTCAACACCGATGCTCAAGCACTTCTCATGAGCGACGCCGACGTCAAACTCGATGTAGGTCGCGAGCTGACTCGCGGACTCGGTGCCGGAGCGGACCCCGAAGTGGGTCGCCGCGCCGCAGACGATCACAAAGACGAGATCGAAGAGGTCCTCAAGGGGGCCGATATGGTTTTCGTCACCGCAGGTGAAGGCGGTGGCACCGGTACCGGTGGCGCGCCCGTCGTCGCCAATATCGCACGCAAACTCGGTGCTCTGACTGTCGGAGTCGTCACACGACCGTTCTCGTTCGAGGGCAAGCGTCGCGGCGGCCAGGCCGACACCGGAATTCAGCAACTTCGCGAATCCTGCGACACGCTGATAGTGATCCCCAACGATCGACTACTGCAGTTGGGAGATGCGGCCGTCAGTTTGATGGATGCATTCCGAAGTGCGGACGAGGTGCTACTCAACGGCGTTCAGGGAATCACCGATCTCATCACGACTCCAGGGTTGATCAACGTCGACTTCGCAGATGTGAAGGGTGTCATGTCCGGCGCCGGTAGCGCCCTGATGGGAATCGGATCCTCACGCGGTGAGGGTCGGGCCATCAAGGCGGCGGAATCTGCCATCAATTCGCCGTTGCTCGAAGCATCGATGGAAGGCGCCCGAGGCGTACTGCTGTCGATTGCCGGTGGTTCCGACCTGGGTCTGTTCGAGATCAACGAGGCTGCGTCGCTGGTGCAGGAAGCCGCTCACATCGACGCCAACATCATCTTCGGTACGGTCATCGACGATTCACTCGGCGACGAGGTGCGGGTCACCGTGATCGCCGCCGGTTTCGACGGTGGCACCCCGACTCGTCGGCCCGTGGAAGCTACGCCCGGGAATGCGCGCGGACCCGTCGGTTCGGCCCGGTCCGGCGAAGTGTCCTCGTCGAAGCCATCGGATTCGACCAGTTCGGCGGGAGTTTTTCGTGATTCCGCAGGTGCTCCGAGCGGAAGTAGTCTTCCGCCGCTACCGAATTCGGAGTCACGCACCGCGCCGTCGAACAGTGTGCCCGGAACTGGACGACGCGTACCGGTGTCCGAAGAAGAGGGCGAAGACGAGGTCGACGTACCGTCGTTCATGCGTCGCTGATCCGAACATCCAGAGAGCGATTGCACCTACCGAGAGGAATGTCGCGCTGAACGGCAAAGTCCGCAGGGTTACCACCACCAGAGCGGGTGGGGTGTCGGCACCGCCGTTCGACACTTTCAATCTCGGCGATCATGTGGGTGATGCTCCGGAGGCGGTCGCGGCAAACCGCGAACGATTGGGTCGGGAATTGGGCCTGGGCGTCGACCGCTTGGTCTGGATGGAGCAGGTGCACGGTCGTACCGTCACGGTGGTGGACGGGCCGGTCTCCGGGCCCGTACCGGTCACCGACGGCATCGTGACGACCGTTCGCAATCTCGGACTGGTGGTACTGACTGCAGATTGTGTTCCGCTTCTGCTGTCCGACGACGAGGCAGGTGTGATTGCCGCAGTCCATGCAGGGCGGGTGGGTGCCCGAATCGGCATCGTGCCCAAGGTGCTCGAGGCGATGGTTGCGCTCGGAGCGGATCTCGGACGTGTCGGTGCTTTTTTGGGTCCGGCAGCAAGTGGTCGCCAGTACGAAGTGCCTGCGCATATGCGGGCCGACGTCGAGCGGCATTTACCCGGTAGTGCAACCACGACGGTTCGTAAGACACCAGGCCTCGATATCCGAGCCGGCATTCGTAGGCAACTCGAGGCCTCCGGTGTATCGGCGGTGGTGGTGGATACTCGGTGCACCATCGAGGACAGAACCCTGTTCAGTCATCGGCGGGAAGCTCCGACCGGCAGGTTTGCCAGCGTGATCTGGATGGACACCGAGCCTGCTTGACTGGTGCTATGACTATCGCAAGTGAAAGAGCCGTGGAGATAGAGAACGCACTGCGCTCGGTGCGTGATCGGCTGCGTGCGGCGTGTACCTCCGCCGGCCGGGACGAGAAGGACGTGACGCTGCTTCCGGTCACCAAGTTCTTCCCCTCGAGTGACGTGGAAATCCTGTATCGACTGGGTTGCCGTGAGTTCGGTGAGTCGCGGGAGCAGGAAGCAACGGTCAAAGCACACGAGACAGCGGAGCGCTTTGCCGACTCTCCCGCAAAATGGCACATGATCGGGCACTTGCAGAGAAACAAGGCGAAGTCGGTTGCGAAGTGGGCCTATTCGATTCATTCGGTGGACAGTGCGCGATTGGTTCAGGCGCTTCAGAACGCAGTGCAGCGTGCGCTGGGCGAGGGTGAGCGGACAAGCCCTCTGCGGGTGCTGATTCAAGTGAGTCTCGACGGAGATGTTCACCGGGCCGGCATCGAACGCGAACAGCTGGACGAACTGGTCGACCTCGTCGCATCGGCAGAGGATCTCTCGCTTGCGGGTTTGATGGCGGTCCCGCCGATCGAAGCCGACCCCGATCGTTCGTTCGCTGATCTTGCCGAACTGCACCGGCGTGTTCTCGTCGATCATCCCGAGGCCGTCGAACTGTCTGCGGGCATGACCGTCGACCTGGAAGCGGCTGTGCGACACGGATCGACGTGCGTGCGTGTCGGTACCGCAATACTCGGTTCGCGGCCGATAACCTCGCCTGTAGAGACCACGGATCACATCAGTCACAACTGACCCAATGTGAACCTGGAGACGACACGCTGAACACCCGCCCGGGAGTGAAGCCCGAATGGCCAGTTTTGAAGGAAGGCAAGGATCGATGAGCACCCTGCACAAGTTCAAGGCGTACTTCGGCATGGTTCCACTCGCGGACTATGAAGACGACTACCTCGACGAACCTGATACTCATCGGGTTTCGCGGGGGCGCGACCCGTACGCCGAACTCGACGAGCGAGGCGACCGCGAATTCGGCGGCCCCAGCTTCACGTCTCGAAGGTCAGCGCATGCCAATCTGGACGACGCCGAGGATTACGACGATTTCGAGGCGCCTCGGTCGGCTCCCACTCTGGCACCGATCGGGGGCAGGAGTTCGCGCGGTACCTCCGGCGGTGGTGCTCGGCCGACGGCGACGCGCGGAAACCTCGCCGTCGATACCAGGATGGATGTCCGGGCGGAAACTCGTCGAAACCCGATCGTCGACGACGGAGGCCCCTTGTCCAAGATCACCACGTTGCGGCCACGCGACTACAGTGAGGCGCGCACCATCGGTGAGCGCTTCCGTGACGGCACCCCCGTCATCATGGATCTCGTGGAGATGAGCAATGCCGACGCGAAGCGGTTGGTGGACTTCGCCGCGGGACTGGCCTTCGCACTGCGTGGCTCCTTCGACAAGGTCGCGACGAAGGTGTTTCTCCTATCGCCCGCTGATGTCGACGTATCGCCTCAGGAGCGTCGTCGGATCGCCGAAACCGGCTTCTACAGTCAGCAATGATTCGGACTGGTTGTGCGACAAGTCCGCGGCTCGATCGGGCGTCGGGGGTCTCTGACCTGGTCGCTTTGATCGAGCCGCTTTTTTCGGGCACAGTATGAGACGTGGCCTTGTTTGCGGTTCTCTATTTCGTACTTTTCATGTTCTGGCTGCTTCTCATCGGCCGCATCATCGTCGAATTCATCAGAACGTTCGCCCGCGACTGGCGTCCCACTGGAATTGTGGTGATATTGCTCGAAGCGATTTTCACGGTGACCGACCCGCCGGTCAAGCTGCTTCGCAGACTGATACCGCCGGTGAATCTCGGCGGAGTTCGACTCGACTTGTCGATCATGGTGTTGCTCTTCGGGGTGTTCATCCTGATGACTGTCGTGAGAGGGCTGGGGTCGTAGGGTTCGATACTTTGGTACAAGACTTCGGGGACGCGAGCGACCAGCGCGACCGATGTGACAGAATGGACGCCAGTTACAGTTTGATTGTTCCGGACCTTATGGACTGGGATATAACTGAATGCTTGCTCTACCGCCTCAAGACGCGTGAAGGGATCCTTCCATGCCGCTGACTCCAGCTGATGTGCACAATGTCGCGTTCAGTAAGCCGCCGATCGGAAAGCGCGGCTACAACGAAGACGAGGTAGATGCATTCCTCGATCTCGTCGAGCAAGAGCTGTCGCGACTGATCGAAGAAAATGCTGATCTGCGCCAGCGAGTGGGCGAGCTCGATCAGGAGCTGTCCGACTCCAAGAGTTCGGCGAGACAGTCCGGCTCCGGCCAGTCCGGCTCCGGTCAATCTGCACCCGTTCAACAGAAGGTGCCAGAGCCGCAGCGACCTCCGGAGCCGCAACGCCCGGTCGAGCCTCCCAAGCCTGCACCTGTGGTTGCCCCAGCGCCGGCCCCCGTGGCCGCAGCGCAAAGCGCCGATTCCAACATGCAGGCGGCCAAGATCCTGGGCCTCGCTCAGGAAATGGCAGATCGTCTGACGAGCGATGCGAAAAGCGAGTCGGAGCAGTTGCTCGGAAACGCGCGGACCAACGCCGAGCGTCTCGTCACCGATGCGCGTACGCGTTCGGAGGCAATGGTCACGGACGCTCGTCAGAAGTCCGAGTCGCTTCTGTCGGATGCACAGACACGGTCGGAGACGCAGCTCAGGCAGGCGAAGGAGAAGGCCGACGCACTTCAGGCCGATGCCGAGCGCAAGCACACCGAGATCATGGCGACGATCAACGAGCAGCGATCTGTTCTGGAAGGTCGCATCGAGCAGCTCAAGACGTTCGAGCGCGAGTACCGGGTCCGTCTCAAGTCGTACCTGGAATCGCAGCTCGAAGAGCTCGAGAATCGCTCCTCGGCCCTGCCTGTGGACAATGGCAAGGACGGCTTCAACCAAGAGGGACAGTCCTCCGGGTACAGCCAGTCGTACGCCAAGGGCAACAACTAGAGGTTGTTGGCTTCACTCACGGCGCGCGATGGCTCGCTCCGGACCTGACGATCGCTTGCCGGCGCATCCGGAACGAGGTGTGTTGTGCTTGTACTGACGCTGTGTGCGGCGGCGGTGGGGTTTGCTTTGCTGGTCATCGCTCTGATGACCGGCTCGGTGATTTGGGCCTGGGGCTGTATCGCAGTTTGTGTAGTGGGTGCGGTTCTATTGCTGGTGGGCGCGTTGGCCGGTAGGAAATCTCCTCCCGATCATCTCTCCCCGCCCAAGCATTAGTTCCTGAGTACCATCCCGGGTTTGGACTGCGGTGGGTCAGTGGTCAGACCGGTTTCAGAGCAGTTCGATCGAAAGAAGTCAGGCGTTGATCCGGCAATCACCGGGGAGTCTTCGGAAGAACAGTGAGCCTTTTAGGGGCTTGCCCAGTAGAACCGAACGGGTGGGCCCGTTACAGCCCGCGTGAGTGGCATCGGATCGTCCTGTGCGGGCGAATTTGATGCAAACGGGGTGGTACCGCGGTACCGACGTAAAGACACGTCGGACATCGTCCCCGTGCCGACTACGTTCCGCTCCAACGAGCGGATGGCACGAGGAGTCATCATGACCGACGATCAGACATCGATACGCGATTCCTACCCGCTTGTCGACATCTACGGCACGAAAGCCGGCAGCGTATCGTTCCCCGAGCTCGAGGCGAAGGTCCTCGATGCATGGGCCGCGGATGGAACTTTCCGTGCCAGCGTGGAAAACCGTGAAGGCGCCGAAGAATTCGTCTTCTACGACGGCCCCCCGTTCGCCAACGGACTGCCGCACTATGGCCATCTTCTGACCGGATATGTCAAGGATCTTGTGCCGCGCTTCCAGACGATGCGTGGCATGAAGGTCGAGCGGCGATTCGGCTGGGACTGTCATGGGTTGCCGGCCGAACTCGAAGCCGAGAAGCAACTCGGGATCAAGGACAAGTCCGAGATCGACGAGATGGGTCTGGCGAAGTTCAACGCGTACTGCAAGCAGTCGGTCCTGAAGTACACCGACGAATGGCGCGACTACGTGACCCGTCAGGCCCGCTGGGTCGACTTCGACAACGACTACAAGACCCTCGACCTGGACTTCATGGAGTCGGTCATGTGGGCATTCAAGACGCTCCACGACAAGGGGCTCATCTACCAGGGCTTCCGCGTTCTTCCGTACTCCTGGTACGAGCAGACGCCGTTGTCGAACCAGGAGACGCGTCTCGACGACGCATACAAGATGCGTCAGGATCCGGCCGTCACCGTGCGAATGGCGCTCTCCGCGCCGGGTTCGCCTCTCGATGGCGCCGATGCTTTGATCTGGACGACGACGCCGTGGACCATCCCGTCGAATCTCGCGATGGCGGTGCGTCCGGACATCGACTACGTACAGGTCGAGGACGGAGCAGGCGGACGCGTCGTACTCGCTCGTGATCGTGTGGCTCATTACGCTCGGGAGCTGGGGGAGAACCCGACGGTGTTGTCCGAGCACACCGGCGCCGATCTCGTCGGGCTGAAGTACACGCCTCCGTTCGACTTCTTCATCGGACATCCCAACTCGCATCGCGTACTGTCCGCCGACTACGTGACTACCGATTCCGGTACCGGAATTGTGCACTTGGCGCCCGCATTCGGTGAAGAGGACATGGACGTGGCGACGGCCAACGGTATCGAGGTGGTGCAACCGCTCGATCCGGGTGGAAAGTTCACCTCGATGGTGCCGCCGTACGAGGGCTTGATGGTGTTCGATGCGAACCCCGTCATCATCAAGGATCTGAAGGCGTCCGGACGGTTGCTGCGACACGAGACGATCGAGCACTCCTACCCACATAGTTGGCGCAGTGGTCAGCCGCTCATCTACATGGCGGTTCCGTCGTGGTTCGTGGCGGTGACCAAGTTCCGCGACCGCATGGTGGAGTTGAACCAGGAGATCGCGTGGGTCCCCGAACATATCAAGGATGGCCAGTTCGGTAAGTGGCTGGCCGGTGCGCGGGACTGGAACATCAGCCGAAACCGCTACTGGGGTAGCCCTATTCCGGTGTGGACCTCGGACGATCCGGCATATCCGAGGCTTGACGTCTATGGCAGTCTCGATGATCTCGAGCGTGATTTCGGGGTGCGCCCGACTGATCTGCATCGTCCCTACATCGACGATCTGACGCGCCCGAATCCCGACGACCCGACCGGTAACTCGACCATGCGTCGTGTTCCGGAGGTATTGGACTGCTGGTTCGAGTCCGGTTCGATGCCGTATGCCCAGGTGCACTTTCCGTTCGAGAACGAGGAGTGGTTCGCCACTCACAACCCCGGTGATTTCATCGTCGAGTACAACGGTCAGACACGCGGATGGTTTTACACGCTGCATGTGTTGGCGACGGCTCTGTTCGATAGGCCTGCCTTCAAAACTGTTGCAGCACATGGGATCGTGCTTGGCGACGACGGCTTGAAGATGAGCAAGTCGAAAGGGAACTATCCGGATGTGAAGGAGGTGTTCGACAGGGACGGTTCCGATGCCATGCGTTGGTTCCTGATGTCTTCGCCCATCCTTCGAGGCGGAAATCTCGTCGTGACCGAGCAGGGCATTCGCGAGGGTGTTCGTCAGGCCCTACTGCCGATCTGGAACGCGTGGAGCTTTTTGCAGTTGTACGCAGACAAGCCGGGCACGTGGCGTACCGATTCGCCGCATGTTCTCGATCGGTACGTGCTTGCGAAGCTGGCTGCGACGCGTGATGCGATCACCGAAGCGCTGGAAGGAAACGACATCGCAGGTGCGTGCGACGAACTCCGCGTGTTCTGTGATGCTTTGACCAATTGGTATGTGCGACGCTCACGTTCGAGGTTTTGGAGTGAGAATGTCGATGCGATCGACACGCTCCACACGGTATTGGAAGTTCTGACGCGGATCGCGGCTCCGCTTCTGCCGTTGATCAGTGAAGTCGTGTGGCGTGGTCTTACCGGCGGGCGCTCGGTGCATCTGATGGACTGGCCTGATGCGGGTGAGCTGCCGTCGGATCCCGAACTCGTCGATTCCATGGATGAGGTTCGAACCATCTGCTCCACCGTGCTCGGTCTACGCAAGGCGCAGAATCTTCGAGTGCGCTTGCCGCTGCCTGAGGTCACCGTCGCTGCAGAGAACGCGGAGCGGTTGCGTCCATACGCCGACATCATCGCGGACGAGGTCAATGTCAAGAAGGTGGATTTGACCGAAGATGTCGCCGTGCACGGCAAGTTCGAACTTGTCGTCAACGCCCGCGCGGCAGGTCCCCGCATCGGTAAGGACGTTCAGAAGGTCATCAAGGCAGTCAAGGCTGGGGAATGGTCCGAGGACGCGAACGGTGTTGTCAGCGCTGCTGGGATCGAGCTGCTGCCCTCCGAATACACGCGCAAATTGGTTGCTGCCGAACCGGATTCGACGGCGGCGTTGCCCGGAAATGCAGGACTCGTCGTGCTCGACTCGAATGTCACAGCCGAACTCGAAGCCGAGGGTTGGGCGAAGGATCGTATCCGCGAGTTCCAGGATGCACGTCGTAACCTCGGGCTGGAGGTGTCGGATCGGATCGATATCGTCGTCGAGGTACCGGCTGATCGACGCGACTGGCTCGACACCCACCGGGAACTCATCAAGGGTGAGGTCCTTGCGCTTACCTTGGTAAATGGGGATCCGGGCCCGGACGCGATCGAGCTTGGCGAGGGTGTGCGCGCGTTGGTGAGCCGGGCGCGATGACGGTCGCCGCATCGCTGGAAGACGTTGTCCGCGAGGTTCTCTCCTCGGCTCGCGGCGGCGTCGTCCCGATCATGGTCGTCGGCGAACCGGTGCTTCGGGCCCCGGCTGCGCCGTTGGTCGATCAACTCGAGGTCCGGACACTCGAGCGACTTGTCGAGGTCATGCGGGCGACGATGCACGATGCGCCGGGGGTGGGACTCGCTGCTCCGCAGATCGGTATTCCGCTGCGGATAGCGGTGATCGAGGACATGTACGAGGTGGACCCGGAGATGGCGGAGGCGCGCGAGCGCACCCCGCTGCCGTTTCGGGTTCTCGTCAATCCCACCTACACCGCTATCGCGGATGCTCGACGCTCGTTCTTCGAGGGGTGTCTGTCGGTCCCCGGGTATCAGGCAGTCGTTTCGCGTCCTGCGGCCGTTCGACTCGAATGTGTCGATTCGAACGGCAAGGAGATCGACGAGATTTTTCGCGGGTGGCCGGCACGAATCGTGGCGCATGAAACCGATCACCTCGACGGCACGCTGTATATCGACAAGGCCGTCACCAGATCCCTGGCCGCGAACGAGGTCTACGGCGAACTGTGGCGCGATCCGTCACCAGAGCGGGCGGCAGCGTCGTTGGGCTTCGAGCTCAGCCAAGAGTGAGAGACCGGCCGGGGGAGACAACGGTGGAGTGTCGTGATCCGCGCGAGGTTCATCGCTCATGACGGATTCTCGCAGCGCGCGGTGGGTCCTGCATCTCGACATGGATGCGTTCTTTGCATCCGTCGAGCAGCTGACCCGTCCCACGTTGCGGGGTAGGCCAGTACTGGTGGGTGGGGCCGGTGGACGCGGGGTCGTTGCCGGATGCAGCTATGAGGCACGAGTTTTCGGCGCTCGCTCGGCCATGCCCATGCATCAGGCACGACGGCTCGTCGGGGGAGGTGCCGTCGTGTTGCCGCCTCGTGGTTCCTTGTATCAGGCGCTCAGTCGCCGAGTGTTCGACGCTCTGCGTACTCCCATGCCGATCTTGGAACAGTTGTCGATGGACGAAGCGTTCGGGGAGCCATCCGAGCTTGCGGGTGCGACGTCGGCGGAGGTACTCGACTTCTGTGAGTCACTGAGGACTCTGGTGCGCGAGGAAACCGGCTTGGTGGCGTCGATCGGCGCGGGTACCGGAAAGCAGATTGCGAAAATTGCATCCGGGCTCGCCAAGCCGGATGGGGTCAAGGTCGTCACTCCGCACGAGCAGACGGAGTTGATGGCGGCGTTGCCCGTGCGCAAGCTGTGGGGGATAGGTCCGGTGGCCGGCGAGAAGCTTCGCAGGCTCGGGATCGACACGATCGGCACCTTCGTCTCCACTTCGGAATCGGAGGTTGCCTCGATTCTCGGGGCGACGATCGGACCGAGCCTGCACAGGCTTGCGCGGGGAATCGACGATCGCGCGGTGGCCGAGCGAGCCGAAGCGAAGCAGGTCAGCGCCGAAACTACGTTCGCGCATGATCTGGTGACGCTGGCACAACTGCGCGCCGCGGTGGAATCGAGTGGCGGGGCCGCCCACCGCAGGTTGTGCAAGGACGGCCGAGGCGCTCGAACTGTGGTTCTGAAATTACGTAAAGCAGACATGAGTATCCTCACGCGCTCGGTGACCCTTCCATACGCAACCGTCGACAAGCAGACCATTGTCGCCGCGGCCCAGCGCCTGGTGCTCGACCCGGTGGAACTTGGCCCTATTCGCTTGGTGGGAGTGGGTTTGGCCGGGTTGTCAACCGTGCAGCAGGGCTCGCTCTTTCCCGAGCTGGACTACCACGCAGACGATGTTCTCGACGAAGCGAGAAACACACCGGACCCAGTGCCTATCGCAACGGAACCGAACCCGAGGTGGCACCCCGGGATGGATGTAAGGCATCCTGAGTACGGACACGGATGGATACAGGGGGCAGGCCATTCCGTGGTGACGGTTCGTTTCGAGACCCGATCTTCTGGACCGGGTAGAGCTCGTACTTTCGCGGAGGGCGAAGAGATGCTCCTCGTAGCGGATGCGCTCGACAGTCTCCAGTGATGCAAGTTCCTACCGGTCGGTACCCGAATCTGGCCGTGCGAGATTTCGGATGGCATAGTGGGGCACCCGAGACGAACTATGACAAGTTGAACCCCTCAGTGATCGACAGTGATCGCTGGCGATCAGAGTGAAAAGGACAAGCACTTGAAGCTTCGTAACACCAGCAAGGCCATGGTTGCAGGCATCGCGATCGCCGCAGCGTTCACGATGACCGCGTGCGGATCGGACGATGGCGGCGACACCGCAACCACCACCACTGCCAAGGCATCTTCCGCCTCGGCTGCACCCGACGCGGGCGGGGACTACCCGCCGGTTCCGTCGCCGGAAGAGCTGAACACCGAGCTGCTTCGTGGACTCGACCCAGCCGTGCCGGTGGAAGAGAAGGCTCAGCTCATCCAGGGCGCCGAGGCCGATCCCGACCTCATCAACCAGGTCGCGGCCGCAGCTGTTCAGAACGGGGCAGCGATTCAGATCACCAGCGTCGACGACTTGGGTGACGGCACGCTCAATGCGGGCGCAACGCTGACCATCAACGGTCAGGCCAACCCCGGCAACTTCACCTTCGTCGCCGAAGACGGAAAGTGGAAGCTGTCCAAGGACAACGCGTGTGGCCTCGTACAGCTCGCGCAGCTGACTTCGCCCGCGTGCGCTTGATTTCGTAGCACTCGATCGGATCAATGCCGGTGTCGTCCCACACGGGGCGGCACCGGCATTTGCGTGTCCGGGGTGAGGTGCTCGAAGAGGTAGCGCGCACACGTCGTTCTATACGCCTCGGTCGGCGCCTCTGATCCGATCCACCGCCGTAGCTGCCAACTCGGTCACGACTGCGGGATCGAACGCATCCTGGCCGGTGCCGACAAGTTGCACGACCGTCGAATCGACCACAGCAACGACGACGTCCGAGACCAGTGTGTAACCGCCACTGTCGATAGTCAGACGCACCGAGATCGAAGCGTCGCCGATGGTGTTCTGCTCGCGACCTTCGAGTCGGTAGTCCACGCGCACCCCGTCCGCATCGGTGCCGGAGTACTCGGCGCATTCTGCGAATGTGTTCTGAAGTGCAGTGAAAGCCTCGGCGGCCCCGCGGCCGGGGTAGCTCGCCGCGTCCTCGTCGAGCGAGGAAAAGTTCGGACCCGAGTACCGCACCTCGGCCCCAGCAGACGCACCGGGTAGTTGTTGCTCGATCGGTGCGAGGACGTCGCCGCAGGCTTCCGGATCGGTACCCGATCGGTCCGGTGCGTCGTACTCGGGAGCCGGATCCATGCCGAGATCGCGGACCGGGTCTGGAATCGGCGCAAACCCGTCGGGGAGTAGATCCATGGTGAGCATCGCGGACTGTAGCGCCGCAGAATCGGTGATCGGCGATCCCGACAAGGGATCGGGTGCGGCGACAACCGGGCCGAGAGCGACCTTCGGTGCGTCATCGGGCGCGGTATCGGACCCACCGCACGCGGCGGCCGACAACGCCGTCGCGACGGCCAGAGCAGTGAGCAGCAGTGGACGCGAGCTCATGGGGTGGTCCATCGAACGGTGTCGCTGATGTCCTGACGCAGCACGGTGGATCCTTCGGGGTCGCTGTACTGCTGTTTGCCACCGACGGTGACCTCGCCCGACAACGGAAGTGGTTTGCCGGCGTCGACCTCGAGGGTTCCCGTTCCCGTCATGGTGTAGGAATCGATGGCCAGCGCACCCGCGTCGTCGGGCAGTTCCAGCGTGGTCGACTCGGGCGTCTGGTCTATCCGCAGGTCGATGGTCAGGCGGTCGCCGTCCCGTGATCTCAGCGTTGCAGTCGTCACCTGGTTGAGCGTCACTCCGCTGATGACCTGCTGTTCTACGGTCCACACCGCGCCGACGCCGATCTCGGCGTCCGGATAAGAGACCGACCTGTACACGGCCTGGTTCAGCGCCTGTTCGATGGCCGCACGTGCTGAATCCTGTGTCTCGTCCGACGGAGTGATCGTCAGCGCGGTGATCGCCCCGGTATCGGTCATGGTCAAAGAGGCAGCCGAACCTTCCGCTGGCGCCAACGCGTCGGTGAGTCGTTGGTCTGCTGATGTCGCCTTGCCGACGCGAAGGTTCACCGTGTCGGAGGAGTCCATGTCCGTCGCGGTCAACGGCAGGGTGAGCTCGGGGGTGGAGAAGTCCTGCACTGCCTGATCGTCGATCTGCTGAGTCACTGCCGAACGGGTGGACAGCTGAACCGTCTGATCGCCGCTGCGCACAGAGGTCACGGTCGATCGTGGTTCCGCACCCGGGTCCAACAGAGTTGTCGTCACCGGGGTGACGGGTAGCGAGACGCCGGAGGTAGGGGACGGGCTCGTCGCGGTCACCGACGTGTCCTCCCCAGAGGAGGTGCATGCCGTTATGAGAGCGGCGATTGCGGCGACGGCGGCAAGGCCGCGTAGACGTCGTAAGGAGGTTTCGGAAGTCGAGATCACGGCACCCAGATTACGGACACGGCTCCCGCGAGAGTGGTCGCCACCGGTCCGGATGTGTGCTGCGAGGTCCTGATGCGACATGATGGGGGTGTGAGTGAAGACCGCCCGACCGATCCGACCAGCCCCGACAGTACTACCGAGACGCCCGAAGCCGCGCACGAAGGCGCGCATATTCCTGCGGAATCCACGAAGTCGGACGGCGTGCCAGACAAGCCGTTGCGTACCCGGATGCTCGTTGTGATCGCGGTGGTCGTGCTCGCGTTCGACCTCGCAACCAAGATCGCCGTCGTCCAGTGGATTTCGCCGGGCAGACCGGTCGAGATTTTCGGCGACGTCGTCACCTTGCGACTGGTGCGTAACCCCGGCGCCGCGTTCTCCATGGCAACCGGTATGACCTGGTTGCTCACCATCGTGGCGGTGTGCGTCGTGATCGGCGTGATTCGGATCGGTCGTACGTTGCGTTCGCCCTGGTGGGCCCTCGGCCTCGGTCTCGTTCTCGGTGGTGCGCTCGGAAACCTCATCGATCGTTTCTTTCGTTCCCCAGGGCCGTTGCAAGGGCATGTAGTCGATTTCGTGTCGGTGGGGTGGTGGCCGGTGTTCAATGTCGCCGACTCCTCGATCGTGTGCGGCGCAATTCTTCTGGTCGTGTTGAGCCTGTTCGGGCTCGAACCGAACGGTCGACGTACCGAGTCGAAGAAGAACGCCACAGCGACGAAGGCAGTGGAGCAATGAGAGAATCGCGTTCGATGCCGGTTCCCGACGGACTCGACGGCATGCGTGTCGACGCGGGCGTCTCTCGGCTGCTCGGCTTCTCCAGGACCGTGGTGGCGACGCTTGCGGAAGAGGGCTCGGTGGTTGTCGACGGTGCCAAGGTCGGTAAATCCGACCGCCTGTCGGCAGGCACGTGGCTCGAGATCGAACTGCCTGAGCCCGCCCGTGAGTTGACGGTCGTGGCGCAGCCGGTCCCGGGAATGGCCATTCTCTACGCCGACGACGATATCGTCGCGGTGGACAAGCCGGTTGGGGTGGCTGCGCACGCGAGCGTCGGCTGGACCGGACCTACCGTGATCGGTGGACTGGCTGCTGCCGGGTATCGAATCTCGACGTCCGGGTCGCACGAGCGTCAGGGCATCGTGCATCGTCTCGACGTCGGTACCTCGGGTGTGATGATGGTTGCTACGTCGGAGCGCGCTTACACAGTTCTCAAGCGCGCGTTCAAGGAGCGCACCATCTCCAAGCGGTATCACGCTCTGGTGCAAGGACATCCGGACCCGAGCAGCGGTACGATCGATGCTCCGATCGGGCGCCACGGCAGCAACGATTGGAAGTTCGCTGTACGTGCCGACGGTAAAGCCAGTGTGACGCACTACGACACGATCGAGGCTTTTCAGGCTGCGAGCTTGTTGGACGTGCACCTCGAGACCGGTCGCACTCATCAGATCCGGGTGCACTTCTCGGCGCTCCGGCATCCTTGCTGTGGCGACCTGACGTACGGTGCGGACCCGAAACTCGCAGCACGGCTCGGGCTCGAGCGTCAGTGGCTGCACGCCAAGTCGTTGGGGTTCACGCACCCATCCGACGGCCGATGGGTCGAGATCGAAAGCGAGTATCCCGCCGATCTTCAGCACGCGCTGGAGGTATTGCGCAAGGCATGAGACGGTTCGGCGGGGCACTCGAGGCGGGTGTATTGGTGGCAGTGGTGGTGGGACTGCTCTGGTTGGTCGGGGCGATGAACCCGCTTCCGCGACCCGGGGTCAACACCGATCGACTCGGGCCGGACAACGGCGAGATGGTGTCGGATTACCTCGACATGGCGCGTGGGACATTGCGCGATGTCGACGACGGCAATCCGCGTTGGGCTCTCGTTTCTTTCGACTCGACTCTCTCTCCGGAGCGGCTGGTTGCAGTTGCCGACGGCGCACGGATTGCGCGGGTACTTCTGCGAGTGCCGATGGACCGCGTGCAGAGTCAGGTGATCGACATCGGTGTGGCGGGAAGCGAGCAATCCGTGCTGGAGGCCGAAAGCGTAGCGGCGTCGCGTCTCGGCATGAGCGCCGGACAGTGGGACCGTCAATCTCGGATCGACGCCGCATCGGCCGCGCGGCTCGGCTCCGGCTGCGACTGTGTCGTCGGCGCCGTGCTCCGTGCCACTCCGTCGGCGTTGCTTTCCATCGAGAACACCGAGGGAGTGCGAGCCGTCGAAGCGCTGCCTGCCGACGCGATTGCCGGGCGCTTCGCGGTGCGAGTGCTGCTTCCTGAATTCGTTTCCGTCGTGGGCCCCCTTCCCGACGACGGGCCCGTACCCCCGCCATGATGATGGCGATTTCCGTCGCTTTCGTCACACCTGTCTCGAGAGCGGCAGGACACGGTCATCGTTCCTCAGGACACACCGACAGCATAGAAAATCTTCTCGGTTCGAACGCTTAGAGTGGGTGGGCTTCGGTATAAATTTTTCCCGCTGGCGCGATTGGCACTGCCCGAGACTTTCCACCGAGATTCACACATAGTTCGACCTTCAGGAGACATGTTCGTGGCTGACTCGTTCGTTCATCTGCACAACCACACCGAGTACTCGATGCTCGACGGGGCCGCGAAGATCGCGCCGATGTTCGCCGAGGCCGGACGCTTGGGGATGACCGCGGTTGGGATGACCGACCACGGCAACATGTACGGCGCGAGCGAGTTCTACAACGAGGCCAAGAAGGCGGGCATCAAGCCGATCATCGGCATCGAGGCGTATGTCGCGCCCGAGTCGAGATTCAACAAGAAGCGTGTGCTCTGGGGCGACCGGAGTCAGAAGTCCGACGACGTGTCCGGCAGTGGCGCGTACACCCACATGACGATGGTCGCCGAGAATGCCACCGGTCTGCGCAACCTGTTCAAGTTGTCCTCGCTGGCATCCATCGAGGGCCAATTGGGCAAGTGGGCACGGATGGATGAAGAGCTCATCGCCACACATGCAGAAGGCATCATCGCCACCACCGGGTGCCCGTCGGGTGAGGTTCAGACGCGACTTCGGCTCGGTCAGGATCGCGAGGCGATGGAGGCTGCCGCCAAGTGGCAGGAAATCTGGGGCCCGGAGAACTTCTTTGTCGAGTTGATGGACCACGGGTTGTCGATCGAGCGCCGAGTCCGCGAAGGTCTGCTCGAGATCAGCAAGAAGCTGTCGATCCCGCCCCTCGCCACGAACGACTGCCATTACGTCACGAAAGACGCAGCGGTCAATCACGAGGCGCTGCTGTGCATTCAGACGGGCAAGACTCTCAGCGATCCCACCCGCTTCAAATTCGACGGCGACGGCTACTACCTCAAGTCGGCAGCAGAAATGCGCGAACTATGGGACGACCAGGTTCCTGGCGCCTGCGACAGCACGCTTGCCATCGCCGAGCGCGTCCAGCCTTACGACGACGTCTGGGCGCACCGTGACCGTATGCCGATCTTCCCCGTTCCCGAAGGACACACCCAGGGAACGTGGCTTCGCCACGAGGTCATGACCGGGCTCGATCGCCGTTTCCCCGACGGTCCGACCGAGGAATACCTCGCCCGGGCCGAGTACGAGATTGGCGTCATCCTCGAAATGGGGTTCCCGGCCTACTTCCTCGTCGTCGGAGACCTCATCAACCACGCAAAGGCCGTCGGCATCCGAGTAGGCCCCGGCCGTGGCTCGGCTGCAGGCTCTCTCGTGGCGTACTCGATGGGTATCACCAATATCGATCCGCTTCCGCACGGACTGTTGTTCGAGCGGTTCCTGAACCCCGAGCGCGTGTCGATGCCCGATATCGATATCGACTTCGATGATCGCCGACGCGGTGAGATGGTCCGCTACGCAACCGAGAAGTGGGGCAGCGATCGCGTCGCTCAGGTCATCACCTTCGGAACCATCAAGACGAAGGCCGCGATCAAGGATGCTGCGCGTGTTCAGTTCGGGCAGCCGGGGTTCGGTATCGCCGATCAGATCACCAAGGCGCTTCCACCTCCCATCATGGCCAAGGACATCTCCGTTGCCGGGATCACCGATCCGGCGCACGAGCGGTACAAGGAAGCCACCGAAGTCCGTGCGCTCATCGATTCCAATCCTGACGTGGCGACGATCTACAAAACGGCCAAGGGCCTCGAAGGGCTGATCCGTAACGCCGGCGTGCACGCCTGCGCGGTGATCATGTCCTCCGAGCCGCTCACCGACGCGATCCCGGTCTGGAAGCGCGCCCAGGACGGCGCGATCATCACCGGCTGGGACTACCCGTCGTGTGAGGCGATCGGCCTGCTCAAGATGGACTTCCTCGGCCTGCGAAACCTCACCGTCATCGGTGATGCAATCGAGAACATCAAGGCCAACAGAGGTATCGACATCGATCTCGATGCGTTGCCGCTCGATGATCCGGCGACGTTCGAATTGCTTTCGCGCGGTGACACTCTCGGTGTGTTCCAGCTCGACGGCAGTGCAATGCGAGACCTGCTCCGACGCATGCAGCCCACCGGATTCGAGGACATCGTCGCAGTTCTTGCGTTGTACCGCCCGGGCCCGATGGGGATGAACTCGCACAACGATTACGCAGATCGTAAGAATGCTCGACAAGAGGTCAAGCCCATCCACGCCGAACTGGAAGAACCACTCAAGGTGATTCTCGGCGAGACCTACGGACTGGTCGTGTACCAGGAGCAGATCATGCAGTTGGCGCAGAAGGTGGCCGGGTACTCGCTCGGCCAGGCCGACCTGCTGCGTCGGGCGATGGGTAAGAAGAAGCTTTCGGAGCTGGAGAAGGCGTATGCCGGTTTCCGACAAGGCATGCTGGACAACAGTTTTTCCGAGGCAGCTATCAAGGCGCTGTGGGATACGGTTCTGCCGTTCGCCGGATACGCGTTCAACAAGTCGCACTCCGCCGGTTACGGTCTGGTGTCCTACTGGACGGCGTATCTGAAGGCGAACTACCCCGCCGAATACATGGCAGGGCTTCTTACCAGTGTCGGCGACGACAAGGACAAGGCAGCGCTGTATCTGGCCGACTGCCGCAAGCTCGGTATCACCGTGTTGCCCCCGGACGTCAACGAATCCGAACTCAACTTCGCCTCCGTCGGCACGGACATTCGTTTCGGTCTCGGCGCGGTGCGTAACGTCGGCACCAACGTCGTGGCCTCCATTCTTCGTGCGAGGTCGGAGAAGTCGAAGTACACCGATTTCTCCGACTATCTCCAGAAGATCGATGCGGTTGCATGTAGCAAGAAGGTCACCGAGTCGCTCATCAAGGCGGGCGCCTTCGATTCACTGGACCACCCTCGAAAAGGGTTGATGCTCATTCACGCCGACGCCATCGATGCGGTGATGGGCACCAAGAAGGCCGAGGCGATCGGGCAGTTCGACCTCTTCGGCGGCGAGGACGCCGACGAGTCGATCTCGGCGGTGTTCAACGTGCGTGTTCCGGACGAGGAGTGGGACTCGAAGCATCGGCTGGCACTCGAACGAGAAATGCTCGGTCTGTACGTGTCCGGTCACCCACTGTTGGGGGTCGAGCACATGTTGAATGCGCAGTCGGATACCAACATTCCGGCGATTCTCGAAGGCGATGTCAAGGACGGCACCCAGGTCACCATCGGCGGAATTCTTGCCTCGGTCAACCGGCGCGTCAACAAGAACGGCCTTACCTGGGCATCGGCGCAATTGGAAGACCTCGTCGGCGGCATCGAGGTGCTGTTCTTCCCGCAGGCGTATTCGGTCTTCGGCGCAGATGTGACCGAAGACTCCGTGGTACTGGTCAAGGGGCGAGTATCGGTGCGTGACGATCGGATTTCACTGATCGCCAACGATCTCGCGGTACCTGACCTCTCGGCTGTCGGAGTCGCGAAGCCATTGGCCGTCAGCCTCCCGACCCGTCAGTGCACGGCCGACAAAGTCGGTGCACTGAAGAAGATATTGATGTCCCATCCGGGTACTTCGGATGTGCATCTGCGTCTGGTGAGCGGAGACAAGGTGACCGCAATGAAGCTCGACGACAGTCTGCGGGTTACCCCGACGTCGGCGTTGATGGGTGACTTGAAGGCACTGTTCGGTCCTGGCTGCTTGGCAGGCTGACCGCTTCCGCGAGCCTCAGGGACCACCAGGCGAGGACCGTCGCGCATGCGCTGACGAGCACGGCTAACTGCAGGGAAGTAGTCAGTGCTAGTGCGCCGAGGAACACCAGAACGCCTACGGCGAGAGCTTCGAGCTTGTACACCGGCCACGATGTGCCGGCGATATCCACGGTGTGCAAGCGCGTACACGTACCGGCTGTCGTCTCGACGTGTGTCATCTCGTTGCTCCGATCGGAGGTATCGCATCCTTGTTCAGGTTATACGTACCCAAGGTTTCGGGCTACCGAACTTCGGTGTCGGGCATTGCGGATCATCGTGCAACCGGGAAGAAAGTCGGCACTGGTGGCATGGCGGCCCGAGTAGGTGTTGACTTGACACCATGCCGTTGACAGGGGAATACGAACCGAGCACCTCCGACTGGGCCCGTAAGCAGGCCGAACTTCTCGAGGAATCGGGGGGCACGCAAGGGGCATCCATGAACGGAATGCCGGTGGTTCTGCTGACCACCAAGGGGAACAAGACGGGCAAGCTCCGTAAGACACCGTTGATGAGGGTCGAGCACGACGGTGAGTATGCCGTCGTTGCGTCATTGGGTGGAGCTCCGAAGCATCCGGTGTGGTACTACAACGTGGTGGCAGATCCGAATGTCGAATTGCAGGACGGTACGGACAAGGCCGACTACGTGGCGCGGGAAGTCACCGGCGAGGACAAAGCAGTGTGGTGGGAGCGCGCTGTTGCGGCGTATCCCGACTATGCGGATTACCAGAAGAAGACGGACCGCGAGATACCGGTCTTCGTTTTGAGCAAGACCTGAGCGGTGTCTGCGGTGGACTCGCTCCGACCGCGGCTGCCACTGTCTCGAGGGTCGAACCGTAGCAGGTCTCGTTCATCGAGAGTACGTCGTTCTCACGGTGCGAGACGACGTATCGTCTATTTGTGAACCGCAACCAAACTTTCCCGCACCTGCTCGCCTCCGGGACCATCGGCCCTATGACCGTTCCGAATCGCGTCGTTCTGCCCGCAATGGACATGAACCTCAGCCACGACGGTGAAATCGAAAAGGGTGACATCGACCACTTCGTTGCTCGCTCGGCCGGTGGCACAGGGCTGATCATCACCGGTTGCTGCGCTGTTGCCTACCCGGTGGGATGCACCAGCCGCAAGGAGCCGGGGCTCTCGGAAGACCGGTTCATCCCCGGAATCAAGGCGCTGGCCGACGCGGTGCACGCCACTGGCAGCAAGCTGTGCGTGCAGATGACACACCACGGCAAGGTGGCGCGCATCGACACCCTCGACGGCAGACCGCAGCTGGTGCCGTCCATGCCGAAGCCGCCGAGTGACATGAGTGCGATGATCGATTGCACACCCGAAGAACTGGGCAAGATGGGTGCCATCAACGAGGGCAAGAAGGCGACCTACCACGAAGCCTCCAAGGAAGATCTGGATTGGCTGGTCCGCATGTTCGCCGAGGCTGCTGGACGGGTGAAGGCCGCGGGCGGCGACGCCGTCGAGATTCACTGTGCCCACAACTACGTCCTCGGCGCCTTCCTGAGTCGGTACACGAATCAGCGCAGCGACGAGTACGGCGGTTCCATGGAGAATCGGGCCCGCCTGACTTGTGAAGTTATTCGGGCGGTCAACGCGGAGGTCGGTGATTCGCTTGCCGTCATCGTGCGTCTTGCCGGTCAAGAGTACGGCGAAACCGACGGGCTGACCGTCGACGAAGCCGTTGCGGCCGCAAAGATGTTCGAGGAGGCCGGCGCTGACGCCATCCACGTCACCGGTACCGCACTGAACGCTTTTGCGAACTTCACCGACGGCCCCCTGCCCGACAAGGTCGGCTTTTACACCGATAATGCAACGCGAATCAAGCAGGCGATATCGATCCCCGTGATTACCGTCGGACGTATGCTCCCCGACGTCAGCGAGAAGATGATCGCGGAGGGGCGCACGGACTTCGCAGCGATGGGTCGCCAGCTGCTCGCTGATCCGGACTTGGTGAACAAGCTCGAGGCCGGAACGCCGGAGCGCGTCCGTCCCTGCATCAATTGTTATGTGTGCGTTCAGGAAAACTTCTGGGACGAGACTCCGCTTTGTGCGGTGAACCCCGCCTTGGGTAATGAAACACTGCTTCCGCTCGTGCGTACCGCTACTCCGAAGCACGTTGTCGTTGTCGGGGCAGGCCCCGGTGGGCTCGAGGTTGCTCGCGTGGCCAGCGAGCGCGGACACCGAGTTACGGTGCTGGACAAGTCCGATCGTCTCGGCGGCACACTCTGGTTCTCCAGCCTCACGACGCCGGACAATGGGCGTCTGCTGAAGTGGCTGAAAGTCGAGGTCGAGCGTTTGGGTGTCGACATCCGGTTGAATACCGAGGCCACCGTCGCTTCGATCAAGGCGTTGGATGCGGATGTGGTCGTGGTTGCCACCGGCGCAGTTCGTGATCGGCCCAGCGTTCCGGGCGGCGACTTGCCGCACGTGCACACCGGTGACACGTTGCGCGCCTTGATGACCGGTGCCGGTGACACCTCACAGGTGCCACCTTTCCTTCGGATCATGGCCAAGCTGGGCAAGCTCTCCGGCATCACCAAGAGCCCCGCTGCAATCCGCACCGTGACACGCAAGTTCCTGCCGATGGGCAAGAACGTCGTAGTGGTCGGTGGCTCGCTCGTGGGGCTCGAGCTCGCGGAGTTCTTGGCCGAGCGTGGACGGAATGTGACGTTGCTCGAAGAAGGGCAGCAGCTCGGCGTGCCGATGGCGATGCCGCGTCGCTGGACTGCGGTTCGCCATGCGAAGGAGCACGGTGTGGTGATCCACCGCAACGCGACGGTGGAGCGAATCACCAAGGACCACGTCGAGTTCCGAGTCGGTGACGAGACGTTGACCGCCCCGGCCGCCATGGTTGTCGTCGCTTCGGGTGTTTCGGCGCAGGCACCGCTCGCCGAAGCGCTGGCGGGTGTAGTTGCCGATGTGCAGGTTGTGGGTGACGCTGTCTCGGTCGATTACATCGAGGGTGCAATTCATACGGCCTGGAAGGTCGCCACGGCTCTGTAAGCCACAGGCTGAGCCACGTGCTGCGGCCGACTCCGGGTGATCGGGGTCGGCCGCAGCAGGTCTTCGGTGGCGCAATGCACGCCCGGTTCGAATCGGGAACTGTGCTGGTGGCAGCATGGACGAGTGTCCAACTCGCCTGATGTAGTCGTGTCCAACAGCCACACGTTCGCAGTTACTGCGGACGATATCGACACGGCTGCGCGACGAATTTCGAGCGTGGTGTCCGCGACGCCGCTGCAATACTGCGAACGACTCTCTGCTGTTACCGGTGCACAGGTCTATCTCAAGCGTGAGGACCTGCAGATCGTTCGCTCGTACAAGATTCGTGGTGCCTACAATCTGATGGCGCAGCTGACCCCCGAGGAGTTGGCGGTCGGGGTAGTGACTGCCAGCGCCGGGAACCATGCGCAGGGTGTGGCATTCGCGTGTCGTTCGATGCAGGTGCACGGCCGGATCTATGTTCCTGCCAACACTCCCAAACAGAAGCGTGACCGCATCCGCGTCCATGGTGGTGAGTTCGTCGAACTGATCGTCACCGGGGACACGTTCGATGCTGCCAGTGCTTCTGCCGCGGCCGATGTCGCGCGAACAGGCGCGACGATGGTTCCACCCTTCGACGATGCGCGGACAGTAGCAGGGCAGGGAACAATCGCAGCCGAGATCATCGAGCAGCTCGGTGCTGCTCCGGACACCGTCGTCATGCCAGTGGGTGGTGGTGGCTGTATCGCAGGCATCTCGACTTACCTGCGCGAGCGCTCCCCGGCGTCCGCATTGGTCGGGGTCGAGCCCTCCGGAGCCGCATCGATGACCGCCGCACTCGTCGCAGGTGGGCCGGTGACGCTGGCGGAGATCGATCCCTTCGTCGACGGAGCCGCAGTCCGTCGGATCGGTGACGTACCGTACGCGGCTCTGCAGAACCTGGGCGCCGAGGTTGTCTCACATGCGTCGTTGCCGCTCATGGCTATGCCTGCTTTTCGGCCGGGAACCCTCGACTCCGGTCCGTTTCTCGTCACTCAGATCGACGAGGGGGCCATCTGCACGGCCATGCTCGATCTCTACCAGAACGAGGGTGTGATTGCCGAGCCGGCCGGCGCATTGAGTGTTGCTGCGCTGCATCAGATTTCGGTCGCGCCCGGCAGTACTGTGGTGTGCCTGATCTCGGGTGGCAACAATGATGTGTCGCGATACGGCGAGATACTCGAACGTTCCCTCGTGCACCTCGGACTCAAGCACTACTTTCTCGTCGACTTTCCACAGGAACCAGGCGCACTTCGTCGTTTTCTCGACGACGTTCTCGGCCCGGACGACGACATCACCCTGTTCGAGTACGTGAAGCGAAACAACCGTGAGACCGGCGCGGCGTTGGTCGGCATTCAACTCGGGATGGCCGCAGGACTCAGTTCGCTTCTCGAACGTATGCGCTCGTCTCATCTGCAGGTCGAGCAGTTGGAGCCCGGAACACCTGCATATCGCTATTTGACGTGATCGGATCCGAGTAACCGTTCCACGACCTGCTGGTGCAGTGCCGGGTCCACCGGCGGCAGATTCAGTAGCGCGCCCAGGTAGATGCCGTCGCCGACGAGTCGCACGATCTCGGCGTGCACTGGGTCGTCGATCTCGGACTGGAGGCTCTCGTCCCAGAGTCGCATCATGTCGATGACGGCTTGTTGTATCTCTCCAGGCTTGCCGTCGACGCTACGCAGTACGGCGAGTGTCGAACGGTAGAGGGCCGTCTCTTTGTCGGAGATCGTTCCCGGTGGTTGCAGATACCAGTGCGCGACGGTGGATCCTCCGAGTTCGGCTTCGGCTCGTTGCGTGTCCGAACGTTCGCCGAGTCTGCGCACCATGGCGGCGATCATCGCGTCTTTGGTATTGAAGTGGTAGAGCAATCCGCCCTTCGAGACCCCGGCCGATGCGGCGACACTCTCGAGTGTCACTTTCGTCGACCCCTCGTCGAGAAGCAGCGTCTCGAGGGCATCGAGTATTCGATCACGTGTGTCGGACGACATACAGGTCACTGTACCGACTGGACGGTGCACTGCTACTCTGGGTAACTGTACCGTCTGGACGGTCCAGTAGAAGATTGTCGAACCGAGGAGAAGGTCGTGAACGAGTCGAGCATGCCCAGCATGCAATCCACCCCTGACCGACGGGCCAGAGCACAGGACTGGCTCGGGCTGGTGGTGCTCGCGTTCGCGGTGCTCCTGATCGCAGTCGACGGCACCGTGCTCGACCTTGCGCTGCCGTTCATCAGCGCCGACCTTGCACCGACCAGTAATCAGCTGCTGTGGATCATCGACGTCTACTCGTTCGTGTTGGCCGGTCTGCTCATCACGATGGGCACTCTCGGCGATCGGATCGGCCGTCGTCGGCTGTTGCTCATCGGTGCCGCTGGATTCGGCATCGCATCGATCATCGCTGCATTTTCCGTCAGCCCCGAGATGCTCATCGCAGCGCGGGTACTTCAGGGTGTATCCGGTGCGACATTGATGCCCGCGACTCTAGGCCTCATTCGGACGATCTTCACCGACTCGCGTCAACGGATCATGGCGATCGGGGTGTGGGGCGCTATGGCGGGCGGCGGTGCTGCCGCTGGTCCGCTCGTGGGTGGGTGGCTTCTGGAACACTTCTGGTGGGGATCAGTGTTCCTCATCAACATTCCGGTCATGCTGGTGCTGATTGCGCTGGGGCCGCTGGTGATCCCAGAATCGAAGGATCCGAACCCGGGCAAATTCGACCTCGTGAGCTCGGCGTTGTCTCTGGCTGCCCTCGTACCCTTGGTTTTTGCAATCAAGGAGACCGCGACCCATGGTTTCGATACGGTCAACGCCGTCGCTGCAGCCATCGGTATTGCGGCAGGTATCGCGTTCGTGAGGCGTCAACGCACCCTGGAATCGCCCATGATCGACCTTCGACTCTTCGCGAAGCCGGCATTCTCGACGGCGGTGTTCACCAACTTTCTTTCGGTGTTCGCACTTGCCGGAGTTCTGTTCTTCGGTGCTCAATATCTACAGCTCGTCTTGGGCAACAGCCCGCTCCAGGCCGGTCTGCTGCTACTTCCGGGCACAGTCTCGAGCATCGTGACCTCGTTGATCGCGGCCTACCTGGTGCGCATCTGGTCACCGGGAACGGTGCTCGGAACCGGCTTGGCTGTCGCTGCAGTAGGCGCGGCTCTGCTGATAGGACTTCGTGCCGACGGTGGACCTGGACTGTTCATCGCCGGATTCGTCCTGGTCGGTGCCGGCGCAGGTGCAGCGCTTACCCTCACCTCGGACCTGGTCGTGAGCGCGGTCGAACCCGAGCGTGCGGGTGCCGCGTCCGCAGTATCGGAGACAGCGTACGAACTCGGCATCGCGCTCGGCGTCGCCATTCTCGGAACGGTCGTCATGTCGTACTTCCGTCGAGGCCTCGACGTGTCCGGGCTCGATCCGGTGCAGGCGTTGTCCGCCCAGGAGACGCTCGGTGGATCTGTTGCCGTCGCCCGCACGCTTCCTTCCCGAGCCGCTGAACTTCTGTCCGAATCCGCTGACGCGGCATTCGTCAGCGGCATGCACGCCGCGGCGGTGGCTACCTCTGTTGTCATGGCTGCCACTTCGATTGCGGTATTCGTGCGGCTGCGAGGCAACACAACGCATGCGTGACGGGTCGGCTCAGCTGTAGTTCGCTACTTCGTAGCTGCAGGCGCGTTGGCTACGAGAATGGTGAACGAATGGCCGGGGATGGTTGTGGCCGAACCTGTTTCGTCCGAGGTCGGCGGACTCCAGGACAGGAGAGGGGTGCCGCCGACCGGGACCGTCACCTCGTGCGGTGCGAGGTTGCAGGCCAGCCGAAGCGATCCGCGGTGCAGTACGATCCAGCGCTCGTCCTCGTCGTAGTCGACGGAAAAGTTCTCGAGCCAGGGATCGGTCAACTCTGGGTGTTCACGCCGCAACGACAGCAGATCGCGGTACATCCGGAGTAGCTGCGCGTGTTCGCCGGTGCCGAGTTCGGACCAGTCCAGTGTCGATCGCTGGAATGTCTCCGGGTCCTGAGGGTCGGGAATGTCTGCGCTGTCCCAACCGTGCTCGGCGAACTCCGCTTTACGGCCCTCGGCAGTAGCCTTACCCAACTCGGGCTCGGGGTGTGAAGTGAAGAATTGGAACGGCGTCGACGCGCCCCACTCTTCGCCCATGAACAACATCGGTGTGTAGGGGGAGGCCAACACCAGTGCGGCCTTGACTGCCAACTGGCCGGGTTCGAGATAGACGCCCGGTCGATCACCGATTGCACGGTTGCCGATCTGATCATGTGTCGTGGTGTAGGTCACGAACGAACTCGCCGGAATTCGGCGGGTGTCGATGGGACGGCCGTGCGTCCGGCCTCGGAAGCTCGAGTACGTTCCCGCATGAAAGAACCCATGGCGGAGGGTAGTCGCCAACGTCTGCAGTGAACCGAAATCTCCGTAGTAGCCCTGCCTTTCACCGGAAACCGCAGCATGGATGGCATGGTGTATGTCATCGTCCCACTGCGCATCCAGGCCATAACCGCCGCCGGACCGCGCAGTGATGAGGCTCGGGTCGTTGAGGTCGCTCTCGGCGATCAGAGTCAGTGGGCGTCCGAGATGAGCCGACAGTCGACGAGTGTCCACTACCAATTCTTCGAGCAGGTGGACGGCAGTGTGGTCGACGATGGCATGGACTGCATCGAGGCGGAGACCGTCGATGTGGAATTCGGAGAACCATCGAAGCGCGTTCTCGATTGCGTAGCGCCGCACCGGCCCCGAGTCGGTCTCGGCGTAGTTGATCGCCTGGCCCCACGAATTGGATCCCTGAGCGAGATACGGTCCGAATCGGTCGAGGTAGTTGCCGGATGGGCCGAAATGGTTGTAGACCACGTCGAGTACCACGCCGAGTCCGAGTCGGTGGCAGGCATCGACGAAGCGCTGCAACCCTTCCGGCCCACCGTACGGCTCGTGAACGGTGTACCAGAGCACACCGTCGTAACCCCAGTTGTGGGTGCCGTTGAATCCGTTGACCGGCATCACCTCGACGAAGGTGACACCGAGGTCGACGAGGTGGTCGAGTTTGGCAACGGCCGCGTCGAATGTGCCTTCGGGAGTGAAGGTTCCGATGTGCAACTCGTACAGTGCGCCACCGGGCAGTTGACGGCCGGTCCATGTCGAATCGGTCCACTTCGACTCGTCCACACTGTGCAACTGCGAAGGTGCGTGCACCCCGTCCGGTTGACGCGGCGAACGGGGATCCGGAATCACGGTGTCGTCCTCGTCGAGAAGGAATCCGTATCGGCTGTCCGGCTGAGCTTCCTTTTCGGTGAACCACCAACCGTCGGACCGGCGCTCCATGTCGTGGACGTCGCCGTCCAGATGCAGTCGAACCTTCTCGGGGGTCGGTGCCCACACTTGGAAACGGTGGATCATGGGTGCAGCTCCTCAGTTCTCGCGTACCAGCAATGCCACGGGCAGCGAAGCGAAGAGCACCTCCGCTGAAATCTCGCCCGTGAACACGGAATCGGTCAGACGATCGCGCCACTGTCCGTCGGGGAGTACCACCGCTGTCGATCCCCAACCCTGTGATGCGAGTGTCAGCGAATGCCGGGTGGCAAGCGCGATCACATCGGGTTCGGCGAGTACCGATCCGCGGGCGAATCCGAGAACGTGCGTTGCAGCGGATCCGACGGCGTAGACGGGCGCGTAAGTTCCGCCGACGAAACTGTCGGGCCGCTCACGCCGGAGTCGGAGGGCGGTGCGGACGATATGAAATTTCGCCGTTCCGCTGCCGTCGACGACGGGTATTGCGGTGTCCGCGAGATGTTCACGTCGCACCGAGTAGTCGACCGGACGCCGATTGTCCGGGTCGACGAGCGAATCATCCCATAGTTCGGTGCCCTGGTAGACGTCGGGCACACCGGGCCCGACCAGGTGCAGAAGCTTCTGTCCGAGTGCGTCGTTGCGGCCGTGAGGATCGAGCCGCGAGACCAGCATGCTGACCGATTCAGCGATCGACCCCGCAGTGATGGAGTCGAGCCAATCGTGGACCGAGGATTCGAATGTCGTTTCGACGTCGTTCCATCCGGTGCGGAGACCGGCTTCGCGGACGGCCTTTTCGGCATAGGCGTGAAGCCGCGCTCGAAATTCTTCGGTGATCGTGCCGTCAGCGGGCCACACGCCGAATGCGTTCTGCCACAAGAACAGTCCGGTTGCCCCGTCCGGGCTCGGCGCGAGCAGTTCCCAGTCCGTCAGACATCGCGCCCAGAGTTCGGGCGTCTGCGAAAGCACACCGATACGGGCGCGAACATCCTCTCCACGCTTGGTGTCGTGTGTGGACAGCGTCGTCATCGCGGCGGGCCACCGTACTGCTCGATCTGCGGATGCGAGATGGAACTGCGCTGGGCTGATTCCGAATTCGGCGGGATCGCCGCCGACTTCCTGCAGTGAGATGAGCCGGGTCGCGCGATAGAACAGGCAATCCTCGACGCCCTTGGCCGTCACGGCCCCGCATACCTGCTCGAACCGAGCGGCTGATTCGGTGCCACTGATCAGCGAGGTGGTCACCGCATCGAGGCCTGCTTCGAGGGCCGGGTCGTTCGCGCGGACCTCGCCGACCACTCGTGCGACGGTGCCGGCGAGAGGGCCGTAATCAGATCTGTAGTAGGGCATCCGAGCCACCAATGCGACCACCGCAGCGCTGATGTCCTCGTGAGAGATGGCCGTCGAAGACTCGCGCGCGATCGCACGGCTCAGGCGAGAAACCTCGGGCGCCAGATCGCCCTGTGCAACAGCGACTTTCAAGGACCGCTCGGTCTCATGAAGCCATCTCGCATCATTGACTACCCCCGTGTAGACCCGCGACAGCTCGCCGAGGGCCCCAGCACCGTCCGGGTCGATGAACACGCCGCCGAGATCGGCTAGAGCGTCGTATCCGGTGGTTCCGTCGACCGGAAGAGATTCGTCCAGGGGTTCGCCGCGCGCGAGAATCTTTTCCACTACCAGCCAACGGTCCGGCCCGATCACCTCGCGAAGTTCGGTCAGGTAGCCGGCTGGATCGGCGAGGCCATCCGGATGATCGACTCGCAACCCGTCGACGAGCCCGTCCGACATCCAGCTGCTCACCTGCTGGTGGGAGGCGGTGAAGACGTCGTAGTCCTCCTGGCGAAGTCCGGCAAGGCCGTTGACCGAGAAGAATCGTCGGTAGCCGACCAGGCCCGCCTTCCAGCTGACCAAACGGTAGGCCTGACGGGCGTGTACTTCCTCCGCGTCACCGTCCTCGGTTCCCTCTGCGATGGGAAACCTGTGGTCGTAGTACGCGAGCAGAGGCTTCTCACCGGAGACGTCGATCGCCAGTTCCCTTGTGTCCTCTGCGGATCCGAGTACCGGGAGAGCGATCTTTCCATCGGTGCCGTTGTCGCTGCGCCAGTCGATGTCGAACCAGTCGGCGTAGTCGGATTCTCTGCCGCGAGAGAGAACATCCCACCACCAGGCATTCTGCCGTGGGTCCTCGACACCGACGTGATTGGGCACGATGTCGACCACGACGCCCATTCCTCGTGAGTGAAGCTCGGCCACAAGCGCCTCGAATGCTGCCCGACCACCGAGAGCGGACGAGATGGTCTGCGGATCCACGACGTCGTACCCGTGCGTCGACCCTTCGGTAGCGCTCAGGATCGGAGAAAGATACGCGTGGGTGACGCCGAGATCGTCGAGATAGTCGACGAGGTCTCGGGCGTCGTCGAGAGTGAATCCATCCCCGCGCAGTTGAAGTCGATACGTGCTGGACGGGATCGGCATAGGTCAGTCCGTCTTTCGTAGAACGAGGAGCGACCGGGCGGCCACCTTGACCGGTGTACCCGCTTCGATGACGTTCTCACTCACACCGGTCGGCGTGGCAGTGTCGAGTGCGACGGTCCATTCCTTCGCGTAGTTCCCATCGGGTGTGACGAACTCGATGGTCTCGTGATGTGCGTTGAAACACATCAGGAACGAGTCGTCGACCACTCGTTCGCCTCGCTGATTCGGTTCAGGGATGCCCTCACCGTTCAGGAACACCGTCAGGCTCTTGCCGAATCCGCTGTCCCAGTCCTCCGGCGTCATCTCCTCGCCCGAAGGCGTCAGCCAAGCGATGTCACGTGCCTGTTCACCACTACGAATCGGTCGACCCTCGAAGAATCGACGACGGCGAAACACCGGATGGTCGTTACGCAGCGCAATGGCGTTGCGGGTGAACTCGATGAGATCGGCATTGGTCTCGGCGAGCGACCAGTCCATCCACGCCAACTCCGAGTCCTGGCAGTAGACATTGTTGTTGCCCTGCTGCGTTCGGCCGAGTTCGTCACCGTGCGCAATCATCGGCGTGCCCTGGCTGAGCAACAGCGTGGCCATGATGTTGCGGACCTGGCGACTGCGGAGTTCGAGAACCTCGGGGTCGTCGGTAGGGCCCTCGACGCCGCAGTTCCACGAACGGTTGTGACTCTCACCGTCGTTGTTGCCTTCGCCGTTGGCCTCGTTGTGTTTGTCGTTGTAAGAAACGAGGTCGTTGAGCGTGAAGCCGTCGTGCGCGATGACGAAGTTGATGCTCGCCCCGGGGCGGCGTCCTGTCGCTTCGTACAGGTCCGAGGATCCGGTCAGTCGGGATGCGAACTCACCGAGGGTGGCGGGCTCGCCTCGCCAGTAGTCGCGCACGGTGTCGCGGTACTTGCCGTTCCACTCGGTCCACAAGCCCGGGAAGTTTCCGACCTGATATCCGCCTTCGCCGATATCCCACGGCTCGGCGATCAGTTTGACCTGACTGACGACCGGATCCTGTTGCACCAGATCGAAGAAGGCGCTCAGACGGTCCACGTCGTGGAGTTCACGAGCCAGCGTCGATGCGAGGTCGAATCGGAAGCCGTCGACGTGCATCTCGGTGACCCAGTAGCGCAGCGAATCCATGATGAGCTGCAGGGTGTGGGGATGCCGGGCGTTGAGGCTGTTACCGGTGCCGGTGTAGTCCATGTAGTGCTGTTCGTCGCCGTCGACCAAACGGTAGTAGGCGGCGTTGTCGATGCCGCGAAAGCTGATGGTCGGGCCCATGTGGTTGCCCTCGGCGGTGTGGTTGTAGACCACGTCGAGAATAACTTCGATGCCGGCAGCATGGAACGCCCGAACCATCGCCTTGAACTCCGTCACCGCGCCACCGGCGGTGGGATTGGACGAGTAGTCGGCGTGCGGGGCAAGGAATCCGAAGGTGTTGTAGCCCCAGTAGTTTCGTAGACCTTGATCGAGCAGGGTCTGGTCCTGCATGAATTGGTGGACCGGCATCAATTCGATCGCGGTGATCCCGAGGTTCAGCAGGTGGTCGATGATCGCCGGGTGCGCCAGCCCCGCGTAGGTTCCGCGGAGTGCCTCGGGAATGTCGGGATGTGCCACCGTCATACCCTTGACGTGGGCTTCGTAGATGACTGTCTCGTGGTACGGCCGCTTGGGTGCTCTGTCGGACTGCCAGTCGAAGAACGGGTTGATCACCACGCTCGTCATGGTGTGGCCCAGCGAGTCGTACTGCGGGAAGTCCTCGCTCGATGATTCGTCGTGCGCGATCGGGTCTTCTTCGACTACTTCACCGTCTGGGTCGGCGAGATCGGTCTCGTCTTCGAAGACTGTGCCGACGCTCTGTGCAGCAGATTCCGCGGGAGTTTCCGCTTCGGGTTCGGGTGCGTCGAGGCTGTAGGAAAACAGGGAGCGGTCACCATCGAAGTCGCCTTCGAAGGCTTTCCCGTACGGGTCGAGGAGTAGTTTGCTCGGATCGCACCGGTGCCCGTTGCTCGGATCCCACGGTCCATGAACGCGGAATCCATACTTCTGCCCGGGTACCACCGAGGGCAGATACCCGTGCCAGACGTAGCCGTCGGACTCCTCGAAACGGACTCGAGTTTCGGTGCCGTCGTCGGCGATAAGGCATAGATCGACAGCGTCGGCGACCTCGGAGAAGAGTGCGAAGTTGGTACCCGCCCCGTCGTAGGTTGCACCCAGTGGATAGGCGGAGCCCGGCCAGACTGCGATCTCGAGTGTTTCGGTGGGAGCGTCCTCAGGCATGGGCCAACCTTACTGTGGCCCGGTGTAACCGGCTCACCACCAACCGGTGGCCGCCGCAATCTGCCGACTCAACTCGGTCGTCAGAGTGCGAACGTACGTTGCGGTGAGGTGATGCTCGTCGCGATAGACGAGGACATTGCCCTGGATCACTCGGCATACCGGACCGTCGCACAATGCGTTGGAAAGATCGAGCAGATGTACGGATGGGTACTGAAACGACGCCGCCAGCGCCGGGTCGAGCGGGGACAAAGCGTTCTGGCGAGGCACTCCGCATGACGTCGCAGTGCCACCTTCGGCCAAACAATCGGCCGCTCGGTACGCAACGCCGTCGCGAGCGAGCCATGGATTGTCGCGGACGCCGAGAACCGGAACTCCGTGATCGGCCAACTGGGCCCACACCTGTACGTAAGAATCCGGGGTGACGTCGCCGGGACCGTCGGGGCGTGGGCGCGTCGAGTTGGTGAAGACGTAGTCGGGTTTGCTTCGCTCGATCTCGCCGAGAACGGAGTCGGACCAGTCGAGACAACCGGGGTATTCGCTGTCGCCGAGCATCGGCATGCTTCCGACGGTGAGTGGACAGCCCATCTTCAGATAGGTGACTACTCGGAAACCTTTCTCGCGTCCCAGTTGATCGAGGGCGGTGATCCAATGTTCGGCGTGCGAACCTCCCGCCAGGGCTATCGTCCGTTCGGAATCCTTGTTCCCGTACTCGCAGCTGATGACATCACGGGTATCGAAGTCCGCTATGCATCCCTCGATCGTCGTGATGGGGAGGTCTGCGGGAGCAGAGAACAACGCGGGTATCACTTCGGCGTCCTCTGCGAGTGCGCCGTCGGTGAGGACTAGTGCGCCCGGATGCGTCGATGCATCGACGATGGAGCCGGCTTGCAGGTCAGTGACGGAGCGGTCGATGTAATAGTTCCATCCGACAGAACCACAGACGACGACCGCGGCCGTCGCTGTTGCCACGACGGTGATCAACACCTTGGGAATCGACATGTTCGGCGCTTGCAAGGGCTTCTCGACCAACCGAACTGTTGCCGTTGCGAGAAGTACCGACAAGCCGACGACGAAGAAACCCAGAGTCGGGCCGGCGGACGGCTCGCCGGTCCAGAACAGTGCGAAGATCAGGATCGGCCAATGCCACAGGTACAGGGGGAAGGCAATCGAGCCCAGCCACACTCCGAACCGTGTGCTCATCAGCCGCGCGACGGGGGTCGCCGGGCCGGCGAGAATCAGCGCGACGGTCGCCGAAACGGGCAGCAGCGCCCACGGGCCGGGAAACTCCCGGACGCCGTCGAGAACGAACCCGCACAAGGCGATGGCCGTCAGTCCGGCGAAGGCGAGCAGCGTGCTTGCCGACCTGCCGACCCACGACTGCCCGTCCCGCCAACGGTGTGCCGGGCGGTCGCGGGCTTGTCGGGCCGCGAACAATGCTGCGATTGCCGCTCCGATCAAGATTTCCCACAAGCGTGCTCCGGTGTCGTAGTAGTTCCACGACTGCATTTCGCTGGTGCCATCGGCGGCGTAAACGAAGGACAGAAGCGCGGCACCTGCGAACAAGACGAGGTAGAGACCGGCAGGGGGGCTCATCGGCTGCCCACCCTTGGAACGTCGGACGATCCAAGCGAGTCCGAAGACGACGGCGATCGCGAGCAGATAGAACTGGAACTGCACGGCTACGGACCAAAGATGTTGAACCGGGCTGACATTCTGGTCGGCCGCCAGATAGTCCTGTGCCGTCCATGCAAGTTCCCAGTTCGTGTAGAAGAACACTGCAGACACCAGCTGATCGCCTACGTCGGCCCATCGAGTGCGGGGCAGAAGAGTCAGGGTGGCAAGTGCAACTGCAGCCAGAACCATCATCAGTGGGGGTCCGAGCCTGCGCAGAATTCGCCGCACCCGAATGAGCGGATCGATACTTCCGCCGGACTGCGCGGTGCGAATGAGTGAGGCGGTGAAGAAGAATCCGCTCAACGTCAGGAAGACGTCGACGCCGCCGGAGACCCGTCCCATCCAGATGTGGAAGACGACGACGAGGGCGATAGCGATCCCACGGAGCCCGTTGAGATCGACTCGTACGGCGGAGGTCGAGTTCGGGCGCGGTGGGGCAGTCGCCTCGTTCCCGTCGCCGGCGAGAATTTGGGGCTGGACATGCATGGGAAGTTCAATGCTCCGACTTTTCGGCGGTACTCGGTCGTCGATCGTTGATGAGGCTTGCAGGCGCCCACGATACTGGTGCACCCCACCAGACGAGCAATCAGCGGATCGTCACCGGGATTTCGAGTAACGCGTCGAACGTGCAGTGGCCCCGAGCTCGAGCTCGGGGCCACTGCACGGGAAGTTGTGCTCGTCAGCTGGTGGTGGCTTCACGGTGTGGAAGTTTCCAGCCGGGACGAACGAAGTGACACGTGTAGCCACTCGGGTAGTTCTGCAGGTAGTCCTGGTGCTCGGGCTCTGCCTCCCAGAACGGACCGGCCGGCTCCACTTCGGTGACGACCTTTCCCGGCCACAGACCCGACGCATCTACATCGGCGATCGTGTCGAGGGCGACACGCTTCTGCTCCTCGGTCGTGTAATAAATAGCCGAGCGGTAACTGACACCGACGTCGTTGCCCTGACGGTTCTTCGTGGAAGGGTCGTGGATCTGAAAGAAGAACTCCAGGATGTCGCGGTAGGAGATCTGCTCCGGATCGAAGACGATTTCCACGGATTCGGCGTGGGTTCCGTGATTGCGGTAGGTCGCGTTGGCGACATCACCCCCGGAGTATCCGACGCGAGTCGAGGAAACGCCTGGCCGATGCCGGATCAGTTCTTGTGCTCCCCAGAAGCAGCCTCCGGCGAGGATGGCGGTCTCGGTAGTTGTAGTCACTTCTGCGCTCCTTCGTCTGAACTATCTTCGTTGCTGTCGAACTGTGCGCGATAGTCACCGTAACCCTCGGCCTCGAGGCGATCGAGGGGGATGAACCGTAGCGCTGCCGAGTTCATGCAGTACCGCAAGCCGCCGTCGACCTTCGGGCCATCTTTGAAGAGGTGTCCCAGGTGAGAGTCGCCGGTCGCGGACCGAATTTCGGTGCGCACCATCAGGTGGCTGAAATCCCGCTTCGTAACCACATTCTGCGGCTCGACGGGCCTGGTGAAGCTGGGCCACCCGGAGTGAGATTCGAATTTGTCCGCCGAAGAGAACAACGGCTCGCCCGTTACGACATCCACGTACAGACCGTCCTCGTGGTTATCCCAGTATTCGTTGTCGAAAGCTCGCTCGGTGCCGTTCTTCTGAGTGACTCGGAACTGCTCGGGAGTCAACCGATCGAGTGACTGCTCGTCCTTGCTGTAAGAGTGCGACATCTTTCTCGTCCTTCCTTGCGGTTCTCTTCGCTGGAGAACCCCGTTGGATCAACAACTGTGTCTTTGCATAATTCCCGTGGCATCCGGTTCCTCCGGTCGGGCTTGTCGCTTCAGTAGGCTGGCAGAAAGAAGTGCTGAGGCACCGTTGATTTTTCTTCGCACGTAGGGATTGGTAGATGGCATTGGGTTCTGATCGACTCTGGCGAGTACTCGGGCGTTCGGCGCAGAAGGGGCACGCTCGCTCCAGAAGTCGGGTGGACCTGGCGTACGAGTACGAGGACTGGGCGCGAGGACTCACCGACCCCGAGCTCACCGCGGCGGCGACATCGCTTCGCGTCGACAGGAGCGAGGACCTCGACGTTCCGCGCTACCTGGCGCTCGTTCGTGAAGCGAGTGATCGGGCCGTCGGGCTGCGGCCTTTCGACGTTCAGTTGCTCGCGGCCGTCCGGATGATGGCGGGCGACGTAGTCGAGATGGCAACCGGTGAGGGAAAGACGCTCGCGGGCGCGGTCGCGGCAGGCGGATATGTGCTCTCCGGCGCTCGCGTGCATGTCATCTCCATCAACGACTTCCTTGCCCGACGCGACGCCGCCTGGATGGCACCGCTGTACGAGATGCTGGGTCTGACAGTCGGGTCGGTCACCGAATCCTCGACTCCGGAGGAACGACGGAAGGCGTATGCCTGTGACGTCACGTATGCCTCGGTCAACGAGATCGGATTCGACGTTCTTCGTGATCATCTGGTCGACGACATCGCCGATCTGGTAGCGCCCACTCCTGATGTTGCGCTGATAGACGAGGCCGATTCGGTGCTCGTCGACGAAGCACTCGTTCCCTTGGTCCTTGCGGGATCGGTACAGAAGGATGTGCCGGCGTCGAAGGTGTTCGAGGCAATTCGCGGCTTGGCGAAGAGCACCGATTTCGACACCGACGCCGACGGCCGAAACGTCTTTCTCACCGACGAGGGCGCTGCCCGGTTGGAGAAGGAACTCGGCGATATCGACCTGTACTCCGAGGAGCATGTCGGGACCACCTTGGTTGCGGTCAATGTCGCGCTGCACGCTCAGGTCCTTCTCCAGCGCGATGTGCATTACATCGTCCGGGACGGGAGGGTCCAGTTGATCAATGCATCTCGTGGGCGCGTTGCGGAGTTGCAACGGTGGCCGGACGGTTTGCAGGCAGCGGTGGAGACCAAGGAAGGACTGAAGCCGACGGAGACGGGGGAGATTCTCGACACGATCACCGTGCAGGCTCTGATCGGTAGATATCCGACGGTGTGCGGAATGACCGGTACTGCGCTCGCCGCCGGCGAACAGCTCAAGAAGTTCTACGGGCTGGGGGTCTCGCTGATTTCGCCCAACCAGCCGAACATTCGAATCGACGAGGCCGACCGTGTCTACGACACTGCCTCGAACAAAAATGCGGCGGTGGTGGCCTTCGTCAAGGAGGTACACGAGCAAGAACAACCGATTCTTATCGGCACCCACGACGTTGCCGAATCCGAGGACCTGGCCGAGCAGCTTCAAAAGCAGGGAGTTTCGGTCGTCGTGTTGAACGCGAAGAACGACGCCGAGGAAGCCGGCGTCATCGCCGCTGCCGGCGTGATCGGAGCTGTCACAGTGTCGACTCAGATTGCCGGACGAGGAACCGACATCAAACTGGGTGGACCCGGTTCCGATACGAAAGCCGCCAAGGATCGAGTGACCGAACTCGGCGGGCTGCTCGTGGTCGGAACCGGTCGGCACACGACCGAGAGGCTCGACAATCAACTTCGTGGCCGCGCAGGCCGCCAGGGTGATCCGGGACGTTCGGTGTTCTTCTCCAGTTGGGAGGACGACGTCGTGACGGCTAATATCGGACCCAAGGAGCAGCCCAGGAAGCACGACGACACCGGGCTGATCACTTCGGCGGGTGTTGCCGGAAAGATCGATCATGCGCAGCGGATAGCCGAGGGCACGATGCTCGAAGTGCATTCGCGCACGTGGCGGTACAACCAGCTCACCGCTGCGCATCGCGACATCCTCGACCGTCGACGTACGACGTTGCTCGCCACTGCTGAAGCGTTGGAGCTTCTCAGTTCCGCTGCACCGGAACGTGCTTCGGAGCTCCGCGCCGAGGTATCGGAGGACACCCTGGTCGTCGCGGCTCGTCGAATCGTGCTGTTCCATCTCGACCGGGCGTGGTCGGACTACTTGGCGCACCTCGCCGATGTGCGCGAGAGTATCCACCTGCGCGCGCTCGGTCGAGAGAACCCATTGGACGAATATCACCGAATCGCTGTCGAGGCGTTCAAGACCGTCTCGGACAAGGCGATGGAACAAGCTCAGGTGACGTTCGAGACGGTCGAGATCACTTCCGAGGGAATCGATCTCGATAATGCGGGCCTGCAACGCCCGACGTCGACATGGACGTACATGGTGCACGACAACCCGTTCGCTTCCAGTGCGGGCAACAGTGCCGGACTGGGTGCCGTCTTCGGCGGCTAGAGCCGCGCGGAGGCGCCCAGATTGTGCCGGACTCCGTCGATGAACAGCCCCAGACCGAAATCGAATCTGCTTGTCGAATCAGGACTTTCGAACAGCGGGGACGCTTCTTCGGTGAGGGCGCCGACGGAGTCCATCTGCATACGTGACTGTTCGTCGACAGTCTGGCCCAGCACGTAATACAGCAGCGTGTCCGCAGTGAGTTCGGCGTCGCTGCGGCTCGAACCTGCTCGGATGCAGACTGCGGCGATGCGCTCGCGGACCCGGTTGGTAGTCAGTCGCGACGCATAGGTCGCGGCAACCAGTTCGGCGCCGTCTCGGCGTGAAAGCAAAGCATCGCGTAAGCGGTGGGCAAGTTCGCGCACCTGCTCATCCCATCCGGTACGGGTCGGGGGTGCATCGACGTCGGTGAGAAGGTGATCGGCGATCGCGCCGAGGAGTGTCTGCTTGTTGGGAAAGTGCCAATACAGCGCGCCGGGTTGGACGTGCAGAGACGTTGCCAGCCTGCGCATCGTCAGATCGCCGAGCCCGTATTCGTCGAGGATCGATATCGCGCCGTCGAGGACGTCCGCTCTACGCAGTTGCACTCGGCACTCCTGTTCCTCGGTTCGGCTTTGACAGTATCCGACCGCCAGCATAACCTGAACGCCGTTCAACTTGAACGGTGTTCAATTATGCCCGTGTGACCGAAGGAGCAGTTCGTGACCCAGATATCTGTGCAGTCCGACATTGTCGACAGAGCGCGTACTCAAGTGCTCGAGAACGGTGAGGGGCTGACACAGAGCCAGGTGCTCGAGATCCTTCGGTTGCCGGAGGAGCGATTGGAGGAAGCGCTTGCCCTGGCGCACGAGGTGAGAATGGCCTGGTGTGGTCCAGAGATCGAGGTCGAAGGGATCATCAGTCTCAAGACCGGCGGATGCCCCGAGGATTGCCATTTCTGCTCGCAGTCAGGCCTGTTCGAGTCGCCGGTTCGCGCTGCACGCCTCGACATTCCCTCCCTCGTGGAGGCTGCCAAACAGACGGCCAAGTCCGGAGCCACCGAATTCTGCATCGTCGCTGCAGTTCGTGGTCCGGATGAGCGACTGCTCGCCCAGGTGGCAGCAGGCATCGAGGCGATCCGCAACGAAGTCGACATCGACATCGCGTGCTCGCTCGGCATGTTGACCCAGGAGCAGGTCGATCAGCTTTCTGCGATGGGAGTTCATCGCTACAACCACAATCTCGAAACTGCCCGCTCGTACTTTCCAAAGGTCGTCACCACCCATACGTGGGAAGAGCGTTGGGGCACATTGGAAATGGTGCGAGCGGCAGGAATGGAGGTGTGCTGCGGAGGGATTCTCGGGATGGGGGAGTCGCTGGAGCAGCGAGCGGAGTTCACCGCGGATCTGGCTGCCCTGGAACCGGACGAGGTGCCACTGAACTTCCTCAATCCGCGACCGGGAACTCCGTTCGGAAACCTTGACGTACTACCACCGTCCGAGGCGCTGTTGGCTGTTGCGGCATTCAGACTGGCGCTGCCGAGGACGATTCTGCGATTCGCCGGTGGGCGCGAGATCACCTTGGGTGACCTCGGCGCACAGAAGGGCATTCTCGGCGGCATCAATGCCGTGATCGTCGGCAATTACCTGACCACTCTGGGACGGCCTGCGGAGGAAGATCTGGACCTCCTCGGTGAGCTTCGGATGCCGATCAAAGCCTTGAACTCGACCATCTAAGGTGGAGGCGTGACTACCGATCAGCGCTACAGCCTGCACACGGGTAAGCCTCTGGTCCCCGGCGTGGACGAGACCGTCACCGAGGCGGCTCGGCTCGGTCTGGAGCCCCCACGGTTCTGCGCCGAATGTGGTCGGCGCATGGTGGTGCAGATTCGTCCGGACGGATGGACCTCGAAGTGCTCGCGTCACGGATCGAACGACTCCGCGACTTCGGGAAGGCGATAGGGCCAGTGGAATCGACGATGGAATCGGACCGCGCCACCTTCGACGGGGACGCGGCACCGATTCCTCGGTTCCGGATCTTGGCCATAACTGTCGCCGTTGCTGTCGGGGTCGGCGCTCTCGCAGGCGTATTTTGGGCACTTCTGGCCCCGGTGGAACATCTTGTCGTTCTTGCGCCCGGCCGGGGTGCGCCGTTGACCGGCGAGAGCCTGCACCGATTCGATTCGGTCGCCATCTTCCTGTGCATCACCCTCGTCGCAGGTGTACTTCTTCCGGTCGGATTCTGGACGTGGACCGAGCGCCGCGGCCCTGCAATGGGTCTGGGGTTGGTGCTCGGTTCCTTCCTGGGGTCGGCAACGACGCTGGGCGTCGGGGTGTGGTTCTCCGGAATTCTGCATACCCGACCGGACGATCCCGCCGTCGGATCCGTTGTTGCGCGGGCTGTGGGCGTGGAAACCCCGCTGGTGCTGATCGTGCAGGCTCTGGCGACCTCGTTCGTCGTACTGCTCCTTTCGGCGATGAACCCGCACGACAATCTTCGATTCACGCCGGAAGACGAGGAGTCGGAGCCCAGTACGAATTCCGTCGCCGAGGGCAGCGACCGAGCACTCGGTCCACTGTGGAACGACGAACCTTCTGATTCAACTGGGCGGGCGTAAAGCGGCGAACTCGTCGGTGACGCGCAAGGAAGCGTCGGCGAACCGGTAGAGAGCGGGGGGACGACCTCCTGCCTTACCCGACGGCGAGGTCTTGCCCGTCGCCTCCAGCACTTTTCGGCGCCCGAGCACGCGTTGGAGATTTGTCGCATCCACCTGATAGTCGAGGGCAGCGGCGTATATCTCGCGCAGCGTAGACATAGCGAATTCGACTGGCGCAAGCGCGAATGCGATGTTGGTATAGGACAGTTTCGCAACCAATCGGGCTCGTGCGTGTCGAACGACGGTCCGGTGGTCGAAGGACATGTCGGGAAGCCGTGCGACCGGATGCCACTCGGTGTCTTCCGGCAGTTTCGGGTCCGTGGAGATCGGGACCAGGCCCAGGAAGGTCGAGGCGATCCGTCGATCTCCGGGTACCCGATCGGGGTCGCTGAAGACGGACAGTTGTTCGAGGTGGGCGACTTTTCGGACGTCGACCTTCTCGGCGAGCTGGCGACGGGCGGAGGAGGGGAGGTCCTCGTCGGATTCGAGAACACCGCCGGGAAGCGACCACGAGCCCAACTCCGGCTCGAGTGCGCGCTGCCAGAGCAGGACTCCGAGTTCGGGGCTCTGGCCTGCGGTGAAGGTCCGAACCTGGAACACCGCGATGAGTACTTCGTGGACGGTGCTACGATGAATCATGTTTTCGATCATAAGTCGAAAACCCCATCATAGGAAATCCGGACTTTTCGGGCCGGATGATCGGCGAAGGAGTACCGCCATGGCGAGCAGTGCAACCGGCTACGAGACCAAAGGCTCCACGGCCACTGCTGCAACGGTCGATGCGTCGACAATGAGCGGCTCCGTGCAGCTGGAATCGAGCTGGGCTGGAGTGTCCGACATCGTCGACGGACCGGGAGGATACGGCGGCGTGGAGCCGACGCAGGAGTGGGCAGCGGAGATCAAACGGCTTGCGCGCCTGCGGGGAGCCACCATCCTGGCGCACAACTATCAGGTTCCTGCCATCCAGGACATCGCCGATCACGTCGGAGATTCACTGGCTCTCTCGCGGCTGGCCGCGGAGGTTCCGGAAGACGAGATCGTCTTCTGCGGTGTGCACTTCATGGCGGAGACCGCCAAGATTCTGAGCCCGAACAAGACCGTCCTCATTCCGGATCAGCGTGCCGGCTGCTCGCTTGCGGACTCCATCACCGCCGAGCAACTGCGCGAGTGGAAATCCGACTACCCGCACGCCGTCGTCGTGTCCTACGTCAACACGACCGCAGAGATCAAAGCACTGACCGATATCTGCTGCACCTCCTCCAACGCCGTCGAGGTCGTCGAATCGATCGACCCGAGTCGTGAAATTCTGTTCCTGCCGGACCAGTTCCTCGGTGCGCACGTCAAGCGGATCACCGGTCGAGAGAATCTCCACATCTGGGCAGGCGAATGCCATGTCCACGCCGGCATCAACGGTGACGAGCTGGCCGAGAAGTCCCGAATGCATCCCGATGCCGAACTGTATGTTCACCCCGAATGTGGTTGTGCCACATCGGCTCTCTACTTGGCCGGCGAGGGTTTCGTCGCGCCGGACAAGGTCAAGATACTTTCCACCGGCGGGATGCTCGACGCCGCGCGAACCACCGGCGCCAAACAGGTACTCGTGGCAACCGAGATCGGCATGTTGCATCAACTGCGGCGCGCAGCACCGGACGTCGACTTTCAGGCAGTCAACGATCGAGCATCGTGCGGTTACATGAAGATGATCACCCCGGCTGCATTGCTGCGCTGCCTCGTCGAAGGTAAAGACGAAGTGCATGTCGATCCCGAGACCGCACACATCGCAAGCAAGTCGGTGCAACGGATGATCGAGATCGGTAACTCCGGCGGCGGCGAGTGACACTGTCCTTCGGGGGGAGGGCGACACCGGTCTCGATCACGTGGGAGGCTTCGGCCGATCTCGTGGTGATCGGCGGTGGCGTCGCGGGCCTCAGTGCCGCAATAGCAGCCGGCCAGCGGGGACTGCGCGTCATCACCGTGAGCAAGGGCGGTTCGGCGGACACGGCGACGCAGTACGCCCAAGGCGGGATCGCAGTCCCAGGTTCGGGCACCTCCGGTGATTCCATCGACGATCACGTTGCCGATACCTGCGTGGCCGGAGCAGGTCTGTGCGACGAGCCTTCGGTTCGTTCCATCGTCTCCGGGGGTCCCGACGCAGTAGCGGCATTGGAAGCATTGGGTGCGGTCTTCGACCGAGGCGCCGACGGCACGGTGGCGCGGACACTCGAAGGTGGACACTCGAGAAGTCGGATCATTCATGCGGGAGGCGATGCGACCGGCGCCGAAGTGCAACGGGCACTTGATGTCTCGGGGAAATCTGTATTGTTCGGCACCGCTGCCGTGTCCGTGCTCACTGTGCGAGGCGAGGTCAGCGGACTGCTGGCATCCTCCGCGGAGGGATTGGGCGTGATCCATTGCCCGGCCGTACTGGTGGCCACTGGTGGTGTGGGCCAGTTGTACTCGTGCAGTACCAACCCACCGGGCTCGACTGCCGACGGAATTGCGCTCGCCATCGCTGCCGGTGCGGAAGTGTCCGATCTTGAATTCGTACAGTTCCACCCGACAGTGCTGTTCGCTCCAGATTCGGAGGGACGACGACCATTGGTCAGTGAAGCTGTACGCGGCGAAGGCGGGTACCTCGCCGATCTCGACGGCATCCGGTTCATGGACGGTGTCCATCCGCTCGGGGACCTGGCTCCACGCGATGTGGTGTCACGAGCTATCGCCGAACGACTGCGCATCACCGGGACCGACCATGTTCTGCTCGACGCACGCGCGATCCCCGGGTTTTCCAGACGGTTTCCTACCGTCACCGCCTCGTGCCTTGCAGCCGGAATCGATCCCGCCGAGCACCTGATTCCTGTCGCCCCCGCGGCGCACTACTCCTGCGGCGGCATCGTCACCGATGTGTGGGGCCGCACCACTGTGCCAGGACTTCTCGCTGCCGGCGAGGTTGCGCGAACCGGTCTTCACGGCGCAAACCGATTGGCATCGAACAGTCTTCTCGAAGGACTGGTCGTCGGCAGACGTGCTGGAATTGCAGCACTGGATCGACTCGGCAGCCCCCGCGTCGATGCCGAACCAATCCTGCCGTCGATGCGCACAGTGCCGCGGCGCGATCTACAGGCTCTGATGACCGAGCACGTGGGAGTTGTCCGTGATGAAAACGGCCTGGCCCACACCGCGTCGGTGCTGGGCTCGGCTGTGGACACGGCATGGCCGGACACAGCCCTGTCGCACGATGCCGTCAACCTGATCGAAAATGCAGCACTGACGGTGACCGCATCGGCAGTGGTGAAGGCTGCATCTGCCCGATCCGAGAGTCGTGGGTGCCATACCCGCAGGGACCATCCAACGGCTTCGGACGCACTGCGGCGCAGCACGCGAATTCGTCGGGCCGAGGACGGTTCACTCGAATTCGTCCTGTCCTCCAACAAGATACGGCCACCGGCCATGACAGGAGTGAGTTGACAGTGAGCGCACTGACCGAACAAGGACTCGACCCACACGAGGTGCGTGCACTCATCCGAACCGCCCTCGACGAGGACCTGCACTACGGGCCGGATGTGACCACCATCGCGACAGTCCCCGCCGACGCCGTCGCGTCGGCATCCGTAGTCGCCCGCCAGCCCGGAACTGTGGCCGGGATCGACGTAGGGCTGCTCGTCCTCGACGAGGTCATCGGTGAAGGGGCATACGAGCTCGTCGATCGAGTTGCAGACGGAACCGAAGTCGAAGCCGGACAGTCGGTTCTGAGCCTGACCGCGCCGACGCGTTCTCTGCTGACAGCGGAACGGACGATGCTCAATCTGATGTGCCATCTGTCCGGCATCGCCACCACGACTGCGGCTTGGGTTGCCGAGGTCGCAGACAGTGACGCGAAGATCCGTGACAGCCGCAAAACCTTGCCCGGTCTTCGTGCCCTGCAGAAATACGCCGTCCGCGCCGGGGGAGGAGTGAACCATCGCATGGGCCTCGGCGACGCTGCTCTGATCAAGGACAACCACGTCGCTGCGGCGGGCTCGATAGTCGCCGCGCTGCAGGCAGTTCGCGCTGCCGCGCCCGATATCGACTGCGAAGTCGAGGTCGACAGCCTCGAGCAGTTGGACGCAGTACTCGCCGAGGGCGTCGAACTGGTGCTACTCGACAACTTCGCGTTGTGGGAAACCCAGATGGCGGTTCAGCGACGCGTGAAACTCTCACCGCACACCAAGCTCGAGTCCTCGGGTGGACTCACCTTGGACGTAGCGCACGATTACGCGAAGACCGGTGTCGATTTTCTCGCGGTCGGGGGACTCACCCATTCGGTGACGGTTCTCGACCTCGGGCTCGACATGTAGGTTTTGTTGTCGATGGTCGAAACACAGAGTGTGCGGGTCGACAGCTGGGTCTGGGCTGTCCGCCTGTTCAAGACGCGGTCGGCTGCCGCGGCAGCCTGCCGATCCGGTCATGTCCGCGTCAACGGCACCCCAGCCAAGGCAGGCCAACGTATCGGTCCTGACGACGAGATCCGCTTGCGAGTCGATGGCGTCGAGAAGATCGTTGTAGTTACGCGTGCAATCGCCAAACGTGTCGGTGCCGGTGTCGTGGCAGAATGCATGATCGACCGCAGCCCACCGCCACCGCCGAAGGAAGTTCTCGCCTCGCAACCGCGGCGAGACCGCGGCGCAGGCCGACCGACCAAACGCGAGCGACGCGACCTCGACAAGCTTCGAGGTCTGTAAGTCGGATTATCCGGGGATATTTTCGACTCTCCATCAACCGAACCGTGGGGCAGGTCGGATCGACCTGCCCCACGGTTCGGTTTCAAGATTTGGGGTGTTGTGTGTCGAGCCCCTACTCGATCCAGGTCCCTATTCGATCCATGCCTGGTCGAGCAACATGATGGCATCGAGCGACGGGACCACACCGTGGACGTTGTCGGTCCATGGCACGAAACTGTGACCGGCCGCGAGCGGCAGGAACGGCGCCGTCGAATTGACCTCCGTCTGCAGGTCGGCTAATGCCGCGCGCTTCGCATCGTCGTCCTTCGCTGTCTGGACATCACTCAGGATTTTGTCCATCTTCGGGTCGTTGACTCCGATGATGTTGTTACTCGAGGTGCTGTTCAAAGCGCTGTACAGGCGAGTGAATGGTGCTGGATCCGCGATGCTGTACGAGCCGGTCGAAATATCGAAGTCTTTGTCGACGTAAAGGCGCTTGACGACATCGGTGACCGATGCTCCGTATTCGATGCTCACGTCGATACCGACCGGCTGCAACATCGCCTGAATGGAAAGAGCCGTGGCCTGTCCGGACTGCGTCTGAGTTGTGAAGTACGTTATCTTCCCGTCGAAGCCGTCTGCTTTTGCCTCGTCGACGAGTGCCTTCGCCTTATCGGTATCCAGCGGCACAGGGGCGATGTCGTTGTGCCACTTGGACCAGGACTGGAACATCTCGGTGCCGGGCATGCCCTCACCGTTCTTGGCGCGCGTGTCGACGACGGTGGGGTCGATGGTCATTTGCATCGCTTTGCGCACCCGTACGTCGGCACCGGGACGGCCCTCGCGCTGGTTGATCTGCACTACGGAGTTGCCGAGGCTGACGGTCTCGAGGTATCCGGGCAGGGTGGCCATGGCAGTGTCCACGGCGTCGTCGTTGATGAGGAACGCCATCTGGATGCCCCCGCTGTTGAGCGCATCGATCTTGGGTTGGTCATCCTTGATGGATACGAACTTGAGGGTGTCCAAGTTCGGTTTGCCGTTCCAGTAGTCCTCGCGAGCTCGAAGCACCAGGTCGGCACCGGGGGTGAGGCTCTCCATCGTGTACGCACCGGCGCCGATCGGCTTGAACGTGCCGTCTGGCTGATCCGAGCTGGGGGCGACGACCATACCGTGGCCGAAGGCAAGCATGGAAGGGAACTCGGTCCATGGCTGGTTCATCGTGTAGGTCACGGTGGAGGCGTCCGTGGCCTCGACGGACTTGACGCCGGCGGTGAACGCCTGGCTGTTACCGCCGCGATTCGTATTGAAGCGGTTGGTGCTGGCGACGACGGCTTCGGCGTCGAGCGGAGTGCCGTCGCTGAATTTGACGCCGTCACGGAGCTTCAGGGTCCAGACCGTCGAATCGTCGTTCGCGTCGAGTGATTTCGCCAACTGCGGCTCGAAGGCTTCGGTGGTTGCGTCGTAGCGGACGAGTAGGTCGTAGACCGCCGCCATCTCGGTGCCGCCCGTGGAACCCGCGGGCTGGGTCTTGGCGGGATCGAGCGTGGAGACTGGGGAGTAGCTGGCAAAGCTCAGCGTGCCGCCCTGAACCGGATCGCCTCCCTTGCCTTGATCGCCAACAATGCCGATAGACCCGGGCGCGGACTGGGCGTCGGTCGAACCAGAGCCGTCGTTGTCGCTGTTACTCGTGCAGCCTACGAGTAACAGGCCGCTGGCCATGGTGGCGATGGCTATGGTGCCAAATCGTCGTTTGCCAGGAAATAGCATCGTGCTCCTCCAGCTTGTTCGGGGCGGTCCATCACGTGATTTCCACTTGATCAAGCGCTTGATTGTCTTACAGCAGCAGAAGGCTACCAAAAACGGTGGGATGCCGAGGGGTAAACGAGATTTTACGGATGGCATCAGACCGAGGCGTGCGCACGGACTGATGACCGGCCAACTTCAGTACCTCCGATGGCTATTATTATCGAGATGGATGCCAACTGAATTGCTGCGCCGTTGGGCGGCGCTGGGGCATCTCAGGACTTCGCCTACCGAAGCTTCGCCTCGGACAGGGTTGCGTAGACGCTAGGTCCCACGTTGCGGTCGCCCGTAGGACATCAGTGGCTCCGAGACCAATGGTCCATTACCAGCAAGAGGACAAAGCATGCAGAATATCGATCTTTCAGGCCGCTCTGCCATCGTTACCGGGGCAGGGTCGGGTCTAGGCCGGGCCGAAGCGCTGGGTCTAGCAGCATTGGGCGCAAGCATTGTGGTCAATGACGTCGGCCCAGCGGGCGAAGCTGTAGCGCGCGAGATCGAGACATCGGGCGGTCGGGCCGTCGCTGTGCTCGGCGACGTCAGTGATTGGTCTCTGGGTGAGCGACTCGTCGAGGCCGCTGTGACTAATTTCGGCAGCCTGGACATTGTGGTCAACAATGCTGGCATTACCCGCGACACGATGCTGTTCAACATGACCGAGAAGCAGTGGGACGACGTGATCGCCGTCCATTTGAAGGGACATGCGTCGGTTTCCCGCGCCGCAGCTGTGCACTGGCGGTCAGCCTCGAAGGCGATCGGCGGACCGGTATACGGCCGTGTGATCAACACTGCATCGGAGGCGTTCCTCTTGGGTGGGGCCGGCCAAGCCAACTACGCCGCGGCCAAGGCCGGCATCGTTGCGTTGACACTGTCGACCGCCCGTGGGCTATCGCGCTACGGGGTGACGGCGAACGCGATTTGCCCGCGCGCTCGCACCGAGATGACGGCCGCAGTCTTCGGCGAGGGCACGGAACGCGACGGTCTGGACATCATGGCCCCCGAGCGGGTCGCCACGTGCGTCTCGTTCCTCGCCGCCCCGGCCGCGGAGAAGGTCAGCGGCCAGGTCTTCATCGTCTACGGCGACATGGTCGCGCTCATGGCACCACCTGTCGTGCAGGAGAAGTTCGTGGCTGCGAACGGGAGTTTCTCGGTGGCCGAATTGGCCGAGCAAGTCGTCCCGTACATAGACGATCTTCCGGAGGGACAGAGCTACGCGGCGACCAGCATCAACGCGCTGGATACCACTGGAGCGATCGCAGGGGGCCAGTAGCACGGGCGACCAGCGCAGTCTGCTTTTCGGCAGGCAGTATCCGCCACCTCGACGCGACTTGCAGCAAGAGTTGATCGACCCATCACCATCGTGGTTGGTGGTGATGGGTCGATCGAGTGCACTCTCACGTTGGCAATTGCTACGCGAGCAGCGAACGACTCCCGCCGCTGCCGTCGACGGAACCAGCCTCAGGAGTTCAGGGACTCAGGGATTCTGGGGTCGATTGGTCCATGTCCCGTTCGGCCGCGCGAACCACCCACCAGCGGCATCGCTGCCTCCATCTACGTGCAAGGTGGTGCCGGTGACGTACCGGGACATCTCCGAAGCCAGAAACAGCGCCGGCCCCGCTACATCGTGCGGGGTACCCGGGCCGCCCAGTGGGGCCCACCGAGGCCAGCGGTGCCGATCCTGCTCGGCGACCAACTTCGTGTAAGGAACCTGCGGGGTTTCGATGAGGTCGGGCGCAATGTTGTTGACCCGGATGCCATGAGGGCCCACCTCCAGTGCGAGGCTGCGGGTGAAGTGCCGCAGCGCCGCCTTGTAGGTGGCGTACACGGTGTGGCCAGGGATGCCGCGGTGTGCTTCGACGGTGGTCAGGTTGATGATGGACCCGCCTCGTTCACGCTCGATCATGCCCGGCAGCACCGCGTGCGTAGCGCGCATGGCGTGGCCGAGATTGACCTCACCGAGCTGGACCCACTCGCTGGGGTCGGCATCGACGAAGGTAATCGGGGGCCGCAGGAAGTGGCCGACGTTGTTGACGAGGATGTCCGGCTGATGCTCGGCGAGAGCGAGCGCCACAGCCGGGTCGGTGGCGTCCGCGATGACGGCCGTGATGGCGGGCACCTCGCAGGCCAAGGTGGCGGCCGCCACATCGTTGTCGACGACCACCACCGAAGCCCCGTGCGCGGCGAACAGCCTGCTGATTGCCGCTCCGATTCCTCGTGCACCGCCCGTGACGATGGCGGACTTGCCGATGAGCAGCTGCCCGAGCAGCGCGTCGGCATCGGTCATGACAGGCCGGCGCGCGTCTGGGCGACCATTTCTGCGATCGCACGGGGCGCGTCGCCCTGGGTGTAGCCGAGCGCAGCCGTCTGCGCGGGGTCGGTCTCGTAGGAGATGACGTTGCCGCGACCCTGCACGATGAACGCGTCGGGCAGCATCGGGTGCTCCTCGTCGCGCGCGACGAGCGTGATGGTGCTGCCCGCCGCGTCGAAGATCATCTGGAAGTACTCGCGGAAGGCGAGGTTCGCGTCGCCCAGCAGGTACGCCGTGCCGGACTCGGCGTTGCGCAGCGCACCTCCGACCGCCTCGGCGAGCGAGCGCACCGACATGTAGTTGGTGCCGCCCGCGGGGGTGAAGTTCGGGATCTCGGGCTTTTTGCCGTCGGCCCAGTCGAGGAATCGGCCGATGCGGGCCATCGAGGGGCCGGGGGTGACGCCGAGGATGTTGGGCGCGTTGAGGGTGGAGACGGTGAACTGGTCGTCGCCGAGGGCCCGGGTGCGTTCATCGGCCAGCGCGCGGGCGCGGACGTAGTCGTCGGTCTCGACTAGCTCCGGCAGAACCTGGTGGTAGTAGCTGCCGAGCTGGACGAAGTTCGGGACGCCCGCCTCCTTGGCGAGCGCGGCGAATCGCGGCACGCCACCGATCTGCATCTTCTCCCAGAACTCGGCCCGGTCGGCGTCGGCGGGGATGTGTCGGATGTCGTTGCCTGCGGCGAAGACGATTCCCTCGAACGGGGCCAGGTCCGAGGTGTTGAAGCCCCCCTCGCTGTAGTCGCCGAGCAGGACGGGGAACTCGTTGGCGACAGTGCCCGGCGCCGGCTCAGTGCGGGCGGCCACTGTCACGTCGTCGCCCTGCTCGCGCAGGTGTGTGGCGGTGGCGGTGCCGATCATGCCAGTACCACCGATAATTAAAACCTTCATCAGTCTCCTTGGATTTTCAACGATTCGAGGCCATTGGGCGCCCGGCGCCGGTTGTCGGGTTCGCTTGTCGAGGGCGGAGTTGTCCGGCGATGACCCCTCTGAACTGGGACTGTGTCAGATCGTTGCTGGTGCGGCCTCGGGTAAGTGGGCAGGTAAGAGTGCGGCGCGGCCGTGGCTGAGGAAATTTGCTTCGATCGCTGCCCGCTGGACGTCATCGAGTTTGTCGTAGGAGCTGGTCTTGCCGACCCGGATGTAGACGGGGTCGTGGGTGTTCCACGCGGCACTACGAAGCGGTGCCTTGTTGACCTTGCCGCTGCCGGTCAACGGGATCTGGTCGATCACCCGCACATAGGTGGGCCACCACTTGGCACCCATCTCCGGCTGCTCGGCGAGAAACGCTCCGAAGTCCGCGGCATCGAACTGCTCGCCCGCGGTCATCTCCACTGCGCACATCACTTGATCACCCGTGCTGGGGTCTGGCACCGCGAATACGGGTGCCGCAGCAACGCCGGGGACGCGCTGGAGAACTCGCTCCACTGGTGCTGCGGAGAAGTTCTCGCTATCGACCCGTAGCCAATCCGAGGACCGTCCGGCGAAATAGAAGTACCCCGCCGCGTCTCGGTAACCCAGGTCGCCGGACCAGAAATCCTCGCCGCGGACGCGGTCGCTCATCGCCTCGGGGTTTTTGTAGTAGCCCTCGAACGTGTGGGCAAGGCCAACGGCGACCATCTGGCCTACCGCCGCGGGATTGGTGAGCCGGCCGCTCTTGTCGAACTCCGCCCGCGGGCACTCCTCCCCGGTCTGCTCATCGAGCACCCGGATATCGAGATCGCCCTGAGGCCTACCCAAAGAATAGGCCGGGGAATCGGGGGTGCGACCAAGCCGGAACACTCCTTCGCTGAGCCCGTAGCCCTCCATGACCTCGCAACCGAAGCGCTCGGTGAAGCGTGCGACATCAGCTTCCGAGGCCTCGGTGCCGAAGGCAAGCTCGAGGGTGCCCGTCCGGTCGCGGGGATTCTCCGGCTGGCTGAGGACGTAGGACAGTGCCCGACCGACGTAGTTGACGTAGGTCGCCCCGAAGCGGTGGATATCGTCGGCGAACCTGCTGGCGGAGAACTTTCTGGTCATCCCCACCGTCGCGCCGACTCGCATGGCGACGGCGAGGTTCATCATCACGGCGTTGCCGTGGAAAAGCGGCATGCACAAGTAGGTGACCGAATCCCTGCGCATCGACACCCGGTCGACGAGTACCTCGGCCAGCCGGCCCAGTCGGCCCTGGCCGACGATGACAGCTTTGGGTGCGCCGGTCGAGCCCGAGCTGAACAGGAGCAATGCCAGCTGATCCGGCGTCGTGATGGATTCGGGCAGGCCTGCGCCCCGGTACGGGGCCAGCGTTTCCAGGTAGGACGGCTGGTCGACATTGAGGACCAGCTCCGGCGGTACCCCGTGGCCGGTGCCCTCCACCAGGTGCGCGAGCTTGTCCTCGGTGATGATGATGTCGACGTCGGCGTGCTGGATGTCGTGCGCCAACTCGGGCCCGCTGCGGCTGGCGTTGATGCCGACGACGGCCGCGCCGGCGAGCGGCCCCGCGGCGAGCCAGAAGACGAAGTCCGGCACGTTCTCCAGGAGCACGCCGATGTGGATTTGGCGGTCAGCCGGCGCGGGCGAGACGAGACCCACGAGGGCTGCTGCGCGGTCGGCGCCTTCCTGGACGACCTCGCGCCATGTCCACGACTGGTCCTCGAACCGGAGCCCGACCTTGTCGTCCTCGGCGCGAAGCCGGACGATTTCAGTGAATGTTTCCAACGTGCACTCTCCAAGATGATTGTGGCGCTCGCCGCCAGAGATGTGGCGGCACCAGGGTTGAACAAATTTTCTGGGGCTAGGGTCAGCTCCCTGCTACTCCTTTTTGCGCAGGCCCTCGGGGACGGAACCTGGGGGGTTGAAGTTCAGGTAGGGCAGCAGGAATCCCTCCTCGTCGAGGTCCGCGGGCTGCCAGCCCTCGAGCAGGCCCGAGCCATCGACGGCCTGGACCGGGCGGCCGAACTCCTTGATCAGCGGGAGGCTGTAGGCGACGCGGCCGGTGACCTTGTCCAGGTTCTCGCTGGCGAGCAGCAGCGCGGCCTCGGCCATGGTGTCCTCGGGCTCGGAGGGCCAGCCCGGCACCGCGCCGGCGGCGTGCTCGGTGGCGACGCCGCGGTTGGGCGCGAGCGAGCTCACCGCGATGTTGTCCTCGTAGAGCTCCATCGCGGAACCGGTGCTGATGCGGTCGAGCATGGCCTTGGTGCCGCCGTAGAGTACGGAGCCGGCCAGCGGGTGGAAGGCGAAGGGTGGCCCGACGCGGGGGCCGGCCTGGCGCGAGGAGATGTTGACGACCCAGCCGGCGCCGCTCTCGCGCATGCCGGGGATGACGGCCTTCATCAGGTCCCAGGTGTTCCACAGGTTGGTCTCGACCGAGTCCTGGAACCACTCGCGCGACATGTCGGCGAACAGTGTGTCGTAGCGACGGGCCGCGGCCACGTTGTTGACCAGGGCGTCCACCCGACGGCCGAACTTGTCCTCGATCTGTGCGATCAGGGCGGTGCGGTCGAGGTCAGGGTTGCCGAGGTCGACGGCGAAAGCCGCGGCATTGCCGCCGCTGGCGGTGATCAACTCCACTGTCTCCTCGAGTGAGCCCTGCAGCGCGCCGTCGCCCGCCCGCAGGGTGCGGGAGACAGCGGCCACGGCGATCCCCTCGGCGGCGAAGCGCCGGGCGATGGCCCTGCCGATGCCGCGGCTGGCTCCGCTGACCAGCGCGAGTCCGGGCTTGTTTTCCTGTGTTGAGCTCACGAGATGCACACCTCTCGGTTATGTGGTTGGCGGAACGATGTTTCCAGAAAGTCTCACTGCCGCAGCGCGTCGGGGAGCTCGCCGATCCGAATCAGCTGCTTACCCTGGTTGCGGCCCGTCAGGACGTCCGCGAGGGCATGTGGGGCGTTCTCGATGCCGGCGATCACGTCCTCGCGATACCGCAGCCGGCCCGCTGCGATGTGGCCGAGGGCCAGCTCGCGGTAGACCGGGTATTCGTCGTAGTGGTCGTGCACCACGAATCCTTGGATTCGCAGCCGCTTGCGCAGCACCGGCCGCAGCGCGGGACCGTGCTCTGCCTCGGTAGTGTTGTACTCGCTGGCCATGCCGCAGATCACGACCTGGCCGAAGTCGTTGAGGCGCTCGAAGACGGGGTCGAAGGCGGGACCGCCGACATTGTCGAAGTACAGGTCGACGCCGTCGGGGCACGCCCGGTCGAGGCCTTCTGGGATGGTCTCGACGGACCGGTCGACGCAGTCCGCGAAGCCGAGCTCGCGCACCACATAGCCGGGCTTGTCCCCGCTGGCGATGCCGACGACACGGGCGCCAGCCAGCGCGGCGAGCTGGCCGGCCACCATGCCGACGGCGCCGCCGGCCGCGGAGACGAGCACCGTGGAGCCGGGCCGGACGGTGGCGGCGAACTTCAGTCCGCAGTAGGCCACGAATCCCGGCCGCCCCAACACGCCGAGCTCGGCAGCCAGCCGGAAGCCGGGGACGGGAGTCAGCTTGTCCAGCAGGTCGCCGGCCACGGTGTGGTAGGTCTGCCAAGAGTTGCCGCCGCGCACCAGGTCGCCAGGCCGGAATCGAGGGTCGCGTGACTCTACGACCTCTCCTACCAGGGCGCCGTCGAGGCCATTGCGCGGAGGCACTACGCCGGCGAGCACTACATCGCCGACCCGAGCCATCTGGCCGAGGGGGCCAGGCCCGGAGTCTGCGGCGGGCATCCGTCGGCGCGCGCTGGGGTCAATGGAGAGATAGCACGCGCGGAAGACGACTTCGCCGTCCCGGGGTGTGCTTATCTCCACTGGCTCGACCAGAAAATCCCCCGGCTGGGGGAGGCCCCGCGGTGCGCGCAGCACGCGCACCGCGAGGTTCTCGGGCCTGGTCACTCAGGCGAGCCGATCGACGCGCCCTTCTCCAACGCGTCGCCCAGCTCGGTGCCGATGGCGCCCGCGCTGCCGAGGCTGAACGCGATCTGCCGGCCCCACAGGAAGTAGCGGTGGATCGGGTAGCTGACGTCCGCGCCCATGCCGCCATGCAGGTGCTGGGTGGCGTGTACGGCACGCAGGCCGCCCTTCGAGGCCCAGTACTTCGCGACGAGGGCCGCGGCCTCCGCCTCGTCCTCCTTGCCGAGGTCCATCAGCCAGGCGGCGCGCTGGGTCGTGAGCCGGATGCTCTCGGTGTCGAGATAAGCATCAGCGGCGCGCACGGCGACGGCCTGGTTCGTCGAGAGTGGACGACCGAACTGGACACGCTGCGAGGTGTAGGCCGCGGTCTGCGCGAGCGCCTCCGAGCACACACCAATGGCGATCGAGGCGAGTGCGACCCGTGCACGGCGGACCGTCCACGCCAGGATTTGCGCGCCGTCGCCGGGAAGAACGTCGCCGGCAGCCACGGAGACGCCGTCGAAGCTCACCGCTGCGCTGCTCTCGTAGCTGGTGACGCTGAGCGGGGTGCGGGCCAGGCCGTCGGCGTCGGTGCGCACCAGCACGACGGCGACGCCGCCGTCGGGCAGCCGGACCGGCACCAGCAGCGCGGCGGCCACGTCGGCGGCAGGCACTGACGCGATCTCACCGTGCAGGCGCCAGCCGTCACCATCGGCCTCGGCGCGCACAGGGACGTCGGATCCAAAACCCGTCTCGAGCGCGCCCGTCACGATGTGTGAGCCGTCGATCAGACCCGGCAGCCAGGCCGAGATCTGCTCGGGGCTGCCGAACTCGGCGATGGGCAGCGCCGCACCGGCGATCGAAGACCAGAGGGGCACGGACGCCACGCGGCGACCCTGCTGCTCCAGCACGGCCATCAGCCCGAGCATGCCCATGCCGGCGCCGCCAGCTTCTTCGGGCAACGCGATGCCCAGTAGGTCGGAGTCCGCAAGGCTCTTCCACAACTTGGCGTCGTGGCCGCCGCTCTGCTCCACCATCCGCAAGTGCGTCACATCGGACTGGGCGGAGAAGATCTGGTCTGCCAGGCCGCGGACGTCGGACAATTCCTCGTTGAATTCGAATTCCATGTTACTTCGCTCCCGTTGTCGTCTTGGTGGCGTCGGTCTTGGCGGCGTCGGGGCGGCGACGCGCGCCCATCGTCATGCCGAGGGTCTTGCCCGCGACGATCTCCCGCATGACCTCGTTGGTGCCGCCGCCGAAGGTGTTGTTCTGCGCACGCCGGCCGAGCTGCTCGACGCGGCCCTCGAGGGCCGCGCCCGGGGTGCCGGGACGCAGCAGACCCTTGGCACCAAGGACCTCCTGCAGCATGCCGTAGGCGCTGACGACGCCCTCGGTACCGAAGACCTTGGCGGCTGCGGAGTCGCCGCCGCCCAAGGTGTTCGAAGCTACGTCCGCGACGAGGCGCAGGTTCATCAGGTCCGCGGCGCTGAGCAGCGCGTACACCTCGGCCATCTTGTCGCGCACCCAGGAGATATCGAAGACGACGCCTTCGCCGGCGGGCTCGGCCTTAGCCCACTCGAGGACCTCGGCGAACATCTCGTTGGCGATGCCGCCGCGCGCGGCCAGTGCCACCCGCTCGTGGTTGAGCTGGTTGGTGATCAGGCCCCAACCCTGGTTCAGCTCGCCCACCACGTTGGACAGCGGCACTCGCACGTCCTCGTAGTAAGTGGCGGAGGTGCTGATGCCGCCGACGGTGTGGATCTCGGTGACCGAGAATCCGGGTGCGCTGGTGGGGACAAGCACCACGGAGATGCCCTTGTGTCGGGGCGCGTCGGGGTCGGTTCGCACGGCCAGCCACACCCAGTCGGCGAACACTCCGGCACTGGTGTAGATCTTGTTGCCGTTGATGACCAGCTCGTCGCCCTCGACGCGTGCCCGGGTCTCCAGAGCCGCGAGGTCGGTGCCCGCGTTGGGCTCGGTGTAGCCGATCGCGAAGATGAGCTCGCCCGCCAGGATCGGCGGCAGGAAGAAGTCCTTCTGCTGCTGGGTGCCGTTCTTGATCAGCGCGGGGCCGACCGTGTTCAGCGTGACCAGCGACAGTGGGGCGTTCGCGCGCACGACCTCGTCGTAGAAGACGTAGAGCGCCTCGGGGTCCTCGCCCCGGCCGCCGAACTCCTCGGGCCAGCCGAGGCCGAGCCAGCCGTCGGCACCCATCTTGCGCAGAATGCGATCGAAGGTCGGTCCGCCCTCGGTCTGTGTGACCAGGTCGCGGCGGTCCTGTTCGTTGATGTTTGCGGCGAAGTACGCGCGAAGCTCCGCGCGGAGGGCCTTCGAATTGTCGGACAAATCCAAGTACATGTAGGTGTCTCCTGTTCAGGAATTTCTACGGAGTTTTCATGGGGTTTGTGAAGGGTGGGTCGTCAGCGTGGCAAACCCAGCACTCGTTGTGAGATCACATTGAGCTGGATCTCCACGGTGCCGCCGCCGAAGAGGACGGCGGGCAGACCGATGTGGTCGATCACGTGGTCGGCGTTCGGATCCAGGACCGCAGCCTGTGGGCCCAGCAGCCGCAGCAGCTCCCGCGAGCCCTCGCGCTGAGCGAGTGCGTTGTAGACCTTGGCGACGCTGATCTCCGCCCCGGGACTCTGCCCGGAAAGCCGGGCCAACACACCGCGCAGATTGAGCGCAGACAGCGCGAGCTCGCGGCTCGTGCTGTAACCCAGGGCACGTACGGCGTCCTCACGGGAGCAACTGTGCGCGCCCTTCGCCAAGACATCGCGGAAGCGGTTGCTCGAGCCATGGTCCAAGGCTCCGCCCATGCTCAGTCGCTCGTTCGAGAGCGTTGTCACCGCGAGGCGCCACCCTTTGCCCGGTTCGGAGACCAGGCACTCGTCGGGCACGAAGACTTCGTCGAGGAAGACTTCGTTGAACTCGGAGAACCCGGTGGCCTGTCGAAGCGGACGCACATCGACACCGGTGCTGCGCATGTCGACCAGGAAGTACGAAATACCCTTGTGCTTGGGCGCATCCGGATCCGTCCGCGCCAGGCACACGCCCCAGTCGGCCTCGTGAGCCATCGAATTCCATACCTTCTGGCCCGAGAGAATCCAGCCACCGTCGACCTTGCGGGCCGCGGTGGACAGCCCTGCAAGGTCCGAACCCGCGCCGGGTTCGGAAAACAACTGACACCAGACGATCTCGCCACGCAGCGTCGAGTGAACGAACCTCTGCTGCTGCTCAGCGCTGCCGTACTCGAGGATCGTGGGCAAGACCCACTCACCGATCACGGTTGTCGGCTGCTTCAGCCCGCGCACTGCGAATTCCTGCGCGATGACGGCCTGCTGTTCCGGGCCTGCGCCGAGACCGAACGGCTTCGGGTAGTGAGGCGCCACCAGGCCCGCGTCGGCGAGTAGAGCGCGCCGACTGCCACCACGCTCCGGCGCCCAGCCCTCGCTGCGCACAGCGTCGTCGGGCAGCGCGTCGAGTTGGTCGAGCACGGCGGCTACCTCTGCCCGGAGCGCAGGCAAGGTGTCCGCTCCGATGAAGGAGAAGTCCCGGGTCGTGGTGATCGCGAGTTCGCCGAGTCGCTCGGCCCACATCTGATCGGAACCGGCGAGGGTGGCAAGACTGATCGCGCGTCGCCAATACAGGTGCACATCGTGCTCCCAGGTGAAGCCGACCCCACCCAGAAGCGTCACACATTCGAGGGAGTTGTCGATGCCTGCCGCCAGCGCGGCGACCACCGCCTGCGCGGATACGAGGGCACGCTGGTCGGCATCATGCTCCTGTGCGCGGGCGGCATCCCAAGCCGCTGCACACGCCACCTCAGCCCGCACCAGCATCATCGCGGACTTGTGCTGGACGGCCTGGAAGGTGCCGATGGCCTGGCCGAACTGCTCACGGGTTTTCACGTAGTCGACGGCTGTCGATAGCGTCCAGGCCGCGATACCACTGGCCTCGGCAGCGAACAGGGTGTTGCGCAGCCATTCTGCATCCGCATCAGTGATGCCGCCCAGCACGTCCGCGTCACCGACTGCGTGTCCGTCGAGCGTGAGTATCCCGATGGCGCGGGTCAGGTCGACTCCGGCCTCGGCGGTGACAGCAGCGGTCTCGCCCGACACCAGCCGGAACCATACCGACGAACCGTCGGAGTCGAGTGCGCGGACCAGCACGATCTCCGCGCCGGGCAGACCCAGAGTGGGCTCGGACACACCGTGTACGAGCCAGCCGGTAGCGGTGCGCTCAGCGGTCAATCCAGAGCCGAAGGCGGTCGCGCCCGTCGCGCCGCCCGCGAACACTTCGAGCAACCCGACTGCAGCTCCCGAATCCCCCGCGAGACCGAGGGCCCGCGTGAGAACAGCGCTCGTGATCACGGTCGGTAGGAACGGCCCCGGATACAGGGCTTTGCCCAGTTGCTCGACGACGACGGCCAACTCGGTGATACCGGCCCCGTCCCCGCCGCTCTCCTCGGGTAAGTGGATGGCATGCAGGCGCTGCTGTACCAGCTGATCCCACGTGTGCGGCCGGTCTCCAGCCGCAAGACCGGTGGTGTTCGCTCGGCCGTGCGCGATGGCATCGGCGCGCGCGCCGAAGGCCGCGACCGAGTCTGCGAGGTGCCGATGTTCCTCTTCGAGTGCTAGTGCCACGATATGCCCCTCAGATCCGCTCGAGAATGAGCGCGGTGGTCGACGCGGAGGCGCAGATGGCCACCATCGCCGTTGATGCGTCGCGGCGCTCGAGCTCGTCGAGTGCCGTCGCGAGCAGCCGGATGCCGGTCGCACCGGCCGGGTGACCTAACGCGATTGCGCCCCCGTTGACGTTCAGCAGGTCCTCGCTCACGCCGTGCACCTGGGCGAAGGACATCGGGACCGAGGCGAAGGCCTCGTTGATCTCGAACAGGTCGATATCTGCGATGGTCATGCCACTGCGCTCGAGCACTTTGCGGCCTGCGTCGATCGGGCCGTCCAGTAAGTACTCCAGATCACCGCCGATAATGCACTGGGCGACGATCCGTGCCCTGGGTTTGACACCGAGGTCGCGAGCTCGCTCGGCGGACATCAGCAGGGCAGCGCTGGCGCCGTCGGAGATCTGCGAGGAACTGCCCGCCGTATGCAAGCCACCATCGAGGACGGGTTGCAGCCGCGCCAGCCCCTCCATGGTGGAGTCGCGCAGACCTTGATCGCGGGTGACGCGGACCGGCTTCTGACCCGGCTCGAGACTCGGGACCGTGACGGGGATGATCTGCGCATCGAATCGGCCCGCGTCCCATGCCGCCTTCGCGAGCTGCTGCGAGCGCAGACCGAACGCGTCGAGATCCTCGCGTGTGAATCCGCGGTTGCGGGCTATGCGGTCCGCGCCCGTGTACTGGTCGGGATACTCGACCGACCAGGATTCGGGCCGCGGCGTGCCCAGGCCCGTGCCGACCTTGGCGGTCAGCGGTGCACGGGTCATCAGCTCTACGCCGCAGGCGACGCCCACATCCGTTGCCCCGGCAGCGATTTGACCAGCCAGTAGCTGCACGGCGCGCTGCGCGGTGCTGCACTGGGCGTCGATCGTGGTCGCGCCGGTGTGCGGGGGTAGTCCGGCGTGCAGCCATGAGGTGCGGGCGATGTTGCCGTACTGCTCACCCAGGGGTGTAACGCAGCCGCCGATGACCTCCTCGACGATCTCCGGATCGATCCCGGTGCGCTCGAGCACCCCGCGCTGAGCCAAGCCGAGTAGCTCGGCAGAGTGGATCGTGGACATCCAACCGTTGCGCTTGCCGAACGGGGTCCTGGCAAGGTCGACGATCACCGGTGTCATGACAGCTCCTCAATTTTGTCCAAGACGTTCCGTCCGGGGTTGCTCCAGGACTTACCGTCCAGGCCGCGGGTGGTCAGGTTCCACTGGTCGATCAGGTCGAGGCTCACGCACACTTGCCCCGTCACGTCGGCGGCGCAGTCGCAGAGCGCGAGAACGCCCTCGACCATCTCCTCGAGGGACTCGATCTGGTCCGGACGGACAGTGGCACCGACCAATGCGGTGGCGCCCTCGCTGAGAACGGCGGCACGCGGCTGGACGGTATTGACCCGTACCCCCGTGCCGTAGAGCTCCGCGCCCATGCCGTGCGTGATCCGGTTCAGAGCGGCTTTGGATGCGCCGTAGACCGCCATCGAAGTGCCAGGGGGCACCAGGTCGAATGGCGGCCCCTCGTGGTGGCGGGCCGTTGCGCTCGAGACGTTGACGATCCAGCCCGCGCCGGCCTCGACCATCGACGGGATCGCAGCTTGCATCAGGTCGAGCGGAGCGTGCACGTTCGCTTCGAACGTGAGTTGGCGGCGCCGCAGCGGGTAGTCCGCGAGCGGCTGGTAAATCGCAGCTGCCGCATTGTTGATCAGAATGTCGATCGGGCCGCCGAGCAACTCGGCCGCCTTGGTGATCACCTGCGAGCGGTCCTCGGGGTCGGTCAGGTCGGCGACGACCATCTCGACTCTGCCGCCGTATCGGCGCAGCCGTTCGGTGGTCTCCTCCAGGCTGCCAGGAAGCTGACCGCCGGGCGAGAGAGTGCGCGCGACGAGAACCACGTCGGCACCCTCGGCAGCAAGCCGCTCCGCAACGCCCGCGCCGATGCCTCGGCTGGCACCGGTGACGACCGCGCGTCGTCCCTCGAATCGCATGCCCACCATTTACTCGAACTTCGAGGCGAAACGGTGAATGCTCTGACCGATGCGGACTACTTCTTCATCGGTGAGACCGTGGCTCATGCCCAAGGTCATGCCGCGGGCGAAGACCTCGTCGGCCACCGGCAACCCCTCGGGGGGCTGACGGAACTCGACGTTGTTCATCATCGGGTGTCGAGTGATGTTGCCGCTCCAGACGGTGCGGGTGTCGATGCCGTCGGCCTCGATGGCCTCCTGCATCTGGCTGCGGGTGAAGGGTGCGTCGGCGTTGATCATCACCGGATAGCAGAGCCACGCGGTGTCCAGGCCTTCGAGCTCGACGGGCGTGGTGAAGAACTTCGGGAACGCGCTGTAGGCCTCGGTGTAGGCGGCCCAGGTTGCCTTGCGGGTCTTGTAGTTGTCGGCAAGCTTGTCCAGCTGCACGACACCGTACGCGGCCCCCAGCTCGGAGGGCTCGAAGTTCCAAGGCATGACGGCGTCGAAAATGAAGTCGTTGTCGTAGTCGACACCGTCGAGCTGCTCACGGAAGACTCGGCCGACATCCTTGCTGCTGCCGAACAGGTTCGGCTCGCTGCGCCGGCCCCAACGACGCAGAAGCAGCGCCTTGTCGCGGCTTGCCTCGTCGTCGACCAGAACCATGCCGCCGGTGCCTGCGCACGTGATGATGTGCGCCATCGAGAAGCTGGTGACGCTGATGTCGGCGCGGGCACCGGTGGGGGTGCCGCGGAGCGTCGGGCCGATGGCATCGCAGCAATCTTCGATGATTTTGAGGCCGTGGCGATCGGCGATCTCGCGGATCGCGTCCCAGTCGGGGCAGTTGCCGGCGAGGTTCGGCAACAGGATGGCACCGGTCTTCTCGGTGATCATCGCCTCGATCTTGCTGACGTCGATGTTGACCGTGTTGGGCTCCACGTCCACGAACACCGGGACCATACCGGCGCGAACGATGGGCGCGATATCAGTGGAGAACGTGAGGGGAGAGGTGATGATCTCGCTGCCCTTGGGCAGGTCCAGCAGTTCGACGGCGACATACAGGCCCGAAGAGCCCGAGTTCACCATCACGCCGAACTTCTTGCCGCTGAGCTCCGCGATGCGGCGCTCCATCTCGGCGACGTTCTTGCCGATACGCAGGCCCTGGTGGCCACTGCGCAGCACGTCGACGACTGCCTGAATCTCTTCCTCGCCGTGGGTCGCGCGGGCGTAGGTGATGCGGTCGGTCATGGAAAACTCCTAAATGGCTGATCGTGAAACAAGAAGGTGTTGAGTGCTAGCGGTCGGCTGAGAGCACGAGAGCGCTGTGGGGTACGGGGGAGCCGCCGGTGACCAGGACGTTGTCCAAAGTCTTGGTGGGCTGGTTCACAGAGGTGCCGCGGATCAGACGCACGCCCTCCGCGATGCCGTTGACGCCGTGTATATAGCCCTCGCCGAGCTGGCCGCCGTTGGTGTTGATCGGTAGGCGGCCACCAAGTTCGAGGTTGCCGTCGGCGATGAAGTCCTTCGCCTCGCCCTTGCCACAGAAGCCATACTCTTCGAGCTGGAGCAGCACCATCGGAGTGAAGGCGTCGTAGAGGATCGCGGCGTCGATCTCGGCGGGGCTGAGGCCGGACTGGCTCCAGAGCTGCTGGGCGACGAGGTCGACTTCCGGCATGGAGTCGATGTCGTCGCGGTAGTAGCTGCTCATCGAGATCTGCTGCGGGCCTACGCCCTGCGCTGCGCCGGTGATGATGGCGGGCTTGTGCGGCAGGTCGCGCGCACGCTCTGCGCTGACGATGACCAGCGCGACGCCACCGTCGGACTCCTGGCAGCAGTCGAGCAGCCGGATCGGATCAGCGATCAGACGCGAGTTCTGATGGTCCTCGATGGTGATGGGCCGCTCGTGGAACCAGGCCTTCGGATTGTTGGCCGCGTGCTTGCGCGAGAGCACCGATATCGCCCCGAAGTCCGCGCTGGTGGCACCGTACTTGTGCATGTACAGCTTGGCCAGGAACGCCTCCTGCTGGGCGGGGGTGAGCAATCCGTAGGGGTTGATCCAGTTGCGGTACTCCTGGTCCGTGTTCTGGTTGTACGCGAAGGCGGGCGGGCCTTGGCCGAATCGGTGTCCCGACCGTTCGTTCATCGCGCGGTAAACGACGACAACGTCGGCCACCCCGGTCGCTACCGCGAGCGCGGCCTGCTGCACGGGCGCACACGCGCCGCCGCCGCCGTGCGGGATGCGGCTGAAGAACTTGAGTTGAGGAATGCCGAGCGCGCGGGCGACGGCGATCTCGGGGTTGTTCTCCATGGTGAAGAGGGAGAATCCGTCGACCTCCTCGATTCCGATCTGTGCGTCCGCAAGTGCGGCGACTACCGACTCGCAGGCCAGCTGCCACTCACTGCGTCCGGAGTTCTTGGAGAACTCTGTCGCGCCGATACCGGCGATGGCGGTGGCGCCTGAGAATCCGCGGGTCATGTGCTCTCTCCTTGTTGTGGGGTCGGCTCCACGGTCACCGTGGCGGTCACATGGGGACCCCGCGCGTTGCTACCGATCACCTTGACGGTCACTGCGTCGCCGTCGACCGTGGTGACCTCGCCGGTGAACGTCATGGTGTCGCCGGGGAAATTCGGCACGCCGAGGCGCAGGGAAGTCTTCTTGATGCGGGAGGCGGGCCCGGACCAGTCGGTGATGTACCGGTCGATGAACCCGTTCGTGGAGTTGATGCTCATGAAGATGTCGGGTGTGCCGCGACCCTGCGCCGCGCCCGGGTCGTGGTGGACATCCTCGTAGTCCTGCGAGGCCATCGCGGCCGCGACGATCAGCGTCCGGTCCAGGGGAAGATCGAGCTTGGGCAGCTGGTAGCCGATCTGGCACTTTGGCATGCTCATGATTGGGCCTCCCCGTCGAGACCAGTTGTGCTGCGGCGGCGCAGCTGCGGCAGGATCTCTCCGTGCGCGTGCTCGGAGAATGCGACCTCGAGTTCCATGCCGAACTCGAGTTCGTCGTGGTCGATGCCGGCGATATCGGCAACCAGCCGTGTGCCCTCTTCGAGATCCACCAACCCGACGGCCAGTGGGTACTCGAACGCCGGGTCCTTCGGGTGGTGCAGCACGGTGAAGCTGTGCAGCGTGCACTTGCGGGTGGACTCGACGGTGTCCCACTCGAAGGAGCGGCAGGACGGGCAGGCCGGGGTCGGCGGGTGGCGCAGCGTCTGGCAGGCGGCGCAGCGCTGGATCTCGAGCCGGCCCTCCTTCGCGGCGTTGAAGAAGAAGTCGTTGTCCTGGGTCACCGTCAGGCGGGGGACCGAGGTGTGCCGGACCGGTTCGGTTGTCTCGCTCATGCGTTGGTCTCCTGACTGGTGGGGTTGAACCGGAGGATGCGGAAGCGCTCCTCGACCAGGGTGTCGCCCGACTGGTTGACGTAGTTCTTGTGCAGCGTGATGAAGCAGCCTTGGCCGAGGCCGGTCTGCTTGAACGGCGAGATGGACTCGATGGTGAAGAGCGCCGTGACGTGGTCGCCGGGGTGCAGCTCCGCGCGGTACTCCTGCTCGACGTCGGTGGCCACCACCGAGGTGAAGCCCGCCTCGTCGAGCATCGCGAGCAGCCGCGAGTAGGCGAAATCCTCGATCGCGCCTTCCGCGCGGAGACGCTGCACCTCGCGGTATCGGCGGTATCCGGCCATAACCCAGGTAGAGATCATCGCGGGTGGACAGATGACATCCCTACGGCCGGTTGCGCGCGCAGCCTCAGGGTCGACGTAGATCGGGTTGAAGTCGTCGTGGGCCTCGGCCCAGTTGCGGATCATGGCGGCATTGACGTCATAGCGAGCCACGCGGGGCGGCTCGGCTTCCACCCCGATGAAGTCGGCGAATTGTTTTTCCAAGTGTTCCACTGATGCCCTCCGCAATTTCATACTTGAGCAAGCGCTTGATTTATAGAGTATCAGCGCCTCGCAGAAATGAAAACCATGGTCCGAGAGAGGGGCCCACGGGGCAGATCAGTCCGTCCAGTCGGTTACGCTGAGGCCACGTCGCAGGCTAGCGAGGGGTGAATTACCTAGCCATCGAGTTCTTGCGGCCGTCGTCGTGATGATGCTGCGGCACCCCTTCGTGCCAGGGCGCATCTCGCTGGCACTAACCACCAAGAATTCATGACGCCGGGGTATCGGCGTGATTGTGTCCGACAACAGACAAGAAGTGATGACTTGACAACAACGACCCCGGACCGCAGGGCGCAGATCCTTGATAGCTCGGCGGAGTTGTTTGCCAGGAAGGGCGTCGCGGGGACCACCGTGCGCGACATCGGTGAGGCGGCTGGAGTCTTCTCCGGAAGCCTGTACCACTACTTCAAGTCGAAGAACGCGATCGTGGCCGAATTACTCGCTGATTTGATGGGCGATATTGCGGCAAGGTTCGAGCTGATCGAGGCGACGGCATCGAGTCCCGTCGAGATCATTCGCGGGCTGATCCGTGAGACGCTCACGGTGATCGAGCTGCATCCGTACGCGACCGCGATTTACCAGAACGATCGCAACTACCTTCGTGCACACGAACTACTGGAACCGGTCGACCGTGCGTCACGCGGGATCCGCGAGCACTGGCTCGAGGCGATCAGGCGGGGCGCGGAAGAGGGTGCGTTCCGGGTCGATATCGCGCCGGAAATCTTCTACCGGACCGTGCGAGACACTCTCTGGTCGACCACGCATTGGCCGGACCGAAAGCAATACACGCTGGCAGAGTTCTCCGAGCTGATGACGACGCTATTTTTCAGCGGCTTCTGCCTCGTACTAGACGAGTAGCTCGGACGAGACGCCGAGCGCGGCGGGAGGCTCCGTGTCTCGTCCAGCGAGATCGGCACGATGGCGCGCGCTTCGCCGTGGTTACAGTCGCCGTTGATGCAAGCGCCCCTGCTTTCATCATTGATAGGAGGCCTGATGGGCACCCCCGTAATTGTCGATGCTGCCCGATCGCCCAGTGGAAAACGCGGCGGTTGGCTGTCCAGCTTGCACGCGGCACAACTGCTCGGTCAGGTTCAACGTGCGGCGCTGGAACGCGTCGGTGTCGAATCCGAACTGGTGGAGCAGGCTATCGGTGGCTGCGTCACCCAAGCTGGTGAGCAGGCCTCCAATGTGACCCGCACGGCCTGGCTCAATGCCGGGCTTTCCGAGCAGACCGGCGCAACCACCATTGATTCCCAATGCGGCTCGGGCCAACAGGCCGCGCACCTGATCGCCGGTCAAATCGCGCTGGGCGCGATAGACGTGGGTATGGCGTGCGGGGTCGAGATGATGTCGCGGGTGCCGCTGCTGTCGAACATCCCCGAGGGTCTCGGCGGGCCGAAGCCAGCCGACTGGACGCTGGACCTTCCGAATCAGTTCGTCGGTGCCGACAGGATCGCGCGCCGGCGCTCTTTCACCCGTGAGGATCTGGACTTGTTCGGGCTGCGTTCGCAGCAGCGCGCGGCTGCGGCGTGGAGCGAGAACCGCTTTCATCGTCAGATCATTCCGATTACCGTGCCCGGGCCCGACGGCTCCGCTGTCATCGATCGCGACCAGGGTTTGCGAGAAACCTCCATGGACGCACTGTCCACGTTGCGTCCAGTGATCGACGGTGGGTTGCACACCGCAGGCACCGCCTCGCAGATCTCGGATGGTGCAACCGCAGCGATCCTGATGGACGAGTCCCGCGCCCGGCACCTCGGACTGCGTCCGCGCGCCCGCATGGTGAGCCAATGCCTGATCGGTGCCGAGCCCGAGTTCCTACTCGACGGGCCTGTGCAAGCTGCCCAGCGGGTGCTCGATCGGGCCCGGATGAGCATGTCCGACATGGATCTGGTCGAGGTCAACGAAGCCTTCGCCTCGGTTCCCATGTCGATGGCGCAGATGCACGCGGTGGACCCGGACAAGCTCAATGTCAACGGCGGCGCAATCGCGCTGGGCCATCCGGTGGGCTCGACTGGCATCAGGTTGATCGCGGCGATCATCGACGAACTCGAGCTTCGCGACCAGCAATTCGGGTTGATCGCAGTCTGTGCGGGTGGAGCCATGGCCAGCGCCGCGATTATCGAGCGGCTATGACGGGCGGCGCGCAGGCGAGCGGGCTCGCGGGCAAGGTGGCGGTGATTTCGGGTGCAGGCCGCAGTAGATCCATCGGCCGCTCCATCGCGATGGAGCTCGCGCGCGAGGGTTGCGATCTGGTGCTCACGGGCACGGGGCGCACTCCCGACCGGTACACGGAAGAGGAACGTGCCAGCGGATGGCGGGACATCGAGTCGGTGGCGGAGGAGGCGCGGGGCCTCGGGGTCCGCGCCCTCACCGCGATACTGGACGTCTCCGACGAGGCCGCAGTCGACGGGTTGGTGAACAAGGTCGTCGCGGAGTTCGGCGGAGCCGACGTCCTCGTGAACAACGCCGCGGCTGCTCGCGCTGGGGACCGCGTCCCTGTCACGGACCTGGCGGCTGACGTCTGGGATTTCGTGATGCGGGTGAACGTGCGCGGGACCTTCCTGATGAGCAGGGCATTCGCTCGCCAATTCGTTGCGCAGGGGCGTGGCGGCACGATCGTCAACATCTCCTCCATTGCAGGGAAGATCAGCGGTGCCAACGCGGCGGCGTACTCGGCCTCGAAGGCTGCGGTGCAGTCACTGACCTCGTCGATGGCCAAGGAATTGGGAGGTGACCAGATTCGGGTCAACGCGCTGTGCCCGGGGATCGTGTCTACTTCACGGCTGGACGATCTGACGGCCCACCAGTGGGACGTGTTGATCGCGGAGCGAGTGCCGCTGGGCCGAGCCGGCACCCCGCAGGAAATTGCGTTTGCTGTGGCATTCCTGGCCAGCGACAAAGGACGGTGGATTACCGGGCAGTCGTGGAACATCGACGGCGGCCAGATGACTATTCGCTGACCGTGCCGCGTGGATAGCAGCGCTGCGCTCATATGCGTGCAAAACGGCTGACCACTGGTGATGAGCTGCGGACCCCGGCAGGTCTGGCTTCTCGAAGGCCGTGACGGCCCGGTCTCGACTGATCACTCTTGGTCTCGTCCGGCAGGTCTGACGACTGGTGGCCTGGAGTGTTGATTTCCTTGCGGTCCAGTGACCGCAGGCGACGTCGTTGCCGAATCCCTGTGGCGTTCATCGACGCGAAAATGCCTTTTGTGACTGGTTTCACTTTGTGCGTGTTTTTTTCGTCCGACTGCTGTTAGGTTGAATCAAGCGCTTGCTCAACACGCGCTCGGTTCCGAGTAGTACTGGTTCGTCGGACTCGGCTTTCGGTGTCGGTGGAGTAGCTATCACCTAGGCCACGCTGCGGGTGCTCACCTCCGCGCACAGCACATCCCGGAGCTTTCCGGTTCATCGTTCCCGGGTTTTGCATCGCCGCAGAGCGGTCCCACAGATAGGAAATTACCATCGAGAAAGTAAGGAAGCCTTCTATGTATCGCAACAAGGAATTGCTGTGGAAGTCGATCGCGGTGCCCTTCGCGGCCACGCTGTTGCTTGTCGGCTGCGCCAGCGGGGCCGACACCGGTAGCGGGGCTGCCACCGAAGGATTGAGTGAGGGCATGAGAGGGGCCACTGACAGCGGTGATCCCGTCTCCGGCGGCACCCTTTCTTTCGGGGCGTATTCCGAGCCGGCGGCGCTGGACCCAGCGGTGGCAATCGCGGCGGTCACCACCGGTGGCGTAGAGATGCTGAACATCTACGATTCACTGCTGCGATTCGACACCGAGTCCAACGAATTCGTTCCGCAGATGGCGCAGAGCCTCGACCACGACGACGACTTTCGAACCTGGACCCTGACGTTGCGGGACGGCGTGAAGTTCTCCAACAACATGCCAGTGGATGCGGCGGCGGTGAAAGCGAGCCAGGAACGCTATGCGGCAAAGCCTGCTCCGGAGGCGGCGCTATGGAACGACAGCGTGGAGAGCATCGAAACATCGGGCGATCGGACCGTCACCTACACACTCAATAAGTCCTGGTCCGACTTTCCCGGGTTGCTCACAACCGGACCGGGCATGATCGTCTCCACCGAGTCGGACGGTCCGGACGGAAAGTTCACGCCGATCGGGGCAGGACCCTTCACCCTTGCTGCTTGGGCTCAGGCCGACAGCATGACGTTGTCGGCACGAGACGACTACTGGGCAGGGGAGCCGAATCTGGATGCGCTACGCATCGTGTATCTCCCCGGGACGCAGGTCGGACTGGAAACCATGTACAACGGCGGCATCGACTCGACGTTTGTCCGCGAACCCGACGAGGTCAACGAGGTCGTGGAGCGCGGGATGAGCGGCTATGTGAACATGACCGCCGCGGGCAACGCCGCGCTCATCAATGCCTCGGAGGGCCGTCCCGGCGCCGACCCACGCGTGCGTCAGGCGATGCAGCTTGCCGTTGATCCGCAGATCATCACCCAGCGCGCATTCGACGATCCCGACCTGGGAAACGGCACGATTTTCCCGGAGTATTCGCGCTGGCACACGCAGACCCAGGCCACACCCGTCGCCCCTGAAAAAGCCAAGCAATTGCTTGCGGAGGCGATGTCGGACGGCTACAACGGCAAACTCGAAGTGATCGACGCATCAGACCCGGCCTCGCAGCAGACTGCGCTCGCCGTCGAAGCGCAACTGGAAGCGGTTGGCTTCGATGTCCAGGTCAACTTGATGCCGACAATCGGTGACCAGGTCCGCACCATCGCCAAGGAACGGAACTACGATCTCGCGGCGTGGGGTCTGTCGTACCGCGAATCCGACCCATTTCCAAAGATGCAGGCAACGATGCACAGCGAAGGCAAGCAAACCTATGGGATGTACACCAGCCCAGAAATGGACTCGCTGATCGACAATCTGCAGTTGGCCTCCGACAAGGACGAGAAGGTCGGTCTGGTCGACAAGATCCAGCAGCAGGTCAACAAGGACGTGCCCTTCTTGGTCTACAGTTCCTTCGCTGAGTTCGTCGTGTGGAACCCCACCGTGCATGGCGTAGTGGGCTCCTCCAATTCAATGGCGCTCTTCGGGACGGCCTGGAAGTCGTAGTAGCCCCGCGGAGATGGTGGTCGGCCCTGGTCATCGGGTTATGCAAATAGCCCGATGACTAGGGCCGCCGCGGGCGCTTGCCAGAAGAAGAATTCTTCCTGCTTCCTCGTGCGCCCTTGGCCGGCTGGCTCGCCTTCGCTGCCAGTTGCTGCTTCTTCTTCGCCGCGCTGTTGTTGCGGTTCGCTGCACTGGTGGGTGGTGTAGGAGTTCCCCGGGAGCTTCGGACCGAGCGTCCGCGGACGATTCCGACGAAGTCCTCGACCTCTTCGGTCGTCTTGTCGATGAGCCATGCAATGGCGATGGGGGAGCCCGCTACGCCGTCGATCGGGCGATATACGAGGTCTTTGCGGCTGTGCAATCGGGCGATCGACTGCGGGAGAACGGCGATACCCAGCCCAGCGGCAACGTACTCGACCAGTTCGGCGTGTGAATTCACCTGCGGCGGTGCCAGGCGCGTGCCGTCGGCGATTTCGGTGGCGATCGACGCCCACTCGGGAACCTCGGACGGTTCCTGCAGCAGGTGCTCGTCGGCGAGGTCTGTCACGGCGATGCGATCGAAGGCGGCGACTGGGTGATCCTTGGGAACGACCACCACAGCAACTTCCTCATAGAGGCCGATGACGCTGAGATCGTTCCGGTCGACCGGGAGTCGAACGAAACCGACATCGACCACGCCCGATCGAAGCGAGGACTCCTGAGTGTCGGCTGTGGTGGGGACCAGCTCCAACCCGATGTCGGGGAATCGCTCGGACCAGATTCGGGTCCACTTTGCAGGCGTCACGCCTTCGGTGAAACCGACAGTGAGCGTGGCAGACTGCTCGTTCGACGCATCGGCACGCAGCAATTCATCTTCCTCGGCGACCATCACGCGGGCGGTCTGGAGGAAGTCGGTACCGCGATCGGTGAGCTCTGTCGGCGACGCGCCGGGGACGAACAACGAGTAGCCGAGTTCGGTCTCGAGTTCGATGACCGCGGCACTCAACCGTGTCCGGGCAATGTTCAAGGTTTTGGCAGCGCGAGCGAAATGCAATTCTTCCGCGACGGCGATGTACCAGCGGAGGGACTGCACGTCGAAATTCACATCTCAACAGTAGGCGACTCGGACCGTTGTCCTGGACAGTGGCGTCCGGTCCAGCTGTGGGCAGATAGGCTGTCGGGGTGAGCCCGGAGAATAAACCACAGCAGATGAAGCCCCTTACCGCGGCAAACAAGCTCGGCATCTATCTTCCCGCAGCGCCGGAGGAGTTTCAGGCCGCGTCCATTTCCCGCGCCGAACTGGACGTATTGCGTAAAGAACCGCCGCAGTGGCTTGTCGACCTCCAAGAGAACGGCCCCTTCCCGAAGGACGTCATTGCGCGCAAGCTCGGAGTGTCCATCGCAGGTCTTGCACGAGCCGAGATCACCGACGCCCTGACCGAAGCCGAGATCGACAAGCTTCTTCAAGAGCAGCCCCAGTGGCTGGTTCGAGAGCGTCGTACGCAGGACGAGGTCCGCGCGGAGGCAGTGCGGGTCAAGGCGAAGGACGAGGCTCGACGAGCCGCTACCAACCGGCCACAGAAGCAGCGGTAGTACAGGCGCTCACTGCGCCAGGACGCCGCCGAGGTAGACCCATCGGTCGTTCTCCCGAACAAATCGAGAAAATTCTCTGAGCACCCCGTTGCCCTCGGGATGGCGATAGAACGCACTGAACTCGACCTCGCCTGTCTGGTCCAACAGCCCTCCTTCGGAGGTTCGGTGGATGTCCAATCGGTACCAGCGTTGCTGCGGGTCGAGCGTCAACTCGGCCGGGGCGCTCGAACTGTGCCAGGTGTTCAGCAGGTATTCGGCGTCGCCGACGCTGAAGGCGCTGTAACGCGATCGCATCAAGTGCTCGGCCGTCGGTGCGGTCGCCGTTCCGATCAGGAACGGTTCGCAGCAGCGGTCGAAGGGCTCACCGCGCAGACATGGGCAACTGCGACTCATATTCCGGAAGCCTCGATGTGGGTCGTCATTTCGCAATTTTCGTTGTGATCGATGGTAATCGCTGCGGTCATCGGTCCATTGAACCTTCTCGATCCGTCGCGGTTCGCATGGATGGACCGAATACGGGTATGAGCACGTCATGGTTTCTGCACAGATCGTCGACCAAGGACATCGCATCGTTGCTCGTCGGATCGAGGTACGAGCGCCCGCCGCCGATCTCTTCGCTATCGTGGCGGACCCACGTCGGCACGGTGAACTCGACGGCTCGGGCACGGTGAAGGACACGGTCAAGGGACCGGACCGATTGACGCAGGGCGCCAAGTTCTCGGTTGGAATGAAGCAGTACGGCGTTCCGTACCGCATCACCAGCACGGTGACCGACTTCATCGACGCCGGCGCCAGCAAGGCAATCGAATGGCGGCATCCCCTGGGGCATACGTGGCGGTGGGAGTTCGAGGAGAAGACACCTGGTACGACCACGGTCACTGAATCGTTCCGCTACGCAGCCGCCAAGGCGCCGAAAATGCTGGAGATATTCGGGATGCCGCAGAAGAACGCGGATGGCATCAGCGCGACTCTGGACAATCTGGCACGTCGGTATTCTTGACCTGCTCGTCGGGGATGTATCTGCGAGAGGGCTCGACCCCTCAGCAGGTTCGGTTACAGGTCGGGATTGTCGGCCCCGTTCGTAGGTGGCAGTGATACTGTTCGCCGAACTAACGTCAAAGCATCGCCGGAGGGCGGACGCGTGAAGATCAAGAACGCAATCGTGACATGCACAGCGGTGATGTTGTGTGTGCTGACGCCGTCCGCGGTAGGTGTGAGCGTCGTGTCCGCCGAGGACCTACCCGTGACGTCGGCGACATCCGGCGATGGTTCGCGCATCGTGTCGTCCACCCGCATCGATGATCGCCGGTCGACGCTGGAGGTCTACTCGGCGGCCATGGACAAGAACATTCCAGTCCAGGTGATGACCCCCGCCGACGGCTCTGTTCCACGGCCGGTTCTCTACCTGTTGAACGGCGCGGGAGGCGGCGAGGACTCCGCAACGTGGCAGTCCCAGACGGATTCGACCGAATTCTTTGCCGACAAGAACGCTTTCGTGGTTACGCCGCAGTCCGGAAAATGGTCCTACTACACCGACTGGATTAGCGATGATCCAGTCCTCGGTCGAAACAAATGGCAGACCTTCATCGGCGAGGAACTCCCACCGTTGATCGATGCACAGTTCGATACCAACGGAATTCAGTCGATAGCGGCCCTCTCCATGTCCGGCACCTCGGTTCTGAATTTGGCCATCGCCTATCCAGGTCTCTACAAGGGCGTGGCCGCCTACAGTGGATGCGCGCAGACCTCGGATCCGCTCGGGCAGCAGTTCGTGAAGTTGGTTGTCGAGTTGTACGGCGGCGGAAACGTCGAGAACATGTGGGGACCGCTCGACGGACCGGTGTGGCGTGAAAACGACCCACTCCTCAACGCTGAAAAGCTGCGTGGCACCGAGATCTACATGAGCACCGGCACCGGGCTACCCGGCATTCCCAACGACACACCGCTGAATCCTCGATTCGCGGAAGGCAAGGCCACACTGTTCCCGGACCAGCTACTGGTCGGCGGCGGTATCGAGGCCGTCGTGAATTTCTGCACCTCGAACATGGCCAAAGAGCTGTATCGACTCGGAATCCCTGCCGAGGTGAATTTCCGTCCCGTCGGAACTCACTCGTGGGGTTACTGGCAGGACGATCTCCACGCGTCGTGGCCGATGCTGGCGCATTCGCTCGGTATCTGAGCTCGGCATCCGAAAAGGCGTCACTTCTGTCGCTCGGTGCTGCCCTCCGCCATCGAGCCGGCCGACGGAAATCTATTCGCGGTGCAGCTTCTCCGCGCTCTAGGGTCAGACCTTGGTGAGCGTTCCCGGGCACGAAGCGGTAGTCGAGCGCAGGACGTGAAGCAGGAGCCGAATCCTGGGGAACTATCCTGGAGGTTCGCAACCGAAATCTCTCGACCCTCGAAGGGAAACACTATGTCTGCCCGCATCGAGCTCGCTCGCGTGGATCTACGCGGTCGAACTCCATCCACTGCCGAACTACGCGGCGCACTCCCACGAGGTGGAGTGGATGTCGATGCTGTTCTCCATCAGGTGCGCCCAGTCGTCGAAGCAGTTCGCGATCGCGGTGCCGACGCCGCACTCGACTACTCCGAGCAGTTCGACGGCGTCCGCCCGGACCGGGTCCGCGTCCCTGCTCAGGCGCTCGTCGACGCTCTTGCCGAGTTGGACCCCGCAGTGCGCGAGGCACTCGAAGTCGCCATCGCACGGACACGATTGGTGCATGCCGAACAACGGCGCACCGACACCACCACCACTGTGGTCCCCGGTGGAACGGTCACCGAGCGATGGATCCCGGTCGACCGCGTCGGACTCTATGTTCCCGGCGGCAACGCCGTCTACCCCTCCTCGGTCGTCATGAACGTCGTTCCCGCTCAGACCGCGGGCGTCGGTTCCTTGGTCGTGGCATCCCCACCGCAGGCTGCGTTCGGTGGATTGCCACACCCGACCATTCTGGCCGCCGCGCAACTGCTCGGGGTCGAGGAAGTATGGGCTGTCGGCGGCGGGCAAGGTATTGCGTTGCTCACCTATGGCGGCACGGACACCGACGGAACGGAACTTGCACCGGTGGACTTGATCACCGGGCCCGGCAATATCTACGTCACTGCAGCCAAGCGGCTGTGTCGTGGGATCGTCGGAATCGATGCCGAGGCCGGCCCTACCGAAATCGCAATTCTGGCCGACGATTCTGCTGACCCGAAACATGTCGCCGCCGACATGATCAGTCAAGCCGAGCACGACGTCATGGCGGCGAGTGTTCTCGTCACCACGAGTCCGGAGCTCGCCGACGCGGTCGACGCGGCTCTGGAGGCACAGCTCGCGTTCACCAAGCACGCCGAGCGTGTCGCGACAGCACTATCCGGCCAGCAGTCCGGAACGATCCTCGTCGACGACATCGACCAGGGCCTTGCCGTCGTGAATGCGTATGCGGCCGAGCACCTGGAGATTCAAACGAACGATGCAGCTGCTGTCGCTGCGAAGGTACGCAGTGCGGGCGCAGTATTCGTCGGTGCCTGGTCTCCGGTCAGTCTCGGTGACTACTGCGCGGGCTCGAATCACGTTCTTCCGACGGCGGGTTGTGCCCGTCACTCGTCCGGACTGAGTGTTCAGACGTTCCTGCGTGGAGTCCACGTCGTCGACTACTCGGAAGCGGCGTTGAAGGATGTCGCGGGTCACGTGATCGCGCTTGCCAATGCCGAGGATCTTCCAGCGCACGGCGAGGCAGTCCGGCTTCGTTTCGAAGGGTTGTCCTCGTGAGCGCTGTCGCCGGACGGTCGATCACCGTCGACGATCTGCCGCTACGGGAAAGTTTGCGCGGGCAGTCGGCGTACGGCGCACCGCAGCTGAAGGTACCGGTGCAGCTCAATACCAACGAGAATCCGTATCCGCCCACCCAGGCCCTGGTGGACGATGTAGCCGAGTCGGTCCGTGTTGCAGCTGCTCAGCTGCACCGGTACCCGGATCGCGACGCCGTCGCCCTTCGTACGGCACTGGCCGAGTACCTGAGCTCGCAAACCGGAATTGCGGTGGACACGGCCAATGTCTGGGCTGCGAACGGGTCCAACGAGATCCTTCAACAGCTTCTGCAGGCATTCGGCGGGCCGGGGCGAACATCGCTCGGCTTCGTGCCGTCGTATTCGATGCACCCGATCCTCGCGTCCGGAACTCAGACCGAGTGGGTCGAGGCGAATCGGCGAGACGACTTCTCGCTCGATATCGACTACGCCGTCAGTGTGATCGGCGATCGCAACCCCGACGTCGTCTTCGTGACGAGCCCCAACAATCCGACCGGGCACAGCATCGGTGAAGCGGATCTACGACGGATACTCGATGCTGCGAACGGCATCGTCATCGTCGACGAGGCGTATGCGGAGTTCTCGGCCTTGCCGAGCGCACTGGGTCTGATCGGGGACTACCCGAGCAAGCTCGTGGTGAGTCGGACGATGAGCAAGGCCTTCGCTTTCGCCGGTGGCAGACTCGGCTATCTCGCTGCAGCGCCGGCCGTGGTGGAGGCAATGTTGTTGGTGCGCTTGCCTTATCACCTTTCTGTCATCACCCAGGCCGCGGCGTTGGCTGCTCTTCGGCATGCGAAGGAAACTCTCGGAAGTGTTGCCCGTCTGTCGGCCGAACGCGATCGGGTCATGGCTGCGCTCACCGATATGGGATACGACGTCATTCCCAGTGACGCCAATTTCGTTCTGTTCGGCCGGTTTGCCGACTCAGCGGCGACGTGGCAGCGCTATCTCGACGACGGGGTGCTGATCAGGGACGTCGGCATCGCCGGTTATCTGCGCACCACGATCGGCCTCGACGCCGAAAACGATCGATTCCTCGAGGTGAGTGCGAGACTTGCACGCACCGAACTGCAGACCGAACAAGAAGTGGAGTCCACAAGATGACCACGGAGCCCAGGATCGCGCGTATCGAACGCGCGACGAAAGAGTCCGATATTTCGGTCGAGTTGAACCTCGACGGCACCGGTGTCGTCGACATCTCCACTGGGGTGCCGTTCTTCGACCACATGCTCACTGCCCTCGGCACACACGCCCGGTTCGACCTCACGGTGCACGCCAAAGGTGACATCGAGATCGAAGCCCATCACACCGTCGAGGACACCGCGATCGTGCTCGGCCAGGCACTCGGTCGGGCGTTGGGTGACAAAGCGGGGATCACCAGATTCGGTGATGCGTTCATTCCGATGGATGAGACCCTCGCACATGCGTCCGTGGATGTTTCCGGCCGGCCGTATTGCGTGCACACCGGTGAGCCCGACTACATGGTCCATTCGATCATCGGCGGCTATCCCGGAGTTCCCTACGCGACGGTGATCAATCGTCACGTCTTCGAGTCGCTGGCGATGAACGCGCGCATCGCGCTGCACGTGCGTGTGTTGTACGGACGCGATCAGCATCACATCACCGAGGCCGAGTTCAAGGCCGTGGCTCGAGCGTTGCGTGAAGCAGTCGAGTACGACCCGAGGATGACCGGAATTCCATCCACCAAGGGCACTTTGTGATTTCGGTTTGAGTTCTTTGTTCGCAATCCGCGGGCTTCCCGCAGCAATGGTCATGGGCGCAGCCGCGTTCGGCGGATTCGGTCTTCTTCTGCCCGTGGTTCCACTGGCGATTTCGGAAAACGGCGGTTCGGACGCGTTGGCAGGCGCAAGCACTGCAATCTTCATGGCCACCACCGTCACTACGCAACTGCTGGTTCCTCGCCTTCTGCGACGGTTCGGCCACCGACTCGTCCTCGCTGCCGGCTGCGCACTGTTGGGTTTGCCTGCGATCGTGTTCGTCGTGTCGGTCGCCGCGGGACCCGCGTTGGCTATTTCTGCCGTGCGCGGTGTCGGCTTCGGAATGCTCACGGTTGCGGGTGCGGCCTTGGTCGCCGAGCTGGCACCAGCGGCGCAGTTGGGTCGAGCAACGGGAGCCCAGGGAATCGCTATCGCGTTCTCGCAGATGATCACTCTCCCCGTGGGTCTTGCTGTCTTCTCCGTCGCCCCGACCCTCGTGTACGTCCTCGGGGCACTGGTACCGATGCTGGGGCTGATCGGGATTGCATTTCTGCCTCGAATTCGTCCGGTGCCTCGGTCGAGAGGGTCCCATGCCGAGGTTCGAACCGGCTCAGTGCAGTTCGTCATCCCGTGCCTCGCCATCGCAGCGGCGTCGGCGTCGTTCGGGGGACTGACGACTTTGTTGCCGATCGCAGAATCCGAGCGCGCTTCGTTGATCGGCATCGCGCTCTCGGTTGTCAGCGGGGCGATGCTCGTCGGCCGTTACGGGGCGGGCTGGATCGCCGATCGGATCGGAATCGGTCGGTCGCTTGCACCCGCATTGGTGGGAGTTGCGGTGGGCGTGGCGGTCTTCGCCTTCGCGGTGTCGGGCAGTACTCCTGGTGCGGTGTTTCTCATCGCTGCCGTCATCTTCGGTGTCGGATACGGAGCCACCCAGAACGACAGCTTGGTGATGGTGTTCAACGCCGCAGGACCGGAGCGATACAGCCAAGCCAGCGCCGCCTGGAACATCGGTTTCGACGCCGGCACCGGCGCCGGTGCAATGGCTCTGGGGCTCATCGTCGGAACGGCCGGATACACCGCCGGGTTCGGGATGGCCGCAACCGTGGCGGCGATCATGGCGGTAGCGGTGGCGATATCGGCTCGACGAGCGACCGATAGACTCGCGGCATGAAATCTGTGGTGTTGCTCGACTACGGCTCGGGCAATCTGCACTCCGCGAAGCGGGCACTGGATCGAGTCGGTGCCGACGTCACCGTCACTGCCGACCCGAAGGCTGCGCTTGCTTGCGATGGTCTCGTGGTTCCTGGGGTCGGCGCGTTTGCGGCGTGCATGGAAGGTCTGCTGTCGGTCAAGGGTGATCGGATCATCGGTCAACGGTTGGCCGGTGGGCGCCCGGTACTCGGCATCTGCGTCGGGATGCAGATCATGTTCGAACGGGGTGTCGAATTCGGGATCGAGGCGGCAGGCTGCGGTGAGTGGCCTGGCACCGTCGACCGGCTTGCGGCACCGGTTTTACCTCACATGGGATGGAATACCGTCCGCGCTCCCGAGAAGAGCGTCCTATTCGATGGTATCGATGCCGAGACTCGCTTCTACTTCGTTCACTCGTACGCGGCGCAGCGTTGGGAACTCGAGCCGTCGGAGGTCTTGGCGGACCCGATGCTGACTTGGGCCGACCATGGTGGTGATTTCCTCGCCGCGGTCGAGAACGGTCCATTGTCGGCCACCCAGTTCCATCCGGAGAAGTCCGGGGACGCAGGGGCCGCACTGTTGAAGAACTGGGTCGACTCGCTATGAAAAAGCGCGATCGCGAGTTCTCGTTCGGACGTCTCGCGATCGCGTCTCTCGGCAGCGCAGCATTCATGTTGATGATCACTACGGTGGTCGTTGCGCTGATTCGCCCGGGCCCGGGGTGGGGTCTGCTCATCGTGGCGATCGGTATCACGGCAGCCATCACGGCTATGGGCGTCGTCTCGACACGGATGACGCGGCGCGGGCTCGGCCCCGACGAATGAGGTTCCCCGGCACTACCGGGGCTGGTCCGCCCCGACGTTCGGGTGAGGCAGACGGACCGGTAGTATAACCGCACGTGAGCCTGGTCCTATTGCCTGCTGTAGATGTCGCAGGCGGCGAAGCTGTCCGTCTCGTTCAGGGAGAGGCGGGGAGCGAAACCAAGTACGGATCCCCGCGGGATGCCGCACTTGCGTGGCAGAGGGACGGTGCCGAGTGGGTGCATCTCGTCGATCTCGATGCGGCCTTCGGTCGTGGTTCCAACCGCGAGTTGCTCGCGGACGTCGTCGGTGAGCTGGACGTCAAGGTGGAATTGTCCGGAGGCATCCGCGACGACGAGTCACTGAGAGCTGCGCTCGCCACTGGCTGTGCACGGGTGAACCTCGGCACTGCGGCGCTCGAGGATCCCGAGTGGTGTTCGCGTGCCATCGGCGAGTTCGGTGATCGTGTTGCGGTCGGACTCGATGTGCTCATCGTCGACGGTGCGAACCGGTTGCGCGGCCGCGGTTGGGTCAGCGACGGCGGTGACCTGTGGGAGGTTCTCGAGCGTCTCGAGCGCGACGGATGTTCGCGGTACGTCGTTACCGACGTGACCAAAGACGGAACGCTCACCGGACCGAACCTCGAACTGTTGAGCCAGGTGTGCGCGAAGACCGACGCACCCGTAATTGCCTCCGGTGGCGTGTCGACCATCGATGATCTTCGCGCGATCGCGGACTTGGTGGATGTCGGTGTCGAGGGCTCGATCGTCGGAAAAGCTTTGTACGCAGGACGTTTCACATTGCCGGACGCCCTCGCGGCAGTATCCGGATAGCAGGATGAGCCTCCCTCTGGACCCGCAGCGACTGCTGAGCATCGCAAGCGGATTGCTCGACGGCACACAGGATCGGTTCGTCGCCGGTGTCGGTGCCCCCAGCGCCATCCAGAAGGGGCCCGATGATTTTGCCACGGCCGTCGATCTCGAGTTGGAACGACGGCTGAGCGCAGAGCTGTTCGAGCAGACCGGGATTCCGGTGCACGGTGAAGAGTTCGGTGGTCCAGACCTGAACGAAGGCCCGGTCTGGGTCCTCGATCCGATCGACGGCACTTTCAACTACTCGGCCGGATTGCCCTCTGCCGGAACATTGTTGGCACTTCTCGACGACGGTGTGCCGGTGCTCGGCCTGACGTGGTTGCCGCTGATTCAGCAGCGTTTCACCGCTACCGTAGGTGGGCCGATCCATCTCAACGGCGTTGCTGTACCGCGTCTCGAGGAGCGCTCGCTCAGGGACTCGATGATCGGCTTCGGCGCGTTCAACATCGCGAGCCGGGGACGGACGCCCGGGCTGTACCGGGTCCGGATTCTCGAAGAGCTCTCCCGGGTGTCCTCTCGCATCCGAATGCACGGATCCACCGGAATCGACTTGGCGTACACCGCCAGCGGGGTTCTCGGCGGATGCGTCGTATTCGGACATCAAGCATGGGACAACGCTGCAGGCGCGCTTCTCGTCAAGGCGGCCGGGGGCGTGGTCACCGACCTGGCCGGCGAACCGTGGACCATCGAGTCGAAGTCGGTCGTAGCGGCGTCGCCGGGTGCGCACGAAGAACTGTTGAACGTGATCAGTGCATTGGGAGATCCAGCTGACTTTCTCGAAGGGCGTGTTCGATGACCGTAGCCGTGCGTGTGATTCCGTGTCTGGACGTCGACGCCGGACGCGTCGTCAAAGGTGTGAACTTCGAGAATCTGCGCGATGCCGGTGATCCGGTGGCGCTCGCCGCCGCATACGACGCCCAGGGCGCCGACGAACTCACGTTCCTGGATGTGACGGCATCCACGTCGGATCGAGGCACGATGCTCGATGTCGTCAGTCGGACGGCCGAGCAGGTGTTCATCCCGCTCACCGTCGGTGGCGGTGTGCGGACCGTGGACGATGTGGATCGTTTGCTGCGTGCAGGGGCGGACAAGGTAAGTGTCAACACCGCAGCTATTGCTCGTCCCGAATTGCTACGTGAGTTGAGCGAGCGATTCGGTTCGCAGTGCATCGTGCTCTCTGTGGACGCACGAACCGTTCCCGACGGGCAACCGGATACTCCTTCGGGCTGGGAGGTGACCACACATGGCGGAAAGCGTGGGACCGGGATCGATGCGGTCGAATGGGCTACGCGCGGTGCGGAACTCGGAGTCGGTGAGATTCTGCTCAATTCGATGGATGCCGACGGCACGAAGGCGGGCTTCGACCTGCCGATGATCGCGGCTGTTCGCGCAGCTGTGCACGTCCCGGTCATCGCGAGCGGGGGAGCAGGCGCGGTGGAGCATTTTTCACCGGCGGTCACTGCAGGTGCAGACGCAGTACTCGCGGCCAGCGTATTTCACTTCGGTGATCTGACGATCGGTCAGGTCAAAGCCGCAATGCGCGGCGACGGCATCGTTGTTCGCTGAAAGGTATAACGGAGAAGATGACTCTCGACCCGGCAATCGCAGCCCGTCTCAAGCGAAACGAGGCGGGCCTGTTCAGCGCGGTCGCGCAGGAACGCAGTACGGGCAGTGTGCTCATGGTGGCATGGATGGACGACGAGGCTCTCGCACGCACCCTCGAGACTCGTAAGGGCACGTACTACTCCCGCTCACGTGAGCAGTACTGGGTCAAGGGGGAGACGTCGGGACATACGCAGTACGTGCACGAGGTGCGCCTCGATTGCGACGGCGATACCGTCCTGCTGGTGGTCGATCAGGAAGGCGCCGCCTGCCATACCGGAGACCACACGTGCTTCGACTCGGACGTGTTGCTCAGCTGACTGCTGCTGGACCGACGTCGTGCCGGGCGGGCGACTCAGGCTTTGCCTGTTCCTTCGGCAATGCCTTTGTCGAGTTGGCGGAGCATGATGTCGCTGAGTGCGGCTAGTCGAGCGACTTCGGAGTCGCCGAGTCCTTCGAACAGCAATGCTTGAACTGTGGCGACGTGAGCGGGTGCGGATTCGACGACCTTGTCCATCCCGCCGTCGGTGAGCACTGCGTACGAACCTCTGCTGCCGGGGATGCTCTCGCGGCGCACCCAGCCCACCTTCTCGAGTTTGGTGACCACGTGCGAGAGGCGGGAGAGGGAAGCGTTGGCGAACTTGGCCAAATCGCGTAGTTGGATACGCCGATCCGGATTTTCGGAGAGAACGGACAGTACGAAGTAGTCGAAGTGGGTGAGCCCCGAATCTCGTTGCAGCTGAGTATCGAGGGCGGCAGGGAGTCGTGTCAGGAGCGCTACCAGCGATCGCCACGCAGTTTGCTGATCGTCGGTGAGCCAACGAGGTTCGGCGCTTTCTGCCGTCACGTTCATCGACCTGTCCATCGCGGTGAGCCCTTCCTTCGAACACGATCACTCGTCGAGGTAAGTCTGTCACTCTTCGTGAGAATAGAACGTGTCCGCCACGGCTCTTCGGTATCGGCGGTCTACTTCTTCGCTCGGGCTCGTAGAAATTCGAGGGCATGGTCGGCGTGCGCTTCGAACCGAAATTCGCTCGAGAAGGACTCGAGGAGGGTGCGGTCGGTGTCGATGACGAAAGTGGACCGCTTCACTGGAGACAGCTTGCCGAGAAGTCCGCGCTTGACGCCGAATTGCGTTGCGATGGAACCGTCCTCGTCGGACAGAAGTGGGTAGTCGAAGGATTTCACATCAGCGAATTCGGCCTGTTTGGCGACGGTGTCGTTGCTGATTCCGGCTCGTGACGCACCGACTTCGGCAAATTCGGTTGCGAGATCACGGAAATGGCAAGCCTCCGCTGTGCATCCGGGAGTCAGTGCGCCCGGGTAGAAGAACAGCACCAGCGGACCGTCCTGCAACAGGGCATCGAGCGAACGGGGCGTGCCGCTCTGGTCGGGAAGTGTGAAGTCGAGGACTTTGTCACCTGGTTTCATGCACGGAGGCTACCGTGCGGCGAGAGTCGAGTGCAGCACCTGAGAAGATGGGGGTATGCATGGCGAGACCACGACACTGCCCGGTGCTGACGACGGCGTCGACAGGGGGGCGACGACCAGTCGAGCAGAATTCCGAGAACTTGCCGCCGAACATCGCGTCGTTCCGGTGGTTCGGAAGGTTCTCGCCGATTCCGAAACTCCGCTGTCCGCCTACCGCAAGCTAGGCGGAGATCGTCCGGGCACCTTCCTGTTGGAGTCGGCGGAGAACGGTCGTTCGTGGTCGCGTTGGTCGTTCATCGGGGCTGGCACGCCCGCAGCTTTGACCGTCGAAGACGGGGAAGCAGTGTGGCGGGGCAACGTCCCCGCCGGCGTCCCGTCGGGCGGTGACCCTCTTGAGGTCCTCGGTAGGACGCTCGAGCTGCTCCGTTCCGAACGGCTGCCGGATCTGCCGCCGCTTACCGGCGGAATGGTCGGGTACCTCGGGTACGACGCGGTCCGCCGGATCGAACGACTCCCCGAACATGCCCAGGACGATCTGCACGTACCCGAGATGGTCATGCTGCTGGCGACCGATATCGCCGCGGTCGATCATCACGAGGGTGCGATCACGCTCATCGCCAACGCGGTCAACTGGGATGGCACCGTCGACCGCGTGGACGAGGCTTACGACGACGCGATCGCCCGGCTCGATCGGATGTGTGCGGATCTGGCAGCGCCAGCCTCGTCGACGGTGTCGACCATGGCACGTCCGAAACCCGAGTATCGGCGGCAGCGTACCTCCGAGGGCTTCGGCAAAGATGTGCATCGGCTCGTCGAGGAGATCGAGGCCGGTGAAGCTTTTCAGGTGGTGTTGTCACAGCGCTTCGAAATGGATACCGACGCAGCTCCCATCGATGTCTATCGGATGTTGCGTGCCTCGAACCCGAGTCCTTACATGTACTTGATGCATGTACCCGGTGCCGACGGTGAGACGGCGTTCTCGATCGTGGGTTCGAGCCCTGAGGCGCTCGTGACCGTCGTCGACGGTCTGGCGACGACGCATCCGATCGCGGGGACCAGGTGGCGCGGCGACTCCGAGGAGGAGGACGTTCTTCTCGAGAAGGACCTGCTGGCGGACGAGAAGGAGAACGCCGAGCACCTGATGCTCGTCGATCTGGGACGCAACGACCTCGGCCGAGTCTGCACGCCGGGCACCGTTCGGGTCAGCGAGTATCGGCATATCGAGCGGTACAGCCACGTCATGCACCTCGTGTCGACAGTTGCCGGTCGACTCGCGGAGGGCAAGCAGGCACTGGACGCGGTCAAGGCATGCTTCCCGGCGGGCACGCTGTCGGGTGCTCCCAAAGTTCGGGCCATGGAATTGATCGACGAATTGGAGCCGACCAGACGCGGCGTCTATGGGGGAATAGTGGGGTATCTCGATTTCTCCGGTGACGCCGACACTGCCATCGCCATTCGTACCGCGCTCATCAAGGATGGGACGGCGTACGTGCAAGCGGGTGCTGGTGTCGTGGCAGATTCGGTCGCCGAGTACGAGGACACCGAGGCCAAGAACAAGGCGATGGCGGTACTCGGTGCTGTGGCGGCCGCGCAGTCGCTCCGCCCGGTGGGAGGGACAGACCGGTGAGTGAGGACGCGAAGGCGAGCTCGGATTCGTCGAGCGTGACATCGCCGAAGGACGGCCGGTCCCGCTCTGGAGCAGTGGCCGTCGTTCTCCTACTCATCGGTGCAGCCTGCCTGTGGGGAAGTTCGAGGATGACGTGGGTGCACGTAACTTCGTTCGATGGGCTGGGGGAGGAACGATCGACGGATCTGCTCGGTAGTGCGTGGGCTGCGGCATCCACACCTCTTGCACTAGCGCTTCTGGCGGCCGTCGCAGCGTCCTTCGCGGTCAAGGGGATTGCGTCGAGAGTTCTCGCAATTCTCGTTCTGCTCGTTGCCGTCGGCGCGGGCCTGCCTGCACTGGAATCTCTGCTCGGCGAAGTCTCCGATTCCAAGGCAGCCAGTATTGCCGAACTCCCGGCGCGTGCGGAGGTGACTTCGACGGTTGCGTTCGCCTTGCCCGCTGTCCTTGCTTTGATCGGCGCAGTGAGTGCCCTGTTTGCGGCCGTCGCGCTGTTTCGGAAACCGACCACGCGGAAGGTATTGTCCTCGAAGTACGACGCTCCAGCCAGTCGCCGCGAGGAAGTTGCACGTCGAGCCAAGTCCGCGGCAGACGGCACCGGGGCGAACGGGGAGGGAGAAGACTTGACCGAACGAATGCTGTGGGATGCCCTCGACGCGGGCGAGGACCCCACCGACGAGTCCGGCACCCGGAATTCGTGACATAGAAACGGCCCTCTAGGCTAGTGAAGACCTCGATGAGTTTCCTCACATCAGGTCACGGATGGAAAGGACTCGGGTCACCATGACTGTTCTCGATTCGATTCTGGACGGTGTTCGCGCCGATGTCGCGGCACGTGAATCGGTTGTCGATTTCGCTGCTGTGAAGGCTGCGGCTCTGAAAGCGCCTGCACCGCTCGATGCGACCGCGGCACTGCACGAGGACGGAATCGGCGTTATCGCCGAGGTCAAGCGCGCAAGCCCGTCGAAGGGCGCATTGGCCGACATAGGGGACCCGGCAGTGCTGGCTCAGGCATATGAGCTGGGTGGGGCAAGAATCATCAGCGTTCTCACCGAGGAACGCAGATTCAACGGTTCGCTGGCCGACCTCGACGCCGTGCGCAAAGCAGTGAGCATTCCGGTGCTGCGCAAGGACTTCATCGTGGGGCCCTATCAAATTCACGAGGCGCGTGCCCACGGAGCCGATGTCATTCTGCTGATCGTCGCAGCGTTGGAACAGCAGGCGCTCGCGTCTCTGCTCGATCGGACCGAGTCGCTCGGTATGACGGCTCTCGTCGAGGTACACACCGAAGCTGAAGCCGATCGTGCTCTCGAGGCGGGCGCCACCATCATCGGGATCAACGCCCGCAACCTCAAGACCCTCGAGATCGACCGAGACAGTTTCGGCCGAATCGCTCCCGGACTGCCCAGCGAAATCATTCGAGTCGCCGAGTCCGGCGTCCGCGGGACGGCAGATCTTCTCGCCTACGCAGGCGCAGGTGCCGACGCTGTGCTAGTGGGTGAGGGACTCGTCACCAGCGGTGATCCGCGTACTGCCGTATCCGATCTGGTGACCGCAGGAACTCATCCGTCCTGCCCTAAGCCTGCACGCTGAATCACGACCGACCGGCGCTTGTTTGCGCCGGTTCGTCGTGTAAGGCGGGTAAGTAAAACCCCGAATTTCGGTCGTAGCGGTCGCTGGGGCAGACTGGACGGGTGACCAGCCACCTTCAGAGCCCCCGTTTCAAGGGCGGAGATCTACCCGAGAGCAGCCTCGGGTTGACCGACCGCAGCAAACACGATCCCGATATCGGCGGGCACTTCGGTGTATACGGCGGGCGGTACGTTCCGGAGGCGCTCATGGGCGTCATCGAAGAAGTCACTGTCGAATACGACAAGGTGCGCAGTGACGAGAAATTCTTGGCAGAGCTGGATCGACTCCAGCGCGATTACACCGGGCGACCTTCCCCGGTGTTCGAGGCCACTCGGTTGTCCGAGCATGCTGGCGGCGCAAGAATTCTGCTCAAGCGAGAAGACCTGAACCACACTGGTTCTCACAAGATCAACAATGTCCTCGGACAGGTGCTACTTGCCAAGCGAATGGGCAAGACGCGGGTCATCGCGGAGACCGGGGCCGGGCAACACGGTGTCGCGACGGCCACGGCGTGTGCACTGCTGGGCCTGGAATGCGTCGTATACATGGGTGAGGTCGACACCGAACGTCAGGCTCTCAACGTTGCACGAATGCGGTTGCTCGGATCTTCCGTCGTGGCTGTCACCTCGGGGTCGCGGACGCTGAAGGATGCGATCAACGAGGCCTTGCGCGACTGGGTCGCGCATGCGGACGATACGTATTACTGCTTCGGAACAGTGGCTGGCCCGCACCCGTTTCCATCCATGGTCCGCGACTTTCAGCGGATCATCGGACTCGAAGCGCGCCAGCAGGTTCAAGCGTCGACCGGACGCCTTCCCGACGCCATTGCTGCCTGCGTCGGCGGCGGTTCGAACGCTATCGGCATTTTTCACGCGTTCCTCGACGACGCGTCTGTTCGTCTCGTCGGATTCGAAGCTGCAGGGGATGGCGTCGACACCGGCAGGCACGCTGCCACCATCAGCGGCGGCTCCCCGGGCACTTTGCACGGGACGTACTCATACCTTTTGCAGGACGAAGACGGCCAGACCACCGAATCGCACTCGATTTCAGCGGGATTGGACTACCCGGGCGTCGGCCCGGAGCATTCCTACCTGCACGACATCGGGCGTGCGGAGTATCGGGGTATCACCGATACCGAGGCCATGGATGCTTTTCGGCTGCTGTGCAGGACCGAGGGCATCATTCCGGCGATCGAATCTGCGCATGCGATCGCCGGCGCGCTGAAGCTGGGACGAGAACTCGGCAAGGACAAGATCGTGCTGGTCAATCTCTCCGGGCGCGGCGACAAGGACGTCGATACCGCGGCCGAATGGTTCGGTCTCGTGGATGCAGACGGTGAAGCGCACGTAGACGGCGAAAAGGGTGATCCCGCATGACCGAACGACCTTCCAGGCTCGGCGCCACGTTCAGAGCGTGCAAAGACGAGAATCGGGCCGCACTGATCGGCTACCTCCCGGCGGGATTCCCGACGGTCGAGAAGTCGATCGAGGTCTTCGAGACCATGGTGTCCTCAGGCTGTGACATCGTCGAGGTCGGTATTCCGTACTCCGACCCCGTCATGGACGGGCCCACTATCCAAGCAGCGGCAGATACCGCACTTCGTGCTGGTGCCCGGGTACGTGACGTGTTCACGGTCGTCGAGAGAGTCTCCGCGAGCGGCGGTAAGGCCATCGTGATGACCTATTGGAATCTCGTGATGCGCTACGGCATCGACGCTTTCGCCCGGGATCTCGCGAGTGCAGGCGGACTCGGCATCATCACTCCCGATTTGATCCCTGACGAAGCCGACCAGTGGATCGCTGCCTCGGATGCACACGATCTCGATCGCATCTTTCTCGTTGCACCGTCTTCGACCGAAGAGCGACTGGCCAGCACGCTGAAGGCCAGCCGCGGGTTCGTCTACGCGGCGTCGACCATGGGTGTCACCGGTGCTCGTGATGTTGTGAGCTCGTCCGCACCTGAACTTACTGCCCGGATCCGCAAGCATTCCGACATTCCGGTGGGTGTCGGTCTCGGTGTGCGCTCGGGTGCGCAGGCCGCCGAGATCGCACGTTACGCCGATGCAGTCATCGTCGGTTCGGCTCTGGTGTCCGCAGTGGACAAGGGTCTTGATGCCGTCGCGGCTCTGACCAGCGAACTCGCCGAGGGTGTCCGTTCGGCTAACGTAGCCCTGTGACTTCCGTCGTAGGATCCTCGACTGCCGTTCTTGCGTATATTCCCAGTCCGCCGCAAGGTGTTTGGTACATCGGGCCGATAGCGCTGCGTGCATACGCTCTCTTCATCATCGTCGGGATCGTCGTCGCCGTCGTCTGGGGTGATCGCCGGTGGGTGGCCAGAGGTGGAACCAAGGGCACCGTGCTCGACGTCGCAGTATGGGCAGTCCCGTTCGGCCTGCTCGGTGGCCGCATCTATCACGTCATCACGGATTGGAGCACCTACTTCGGGCCGGGTGGTGATCCGGTTCGCGCGCTCAAGGTGTGGGAAGGCGGGCTGGGAATCTGGGGTGCGGTTCTTCTCGGAGGGGTCGGCGCCTGGATCGCCTGTCGTCGTCGCGGAATCCCGTTGCCCGCGTTCGGCGATGCAGTCGGACCGCCGATCCTGCTCGCCCAGGCGATCGGTCGTATCGGTAACTACTTCAACCAGGAACTGTACGGGCGAGAGACCACGCGAGCATGGGGTCTCGAGATCTTCGAACGCGTCAACTCCGCCGGCCGCCTCGATCCTCTGACAGGGGTATCGAACGGTGTGATCGAAAAAGTCGTTCACCCGACGTTCTTGTACGAGCTTCTGTGGAGCCTCGCCATCGTTGTGCTGTTGGTGGTGGTCGACCGTAGATACGCCATCGGACACGGGCGCTTGTTCGCTCTGTACGTCGCCGGATACTGCGCCGGAAGGTTCTGGGTCGAACTGCTACGCGACGACTACGCCACGCATATCGCGGGAATTCGGGTCAATACCTTCACCTCGGCCATCGTGTTCGTACTGGCGGTCCTCTACTTCGTACTGGCTAAGAAAGGCCGCGAAGATCCGGCAAGCCTCGCGTCCAAGGACCACACGAGCGCCTCCGCAGATACTGAAGAGACCGAGACCGAGACGGAAGAGTCAGAGCTGGCATCGGACCAGAAGACGGATTCGGCGGTCGAACCCGAGAAGGACTCTGCCCCGACGCCGGGGCAGGAGAAGGATTCCCCCGGGAAGTGACGCCGGCGACCCGCAGCTTTCGGCGGGCGCCGAAGCTGAAGGACTTTACGGTATGGATGTGCCAGCTGTGCTGGCTGCCATCGATTTCGAGCAAGGAGTAGCCGGTGAGCGAGCCCGACAAGAAGCCCGAGAGTGGGTCCTCCGATGGGGGATCCAACAATGAGACAGAACGAATCGAGACAGAACGAATCGAGACGGAACGAATCGAGACGGAACGAATCGAGACGCCCCCCGATTTCGGCACCCCGTTCGACTACGACGCGACTGCAGAGGCGTCGTTGTCCGAGCAGCCTGCAACCTCGGAGACCGGACCGATGACCGGTGCAATCGGATCGGGCTCGGGATCGGGCCCTGGATGGGCCGTGCATTCTGGAATCGGCAATGGTCCGGGGTGGGGCGAGTCGCCGAGCTACCCACCTCCCACCGCCCCCGACCCCGCCTCCGACCCCACCTCCGACCCCACCTCCGACAAGGGGCCAGGTTCCGGCGTCAGCTTCGACAAGCCAGATGCGGCACTGTCGCACGGCGACACTTCGCCCGAACAGAACTTCGGCGCGTCTCCCTACGGTCAGCCGGGCCCGGTGTACGGGGCGCCGGATCCTGGCTACCCGCAGCCGAACCCCAACGATCAGTCCTACGACCAGTACCAGGGCGGCGGTTACGGTCCACCGCCTTCGGGACCGCCACCGGGAGGATTTCCGCCACCGCCCGGGTATCAGCAGCAGGGATATCCATTGCCCGGATACCAGCCGCAACCTGCATACGGGGGTTATCCAGGAGCACCGTATGGAGTCGATCCCATGGCGCCGTACGGGAGGCATCCCGTCACCGGTGAGCCGTTCTCGGACAGGTCCAAACTGACAGCGGGTTTGCTCGGAATCCTTCTGGGCGCTTTCGGCGCCGGACGCTTCTACCTCAATCAGCCGGGCATGGCGGTCGCTCAGATCGCAGTCACGTGGTTGACCTGCGGAATCGGCGGGATCTGGCCGCTGATCGACGGGATCATGATGCTGACCGGCAGCGTGCGAGATCAGCACGGTCGGCCACTGCGGGACTGACACTTCGCACGATGAACCGCATATCGCTACGGCCGGGAACGGGCAGTCGACGATTTCGGTATTCGTATGCGGACCAAAGTACGGCAACAACCGGCGGGGCGGGGTCCCACCGCTCGCTCGAGATCCTCCGTGAGCTCGCCGTGTTGGTTGTTGCCCTGCCGCTCACTCTCGTCGGTCTCGTGCTGGCGACGGTTTGTTTCGCGCTTGGCGCTGTTGCGGTTGCGACTCTTTTGTCGGCGCCACTTGTATTGGTGTTCGCGAGCATCGTGCGGGCGAGTGCGACCGCGCGGCGTACTGTCCTTGCCGCTGTAGTGGGGGTACCCGTTGCCCCGCCGAACCGCCCCGCGGCGTCGTCGCGGCGAAACCCGTACGTCCTGGCTGTTGCCAAGCTTCGCTCCGGTCGGATGTGGCGGGACTTGGGTTCACATCCGACCTCGCTGCTCGCGGCCGTTTTGTCGATCGGGGTGGTGATAGGGACTATCGCTCTGATCGTGCGTGCCGTGGTGTGGCCGGCGTACGCCATGGGGAACCCGTCGTTTTACGAATTGGCATGGGGTGGGCCAACACTCGCTGGAGCGATGGCTGTGCATTGCGTCCCGGGTGTGGTTCTGTTGGTCGTCGGGCCGTGGTTGTTGCGGCGGCTGACCCGACTGTGTCTGCTCGCCGCTGGTGTCGAATGGGATACCGGGCATCCGGCCTCGGTCGGCAGGAAACTGAGAAGTGCAATTGGGGCAAGCAGCACCGGTATCTGAACCGATACAGGTGCTCTGAGCACTGCCCGAGTCTTATTACTCACCGGTAGATTTTCGTTGGTCGCCTCTGCTGACAAGTAGAAGCGACACACCGACTAGGCTCGTCTTCGTGAGCCGACGTACGAAGATCGTTTGCACCCTTGGACCTGCGACCGCTACCAGTGAGCGAATCCGTGAACTCGTAGAGAGTGGAATGGATGTCGCCAGACTGAATTTCAGCCACGGTGATCACCCCGATCATCAGGCGAACTACGAGAGGGTTCGAGAGGCATCGAATCTCACCGGCAAGGCCGTGGGAATTCTTGCCGACCTCCAGGGCCCGAAAATTCGCCTCGGTCGATTCGCCGAGGGTAAAACCACCTGGGCCGCCGGTGAATTGGTGCGCATCACCGTCGACGAGGTAGAAGGCACCCATGATCGGGTGTCGACGACCTACAAGGAATTGGCCCAGGACGCCAAGGAAGGTGACCGGCTGCTGGTCGACGACGGCAAGGTCGGACTGGTCGTCACCGGTGTCGAAGGCAACGACGTTCTCTGTCGGGTCACCGAGGGAGGACCGGTCAGCAACAACAAGGGCGTATCCCTGCCGGGTATGGACGTATCGGTTCCGGCGCTGTCGGAAAAGGACATCGCGGACCTCGAATTCGCCCTGGACCTCGGTGTCGACTTCATCGCACTGTCCTTCGTCCGGTCGCCTGCCGATGTCGAACTCGTCCACTCCATCATGGACCGAGTCGGCCGCCGAGTGCCGGTCATCGCCAAGATCGAAAAGCCCGAAGCAGTCGACAATCTCGAAGCCATCGTTCTTGCATTCGACGCTGTGATGGTCGCCCGCGGCGACCTCGGCGTCGAGTTGCCGCTCGAACAGGTACCGCTGGTGCAGAAGCGTGCCATTCAAATTGCTCGCGCCAACGCCAAGCCCGTCATCGTCGCGACTCAGATGCTCGAGTCGATGATCGAGAATTCGCGGCCTACGAGAGCCGAAGCGTCCGACGTGGCGAACGCGGTCCTCGATGGAACCGATGCAGTCATGCTCTCCGGTGAGACCTCCGTCGGCAAATACGTCATGGAGACCGTGCGCACGATGGCTCGGATCGTCGAAACAGTCGAGACCGAGGGTGAGGGTGTTCCGCCCTTGACCCACACGCCGCGTACCAAGCGTGGCGTCATCTCCTATGCCGCCCGAGACATCGGTGAGCGCCTCGATGCCAAGGCGCTTGTGGCATTCACTCAGTCGGGCGACACCGTGCGACGCCTGGCCCGTCTGCATACCTCGCTCCCGCTGCTCGCGTTCACCTCGATTCCGGAGGTCCGTAGTCAGCTTTCCTTGAGCTGGGGGACCGAGACGTTCCTGGTTCCAGAGGTCGAAACAACCGATGCGATGGTGCTCGAAGTCGACAAGGCCTTGCTCGAACTCGGCCGCTACAACAAGGGCGATCAGGTCGTTATCGTCGCCGGTGCGCCGCCCGGCACAGTAGGCTCGACCAACTTGATCCATGTGCACCGAATTGGGGAAGAGGACCGCTAAGTGGCAGATGTGGGGGGATCCGGTGCCGCAGCGTTACCCGGGACCGAGGTGAAGACGGATCTGCAGACGCTTCTCGGGTTGCTCGACCTCGAGAAGATCGGTGACGGTGTGTACCGGGGGGTGCATCCGCGCCAGGTGGGCAGCCGTACTTTCGGCGGCCAACTTCTCGCGCAAGCTCTGATCGCGGCCGGTAGGACGGTCGAGGGCACCACCCGCGATGTGCACGCTGTCAACGCACACTTCATCCGTGGCGGAGACGTAAAGAAGCCCATCGACTATCACGTGTCCATCCAGCGCGACGGACGCGCATTCGCCAACCGGCAGGTCACCGCGATTCAGGACGGCAACGAGTTGTTCGTGATGTTGGCCGCGTTCCAGGACTTCGGTAAAGGGCTCGAGCACAGCGTCGAACTACCCGACGTGCCGTACCCGGATACGTTGCCTCCGCTCGGCGATCACTTCATCGGATACGAAGATCGCCTGCAGATGTTCGTCAACGCACTCAAGCCGATCGACATGCGTTACGCCAACGACCCGACCTGGATCATGCAGGGAACCGGTGAGAGGCTCACGCACAATCGTGTGTGGATGAAAGCTGACGGCGAACTTCCCGATGCGTCGATCTACCATGCGGCCACGATGGCGTATGCGTCGGACACGACAGTGCTCGACTCCATCATCACCACTCACGGGCTTTCATGGGGGTTCGATCGGATCGTTGCGGCGACCGTCAATCACTCGATCTGGTTCCACCGGCCGTTCCGATTCGACGAATGGGCGCTCTACGCCACCGAATCACCGGTAGCCGCTGGTTCGCGGGGCTTGGCCACCGGTCGGTTCTTCTCGATGGACGGGCTGTTGTTGGCCACCGTCGTCCAGGAGGGTCTTATTCGACACTTTCCCAAGAAAGAACGACTGGCTACGTAAGTTGTCAGGCAGTGCCTCGAGACGACCGACCGTCGCCGACGATGGAGCGCGTCAGGCGCCGTCCTCCACAGGGAGGACAAGGTCGCCGAGGGTGCCCAGGGGCTGACACGAACGGTGGGTGATCCGCCAACCCGCATCGGTGCGCAACCACCTGTCTTCGTATATCCCTACGAAGTCCCAGTGCTGCACCGGGCGCCCCGGCGCGGAAAAGTGCATGGCCCGGATGTAGCTCGTCGAGGTGGCCCGGTCTCCATCGACCCGGACGCGGTAGTTGCCGGTCAGGTGCTGGGTGGGCCCGCAGCGGCCGAGGTAGCGGATGGTGTTGGCGGTGATCGCAGGCAGTCCCTGCTGGCCGTAGCCCTCGGCGTCCTCGGTGAAGATCTCGCCGAGGCGGCGCCAGTCCTTGTGGTCGAGGATCCAGGCGATTTCGGTGAGCTGCTCGACGATCTCCTGGCGGTTTTCATTCATTGCATGCTCCTTGTGGCTGGGATCATTGTTCTCTCACCGAAGATATAACCGCAGAGACGACCTGTAATACCAACGACGGCCCAGCGCAACCGAGTTCAGCGGTCGACGACCGCCCAAGCAGCGCGCTTGGCGTCGAAACCCATGGACGCGTGCGCCGGACTCGTCGACGGGAGCAGGGCCGTCGTAACTTCGGTGGTGCGGGCCGTCGTCGGCGCGTACCGGCGATAGCTGGCTTCGGCCTTGGCGCCGTTGAAGAAGATGCGGTTGATCGACGGGTGAGTTTCGAGGAGTGCGGCGATGTCGTTTATCTCGATGGAGGATTCGACGATCGCGGAGTCGAGGCTTCCTGTTCGCGTGCACAGCTTCATAACATCCCAGACGGCGATGCCGTGGCGTCGTAGCGCGGCAACTCGATCTTCGTAGTCCAGGTTCGGTCCGGCCTCGAACAGTTCGCCCATGATCTGCCAGAACGTATTTCGTGGATGTGCGTAGTAGGCCTGGGCGGTCAGTGACGCGACTCCAGGCATCGATCCGAGTATCAGCGTGTGCGCATTGTCCGAAACTATCGGCGCAAAGCTGTGGATGGTGGTCATGATCGAAACAATCTCACGTTCCGAAAGCGCTGCATGGGTAGCAGTGAATGACGGACAATGGTCATCATGTTGGACCCACGAGTACTCGACAACCATGAGCTCGACGCAGAATTGGCTGCACTCCGGCGTGGGCGTGACGCCTCGATGGACGAAGGAGCAGGAGACGACACGTTGGCCGAGGCGGATCGGCTGATCGAGAGGTTCGAAGCGGAGATAAAGGCACGACACCAGGATTCCAGCCTGCAGGACTAGATGGAGGGCTGACATCTGACGGCGATCGTCAATGCGACGCAGGCTGCTCCGGCTGCGCCTGTGCGTGCGTGGTTCCACGCGGTCCAGCTGTCCAGGTAGTCCGACCAGACCTGAGCGCCGGCCGGGGAGTCTGCACTTGCTGCCGCCAACGTGTCATTGAGCGGGACGTTGACGACCATCGTGACCACGACGCAGAGAACATACAGAATTGCGCCGACCACTACGAGGCTCTGCGATCCGGTGCCGATCCAGATGGATCCGGCGGCCGCGACGATCGCGGCAACGGCACTGCCGATAAACAAGGTCAGGAAGCTCGGTGACACGATCGAGACGTTGATCTGCTGCATCGTCGCGATTGCCGCCGACGGTGGTTGATTCTTCAGTGCAGGCATGACGCAGATCGAGAATGCGAGCATGACTCCAGCAATGAGGCCGCAGCCGATAGCAGCAACCATGGTTGCCACGGCGGTCGTTCGTTCGATCACGAAGGGCTCCCCGCTACGGACAACGACGCAGCGAACGCTTCGATGCTCGTGGCCGTGGTGTTCGCGGATGTGCGAGGTACCGGCTCGGTTAGTTCACCGCTGTTGAACGCCCGGGTCATGTCTACGTAGTGGTGGGAGTACTCGAGCGAAAATCCGATGGTTGTCAGAACCGATGCCATGTCGGCGTACGGCAGTTGGACATACCGCGGATCGGTGATGCCGAGGTGCCTACCCAGAATGGTGGTGGCTTCGATGTAGCTCACGTCACGTTCACCCAGGAGTTCTCGGACGACATAACCGTCCCAATCGGGGTCGACGAGCGCATGTGCTGCGGCGGCCGCGATATCACTGGTCGAGATCATCGGGATAGGTAGATCCGACACGATCGAATCGACGTGGCTGCCTTGCTGGACAAGCTGGTCGACGGCTGCCAGCAGATTCTCGAAGAAGGACACCGGACGCAGGGCCGTCACGCGAACGCCGGTGAGGGCCCGAAGTCGAGCCTCCTGGCGATGCAGCGCGCCGATCACTCCCGGTGCGTCTAGTCGGTCGGCGCCCAGGCTGCTCAACGTGACGACTGTGGGTACTTTGCTCACGGATATGGCCGATGCAATCGACGCCCCGAATCGGTCCTGTTCGGCCGAATAGTTCTCGGTGAACGGATTGCTCGGGACCATCGCGAACAGCGCGGAGCCCTCGTGTAGCAGCTCAGCGAGCCGAGTGGTGTCCAAGAGATCGCATTCCTGCACTTCCGCTCCGCGCTCCGCGAGATCATCCAGCGTCCTCGCGCTTCTTCCCAGGACTCGAACAGGTAGGCCGTCATCGAGTAGGAAGTGTGCGATCTTGTTGCCGACGTGTCCGCGTGCACCCATCACCGTGATCATGAGGTTTCCTCCGTTGCTATTGGTTGAGGAATCCAGTTTGATCTGCCGGTCCAGGACTTTCTATGACTCGGAATCGCTGATTCATGCTTGATCGTCCAAGTTGGGTTACGGTCGGTGTATGCGAGGAGAAGATCCGTGGAGATCGTCGGACCCGTTGGGTGAGGCGCTGCATTTTCTCCGGATGACGGGCACGTTCTACTGCCGATCCGAGCTGTCCGAGCCTTGGGGCCTGGAGATGCCGTTGATGGAGGACTGCCTGTGGTTCCATGTCGTCACCAGTGGAAGATGCCTGCTCAGCGTCGAAGGTACTCAACCACGTTATTTGGTTCCCGGTGAGTTCGCTCTGATACCACACGGTCTCGGGCACATGCTGTCCAGCGATGTCGATGCAGTGAAGGATGCGCCCATGGTCCATGACCTACCGCACGACTACGTCAGCGATCGGTACGCGGTCATTCAACACGGGAGTGGGGGCGCGGCAACAACATTGGTCTGTGGTGCAGTACGTCTCGACCACCCGTCGGCGGCTCGATTGATCCGATCGCTTCCACCTCTGGTCGTCGTCGAATCCGCGCCGTCGCCACACCTGTCGTGGATGTATAGCACGCTCGGTTTGGTCGCTGATGAGGCGCGGCAATGTCGGCCCGGGGGAGAGGCAGTCATTACTCGGTTGTCGGACATCCTTGTCATACAGGCACTTCGGTCATGGATCGAACATGATTCAGCGGCGAAGGTCGGTTGGCTCGGTGCACTGCAGGATGTAAGCATCGGGCCCGCATTGGCTTTGATTCATCGAGAACCCGACCATCGATGGACGGTCGCGTCTTTGGCTACAAGGGTGTCGATGTCGAGGTCGGCATTCTCAGCGAGATTTACGTCGATGGTCGGCGAATCGCCTATGCATTATCTTGCGGAGTGGCGAATGCGGAGCGCTCATGATGCTCTTCGGTCCGATGATGTCTCCGTGGCGGAACTGGCCAAACGTAGCGGCTACCAATCCGAAGCAGCATTTTCGAGAGCATTCAAACGAATGCTCGGCGTCTCGCCGGGAAGCGTTCGACGCCGTGTCGACGTCTCGCTGGTGCCGTGACCGATTCGACGGATCAAAGTCACGAAATGCCTGTCCTGAGTCTGATCCCGGCGAACGCAGGCGCGCTCGACGAACCTGAGCTCGGTCAGTCGGTCACCGGGCGGTCGACATATCCGGTGGTGTGTTGTGTGTCCGCACTGCACTGGTAGTAGACCCACTTGCCGTCCGAGGTACCGGCGGGATCATCGAACCGGTGAGTGACACGCTCCGCACATAATGTGCCTGCGCCTCTGTCATGGCAACGAAGATTGCTAGGTATGTACATGGCCCCACCATAGGCCCTATCCGCAAGCCCGTTTACCAGGCGTTTTTAGGTATGGCTTATTCGTCTCGTCCCTGTGATCACGCATAAGTCGGGTTGCACGAAGGGGAGCAGCGCTACGTTTGGGCAGCTGTCTTCTTCGATCTCGAGGATTCGTTCGATCAGGCCGCGGTGCACCGAACACACCACTTGCGGATGCGCCGCCGCCGAATCACGAAACGGACAGGCTCGCAATTCGATCGTTCCCTGGCCATCGGTGTGTGGGTCGAAGCCGAGTTGGTCGAGGACCGACAGCAGCTCGACGCTGTTCGTTCCGGGCATCGTGTTCTGGGCCACGATATCGTCCGCCCACTGCCTTCCTGCGTCTTCCGCACTCGCGCGGCCACCGTCGTCGTGGGTCGTCAAAGCCCCGGCCAGTACGTCGATCAGTTGTACTCGAGAAGTCTCGCTCCGCACCACTGGCGTGGCAGTGTAGAAAGTTCGGGGCCGTCCGCGACGCTTCTCCGAGACCGGCTGGCGCCGAACCATTCCAGAGCCTTCGAGATGGTCGAGATGAAACCGAACAGTGGTGAGATGTAGGTCGATTCTGGTGGCTATGCTCAGCGCGTCGAGTGGATCGCGAGACTCGACGAGCATGTCGAGTATCTGCCGCCGCGTTTCGGATGCGAGCGCGGCGTGATGGGCGTTGTCGCTCCGATCAGCCATTGTTTGAAAGTATCACTATCCGCTAAATTCAGACATCACAGACCCGCTTGGACGCTGCGCGTACTCACGCATTCGTTCTCGCGACGTGAACTCGCGTGAAGCCGTCGATGAATCGAGCAGGCGATCCGGCGCGCCTGGGTCTTGGCTGCCTCGGCCTTCTGTCCGGCGAAGCTCTCGTCGACGTTGGCGACCCAGATTTCGAGCCACCGGTCGAAGTGTTCCTGCTCCAGTGGGAACTTGTCGTTCAGTGCGACGTGGAGTTGGAACGCGTTGCGCTTGTACTTGCCTGCGCGAAACAGCACCGTTTCCCAGAAGTCGCACATGATCGGCAGGTGATGGCTTAGATCCATGACCGCGATCTCGGTGAATATCGGACCGATCAACGGATCGGCGAATGCTCGTTCGTAGAACTCGCCGACCATGGTCTCGACGTCGTGCCGGTCTCTCAAGTCTCGCATCATGGTGTCGATCCTAGGTGATTAAAAAGCATTGTGATACTTTTTATTCATGGAAGCGGCAACTCACACGTTGGTAACCAAAAATACCGATGACGCGCAGCAAGTGCGTCCGGTCGAGAAGGGCAAGGTCAAGACTCGCCGTGTCTTCAAGGGGCCGGGAGTGACGATGATTCGTTTGACCATCGATTCCGGTGCCGTGATGACCGAGCACACTGCGGCGGTACCCATTGTGTTGCAGTCTATTTCAGGAAATGCGGTGATCGAGGTCGGCGGCGAACGGATCGACATGTCGGCCGGGGCGATAGTTCATGTCGATGCACACGTACCGCACTCTGTCGAAGCGATCACCCCAGCTCACCTACTGCTCCTCTTGCTCGAACGGGCTCCGTCCGAGAAGGCGAAGACACCAGAAGCCATCCAGGAGCCGGCGCGATCCGATGTGGTCCTCGCCAGCACCGGCGCCGATGCCGCCGCTATCGAGGCAGTCCTGAATCGGCACGCTGAAGTATCCGGCGCGCTGTCCGGCTACGCGACGCGTGTGATCGACGCCGCGAGCGCGGGGGATCAGGGCTTGGCCGTTGGGACGCGTATCGAACTACTCGCGTGGTGCAGCGGTCCGTTGGCCGATCTCCTCGACGCCGAGGCAGTACATTTCGGTCGGGCTTTGCGCGAGATCGACGAGGCATTGGCAGATCGAGTCGTCCACGAGCGCGACGCGGTCGTTGCGTCGAGCCTCCGGGTAGCGGACGTGCAGTCCGCTGCGGAGGGCGCTGCCGAGGTCGCGGGCCTGCGGGTGCACGTCGGGCAGTACCTGCGTACCTATGAAAGCCGCGTGCTGCCTGCTCTCGCCCAGTCGAAGGCGACATCCTTGGCTACGCTGTGGGCGAATGTAGAGGCCAAGACGTCGACTGTCGCTGCGGGAGAGGCTCATCCGCCGACCGATCATGTCTGCGAATGCGGTGTCGTGGACGAGCCGGAGTTGCCCGAACTCGATGTGCGCACCGTTCCGCATGCCATCCGTCACGCTACCGTTTTCGGTGCCCTCGATGCCGTGCATGCCGGGGCGGGGATGATTCTGATCGCGCCACATGATCCGCTGCCCTTGCTGGCTCAGATCGAGCAACGGACGCCCGGGCGGTTCGAGGTCAGCTACCTCGAGCGCGGACCGCAAGCGTGGCGACTGCAGCTGTCCAACACCGCCCCGCACGACGGATGAAGGTAGACGCCCTACGTGTCTCGTACGTTCTGGGCGTGTGCTTCGTCATCGCCGGTGGGCTCGTCGCTGCGGTGACTGGCCCACTGGGCCTCGAGCGCGGAAGTTGGCTCGCGGCTTACTCGGTATTGGTGTGTGGTGTCGCACAATGCGCACTAGCGGTCGGCCACACGGTAACCGGCGCCCCCGCTCCGACATCGCAGCTGTCATGGATTCGGCTGGCCGGCTGGAATCTGGGCAATCTGCTGGTGATTATCGGTGCGCTACTGCGGGTTCCGATCCTCGTCGACATCGGGGCGGTCCCGTTGGTGATCGCGTTGGTACTCACTCTTCGGTCGACCCGGCACGCTCGCCGGCGGATACCTGCGGTCGGCTATCGCTTGGTGCTACTCGTACTGATCGTGAGCATCCCGATCGGAGTGACTCTGAGTCACGCTCGGGCCGCAACGGCGTCTGCCGAACCCGCTCATGCCACGATCGAATCCTGGTAATCGGTATGGCACCCGATGCGGGGAAAGGCACTGGGCGAAACACGACACCCTGGCGGGTGTCGGTTCACAATCGATCTTCGACCTGTACTACGTGGTGCCCTCGGTGAGACTCGAACTCACACTGGACGGGTTTTGAATCCGTTTCCTCTGCCAATTGGGATACGAGGGCTGGCATCTTCAAGCAACGATTGACGAGTCTAGAAGATGCGCCACGGGGGTGTTGCACCGGTACCCTTCAAAGGCTCGAGCACTGATGGGCGATGACTGTCGAAGGAGACTGGTACGTATGAATGCTCCTGTTGCGCAAGGTAGTGGCAAGCCCGCACTTCGTGTCGTAGTTGCCGAGGACGAATCCCTGATTCGCCTCGACCTCGTGGAAATGCTTCGCGAGGAAGGGTACGAGGTGGTGGGTGAGGCGGCCGACGGGCAAGAAGCGGTGGATCTGGCCATCGAACTTCGACCCGATCTGGTGATCATGGATGTGAAGATGCCTCGTCGCGACGGCATCGACGCCGCATCGGAAATTGCCGAGAAGCGCATCGCACCTGTGGTGATCCTGACCGCATTCAGTCAGCGAGAACTCGTCGAGAAGGCGCGGGATGCGGGTGCCATGGCGTATCTGGTCAAGCCGTTCTCGAAGGCCGATCTGATACCGGCCGTCGAACTTGCGGCCAGTCGATACACGGAGATCTCTTCGCTGGAGAGCGAGATCGTCGATCTGCAGGAGCGACTCGAAACGAGGAAGCTGATCGAGCGCGCGAAAGGCAAGTTGATGGAGTCTCAGTCGCTGACCGAGCCAGCGGCGTTCAAGTGGATTCAACACGCAGCGATGGACCGTCGGACGACGATGAAAGCCGTGGCACTCATCATCATCGAGACTCTGGACAACACTGCGTAAGCGAGGGTTTTCGGCTTCGGCGGAGTGCACAGGCTACGGCCACGTAAAACTTGTACCCGTCAGGTCACAGTAAGGTCACGAGCCTCGTTCTCGCTGATCGCAAATCGCCTCGGACAGCTACCGTCTGATCCACACAAGAGCCTCATACGACTCAGGTGTGCTTCATAGCGATGAGCAAACCAAGGAGACCCTAGATGGCAAAACGGACCTACGTCCGCACGGCTGCGGTGTTGGGTGCTGCATCATTGGCACTGTTCGGATGTTCCTCGAACGACGATTCGAATTCGAGTGACAGCACCAGCGCCGCTGGCGGCGGAAGCTCGGCAGCAGAAGAGACAGTCTCGACCGACTGCACGCCTGAAATGGCCACTGCGGGCGCAACGCCGGTCACAACCCCGCTTGTCGTGGGAACTCTGCTCCCCGAGACCGGAACTCTCGCGTTCCTCGGGCCGCCTGAGGTTGCAGGTGTGCAACTCGCTGTCAACGACGTGAACGAGGCCGGTGGCGTACTCGCCCAGCCCGTCCAGCTCATCCCCGGCGACTCGGGTGACACGACCACCGATACTGCAACGACGACCGTCGACCGTCTGCTCGCCGGTGGTTCCGACGTCATCATCGGTGCAGCGTCGTCCTCGGTGTCCCTCAAGGTAATCGACAAGATCGCCAGTGCAGGCGTCGTCCAGTTCTCACCGGCCAACACCTCCGATCAGTTCGTCTGCTACCCCGACAAGGGGCAGTACTTCCGTACCGCGCCGACCGACGTGCTGCAGGCACAGGCGCTCTCGAAGCTCATCGCCGAAGACGGCGCACAGCGCGTGTCCATTCTCGCGCTGAACGACCCCTACGGAACGGGCCTCGCCAGCAACACCGTCGATAATCTCGAGGCTGCAGGCATTCCGTCGGATCAGATTCAGAAGATCATCTACGATCCCAACGCGCAGTCCTTCAATGCCGAGGTCGACGACGTGAAGACGTTCGCACCCGATGCCGTCGCGATTATCGGCTTCGAGGAATCGGCGAAGATCATCACCCGTATGCATGAGGTCGGCATCGGACCGTCCGACGGAATGGCAGTCTTCGGCGTCGACGGCAACATGGGTAACGCACTCGGAGAATCCGTGGCAAAGCCGTTGCTGGACACGATGAGAGGCACGACGCCGCTTACCGACGTCGGCCCGGCATTCCAGGACCGACTCAAGGCCATCAACCCGGCCCTGGTGGACTTCAACTATGCGGGGGAGTCCTACGACGCGGTGGTGATCTCAGCGCTCGCCGCCGAGCAGGCCAAGTCCACGGCCGGCACGGATATCGCTGCAAACATCAACAGCGTCACCAAAGACGGCACCAAGTGCACCAGCTATGCGCAGTGCCTGCCCCTCGTCAAGGCTGGAACCGATATCGACTACGACGGCATCACCGGTGCGCTGAACTTCACCGACGGCGGCGAACCCGCCACCGGTTCCTACGGCAACCTGGTCTTCGGGCCGGACAACACACTGACCACAGATGGATTCATCGTCGTTGGTGAATGATCGGTAGTACTTTCGAAAAGAGCGGCCAGGCAACGAGTTTCAACTCGGCGCCTGGTCGCTTTTTGCTCGACGTCGGTACGACGAACCCTGCACCCCCGTACCCGAAATTCGAGTACGGGGGTGCAGTCGAACGCGGGTGTGCGTGTGTGTGGAGGGGGGTTACTTCTCCTTGCTTCCTGCCAACGTTCCGAGGTACAGCTCGATCACCTTCGGGTCGTTCATCAGATTGGTCCCGGTGTCGGTGTAGGCATTTCGGCCCTGATCGAGGACATAGCCGCGGTCGCAGATCTGAAGACACCGTCGCGCGTTCTGCTCGACCATGATGATCGAGACGCCTGCCGCATTGATCTTCTTGCAGCGGATGAACACTTCGTCCTGGAACATCGGCGACAGGCCCGCCGACGGCTCGTCGAGCAGCAGTACCGACGGTTCCATCATGAGCGCGCGACCCATCGCGACCATCTGGCGTTCACCGCCGGACAGTGCGCCTGCCTTGACCCTTTTGCGCTCACCCAGGAGTGGGAAGAGTTCGCTGACGAACTCGAAGCGCTCCGCGAACTTCTTGGGACGCAGATAGATTCCCATTTCGAGATTCTCTTCGATGGTCAGCGACGGGAAGACGTTCTGCGTCTGCGGGACGTATCCGACGCCTTTCGTCACCAGTACGTGCGCCTCGGCCGATGTGATGTTGTCACCGCGTAGCTTTACCGAACCTTCGCGGACGGGAATCAGCCCGAACAGAGTCTTCAACAGTGTCGACTTACCTGCCCCGTTGGGCCCGATGATGCCGACGATCTCGCCGTCCCGAAGGAAGAAGTTGCAGTCACTGAGGATGTTGACGCCGGGAATGTATCCCGCAACCAAGTTGTCGGCTCGCAGAAGCGCGCCTTCGGCCAGCCGAGCATGCTCTGCCGGGGTTGCGGCAAATTCTGCGGCGGTCAACTTTTGTGTATCGGGTTCGCTCATTTGTCGTCTTCTTCCTTGGCATTCTTGCCAGCGGCAGCAGAGCCCGGAACGACGTCCGGAGCGAAAAATTCGGGTTCCGACAGGTCACCACCGGCCTCGAGTTCTTCGGCCTCTGCCTGCGCGAGCGCTTCGGCCAGTTCGGCGGTCGCACCGACGGGGTTGCCATTCTCGTCGAACTCCAGAGCCTGGTCGTGGTGACTTCCCAGATACGCGTCGACGACAGCGCCGTTGTTCGACAGTTCCTCGGGCGTCGATTCGGCGATGACACTGCCCTGGGCCATGACGACGACCCAGTCGCTGATATCTCGGATGACGTCCATATCGTGTTCGACGAACACCACGGTCATTCCATCGTCGCGCAATGATTTGATATGCCCCAACAGGCTTTGCGTGAGAGCAGGATTGACCCCTGCCATCGGCTCGTCGAGCATCACCACAGCTGGGTCGGTCATGAGCGCACGGGCCATCTCGAGCAGTTTGCGCTGCCCGCCAGACAACGAGCCGGCGAGATCGTCCGCCTTGGCGTCGAGCTTGAATCGAGCCAAGAGTTCCTGGGCGCGTTCGGTGATCTCCCGCTCCTGGGCTTTCCACGTCCATGGCATCAACGTGTTGAGAATGCGTTCGCCCTTCTGACCGGTAGCGCCGAGGCGGACATTGTCCAGGACAGTGAGCTTCGAGAGTGCTTTCGTCAGCTGAAATGTGCGCACGACGCCTTTGCGGGCAACCTGATGCGGATGCATCTTCCCGAGCGACTGTCCATCCATCGACCAGGTGCCGGTGTCGGGTCGATCGAAACCGGTCAGCAGATTGAACAGGGTGGTTTTGCCTGCGCCGTTCGGACCGATGAGTCCGGTGATGCAGCCGCGCTGAATCTCGAGGTGGGCAACATCGACCGCCTTGAGCCCGCCGAACGTCCGTGAGACGCCGTCGACGACCAGGGTCGGGTCGGGCTTCGGTGCGCCGGGAGTGCTCGGTACGCCTGCGAACAGTGCCGTTCGTTCTTCGGAACTGAGAGCTTTGGCAGCGCGTGCGGCCAAAGTCGATGAGGTGTCAGGCATTGAGTTGGACCTCTCGCTTGTTCCCGAGAATACCCTGGGGTCTGAAGACCATCAGTACGGCGATCAGGATCCCCAACAGCACGAATCTAGTCGCACCGACCTGCTGCTCGCTGAGGTCGAGCAGAGGATCGGGGCCGGTGATCGCCTGGCGAAGGATGGCGTCGGGGATCGACAGTAGGAACCAGAACAACATGGCACCGAGCACCGGTCCGAACACCGTCGCGGCACCGCCGAGAATCAGAGCTCCGAATGCGAAGAAGGTCTGCGCGGTGGAGTAGAAGTCAGGGTTGATGGATTTGGTCTGCAGTGCGTTGAACACACCACCCATGCCGCCGATGACACCGCCCATGACGAGGGCCTGCATCTTGTAGACGAACACGTTCTTACCCAGCGAACGCGCAGCGTCCTCGTCCTCGCGCACGGCCTTGAGGACGCGGCCCCAAGGGCTGTGTGTGAGCAGGTATACGAAGCCACACAGAACGAGTACGAGCGTCCAACCCACCACCATCGACCACAGGTCGTCGCCATAGAATTTGACGCCCAGGAACGAGTACTGCTTCCCCGAGTCGAAGGGGCTCAGCGACGTGAACGGATCAGCGAAACCGAACAGTCCGTTGGTAGATGCAGTCACCGAATCCGTAGCGGTCGAGCGGAAGACGAGTCTGAGTATCTCCGAGGCCGCGATCGTGACGATAGCCAGATAGTCCGCCCTCAGCCGGAGCGTCGGGATGCCGAGGACGAGCGCGAGTAGTCCGGCGGCACCGAGACCGACGAGGATACCGACCCACAACGGCTGCTGATAGGTGACCGTCATGATGCCGACGCCGTATCCGCCGAGCAGGGCGAACCCGATCTGGCCGAAGTTGAGCAGACCCGCATAACCGAAGTGCAGGTTCAAGCCGATGGCGAGTAATGCGTAGAAGATTGCCGACGGACCGATCAGCTGCGCGAGTGAAACTTGAAGAGCCGCAAGAATATCCATCAGTTCACCCGATCCTTTGCCGCGAGCCGAGTATGCCCTGAGGTCTGACGACGAGGATGAGAATCAAGACGAGCAGGCCTCCGATGTATTTGAGATCGGGATTGATGAACATCGTCGACCACTGCACGAGCAGCCCCACGATCACGCAGCCGAGGAGCGCCCCGTATGCGGTTCCGAGCCCGCCGAGGGTGATCCCGGCGAACATGAGGAGGAGCAGCTTGAAGCCCATCTCCCATTGCACGCGACCGCCGAGTTCGGACAGTCCGAACAGGACGCCACCGAGAGCAGCGAGCCCGCCGCCCATGCACCAGACGAATGTCACGACGCGTTCGACATTGATGCCCGACGACGCCGCGAGGTCGCGGTTGTCCGCGACAGCGCGCATCGCTTTGCCGATCCGAGTGCGTTGCAACATGAGCGCGACGCCGACGAGCACGACGATGCTGATGATGATGCACGCCAGATTGACGTTGGTGATGGCGAACGGACCCCATTCGTTCTGGGTCTGCGCCTGGTAGTCGTCGAAGGGCTCGGCGCGGTCGGAGAAGAAGATGAGGATCAGGTACCGCAGCGCGATCGCAAGGCCGATGGACACCACCAGTTGTGCGATCAGACCGGTCTTGCGTTTTCGCAGTGGTCTCCAGAGGGCCGCGTTGTTGAGCCATCCGATGGCGACGCCGACGATGACGGCCAGGATCGTGGCATAGATCAGTTGAATACCCATGCTGACGTTGAACACCCAGGCAGCTACGGCGCCGAGAGTGACCAGTTCACCGTGCGCGAAGTTGGTCAGGCCGGTGGTGCCGAAGATGAGGCTGAGACCGACTGCGGCGAGGGCGATCACGAGACCGAAACGGAAGCCGTCGACCGTGGTCCTGATGAATTTCTCGTAGAAGGGAACCTCGTTGGAGGTGCGGGCTTCACCGAACGAAAAGATCACGGTGTTCGTGCGTCCGGCGGCAATCTCGCGCTGCACTTCGCCCTGAACGCTGACCCCGTCGGGAAGCGTGTTGGAGTCGACCTCGAAAGTGTATGACCCTGGGGATAATTCGAGGGTCCAGCGTCCACCCTTCTCGGATGTCGTTCGAGCGACCTCGGCGCCGGTCGAATCGCGCGCCAGTACGTCGACGTCGGTCAGGCGTTCGCCACCGTTGTTGAGGCTGCCACTGACGGGGACGGCGTCGGCGGCAGGTGGTTGAGATATCGACGACGGTGGGGGAGTCGGCGTCGGTTCCTGGGCCAGTGCGGTACCGCCGAACGTCATGGCGGCTATGGAGCCGAGGATCGCCAGAAGGAGGGTTTGTTTGATGAAGTGAAGCGGGGTTCGGCTGCGATGCCGAAGTCGAATCTTCCTACGGGTCCATCGAACAATTGGGGCCACGCACGTCCTCCGGACGGTTGTCGGTTGAGCCTCGAGACCTCGGCTGCTGCAATTGTGGGACTGTAACCGTCGAAAGCGCACGAAATCGGAGTCTTGAATTTCCGGAAAGTATCGTTTGTGTTTCGAACTACCCGGTCGGTGGTTCGGGCTGGGAGTCGCATCCACTGACGCGGTGTCGGAGCGTCTACTTAGACTGGTCAACCGTGAGCCCCATAACCGAGCACAGCGCAGCATCGAAACCCTCGACCGGCAGTTCCGCCGACGGTGAGCAGCCGACGCTGTTGCTGATCGACGGTCACTCCATCGCCTTTCGCGCGTTCTTCGCGCTGCCTGTGGACAACTTCAAGACCACCAGCGGCCAGACCACCAACGCGGTGTACGGGTTCACCTCCATGCTGATCAACCTCCTTCGAGACGAGAAGCCGACGCATATCGCGGCGGCGTTCGATGTGTCTCGGCAAACGTTCCGGGCTGAGCGGTTCCCGGCCTACAAGGCGAACCGAAGTAAGACGCCCGACGAGTTCGCCGGTCAGGTGGACATCACCAAGGACGTCCTCGGTGCCATGGGTATCCCGGTGATGGCCGAAGCCGGGTTCGAAGCAGACGACATCATCGCGACATTGGTGACTCAAGCGGAAGCGCTCGGCTATCGGATCCTCGTGGTGACGGGTGACCGAGACGCGCTGCAGCTCGTCACCGACAACGTCACTGTGCTGTATCCGAAGAAGGGTGTCTCCGAGCTCACTCGGTTCACCCCGGAAGAGGTCACCATCAAGTACGGCCTCACACCGGCGCAGTACCCGGATTTCGCTGCGCTGCGCGGAGACCCGAGCGACAACCTGCCCGGTATCCCCGGTGTCGGCGAGAAGACGGCCACCAAGTGGATCGTGGAGTACGGCTCCCTGGAAGAGCTCGTCAACAACGTCGACAAGGTCAAGGGCAAGGTGGGTGACTCGCTGCGGGCAAACCTGTCCGGCGTGGTGCTCAACCGCGAACTCACCGAGATGGTGCGTGACGTTCCACTTCCGTACACGCCGGATCAGTTGGAGCTGGCGCCGTGGGATCGCGAGAAGATCCATGCGCTGTTCGACGATCTCGAGTTTCGAGTGTTGCGCGATCGGTTGTTCGACACCCTGTCCTCCACGGAACCCGAAGCAGAGGAAGGCTTCGACGTGCGTGGTGGCGTCGTCCCGGTGGGTGAGCTCGCACAGTGGCTCGCGACTCACGCCTCCACAGGGGAGCGTCACGGCCTCTCGGTCGTCGGCCCGAGACGACCGTTCGACAGCGACGCGCTGTCGATCGCGATTGCCGCATCCGACGGCGAAGGTGGCTTCGTCGATACCAGCTCTTTGGATCCATCGGACGAGCAGGCACTGGCGGCATGGTTGGCCGATGCCGGTCAACCGAAAGCGCTCCACGAGGCAAAATGGGCAATCCACGCGTTGCGTGGTCGCGGTTGGACCTTGGGCGGCTTGACAAGCGACACTGCACTTGCCGCGTACCTTGTCCGACCGGGTCAACGGACGTTCAACCTCGACGACCTGTCGCTGCGGTATCTCAAGCGCGAACTGCGCGTCGAGGATTCCGTCGAAGGCCAGCTTTCACTGCTCGACACCGAGGACGTCGCGGAAGCGGCCGTGGCGGAGGGCGAGATACTGCGCGCCCAAGCAATTCTGGATCTTGCTGCCGCACTGGACGACGAGTTGGCGGCGATCGAATCGAGTTCACTGCTCTCGGAGATGGAACTACCGCTGCTGTCGTTGCTCGCGGACCTCGAGGCGACCGGCATCGCTGTCGACGAAACGCATCTTGGTGAGCTGCAGAGCCAGTTCGCCGACAAGGTGAGCGAAGCCGCCAATGCTGCCTACGAAGTCATCGGCAAGCAGATCAATCTCGGTTCCCCGAAACAGCTGCAAGTGGTGCTGTTCGACGAACTCGAAATGCCGAAGACGAAAAAGACGAAGACCGGCTACACCACCGATGCCGATGCGCTGCAAGGGTTGTTCGAGAAAACCCAGCATCCGTTCTTGAAGTTCCTGCTCGATCACCGTGATGCGACACGCATGAAGGTCACCGTGGACGGGTTGCTCAAGTCGATCGCCGACGACGGACGAATTCACACCACGTTCAATCAGACCGTGGCAGCCACCGGCAGGTTGTCCTCCACCGACCCGAACCTGCAGAACATTCCGGTTCGAAACGAGGCCGGACGCCACATCAGAGACGGCTTCGTCGTGGGCGAGGGGTACAGCACGCTCCTGACCGCTGACTACAGTCAGATCGAGATGCGAATCATGGCCCACGTGTCCGGCGATGCCGGCCTCATCGAGGCCTTCAACACCGGTGAAGACCTGCACAGTTTCGTAGGCTCGCGCGCGTTCGGCGTGCCCATCGAGGACGTCACCCCCGAACTACGCCGACGTGTGAAGGCCATGTCCTACGGACTTGCCTACGGACTCAGTGCTTTCGGCTTGGCCGCGCAGTTGAAGATTTCGACAGAAGAGGCCAAAGCGCAGATGGAGGCCTACTTCTCGAGATTCGGTGGGGTTCGGGACTACCTGCGAAACGCCGTCGAAGAGGCGCGAAAGGTCGGATACACCTCGACTCTCTACGGCCGCAGGCGCTACCTACCCGACCTCAACAGTGACAACCGTCAACGTCGTGAGGTTGCCGAGCGCGCTGCGCTGAACGCGCCGATTCAGGGGACGGCAGCGGACATCATCAAGGTGGCGATGATCGACGTTCACAACTCCTTGGCGGAATCGGGGCTCCGATCACGAATGTTGTTGCAGGTGCACGACGAACTGGTCCTCGAGGTCGTCGAATCCGAGCGCGAGCAGATCGAGCACTTGGTTCGAGACAAAATGTCCTCGGCCATCGAGCTTTCCGTTCCGCTCGAGGTGTCCGTCGGCACCGGAACGAGCTGGGACCAGGCTGCACACTAGACAGTCGCCTGCATGCAGGGAACAAGAAAGCCGGTCGCAAATGCGACCGGCTTTCTTGTTCGTTCAGGCCTGAATCATTCGGCTGGAGCGTCGGCTGTCTGCTCTTCGATCTGTGCCTTCACCACGTCCATGTCGAGCGCCTTGATCTGTACTACCAGATCTTCCAGTGCTGCCGCAGGCAGTGCACCCGGCTGCGCGAACACGAGAATTCCCTCGCGGAACGCCATGATCGTGGGAATCGACTTGATGTTGGCGGCGGCGGCGAGTCCCTGCTCTGCTTCCGTATCCACCTTGGCATGCACCACGTCTGGATGCTCCTCGGAGGACTTCTCGAATGTCGGTGCGAACTGGCGACACGGGCCGCACCAGGACGCCCAGAAGTCGACGAGTACCACGTCGTTGCCTCCGACGATGTCGTCGAAGTTCTGCTGAGTCAGTGTCTGTGTAGCCACGACTACCCTTTCATCGGTGTTTTCGTTCTCTAGAGTCCCTCAACGCACCACTGTGCCGAAAGCTTCCCGAACCTGCAGGCTGGCCCCGCAGTCAAGCCGGTTGCGGTGACGCGCGGAATGTTCGCCGATAAGAATTGGGTGTCGTGCACCGCACACGCACGAAATGCTGACGCGTCACCGCTGCGTTCGCCGAACGATCCATTCGCGCTTCTCTTCGCCGTCCCATCGTCTCAACGCGGAGGTGGTGCCGACGAGATCGGGCTGCGCAGAATCGAGGCGGAGCAGAGCCTCGGCCAGTTCGACTCGGGTCATGCGTCGTGCGAGTGTGACGTGCGGAGTCCATTTTCCGGGTGCGGTATGCGAACGAGAACCGTCCGCATCGCCTATCACCTCGGATACCCGCGCGTGAATATCGATGAGTCTCCTCGACGGCACGACCAGTCGAGCCAACGTCGCGTGTCTGCCACGGAAGACCACGAATGCACCAAGTCTGACGGGCATGTCGACCAGAAGGTATTCGTCGTGCACCCGGGTGTCGAACTCGTTCATCTCGTCGGCAACCGACAACGTGATGTGTGGACGATTCGAGATGCCCATGTGCCTACCTTGGCTGGGTAGGTCTGCTTCGAGTAGTAGTTGCCATTCCCGTCTGACGGCAGCGTCGAGCGTGTCGTCGAGGAGCAATTCCAATGACTGGACCATAGTGAGTCATGATGTCTCACATGGCGCACGAAGACGCTCGGACACTGAGAATCGGGTCGATGCTCGGCGACGGGATCGGCCACGAGATCGTGCCTGCCGCGATGCGCGTCGTCGACGCGGCAGTGGGCGCGGAGACTTCGCTGCGGATCGAGTGGGTCGAACTGCCGCTCGGACGGGAGGCGATCGACTCGCACGGAACACCGATCCCGGACTCGACGCTGGAAGAGTTGGCGACACTGGACTCGTGGATTCTCGGGCCGCACGACAGTGCGTCCTACCCGGAGCCCTTTCGTTCGCAGCTCACGCCGGGTGGTGTGGTGCGCAAAAAGTTCGACCTGTTCGCCAATATCCGTCCCGCGCGTGCGTACCCGGACGTTCGAGCATTGTCACCGGAGATGGACCTCGTCGTTGTCCGCGAAAACACCGAAGGCTTCTACGCCGACCGAAACATGTTCCTCGGTAGCGGGGAGTTCATGCCGACACCCGACGTAGCACTCGCCGTCGGAGTCTTCACCCGTACCGCCTGCGAACGGATTGCGCGCGAAGCTTTCACGTTGGCGCGCACGCGCCGCAAGCACGTCACCATCGTGCACAAGACGAATGTTCTGTCGATGACGACGGGTCTGTTTCGCGATGCCTGCCGAACCGTCGCCGAGGACTTTCCGGATGTCACCGTAGACGAGGAACACATCGACGCCCTGGCCGCTCATCTCGTCAGGAGGGGTGGTGATTTCGACGTGATCGTCGCCGAGAACATGTTCGGTGACATCCTTTCCGATCTTGCCGGAGAGCTGTCCGGGTCCCTGGGAATGGCGCCGTCACTCAATTCCTCGGAGTCCAAAGCAATGGCCCAAGCCGCCCACGGCTCGGCTCCGGACATCGCAGGCAAAAACGTTGCGAATCCGACCGCATTGTTTCTCTCGTCCGCGATGCTGCTCGATTGGCTCGGCGATCACAGCGGCGACGATCGGCTTCGTCATGCCGCCAAGCGCATCCGTCACGCGGTAGAGGGCACCCTCGGCTCCGGCGTAGCTACGGCAGATCTCGGCGGTAGGGCATCGACGAGCGAGTTCACCGAGACCGTCGTCGCCAGAACCTTGCGGGTCTGAGCGACGCACAAGAGAATATGGCCGAACGGAAACGACGCCGTACGCTCGACCCCCGCGTTACTGTTCGATTACCTGCACTACATAGGTGACAGCTGTCGTCTAAGTTCGTATCTCTGGCAACATCGCACGCCGCGATGTGCTGTTTCGATTTCTGGAGGCATTCTCTTGTTTGCACGCTCGTATTCGAGGCCCGCGCGAATCATTCTGGCGCTCAGTGGCGCCGGGGCTCTTCTGCTGACGGCATGCGCTCAGAACACCGAGGACGGAGGCGCTCCGGCCGCCGATGAGAAGGCAGCGGTGGAGATCACCGAGGTGGCCGAAGTCGCCGCGACGCTCCCGCAGAAGAACCAGGACTCCGGCATGTTGGTCGTCGGTGTCAACGTTCCTTACTCGCCCAACGAGTTCAAGGACGCCTCCGGCAAGATCATCGGCTTCGATGTCGACCTGATGGATGCAGTCGCAGGTGTGCTGGGAGTCACCGCCCAGTACGAGGAGGCAGACTTCGACCGGATCATTCCGTCGGTGCAGGCCGGAACCTACGACCTGGGTATGTCGTCGTTCACCGACACCAAGGAACGTGAAAACTCGGTCGACTTCACGACGTACTTCAACGCCGGCACTCAGTGGGCGCAGCAAGCGGGCGGCAAGGTAGACCCCACCGACGCGTGCGGACTCAAGGTCGCAGTCCAGACGACGACGATCCAAGACCAAGAGGAAGTTCCGGCCAAGAGCGCAGCGTGCGTGGCAGCGGGGAAGCCCGCCATCGACATTCTGAAGTTCGACAGCCAGGACGACGCGGCCAATGCTCTCGTTCTCGGACGGGTCGACGCCATGTCGGCGGACTCACCGGTGACTGCCTACGCAATCAAGCAGACCGGTGACAAGCTCGAAGCTGCGGGTGAGGTCTTCGACTCCGCTCCGTACGGCTACCCGGTTGCCAAGGGATCGCCGCTGGCCGCGTCGTTGCAGCAGGCTGTGCAATACCTGATCGACAACGGTCAGTACCAGACCATTGCCGAGAACTGGGGCGTCGAAGCCGGCGTGATCAAGGAAGCAAAGATCAACGGCGCAGTCAGCTGATGTCGATATCGATCCAGATTCGTGGGGGAGGGGGCGTCGAGTGTCCACCTCTGCGGTGAATCCCTCCGAACACAGCGAGGGAGCCGATCAGGTACCCATCAAGGCTATTCCGTTGCGGCATCCGGGTAGGTGGGTAGCGGCACTGGTCGTGATTGTCTTGTTTGCACTGTTCGCTTACGGAGCAGCGACAAATCCAGCCTTCGCTTGGGACACGTACGGTCGGTACCTGTTCGACTCGAGGATCGGCACAGGTGTCGGTTTGACGGTGCAACTCACCGTGTACTCGATGATCATCGCTGTCGTGCTGGGCGTCGTGGTGGCCGTGATGCGGTTGTCGCCGAACCCGGTTCTTCGAAGCGCCGCATGGGTCTATCTGTGGGTCTTTCGTGGAACTCCGATCTACGTCCAGCTCGTGTTCTGGGGCCTCCTTCCGTCGATCTACAAGGAGGTGGCGCTCGGAATACCGTTCAGCGTGCAGTTCGCCACGTTCGATCTTCAGGCGCTCTACAACGCCTTTTGGTTCGCAGTCATCGGCTTGGCCTTGAACGAGGCCGCCTATATGGCCGAGATCGTCCGAGCGGGTGTCAACTCCGTTGGTGAAGGACAGGTTGAGGCATCGACGGCGCTCGGGATGTCCTGGTCGCAGACGATGCGCCGAACTGTGCTGCCGCAGGCGATGCGTGTGATCATTCCGCCGACCGGCAACGAGTTGATCAGTCTGCTCAAGACCACCTCGCTCGTTGTAGCAGTCCCGTTCACCGGTGATCTCTACGGCCGCGCACGGGATATCTCTGGCGCGAACTTCGAGCCGATACCGTTGCTGCTGGTGGCATCGACCTGGTATCTCGTCATCACGAGCGTGATGATGGTCGGTCAGTATTATCTCGAGCGTCACTATTCGAAGGGCGTGTCGCGAACCTTGACGAATCGTCAACTGCAGGCTCTCGCTGATGCCCAGGGCGGCAAGCCACTGATGGCGCCGCGTTCCTCCGAGGGTGGTGCGATGTGAGTCCCATGGTCAAGGCCGACCAGGTGTGCAAGAGCTTCGGTGCGCTACGGGTTCTCAACGGGATCTCGCTCGAAATCGACAAGGGCCAGGTCCTGTGCATGGTGGGGCCTTCGGGTTCAGGAAAGTCGACATTTCTGCGGTGCATCAATCACCTCGAGCAGGTCAATGCAGGCCGTCTCTACGTGGACGACGAACTGGTCGGGTACGAGGAGAAGAACGGCAAGCTCTACGAACTCCATCCGAAGAAGGCTGCCAAACAGCGCAGCGACATCGGTATGGTCTTCCAGCATTTCAATTTGTTTCCGCACCGAACGGCGCTCGAAAACATCATCGAAGCTCCGACTCAGGTCAAAAAGATCAAGAAGAAGGACGCGACCGCACGAGCTATGGAGCTCTTGGACCGGGTCGGGCTCAGTGAGAAGTCGGGCGCGTATCCGGCTCAGCTCTCCGGTGGCCAACAGCAGCGCGTTGCCATTGCGCGGGCGCTCGCCATGGATCCAAAGCTGATGCTGTTCGACGAGCCGACCTCAGCCCTCGATCCCGAACTGGTCGGCGAGGTCCTCGGTGTGATGAAGCAACTCGCCAAGGACGGTATGACGATGATCGTCGTCACCCACGAGATGGGTTTCGCACGGGAAGTCGCAGACCAGCTCGTCTTCATGGACGCCGGAGTGGTCGTGGAAACCGGGGAACCGCGGTCGCTGCTCGCGAACCCGCAACACGATCGCACCAAGCTGTTTCTGTCCAAGCTGCTCTAGTCGGGCTTCCTGCAGCTGAAGATAGCGGTGCCCGGAAAAAGTTGCCCACGGAGCGGACTCCACTGTCCCCACTCCTGATCGAGCCATTCGGGCCAGTCGGGTTCGATGATGTCGCGCACCTCGAGGCCTGCTGCAACGATTTCGCGGACCCGATCGCCGATCGTGCGGTGGTGCTCGACGTACGTAGGTGTGCCCTCGCTGTCGAACTCGACATACGGCGTTCGGTCGAAGTATGGAATGGACGCGGTCAACCCGGCTTCCCCCGGGTCATCCGGAAAGATCCATCGCATCGGGTGGTTGACGGCGAATACCCAGATTCCACCCGGTGCGAGGATTCGCGCGACCTCGGCCATCACGTTCGCCGAATCGGCGACGAAGGGTACCGCCCCGAACGCAGAGCAGGCGATGTCGAAACTTTCGTCCGCGAAGGGTAAAGACTCTGCGCTCGCCTGAATCAACGGCACAGTTGAGCCCCCGGCGGCCATCGCGTCGAGTCCCCGAGCAAGCATGCCCGCGGAGATGTCCAGACCGACGGCATGTGCGCCGTGAGCAGCCAGCCAGCGGGCGCACGGCGCTGATCCGCAGCCCACCTCGAGGATGCGCTTGCCGGATATCTCACCGAGGAGGTGGGCGTCACCCTCGTGTAGTCCTTCCGGGCACCAGACGAATTCGCCCTGCTCGGATCCGACACCGAGGAACTCGCCGTGAGTGCGGTGATACTCGTCCGCATCCGAATCCCACCACGAGCGGCTTGCTCGATCACTGGCCTGCGAGCTGAGCCTCCTGCGACCAGGGTGAATCGGTAACTGTGGTTCGGCCGGTGGGGTGTTTGGAGGGAGCGAACTATCGGTCATCGACGACACGTTAGTCGGGTTTGCCGCAGTGTGATCATCTCGCGTACCCTGTTGGACGCGAGTGTGTACATGCTGCGGGCCAGCGCTGATCGAGTGTCCGATTCTCGGACTCGAGAACAATGCCGGGTGCAGCGGTTCTGCAGAACCTTTTCGGGAACATTCTTGTCCGCCGTTTGTTCCACTGACTGGATCTACAGTTCAGCACTTGTTCCAACACTCGTTTCACAGTCCGACCGAACATCCATCAACCGATACCCAACCCGTCCGGAGCAACTCAACACATGCCCTCAACCACTACCTCACCGCAGGTGGCCGTAAACGATATCGGCTCCGCAGAGGATTTTCTCGCGGCGATCGACGCCACGATCAAATACTTCAACGATGGTGACATTGTCGAAGGCACCATCGTCAAGGTCGATCGTGACGAGGTCCTGCTCGACATCGGTTACAAAACCGAAGGTGTCATTCCTTCCCGCGAGCTCTCCATCAAGCACGACGTCGACCCCAACGAGGTCGTCTCCGTGGGAGATGCGATCGAAGCACTCGTTCTCACCAAGGAGGACAAGGAAGGCCGTTTGATCCTGTCCAAGAAGCGAGCTCAGTACGAGCGCGCTTGGGGCACGATCGAAGAGCTCAAGGAGAAGGACGAGGCCGTCAAGGGCACCGTCATCGAGGTCGTCAAGGGTGGACTCATCCTCGACATCGGTCTCCGTGGCTTCCTTCCCGCCTCGCTCGTCGAGATGCGTCGTGTCCGCGACCTCCAGCCGTACGTCGGCAAGGAGATCGAGGCCAAGATCATCGAGCTCGACAAGAACCGCAACAACGTGGTCCTGTCGCGCCGCGCATGGCTCGAGCAGACTCAGTCCGAGGTTCGCAGCGAGTTCCTGCACCAGCTCCAGAAGGGGCAGGTCCGCAAGGGCGTCGTCTCCTCGATCGTCAACTTCGGTGCATTCGTGGACCTGGGCGGCGTCGACGGACTCGTGCATGTGTCCGAGCTTTCCTGGAAGCACATCGATCACCCGTCCGAGGTTGTCGAGGTCGGCACCGAGGTCACCGTCGAGGTTCTCGACGTCGACCTGGACCGCGAGCGCGTTTCTCTCTCGCTCAAGGCGACTCAGGAAGATCCGTGGCGCCAGTTCGCTCGCACACATGCGATCGGTCAGATCGTTCCCGGTAAGGTCACCAAGCTCGTTCCGTTCGGTGCGTTCGTTCGCGTCGAAGAGGGCATCGAGGGCCTCGTGCACATCTCCGAGTTGGCCGAGCGCCACGTGGAGGTTCCGGACCAGGTCGTGGGTGTCGGCGACGACGCACTCGTCAAGGTCATCGACATCGATCTCGAGCGTCGTCGTATCTCGTTGAGCCTCAAGCAGGCCAACGAGGACTACGCAGAAGAGTTCGATCCGTCCAAGTACGGCATGGCCGACTCGTACGACGAGGGTGGCAACTACATCTTCCCCGAAGGCTTCGACTCCGAGACCAACGAATGGCTCGAAGGTTACGAGAAGCAGCGTGAAGAGTGGGAAGGCCGCTACGCCGAGGCTGAGCGTCGTCACAAGATGCACACCGCTCAGATGGAGAAGACAGCCAAGGACGAAGCTGCCGAGGCTGCCAACACCAACTACTCCTCGGAGTCGGGCCAGGCCCCTGCCGAAGCAGAAGGCGATGCTCCCGCAGCATCGGCTCCGGCTTCGACCGGTGGATCGCTTGCCAGCGACGCACAGCTTGCTGCGCTGCGCGAGAAGCTGTCGGGCAACGCCTGATAGAAGTAGTCCACCTGTAAGGGTGTGAGAGTATGCCCCGGTTCTGTACTTCAGAGCCGGGGCATTTCTTCGTTGATAGCGCGGGTCGAGTTACATCAGGACCCGTTATGCGAACGCAAAAATAGACCCGATCCAATGTGGATTCGGGCCCATTTTCAAATTCGATGGGGTCTGGCTCAGCCTGCGACGGCGGGACTCCACTGACCGACGGTGGATGTCCGCTTGCGCATGGTGGCGAAGCTGTGTCGAGCCGGGCTCAGCAACGTGGTGAACCAGTTTCGCCGATGGTCGGCCAACGCCAGGGCAATCTCGGGGATAAGCACGCAGTGAACACCCAAGTCCATGCCGAGACGGTGCCGACCCTGGTGGATCTGATTGCTTCGCATCGAAGGGTCCTTTTCGCTAGCAGTGGGTCGGCAGATATTTATCTCGCACGTCGAAGATAACGGACATGACGGTAAAGCTGGTGCATTTGGGGCTGGTGTGCTTCGGCGTGTTCGATGACAGACTGGACACCATGTTGAGACTCGGCCTCACCGGAGGCATCGGAGCAGGGAAGTCCACAGTGTCGAAGATTCTCGCGGGGCTCGGTGGTGTTTTGGTGGACGCCGACGTGATCGCGAGAGAAGTAGTCGAGCCAGGGACTGATGGCTTGGCGCAACTCGTCGACACATTCGGCGAGGACATTCTCGGGCCGGACGGAGCACTCGACCGTGCTGCACTCGCGGCCAAGGCATTTCGCGACGACGAATCGCGAGGGAAACTGAATGCGATCGTCCACCCTCTGGTGGGGCAGCGAACCTCGGAACTCGTCGAGGGCGCACCCGAGGACGCAGTGATAGTTCAGGACATTCCGCTGTTGGTCGAGGGCAAGATGGGTGCACTGTTCCATCTCGTAGCCGTGGTCTACGTGGACTCGGAAGAGCGCGTGAAACGTTTGGTCGGGCAGCGGAAGATGATCGAGCAGGACGTCCGTGCACGGATCGCAGCCCAGGCGACCGATGACGCGCGACGTGCCGCGGCCGACGTCTGGATAGACAACAGTGGTGCGCCCGGTGATACCGAAGATGTGGCGCGCAGCCTGTGGTTCGACCGGCTCGTACCGTTCGAACGCAACATCCGTGAGGGCACCGTTGTCACTGCCCGCCCCACCCTTGTGGAGTCGGATCCAACATGGGCGGACCAGGCAGGTAGGTTGGTGGCCCGTATTGCGGTCGCCTGCGGAAGTGCAGCCGTTCGAATCGATCACATCGGATCGAGTGCTGTTGCCGATATGGAAGCGGTCGACACCATCGACATCCAGATCACGGTTACCGGGCTGGGCGTCGCCGACTCGCTGACAGAACCGTTGGGCAGAATCGGCTTTCCTCGCATCCAGCACATCGAATCGGACGATCCCAAGCCCGCGTACGGCATCGGGGGAGAAGCAGATCCTGCGGTGTGGGGCATGCGATTTCATGGAGCTGCCGATCCGGGCCGAACGGCCAACATCTACGTCAGGGTCGACGGCTGGCCGGCTCAGCAGTTCTCGCTCGTATTTCGTGATTGGCTCCGCGCTGATCCTGCTGCCGCTGCCGAATACCTCGATATCAAGGCAAGAGCAGCCGCGGTCGCCGAGGGGATTGCCGACGATCAGGAAGCTGTCACCGCGTACACGGATGCGAAGGCGCCATGGTTCGATCGAGCCTACGCTCGTGCGTGGGAATGGGCCGAAAAGACCGGTTGGCAGGCCTAACGGGCAGCTTGCGGGCGCCACGTGGTCGGCATCCCGATCGATGCCAACCACGCGTCCAGGTCGTAGTCGAACCGAGCAAGTCCATCGATTGCCGTCACGGCACGGTGCATCGCAAGCTCGGCCGTCTCCGCGTCGAGGTGATGCTCCACGCGTGCCTGCAAGAGTTCGTCCGCATCGAGGAGGTCGAATCCGCGCCCGGTTCTCACCGTGATGTCGAGGTAATGGTCGGTCGACGTCCAGACGTGCGGCGCAGCTACGAATTCACCGATGTCGACATAGTAATTTTGATCACGTCGGTGTCCCGGTAGGTAGTGGAATATCGACGCACGTATTCCGAGGCTCGGGAGCAGCCAGGACTGTAGATAGTCGAACTGGGGATGGTCGGACGGCCTGGCCATGTACAGACCCCAGGGCTCGGCCCGGTACTCGTCAACGGGGCGAACGACGCCCTTGGGGTCGGTGTTCGTCGACGCGTCGAGGTCGAAGTATTCGACTTTGGGGGCGTGCACGTGCACTCGAGTAGCCTCTGCGGCGTGTCCGTCCATGACTGACCAAGTTACCTGTTCGGTTTCAATCTGCGCGGTCGAACGCCGCATCGCCTCGAACGTGTCAGTAGTCGCGTCTAACCTGTAAAGCATGGCCTTTGCATCCGAACATCCCGTGGTGGCTCACTCGGACTTCCGCCCCGTCGGAGACATCGAACGCACGGGGCCCGCATTCGAGGTCGTCAGTGAGTACGAGCCGGCCGGAGATCAGCCGGCCGCCATTGCCGAGCTCGAGCGCCGGATCAGGGCCGACGAGAAGGACATCGTGTTGCTCGGTGCCACCGGTACCGGTAAGTCCGCAACGACGGCTTGGCTCATCGAGAAGCTGCAACGCCCCACGTTGGTGATGGCCCCGAACAAGACCTTGGCCGCACAGCTCGCCAACGAGCTACGAGACATGCTTCCCAACAACTCGGTCGAGTATTTCGTGTCGTACTACGACTACTACCAACCCGAGGCGTACATCGCTCAGACAGACACCTACATCGAGAAGGATTCCTCGGTGAACGACGACGTCGAGCGGTTACGGCACTCTGCCACGGCCAGCTTGCTCTCACGGCGCGACGTAGTGGTTGTCGCGTCGGTTTCCTGTATCTACGGTTTGGGCACACCGCAGTCCTACGTAGATCGGTCCATCGAGCTGCAGGTAGGTGTCGAGGTTCCCCGCGATGCCCTGTTGAGGCTTCTGGTGGATGTGCAGTACACCCGCAACGACATGGCCTTCACTCGTGGTTCGTTCCGGGTTCGAGGCGACACCGTCGAGATCATTCCCTCGTACGAAGAGCTGGCGATTCGGATCGAGTTCTTCGGAGACGAGATCGAGGCGCTGTATTACCTGCACCCTCTGACCGGTGACGTCGTCCGTCAGGTGGACTCCGTCCGGATCTTCCCTGCCACGCACTACGTTGCAGGCCCGGAGCGTATGGAGAAGGCAGTCAAGAACATCGAGGCGGAACTCGAGGATCGGCTCGCCGAGCTGGAGGGCAAGGGCAAGCTGCTCGAAGCTCAGCGACTGCGCATGCGCACTCAGTACGACCTGGAGATGATCAAACAGGTTGGTTTCTGCTCCGGTATCGAGAACTATTCGCGGCACATCGACGGAAGAGGCCCAGGCACAGCGCCCGCGACGCTGATCGACTACTTTCCCGAGGATTTCCTCATGGTAATCGACGAGTCCCATGTGACCGTCCCTCAGATCGGCGCGATGTACGAGGGCGATATGTCCCGCAAACGCAACCTGGTCGAATTCGGTTTCCGGTTACCGTCGGCGACGGACAACCGGCCATTGACATGGGAAGAATTCACCCAGCGAATCGGGCAAACCGTGTACCTGTCGGCGACGCCGGGCAAGTACGAACTGGGGCAGACCGGTGGAGAATTCGTCGAACAGGTCATTCGTCCCACCGGACTCATCGATCCAGCGGTGGTCGTCAAGCCGACCAAGGGGCAGATCGACGATCTCGTTCACGAGATTCGTATCCGTGCAGAGAAGAACGAGCGCATCTTGGTCACCACACTGACGAAGAAGATGTCCGAGGACCTCACCGACTATTTGCTCGAGCTCGGCATCAGAGTCCGATACCTTCACTCCGACATCGACACTCTGCGAAGAGTGGAGTTGCTACGCCAACTGCGGCTCGGGGAGTACGACGTTCTGGTCGGTATCAACCTCCTACGTGAGGGGCTCGATCTGCCGGAGGTGTCACTCGTTTCGATTCTCGACGCGGACAAGGAAGGCTTCCTCCGTAGCGGCACCAGCTTGATCCAGACAATTGGCCGCGCAGCTCGTAATGTGTCCGGCGAGGTTCACATGTACGCGGACAAGATGACGGATTCGATGAAGTACGCCATCGAGGAAACCGATCGTCGGCGCGAGAAGCAGGTGGCATACAACAAGGAAAAGGGCGTCGATCCGCAACCACTTCGAAAGAAGATCGCGGACATCCTCGATCAGGTGTACGAGGAGGCCGACGACACCGACGAATCGGTGGAAGTCGGTGGTTCCGGGCGTAATTCGAGTCGGGGTCGTCGTGCACAAGGCGAGAAGGGGCGAGCCGTCAGTTCAGGCGTATACGAGGGGCAGGACGTCAAGTCGATGCCGCGGGCCGAGCTGGCAGCCCTGGTGAAGAACCTCACCGACCAGATGATGAATGCAGCTCGCGAGTTGCAGTTCGAGCTTGCAGGCAGGCTACGGGATGAAATCCAGGACCTGAAGAAGGAACTCCGCGGGATGGACGCGGCGGGTCTGAAGTAACGCGGATGCGGTCATACAGTAGCCAACGCGCCGCGACCACGCCGTAGTAACGCGCCGCGGCCACGCCGTAGTTACGCGCCGCGACCACGCCGTAGTTACGCGCCGCAACGCGGTGTCCGGACGTTCGCTACGGTTTACGACATGGACGCATCCACTGCCGGCCGGAGTGCCCGCGCACTCGAACTTCTTCATTCGGTGGCGTACTTCGTCCCAGAGACTCAGAACGGGCTGGTGGAAGCGGGCCTAGCCGGGCGTGCCTGCTATTTCGCTGGGCGTGCTGCGCCATTGGGCGCGGTGGGGGCTGGAGTTGTGACAGCTACTTTCTACAATTTCAACCGTGAGCTGATTGCACCGTTGATTCCTGCTGCGTGGTCGATATGTGCCCCGGAAAAGATCATGGAGATCCGCTACCGCGCGTTGGACGCCGCCTTCACGAGGCTTCTGGGTGCTGACGTTATTTCTTCGCACGAGATGAGCGAAGTTGCCGAACTTGCTTCGATAGCTGCTCGCGGAATTCCCGGTGACGATGGACGACCGCTGTATTCCGCGTACGCCGAACTCGAATGGCCGACGTCACCGCACCTCGTTCTGTGGCATGCTCTGACGCTTCTTCGCGAGCACCGCGGGGATGGACATATCGCCGCCCTGCAGACCGCCGAATTGAACGGTATCGAAGCCTTGATCACCCACACCGCAACCGGGTACGGCTTCGAAAAGGAGTTCGCGCGTAAGCGTCGTGGCTGGTCGGTCGAGCAGTGGGACGAGGCCGTGGGGGCACTTGCCGATCGTGAAATCCTCGACGCGGACGGTGCGTTGACCGAGCACGGGCAGGACATTCGCACCCTTGTCGAGGACATCACGGACGATCTGGCGCTCGCTCCGTGGGCTTCGTTGGGTGAAGACGGCGCCGCGCGTCTGGTCGAGCTCGCGTCGCCATGGCGCGACGCACTTCTCGCTCAGAAGGTGTTCCCGGACGGCATCTTCGGGCCTGCCGTCAAAAAATAGCGCGTCGTTCAGGTCAGCTGGTGATGTCCTTGGTGGCGAACACCCGCCAGGCGATCACGCCGAAGACGGCCGCGTAGGCAAGCGCGGAGAACGATCCGACGAACATGTCGTTCCAGCTGATCGTCGGTTGCAGCGCGTCGGTCCACGAATTTGCGTAGTGCCCGGGCAGGTAGTTGCGAAGCGAACCGAGCGCGGTGATCTGGTCCAGTATCTGCAGCAAGATCGACGTCATCACTGCTCCGCCGACCGCGCCTAGTGGCGCATCGGTCAGAACCGAAAGAAGCATCGCCAGGCCTGCCACCCACAACAGGTTGACTCCGATATACGCCACTGCGATGGCAAGTCGACCGAGTGCGTCGGCGTAGCGCAGTCCGTCACCGAATGGGGTGACGAGTGGTTCTGCGCCGTAGAGCGCGGTGCCCAGAATCAGCGATACGAGAACCAGAACGACTACGGCGGCGATGGACAACGTCGCCGACACCAGAGCTTTCTGCACGAGAAGCCTGGTGCGCGGCACCGGAATGGCGAGCAGATATCGCAGCGATGACCAGGACGCTTCGCTCGCCACGGAGTCGCCGAAGAACAACGAGACGACGACGATGAGCAGAAACCCGACCGACATGAACAGTGCGAACACGGTGAAGTTGACACCGCCGCGGGTCCCGAGCTCTATCAGGCCACCGGTGTCGGAATCGTCCGAGGAACTTCCGACGGCGAAGGCGATCGCCAGGATCACCGGCAACAGTGCAAGGAATCCGATAGCCAACTGTGTGCGGCGCCGACCGAACTGTCGACGCAGCTCGGTGCGGAACGGAAGGGTCTGGCCCGCGTGGTAGCCGGATGCCCGCCCGTCTGTATGCGTCGTACTCATTCGTGTTCTTTCGTCGATACGGTGCCACTGGCTTCAGCGTCGATTTCGGCTAGCTGTGTGAGGTGCTCGGTGTCGCGATGCACCAGATCGAGGAAGACATCTTCGAGCCTCGTGGACTGGGAGAGCCCACGCACTTCGAGGCCGGCGTCGAAGAGTGCCCTGATCACGATCGCCGGATCGACGCTTCCGATGTCCACACGAACGACCGACTCGTCGACGACGGTCGGCGAACACCCGAGACCGCTCAGCACTGCCGATGCCTTCTCCGCGTCGTCGACTCGTACTTCGGTCATTCCGCCCGCTGCAGTCAGCTCCCGGACAGTGCCCGAGCTGATGACCGACCCACGGTTCATCACTACGACGTGCGTACAGGTCTGCTCCACCTCGGCCAGCAGGTGACTCGAGACCAAAACGGTTCGTCCGGTCTTGGCGTAGTTGATCAGCACCTCGCGCATGGTGCGGATCTGTGGTGGATCGAGACCGTTGGTGGGTTCGTCGAGGACCATCAGATCCGGTAGCCCCAGCATTGCCTGGGCAATCGCCAAGCGTTGGCGCATCCCTTGGCTGTACGACTTGACCTTCCGCTCGACCGCAGTGCCGAGATCGGCGATCTCCAACGCTTCTTCGAGGTGTGCGTCTTCGAGGGGACGGCCGGTGGCCTGCCAATAGAGGCGCAGGTTCTCGGTGCCACTGAGGTGGGGAAGAAATCCCGAACCCTCGACGAACGACCCCAGCCTCGACAAGACGGGGGCTCCGGGCGAGACCTTGTGCCCGAAGACCCGGATGTCACCGCTCGTCGGGGTGATCAGACCCATGAGCATCCGCAGTGTGGTTGTCTTGCCTGCGCCGTTCGGGCCGAGTAGGCCGAGCACCTGCCCCTGGCGGACTTCGAAACTGACGTTGTCGACGGCCTTGAATCCATTCGAGTACGTCTTGGCCAAATCGGTGATCACCAGTGGGGTATCGATGAGATCCTCGTCCACCTCGGCGATCAAGCGTCTGCGTGATCGGATGACGTTGACTGCGATCAATGCACCCAGTGCGGCGACGATGACGCCGATGCCGACGATCGGGCCGAGTGGAACGGTACTCGTGCTGCTCGCTACCCCCGCAACTGTCGGCACTCTCAGCGCCGAATCATCCAGTGCAACTACGAACTGCGCGGGCTCGAGCGGAACTGCGTATGCCTGATCGGTAGTGGATACCGACACTTCGACGTGATGTCCCTCGGGGACTACATAACTGATGCCGGGCAGAACGACCGACACCGGAACGGGACCCGAATCGACGGTGTCCGGTAGGCGCACCGGGGCGACCGCACCGCCGGGAAGGGTGCGCTTGCCGTCGGGGCCGACGTCGTACAGCTTGACGAACAGGACGGCCTGCTGTGGTTGCGCGAATGCTCCGATACGTAGGTCGATGCGGGATGCGCCCGTGATGGTCAGCGGTGCGGTCAGGGGATCGCCTGCAAAGGTGGCAGCTTGGCCGGGGAGATCCGCGGACAACTGCGAACCAGCTGATGTGGCGCTCAACGTGGCCAATACCGAGCCGAGGCCCGGAACGGAAGAGATCGCCGATGGGGATGCCCCCGGCGGTCTGATGATGGTTTGCTCGTTCGGGGCTCCCGATTGCTCCGACATGGACGAGGTGGGACCCGAGGGGCGCAGCTCGACGGGTACTTCTGTGGTTGCGCTCGGTGCGCCAGCGGCGTCGGAACCGGAGAGCCCGGGGTATTCCGGCGCGGTCATTCTGCGCCCGCGAGTTCGATTCTGTTCGATGGCAGGGGTCTGCAGTGAGTAGACGAACGGACGCGGCTGAGCTGCAACATCGACGGTTGTATCCGACATCAGTTGTTTACGAAGGAAATCCTTCATCGTGTTCTCGGCGTCGCCGCTTGTTCCACCGTCGTCGTGACCGCCGTTGAACCAGCGAACCTGGACATCACCACCGGCGTCGGAGATCTGCCTCGCCGTGGTGTCGGACTGATCCAGCCCGAACAGGGTGTCCTGCATACCCTGCACCAGGAGCGTCGGTGCCTTGATGTTCGACGCGACGGCCGCGGGGGAGTGCGCCGTCAGTAGCGCCGACAATTCCGGGGAGGGCTCACCGGTCACCGCCGATTGCGCGTAGGCCGAACAGAACTCGGATGCGAACCGTCCGCATCCGGCTGCTGCGCCGGGCTCATTGCCTCCAGGACGCGAGGCTGCTCCAGCTCCGAAGAAGACTCCTGCCCATCCGCGTTTGAGTACTCCCTGTCCGCCGTAGACCGTAGCCGCAGGAGTTTTCAATGCATCCAGTCGAGCGCGGTCGGCCTCGTTCGTGACGCTGTAATTGGGGAACAGTGCTTGCCCCAAATCGTTCCAGGTGATGGCCGACGCGACTGCGTCGATCCGCTTGTCGGTTCCGGCAAGGCTCAACGCCAGTGCGCCGCCGTAGGAGCCGCCGGCCACACCGACGCGGGGATCGCCGGGACCGTCGAGTTGCACTTCGGGTCGACTCGCGAGCCAGTCCACCAGGCCGCGGCCGTCCGCGACCTCCCGATCTGGGTCATTGATCGATATCGAGCCGGTGCTCAGTCCGAAACCCCGGGCGCTGTAGGTCAACACCGTGAACCCGTCGTCGGCGAGGGCTCGTGCTTGTGCGTCCACCGAGAACTTGTCGCCGCCGAATCCATGGGCGAGAAGGACTGCAGGCGCCGGCGTGGTCCGAGGTACATAGAGGCGCGTGTCGAGTGCCACGGTCTCGGCACTGCCCGGACTCTCCGGTAGCGTCACCGTGGTGTCGAGGGTGGTCGGTTCATTTTCTGCGCTGAGGGGGCGGGTGACGAAATAGACCGAGACACCTGCAACCGCTATCACCAAAAGGATCGCAATGGTGGAGGTCTTCGCAGACCGTCTCGGCCGGGGGATGCGCATACAAGCCAATGTAGGTGAGACCGCGAGATCGTGTTGTCGGCGATCTACGCGTGACGACTGACGGTTACCGATAGTGTCATCGCAACGATCTTCGAGGCCCGGCATGTCGAGCCTTGTAGGGATTCATGAAACAGCGGACGAAAGCGTCACGAATTTGTGTGACACAACCTACAACTGGAGGAATGAATGAGTGCCTACCGCACCGTCGTCGTCGGAACCGATGGCTCCGAATCGTCTTTGCGGGCTGTGGAGAAAGCCGCCGCGCTGGCGGGTGACGCCGACGCGACACTCGTGATCGCGTGCGCCTACTACCCGTCGGATCCGAAGGACAACGCCAAGGCAGCCGATGCCCTTCGCGAAGATGCCTACCAGATCACCGGCTCTGCACCCACCCATGACATTCTTCGGACCGCTCGCGAGCACGCGATCAAATTCGGCGCCAAGAAGATCGACGAGCGAGCGATCGTCGGGGCCCCCGTCGAATCGCTACTGGAATTGGTAGGTGATGTCGAAGCAGACCTTCTGGTCGTCGGTAATCGCGGGCTCAACTCTTTGACGGGCCGTCTACTCGGATCTGTTCCGTCCGACGCTGCACGCAAGTCCACGTGCGACGTGCTTATCGTTCACACGGTTCGCTGAGCAGTTTCTCGCTGTTCTACTACCTCGCTTTTCGACTACCTCGATGGCGGTCGACCCAGAATGGGTCGGCCGTCATCGGTCGTTTCCGGCTGTCTCGCGATCGTTTCAGTGGGACGATACGGCGAACGAGGCCAATCCCGACAGTTCGCTCGGCAACGTCTGGGCATGAACGACGCCCAGGCGTTGCGTCGCGCGAGTCAGCGCAACGTACAGGTCGCCCATGCCTCGTGGAGACTCCGCGAGGATGTCTGCAGGTTCGACGATGAGCACCGAATCGAATTCGAGTCCCTTGGCATCTCTTACTGTCGAGACGGTCACGAACTCCGATGTCAGATGTGACAAGTCTGCGAGAAGCCCGTGCGGCGCCAATACGGCGGTGAGACCGGGTCGCGGGTGCTCGGAAACACGCTCGGCGACAACCTCTACGAGATCGGCGCTCGTGACCTGCTGTGCCCACGGCAGATTGCCCGATTCGCGGATCGACCTGGGAACCGACTGAATTGGGTCGATGGCAGTCAACACATCCCGCGCAACGACCATGATCTCCGACGGCGTCCGGTAGTTCACAGTCAACTCCGTGCGCTTCCACCGCTTCGCGACATACGGTTCCAACACCTCGCCCCACGATGTGGTGCCTGCTGGATCTCCGGTTTGGGCGACGTCGCCCACCAACGTCATCCAGCGATTGGGGATGCGACGCATCACCATCCGCCACGCCATGTCGGATAGTTCCTGAGCTTCGTCGACGATGATATGGCCGTAGGTCCAGGTGCGATCGCCCGCAGCTCGCTCAGCTGTGGTCAGTCGCGCACCGGAGTCCTGTCTGGCGGCCAGTTGGCTGGCGTCGATCAAGTCGTAAGCCATCAGGATCTCAGGGTCCAGTTCGTCTTCCAGATCCTGAGGCGCCGACCCTGTCAGAATATCCAACGCACCTTGAGCATCGGCAATCTGACTGCGCCACTGCCGATTTGCCCGTTCGCGTTCGGCTGCATCGTCGATCCCCAGCAACTCGGCCAACTCGTCGAGCAGAGGTGCATCTCCTGCACTGAAACCGCGTCCCACGCGAAGCAGGGAGTTCCGTTCGGCCGGCGACAGGTTCGGGGTAGCGGACTCGATTCTCTCCGGGGATGCGAACAGCTCCAGCAGAACTTGCTGCGGCGACAGGTCCGGCCACAGTGCATCGATTGCTGCCATCACGTCGGCGTCTTCGCGCATTTCGTCTCGCATATCGGCAATGTCATCGCGGCTGAGCAGACTTCCACCGTCGACGAGGTTCTCACCGAGAGTTGCTGCGAGCTGCTGTGCAAGTCCATCGATCACCGAGGAGACGAACAGTGGACGCGCCAAGTTGTGTGGTCGTCGCGAGGACCGTGCGCGTCCGCGTGCCCGCGAGACGATTTTCTTGTCGAGGACGATGTCATAGGTGTCGAAGCGCAAGCGCGTCGGCTGCGCTGGAATCTCTTGGCGATCGCGCACTGCCTTGGTCAGAACAGCGACCATCGATGTCGAGCCCTTGACCTCGGCCGCGGTGATCGAATCCTCTACCGTCGCCCGGGCGCCCGGATACAGATTCCCGATCGTCGACAACAACACACCGGTTTCGCCGAGTGAGGGCAAAACCTGGCCGATGTAGTCGAGGAAGGTGGCATTCGGACCGATGATGAGAACGCCACTCTTCGCCAACTGCTGTCGATAGGTGTAGAGCAGATAGGCGGCACGGTGGAGGGCTACGGCTGTCTTGCCGGTTCCTGGGCCGCCCTGGACGACGAGCACACTGCGGTGCTCCGACCGAATGATCGCGTCCTGTTCGCTCTGGATGGTCTCGACGATGTCGTTCATGTGCCCGGTTCGTGCCGCTTCGAGTGCAGCCAACAGTGCACTCTCACCCGCAACTCCGGTCGCCGTTGCATCACGTCGCGCGTGCTGGGCCGCCTCCAGATCGAGGTACTCGTCGGCGATCGAGGTGACGCGGCGGCTGCGGGTGCGGATGTGTCTGCGGCGAACTACGTTCTCGGGCGCAGCGGGCGTCGCAAGATAGAACGGACGGGCCATCGGTGCGCGCCAGTCGAGCAGAAGTGATTCGTAGTCGTTCGCCTCGTCCAGGATGCCCACCCGACCGATGTAGCGGACACCGTCCTCCTCCGATTGTGGCGCGAGGTCGATGCGGCCGAAGCACAGTCCGTTTTCGGCGGCGTCGTACTTTGCAATGTCGTCGTTGTACATCTGACTGAACGATTCGCGCTCGCTGCGAGCCTGCGGAGTGCCGCCGGTTGCGAGGAGTACTGCACTGAGCCGCGTGCTTGCGTAACGACGGAGCGCATCCAACTGGTTGTAGAGCATCGTGACGTACGACTGCTCACGATCCTGGTCGGACAGGGTGTCTTCTGACTCGTCGGCGATTGTGGGGCCGTCGTCCGGCAAAGGGTCTCCTCGGGAGTTCGGCGGCGAAATTTCGGTGAATCGAAATTCGCCCAAGCAGTCTACGACAAAAAAGAACCCCGCCGCAGAACCGCAGTTCAGGACGGGGCCCTTTTCGATCAGCCTGTCGAATTGGCTACTTGGAGTACTTCTGAACGCGCTTGTCCAGCTCTTTTCTAGCCTGCTCGACCTTCTTCTCGAGTTTGGCCTGAGCCTTCTCGGTCGCCTTGTCGAGCTCCCGGCTCTGCTGTGCTGCGCGCTTGCGGGCGCGCTTGCTGAGTGTTTCGGTCCGATCGGCGGCGACTTCAGCCCACTTGCTGCCGCGGTCCTGCGCTATTTCGGCAAACTCCGATGCCCGCTCAGTGGCAAGATTGGCCCACTTGGTGCCACGATCCTGGGCAAGCTCGGCCAAAACGGCACCGCGCTCGGCTGCCGTATCGGCGAGCTTTGATCCCCGGTCGGCTGTCTTGTCGGCGAGCTTGGAGCCGCGCTTCTGTGCGACCTTTGCGAGCTCGGCGCTACGGTCCGCTGTCTTGTCGGCGAGCTTGGAGCCGCGCTTCTGCGCTACCTTTGCGAGCTCGGAGCCACGGTCTTCAGCCTTGTGCGCCCAGCGTGCGAGAACCGGCTGTGCGGCGTCGGCGAGTTCCGAGCCCTTTTCCGCTGCGACGTCGGCCCACTTGGATACGACGGGCTGTGCGGCGTCGGCGAGTTCCGAGCCCTTTTCCGTAGCGACGTCGGCCCACTTGGATACGACGGGCTGTGCGGCGTCGGCGAAGTGCGAGCCACGCGTCGCAGCGACCGAAGCCAACTCTTTCACTCGGTCGGAAGCGCTACCGAGTCGGTCTGCGGTGTCATGGGAGCCGGGCAGCGCGGACTGAACGGATTCGGACGCCTTACGTGCGGCACGGCGACCCCGCCACGCCAAGGATGGCTTGCCCTCTGTGTCGACCGCAGCGATGAGCAGGCCGCCCAGCAGGCTGACGTTCTTGAAGAACTGAGTGCGCTGCGCAGCTTTGGCAGCGGGATCGGTCTCGTTCCAGAAGGCGTGGCCGACGTATGTCGTCGGAATCAATGTGCCCGCCAGTGCGAGTGAGGCGATCCGCGGTGCCTTACCGGTGGCAAGCAACAGACCGCCGCCGACCTGAATCGCTCCGTTGATCCGGACCAGGGTCTCGGGATCGCTGGGGAGGTTCGAAGTGACGCTGTCCGGCAACGCGTCCTGGCCCTGTTCGATCAGCGGTGTGGCGGCTTGCGCCCTGCCTGTTGGGTTCCGGAGCGCGTCGATGCCCCCCGCGATGAAGATGGTCGACATCAGCGGTCGGGCGATACGGCGGACAAGCATTGACAGCCTCCTGCGTAGTTCGTGCATGAACGAAGATTTTCTACGCGGCGCAGCACAGGAGTATGCCCCCATACCGACCACGTTGTTCCAGCGTAGTCATACCCAGGCTTCGTAGGTTTCAAGCGTGACGGTGTTTCACCATCCGCGTTCTCGCCATTCGCCGAGGTGAGGGCGTTCGGCACCGAGCGTCGTGTCCTTGCCGTGGCCCGGGTAGACGATGGCATCGTCACCGAACCGGTCGAACAGCTTCGTGCTCACGTCGTCTAGAAGTTGGACGAAGTTCTCGGGCCCCGACGTCTTTCCGACACCGCCTGGAAAGAGCGAGTCACCGGTGAAGAGGTGAACGACGCCGTCCTTGGCGTCGGTGTGAGCCAATGCGATCGACCCAGGCGTATGCCCACGCAGATGGATGACATCGAACGTGAGTTCACCCACGTCGATGCTGTCTCCGTCTTTCAACAGGCGGTCCGGTGTCACCGGTAGTGGTTCGGCGTCCAAACTGTGTGCAGCAGTCGGCGAGGCGGTGCCTGCTGCGATGTCTTCCAATGCCTGCCAGTGATCACCGTGTTGGTGCGTAGTGACGATGAGTGAAAGTCTTGGCGCGTTCTCGTCGATCAACTGCGCCAGGCGTGGTGCTTCGTTCGCTGCATCGATCAGCATCGATTCCCCGGTGGTGGAACAAACGATGAGATATGCGTTGTTGTCCATGGGGCCGACGGACATCTTGGTGATCGTCCCGTTCGAGATCGTGCGTCGCGCAGGCGCTGATCCTGGGGAGACTGCGCCGGTGTAGTCGTCGTCGATGGCCATAAGGTGCTCGTCCATCTGGTGGACGCTACCGTCGGCGCGACTGCAAACCCTGTTCGGCCCTCCGAGTCGGAAGAACGTGTCAGAGGGTCGGCCTAGCATTGCTACTGCGTGAGGTTCGCCCTGACGCATGCATCCATGGAGCGACGGTTCGACTGTTCAGGCCGGTGGTACACGAGCCTGACAGCCTGGTCGTTCGACAAGAAGGGAAGACAGTGGCGGATCGCCTGATAGTGCGGGGTGCGCGTGAACACAACCTGCGAGGGGTCGACATCGATCTGCCTCGGGACAGCCTCATCGTCTTCACAGGGCTCTCGGGTTCAGGCAAATCCTCGCTCGCCTTCGACACGATCTTCGCCGAAGGTCAGCGCCGTTATGTCGAGTCGCTGTCCGCGTATGCGCGCCAGTTTCTGGGACAGATGGACAAGCCGGACGTCGACTTCATCGAGGGATTGTCGCCCGCTGTCTCCATCGATCAGAAGTCGACCAACCGGAATCCGCGGTCGACTGTGGGCACCATCACCGAGGTATACGACTATCTCCGTCTGCTCTTCGCTCGTGCTGGAACGGCCCACTGCCCGGTCTGTGGCGAGAGGATCGCCCGGCAGACCCCTCAGCAGATCGTCGATCAGGTGTTGGCGATGGAAGAGGGGATCAAGTTCCAAGTCCTTGCACCGGTCGTTCGTACCCGTAAGGGTGAGTTCGTAGATTTGTTCGATTCCCTCAATACCCAGGGTTATTCGCGTATTCGTGTCGACGGGGTGGTCCACCAACTCAATGATCCTCCGAAGCTGAAAAAGCAGGAGAAGCACGACATCGAGGTCGTGGTCGACCGCCTCACTGTCAAGGCCGGCTCCAAACAGCGTCTGACGGACTCCGTCGAGACCGCACTACGTCTCGCCGACGGCATCGTGGTCCTCGACTTCGTCGACCGTGAAGAGGATGCCCCTGACCGCGAACGTCGATTCTCCGAAAAGCTCGCATGTCCCAACGCGCACCCACTCTCGATCGACGATCTGGAGCCACGGTCCTTCTCGTTCAACTCCCCGTACGGCGCGTGTTCCGAGTGTCTCGGTCTCGGCGTGCGCAAGGAAGTAGACCCCGAGTTGGTCGTTCCTGATCCTGATCTCTCGCTTGCAGGCGGTGCGATCGCCCCGTGGTCGATGGGCCAGACATCGGAGTACTTCGGCCGTCTGCTGTCCGGGCTGGCCGACGCCATGGAATTTGACCTCGACGCGCCGTGGAGCAAACTGCCCGCCAAGGTCAAGCGTGCAGTTCTCGAGGGCAGCGAGCATCAGGTTCACGTCAAGTACAAGAACCGCTACGGTCGCACCCGCTCGTACTATGCGGAGTTCGAAGGCGTCATGCCTTTCTTGCATCGCAGGCTCGAGCAAACTGAGTCCGAACAGATGAAGGAACGCTACGACGGCTACATGCGCGACGTTCCCTGCCCTGCCTGCGGAGGAGACCGGCTGCGTCCGGAGATTCTGTCGGTCACGATCGAAGCGGGCGATTTCGGTGCGAAGTCGATCGCTGATGTCTGCAAACTATCCATCTCCGAAACCGCAGACTTCTTGAACAGCCTCACGCTGGGTTCCAAAGAGGAAGCCATCGCCGGTCAGGTGCTTCGAGAGGTTCAAGCGCGACTAGGCTTCCTTCTCGACGTCGGCCTCGAATATTTGTCACTTTCGCGCCCTGCTGGCTCGCTTTCCGGCGGGGAAGCTCAGCGCATCAGGCTCGCCACACAAATAGGATCCGGACTCGTCGGAGTGCTGTACGTGCTCGACGAGCCGTCGATCGGGTTGCACCAGCGCGACAACCGTCGGCTCATCGACACGCTGACCAGACTCCGCGATCTGGGCAACACTCTGATCGTCGTCGAACACGACGAGGACACAATTCGAACCGCAGACTGGGTGGTCGACATCGGACCGCTCGCCGGTGAACACGGCGGCCGCGTCGTACACAGCGGTTCCTACGAGGATCTACTTACCTCGGAAGAGTCGCTGACAGGCGCATATCTGTCGGGGCGTTTACAGATTCCACTGCCGGATGCGCGACGGGTTGTCGACAAGAAGCGTCAGGTAACCGTCGTGGGTGCTCGGGAGCACAATCTGCGCGGCATCGACGTCAGCTTCCCCCTCGGAGTGCTGACTGCGGTGACCGGAGTGTCAGGTTCGGGTAAGTCGACGCTGGTCAATGACATTTTGGCGACCGTCATGGCCAACAAGCTCAACGGGGCGCGGCAGGTGCCCGGCCGTCACACCCGCATCAACGGCTTGGACCAACTCGACAAGCTGGTTCGCGTCGATCAGTCACCGATCGGGCGTACGCCGAGGTCGAACGCAGCCACGTACACCGGCGTGTTCGACAAGGTTCGCACTCTGTTTGCGTCCACCACCGAGGCGAAGGTTCGCGGCTATCAGCCCGGTAGGTTCTCGTTCAACGTGAAGGGCGGTCGGTGCGAGGCGTGCTCCGGCGATGGAACCTTGAAGATCGAGATGAACTTTCTTCCCGATGTGTACGTACCTTGTGAAGTGTGCGAAGGCGCTCGCTACAACCGTGAGACGCTCGAGGTCCACTACAAGGGGAAGACGATCGCGCAGGTCCTCGATATGCCCATCGAGGAGGCAGCGGACTTCTTCGAGGCCATCACTTCCATCCACCGGTATCTCAAGACGCTCGTCGAGGTCGGCCTCGGATACGTCCGACTCGGCCAGCCCGCCACGACGCTGTCCGGCGGCGAGGCGCAGCGCGTGAAGCTCGCTGCCGAACTTCAGAAGCGGTCGACCGGACGGACCGTCTACATTCTCGACGAACCGACCACCGGCCTGCATTTCGAGGATATTCGGAAGCTGCTCGGTGTGGTCAACGGTCTCGTCGACAAGGGCAACACCGTCATCGTCATCGAGCACAATCTCGACGTCATCAAGGTGTCCGACTGGGTGATCGATATGGGACCAGAAGGCGGGAATGGCGGTGGAATGGTTGTGGCAGAAGGAAATCCAGAGGAAGTAGCTGCAGTTCCAGAGAGCTATACCGGAAAATTCCTGCAGGAGGCGTTGTCCCGTGAACCCGCGCCGGAGCCGAAGAAGGCGCCGGTCAAAAAGCGCCGACCACGAAAGGCCGCTTCGGTCTGACCATCCTCATGGATGTCCAGCCGAAGCGAGCCGAAGGTGGCCGGCGAGTGAAAAAGGCGCAGGAAGCGGATCAGTACACCGGGCCGGTGTACTTCTCTCCGGGGCCTTTGCCTGGCTCGTCGGGATGCGCGGACGCTTCGCGGAATGCTTTCTGCAGCGCCTGAAGCCCTTCGCGGATCGGTCCGGCATGTGGCCCGAGGTACTCGACCGACGCCGTGACGAGCCCAGCGAGCGCGGTGATGACTCGTCGCGCCTCGTCGAGATCGAGATAGGGGCTTTCCGACGGGTCCGGCTCGGACAGGCCGAGCTTCTCGGCTGCGGAGCTCATGAGCATCACGGCGGCGCGGCTGATTACTTCGACAGCGGGAACGTCTGCGAGTTCGCGGACTTCGGGTTCGCGGCTTTCATTGGCAGGTTCGGGAATGCTCGTCATGTTCACGAGGATGGCACGGCGGCACGAGCCACTGACATCAGGTGTACCCGCGGCAATGCCCACACCGCTTGAATGTCCAGTCATACGATCAGATCGCTCGAGCGCGCCATTGATGCTGTCGGCTTGTTCCCACTGGCGTCGATTTCTCGAAACCCTGTCCGGCTGGTACTGTTCCTCATCGACCGTCTTCGGCGTGTCCTTTCTTGCGAAAGCGCACTGTACGGAGGCAGCAAGTGGAGCCCGACTCCCACCGGTACCCAGTGTTTCAAGCTGGTTCCGGTCCGGTCGCCCGCAGTAGCAGAGATGCCACTCGGGCTTCCTCTTCGGAGGAGACGATATTGCGATGTATGCGGTATTTGTCGATCGGTCGACATCGGGCCCTGCACCAGCGTATTGCTGGAGCAGGGTTTTTTCGTTGTAGGAGACAGAGTTCTCCGGCAATGAGTGTCGAAGGACCCGGGCAGGCGGGCTGTGCCAATGGCGGGCGGTCGGCTAGACCCCTCACCGCACTACCTAGGAGGCCCCATCAGCACTGAGACTCGCATCAACGATCGCATTCGTGTTCCCGAGGTTCGTTTAGTCGGACCTGGCGGTGAACAGGTTGGCATCGTGCGTGTTGAAGATGCACTCCGCTTGGCTCTCGAAGCCGATCTCGATCTCGTAGAAGTGGCTCCCGACGCTCGTCCGCCGGTCTGCAAGATCATGGACTACGGGAAGTTCAAGTACGAGGCAGCGCAGAAGGCGCGCGAATCGCGCAAGAACCAGACCCTCACCGTGATCAAGGAGCAGAAGCTTCGCCCGAAGATCGACGCCCACGACTACGAGACCAAGAAGCGCAACGTTGTTCGCTTCCTCGAAGCCGGGTCGAAGGTCAAGGTCACCATCATGTTCCGCGGACGTGAGCAGTCTCGTCCGGAGCTCGGATTCCGTCTGCTGCAGCGGCTGGGTGCAGACGTTGCAGATCTTGGCTTCGTCGAGACCTCTGCCAAGCAGGACGGTCGCAACATGACGATGGTATTGGCCCCACACAAGGGTGCCAAGACTCGCGTCAAGGCACAGGAAAGTGCGGCGGCTCCGCCCGCTCAGCGTGCTCCTGCTCCGGAACCGACTACCTCGGCTTCGGCTGCTCCGGCACCCGCCGCTGCAGAGCCGGCTCCGACAGATGCTCCGGCAGCAGCAACGCCGCCGAGCAACTAGAGACTGCGCTACCGAACCGAGTACGACCCGTAAGACGTCCATGCCGACGCTATCGGCATGGACGTGCCGAGCAAGACCGAAGAGCAACACAGAACTGAGGACTCCATGCCCAAGCAGAAGACTCACAGTGGCGCCAAGAAGCGATTCAAGGTGTCCGGCAGCGGCAAGATCATGCGCCAGAAGGCTGGTCGTCGCCACTTGCTGGAGCACAAGTCCAGCAGGAGAACCCGTCGTCTCGACGGCGTCGCAGTTGTGACCAAGGCCGACGTGCCGCGGATGAAGCGCCTGCTCGGCATCTGATCTGGACTTCATAGTCGACCGTCGTGGTCGGCGCCATCCCATTACCATTCGGGGTTTCTAGAAGCCCCCAGATCGACAGGATTTACCAGTGGCACGCGTAAAACGGGCGGTCAACGCCCAGAAGAAGCGCCGTTCGATTCTCGAGGCATCCAAGGGATACCGCGGACAGCGCTCACGTCTGTACACCAAGGCCAAGGAGCAGCAGCTCCACTCGCTCACCTATGCATACCGTGACCGCAAGGCACGCAAGGGTGACTTCCGTCGGCTGTGGATCACGCGTATCAACGCAGCAGCTCGCGCCAACGACATCACGTACAACCGCTTGATCCAGGGCCTGAGGCTCGGGGGCGTCGAGGTCGACCGCAAGATCCTCGCCGAGCTCGCTGTGTCGGATGCACCGGCTTTCGCCGGCCTGGTGGCCATCGCCAAGGCTGCATTGCCTGCCGACGTCAACGCTCCTGCTGGAGAAGCAGCCTGAGCAAGCTGACGCACGACGATCTAGATCCTGAACGGCCCGTGGACATGCTCACCGAGCGGACTCCACGGGTCGTTTCGGCTGTGAAGCTGTTGCGTGCGTCGGAGCGTCGCAAGTCGGGGCTGTTTCTGGCCGAAGGAACCAACTCGGTGACCGAGGCACTCGGTGCGGGTGTCGTCCGAGAGTTGTTCTATGCGGAGGATTCCGCCGATCGCAACGGCAGCGTTCTCGATGCGGCCCGCAGCGCGGGAATTCGAACACATGCCATCAGCGCGCGAGCGGCAAAGGGTCTTTCCGACACGGTGACACCGCCTGGGATCGTCGCGGTCTGTCGACTCGTGGATGTGGCGCTCGGGGATGCCCTCGGAGTCGATCCGGCGTTGATCGCTGTTCCGGTGGAGGTATCTGAGCCGGGTAACGCGGGCACGGTCATCCGGGTCGCCGACGCTGTCGGTGCCGATGCGGTCGTGCTGCTGGGGGATTCGGTGGATCCGCACAACGGCAAGTGTGTACGAGCGTCGGCGGGGAGTCTTTTTCACTTGCCGATCGCTCGCGAACGTTCGGTCGAACAGGCGCTCGATGCGCTGCGGGCGAGCGGAGTGAAAATTCTTGCCACCGCTGCCGATGGTGAGATCGATCTAGATGATGCCGACGAGCTGCTGAGTGGTCCGACGGCGTGGTTGTTCGGCAACGAAGCACACGGATTGGACGCGGCTGTGGCGGCTTCGGCCGATCATCGCGTCAGGATTCCCATTCATGGTCGTGCCGAGAGCTTGAACCTCGCAACAGCGGCAGCTATCTGCTTGTACTCGAGTGCCCGCGCTCAGCGCAGGTCCCGCAATAATTGACTCGACCTTCTCGCTTAGGATCGGCAGAGTCGTTCGAACGACATCAACCACCATCAAGGAGTTGCACCTCTCGTGGCGAAGAAAGATGGCGACAACGCCCAGCCTGTCGATCCGAGCGTGCTCGAGGAGTCCGCACTCGCTGCTGCAGTCGCTGGTGCGGAGAAGGCATTCGCCGACGTACCTGATCTGGACGAGTTGTCGAAGGTGAAGATCGAGCACATCGGCAACCGCGCGACGCTTGCCCTTGCTCAGCGTGCTCTCGGCTCGATTCCGGGGGATCAGAAGGCTGACGCCGGCAAACGCGTCAAGGTCGCGCGCGATCGTGTGCAGAAGGCGTTCGACGCGCGCCGCGAGGTTCTTCTCGCCGAGCGCGATGCGGCGATTCTCGTCGCCGAGACGATCGATGTGACGTTGCCGTCGAATGTTCGCCCAGTGGGCGCTCGCCACCCCATCACGATCATTTCCGACCAGGTAGCGGACGTTTTCGTTGCGATGGGATGGGAAGTCGAGGAGGGTCCGGAAGTCGAGACCGAGCATTTCAACTTCGACGCTCTCAACTTCCTCCCTGATCATCCTGCGCGCACCATGCAGGACACGTTCCATATCGCACCCGAAGGTTCACGTCAGGTGCTCCGGACTCATACCTCGCCTGTCCAGGTGCGCTCGATGCTGGCGCGCGAGTTGCCGATCTACATTGTCTGCCCTGGTCGGACCTTTCGCACCGACGAGCTCGACTCGACGCACACCCCGGTGTTCCACCAGGTGGAGGGTCTTGCGATCGACAAGGGGCTGACGATGGCTCATCTGCGTGGAACTCTCGACGCGTTCGCGCGGGCACTGTTCGGTGACGAGACGCGCACGCGTATGCGTCCCAATTACTTCCCGTTCACCGAGCCTTCGGCTGAGGTAGATGTGTGGTTCCCGAAGAAGAAGGGTGGAGCCGGCTGGGTGGAATGGGGCGGCTGCGGAATGGTCAATCCCAAAGTTCTCCGTGCCAGCGGAATCGATCCGGAGGTGTACTCGGGATTTGCGTTCGGCATGGGCTTGGAGCGAACTTTGCAGTTCCGCAACGACATTCCCGACATGCGCGACATCGTCGAGGGCGATATTCGTTTCACGTTGCCCTTCGGCGTCGAGGCCTGACGGACGCAACGTTTCTTTACCGACTGCCCGCGAGGCACCACCGTTTTCGACACGCAGAAAGAGCTGAGCAGACGTGCGAGTTCCACAATCCTGGTTGACCGAGGTTCTACAGCGCACGGCGCCGGAGTGGAAAGTGACGCCGGAAGAACTCGACGAGGGATTCGTTCGGGTCGGCTTCGAGGTCGAGGAGCTCGATTCGCTCGATAAGGTCACCGGGCCCCTGGTCGTCGGTAGTATCACGTCGATCACCGAGTTGACGGAGTTCAAGAAGCCGATTCGGTTCTGTTCGGTGGACGTCGGCGCAGACGAACCGCAGGAGATCGTGTGCGGGGCTCGTAACTTCGCCGAGGGTGATCTGATTGTCGCCGCGCTGCCCGGCAGTGTGCTTCCGGGTGGATTCGCCATTGCTGCTCGTGAGACGTACGGCAAGACGTCGAACGGCATGATCTGCTCGACGCTGGAGCTCGGTCTCGGCCGCGATCATGCTGGCATTCTGGTCCTGCCCGATGGGACTGCGACGCCCGGCGACGATGCCAAAGTGGTTCTCGGTCTGGATGATTCGGTCATCGAGCTCAACGTGACGCCGGACCGCGGATACGCGTTCTCGGTGCGTGGTCTCGCGCGCGAGCTTGCGAGTAGCTTCGATCTCGAATTCGCCGATCCGGCCAGTGGCCCGGTGCAGAACAACGAAGGCGAAGCGTGGCCTGCGACGGTCGAGAACGAGTCGAACGTCGCCCGGTTCGCGTTGCGGAAGGTCAGTGGAATCGATCCGGCTGCGGTCACACCGTGGTGGATACAGCGTCGTCTGCTTCTCGCGGGCGTCCGACCGATTTCGGCGGCGGTCGATGTGACGAATTACGTTCTGCACGAGCTGGGGCAGCCTCTGCACGCATTCGACGCTGCAAAGTTGTCGGGTGACATCGTCGTCCGTCGTGCAACGGCCGGGGAGAAGCTCACTACGCTCGACGACGTCGAGCGGACTCTGGACGCAGAGGATGTCGTCATCGCAGACGATTCCGGCGCGATTTCGCTGGCCGGCGTCATGGGTGGGGCATCGACCGAGGTCGGGGCCGACACCGTAGATGTGATTCTCGAAGCTGCCTCGTTCGATCCCTTGGCGGTCTTTCGGACCGGTAGACGTCACAAATTGGTGAGCGAGGCCAGTAAGCGTTTCGAGCGCACGGTGGACTCCGCGCTGCCCGTCGCGGCGCTCGATCGTGCCGCTCAGCTGCTCGTGGACATCGCCGGTGGCCGAATCGAACCACTGCTGACCGATGTCGGATCGGCAGTGGTATTCCCCGCCGTTCGGATGGATATCGACCTACCCGACCGCATCGCCGGGGTGGCGTATCCGAACGGCGTCGCAGCGCGGAGACTCACCCAGGTCGGGTGTGAGGTCGAGGTCGGTGTCAGCGAGTCGGGTCACGGTGAACTCGTCGTGACGCCGCCGACCTGGCGACCGGATCTGCAGCAACCCGCAGACCTCGTCGAGGAAGTTCTGCGACTGGAGGGTCTGGAGAAGATTCCCTCCGTACTGCCCTCAGCACCCGCGGGCCGAGGACTGACCCCCAAACAGAAGCGGAAGCGCGCAGTCGGCAAGTCGCTTGCCTTCGCCGGTTACATCGAGGTATTGCCGACAGTGTTCCTTCCGACCGGGGTCTTCGATACGTGGGGCCTTCCAGCGGATGATGCACGTCGACGAACGACGACGGTGCTCAACCCGTTGGAAGCCGATCGGCCGGAGCTGGCGTCGACCATTCTTCCCGGCTTGCTCGAGATTCTCGCGCGCAACGTCGCTCGTGGTCAGCGTGATGTGTTGCTGTTCGGAATAGCGCAGGTCGTCCTGCCCGGTGACGACACCGTCACGGTGGAGCCCATTGCCGTCGATACTCGTCCCTCGGACTCGGAGATCGCTCACCTTCGTGGGTCGCTGCCGGATCAGCCCGTTCATGTGGGTGCGGTCCTCACCGGCCACAGTGTGCCGGCTGGACCTTGGGGGCCGGGCCGACCGGTGGAGGCGTCGGATGCTTTCGCCGCGGCGAGAACCGTAGCGACTGCGGCGGGTGTCGAGATCGAGCTGAGGGCGGCGCAGAAGTTGCCGTGGCATCCGGGGCGGTGCGCGGAGTTGGTTGTCGAGGGCGTCGTGGTGGGTTATGCGGGGGAGTTGCACCCGGCGGTGCTCGAGCAGGCTCAATTGCCGGCGCGTACGTGTGCTGTCGAGTTGAATCTGGATGCACTCCCGATCGTCGAGTCTTTCCCGGCGCCGGTCGTCTCTCCGTACCCGGCCGTGATGCAGGATGTCGCCGTAGTTGTCGCCGACACGGTTCCAGCTTCCGAGGTGGAGTCGGCGTTGAAGTCCGGCGCGGGTGAATTACTCGAGAGCATTCGGCTTTTCGACGTCTACGAAGGCGAGCAGGTAGGCGAGGGGCTGAAGTCTCTGGCTTTTGCGCTCGTCTTCCGTGGTGCGAACGGAACGTTGACCGAGGCGCAGGCATCGGCGGCTCGCGATGCGGCAGTAGCTGCAGCGGGAGAAGCAGTAGGAGCGCGCTGGCGGAGCTGATACATCCGTTGTCGTTCTTCCGTAGCGTGGGGGCACGGACTCGAGGGGCAGAGGAGGAATCATGGGCACTGGTAGCGCAGAAGATCGATCCGATGTTGAGGTGTTGCTGGAGGTGCTCGCTTCGGTTGGCGGCCGTCCGGCTCTCGCGCCGGTCCATGCCGCTGCATCGGCGTTGCTGGCGGAAATAGATACGGCCGGTAGTGGAGTGGAGCCTGGCAGAGTTCTGCCTGGCGATGTTCCGTCTGGCGATGTTCCGGGGTTTACGCGGCCCCGAATCGACCAGCCGCTCGGTGACCCTCCGTTGGGCATTCTGGATGCAGAAGTTGTCGGTGACAGCGGCGTCGCTCAGTCGATCGGAGGCGTGAACACCGGTTATTCGGCCCATGAGTCGCCGACTGAATACAGCGAAGGGGGTGTTCCCACATGGGACAGTGTTCGGGACAAGGTCGAGCTTCGGACGGGTACGGCGCTGGGCGCCGAGGAACTCGATCACCTCAGCCCGGCTGGTCGTACGCTGGATGAGCAGTGGAACGAACGCCAGGCCTCGGGGCGAAAGAAGCTCGAAGAGATCCGACGGTCGATGAAAGACAGTTGAGCCGATAGTCGCCCCAACTATGAATGAGCTTGCATGATGGTGCATAATCAATCGTATGGTTGATGCTACGAAAGACGGTGAGCGGTCGGCTCCGCTGAAAATCGCAGTCGCGGGAGCAAGCGGATACGCAGGTGGCGAGATACTGCGATTGTTGCTCGGCCACCCGGGCGTGCGATCAGGAGCGCTCGTCATCGGATCGTTGACCGCCGGAGGTAACGCGGGCGCGGCACTGGGTGACTTCCATCCCCATCTACTGCCACTGGCGGATCGCGTGCTGTCGGAAACGACCATCGACGAACTTGCCGGACATGACGTCGTATTTCTGGGACTTCCGCACGGCAAGTCCGCAGAAATCGCCAATCAGCTCCCCGACACCGTAGTCATCATCGATTGCGGTGCCGACTTTCGTCTCACCGACCCATCCGCATGGGAGAAGTACTACAAGACTCCGCACGCGGGAACGTGGCCTTACGGTTTGCCCGAATTGCCCGGCGCACGGGAGAAGCTCATCGGTGCCACGCGCATCGCTGTGCCGGGGTGCTACCCGACGGTGTCGAGTCTTGCGCTCGCTCCGGCCGTCGCTGCCGGCATTATCGAACCGCGCGTCAATGTTGTTGCCGTGACCGGAACTTCGGGGGCCGGACGCGCTCCGAAGGCGGACCTGCTCGGGTCCGAAGTCATGGGCTCTGTACGGGCTTACGCAGTCGCCGGTGCCCATCGGCACACTCCGGAGATTATTCAAAACCTCTCTGCGTTGTCCCCGGTCCCGGTTTCGGTGTCGTTCACTCCCATCCTCGCTCCCATGCCCCGCGGAATTCTCGCCACCTGCACAGCCGTCACGACGGCGACGCAGGACCAGGCGATCGAGGTGTACGAAAAGGCTTATGCAGCTGAGCCGTTCGTCCACGTACTCGGTGGTGGCAGGTTGCCGCAGACAGGTGCTGTGATCGGGTCCAATGCAGTGCAGCTCAGTGTGTCTGTCGATGTCGATGCCGGTTTGCTCGTCGTCATCGGTGTGATCGACAACCTCGCCAAAGGCACCGCAGGCGGCGCAGTGCAATCGATGAATCTTGCCCTTGGAATACCTGAGACCGACGGTCTCTCGACAGTGGGAGTTGCACCGTGACCAGTCTTGCTGATGCACATGCCTTGCCGGGCAAGCTCGTTCGGACACAGGGAGTGACGGCTTCGGCCGGTTTTCGCGGCGCTGGAATCGCTGCAGGCATCAAGGTCAGTGGTAGGACCGACCTTGCATTGGTTTTCAACGAGGGTCCGGATCTGACCGCGGCAGGCGTCTTCACCCGCAACAAGGTCAAAGCTGCACCTGTGCTGTGGTCGCAACAGGTGCTGAGTACCGGAAAGCTCCGTGCGGTCATTCTGAACTCGGGTGGTGCCAACGCCTGCACGGGTGCACCCGGATTTCAGGATGCGCATCGCACCGCGGAGGAAGTTGCCGATGCGCTGAGCAATTGGGGGACAGAGACTGGGGCTGTCGAGGTCGCAGTCTGTTCGACCGGGTTGATCGGTGACAGGTTGCCGATGGACAAGCTGATACCCGGTGTCACCGAGGTGGTCCATGAGCTCGCCGGTGGTATTTCCGGCGGTACCGACGCTGCACATGCCATCATGACGACGGACACCGTGCCCAAGCAAGCTGCGATTCACCATGTCGACAAGTGGAATGTCGGTGGAATGGCAAAGGGCGCAGGGATGCTCGCGCCCTCGCTTGCGACGATGCTGTGCGTCGTCACGACCGATGCCGTTGCCACCGCAGACCAGCTCGACACCGCGCTGCGCAACGCCACCCGGTTGTCCTTCGACCGGCTCGATGTCGACGGCGCGACCTCCACGAACGACACCGTGTTGCTTCTGTCCTCGGGCGCGAGCGGGGTCGCACCGTCCCAGGAAGATCTCGACGCCGCAGTACTTGCTGTTTGTGATGATCTGGCAGATCAGCTGATGGCCGACGCAGAAGGCGTCACCAAGCGGATTCTCGTGAAGGTGTCCGGTGCGGTGTCGGAGGACGACGCACTGATCGGTGCCCGAACCGTCGCGCGTGACAGCCTCGTGAAGACAGCGCTGTTCGGTTCGGACCCGAACTGGGGCCGGGTGCTGGCCGCAATCGGTATTGCGCCGATCGAGCTCGATCCCGACCGACTCTGCGTCTCGTTCAACGGACATCCGGTGTGCATCGATGGTGTCGGAGCTCCCGACGCACGCGAGGTGGATCTGTCGGGAGAAGACATCGAGTTGACCATCGATCTCGGTGTCGGCGAGAAGTCGGTGGTCATCCGCACGACCGATCTCTCCCACGCCTACGTCGAAGAGAACTCGGCGTACTCCTCGTGACCGCGTCGGGTTTGTCGGCTACGCAGAAAGCGCACACGCTTGCGGGTGCGCTGCCGTGGCTGCAGAAGTTTCACGACAAGATCATCGTGGTCAAGTACGGCGGCAATGCCATGATCGACGACGATCTCAAGCGTGCGTTCGCCGCGGACATGGTTTTTCTGCGGACCATCGGCATCCATCCTGTCGTCGTGCACGGCGGCGGACCACAGATAACTGCGATGCTGTCGCGCTTGGGCATGACCGGCGAATTCCGTGGAGGATTCCGCGTCACCACCCCGGAGGTCATGGATGTCGTGCGGATGGTGCTGTTCGGCCAGGTAGGTCGTGAGCTCGTCGGTCTGATCAACAGTCACGGCCCCTACGCCGTGGGAATCTCCGGGGAGGATGCGCATCTTTTCACCGCGTCGAAGCGCTCGGTCATGGTCGACGGCGTCGAGACCGACATCGGCCTCGTCGGTGACGTCACCTCGGTCAACCCGGATGCGGTGCTCGATCTCATCGCCGCGGGTCGGATTCCGGTGGTCTCCACCATCGCACCCGATGCCGACGGCGTCGTGCACAACATCAATGCCGACACTGCTGCGGCGGCGCTTGCGGAAGCAATCGGGGCCGAGAAATTGGTCGTCCTCACCGATGTCGAAGGGCTGTACACCGATTGGCCGGATCGTTCGTCCTTGACTTCGAAGATCGATGTCGACGCATTGTCGGCGCTTCTGCCGTCCCTCGACGCGGGCATGGTGCCCAAGATGGAAGCCTGCCTACGCGCAGTTCTGGGTGGTGTTCCGTCGGCACACGTCATCGACGGCCGAGTGCCGCACTCGGTTCTCGTCGAACTCTTCACGGGCGAAGGAATCGGCACGATGGTCCATCCCGCCCAACAAGCAGAAAAGGTAAACCAGCTATGACCGACCATGTCGCAACCGTCGATCTCCAGGCACGGTGGTCGAACTCGCTGATGAACAATTACGGCGTGCCGCGTGTCGCTCTGGTCCGCGGTCAGGGCGCTGTCGTCACCGACGCCGATGGCAAGGAATACCTCGACCTGCTCGCTGGGATAGCTGTCAACATCCTCGGTCACGCGCATCCCGCCGTCATCGAAGCCGTGACGACGCAGTTGTCGACCCTGGGTCACACGTCGAATCTGTATGCGAGTGAACCGGGAATCGCCCTGGCCGAACAGCTGCTCGCCAATCTCGGCGCGGAAACGTCGGGTCGAGTGTTCCTGTGCAACTCGGGCACGGAGGCCAACGAGGCTGCCTTCAAGATCGCGAGGTTGACCGGTCGTCCGAACATCGTCGCGGCAGAGAAGTCATTCCATGGGCGCACGATGGGCGCCTTGGCGCTGACAGGCCAGCCGGACAAGCGTGCACCGTTCGAACCGATGCCTGCAGGCGTTCAGCATGTGCCGTACGGCGATGTCGCAGCGCTCGAGGCCGCCGTCGATTCCGATACTGCAGCGGTGTTCCTCGAACCCATCATGGGTGAGAGCGGCGTCGTCGTTCCCCCCGAGGGGTATCTCGTCGCAGCTCGCGAGATCACGGCCCGTCACGGCGCACTGTTGGTTCTGGACGAGGTCCAGACCGGCATCGGCCGCACCGGGTGGTTCTATGCGCACCAAGCCGTGGGAATTGTTCCTGACGTCATCACGCTAGCCAAAGGCCTGGGTGGCGGCATGCCGATCGGTGCATGCATCGGGATCGGCGAGGCAGCCACCTTGCTGCACCCGGGAAAGCACGGCACGACGTTCGGCGGCAATCCCGTGTGTGCGGCCGCTGCCCTCGCTGTCCTGCGCACGATCGCACAGGACGATCTGATCTCGCATGCAGATCGGATGGGGAAGCTGCTCATTCATTCGATCGAGGAATTGAATCACCCTCTCGTCGACCGAGTCCGCGGTGCAGGCCTGCTGCTCGGTGTGGTGCTGACCCAACCCGTCGCACCTGCCGTCGAGTCGGCCGCACGTGAAGCCGGATTCCTGATCAACGCGGCGCAGCCCGATGTGTTGCGTCTCGCTCCACCACTCGTACTGACCGAGGACCAAGCTGCATCGTTCGTCGCAGCGCTTCCCGCACTTCTCGATTCGGCACAGGAAACGGAATAGCTATGGCAATGATCAACTTCCTGCGGGACGACGACCTGACTCCGCAGCAGCAGGGCGAGGTTCTCGCCATCGCCGCCGAACTCAAGCGCGCTCCGTTCTCGAAACGACCACTCGAGGGACCCCAGGGCATCGGAGTCATCTTCGAGAAGAATTCCACCCGGACTCGGTTTTCCTTCGAGCTCGGGATTGCACAGCTCGGCGGTCATGCTGTCGTCGTCGATGGCCGCGACACTCAGCTGGGGCGTGAAGAAACTCTGCAGGACACCGGCAGGGTGCTCTCGCGATACGTCGAAGCGGTCGTGTGGCGCACGTTCGGGCAGAAGCGACTCGAACAGATGGCCTCTGGTGCCACCGTCCCGATCGTCAATGCGCTTTCCGACGAGTTCCATCCGTGCCAGGTACTCGCCGATCTGCAGACTCTCGCCGAGCAGAAGGGCTCGTTGACGGGCCTGGAACTCGCGTACTTCGGTGACGGCGCGAACAACATGGCGCATTCGCTTCTCCTCGGCGGCGTCACCGCGGGAATCAATGTGACGATTGCCGCGCCGAAGGAGTTCGCACCGCGGGACTACGTGCTCGAGGCCGCTAGGGCGCGCGCTGCGCAGACGGGGGCCACGATCACGATCACCGACGACCCCCAGGCCGCAGCCACGGGTGCAGACGCGCTGGTTACCGATACGTGGACTTCGATGGGCCAGGAGAACGACGGTCTCGATCGCGTCGCACCGTTTCGGCCGTACCGGATCGATGCCGAGCTGTTGGCGCTCGCCGAACCCGACGCCGTCGTGCTGCATTGCTTGCCCGCTCATCGCGGGGAGGAGATCACCGACGAAGTTCTCGACGGGCCTCGCAGTGTCGTATGGGACGAGGCCGAAAACCGGTTGCACGCACAGAAGGCATTGCTGGTCTGGCTGCTAGAGCAGGCGCGACGGCCGTGAGCGAGCAGGTGTCGTCGATGCCACCGACGCAGTCGATGCCACCGACGCAGTCGATGCCACCGACGCAGTCGATGCCGTTGACGGCGTCCACGCGGGCGGGCAGGCAGGCGCGCATCGTGTCCCTGCTGTCGACACACCAGGTGCGCAGTCAGCCTGAGCTTGCATCGTTACTGGTCGCCGAAGGTATCGATGTGACCCAGGCGACCCTCTCGCGCGATCTAGACGAGCTCGGAGCCGTCAAACTTCGTGCGGCCGACGGAGGTGCCGGGGTCTACGTGGTACCCGAGGACGGCAGCCCTGTTCGGGGAGTATCGGGCGGTACGGACCGACTCACTCGCATGCTCGGCGAGCTGCTCGTATCGACGGACTGGAGCGGGAATCAAGCTGTTCTCCGAACTCCGCCGGGCGCTGCGCACTACCTCGCCAGCGCGCTCGACCGGGCATCGTTGAGGGAGATTGTGGGAACGATTGCCGGGGATGACACCATTTTGGTGATCGCCCGCGAACCACTCACCGGAAAAGAGCTCGCGGACAAGCTGGAAAGATTGGCCAGACGCGCGGATTAGCAGTCCCGCCGACGGCAAAACCGAGAATTATCCACAGCTACAAAGGAGCGCATACATCATGGCCGAACGCGTCATTCTCGCCTACTCGGGCGGATTGGACACCTCCGTCGCCATCAGCTGGATCGGCAAGGAGACCGGTAAAGAGGTCGTCGCCGTCGCCATCGATCTGGGTCAGGGCGGTGAGGACATGGAGGTCGTGCGCCAGCGCGCCCTCGATTGTGGTGCTGTCGAGGCCGTCGTCGTCGACGCTCGGGACGAGTTCGCCGACGAGTACTGCTTGCCGACGATTCAGAACAATGCGCTGTACATGGATCGCTACCCGCTGGTGTCTGCTATCAGCCGTCCGCTGATCGTCAAGCATCTAGTCGAGGCTGCTCGTTCGCACGGTGGCACAGTCGTTGCACACGGTTGCACAGGTAAGGGCAACGACCAGGTCCGCTTCGAGGTCGGGTTCAACACACTCGCACCCGAGCTCGACGTCCTCGCTCCCGTTCGCGATTACGCCTGGACGAGGGAGAAGGCGATTGCGTTCGCCGAAGAGAACAAGATTCCGATCAACGTCAGCAAGAAGTCGCCTTTCTCGATCGATCAGAACGTGTGGGGCCGTGCAGTCGAGACCGGCTTCCTCGAAGATCTGTGGAACGCCCCGACGAAGGACGTCTACGACTACACCCAAGATCCATCGGCCAACTGGACCGCCCCGGACGAGCTCATCATCGGCTTCGACAAGGGTCGCCCGGTCAGCATCGACGGCCGTCCGGTGTCGGTTCTCGAAGCGATCCAGGAACTGAACACGCGGGCGGGCGCTCAGGGTGTCGGCCGTCTCGATGTTGTCGAGGACCGTCTCGTGGGCATCAAGAGTCGCGAGATCTACGAGGCCCCCGGCGCGATGGTCCTGATCCGCGCGCACGAGGAACTCGAGCACGTCACCCTCGAGCGTGAGCTCGGACGCTACAAGCGGCATACCGATCAGAAGTGGGCCGAGTTGGTGTACGACGGTCTGTGGTATTCCCCGCTCAAGGGTGCGCTCGATACGTTCAACGAGCACACCCAAGAGCACGTGTCCGGCGAGATCCGCCTTGCGCTGCATGCGGGTTCCATCAGCGTCAACGGACGCCGTAGCGACAAGTCGCTGTACGACTTCAACCTCGCGACGTACGACGAGGGCGACACTTTCGATCAGTCTTCCGCCAAGGGCTTCGTCCAGCTTCATGGGTTGTCGTCGAAGATCGCCCACAAGCGGGATCTGGGATTGTGAGTTCGGCCGGCGCTCACGGCACCAACGAGGGGTCGCTGTGGGGCGGACGCTTTGCGTCCGGCCCCGCAGCGGCCATGGCCGCACTGAGTAAATCAACCCATTTCGATTGGGTGCTCGCGCCCTACGACATTCGGGCCTCGATGGCACATGCCCGCGTCCTCAACGGCGCAGGTTTGCTGACAGCTCAGGATCTCGAGACGATGCTCGCCGGTTTGCAGGGGTTGGCCGACGACGTCGCCTCGGGCGCGTTCGTGGCAGCGGAGTCCGACGAGGACGTCCACGGTGCACTGGAACGGGGTCTGATCGACCGGGTGGGAGCCGAGGTGGGCGGACGTCTTCGGGCAGGCCGCTCACGCAACGACCAAGTCGCGACACTGTTCCGTATGTGGCTACGTGACGCTGTTCGTCGGGTATCGACGGGTGTACTCGATGTAGTGGATTCCCTTGCAACGCAGGCTGCGTCGCATTCGAGCGCGGTCATGCCAGGGAAGACGCATTCGCAGGCGGCGCAGCCGGTTCTTCTGGCACATCATCTCCTCGCTCACACTCATCCATTGTTGCGAGATGTTCAGCGATTCGTGGACTTCGACGTCAGGGCCGCTGTGTCGCCGTACGGTTCGGGGGCGTTGGCTGGCTCCTCGCTCGGGTTGAGCCCGGAGAAGATTGCCGCGGAGTTGGGGTTCGACTCCTCGGCGGAGAATTCGATCGATGCAACTTCCTCACGTGATTTCGCCGCTGAGGCGGCTTTCGTCCTGGCGATGACGGCCGTCGACCTCTCGCGTCTGGCGGAGGAGATCATTTCCTGGAGCACGCCGGAGTACGGCTACGTGACGCTGGCCGATGCGTGGTCCACCGGAAGTTCGATCATGCCGCAGAAGAAGAATCCCGACGTCGCGGAGCTGACGCGTGGCAAATCCGGTCGGCTGATCGGAAATCTCACGGGATTGTTGGCAACGCTGAAGGCTCAGCCACTGGCGTACAACAGGGACTTGCAAGAGGACAAGGAGCCGGTCTTCGACTCCGTCGCACAGTTGGAACTGTTGCTTCCAGCTCTCGCCGGTTTGGTGCAGACCCTCGAGTTTCATGTCGATCGCCTGGCAGAATTGGCGCCGGCAGGCTTCACGTTGGCCACCGATATCGCCGAGTGGCTGGTTCGTCAGGGCATTCCGTTCCGGGTGGCGCATGAGGCTGCAGGTGCTTGTGTCAAGTCAGCCGAGGCACGCGGTGTGGGCTTGGCCGAACTCACCGACGAGGAGTTGTCCGCTATCGACCCGGCTCTGACGCCGGGGGTGCGCACCGTTCTGACCGTCGAGGGATCCATCTCTTCTCGTGATTCACGTGGTGGTACTGCTGCGGTTCAGGTCGCGAAGCAGTTGGGCGGAGTTCGTTCGACGGCGGAGCGTCTTCGGAATTGGGTCGATTCGGGCATCCGAACGCACTGAGACGCAAAACAGTCATGTTCGCCTGATTTCGGACGGGCGTATGGCAAGCTTGCGGAAGCGTGGCAAGTGGGCGGTCGGAGTCCATATCCCGAAATGCAGGGGATCGAACCGGGAGTTGTAGTTGTGGGACTGAATGCAGACGCGGTCCGCGGACCGTTGCGACGTGCGATCGCAACTGCACAAAACGGACTGGAAGTCATCCGTTTGGGCGGGCTCGAAACCGAGGTCGATTCATCTCCCTTCAAGATCGTCGATCGAGAACCGATGTACAAGTTGCGTCGTTATTTTCCCGACGCCTTGGGTACCGATTCCAGGCCTCCGGTCGTTCTCGTTCCGCCGATGATGGTGTCGGCGGACGTATACGACGTGACCACCGACAATGGCGCCGCCGGGATTCTGCACAGGATGGGCCTCGACCCGTGGGTCGTCGATTTCGGTTCGCCCGACACCGAGGAGGGCGGTTGGAGTCGTACCCTCGCCGATCATGTCGTAGCCATCAGCGAGGTCATCGACAAGGTTCACGAGCACACCGGACGTGACGTCCACCTTGCTGGCTATTCTCAGGGTGGGATGTTCTGTTACCAAGCGGCTGCATATCGCGGTGGACGAAACCTGGCCAGCCTCATCACGTTCGGTGCTCCGGTCGACACGCTGGCAGCGCTGCCGCTCGGTATTCCAGCCGGTGTGGCGACGCGCGGCGCCGAGTTCCTTGCCGACCACGTATTCACGCGGCTGGCAGTGTCCGGGTGGATGGCCCGTACTGGATTTCAACTTCTCGATCCAGCCAAGACCGTGCGATCTCGGCTCGATTTTCTACGACAACTCCACGATCGCGAGGCGTTGCTCCCGCGCGAACCACAGCGTCGCTTCCTTGCTCTCGACGGCTGGGTCGCGTGGTCGGGTCCCGCTGTTGCGGAGCTTTTGAAGCAATTCGTGGTGCACAACAGAATGATGACCGGCGGGTTCGTCATCAAGGATCGCCTGCTCACGTTGTCGAATTTGACGGTTCCGGTTCTCGCGTTCATCGGCGAGGTCGACGACATCGGGCAGCCACTGGCCGTGCGCGGCATCAGGCGGGCGGCGCCGCGCGCAGAAGTGTACGAAAGTACGCTTCGCGCAGGGCATTTCGGGCTCGTAGTCGGGAGTTTGGCCGCATCGCAGACGTGGCCGACAACGGGGGAGTGGGTTCGTTGGCGTGAAGGTCTTGGAGACAAGCCCGAAGCGGCGCACGAGATGATGTACGACGAGCACCAGGACACCGAGAGTGGTGTATCGGTGAGCAACCGGATAATCCACACTGCAGCCTCGATTGCCGAGGTTGGAGTAGGGGTCGGCCGTGGACTTGCTTCGGCTGCCGCCGGCGCGGTGCGTGGCACTCGCGAGATCTCCACCGAGGCTGTCCGAACTCTGCCGAGGCTGGCGCGACTCGGTCAGATGCAACCACACACTCTCGTGTCTTTGGGGCGACTCATCGCGGAACAGGGACGAAAGTCGCCCAACGGCGAGTGTTTCCTGTTCGACGACCGTGTCCACACCTACCGGGCCGTCAATGCTCGTATCGACAACGTGGTCAGAGGTCTGCTCGCGTCGGGTGTAAGGCCGTCCGCTCGCATCGGCGTACTGATGGACACTCGCCCCAGCGCGCTGGCGGCCATCGCAGCTTTGTCACGTATCGGCGCTGTCGCAGTACTTTTCCCACCGGGTGGAGATCTCGAGAGCGCGCTGCGGGCGATCGACGTCGACACCGTCATCGCCGATCCCGAGAACATGAAAGCAGCGACTTCGGTGGCCGCCAACGTGCTCGTTCTGGGTGGCGGCGACGCTCGAACTCTCGATATGCACTCGGGTTCCGATGTCGTCGATCTCGAATTGATCGATCCGGACTCGGTGCGATTGCCCGCGTGGTACTCGCCGGATCCTGGCCGTGCCCGGGAACTCGCAGTGGTGCTGTTCACCCCGACCGAGCGTGGGTTGGAACCGCGCTTCATTACCAACCATCGTTGGGCCCTGTCCGCGTTCGGCACTGCAACAGCAGCGGCTTTGGGTACTGGCGACACGGTGTATTGCCTTGCCCCACTTCATCATTCTGCCGGACTGCTGGTCAGCGTGGGCGGCGCACTTGCGGGCGGTTCGCGCATAGCGCTCTCGCGGGGTCTCGAGCCGACCAGATTTGCCGAGGAAGTATCTCGGTACGGCGTCACTGTCATCAGTTACACCTGGGCGATGATGCAGGAAATCCTCGACGACGAGTTGTCGGCTCTGGACCTCAGTCACCCAGTTCGGCTGTTCATCGGGTCCGGAATGCCCGTCGGTCTCTGGAAGCGGACGCTGGAGCGATTCGCGCCTGCACGCGTACTCGAGTTCTATGCCTCCACCGAGAACGACGTCATCCTCGCCAACGTCGGCGGTTCGAAGATCGGCTCCAAGGGACGACCGCTTCCGGGGAGCGCCAGGGTGGCACTTGCCGCCTACGATCCGATCAACGGCCGGCTCGAGGAGGACGAGGACGGTTTCGTTCGCATGTGCCGAGACGATGAGGTCGGACTTCTACTGGGACGTCCGGGGAGCGACGGCGAGGTCACCAGTCCGCTGATGCGCGATGTCTTCCAGCCGGGAGACTCGTGGATTCCGACCGAGAATCTATTCCGACGCGACTCCGACGGGGACTTCTGGCTCGTCGATCGCAAGGACACCGTCGTGAAGACTCGACGCGGAGCGGTCTTCACTCAGCCGATCATCGACGCGTTCGGTGACGTCGAGGATGTCGTGTCGGTTGTCGTGTACGGCGTCGATCCGATCGGTTCGAGCAGCGAACTTCATCGTTCGGATCGACGCATCGACGAGATTGCAGTCTGCGGGGTGTCGGTGCGGGGGGACAACTCGCTTCCGGTCAAAACTGTAGGCGATGTGCTGGCAGTGTTACTGCCGGCTCAGCGCCCTGACATCGTCCACATCGTCGACGAGATTTCGCTTTCTCGTGCGTTCCGGCCAAAGATGACCGAACTGCAGAAGGCTGGGGTTCCGGCTCCGGGTGTCAGGTCCTGGTACTACGACACCGACTCGGGGTCTTACCGACGGTTGACCAAAGCGGTTGTAGCCGAACAGTTCACGAAGAGCTGATAGACCCCCTGCAGGTAGTCGAGGGTGCGATGGATCGGTCATCGGATAAGTTGATCGCACGGACTTCGCTCCGGCCAGGTAGGACAACATCGAGAGAAGGACTTCAGTGGCTATCGATCAGACGCTCCTCAGCATTCTTGCTTGCCCCGTAGACAAGGGGCCATTGTTACTCGTAGAGGGCGAACTGTTGTACAACCCCCGGCTGCAGCGCGCTTATCCGATCGAGAATGGGATTCCAGTGTTGTTGGTTGATGAGGCGCGCGACGTGGAACAGGCCGAGCACGAGACGATTGTGGCGCGGGCACAGTCCTAGTCGCTACCCTCGGGCATCGGCCCGGTGAGGTACCGCTGCAGGATTGGGGCTACCCAGTCGACAACCCGAGCGATGGGCATCGACGCCAGTGGTTCGAGCGCGAGTATGTGCCGGGTGAGCAGCAGTCCAGCCATCTGTGACGCAACGAGGTTCACGCGTTCGAGCGCCGAGCCGATTGGGCTGTCGACTCTTTTCGCGACGTCACGGAGTGCGACCTGCAATAGAAATGTACTGATCAAGGTTGTGTCCCCGGATGCGATCATGGATCGGAACGCTGCGATGGCGGCTTCACCATCTTCTGAGTCCCACACCCTCAGAATCGCCGTTGCCAGGGCGCGACCAAGGTTGTCGTTATCGGCAGTTGCGACAGGTTCCAGAACTTCAGCTGGGTCTGCGGGGAGTGCGATGGCTGCAACGAACAGGCCTCGTTTGGTGCCGAAGTAGTGGTGGACGAGTGCAGAGTCGACACCTGCATCGGTAGCGACGCTGCGGATGGAGGTCGTATCGAAACCGGACCGCGCGAAGCGGGTGCGAGCAGACGCAAGGATCGCCTCCCTGGTTTTCGATTGCCCGGGTCTTCGCCCTGATTTGCTTCCGGCACCGCTCGATTCGGTCACGGGGTTCTCCGTCGCAGCGTTGCCGCTCCAGCACAAAGGGCGAGCACGGTGAAGCCGGCGACTACCGCGATGTCGGCCCCCATTCGCCCAGTGACGCCGGTGTGCAGCGAGACTTCCTGCAGTGCATCGACGGCGTAGGTGAGTGGCAGAAAGTTACTGATGATGTGCAGCCAGTCCGGCATCTGATCCCGCGGAACGAGCAAGCCACATAGGAAGAACTGCGGAAGCACTACCAAGGGCATGAACTGAACTGCCTGGAACTCGGTTTTCGCGAAGGCGCTGCACAGTAGGCCGATCGACACTCCCAACATCGCGACGAGTACAGAAATGACGACAACCCACACCGCTGGTCCGGCCGTCGTCAATCCGAGTGCCCCGAAAGTTACCGCGCAGGCGAGCAGGGCCTGACCGAGTGCAGCTACGGAGAATGCCGAGCCGTAACTCCCCAGCAACTCCAACTTCGACATAGGAGTCGTCAGTAGTCGTTCGAGCGTTCCCGAAGTTCGTTCGCGTTGCATCGCGATGGAGGTGATCAGGAACATCACCACGAAGGGGAGGACGCCGAGCATAGTTATTGCGATGCGGTCGAACAACGACTGCTGGCCGGCCGGTGTCGGGACGTTGGCGTACAGGAAGTAGAGCAGCACCATCAGTAGGGACGGGACCAGCAGGATCATTGCGACGGTTCGACGATCGGCCCGCAGTTGCCGCAGGATCCGCCCGGTACCTGCGGCGTAGATGCGCGCGCTCACGACGCCGCCTCGATCGGTGCGGTGGAAAGGATCAACGAGAGGAATGCTTGTTCGAGGCTGGTTTCCCCCGTCCGGGAGCGGAGTTCGGCTGGACTGAGCTCAGCCAGAATTTTGCCTTCGCGCATCAAGATCAGTCGACTGCAGTGATCGGCTTCTTCCATGGCGTGACTGGATACCAGAATCGTGGTGCCGGATGCGGCGAGGTCGGCAAATCGTTTCCACAACTCGGCGCGGAGTACGGGATCCAGTCCGACGGTCGGTTCGTCGAGGACGATGAATTCGGGTTCGGCGACCAGTGCACTTGCCAGCGATACCCGACCCAGTTGACCTCCGGACAATTCACCCGCCGGCGATGATGCGTGGTCGGTCAGCCCGACGGACTCGATGGCGGAGTCCGCAGTAGCGGCGGTGCGCCCGAACAGCGCGGCAAAGTATGCGACGTTCTCGCGGACAGTCAGATCCCCATAGACGCTGGGGGCCTGCGCTACGTAGCCGACTGTGGCGCGTAGGCGTTTGGACCCGGCAGGGAAGCCGAGCACGGTGACCGTTCCGCTCTGGACTATTTGAGTACCGACGATGGCCCGCATCAACGTTGACTTTCCGCATCCGGAGGGTCCGAGAAGCCCCGTGATGGTGCCGCGTGGGATGGATAAGTTCACATCATCGAGAGCCACTCTTTTTCGGCGTCGAACGGTGAGGTTCGTTATCTCGACGGCATTCACCGAATCGACAGACATAGCAGCGCCTCCTGGATCTCATCATTTGATGATTTCATCGCATGATGAATTTATAACCCCGGCGATGGTCAGCGGTCAAGAGGCGGCATCATAGGACGCGTGGACCTGGCAGAACTCGAATGCGGTAATCCCCCGGAGATGGCACGACGGATACTCGGTGGCACTTTGACCGCTGGCGGCGTCGTGGTTCGAATCGTCGAAGTAGAGGCCTACGGCGGACCGATCGACGGTCCGTGGCCGGACCCGGCCGCGCACTCGTATCGCGGGCAGACGAACCGCAACGCGGTGATGTTCGGATCCGCGGGTCGCCTGTACGTCTACCTCAGCTACGGAATGCACCTCTGCATGAACGTCAGCTGTGGTCCCGACGGGACGCCCGCCGCCGTGCTTCTTCGGGCAGGTGAGGTTGTTGCCGGCCACGACATCGTGGCTGCGCGTCGCCCAGCGGCGCGATCGGCTGCCGCCTTGGCGAGAGGGCCGGGAAATCTCGGCAGCGCGCTCGGAATCGGTCTCGAGGACAACGGAACAGCGCTGTTCGACGCAGATTCGCAGATAACTCTGGCAATGCCCTTGGTTGCTGCGAGCCCCGTTGAGATCGCATCGGGCCCGCGCGTAGGAGTCAGTGTTGCGGCAGAAAGAGAATGGCGATTCTGGATTCGAGGGTCTTCAGCGGTATCGAGCTACCGGCGCAGTCCGAAGGCTCGACTCGTGGGTAAGCCGGAGGCCTGACGACGGCGTCGTAACACACATGCGGGAGAATCGAACCCGTGAGTGAGAACATAATCGACGAATTGACCTGGCGAGGGCTCATCGCGCAGTCCACCGATGTGGACGAGCTGAAGAAGGCGACCGAGGCGGGTCCGATCACACTGTATGCGGGCTTCGATCCGACCGGTCCCAGCCTGCATGCGGGTCACCTGGTCCCGTTGCTCGCGCTGAAACGGTTTCAGCGAGCCGGCCACCGCCCCATCGTCATGGCGGGCGGCGCGACCGGCCTCATCGGCGACCCCAGGGATGTCGGGGAGCGGACCATGAACTCCTCCGATACCGTCCGCGACTGGTCCGACCGCATCCGTGGTCAGCTCGAGCGTTTCGTCGAATTCGACGAAACCGCGACCGGCGCAATTGTGGAGAACAACCTTAACTGGACCGGCGAGCTGTCGGCGATCGATTTCTTGCGGGACATCGGCAAGCATTTCTCCGTCAACGTGATGCTGGCACGGGACACGGTGAAGAAGCGGCTCGACGGCGACGGTATGTCGTACACCGAGTTCAGTTACATGCTTCTGCAAGCGAACGACTACGTGCAGTTGAGGCGCACTTACGGGTGCTCGCTCCAGATCGGTGGGTCCGATCAGTGGGGGAACATCGTTGCAGGAGTGGAACTGAACAGGCGCCAGGACACCGAGTCCGTGCATGGGATGACGGTCCCGTTGGTCACGTCTGCGGATGGAAAAAAATTCGGCAAGTCAACCGGCGGGGGCAGCTTGTGGCTCGACCCCGAGATGACCAGCCCGTATGCCTGGTACCAGTACTTCGTGAACACCGGCGACGCCGACGTGGTGAAGTACCTCCGCTGGTTCACCTTCCTGGACCGAGCTGAGCTGGATGAGCTGGACCTCGCAACCAAAGAGCGACCTCATGCCCGCGAGGCGCAGCGTCGCCTCGCAGCCGAGATGACGACGCTGGTTCACGGTGAAGCGAACACCCGTGCGGTGGAGCTTGCCAGCCAGGCGTTGTTCGGCCGCGCGGAACTGGAAGAGCTCGACGAGACAACTCTTGCCGCGGCACTGCGCGAGGCGTCGATTGCACAGGTGCACGGGGGCGATCCCAAGACGATTGTCGATCTCCTCGTAGCCACTGGGCTGTCGGACAGTAAGGGCGCGGCGCGACGGGCCATAAAGGAAGGTGGCGCTTCGGTGAACAATCAGAAGATCGCCAACGAGGACTGGACACCGAGTGGCAGCGACCTTCTTCATGGGCAGTGGCTGGTGGTTCGCCGTGGAAAGCGGAACTTTGCCGGGGTGCAGATCTCCGGAACTTTGTAATCGGCCCAGTGGTGGCCGGAGTCACATGCGTGTGATTCGGGTGGAAGAGCTGGTAATTGGAGCCCGGACCTCCCGCCACCACGGAGTTTGGCCGGCAGACTTGCAGTGACCTGGGGATTTGACGCGTTGTTCTCCTGGGCGTAACTTTATCCAAGTCAGAGCGAGCCGGACACCGACCTGGTCTTCACGGACAGGGACACGAGGTTGTACGGGGTAGCATTGAAAATCCTGGTTCGGCAAGATGGTGTTGTTGTGTCCGGGTGATCCGATGTGGCGGAGTTATTGACTCAGTCGCTTGGATTAGCTAGGCTGGAACGGTTGCCCCAGGCGCTGCGAGGACATTGTATTCGTGGGTGTGTGGTGTGTGCGTGTTCTTTGAGAACTCAACAGTGTGTCGATGAATGTCAGTGCCGAATTTTATATTTGGTGAAAGCATCCGATGTCGATGATCATCCGCTTGTGGTGGTTATGGTTGGGTGTTGTTTTATAGCTAGTTGAGTTTTTTTGCTAGTGATTTGGCTCTTATGTCTTTGACTGATTAGCAGCTTCGGCTGTGATATCTAGAGTCTTTTACGGAGAGTTTGATCCTGGCTCAGGACGAACGCTGGCGGCGTGCTTAACACATGCAAGTCGAGCGGTAAGGCCCTTCGGGGTACACGAGCGGCGAACGGGTGAGTAACACGTGGGTGATCTGCCCTGCACTCTGGGATAAGCCTGGGAAACTGGGTCTAATACCGGATATGACCTGCTCTCGCATGGGGGTGGGTGGAAAGATTTATCGGTGCAGGATGGGCCCGCGGCCTATCAGCTTGTTGGTGGGGTAATGGCCTACCAAGGCGACGACGGGTAGCCGACCTGAGAGGGTGACCGGCCACACTGGGACTGAGACACGGCCCAGACTCCTACGGGAGGCAGCAGTGGGGAATATTGCACAATGGGCGAAAGCCTGATGCAGCGACGCCGCGTGAGGGATGAAGGCCTTCGGGTTGTAAACCTCTTTCAGCAGGGACGAAGCGCAAGTGACGGTACCTGCAGAAGAAGCACCGGCTAACTACGTGCCAGCAGCCGCGGTAATACGTAGGGTGCGAGCGTTGTCCGGAATTACTGGGCGTAAAGAGTTCGTAGGCGGTTTGTCGCGTCGTTTGTGAAAACCCGGGGCTCAACTTCGGGCTTGCAGGCGATACGGGCAGACTTGAGTGTTTCAGGGGAGACTGGAATTCCTGGTGTAGCGGTGAAATGCGCAGATATCAGGAGGAACACCGGTGGCGAAGGCGGGTCTCTGGGAAACAACTGACGCTGAGGAACGAAAGCGTGGGTAGCAAACAGGATTAGATACCCTGGTAGTCCACGCCGTAAACGGTGGGCGCTAGGTGTGGGTTCCTTCCACGGAATCTGTGCCGTAGCTAACGCATTAAGCGCCCCGCCTGGGGAGTACGGCCGCAAGGCTAAAACTCAAAGGAATTGACGGGGGCCCGCACAAGCGGCGGAGCATGTGGATTAATTCGATGCAACGCGAAGAACCTTACCTGGGTTTGACATACACCGGAAAGCCGTAGAGATACGGCCCCCCTTGTGGTCGGTGTACAGGTGGTGCATGGCTGTCGTCAGCTCGTGTCGTGAGATGTTGGGTTAAGTCCCGCAACGAGCGCAACCCCTATCTTATGTTGCCAGCGCGTTATGGCGGGGACTCGTAAGAGACTGCCGGGGTCAACTCGGAGGAAGGTGGGGACGACGTCAAGTCATCATGCCCCTTATGTCCAGGGCTTCACACATGCTACAATGGCCAGTACAGAGGGCTGCGAGACCGTGAGGTGGAGCGAATCCCTTAAAGCTGGTCTCAGTTCGGATCGGGGTCTGCAACTCGACCCCGTGAAGTCGGAGTCGCTAGTAATCGCAGATCAGCAACGCTGCGGTGAATACGTTCCCGGGCCTTGTACACACCGCCCGTCACGTCATGAAAGTCGGTAACACCCGAAGCCGGTGGCCTAACCCCTTGTGGGAGGGAGCCGTCGAAGGTGGGATCGGCGATTGGGACGAAGTCGTAACAAGGTAGCCGTACCGGAAGGTGCGGCTGGATCACCTCCTTTCTAAGGAGCATTCTCCAGGACATGTACTGCTGAACAGTCAGTAGATGATGGTCTGGCAGAGCCCGTTTAGGTTCCATATGTGAATCTGCGGGAGCTCACGGGTGGAACACTGACAATGAGATCGTGCGTATCGGTTGATCCTTGGTGGTCGGCCGGCACGGTCTATATCGGCATACTGTTGGGTCCTGAGAGAACACGCGTGAGTGTGTTTCTTTCTAGGCAAGACGGATACAGGATCTGGATTGTGGTCATACCGTGCCTCTTCGGGGGTGGCTGGTGCTGCAGTGAGTTCAGGTTGTGTGTGTTGTTTGAGAATTGCACAGTGGACGCGAGCATCTTTGTTGTAAGTAATGAAGAGCGTACGGTGGATGCCTTGGCACCAGGAGCCGATGAAGGACGTAGGAGGCTGCGATAAGCCTCGGGGAGCTGTCAACCGAGCTGTGATCCGAGGGTGTCCGAATGGGGAAACCCAGCACGAGTGATGTCGTGTTACCTGCACCTGAATATATAGGGTGTGTGGAGGGAACGTGGGGAAGTGAAACATCTCAGTACCCACAGGAAGAGAAAACAATTGTGATTCCGTGAGTAGTGGCGAGCGAAAGCGGATGAGGCCAAACTTTGTGCGTGTGATACCCGGCAGGGGTTGCGTATGGAGGGTTGTGGGGTTTACTTTGTCGATTCTGCCGGATCGGCCGACAGTAAGAAATCATGGTGTTAGTCGAAGTGGTCTGGAACGGCCTGTCGTAGAGGGTGAGAATCCCGTAGACGAAAATACTGTGACTGTCGTAGTGAATACCCAAGTAGCAGCGGGCCCGTGAAATCTGCTGTGAATCTGTCGGGACCACCCGATAAGCCTGAATACTCCCTGGTGACCGATAGCGGACTAGTACCGTGAGGGAAAGGTGAAAAGTACCCCGGGAGGGGAGTGAAATAGTACCTGAAACCGTGCGCTTACAATCCGTCAGAGCTGGTGAACAGTTTGTTCTGTTGCTGGTGATGGCGTGCCTTTTGAAGAATGAGCCTGCGAGTTAGTGGCATGTCGCGAGGTTAACCCGTGTGGGGTAGCCGTAGCGAAAGCGAGTCCGAATAGGGCGTATCACCTTCGTGGTGTGTAGTGGCATGCTCTAGACCCGAAGCGGAGTGATCTACCCATGGCCAGGTTGAAGCGACGGTAAGACGTCGTGGAGGACCGAACCCACTTAGGTTGAAAACTGAGGGGATGAGTTGTGGGTAGGGGTGAAAGGCCAATCAAACTCCGTGATAGCTGGTTCTCCCCGAAATGCATTTAGGTGCAGCGTCACGTGTTTCTCATCGGAGGTAGAGCTACTGGATGGTCTAGGGGGCTTACCGGCTTACCGAAATCAGCCAAACTCCGAATGCCGATGAGTGAGAGCGTGGCAGTGAGACTGCGGGCGATAAGGTTCGTAGTCGAGAGGGAAACAGCCCAGATCGCCAGCTAAGGTCCCTAAGCGTGTACTAAGTGGAAAAGGATGTGGGGTCGCGAAGACAACCAGGAGGTTGGCTTAGAAGCAGCCACCCTTGAAAGAGTGCGTAATAGCTCACTGGTCAAGTGATCCTGCGCCGACAATGTAGCGGGGCTCAAGTACACCACCGAAGCTGCGGCACTCATACAATAGCCCGCATGTTCCTTACGAGGAGTGTGCCAGGTGTGTGGGTGGGTAGGGGAGCGTCGTGCAGCCATGGAAGCATCGGAGTGATCCAGGTGTGGAGGCTGTGCGAGTGAGAATGCAGGCATGAGTAGCGAAAGACGAGTGAGAAACTCGTCCGCCGAATGACCAAGGGTTCCTGGGCCAGGTTAATCCGCCCAGGGTGAGTCGGGACCTAAGACGAGGCCGACAGGCGTAGCCGATGGACAACGGGTTGATATTCCCGTACCCGTGTGAACGCGCCCATGGTGAATCAGTGATACTAACTGCCCTGAATCCACGTTACTGATCTCTTTCGAGAGTGAGGGGTGTGGTGGATGCGCAGGACCTGATCTGGTAGTAGCCAAGCGATGGGGTGACGCAGGAAGGTAGCTGGGCCAGTCAGTGGTAATACTGGTGTAAGCCTGTAGGGCGAACGGTAGGCAAATCCGCCGTTCATGATGCCTGAGAGGTGATGCGTAGCCGATTGAGGCGAATTCAGTGATCCTATGCTGCCGAGAAAAGCCTCTAGCGAGCTTTCACACGGCCCGTACCCCAAACCGACACAGGTGGTCAGGTAGAGAATACTAAGGCGATCGAGATAACTATGGTTAAGGAACTCGGCAAAATGCCCCCGTAACTTCGGGAGAAGGGGGACCCTGTCTGGTGATGAACTTTTCGTTCTGAGCTGGGTGGGGTCGCAGAGACCAGTGAGAAGCGACTGTTTACTAAAAACACAGGTCCGTGCGAAGTCGTAAGACGATGTATACGGACTGACGCCTGCCCGGTGCTGGAAGGTTAAGAGGACCGGTTAGTCACTTCGGTGGCGAAGCTGAGAATTTAAGCCCCAGTAAACGGCGGTGGTAACTATAACCATCCTAAGGTAGCGAAATTCCTTGTCGGGTAAGTTCCGACCTGCACGAATGGCGTAACGACTTCTCAGCTGTCTCAACCATAGACTCGGCGAAATTGCATTACGAGTAAAGATGCTCGTTACGCGCGGCAGGACGAAAAGACCCCGGGACCTTCACTATAGCTTGGTATTGGTGTTCGGTTCGGTTTGTGTAGGATAGGTGGGAGACTGTGAAGCGGTGACGCCAGTTACTGTGGAGTCGTTGTTGAAATACCACTCTGATCGTATTGGATACCTTAACCTCGGACCATGATCTGGTTCAGGGACAGTGCCTGGTGGGTAGTTTAACTGGGGCGGTTGCCTCCTAAAATGTAACGGAGGCGCCCAAAGGTTCCCTCAGCCTGGTTGGCAATCAGGTGTCGAGTGCAAGTGCACAAGGGAGCTTGACTGTGAGACTGACACGTCGAGCAGGGACGAAAGTCGGGACTAGTGATCCGGCACCGGCATGTGGAAGCGGTGTCGCTCAACGGATAAAAGGTACCCCGGGGATAACAGGCTGATCTTCCCCAAGAGTCCATATCGACGGGATGGTTTGGCACCTCGATGTCGGCTCGTCGCATCCTGGGGCTGGAGTAGGTCCCAAGGGTTGGGCTGTTCGCCCATTAAAGCGGCACGCGAGCTGGGTTTAGAACGTCGTGAGACAGTTCGGTCTCTATCCGCCGCGCGCGTAAGAAACTTGAGGAAGGCTGTCCCTAGTACGAGAGGACCGGGACGGACGAACCTCTGGTGTGCCAGTTGTTCCACCAGGAGCACCGCTGGTTAGCTACGTTCGGAAGGGATAACCGCTGAAAGCATCTAAGCGGGAAGCCTGTTCCAAGATGAGGTTTCTCACCCCCTCGAGGGGGTAAGGCCCCCGGCAGACCACCGGGTTGATAGGCCAGAACTGGAAGTCGGGTAACCGATGTAGGTGACTGGTACTAATAGGCCGAGGACTTACCACAAAGAAGCTACGCGTCCACTGTGCAATATCTGAAACAGCACACGTTTCAGTGTTACAAAATTGAATGAACCAACACTATCCACCACTGTGTGAATAGCCCGTTGTGTTCCGTGTGTAACTGTTTCATAGAGTTACGGCGGCCATAGCGGAGGGGAAACGCCCGGTCCCATTCCGAACCCGGAAGCTAAGCCCTCCAGCGCCGATGGTACTGCACTCGACAGGGTGTGGGAGAGTAGGTCACCGCCGAACACAGTTTATGATCAAGGGGACCCACCCACGGTGGGTCCCCTTTTTCTGTTTTCACAACTACATCTGATTTCATGATGCAACGCGTACGACCGAGAGGAGCCGCTGTGCCGGAAGACAGCAACGACCGCCGCTCGCAAGGACAGCCCCGCAATGGCGGATCCCAAGGCGCCGGACGATCCGATAACAGCGGACGGCCGGCGAGCGGCCGCAGCGATAATCGTCGTAATGACGGCCCCCCACGTCGTCGGGGAGGCGAGGGCGGATTCACTTCTGATCGCCGTTCCGGTGGCGGCTCCACCGACCGTCGTCCGCCTCGACCCGAAGAGCCGGACCTACCTGACGAGGTTGAGGCCGGACAGCTGGAGCCGACAGTTCGTCGAGATCTCCTCAGCTTGGACAAGAGCAACGCAACCGCTGTCGCTCGGCACCTCGTGATGGCGAGTCGCCTCGTAGACGACGATCCTCAACTTGCGCTTTTACATGCTCGCGCGGCTCGACAGCGTGCCGGCCGTGTAGCAGTGGTGCGCGAAACAGCAGGTCTGACCGCATATCACGCCGGTGAATGGGCCGAGGCCCTTTCGGAGCTGCGCGCTGCTAGAAGGATGGCTGGCGGACCAGGTCATGTGGCTGTCATGGCAGATTGTGAACGCGGGCTTGGAAGGCCCGAACGCGCTATCGAACTCGGCCGCAGTGATGAGGCACGTCAGTTGACGGGTGACGAAGCCTCCGAGCTGCGGATCGTCGTGGCTGGCGCGCGGATGGATTTGAGTCAGTTCGACCAGGCTGTCGTTACGCTGCAGACTCCGGACCTCGATGCTTCACGGTCGGGAACTGCAGCAGCTCGCCTGTTCTACGTCTACGCCGACGCGCTTGTCGCTGCAGGTCGTGTCGCCGAAGGTGTCACCTGGTTCCTGAACTCGGCGGCCGCCGACGTAGAGGGCGATACCGATGCAGAAGAGCGGGTGGCCGAGTTGTCCGGCGATGGGCAGTGACGACGCTTCGGCAAAATCACGACGTTCTTCTGCTCGATCTCGATGGCACCGTTTACCAAGGTAAGCATCCCATCGTGGGAGCCGTCGAGGCCCTCGGTAGAGGGACGGAGAAGCAGTTCTTCGTCACCAACAATGCGAGCCGTTCACCGTCCGACGTCGCTGTTCATCTTCGTGAATTGGGCTTCGAGACCTCTGAGGACTTCGTGGTGACCAGTGCGCAGGTGGCGGCCAGAATGTTGGCCGACCGAGTCGAGTCCGGTTCCTCGGTCGTCGTCGTCGGAACGGCCGCCCTGGAAGCAGAGATCACACAGGTCGGTCTGGTACCTGTCCGAAATGCTGATGCTTCGGTACGTGCTGTAGTCCAAGGGCACAGCGTGGCAACCGATTGGTCCAGACTGGCCGAAGCGACCTTCGCTATACGCGCGGGCGCACTGTGGGTGGCGACCAACGTAGATGCCACTCTTCCTACCGAGCGGGGCTTGGCGCCGGGGAACGGATCGATGGTTGCCGCAGTTCGATGGGCGACAGGTGTCGAGCCTCTGGTCGCAGGCAAACCTGCTGCCCCGATAATGCACGATGCGATTCGCTTGAGCTCTGCGCAACGTCCTCTGGTGGTGGGGGATCGTCTCGATACCGATATAGCCGGTGCCATTGCGGCGGATATACCGTCGTTGCTCGTCCTGACCGGGGTCAGCACTGCCCTGGACGCTATTCGTGCGGTCCCGTGGGAGCGTCCGACACACATCGGATTCGACCTGGAAGTTCTCAACCGGCCACCGGTCGAATCCGCGGTCGGCCCCAAGCCAGGCTGGTCTGTACACGTCGAACATGGGGTTTTGATGGTGACCCACGACGGGACTTCCGAAGCGGATGCGCTGAACGGTCTTCTGGCGGCTGCGCATGCTGTGTGGGGATCGCCGAGTGAGGCAACGACGAACTGGGACACGATCTCGATCGTCGGTGACGGGGTGGACAGCCTTCGAGAGCGACTGGCTGCCTGATCCTTCGTTCTCGATGCGTGCAGGCGGACGGGCGGGTGTCGGGGCGATCCGATAGCGTTGACGACGATGAGCGCGTCGATTCCACTCCCAGGGCAACACCGTCAGCACGACGGTCGAGCCGATATGCCCGCAGTCGATCCGAGCGTCGTCGAAGCGGAGGTCGACGAGTTGTTGGCTCGACTTCCTTCGGCGGACGCGTCATTCGGCGACTTGAATACGCATGCGCAGATTCTGGACCACGCACACGAAGTTCTGGTTCAGGCATTGTCTGCAGTGGACAAGAGCTGACGTGGCGCGGCGCGCACGCGTCGACGCCGAACTCGTACGTCGAGGGTTGGCTCGCTCACGTGAACATGCAGTCGACCTCATCGAGGCCGGCCGGGTCAAGATCGCCGGCACCGTAGCCACCAAACCGGCAACGGCAATCGAGCCGGGCACGCCATTGCTCGTCACCGTCGAGGACAATGAAACGAATTGGGCCTCGCGTGGTGCCCACAAGTTGTTGGGTGCGCTCGATGTGTTCGAACAGTCAGGATTCTCGGTAGCAGGAAAACGCTGTCTCGACGCCGGCGCATCGACGGGTGGGTTCACCGATGTCCTGTTGAGTCGGGGCGCACGTGAGGTCGTCGCGGTGGACGTCGGATACGGCCAGCTCGTGTGGCGGTTGCAGTCCGACGAACGTGTGCATGTAGTCGATCGAACCAACGTACGTTCCATCGACGCAGAGGCGATCGGTGGTGCGGTGGAGGTCATCGTGGCCGACCTGTCGTTCATTTCGCTCAAGCTGGTTCTACCGGCATTCGTAGCCTGCACAGGCCCGGAAACCGACCTCGCGTTGATGGTGAAGCCTCAGTTCGAAGTCGGCAAGGACCGTGTTGGATCGGGAGGGGTCGTCCGCGATCCTGCTCTGCGAGCCGAGACTGTCGTCGATGTCGCGGAAGCGGCGGCTGCGCTGGGTCTCCGCCTCAAAGGAGTGACGGCAAGTCCGCTCCCGGGGCCGTCGGGCAACGTCGAGTATTTTTTGTGGTTACGATCGCAGTCTGTCGTGCACCCGAGCGAGTCTGTGCGCGACGACACTGCAGCGCTGGTGCAGCGCGCGGTAGAAGAAGGGCCACAGTGACAGTGCGTAGCGCCGCCAGGGGACACTGGCACGGGCCCACGACAACAGAGGGACCACGGTGACGACGCCAGATCCGACAGTGCAGCCTGTGCCGGTTCGCGAGGTATTGCTGGTTGCCCACCCGGGCAGGCCCGATATCGCCGAGACGGCGCTTCGAGTCGCAAAGGTGTTCGGCGAAGCTGGTATCAGATTGCGGGTACTCGTCGATGAGGTGCATTCGAGCCGCATCGAGGCTTCCGGGGTACGTGAAGCCGAGGTTGCACTGGTGGAGGAGCTCGAGCTCAAGGTAGTCGAATTCGGCCCCGATGCCGCATTGGGTTGTGAATTGGTGCTGGTGCTCGGAGGCGACGGGACGTTTCTCCGTGCAGCCGAGCTCGCTCGTGCGGCGTCCATCGCCGTTCTTGGGATCAACCTCGGGCGTATCGGATTTCTCGCCGAGGCCGAGGCGGACCATCTCGAGGACGCGTTGGCTCGCGTCGTGAGCGGTGACTATCGAATCGAGAATCGGATGACTCTCGATATCAACATTCGCGTCGGCGATCAGGTCGTCGGACGAGGATGGGCCTTGAACGAAGCGAGCATCGAGAACGGTTCTCGGCTCGGTGTCCTCGAGGTGGTACTCGAGGTCGACGACCGTCCGGTGTCGGCATTCGGCTGTGACGGCGTACTCATCGCCACTCCGACAGGTTCCACTGCGTACGCATTCTCGGCGGGCGGGCCAGTTGTGTGGCCGGAACTGGAAGCGATTCTTGTGGTTCCCAGCAATGCACATGCGTTGTTTGCGCGGCCGTTGGTGACCAGTCCCAATTCTTTCATTGCCGTCGAGACCGATGCCGGCGGTCATGAGGCTCTGGTGTTCTGTGACGGCAGGAGAACTCTGACGCTGCCGGCGGGCGGACGCGTAGAGGTGATCCGGGGCGCCGAGCCGATCAAATGGGTCCGACTGGATTCGGCGCCTTTCGCCGATCGAATGGTGACCAAGTTTGCATTGCCCATCAAGGGATGGCGGGGGAGGGCGAGGTAGAGAATGCTCGAAGAAATTCGAATCGACAGCCTCGGTGTCATTGCAGCCGCAAGTGCACAATTCCATGAAGGACTGACCGTGCTCACCGGCGAAACGGGTGCCGGTAAGACGATGGTTGTCACCAGTTTGCATCTGTTGTCCGGAGCGCGTGCTGACGCCGGGCGGGTGCGGGTCGGCGCCGATCGGGCCGTCGTAGAAGGTCGCTTCAGTACTGAAACCGCCTCGGCGCAGGTTGTCGACGAGGTCGAAAAAGTACTCGAGTCGGCTGGTGCTCAGCGCGACGAGGACCAATCGATCATCGCGTTGCGCACTGTGAACGCAGACGGCAGATCGCGTGCGCACCTGGGCGGACGGAGCGTTCCCGCCGCAGTGTTGTCCGGTTTCACCGATCCGTTGCTGACCGTGCACGGCCAGAATGATCAGCTACGGCTGTTGCGTGCCGATCGCCAACTCGAGGCTCTCGATCGTTTTGCGGGCGAGTCCGTCTCCGGTCTGCTCGAGAAGTACCGGTCTGCCCGCACCGCATGGTTGGCAGCACGGACCGAATTGATCGACCGGACCGAGCGGAGCCGAGAGCTCGCTCAGGAGGCGGATCGATTGCAGTTCGGCATCCAGGAGATCGACGGCGTGGCGCCGCAGCCACAGGAAGATTCGACCATCGCTGCCGATGTCCGCCGACTCGGCGATCTGGACTCGCTGCGCGAATCTGCCGAAGGCGCAGGTGTTGCACTGGTCGGTGCTGTCGAGGAAACGGGCGGGGCGATGTCGGCTCTCCATCTACTCGGTGAGGCACGCACGCAGCTCGAGGGTTCCGACGACGCTGCGTTGACCGATCTGCTTCCCCGGTTGAACGAGGCCATGGCTGTAGTAACCGACATCGGTGCGGATCTCACTGCATATCTGTCGGACTTGCCGTCCGATCCGAGTGCCCTGGAAACGTTGCTCAATCGCCAATCCGAGCTCAAAGGGTTGACGCGGAAGTACGCTGCCGACGTCGATGGCGTCATCGCATGGGCCAATGACGCTCGTGAGCGATTGCTGCACATCGACGTCTCTGCCACTACGTTGGCAGATCTGTCCGGACGAGTGGACGAGACAGCTGCCGAGGTGGCCACAGCCGCAACCAAACTCACCTCGGCACGGAGCAAGGCCGCCGCAAAACTTGCCAAGGCAGTCAGCGTCGAGCTTGCAGGTCTGGCGATGGGTAAGGCGAAGCTGCAACTCGATCTGCGCGTTGCAGTCGCAGGGCCGCAAGACAATGCGCCGCTGAACATCGCAGGTGCGGAGCTGCACGCCGGTCAGAATGGTGTGGACGAAGTCGAGTTCAAATTGTCCGCACACGACGGCGCGCAAGCTCTACCCATCAGCAAGAGCGCATCGGGAGGTGAGCTTTCGCGCGTCATGCTGGCGTTGGAAGTCGTCCTCGCAGGATCGGACAAGGGCGCAACGATGGTCTTCGACGAGGTCGACGCAGGAGTCGGTGGGCGCGCAGCCGTCGAGGTAGGCCGACGGCTCGCCAGGTTGGCTCGCACACACCAGGTGATCGTGGTGACGCACTTGCCGCAGGTTGCAGCTTTCGCCGACACTCATCTTGTGGTGGACAAGGCCGACTCGCGTAAAGGCGCGGCCAACAGTGGAGTCAAATCACTGTCCGCTTCGGAGCGCGTTGTCGAACTAGCCCGAATGCTGGCTGGGTTGGACGACACCGAGACCGGTCGAGCTCATGCCGAGGAATTGTTGGCAACTGCCCGCGCCGAGCGTGCTGACTAGCCGGATGCAACGAGATCGATGTGGTCTCAGCTTGCCCGATTCAATGTGCTTTTTAGGGCGCAGGGGTGAAATACCGGCTCAAAACCGACCTGATCGCAGTTTCTGGACGTAAGATCGGCTGGTGCGTGTGTGAATCGTGTGGACGGTGTGGTAGCTGTTTCGGCGCGCCTCCTTCATGGGGCCCATCGAAGCACCCATCATGGGACTCATGAAGATGCCGGCTCTGTTATCACGAACTCAGGACTCGCTGCCCGGAATAAGTGGTATCGCCCGGGTCGATCGCAACACGTCGAAATTGCTCAAGCGAGTGGGACCAGGGGACATCGTCGTCCTCGACGAACTCGACCTGGATCGACTTACTGCTGATGCCTTGGTTGCTGCGGGCGTCTTGGCGGTAGTCAACGCGTCGCCGTCCATTTCGGGTCGCTATCCGAACCTGGGCCCGGAGGTGATCGTCGCCAACGGAATTACGTTGATCGACTCCACCGGCACCGAGGTGTTCAAAAAGATCAAGGACGGCAGCAAGATTCGCCTGAACGAGGGCGGCGTGTACACCGGTGATCGTCGTCTCGCCAAAGGCGACGAGCAGAGTGAAGCAGAGATCTCCGATCGGATGATCGAGGCAAAGACCGGCTTGGTCGACCATCTCGAAGCGTTCTCTGGCAACACCATCGAGTTCATCCGAACCGAAAGCCCGTTGCTCATCGACGGCGTCGGTGTCCCGGACATCGAGCTCGACTTGCAGGACCGGCACGTCGTGGTGGTAGTCGACGGACCCGGCCATGCCGAAGACCTCAAGGCGCTCAAGCCGTTCATCAAAGAGTATTCGCCGATCATCATCGGTGTCGGCGCGGGCGCCGACACGGCGATGAAGGCTGGGCACAAGCCGGACCTCATCGTCGGCGACCCTGATGACATCAGTGCGCAGACGCTCAAATGCGGTGCAGAAGTGGTGCTTCCGGCTGACTCGGACGGGCATGCGAACGGACTCGAACGCATTCAGGATCTCGGCATCGGAGCTATGACGTTCCCGGCCACTGGCGCGCCTGCCGACTTGGCGTTGTTGCTGGCCGACCATCACGGCGCGTCGCTGATCGTGACCGTCGGAAGCCCTGCCAGCCTCGACGAATTCTTCGATCGTGGCCGGCGAAACACCAACCCGGCGGCGTTCATGACGCGGTTGAAGGTCGGTGCCAAACTGGTCGACTCGAAGGCTGTTGCGACGCTGTACCGCAGTCGCGTATCAGGCGGGGCTGTTGCGTTACTGATTCTTGCCGCACTGGTTGCTGTCATCGTTGCTTTGGTCGTATCGAATATGGGCAGTGAAGTCCTGGACTGGACTATCGACGTGTGGAACCGCTTCGCAACGTGGGTTCAGGGGTTGCTGGCGTGATTTCTATGCGCCAACATGCCATTTCGATCGCAGCGATTTTCATCGCGTTGGCTATCGGAGTGGTGCTCGGGTCAGGTTTGTTGTCCAGTGGTCTAGTGTCGGGACTCCGTGACGACAAGTCCGACCTCGAGACCGAGGTGAATTCGCTTCAAAGTACGAACAATCAGCTCGGCGAGCAGCTCAATTCGGCTGATGGATTCGATGCGGCGGTGTCGGGCCGAGTCGTACGCGACGCGTTGGCGAGTCGCAGCGTGGTGGTGATTACCACGCCGGACGCGAATCCGGGCGACGTCGACGGTGTTACTCGTTCGATAGAGGCGTCGGGCGCGGCTGTGACGGGCCGGGTGTCGTTGACGGATTCGTTCGTCACCGCGGCGAGCGGTGACGATCTTCGTACTCGACTGACCAATGTCGTGCCTGCCGGTACTCAATTGCGCACCGGATCTGTCGACCAGGGGAGTATGGCGGGCGACCTGATGGGCTCGGTTCTGTTGCTCGATGCGAAGACGGCCGCGCCTCAGTCCACCCCGGAGGAACTCGCACTCGCACTCGAAACGCTGCGCAGTGGAGGTTTCATTGCGTACGACAACGGTGCAGTGGCTCCCGCCCAGCTGGCGGTCGTCGTGACCGGAGCAGGCGATGTGGGTGCCGAGGACGGGAACCGTGGTGCGATCGTCGCGCGCTTTACCGGCGGCCTCGACGCCAGGGGCGCAGGTGTAGTACTGGCCGGCCGTTCCGGAGCAGCAGAGGGCAATGGGCCGGTTGCTGTGGTGCGCGCGGATTCGGCGTTGTCCGCAGCTGTGAGCACGGTGGACAACGTGGACAGGGAAGCCGGCCGAATCACCACGGCGCTGGCATTGCAGGAACAGTTGGATGGAGCCGCGGGCCGATACGGGACCGGCCCGAACTCGACAGCCGTCACCGTCGGTGCACCGGCTCGATGAAATTTAGGTACTGAGAATATGCGCGTCGTTCGCTCTCTGGGCAGCATTGGTGTTACCGTGAAGTCCCGTGGGTAGCAGGCCCATGTTCTACGCACTACCTCTCTTGCCAGCTCACTGGTGGGAGCACGCCCTGCAGATACGTCACGGGAGCATCATTGTCACGCCTTCAGTCGCGTTCTGACACCAAGCACATCTTCGTCAGCGGAGGCGTCGCATCGTCTCTTGGCAAGGGCCTCACGGCTTCGAGCCTGGGCCAGCTACTGACAGCTCGTGGCCTCCGCGTCACGATGCAGAAGCTCGATCCTTATCTGAACGTGGATCCGGGCACCATGAATCCGTTCCAGCACGGCGAGGTCTTCGTCACCGAGGACGGCTCCGAAACTGATCTGGATGTCGGACACTACGAGCGGTTCCTCGACCGCGACCTGTCCGGGTTCGCAAACGTCACGACCGGTCAGGTCTACTCGACGGTTATCGCCAAGGAGCGTCGCGGCGAATACTTGGGCGACACCGTCCAGGTCATTCCGCATATCACCGACGAAATCAAGCGTCGAATCCTTGCCATGAACGGTCCAGATCTCCAGGGCCATCAACCGGACGTGGTGATCACCGAGATCGGCGGCACCGTCGGCGATATCGAGTCGCAGCCGTTCCTCGAAGCGGCACGTCAGGTCCGTCATGACGTCGGTCGTGAGAACGTCTTCTTCTTGCATGTCTCCCTGGTGCCGTTCCTCGCGCCTTCAGGTGAGCTCAAGACCAAGCCGACTCAGCATTCGGTCGCAGCCCTGCGGAGCATCGGAATCCAACCCGATGCACTCATTCTGCGGTGCGATCGCGACGTTCCGCCTGGCCTGAAGAACAAGATCGCACTGATGTGTGACGTAGATGTCGAAGCCTGTATTTCCACTCCCGACGCACCGTCGATCTACGACATACCAAAGGTTCTGCACAAGGAGGGCCTGGACGCGTATGTCGTGCGCAAGCTCGGGTTGCCGTTCCGCGACGTCGACTGGACGGTGTGGGGCGGACTTCTCGAACGTGTCCACGAGCCACGCGAGACCGTGCGTGTTGCCCTTGTCGGCAAGTACGTGGATCTCCCCGACGCGTACCTCTCGGTCACCGAGGCGTTGCGTGCGGGCGGTTTCGCACATCGTGCGAAGGTCGAGATCAAGTGGGTTCCGTCCGACGAGTGCGAGAGCCCCGCAGGCGCGCAAGCTGCGCTCGGTGATGTCGACGCAGTGCTGATTCCGGGTGGATTCGGTATTCGGGGCATCGAAGGCAAACTGGGCGCTGTCCGCTTTGCCCGTACCCGCAAGGTGCCTCTGCTCGGACTGTGCCTCGGTTTGCAGTGCATGGTCATCGAAGCAGCACGCTCGGTCGGACTGACCGACGCCAACTCGGCGGAGTTCGAGCCGGACATCGAGTTCCCTGTCATCTCGACGATGGCCGATCAAGAAGATGCTGTCGCAGGCGAGGCAGACCTCGGTGGAACTATGCGACTGGGCGCGTACCCGGCGACCTTGTTGAAGGGTTCGGTCGTGGCAGGCGCCTACGGGTCGACCGAAGTTTCCGAGCGTCACCGTCACCGCTACGAGGTCAACAACACCTACCGTGACCGAATTTCGAAGAGTGGTCTGGTGTTCAGCGGAACTTCCCCTGACGGGCACCTCGTCGAGTTCGTGGAACTTCCGACGTCGATGCATCCGTTCTTCGTCGGCACGCAGGCTCACCCGGAATACAAGAGCCGGCCGACGCGGCCGCACCCACTTTTTGCAGCACTGGTCAACGCGGCGTTGAAGTACAAGGCAGCCGAGCGGCTTCCGGTCGATATTCACGGTGATGACGCCGAGTTCGAGGTGTCGGTGCCGGAAGTGACCGCTGAAAGCAACGGATGAGCGAGCAGGACAGCCGGTTCGAGTTTCGGACTCTCGGTTCGACAACCGTCTACGAGGGCGCGATTCTCGCTTTGCGATTGGATCAGGTCACGATGCCGGACGGCCGAGAGGCCGAGCGTGAAGTAGTCGAGCACCACGGCGCAGTAGCCGTCGTGGCGGTCGACGACCAGGGTCGGATCGCGATGATCGAGCAGTACCGACATCCGATCGGGCGACGTCTGTGGGAGTTGCCTGCCGGTCTTCTCGACGAGACCGATGAGCCGCCCGTCGATGCGGCGAAGCGCGAACTCGCCGAGGAGACAGGACTTTCCGCTGCCCGCTGGTCGGTACTCGTCGATGTTTTGGCGTCACCGGGCTTCACCGATGAGTGCGTTCGAGTGTTTCTGGCCGAGGATCTGACCGAAGTCGAGCGGCCCGATGCACACGACGAAGAGGCCGACATCGTGTTGTCCTACGTGCCGGTCGACGACGCGGTTCGCCGGGCTCTGTCCGGTGAGTTCGTGAATGCAAGTGCGGTGGCGGGCATTCTGGCGCTGGCCGCCTCGAGGGTAGCGTCGACAAGCCTGCGCCCCGCCGATGCTCCGTGGCCGGATCTGCCGACTACTTTCGAGCGTCGGAAGAATTCGCACGAGTAGTCGCCGTGCTGAGTGAACAGATTTCGACCTATCTCGATCACCTCGAGGTCGAGCGTGGGTCGGCGAAGAACACTCTGTCCTCGTATCGCCGAGACCTTCGGCGATACGAGGTGTTTCTCACTGCCCACGGCATCGACGATTTGGCCAAGGTATCCGAATCGGATGTGACCGAATTCGTCTTGTATCTGCGGCGAGGTGGTGACGAGTTCCTACCTTTGGCTGCAAGTTCCGCAGCACGGACTCTCATTGCGGTTCGTGGGTTTCACAAATTCGCGGCCGCGGAGGGATTCACCATTTCGGACGTGGCCAGTGCCGTCAAGCCGCCGACCCCGAGTCGTCGGCTGCCGAAGTCGCTTCCACTCGACCAGGTGATCGCGATTCTCGAATCGGCCATCGCCGAGGGTGCGGATGCCCCTCGTGGTTTGCGTGACAAGGCGATCCTCGAATTGTTGTATTCGACCGGTGCCCGCATTTCCGAAGCCGTGGGTCTCGACGTCGACGATGTGGACACCGACACGCGATCAGTGCTGCTTCACGGCAAAGGTGACAAGCAGCGTCTGGTACCGGTAGGCCGACCCGCTATCGAGGCTGTGGACGCGTATCTTGTTCGAGGGCGGCCCGCTCTGGCGACGAAGTCGACTCCCGCGTTGTTCCTCAATGCTCGCGGTGGTCGGTTGTCGCGGCAGAGTGCCTGGCAGGTACTGCATACGGCAGCCGAGCGTGCAGGCATCACCACGCCGGTCTCCCCTCACACCCTGAGACACTCGTTTGCGACGCATCTACTCGACGGCGGGGCAGATGTCCGTGTGGTGCAGGAGCTTCTCGGGCATGCCTCGGTCACCACAACCCAGATCTACACGCTCGTGACGGTGAATACGCTGCGGGAGGTATGGGCGGGAGCTCATCCTCGTGCGAGGTGAGGACACGTTTGTGCGTGTCCGGCGATACTGCCGCAGTGTCACGCGGTACGTTCTTGGGAGCGTATTTCATCTTTTGTGCCCGCAGGCACGAGGCGAATGCATGATCAACGAACGGACAGGGGAGCGCTGGAACGTGTCGACACCGCAGCCGCCAGCGGCGGAGTCAGGTTTTGGACGGACCTGGGGCGAGCAGGCTCCGGTCGCTTCGCCGTCGACAGCTTCTTCGAACAAGTCCTACGAGGCAACGCCCGACGGGCTCACCCCGCTCCATTCATCAAGCGAAGGAGCTCTCTTTCATACCCGGCAGCCCGAGTCCGCTCGTGAGAGTAAGGACGTCATCCCTCCTGTCGACACTCTCGGCCCGACCGGTCGCAAGACCAGACCGGTTCCCGAACCGCAGCCACTGAGCAGTCACGGACCGGCGAAGATCATCGCGATGTGCAACCAGAAGGGTGGCGTCGGAAAAACGACGTCGACCATCAATCTGGGTGCCTCGCTGGCTGCTTACGGTCGTCGAGTGCTTCTGGTCGATCTGGATCCGCAGGGTGCGCTGTCTGCAGGGTTGGGTGTCGCACACCACGAGCTCGACCTCACGGTCTACAACCTCCTCGTCGAACCGAAAGTGTCCGCCGACGACGTCCTGATGCGGACGCGCGTCGAGAATCTCGATTTGCTGCCGAGCAACATCGATCTGTCGGCGGCCGAGATTCAGTTGGTCACCGAGGTCGGTCGCGAACAGACTCTCGGTCGGGTGCTCCACCCGATTCTCGATCGATACGACTACGTGTTGATCGACTGCCAGCCCTCCCTCGGATTGCTCACCGTCAACGCACTGACGTGTGCCGACGAAGTTCTGATTCCGATGGAATGCGAGTACTTCAGCCTGCGCGGATTGGCGCTGCTCAACGACACCGTCGAAAAGGTTCGTGATCGGCTCAATCCACGGCTCAAGCTTGCCGGCATTGTGGTCACCATGTTCGACGCCCGCACACTGCACTCGCGTGAGGTGATGACGCGGGTGGTCGAGGTGTTCGGCGACGTCGTGTACGACACAGTGATCACCAGGACCGTGCGTTTCCCCGAGACGTCCGTCGCAGGCGAGCCGATCACCACGTGGGCACCGAAATCGGCAGGGGCCCAAGCCTATCGGGCTCTGGCCCGAGAGGTGATATACCGGTCCGGTCCCTGATCGTGTCTGCCGCCACCCCCGACGACGCTCGAATCGAGGTTCCAGGTGGGGAGGATCCGTCACGATTTCGTGTTCGGTTGCTCAACTTCGAAGGACCGTTCGATCTGTTGTTGACGCTGATCAGTCAGCATCGCCTCGATGTCACCGAAGTCGCGTTACACACCGTCACAGACGATTTCATCGCGTTCACCAAGTCGCTCGGCAAAGCTATGGACCTTGATCAGACGACGGAATTTCTCGTCGTCGCAGCCACATTGCTCGATCTCAAGGCGGCACGGCTGCTGCCATCCGGTGATGTCGAGGATGCCGAGGACCTCGCTTTGCTCGAAGTACGTGATCTGCTGTTCGCCCGGCTGCTGCAATATCGCGCGTACAAGCAGGTGGCGATGCTGTTCGGTGAGCTCGAAGCCGCCGCACTGCGTCGATATCCACGGTCGGTGTCCGTCGAGGACCGTTTCGCGGACCTGATTCCGGAAGTACTACTCGGCGTCGACCCGGCTCGTTTCGCCGATATCGCGGCGACCGCGTTCCGGCCGAAGCCGATTCCGCAGGTAGGTCTCGATCACATTCATCAGCACGCGGTGTCGGTGCCCGAGCAGGCCGCGTGGGTGATGAATCTGCTTCAGGGGAAGGGCTCGGGGCAGTGGGCGACTTTCAGTGAGATCATCGAGGGCTGCGAATACCCTGTCGAGATCATTGCGCGTTTCCTTGCGTTGCTCGAGTTGTTCCGTGAGCAGGTCATCGTGTTCGAGCAGCCCGAGCCGTTGGGGGAGTTGTCGGTGAGCTGGACCGGTACGGAGAAGGTGGACGGAGTGCTGGTGTCAGCGGTGGACTATGGATGAGAAAGAGCTTTCGGAGAGTGAAGAGTCGACCGGCCTCGAGTCCGGCGAAGAGCTGGACGACGCGACGCTCGAGGCTGCGCTCGAAGCCGTCCTGTTGGTAGTCGACTCGCCCGCCTCGAACGAGCAGTTGGCGTCGGCGGTCGGATGCGACGCACGTCGGGTGAAGCGGACGGTGAAGCGGATGGCCGAGAAACTGACCGAACGAGGCAGTGGAATCGATCTCCGATATGCGGGCGACGGATGGCGTTTCTACACCCGCACGGCCTACGCGCCGTACGTCGAACGGCTACTCCTCGACGGCGCTCGGTCGAAACTCACACGCGCGGCATTGGAGACTCTGGCCGTTATCGCATATCGTCAACCGTTGACGCGCTCGCGAGTTAGTGCCGTGCGAGGAGTCAACGTAGACGGAGTGATGCGCACGTTGCTCGCTCGCGGTTTGATTTCGGAAGCTGGAGTGGATCCGGAAACGAACGGCACCATGTATTCGACAACCGAGTTGTTCCTCGAACGGCTTGGGTTGGCGTCGCTGACGGACCTCCCGCCGCTGGCACCGTTGCTGCCAGGTGTGGATCTGATCGACGAGATCAGCGACAGCATGGACACCGAACCGAGAGTTTTACGCTCCACCAAGAACCGCGGATCGAAACCCGATCCGGTATCCGAGCTCGACTCGGACGACTGATAGGTAACAAGAAGTGAACAAGCCCGCTCGCCGTGATGGCACACCGGACAGAAGTAAAAGACAAGATCCCCGTCGGAAGCCGGCCGCAGGTAGGTCGGAAAGCCCTCGGGATGGTCGTCGCACCGGCGATGCGCCCCGCGGCTCAGGACGTCGGGACGAAGCTCCACGCGGGGCTTCAGGACGTCGGGACGAAGCTCCACGCGGGGCTTCAGGACGTCGTGACGATGGTCCACGCGGTGCCTCGAGTGGGCGTCGAGAGGATTCTCCTCGCGGTTCAGGGCGACCCACCGGGCCACGTAAGCCTGCTGAGCAGCGCAAACCGTATGTGAACAAGCCTTTCGTGGATCCCGCGTTCGAGGACCAGCCTGTCGATACGGGCATCAACGATCGCAGTAACGATGCGGTTCCACGTAAGAAGCCTTCGCGCCCCAAGCCGCCGAAGCCGCAGAAGAAGCAGACTCCGACGACGACGATCAGCAACGCGAAGCCCGCGAAGCATCAGTACATCGAACCCGACACCAAGCGGCGCCACGTGCCCCGCGGTGAAGGCGTGCGTCTGCAGAAGGTTCTGGCTCAGGCCGGGGTTGCTTCGCGCCGCGCTGCCGAAGAACTGATCGCCGACGGCCGTGTCGAGGTCGACGGACGCATCGTCACCGAGCAAGGAATCCGTATCGATCCAGATGTCGCTGTCGTCCGCGTCGACGGCACTCGAGTCGTCGTCAAGGAGGAGCTCGTCCACCTCGCGATGAACAAGCCGCGTGGATGGCAGTGCACGATGTCCGACGATCTGGGACGTCCGTGCGTCGGCGATATCGTTTCCGAACGTGTTCAGGCGGGACAGCGACTTTTCCATGTAGGACGCCTCGACGCCGACACCGAGGGCCTTCTTCTCTTCACCAACGACGGTGATCTTGCTCACCGCCTGATGCACCCGTCGTACGAGGTGTCGAAGACTTACCTCGCCACGCTGTATGGAACTATCCCGCGCGACGTCGGCAAGCAGTTGCGTTCGGGTGTCGTTCTCGACGACGGCCCTGTCAAGGTCGACGGCTACTCGCTTCTCGACGTCAACGAAGGCAAGTCGCTCGTACGTGTCACCTTGCACGAGGGCCGCAAGCACATCGTGCGGCGCATGTTCGAGAAGGTCGGCTACCCCGTGGGACGTCTTGTACGCACCGACGTCGGCAACATCTCCCTCGGTGACCAGCGACCGGGAACGCTGCGGGTCCTCGGTCGTGGAGAGATCGGCAAGCTCTACGAGTCGGTCGGGCTGTGATGGACAGTCTCGTCATTGCGATGGACGGGCCGTCGGGAACCGGGAAGTCGACGGTCTCACGACGGTTGGCGACTGCGCTCGACGCTCGCTACCTCGACACCGGTGCGATGTACCGCGTGGCGACGGTGTGGGTGTTGCGCGCTGGCATCGATCCGTCCGATGCAGACAAGGTCGCCGACGTCGTCGAGACCCTGCCGTTGGACATCGGAACCGATCCGGCCGTCGAAGCAGTGACGTTGGCCGGCGAAGATGTCACCTCCGAGATTCGCGGAGCTGCTGTGACCCAAGCGGTCTCGGCTGTGTCCGCAGTTCCACGTGTACGGGAGATTCTCGTACGTATGCAACGTGAAATCTCTTCGGCCCAACCGCGAATCGTCGTGGAGGGCAGGGACATCGGGACAGTCGTGCTGACCGACGCGCACGTCAAGGTTTTTCTGACAGCCTCTCCCGAGGCTCGCGCCGATCGTCGAAACAAACAGAACACCACCGAAGGACGGGGCGACGACTATCAAGCAGTCCTCGCCGACGTCCAACGCCGTGATCATGCTGATTCCACCCGCGCCGTATCTCCTTTGCGGCCCGCCGAAGACTCCGTGATCGTGGATACGAGCGAACTGGACATGGACGGCGTTGTCGCCGCATTGCTCCAGGTCGTCAGCGAGAGAACTGGAGCAATGCAGTGACCGAAGAATTCTACGGCTCCGAAACAGCCGGCGACGGCGTCTGGAGCGACGAGGGCGAATGGGAAATGGTCGACCTCAGCGAAGGCGAGGACGGCGAAGTACAAGTCGCCGTTCCTACCCTCGCGGTGGTCGGACGTCCCAACGTGGGCAAGTCCACTCTCGTCAACCGCATCATCGGCCGTCGTGAAGCAGTGGTCGAGGACGTGCCAGGGGTGACGCGGGACCGCGTCTCCTACGAGGCGAACTGGGCTGGACGGCGTTTCCTGGTGCAGGACACCGGCGGTTGGGAACCCGACGCCAAGGGCCTGCAGCAATCCGTTGCCCGCCAAGCAGAACTGGCGATGAAGACCGCTGACGCGATCCTCCTGGTCGTCGATGCGCGTGTCGGATCCACCACCACCGACGAGGCTGTCGCCCGGGTGCTTCGACGCTCGAAGACGCCGGTTCTGTTGGTAGCCAACAAGGTCGACGATGGTCGCACCGAGTCCGAAGTTGCCGCCCTGTGGTCACTGGGCCTCGGTGAGCCGCTGGCGGTTTCGGCTACTCACGGCCGCGGTACCGGCGATCTCCTCGATCGTGTTCTCGACGCGTTGCCTGAGACGCCCCGCGAGGGAATCCCCGGTGGGGGACCGCGTCGCGTCGCGCTCGTCGGTAAGCCGAACGTAGGCAAGTCCTCACTCATCAACAAGCTGTCCGGTGACGAGCGTTCCGTAGTCCACGAGGTGGCTGGGACTACCGTCGACCCGGTCGACTCGTTGGTCGAGTTGGGTGGCAAGACTTGGCGATTCGTCGACACTGCAGGTCTGCGTAAGCGCGTCAGTCACGCCAGTGGTGCCGAGTTCTACGCATCGCTGCGTACCAAGTCGGCCATCGAGGCCGCCGAGGTCGCAATTTTGCTCATCGACGCCTCCGAAGTGATCTCCGAGCAAGACCTCCGAGTGCTCAGCATGGTCGCCGACGCTGGTCGAGCGCTCGTGTTGGCGTTCAACAAGTGGGACCTCGTCGACGACGACCGTCGCCAGATGCTCGAGAAGGAGATCGATCGCGATCTTGCTCGCGTGCCTTGGGCGCAGCGCGTCAACATCTCGGCTCAGACGGGCCGCGCAGTCCAGAAGCTCGTTCCGGCGCTCGAGACTGCCCTGGAGTCCTGGGACAAGCGCGTGCCGACCGGACGACTCAACAACTGGCTCAAGGAAGTTGTGGCGGCCACCCCGCCGCCGATGCGTGGGGGCCGTATGCCGCGCATCATGTTCGCAACCCAGGCGACGACGCGTCCACCGACGTTCGTGCTCTTCACCACCGGCTTCCTCGAGGCCGGATACCGACGCTTCATCGAACGTCGCCTCCGTGAAGAGTTCAACTTCGACGGCAGCCCAGTCCGCGTCTCGGTCCGCATCCGCGAAAAGCGCGAACGGCCAGGCAAGGGTCACAAGCGCTGATCCCACTCAGCCCCTCCCCTGAGCAGGCGATTTCCGCTCAGAGGCGGGGCTGAGGTACTCTCATCAAGCGCCTTACGGGGCGCGGCGGGCTGTGGCGCAGCTTGGTAGCGCACTTGACTGGGGGTCAAGGGGTCGCAGGTTCAATTCCTGTCAGCCCGACAGTGATGAGGTACAGGTCAGAGGCGGTTTCGGAGAAATCCGAAGCCGCCTTTTTTTGGCCGAAAATGGGCTCGGTGTCACGAGTTGTCACAACTCCTTCGTAACTACGTTCCTGGATCCATGTGGTCATCCGGTCACTTCGAGCTCCGAGACCACCTCTCTGGTGATGTTTTCGCGGCCGATGCGCTTGTATTGGACGTGGATGTACCGCCTAGTACGTGCGCAGATTTCAAGAGAGTGGCGATTTGCTGGAAATTAACTGCCCAGACGAGCTAGACCGAGTTTCATCATTCGGTCGTGGGGCTTGACAGACCTCGCATTCCACCTGTCAGCAGTGGATCTCAGCCCGTCCGCCTTTGGGGTCAAGGATTGTCGGAGTCTAGGACGTCTGGGTTGCCTCAAACTCGTTGAGCACGCTCGACTTACCCGCGCCGTAGTGGCCCGTCAGCGCAATGTTCAGGTTGTTCGGGTCCTTTACCGCCTGTTCTAGGCGATTCAGATAGGTGCCGTGGTGCTTTTCTTCGTACTAGGGGTCAGCGACTGCAGCGGCCTTTCAGAAGACTTCTTCGCAGGCTGCACGCCGACGCCCGAGGCCGAGTCAGTTGAGTCAGCATCCTGGTTCTGCCCGGTTTCTTGTCGAGCGTCCTGAGGTGCGTGCGCCACCATGTCCCCTTCATGCGCGTCTTTGGCCTAGATCGTGCTCAACTTGCCGCGCCCGGCACTTGAGTCCGTCGGAATGGCCGCGCGCACTGAACCGTCCCGGGTTTGATGCCGCTTCGTTCTTTGTGAAGGATGAAGCACATGTCGAAGCGTTACCCGGCCGAGCAACGTGAGCGTGCGGTGAGGATGGTCCTCGACCATCTCCACGAGTACAACTCCGTGTACGGCGCGTGCAAGGCGATCGGACCGAAATTGGGTGTCGGCGCGGAGTCACTCCGGCTCTGGACACGCCAAGCTCAGATCGATGCCAACCAAGCTCCCGGTGCAACGACCGAGGAGCAACAGCGCATCAAGGAACTCGAGCGTGAGAACCGAGATCTGAAGGAAGCCAACGAAATTCTGAAGTCGGCATCGATTTTCTTCGCGAGGGAGCTCGACCCTCGCCGCCGCAGATAGTCCAGTTCATCGATCAGATGCGTGCACAGAACTACCGGGTCGAGTCGATCTGCCGCGTGCTCACCGAGCACGGCGTGCAGGTCGCCCCACGCACGTACCGCAACTGGAAGAGCGCACCACCGTCCGCCCGCGCGATCTCCGACGCGTACCTCACCGCCGCGCTCCGCGACACGGTCGGCGAACCTGAAGAGCTCTACGGCCGCCGCAAGATGTATCGCCACCTGCGCAGGAAGGGCCATAGCGCGGCTGCCTGCACAGTCGACCGACTGATGGGCGACGAGTGTATGTCCGGCGTTGTCCGAGGCAGGCGGCACCGCACCACGATTCAGGGCGGTAAGAACTCCACACGGGCCCCGGACCTGCTCGACCGTGATTTCACATCCGAGGCCCCGAATCGGAAGTGGGTCACCGACTTCACGTACACCAGAACGTGGGCGGGGTTCGTCTACGTCGCGTTCGTCATCGACTGCTTCTCCCGAGCTATCGTCGGTTGGCACGCCTCGACGGTCAAAGACACCACTATGGTCACCACTGCGTTGAAGATGGCACTGTGGCGACGAGATCACGGTGGACACCGCGTCGGACCCGGCCTCATTCATCACAGCGACGCCGGCAGCCAATACACCTCGATCGCGTTCGCGGAAACGCTTGTGCTCGAGGGTATTGCAGCGTCGATCGGAAGTGTCGGGGATGCTTACGATAATGCGTTGGCGGAGAGCACAATTGGGCTATTCAAGACGGAGGCGGTATCGAAGCGGAGCCCGTTCCTGAACGCGCCGATGAAGACCATCGACGATGTCGAGTTTGCCACGATGGGGTGGGTCGACTGGTTCAACCAACGCCGACTCCACAGCACCCTCGACTACCTCACACCAGAAGAGTTCGAGGAGGTCTACTACAGTCAAGAATCGGCACTCCGCCCGGAGATGTTGCAAGCGTAGGAGCGGCAAGAAACCCGGGACGGTTCACACTGACACTTCTCTCGCAGTACGGTCGCGCGCACCCCGCAGGGAGAAGCGTCGAAACTTGTCGGGCCAACTGGTATCCGGCCGGACTATATACGGCACCGTGAACACAATTAAAGCCCTTACCCCCACCGCGCTACGCAGTCGGCTCCAAACGCGACCTTGATCAGTACGCGCCCACCGTCCACTTTGGAGCGGTCGCCCACACATGCCGATCACCGAGGTTTTTGCGGAGAGTGCTGGTCTCAAGAAAGGCATTGCCTCATCGGTCGATCAGTTGGTGAAGATCGCCTTCCGGTACTCGAAACCAGGGCTGACTTGAAGAACAAGGTCAGCTGGATCGGAGACCTCAAAGGCAATGGTGAACTGGCTTTCGCGGGATGGAAGTAGAACTGTTGACGGCGCACCGCCAATCCCGCTTGCTGTGTCGAATACCTGATCGGCCTCGGTATTGCCGCTCTGCAGTGAAGTAGAGAACATCGCCGGCTCGTAGTTGTCCGCAGAGCCGTTGACGATCGTCACATCGAACGATACGAATTCTCCTTGCGCATTTCTGGTCGATGCCGAAGCACTTGGCGAAAACGGTTGTGGCCCGCTGACTCCGACCGACAGACCGTTCTTGAACGTGAACGCTTGCCCAAAAACGGAGTTTGTTGATTCTGCTGTTGTTGCCGGCGCGGAGGTACCGTCTTGACTTGGAGCGTTCACCCCTGTGCCCGGATCCGACGTAGGCTTACCATCATTCTGGGCGCAAGATACAAGGCCGAAAGACAGTACGGCCGCTGCTGCGATGGTCAGAAACTTGTACATGGGTATGCCCGTTCGTTTGTGTCGATCCCCGACGACTACCTCACTCATCGAGCATGTACGACAAGCGTTACACCTTCAACGAGGTGGTGGGGCGGCGCGAGGACGTTGTTCGACTCTGCGCGAACGACGACGCCGAGTGTTCGCGCATTCCACACGTCCTTTTGGTATTCGCGGTTCCTCGGATCCCGAACAGTGGTCCGCGGCCATGGGCGTCGTTGGCCAGCGCGGCGAGCTGCGAAGGGTTTGCCCGAGTTGCGCCGAGACGCAGCTTCGTGGTGGGCGTGGTGGCGTGGTTGCGCGCGCTAGTCGCGGACCTGTATCTCGAAACCAAACTTTTCCAAAGGGTAAAGAACGGACCTGCTCCCGGGGATTTCCCGGGGCAGAGCGAACAGCACTGTGTTGCCATCCGACGTCGTCAACGTTGCGTAGCTTCCCTTCCGGAGCAAATCTTGTTCGAGCTTGAATTGAGAGTCGTACGAGCCGATGTACACCATCGGACCACTCGCTCGGCCGGCGATTGCAATGACCTTCGATCGGCACTGAGCCGTTCCGTCCGCTGAGTTCGGAAGGCTCTGGTAGGCACCGCCATCGTCGAAAGTGCCGGGAGCGCAGATGGCAGCAAACCAGTCATCGCTCGACGATTGGACGGCGGGCGCGCTCGTCGAGGCGTCCGCAGCCGTTGAGCCCTCTTGTTCGTCGTTGCCGGTGACCGTCCATACGACGAGACCGGCAATGGTGGCGACGATCGCAATCCCGACGGCTACAGCGATTCGCGTTCTTGCTGTCTTGTGCGCATAGGTGGACGGCGACTGCTGCACGGGCGCTGGTCGGGTGGCACCGGTCCAACCCTTACCGTCCCACCAGCGTTCGATACTGCTGTCGGAGGGGTCTGCGTGCCAGCCTTCTGGTACGCCAGCGTCAGCGGTCGAGTCGCTGCTATCTGAGTCGTTCAACGAGTTCCCATCGAAGTTGCTGTTCTGCTTTGTCAACCCTTAGTCGCTCAAGCTAGATAAATACGTTACTCAGGTTGATGGACCCGACTGTGGCAACCGCTCCTTCCCTTCCGTGCGGCATCCTGCCTCAGCGGCTTCCTGCGGGTTTGGGTGTGCGTTTTGACCATCGACAAAACGGATGAAATTCCTCACTAGGCGGTATCGGAGGCGAACTCATCGAATACGGGCTTGGGTACCGTTGCCCGCGAACTGACAGCACGCCCACACTCGCTCTCGCCGAAAATCTAGACCCATCAGACTCAGCCGGACAACCCTCCCCTCGCCGCAACGAGCCGCCGGGAGTAAACTCGAAATCTTCGTCCTCGGACGGAGTACGCGGGAGCGATGGCCATGCCGGAACAAAAGCAGATGCAGCCACCGGACTATCACCGATGTCTTGAAACGGTCTTCGCATCACCCGACGCATGTGGTGAGTTGCTAAACAGACTGTCCGCGATGACTGAGGCCGAGGTCCAATCGCGGTGGTCTCCGTGGCGCGGCCAGGAGTCACCGCCGTACGGACCGGGCGTGAAGGATCGGGTACCGGCAGAGGTGCAGCTAGTGGCATTACAAGCCAACTACGATTCTTATCGCGAATCGACTATGGAATTATGGCGGGACTTGTCCGACATCATGGATATCCCGGTCATGCAGGAAAGCCTCGTCGAACTCATCTGGTGCGTGCGCATGAGGATCGAACGGCTCAATAGCCGAATCGAGATTCTCGAAAGTGCAGGTGCCCAGTCGGTTCCACGAAAATGCAAGGAATAGGTGCGTGAGGTCCGCACTCGCGGATTGTTTTGAGCGCCGCCGGCAAAAGCGGGTAACTAGATCGCCCCGGTCTTCCTCAGCCAGTTCACGAATTGGTGCTTCTTCTTCTGTGTGAAGCTTGCATCATCGGCCGCAAATGTGAAAGTAGCATCAGGCCTCATCTTGGCTCCCGGATTCACCACAAAAACCCCACGCCTCCGATGAACCGTCCCGGGTTTGATGCCGCTTCGTTCTTTGTGAAGGATGAAGCACATGTCGAAGCGTTACCCGGCCGAGCAACGTGAGCGTGCGGTGAGGATGGTCCTCGACCATCTCCACGAGTACAACTCCGTGTACGGCGCGTGCAAGGCGATCGGACCGAAATTGGGTGTCGGCGCGGAGTCACTCCGGCTCTGGACACGCCAAGCTCAGATCGATGCCAACCAAGCTCCCGGTGCAACGACCGAGGAGCAACAGCGCATCAAGGAACTCGAGCGTGAGAACCGAGATCTGAAGGAAGCCAACGAAATTCTGAAGTCGGCATCGATTTTCTTCGCGAGGGAGCTCGACCCTCGCCGCCGCAGATAGTCCAGTTCATCGATCAGATGCGTGCACAGAACTACCGGGTCGAGTCGATCTGCCGCGTGCTCACCGAGCACGGCGTGCAGGTCGCCCCACGCACGTACCGCAACTGGAAGAGCGCACCACCGTCCGCCCGCGCGATCTCCGACGCGTACCTCACCGCCGCGCTCCGCGACACGGTCGGCGAACCTGAAGAGCTCTACGGCCGCCGCAAGATGTATCGCCACCTGCGCAGGAAGGGCCATAGCGCGGCTGCCTGCACAGTCGACCGACTGATGGGCGACGAGTGTATGTCCGGCGTTGTCCGAGGCAGGCGGCACCGCACCACGATTCAGGGCGGTAAGAACTCCACACGGGCCCCGGACCTGCTCGACCGTGATTTCACATCCGAGGCCCCGAATCGGAAGTGGGTCACCGACTTCACGTACACCAGAACGTGGGCGGGGTTCGTCTACGTCGCGTTCGTCATCGACTGCTTCTCCCGAGCTATCGTCGGTTGGCACGCCTCGACGGTCAAAGACACCACTATGGTCACCACTGCGTTGAAGATGGCACTGTGGCGACGAGATCACGGTGGACACCGCGTCGGACCCGGCCTCATTCATCACAGCGACGCCGGCAGCCAATACACCTCGATCGCGTTCGCGGAAACGCTTGTGCTCGAGGGTATTGCAGCGTCGATCGGAAGTGTCGGGGATGCTTACGATAATGCGTTGGCGGAGAGCACAATTGGGCTATTCAAGACGGAGGCGGTATCGAAGCGGAGCCCGTTCCTGAACGGGCCGATGAAGACCATCGACGATGTCGAGTTTGCCACGATGGGGTGGGTCGACTGGTTCAACCAACGCCGACTCCACAGCACCCTCGACTACCTCACACCAGAAGAGTTCGAGGAGGTCTACTACAGTCAAGAATCGGCACTCCGCCCGGAGATGTTGCAAGCGTAGGAGCGGCAAGAAACCCGGGACGGTTCACGAAGCCGCTGTTGATCTTCCTGCATCGCGCGCTCTTGATTTCTTGCGGCCGCAGATGCACTTTGATCCTTTTCAATGTCAGTCTGACGTTCTACAGATGTCGACGCCAGATAGCCAGCAGCGCCGTTCGATGGGTAGACAGACCCATCTTGTTGGTAGGTGAACACGGCCATCCCCATCAGATCTGCGTACTCCAACGCGTGCCTGGAATACGATGAACCGGTGTAAAAGATCGCAATCAGATCTACCTGGTGCCCCCGGGCACCGATCAACCGCTGGAGGGCTGGCCGTCCAACCTGAGAACCTTGCCACTTGACCTGCGCGATCGCGCTGATGGATCGCACGTCGACCCCACCATCGGGTCCGATCGATGTAACGTACGCATCGGCAAAACCGAGTCTTTGCATGTGAAGTGCAGCGTTGATTTCGGCTTCACGAGGCGTTGTGATGAACGGCACCGACGTTTCTCCTTCGTAATCGGTAGACGGCCCAAACGGCGCCGACCGTCAGCGTGTGGCTGGTTGTTGGGATTGCTCGTTTCAGGCTAGTAGGGTCTCTGGCAGATTCGGCCAGTCAGGCACTGTCACGTTGTTGAACGCGGCAATCTGGGAGAATCGGCGAGGTGAGCACCTCGATGCTGTCGTGCAAGGGCCACCGCTACCCGGTCGAGATCACCAGCCACTGTGTGTGGTTGTACTTCCGGTTCCCGCTCAGCTTCCGCGAAGTCGAGGAGATGATGCTGTAACGCGGTGTCGTGGTCAGTTACGAGACGATCCGGCGGTGGTGCGCCAAGTTCGGGCAGGCCTACGCCAACCAGTTGCGTCGACGGCGGTCCCGGCCCGGCGACAAGTGGCACCTCGACGACGTGTACATCCGAATCAATGGCCGCCAATATTATCTGTGGCGCGCAGTCGACCAGGACGGCAACGTGCTCGATGTGCTGGTCCAGTCCCGACGAAATGGCAACGCCGCCAAGCGATTCTTCCGTAAGCTGCTCAAGGGCTTACGGTATGTGCCGCGGGTGATCGTCACCGACAAGCTCGGCAGCTACCAGGTCGCGCACCGCGAACTGCTGGCCTCGGTCGAGCATCGCCGATCGAAATACTTGAACAACCGGGCCGAGAACTCGCATCAACCCACCAGGCAGCGAGAACATGCGATGAAACGGTTCACCTCGGTCGGGCACGCGCAACGATTCCTCTGTCCGCGTTCTCTGGTATCTCACCGCATTTCCGGCCCTGCCGCCACCGACTGACGGCGCCCGAATGGCGTGCTGAGATGGCCGATCGTTTCACGGTCTGGCAGGAGATCACCGCGACCGACGCCGTCGTCTGAAAGTGAACGGCGACCCGGCGTAGCCCCGTAGCTGCCTGTCCCAAACAGGCTTCGCTGCTAGGTTTCAATTAACGTGACAGTGCCTCCTCGAGGAGGATTTCGCCCCGGGTGGATGGGGCCCATGATGGTGTCCGTGTTCGGGATTGCGGGTTGTCCTCGTCTTTCTCTTCGTAGTCGACGATGTCATGTCGGCCGATCCTGCGGCGGTCTCGGTGGCTGCCCAGGGCAGGAACTATCCAGCATCCAACGGTTGGTGCCTTGGCGCAACGCGTTAGTTCCAGACGATCGCTTTCTCAACCTTGTCATCGGTGTCGCGACGTTGTCACACCTTGCGGCCGTCCGGTCACGTTCGACGGCGCTAAAGGCTGTCTAGGACGGTTGGGTGCTGATTGTGTATGCGTGGGGACGGCGGTGGATGAGCGTTTCACATGATCAGCCTGCCCTGTGCCCGCACACCGTTCGTACTGGTGGGGCTGCGGTAGTGGTCTCAGGTGGACCCACCAAAAGCCGTCGCATCTAGCTGGGGGGTCAAGGGGTCGCAGGTTCAATTCCTGTCAGCCCGACAGCATATCGACCACGACGGCGGTTCCGGAGAAATCCGGGGCCGCCGTTGTGGTCGAATAGGTGACTGGGTTCACAACTCGATCGAAACCTCTGCTTTGAATCCATATGGACTCGAGTGTCAGCCGCCCTCGTTTCCTGGTATTCGCGGGTTTACGGAGGGTGACATTGAAGTTTCAGGACGGCTGTGGCCGCTTGCTGGCAGTCCGGTTACCACCCACAGCACTACCTTCTTCCATGCCCGCGATCGCTACATGCGGGCTCGGAGGTGCGCAGGTACATCCATGCGGGCGCCCTGACCCACCGCCGTCGGGTCCGACTGCCGACGCCATTGCAGGCACGCCGGGGACCGGAAGATTTCCCGGCGTGCCTGCTGCGACGCGCCCAGGCTTCGGCGACGGGGCGCAGCAGGCATCCTCGAACTCCGGTGCAGGTGCGACAGTGATGTTGAGGGTGCCCGACCCGGCGGGCGGCGGGATGAACCCGTGCAACGGCGTGGTGCGGGCGGCGCGAATTGCATTGGCGATCACAAGAACTTCGGCAAGCTCGTGGACGAGGACCACGGTGGCCAAGCCGAGGACACCTGTAGCGGCCAGTGGGACGAGTATCCCGATGATTGCGATCGACAGGGCGATGTTCTGAACCATGATGCGCCGTGCACGCCGAGCGTGGGCCAGTACCTGGGGAAGGTGCCGTAAGTCCTCACCCATGAGGGCGACGTCGGCGGTCTCGATGGCGACATCGGTTCCCATCGCGCCCATAGCGATGCCGATATCGGCGGTCGCCAAGGCGGGAGCGTCGTTGACCCCGTCACCGACCATGGCAATTTTGCGTCCGGCTGCGATGTCGGTCAGCAGCGCAGCCTTTTCCTCGGGCAACAGGTCCGCGTGGACGGTGTTGATGCCAGCTTGCGCGGCCAGAGCCCGCGCGGTGAGGGCGTTGTCGCCGGTGAGCATTGCGGTGTCGATCCCGAGGGCGGTGAGTTGGCGGATGGCGTCCGCTGCCTCGGGCCGGAGTTCGTCGCGGACAGCGATCGCGGCGATCAGAACTCCTGCGCGTTCGACGAGTACGACTGTGGCACCGGCGCTCTGCAGGCGGGCGATATCTGCGCTGAATATGTCGGTGTCGAACCAGCTCGGTTTTCCGAGCCTGATCTTGGCACTGTCGAGGGTGCCGGTCAGGCCATATCCGGGGATTGCGGTGACATCGTCGGCTGCCGTGACGGTCGATACGGAGGCGAGGATGGCGCGGGCGAGTGGATGCTCACTGCGCGCTTCGAGAGCAGCGGCGGCGGCTAGCGCGTCTGCTCGGCTGATGCCCGCGGCGGTGACGACGTCGACGACCTCGGGTGTGCCTGCGGTGAGGGTGCCGGTCTTGTCCAACGCGACGACGCGGATGCGGCCCAGTTCTTCCACTGCGGCACCGCCTTTGACCAACGCCCCGTTGCGGCTGGCTGCGCCGATGGCGGCGACGACCGACAACGGTACGGAGATGGCCAGCGCGCACGGTGATGCCGCGACCAGCACCACCAGTGCTCGTTCGAGCCACAGCATGGGGTCACCGAACATCGCGCCCACGCCGGCGACGAGAGCAGCGAGAATCATGATCGACGGTACGAGTGGACGGGCGATGCGGTCCGCGAGCCGCTGCCGGGATCCTTTGCGGTCCTGAGCTTGCTCGACGATGTGGACGACTCGGGCCAGGGAGCTGTCCGACGCGAGCGCGGTGACGATCATCTCGATGGCGCCGCCACCGTTGATGGCACCGGCATGCACCTCGTCACCGATACCGGCTTCGATGGGGACTGATTCGCCGGTGATCGCGGACAGGTCCAGGTTCGTCGACCCGAGGGAAATGGTTCCATCGGTCGCTGCGCGTTCACCGGGCCGCAGCACCATGGTGTCCCCGATAGCGATGTCGTCGGGGGAGATGGCCGATTCGGTACCGCCTCGGATGACCGACGCTGTCGGCGGTACCAAGGACAGCAGGGCACGTAGTCCGCGGCGTGTCTTGTTTACCGCGTATTCCTCGAGTCCTTCGGCGATGGAGAAGAGGATACCGAGCATCGCAGCTTCCGGGATCTGTCCCAAGGCGATGGCTCCGACAAGCGCGATCGTCATCAGCGTTCCGACGCCGATGCGGCCGTGTCGAAGGTTCTTCAGCGCCGAGGGGGCGAAGGTCGCAGCGGCGATGGCGGCGGCGATTAGTCCGCCGACGGTGGCAACTGTCTCGTCGCTCGTTCGGCCGATCGACCACGACACGGCGAGGATGATCGCGGCCGCAGCGGCGAGTTGCAATTCGCGGACTTGCCACAACCTCGGGGCCGTGTCGTTGACGGCACGGCCGTGGTCGACGGCGTTTGCGGACGGTGGTGTGGAGGTGGGTCCGCAGCATGCATCAGCCATGCTCGACCCCGTTCGGCTCGATGGAGTAGGCGAGGGACAGTGGTTCGGTCAGGGCCGAGAGCAGTCGCGAGCCGCGATCGGTGAGCGAGTACATGACCAACTTCCCGGCTCGGGTCGATTCCACGGTGTCGGCAGCTTTGAGCTTCCGAAGATGGTGCGAGACGAGTTTCTGGCTCTTTCCGACGATCCAGGCGATGTCGCATCCGCACATTTGGCCGCCGCTGCTGAGCGCGAGCGCGATGGTCAATCGTGTGGGGTCGCCGAGCGCGCGCGCAGCGTCGGCGAGTCGTTCGACGTCGCCTATACCTGGAAGCAAGGCGCGGACGCTTTCGGCGTGGGGGAGGTCCATGCAGAGCAGATCGCACGAATCGAGAGGTTCCAAGGACATGGACTCAATCTAACAACTATACGATCGATGCGGAAGACGTCAGCTAACATTCGTACGATTGTTAGTGTGTTGCTGGTTTGAATCGGCCAACATCGAGTCCACCAGTCAGTCGGAACGAATCGAGAAGGTATTTGAATGAGCCGAACGTTGAAGATTTCGTTGTCGCTGGTGGTCGTGTTCGCCGCCGCGTTGACTTTTCTGCTGGTGCTGGACAGGCCACGGTCCCCGGATGAGGTGGCCACTGAGCAGGCCACGGCCGACCCTGCCTCGATTGCGGTGCGCGAGAACAGTCACCGGTTGAACTCTGTACCCGACGGCCGGGTCACGTTCGTGGAGTTCCTCGACTTCGAGTGCGAGGCCTGCAGGTCGGTTTACCCGGCGATCGAACAATTGCGTGAAGACTATGGCGACCGGGTGACGTTCGTGGTCCGCTACTTTCCTATCGCCTCCCACTTCAATGCCGAACGTGCCGCACGAGCTGTCGAAGCTGCAGCCCAGCAGGGCCGGTTCGAGGCGATGTATCAGCGCATGTACGAGACGCAGGCGCAGTGGGGAGAACAGCAGACTCCGCAGGACGATCTGTTCCGAAGTTTCGCAGTCGACCAGGGACTCGACATGAGCGCGTTCGACGCCGCCTACACCGATCCGGCGACGCTCGAGCGCATTCAGACCGACGTCGCGGACGGGATGGCGCTCGGCGTGCAGGGCACACCGACGTTCTTTCTCAATGGCACCAAGATCGAACCGACCACGTACGGAGACCTCGCTGATGCCCTCGACGTTGCGCTTGGCTGACCTCGCGGCCACCAGGCATTCAAAGGGCAGACCGTTCGACCGGAGCCTGCCCTGGCTACTACTGGCGGGCGGCCTGACCGGACTGATTACAGCGGTCGTGCTCACGGTGGAGAAGTTCGCTCTCGCGCTCGACCCCGACTATGCCCCGACCTGCAGCATGAACCCGGTACTCAACTGCGGATCGGTGATGGCCACCCCGCAGGCGTCAACGTTCGGATTTCCTAATTCTCTCCTCGGAATCGGGGGCTTCGCCGTCGTAGCCGCAGTCGGTGCTGCGCTTCTCGCTGGTGCGGCGTTCGATCGATGGTTCTGGGTTGCAACGCAAGTCGGCGTCACCGTTGCCGTGGTATTCGTGCACTGGCTCATCGTGCAGTCGCTGTACGAGATCGGTGCATTGTGTCTGTACTGCATGGCTGTGTGGGCGGTCACTGTACCGATCTTTTGGTACGTCACCTTGCGAAATCTCGACTGTGTCAGGTCGAAACCCGTTCTCCGGCGATGGATCGAGTTGTCGATACGTAATCACTCCGTTCCGCTGACCGTGTGGTTTCTCGCAGTGATCGCCTTGATCGCGCAGCGCTTTTGGCCTTACTGGTCCACGCTGCTATGAGTCGAACGTGGACGCTTGCACCTCGGCCGCGGCACTCTCGGTACATAAGGTCTCGATCGTGAGGCGCGGCTGGCCGATCCTGATGCTCGCGCTTGTGGCTTTATCGATCGCTGAAGAACCCGAGGCGATCCGGGGCATCGGAATCGCCGTCGAGGCGCGACCCGACGACGAGGCCGCGCTGCTGACTCAACTGGGCATTCGGTACCCGAACTACATCGACGACGGCGCCGTCCAGGACACTCTCTCGGCTCCGTCGGTCCTGCCCTTGAGCTTCATCCTCAACCAAGACGGGGGCATCGCACGTGTCACCGACGCTGCGGTTTTCGATCCGACAAAGCAGATCTGCACTGCAGTAAAGGATTTCACCTCATGAGAGTTTGCCGCCCTGTGTGGGCACGTACAGCGGAACAGGGCAGGCGGCCTGCCGCGGTAGCGGCATCGGTCCTTGCTGTTGTCCTTCTGGTCTCCGGATGCTCCGCCGGCGCAGACGCCACGTCATCTGGAGGTAGCTTCGACTTCGTAGCACCCGGCGGTCGAACCGACATCTTCTATGATCCCCCCGAAACACGCGGAATCATAGGCGAACTCGCGGGACCTGACCTGATGGAGGAAGGCAAGAACACCGCTCTTTCGGATTACGGCGGTGACGTCGTCGTGATCAATCTCTGGGGCCAATGGTGCGGCCCCTGCCGCGGCGAAGCCGACGATCTCGAAGAAGTCTTCGAAAGCACCAAAGACAGCGGAGTGCAGTTCCTCGGCATCAACGTTCGAGATCCACAGAAAGACAAAGCCCAAGACTTCGTTGTCGACAACAACGTCTCCTACCCCTCGATCTATGACCCCTCGATGCGGACGCTGATCGCCCTCGGTGGGAACTACCCGACCAGCGTGATTCCCTCGACGCTGGTACTCGATCGAGAGCACCGGGTAGCGGCGGTCTTCATGCGTGCCCTTCTCACCGAGGATCTACTCCCTGTCGTCGAACGGATAGCAGCCGAATGACTAGTCTTCTTGCCCAAGGCGTCGGCTCGACGTTCCAGAATGCGGCATCGAGCGGACCGCTGTTTCTAGCGATCGCCGCCTGCATGCTCGCAGGTTTGGTCTCGTTCGCATCACCGTGCGTGGTGCCCCTGGTTCCGGGTTACCTGTCGTACCTGGCGGGCATCGTCGGCGCCGACGCTCAGCCGCTCGGCGCCTCGACCAGTGGAGCGCCCCCGAAGCTGGCAAGCCGCTGGCGTGTGGCCGGCGCCGCGTCATTGTTCGTAGCTGGCTTCACAGTCGTTTTCGTCCTCGCCACCGCCTCGATCTTCGGGGTCATCGGCACCCTGCGCATCAACGAACAGGTGCTTCAACGCGTCGGCGGTGTCATTACGATCATCATGGGCTTGACGTTCATCGGGTTCATTCCCGCATTCCAACGCGACACTCGATTCGCGCCGCAACACATCTCGTCTATTGCTGGAGCGCCGCTGCTCGGTGGCGTGTTCGCGCTCGGATGGACGCCGTGCCTCGGCCCCACCCTCGCCGGAGTGCTGTCCGTTGCTGCCGGCACCGAAGGCGCGACGGCAGCGCGCGGCGTCACTCTCATCATCGCCTACTGCCTTGGGCTTGGTCTACCGTTCGTGGTCCTGGCGTTCGGCTCGAGTTCGGCGATGCGCGGCGTCGGCTGGCTACGAAGGAATTCGCAGAAGCTGAAGGTAGCGGGCGGCATCATCATGATCGCCGTCGGAGTCGCGTTGCTGACAGGAGCGTGGGGGCTGTTCATCGCCTGGATACGCAATGAATTCGTCAGTGCAGTCGTGTTGCCAATCTGAGGCGAGCGCTGCGCGGATCCGTACCCTGCGTTGTAGAGTTCGGCCCTCCGAACCATTTTTCATGATCAAGGCCGGACGTAGGCTGCGTAGCGTGCATACCGAGCGGGAGTCACCCGGTTCCCATCATCTGCCGCTTCCGTTTGCGGCGGCGGGTACCGGCGCCTTCCTGCCGTTGTTGCGGCGCTCCGCGGCCCCGCGCATAGTGAACCAGGGCTGCGGGCAAGAAATCTCGGCGCCGAATATGTGCTTCAGCGCGATCCGGCGAGGGCGTGCGTAGAGCTGGAGTGCGATGTTTGGTGACCAGAGTAAGTACTGTTCTTACTGCCCGAACCGTGTTCGGTTCTCGTCGGCCACACCGGCAAAGGACAGCGGCAGCCCCGCAATGGACACAAATTTGGTGCCGTTGCATAGATTAGGCGTCGGTTTCCTGCGACCGACTCGATCGCCGCCCGTTCCGAGGCGTGTCCGAGCTGGACTTGCGCGACTATCCGCACCGCACATTCACGCAACTAAGGTGGGCACCACCTCTGCGAGCCTGGGGACATGGCTCCGTCCTTCTCCAAAGAACGAAACCTCCGGACATGACTGGGTGATTCACACAGGTTATAGATCACTGACTTGGTTCAGCACGCGTCGTGAAATTCGGCTTCGGAGACCACCTGTGACGACGCGGTGAGGACATGCCCTGGCGGCAGAGAGTCCACCTCGCTCTGTGTTGCCGAGACCTGGGCCGCTTGGGCGTTCTCGTCTTGCAGAGATGCGATAACGATGAACAGTGAATCGGGATCTTCCGACAGTTGGACTGCACTATCCGCAGCCCACGGGTCGGCGGGTGCAGTCAGTGGCACTTCGATTCGCCCCGATTGGGGGCTTGATGCTCGAAGTTCGCCGAGGGTCGGATTCACCTCGCTATCGGCCAGTCCGTCGCGGCCGGCGTAGATTCCGACTGAATCGACACTGCCGCGGCATGCGTCGACCAGAACCAGCACGGAGCCGTCGGCGTCGCGTGCCAGTGCGGTCCTACCGACGATGTCCGTGTCTATGGCGTTGCCGCATTCCGCTCGCCGATGCTGCCACAACGAGGGTTCCGATAATCATCGGTGAGCGCATGACTTAGTTGCCCGTCGTATCGCCCTGATTGTTGACGAAGGTTGCTCGCCAACGGTTCTCGGCTGTCACCTGTTCGATCTCGGAAGTGGTCAGACCGTGTGAGGAGAAGGATTCGATCTCGGTCCTGGTCAACGGCCATGGAGGTCCGTCGACATCGACGCCTTCCTCGCGGATTCCGGACACGACCAGCAATGTCCCGCCGGCCGACACGGTCGAGGCAATCGCGGTGATGGCGTCGGACCGCACCCACAGCGGCATCGACTGAACCGTGATCGATTCGATCACCACGTCGAATGCGCCCCGCCACTGCGTCGGCATCGCAAGAACATCGGCAACCTCGTAGTTCACCGCCGACTGGGGGAAACGCGTTCGCGCAGCGTCGATGGCGGTGGGGGAAACATCGAATGCTGTTGTCTCGTAACCGAGGGACGCGATGAATTCGGCATCCGTCCCGTACCCACATCCGACCACGAGGGCAGTGCCTCCGCCTCCGACACGGCTCTGTGCCCATTGCACGATCAGCGGATTGGGTTCCTCGCGATGCCATGGAACGACGGCGTTACCGTCGGCCGCTTCGCGGTAGAGCTTGTCGAACCAGCCTGTCGGGTCTCCTTGTTCGATCGACTCTGTGGCAAGTCGCTGGTCGTCTGCATTGTTCATGAAGGGTCTGGCACCTCTCGTCGGGACGCGTTCGATCATTATGCCGGGAATGAGTCCCACCTCAGGTGCGCCCGGCTTTCAGGATGCGGGGGCGTGCCACGCCGTGGCACTGTGCAGTCATGACCGAACCACTTTCGCAGCCGATGACATCGCAGCATGTGACGTTGATGATGGACCACGGCCAGTTCTACCTGCGTGGAGGCTTGGGCGACGAGGAGAACGAGTTCCCGCTTCTCGAATACGCTCTTGCAGCGCAACCGAACTCGGGTGACGGCCTCACGATGGTGGTGCTGAACCCGCATCAGAACAACTTCGAAATGCCTATTGCTGTCGAATTGTTCGATGCACGTCCTCCCAGTGACGACGATGAGTGGCAGCAGATATGTGAGGATCGCCTCGAGGTGGGACCCGAGGGTGTGGTGCAGATCGACTCGACCACCATGAGTCCGGTCGATTGCGCGGTGCCGCCTGGTAAGTACCTGGTGCAGGTGGTGGGCCGCGGATTCGTCAATTACGGATGGCCAGGTGAGACCACGCCGGGCGATACTTGGCGAATTCGGCTCTGGCCTGACGACGGCACGGCTACGCGACCAGCGATCCAGTGGAACATGCCCGGGTACGGCGTGCCGGAGAATGCCGAGCTGATGTCCGAGCCCGTTCCGTACGGCATTGAGGAGCCGAGTTGGATCACCGTCTTTCATGAGGACGGGAGCACGGAGATGGTGGAGCGAGTGGACCTCGAACAGCGACGTCTGGCTCGGCCGGAGCCGATCGAGCAGGTCGCGGGTTTCAACGGCGGCCAGACGCTCGCCGAGTTCGACCGCGACCTCGTAGTCGGACTCCTCGCTACCGACGCCGCGACCGCGCGCCGCATCGCGGTGTACTGCGCGAAAGCGGCATGCGTCCACGCTGGACTAGCAGACCTGCCGTGGGTGCGGCCGGCGCTCGATGCACTGGCCGAGAACCGAACTCCTCCGGCACCATTCGCAGACATCGCGCAGATCAACGATGCGTTTGCGCCGCTTTTCGCGGATCTCGCGGGTGGAGGTGCCACGACGTCTTCGAGCGCGACAGTCGTCAGTGATCGACCGAGGACTCCGTTCGACGGTAGAGGCGAACCCCGGTTCATGACCATTCCTACCTTGTTCAGCGCGCAGGACCCGGATCCGCACAGGGCTGCGATCGAGACAATTGTCCACGCTTCGCATGCGTACGGTTTACGGACCCCGGCTCTCTACGCGGCACTCCGCGAGGCATTCCCTGAACTGGTGGGATAAGTCGGTCCCGGTTCGCGTCGGGATACCGGCTATGTTGCGGTGACTGTCTCGCTCAGGTCCTGCTCGACCGCCGCTGGTGCCACGCACACGAAGGCCAGGTTGTTGCCGTCGGGATCTTCCAGGTCGCGGTCGTACATGAAACCGTGATCCTGGGCAGGCCGAGGTTCGGAACCCCCGGCGCGCAGACCCGCCTGGACGACAGTGTCAACGGCGCCCCTCGAGTCGAGGGCCAGCGCAATCTGGACCTGCGCGCTTTTGGCTGGGTCGGCGACAGGCTTGTCGGTGAACTCGGCGAAAAACTCACGGGTCAGGAGCATGAACTGTAGATCGTGGTCCCAGACCAGGCAGGCGACTCTACTGTCGGTGAGGAGCGGATCGATGGTCGCGCCGATAGCGGTGTAGAAAGTCTTGCTTCGTTCGAGGTCTGCAGTCGGGAAACTCACGGAGATCTTTGCGGGCATAACGGTCACACTTCCTTGGTTGCGGCATCCGGTTCATCGGCAGTACAGCGTGTAGACGAGTGGTCGAATCGAAACTCATCGGCCATAAGGAATGCCACTCGGAAATGAGATTGCGCGATGGGGCAGACCCACGTTGTGTTCCTCCCACTGTGATTGGTCGGGAGTTCCCGTTCTCGAAGTGCCAAGGCGGGAACGGTGGTGTTGTGGGTCAGATGGCTTGGGCGGTAGGGAGAATGGTGATTTCGGTTCGGTTTGCGTGTCGACTGGGGAAGTAGACGACCCCCCAGTCGGCGAAAATGGTACGAGCAGGGGGATCACAGAAGACTGTCTCGACGAGATTTCTCGTGTCGGAGAACGTTCGAACAATGCCACCGCCCGGGGAGTACATCGCCGAGATATCCAGAACCGGAGCGAGAACGAACGCGACTGAGCGGTCCCACGACTCCATCGAACGCCGTAACGCGGGATCGATCTCCCGGCGAAGTTCAGCACCGTCGAATCGCCACGCCACACCTGCCAGCGTTTAGACGTGCCGACGTTCCGCAAACGTAAGTACCAGGGTCTCGCTGAGCCCCTCGATGACCGAATGGCATAAAAGTTTCTCCAACTACGGACCCGATGCACGTGTGGTCTGCCGTTTCGATGACTTGAAACGCGGGATCTTATCGTATGTGCGGTCGGCATTTCGGTCTGACGCGACGGCCGGACCGCGATGACGTGACGACCCCGTCACGTCATGAAATTCGTGACAGGTCATCCTTTTCGTTCCCGGACACCGCCGTGTGCTGCCTGGCGAACGCCCGGTACCCCATGACGACGAGCCAGACGTAGGCGAGCGTCTTGGGGATCATCAGCAGGCCTACCGCCTCGTTGGCCTGCGCCCACAGCACCACTGGAATGTAGAAGCCGTACGAGAGCGCGACGGCCAGCCACGCAAACCGGTAGTACGGGTCGCGTCGTGCACGGCTCCATAACATCGCGATGATGACGATGCCGAGGACGAGAAACGGGATGTTGCGGATTATTCCCCACATCACCGGGGGATCAGGGGTGAAGGTCTCGTTCTGCGGCAGCAGTACCAGCAAGATGTGCACGATCGCCGCGACGTAGACGATCGCGCTGAGTGCGGGGTTTGGCCCGATCGGTTGATGGGTGGGTCGTGTCCGAACCTCGTGGTTACTCGGCCAGCGCCGAAGGATGAGAAGGTAGACGAGCACGTAAAAACCGGTCATCGTCAGAGCCGTGACCAGTTTGCCGTAGCCGAGCGACACAAAATGTTCGTCGATGCCGGTGGTGTTCAGCGCCCACATCCGCGCAACGAGATGGAACGAGTCTCCGAAGCCGAGGGTGATTGCGATCCACCCCGCCATCTGGGCGGTGGTGTTTCCGCGGACCGCGGGAGCGCTGCGCAAGATCAGTATTCCGAGGGTGAAGATTGTGACTAGGTAGCCGATGTCGAAAATGGACTCGAATATTGCACGCATCATGCGTCCTTTCCGACGAAATTGGCGTCACTACGCGGTTGTGGGGTATCGGCGGCGCATGCAGCGCGGCGCAGATTACCCGTCCCGACGAAGCCCCAGATGAGGAACACCGCGGACACGATGCCCATGTGCTGGGCGGAGGCGAGCATGGTTGGTGTCATGCGCGGGCACCTTCGGGTTCGTGAACGGGCCTCTCAGCCGGGCCGTCCTGGGTAATTGCCCGTCCGAGAGCGATGAAAAAGACGATCATTCCGGCGGTGATAAGGATGTGGCCCAGCCCTGCGATACCGGAGATCATGCTGGTCGATTCCTCGCCGAGGACAGTTAGGCTTCCGTGCCAGACCATCATCGCGGTGGTGAGCACGACCCCAGCGTTATACAGCCAGAAGAACCAGCCGAACAGACGCTTGTTGCGCGAGATGGTGAACAGCTTCTCCAGAGCGAGCACGATGAGCAGGACGATGAAGCCAAGGGTCAGCAGATGGGTGTGGGTGACGCCCAGCTGGGTGAACTCGCCTTCAGGAAAATCTTCGGCCTTCGTGAACTCCCGGTAGAACAGTCCGGCGAGGACGCCGACGACCATGTAGGCGAAGGACGCGTAGTAGAGCTTCCTCACAGTGGGGCCTTTCGTTTTCAAGGGTTGTTCCAGATGATGCGGTGCCAGCGGATGCGTGTCTCCAGTACCAGGTGCACGGCCAGAGAATGGCTGTCGACGTCGAGCTTGATGAAGATGTGCACGAGATGACTCCACGGTCGCCTCGGTGACGCAGGCGTGCTCGCGATCTCCTTGTCGGTGAATCCGACGGACACTTGCCAGAGAACCTTGATCTCCGGATCGTCTTCTGCGGCAGCGGAATACGATGCTAGGGATCGCGCGCGGGCCAGGCCCGGTGCCAGTACAGGCTCGCCGAAGGCCCTTACCTTCAACAGAATCGTTGATGTCTCACCGAGTGAGACCCGTGCCCGCGACGCGACGCCAGTGCGTCGGAAGAGTGGGTGAATCTGTTTGGAACCGTGCGTGAATCGGAAGGACAGCCATAATTCATAGTCCACCAGGGTGATCGGCGTAGGTCGTCGTGCGTAAGGTTGATGTTCGGGTCAATCGAAAGGATGAGTCGCGGCCGTCGGAACGGCGGTGGGACCGCTGCTGCGGGCGTCGCCGACAACGAAAATCTCCCTGCGCCGCAGCGCCTTGTGGACGGCAACCATTGCAGCGACTGTATGGGCCTTCCCATCGACTTTCTTCCGCCGCAGCGACGAGGCGCTCCGGCCCGAAGACTTTATGGATTGTTCGACTTCGCCCGATCCTTCTACGATCGTTCAGAATATCCGATAGCGCTGTCATCGCCGTCGATGTTTGTGCTCCGTGCACAGTGGCCCCAAAAGGAGCAGTCGGATGCCAGCGCCGGGGAAAGGCCGTTCCGGATCTTCCGCCGGTACCTCAACGGCGAATTTGCCGAACCCCGTAACCCGCTCATTACTTGGAAAATCGACTGCCATGACTGAGTGTGAAGGTCCGTACCGAATCTCCTCAGGCTCGGAGCCTGGAAACGATTCCTAAAGGTTCACCTGTGTGGCTCGTTTGTCGAGTTCGGGACTCCGCCGACGCTCTTGGTGTCTGCCCAATGACCAACGCCTCGAGAAAGACCCGCGCTACCAAGCTCACATGGAAGCGGGCGTTGCCCTCTCGTTCGGTTACGCGCGGACCATGGTCCCGTAGCGTTCGGTCGGATCGAGGTGCAGGCCTGCTTTGACCTGTGTTCCTTGGGCTGCTGGTTCGATCCGAGTTGCGTCGGTCGAGCTCCGAGCAGCGGCTTTCGACAGGCCGAAATTCTCCACCTGAGCGCCTTTGCTCATACGGACGAGGGAACGCCCCCGGCTGCTTCATAGCGACGGAGCCGCGACTGGCCGGCCGGCGTGAAATCCTACGTCAGCGCCTCGTGGATCGTGCTACCCGCGGCATCGCAGAGAGCGATGTGCACTCATCTCCGACCGGGAACAGCTCGCGAGCTTTGTAATGGCTGTCCACAGTGGAATGTCGTCCCATGCGCGAGACGGTGCGAACTCCGACGAACTGATGTCGATCGCCGAGATGGGTCCGACAGGACTATCGTTCTGTGCTTAGTTGTATGCGGCACGGCCGGTCGTCCCCGCGTGCTGAATGCGTTCGTTGGCAGGTGCTTTCAGGAAAAACTGTGTTCGTCGACCGGACCGTTATCTTCACCGGTGGCAGGTGCGGTAAGTACGCCGATGACGCCAGCGCACAACAGTTCTACCAGGCGTCGGTACACGCGGTCGGGGTCTGCACCGGCCGGATAGCCTTCCTGCGCTTCGAGGACACAGAACCCGTGCAGAGCGCTGCGCAGGGACCATGCTGCCTGTTCGGAATCATCCGCGCTCAATCCATAGCCGGCAATGACGCGATTGATGACGTCGACAACCTCACCGACGGCGGCCACGAGGTCGGCGTGCGGGGCGGTGGGGTAGCGGTCGGTAATGGCGTACAGCCCCGGGTGCGAGCGAACGAAATTACGCCACGCGTCGGCGAGCGCGATGACTGCATCGTCCTTGGCGAGCCCGACTGCAGCTGCGCGGAGGTCCTCTGCCAGTAACTGTCGCGCGAGCAGGCTGAGTTGATGCTGGACGTCGTCGACACCGGTCACATGCTTGTACAGAGCTGACTGTCGGACGTCGAGGGTGTCGGCGAGTCGACTGAGGACCAGGGCGTCGGGCCCGTGACTGTCCACGAGTTCGGCGGCGGCGGTGATGATGCGTTCGCGGGTGACCGGGATTCTCATGTGAACATCTTCCCTTGTGGAGACGCGGCGATAAGAAAGTGATAACTTATCACCATGAGTGATGAGGCATCTCCAGGTGTTATTGCCGATGCAACTCGCGATGTTCGACGTCGTCGAGATCTGCAGGTAGTTGTCACGGGCGCCTGCATCCTGGGAATGACCTCGATCTTGTACGACCTGTCCGGTGTCTCGCCCGCGACCGGCGCATTCTTTCGGTGTCTCTACGCTTTGATCCCACTCGTGATCGTTGTCCTCGTGCAACGACGGCGCCCGCAAGCACACCCGACTCCCGGTCGGTGGGTGACCAAAGCCGTCGTCGCTGGAGTGTTCCTGGGTATCGACCTGGTGCTCTGGCACGAGGCGATCCACTCGATCGGCGCTGGGCTGTCGACGGTTCTACTGAACCTGCAGGTCGTGTTCGTGGCTATCCTCGGGTACGTGGTCATGCGTCAGCGCATCACTCGGGCACTACTGACGAGTATGCCGCTGCTCTTTGTCGGCGTCGCGCTTGTTGCGGGAATGAGTACCTCGCTGACTGGAGCCAATCCGACGGTAGGTGCTTCCTTCGCGATCATTGCAGCAGTAGCCTATGCCGTGTACATCTTCATGATGGGCTTGGCGACGCGTGCTGCCGGTAGGACTGGCCTGCCGATGCTGGTCTCCACTGCGGCCACCGGTGTGACGGCCGGATTGTTCGGCGTGGTCACCGGAACTCTTGATCTTGCACCACCTTTGGCGGCGCAAGGTTGGCTCATTTTGTTGGCCTTGGTATCTCAGGTAGTGGGCTGGCTTTTGGTAGCGAGTGCCAGCCAACGGTTGCCGGCGGGAAATATCGCAGCCAGCCTGGTGCTGCAATCAGCGTCGGCGCTGCTGTTCGGTGCTGTCCTGCTTTCTCAAATCCCCAGCATCGTACAGATTGTGGGCGCGGTGCTGATTCTTGCCGGAGTGGTTGTCGCGACGCGCCAGCCTGTAGTGAAAATACCGACGCGTGTTGTCGGCAGACGAATGGAGATCGAAGCATGACCGTCGGGGCCGACCGTATCTACATCAATGGTGACATCAAGACAATGGACGATGCTTCTGTCGCCGCGCCGACGGCATTGTTCACGAAGGGCGGCAGGTTTGTCGCGATCGGATCCGACGCCGAGATCACCGCGTTGGCCGGTCCCGACATCCCGGTGGTGGATTTGGCTGGGGCAGTGGTCGTTCCGGGATTCATCGAGACGCATCTGCACCCGATGATGTGGGGGATGTGGCTCAGTAACGTCAATGCGACGACCGGTGCATGCCCCACGATCGAGGAGGTCATCGCTGCGCTGGGTGAGCGTGCGGCGACGACACCGGCCGGTGAGCTTGTCCAGGCGTGGGGATTCGACGACAGCCTGGTGGCCGAAGATCGGGGATTGACGACGGCTGATCTCGATCGGGCATCGGTACAGCATCCGATCATGGTGCGTCACTTGTCTGGCCACGGCGTCTACGTCAACTCTGTGGCCCTGGAGATGTGCGGTATCGACGCTACGGCGGTCGATCCGGAGGGCGGAGTCATCGTTCGTGGGGCTGACGGTGTTCCGACCGGCGAACTGTGTGAAGTGCCGGCAATGTCCCTGGTGTACAAATTGACCCCGGCCGTCGACCCCAAAGCCTCGAGTCTCGCTCTCTTGCGCGCTCAGGAAGTGATGGCCTCGGTGGGTATTACTAGCTTCCATGACATGTTCGTGACGAAAGACATGTACAGCACTTACCGTGAACTCGAAGAGACCGGCGAACTGCAACTGCGAGCGCGTCTGTACCTCGGGCACGGCGTCCACGATCAGCTGGGCGAAATTCCCGAACCGACCGACTTGGTGAATGTGGGAGGGGTCAAGCTGATTTCGGATGGTTCGATCCAGCTGCATACCGCAGCATTGACCGAGCCCTACCACGATTTGGGTGGATGCCATTGCGGCGGAATGGCAATACCGGCCGGCTCGCTAGGCGCACTGGTGAACGAACATCATGCCGCAGGGCGTCAGCTTGCAATTCACACCAACGGCGATCAGGCCATCGATTTTGCGCTCGACGCTATTGCGGCGGCTCAGGCTGAGCACCCTGAAACCGATATCAGGCATCGCCTCGAACACGTGCAGACTTTGCGCGACGATCAGATCGAACGAATGGTCGAGATAGGCGTTGTGGCTTCTATTTTCGTCAATCACGTTTACTACTGGGGTGATCGACACCGCGATCGGTTCCTGGGACAGCGGCGCGGTGAGCGGATCAGCCCGGTTGCGTCGGTAGTGGCGGCCGGCCTTCCTTTCGCTTTGCATTGTGATTGTCCGGTGACCCCTGTCGATCCGCTCTTCACCATGAATACCGCCGTGCATCGTGTGACCCGTGAGGGTCACGTACTGGGCGCCGAGCAACGGGTGAGCGCCGACGTTGCGTTGTCCGGCTACACAAGTGCTGCTGCGCAAATTACCGGAGAAGCCGCTGACAAGGGTCGGATAGCCGTTGGTCTGTTGGCAGATTTTGTGGTGCTCGACGGCGATCCACTTGAGCAAGGCCCGGTCGATCTGTCGGCACTGAAGGTTCTTCGCACCGTTGTCGGCGGTGAGACGGTCTTCGAGGATGCGTAGGCCCATTGCACAGTGATCCTGTGTCGATCGAATACTCAGGGGATGGGTGTTGGAGTCAGATCGTTTCCTGGTCCGATCACTGCGCAATTTTTCGTCGGTGCGGCGCCGGCGAAACGTTCAGTGAGAAACTGGGCTGCTTGGGCCTGGAACGGTGCGAACGCTTCGGTGTGGTCCAGGCCGGTGTACTGGGCGTAGGTGACTGCGACGCCACGGTTGCAGTACTCGTGCGCGAGCCCTTCCACATCGCCGGTGACCATTACCGTATCGCCGATACCGTCGGAATTACCGACCCCGAGAAAGATTGGGACGGTTGGTGTTCCAGTGCTTCCCATGATGTTGTCGTTGACGACCTCGACTGCCGCGGGCACCTGAAGTAGGGACGTGTACGGCGCGGCGAGCATTTCGGCGTCGGTCAGCCCGGGGTAGCTGGAGGCGAAACCGCCGATGCAGTTCGATTGCACGGCGTCGACGATGTTCTTGCCCTTGTCCGAGAGAAATGCGTCGGTGTCGATGCCGTAGGCCCGTTGGTAGGCGACGATCAGGGCGGGGATCACACCGGCCCAATCCTTGGACCCACTGACGTAGGGCAGGTTTCGGGCGAAATCGACCGGCGGGCCGCCTGCTGCGGCACCGACGATGTTCAGCTCGGGTGAGTATTGTGGGGCAACTTCGGCGCCCCACTGCGTGGGCACCGATCCACCCGAGTAACCGATGAGCCCGACCGGCGTCGACGCAGGCAGTGCGAGAACCGATTCCGTGGCGCGGATCCCGTCGAGTGCCGCATAGCCCGACTGGCGTCCGATGGTCCACTCGAGATCCTCGCCCTCGTAGTCAGGGACGACGACGGTGTACCCGGCGGCCATGTACCCGGCGATGACGGTCTGCTCGATCGTCGCGGTACGGTTGTCGCCGTGTCCGCTCAGGGTGTACGACGGGTCGCATTCGGTGCCGAGTCCGTCGTAAGCGGTATGGAACGAGATCAGTTTGGTCGGTCCTGGGGCGAGTGGTCGCAGAACCGTCGCGACTGTCGTCACTGGTCTGCCCTGTTGATCGGTCGTCCGGTAGAGCACCTGCGTGGACGTGATCGGTGTAGGAATTCCAGGCGCGCCGAACGCCGCGGGCCGAGTCCGTAGGACAGCACCAGGTGCCGAAGTGTCGAGGGAGTCGGTCCAGTCGTAGAACGGATCGGCCGAGGGCAATGGCTGAACCGCTGCCGGTGAAGCCGGTTCGGCGGCAGCCAATCCGGTCGCAGAACTCATCACCGCGAGCGCCACGGTTGTCAGGACGGCAAGACGGCTGGTCGCTTCGATTCTGCGGCGAATCATGGGAATTGTTACCCCTCTGTAGGTCGGATCTGCCTCCCGACGGTGCCGGCTCGTCGGTTCTTCCGCAGGCCCTCCTTTCGGATGCGAACGCTCATTACTTCGGAGTAGGAAATTTACCGGTGGTGGGAGCGAAAACGGCCGACTCCGCGAGAATTGCGCGGCTGCGCTGATGGTGGCTGGTAGCGGGGGAGATGGTGTCGGGCCAGTCCGCGATTTCACCGAGGGCCCACTCGGCCCATTCGACGATGTGGCTGAAGTGCCCCATCATGAAGTTGTTGGCCAGCGCCATGAGGTGTTCGCGCTCCGGGAAGGATCCACCGTCTGTCTCTCTGATCAGGACGGCGTTCATTCCGAACAGGCTGCGGCTTTGGGCCGCTTGATCGCGCATGGTCACGAGGTTGTTCCTCAGATCGTCGATGTTTCCTTGTTCCGCCACCAGCACGCGGATCATGCCCTCGAACTCGAAAGCGGAAGGACGCGATTCTGTCGGAAGCCACGACGCCAATGCATCGCGTCCTGCCGTTGTAATCGAGTAGACAGTCCTGTTTCGAGCACCGACCGCCTGGTTCGTAGCAGTAACCAGTCCGAGGTTCAGCAACTTCTTGGGGGCGTTGTAGCGCTGCCTGTCCGCGCGTGGCCACAGTTCGCCGATGCCCTTGCCGAAGTGTTCTGCGATCTCATAAGCCGACCAATCTCGCGACACCAGCAATCCGAGGATCACATACGACGTCGTATTCAAATCCTCACGAGCCACTCTGATATTCCCTCCGGGTCCTTACCGATGCAAAGCACCGAGCCTAATGAATGACTCAGTTGCCTTCCGTCTCACCTACCTCGCCGATGTCGTCGGCGGTATTTTCGTTGTCGTTCCCACCGGTCGTCGCGTAGACATAGCCGATCAGTTTCTCCGCTAGCCGTGCGGCAGGGGCTTTGCCTTCTGCTGTCGGAGCAAGATTCCCCCAAATGACCATCGTCACGTCGTTGACGGGGTCGTACCCCATGAACGAGTTGTAGCCTGGCAGCTCACCTGTGTGGCCGAAGAGAGGGCCCATCTGTGCGATGCCGTACCCGTAGTTGGCGGCCTTAGGTGATTCAGGGTCTGTGGAAGCGACGCTGTCCATCCGCAGCTTCTGTGTCTTTTCGTCGAGAAGATCACCCTTCACCATCGCCTGTACCCACGTCGCGAGATCGTTGACCGTCGAGATCCCCTGTCCCGCAGACCAAGTCCATGAAGGATTGTCGCCAGTCGTATCGCGCGGTGATACGGACCCGGACTCGATCTCGGCCAGTCTCTCCGGCGACAGCGAATCCTTACCCTCACCGAGAGTCTCGATGTTGCCGTTGTAGGAGTATCCCCGCGCGAACGGAACGGGGATTGCGGTATCGGTGTTCGCGGGAAACGAGGTCCCGTTCATGTTCAGTTTCGAAAAGAACCGATCCTGGAAAATCTGATCGATCGGCTTTCCGTCGAGTTTTTCGGCGATCAAGCCTAGGAGCACCGTGTTGGTGTTGGAGTAGTGCCACCCCTCACCAGGAGGAAAGTAGGCCGGATTGGAAAGTCCTAGTGCAACAAGTTCTTCCGGTGTCCATACCCGTGCGGGATTGTCGTCCAAGGCCTGATTGAGCTCCACGGTTTCGGTGTAGTTGTAGAGTCCGCTACGCATATCGAGCATTTGTCCGATGGTGATGTTTTCGCCATTCGGCACGTCGGGTCGGTACTTGCTCACCGGGTCGTCGACCGACAGCTTTCCTTCTTGGACCATCTGCAGAATGGCGGTACCCGTCCACGTCTTCGTGTTGGATCCGATACGGATGCTCGTATCGAGCGTCGGTGTCTCGGTTCCGCCCAGTTCTGTTGCACCCCAGCTATTTGTATACTTTCCATCGGGGGTCTCGATGAGGACGACCATACCGATTTCGCGTAATTCCTGTGCAGTTTCGTCGACGACTGCATCCATCGCGGCGGTGTCGAACGGCACCAACGCGCTATCACCGGACTGCGTGCTCGTAGCCGACGACGCGGTAGCTGTCGAGTCGGAAGTCGGAGGGCTCGTGTCCGACGAGCACGAGGCGGTGAATGTGATCACCGTGAGCATCGCGGCAACTGCAGCTTGCCGACGTCTGGGAGAGCGGGTCGTCAGTGGAGGCATCGTGAGCTCCTGGGTGGGCGAAGGGGGTGATAATGGTTCCTCCCTCGATTATGCAACTTGCATGATGCACATTGCAGCATTATCAGGCTACGTTTTGAAACCAAGAGTTCGAGCGAAAGCCAGGTGCACGATGACTGCCGGACAGCTCCTCGCGGTTACCGCGACTCCGCAGGCGATCGTCACCTGGTTGAAATTGGTCAGCGATCAGTCGTGGGCGGACACCTTCTGGGCCGGCCAACCGATACTCGGCGAGTGCGGCTCGCTGGTGGGTGTGGGTGTCGACGGTGCCGCGAAGGGTGCGGTGGTCGGAAAGACCGGCACATCGGCGGACGTCGAACCGGTGAGCGGGAGGTTGGTCCTGGCCCGTTCAGCTGGAAACTGATTCGTCCGACAGGCCTACATTGCGACGATGAAGTGACCGCATCTCGTCGCGGACGTCCTCGACGGGTCCTCGGACCGTGACCGATGGTGCCACTTGGCTGATGGGCAACGGTGTAACCGGTCCAGGATCGACGTTCCACTCCTGCTGCCATGCAGCGAGTTGGGCACTCGTCACCGCAATGACGATGTCGCCGAGACCTACCCAGGCGTGAGCGGCAGAGCACATCGGGCAGTGTTCGCCCGATGTGTAGACCGTTGTCCGTGCACGATCTTCACTACTCAAGTTCTTTACGGCCCATTCCACGATGGTGAATTCGGGATGGCGAGTGGAGTCACCGCCGCTCACACGATTGCGATCCTCGAACAGCACGCGGCCCTCGGCGTCGACGAGCACGGAGCCGAACGGTTTATCACCTGCGTCCAGCGCCTCGCGAGCGAGCTCGACGCATCGATGGATATGGGCCAAATCGCCGGAATCAGGAAACGTCATATCCCGAGTGTGCCCTGTCAGGATCCGAGGATCAGCAGCGAGAGCGTCCCAGCTTGACGACGTACCGGGTTGTTTTTGTTTTGTGGTCGTGCTCGTCGACGCGGACGGGCGAGCGATAGAGCCATTCTACCGGGTGAACGACTGCTGGTTCGACGCCACCATCGGACTGTTCGTTATCGATTCGTTTGCCGTTATCGATTCGGTGGATCACAAGGCCGACAAACGCCAGAGCGACCAGCGTGAGGCCGTTGCCCGAGCTTACGACCATCTGGGTTGGATGGTTCGTTGCCTCGGTTTTCCGTCCCACTCCTGGAGCGGTGCTGATTGCCACCACCACTGCGGATCTTGCTTCACGCCTTGGATCTCGATCCTGCCGGTCACCGCGAGTAGCAGTCTGTCCGAGGACGCGTAGTCGGGGCCAACCCAAGGGAATGCCCGCGATACGGTCCGGTCGCAAATCGCATCGGGCAATTGGAGGTCGATTTCGAGTGCCTGCGCAGCGTCGTATCCGTGCACGAGAATCTCGGTGACCGCCATGGCAACCCACCCTGCTCGATCTGCGTTCCCGCTGGGATGCCACGCGCGTTCGGAGCCGAGATCTCTGAGGAGCCCTGCAAGCATGTGAGCGCTCGTCACGGCGTTGTCCAACTGCTCTGACGGATGTCCAACCCGCCCATTGCGGACCACGGGTAATGCGTGGCACGCGCGCCGCGCGACCTGCCCGCAGTAGAAGACCAGTGCGTCGGAGATATGAGCGACTGTATGCGCGGCTGTCCAGTCGGTAGGCGCAGCAACCTTTTGCCAGCGTTGATCTGTGTCGGAGACGGCGCTCAGCGGGGTCAGTGCCATCACCGCAGCGATGACGTCGGCGGGCTGCGGTTCGATCACGTGAACACTCTTGCATACCTCTACTGATACGAGTCTGGAGTTCCGACGCCTGTGGTGGTGCCAAGTGGTTATCGAGCGGGATCTGGGCAGCTAAGAGCGGTAAGGATCGACGCGTCGAAAAAGCGGGGCCTGACCATCGTCGGTGAAAAGGGCCGTGAGTAGGCACATTGGATTGCCCTACTCAGGTCGCGGGATCGATGGTGCCCGAGCAGGTCTCACTGCTTGCGGGGGGCTTTGGTGAGGATTGCAAGGGTTACCGTGAACTAGCGGCGTGGCTCGGAACGCGAATGGTGTTGTCCCAAGTCCACTTTTCACGGCGAGGCCGCCCGGGTAGGTCGATACGCCCACAGGACCAGAGCAGGGTGGACCAACCGTCGTCGGTCGGCTCGATTTCGGGTAGAAGTCGGGCGATGACCCGGGTACACACCGCGTCGTCTGCTCGCCACCGAACGCCGAGACCAGCCGCTACGTCGAAGGTATGGACGACCGTCTCGAGTACACCCATAGCGGCTGACGCTTCAGGATCCGCGAGGCCGTACACATGATGTGCTCGGGCTGTCCGCGGTGAGACTCGTACTATCGCTGCGAGTAGGGCCGCCATGGCGGTGAACACGTCGAGCAGCCCTTCGACACCGTTGTCCGGATCGACACTGATCGAGTTCTCTGGACCGCTCGGCCGTCTGGAACGCGCGTCGATCGGCAGGTTGCCGGGTGTACCGCCCGCACCGAGTTGTGCTGCGTAGAAAAACAAGTCGTCTGCAGTGTGTTCGACCGTCTCCCAGCAGGTCCACGTCAGGTCGCCTGCGGCGACAGACCAGTCGTACGGAGCGGCACTGCGCAGTGCTGAGGCAGCGGCCGTGGCTGTTTCGAGCACGTCGTCTGCGGTCACAGATCCCGGCGATGTAGTCATCTCACGACTCTAGAGGCCGCTCGGCTGCCACGGCCGTTCCCGAGATGTCTCATGCGGAATGGGAATAATTCGTCTCGGTTTCTGTAAAGGATAATGCGCCCTTGGGTGATTTCGCGCCCGGTACGAGTTATCGTGCCGAGTTGACCCCAACCGTGGGTTGGGTTCTATCGTCGGATTCATGACACCACCGATAGCCATGCAACCACCGAACCGCCAGCCCCTCGGATTCTGGACCGTGCGAGCTGGCGAGGCAATTCGCGCTCGTACCCGCAGCGCACTACATGAGGTAGGGCTCTCGCAGTCCGAATGGTGGCTTCTTCACCAGCTTTCGTTGTCTCCCGACGGTGTCGACCGGGAAGAGACGATCGAGAAGCTCGGCCACAACGACACACCGGAAGCCATCATCGAGGCGATCGAATCGTCGGTCGCGAAAGGCTTCGTTCATCTGGCTGGTTCGGTTATCGAGCAGACCGAGCACGGTGCCGAACAGTTTCGGGTTGGATCGGATATCCAGCGCAGGCTCCAAGAAGAACGGATGCAGGGCATCAGCGAAGCAGACTTCGTAACAACCATCGAAGTGCTGCAACGGACTATTGAGAATGTCGGCGGCAGTGCCTGGCATGGGTAGTTTGTCCAGCACTGCAGAGGATTCCGATGTCCTACACTCCACAGCCTGAGTAGACGGCTCAGTCGACGCCCTTGCTGATGGCTAATCCTGCTTGTTCGACTACACCCGGTATCGCAATCTCGTTGTCCGACAACAAACGATCGACGTTGCTCGGTGGGGTGGGATCCTGACGCCACCTTCTGGTTGGATCCCAATGTCATCGAGATCGATGACGAACCGACGCTGTGGCGTCACACTGACGAGGGTTGGGAACGAACATGACAAACGATTTTTCGTGGTCCCAGTTTCTATGGATCACCTTCATCTTCGTTGGCGTGCCTTCGATGTTCAGTGCACTTCTCCTATGGAGTAAGTCCTCGAAGCGGAACGAAATTATGGGCAACGGCCGTCTGGGGTTGTGGGCCACCGGACTCCTCGCGTTCGTCTTCGGATTCGCCTCGTGCGCAGGTTGGCTGAGCTGGTCTGCCGAGCAGAGAGGTGAGTTCCGAGGGCCCGGACTTCCCGCGCCGAATCAGTTCCCGACGTGGCAAGTCGTCGCCTGTGGTGCGACGGTAGTGCTGTTGTGCTTCCTCGCCGCACATTTGTCGCGCTGGAAAGTGACCGGAGGGTACGTCGCAGCTCTGGGTACTACGGCCGGGTTCTCGACGGCGTTCTGCGTCGAGGCGAGTACGGACATCACCGGTCAGTCCGGCGTGGGCGTGCTGTTGTGCATGATCGGCTGGGGATTGAGCCTGAACGTGCTGATGCTGATCCGGGGCATGGCGCTGAGGCACCGATGGCATTGAAATTTGGACAAGCTTTGAGAGAGCAGTTCAGTCGCGTAGGGCCAGCCGGTACTCGTTGCAGGGTCTGTCGAATTGGTCGACGACATCGGCAGTCCGTAGCCCAGTAGCGATATCCAAAGAATTGAGCACCGCGTCCTAGAGCCTTCGAACAGACGAAGCGGTCTGTTTAGTCGGAGGTCCGGGTTACTGTGCGTGGACTAGATGAGAATTAGCAATCCAGGGGAGTAGCCAATGGCTAAGCGGCGAGGGTTCTTCGCAGAGATGCAGCATCAAGCTCGAATACAGGAACAACGTCAGCGGCAGCAGCAGCGCGCTTCAGTCCAGGCTCATACCCGTGCCGTTCGCGAGGCGGAGCGGTCTCGCCGCGAGTTCGAACGCGCGAGGGCGGCTGATACTCGGCACGCCGCTGCAGTATCTGCTTACGAAGCCAAAGAACAAGCGCGCTTGCATACAGAGTCGCGCATTGCTGAGGTCGAGTTGCTGAATGCGGAGTTGGCAGCCAAGCTCGATGCGATCGACGGGATCTTGGCTGCGACGCTCGAGATCGATGACTATGTGGATCTCGCGGCGTTGCGTCAGACGATGAATCACCCGGCTTTCGATCGGCCTGATCTGACGCGGGTTACACCCCCTCCCAGCCCGCTGCCGTTTCCGCCCGAGCCAATGTATTTCGAGCCCGCCGCAGCCGAGGGGATCGGTGCGCGATTGGGCGGGAAAAAGAAGCATGCGGCCGCGATAGCCGATGCACAAGCTGAGTTTTGGAGAAAACGACATCTCTGGGACGGCCTAGTTGCCGAGTACCATACGGCTCAGCAGCGAAACGATCACACGTACAGGGAGACGGAAGCACGGCGGGTACAGAATCTCGCTGCTGCACAGGCGGCATACGAGTCTGAATGCATGCAGCGTCGCACTGATGTTCTCGGTGCAAACGTGCGTTTGGAGAAGCTGATGATGGGTCTGCAGAATCGCGAACCTGCAGCGTTGGAAGAGTACGTGTCGATCGTTCTGGGCAATTCGGTGTATCCGGAGTGTTTCGAGGTTGAGTACGACTTCGAATTCGACGGTGCGGAGCGTGAGCTGACTCTGACCGTGCACGTCCCCAATCCGGAGGCTATGCCTGTCGCGAAGATGTTCAAATACACGAAATCCTCGGACTCGATTTCGAGTACGCCGTCGCCCTTGAAAGCACGCAAGGACCGATATACGGCTGCGGTGTCACAGGTTGCGATTCGTACAGCGCACGAAATATTCGAAGCCGACCGTGACGGTGTGGTGACGACACTGTCTATGACTGTTGGGGTGAGTACTGTCGACCCCGCCACCGGGCAGGACACGTTCGTCCCGTTGTTGCAGCTGGCCACGGACAGGGCAAGCTTCGAGGCGCTGGATCTGACCAGAATCGAGGTTGGGGCGACTCTGAGTCATTTGCGTGCGGGCATATCGAAAAATCCATACGACCTCGTACCGCTTTCAAACGCACGTGGGGTGAGAGGCTGATGGAGTGAAGGTGGACTGCAACCGCGACGTCAGAGGCAATCGATGAGTGAACCGAATGACGCGATCCGTGCGCTCCGTACCACTCTCGTTGCGAAGGAACGCGAGCTGAACGGCCTCTACGATCAGCTTGCCCGGGTAACCAAGGAACGCGATATTGCGATGAAGTCCGCTGCAGCGGGACAGAACGCGCCTGCTGCACAGCCGCTATCTGGTGTCGTCGAAACTGATGACCGGCTCGTACTGCAAGAAGTTGGTATCTACACCTACCAGCATCCGTTGCAGAACGCCGAACAGTATCGGGAACGACTTGCAGATGTCCGCGATCGAATCAAGAAATCGGTGACTTCAGGGTCGGCCATTGAGGCATCGGACTTATTCAGTTTCAACAACTCTCTGGCAAGGGGCCGGAAAATGACCGGAGATCTTTCGAAGCTGATGTTGCGGGCCTACAACGCGGAAGCCGAGAATTGCGTCCGAACACTGAAGGCAGGCAACCTTGTTACGGCGATCAATCGGCTGGAAAAGGCGGCCTTATCTATCGCAAAACTTGGCACGATCATGGAAATGAAGGTGGCCGAGGACTATCACCGCCTGCGCGTCAGTGAACTCGAGCTGACCGCAGATTATCTGATGAAGGTGCAGGAAGAAAAGCTCGCTCAACGTGAAGAACGTGAACAGCTACGCGAACAGCGCAAAGTCGAACAGGAACTCGCTCGAGAACGGGAAAAGCTCGAGAAGGAACGCTCACATTATCGGAACGTCTATGACTCGCTCGGTGACCGTGATGACCTCGAGGCCAGAGAAATTCGTGCAAAACTGATCGAGTTGGAATCGGCGATCGAGCAGAATGACTATCGGCGCGCGAACATTCGTGCTGGCTACGTCTACGTGATTAGCAACCAGGGTGCTTTCGGACCGAATGTAGTCAAGATTGGTATGACGCGGCGACTCGATCCGATGGATCGAGTCAAGGAACTCGGAAGTGCGTCTGTGCCATTTCCGTTCGATGTTCATGCACTGTACTTCTCCGACGATGCGGTCACACTCGAAGCGGCGCTCCACACCGCGTTCACTACTCGCCGGTTGAATCATGCCAACTTGCGACGAGAGTTCTTCTTCGCAAAGCCGTCGCAAGTACGAATTGTGCTTGCACAGCAGGTTGGGAACCTTATGGAGTACAACGAGGAACCGGAAGCTACGCAGTATTTCCAGAGTCGGGGGAGTTGGCCTGCTGCCGAGGAAATCTCGCTCCCTTCCTAGCGAAGCAACGAGAGAACGAACTTCGGCGATGCGAAGGAGCCGTGTGGCTGGTGTGTTGGGCGTTGCGTCGGCTCTTGAGTGTGCTTAGGCCTCGCGTGCGAGGACTGCCTGCGGCCATCGCATCGCTGTCAGCGACATCGGGCCGACTGCGCGAGCATGCCTGATAGTGAGCGACCGGTATTGTCCGAAGTATGAGGCTCCAGGCGACGACGGTTGTTGTCCTTGCTGCCGCGCTGGTTGGGTGTGCCAACACAGACATCGCTGCAGATCAGCTCAACCCGACGATTGCGCGACCGCAGCCGCCGAGCGAACAATCAGAGCTTTACGTAGCGGCACTGCACCAGCTCGTACTCGTCGACAATCCTTTTGCGCGGGCACCGTCGCCAGTCCGGTACGTCTACATTGTCGACGGCAGTAAACCGCCTAGCCCGGTGCCGTCCTTCGGCACCGAAGGAATGCAGATCGAATCCGAACTGAAGAACGAGATCACAGCCCAGTCCGGCGATCTCCCTCCCATCGAGTTCATTGCGAGCCCGGACCAGCGAGCCGACCCGGAACGAAGCGGTCTCACCGGAGTCGAAAACGACGGCGTGATCATCAGCTTCGTCCCCACCCAGCGACAAGAGAATGGGACGGCTCACGTCGGTGCGTACCTCTGGTGCGGCATTGACTGCGGAATCGGACTCACCTATGTCCTCGACAATGTCGACGGACACTGGACGGTCACGGGAACGACCGGTTCGATCAGCATTTCCTGATCTGCTGCGATTCTTCGCGCTCCTTGTGTGCACTGCGACGAATAGACTTCGGTGATGCCCCACTCCGCTGATGCGGTCTCACATCCGATCGGATTGTGGGGCGTTGTGGCCATCGGCGTCGGAGGCATGGTCGGTGGCGGGATCTTCGCCGTCCTCGGACTATCGGTGCAAATCACCAAGGGCGCCGCCCCGGTCGCGTTTCTCCTGGCAGGACTGGTGGCGTTGTTGACCGCGAGATCGTATGCGCTGCTCTCGAAGTCGTATCCGAGCCGCGGCGGCACGGTGACGTTCGTCAATCGTGCGTTCGGCACGGGATTGTTCTCCGGTGGAATCAATGTCCTGCTGTGGATGAGCTACATCGTCATGTTGGCGCTGTATTCGCAGGCGTTCGGGAGTTACGCGTCCAGTTTCCTACCACCGGAGTTTCGCAGCCTTGGCAAGCATCTCCTTCTCACAGCGGCGATCGTCGTCATCACCGTTCTCAACATCGCCGGTGCATCTACGATCGCTCGCACCGAGCGCTATGTCGTGGCGATCAAGATCGCGATCTTGGTGTTGTTCGTGGTGGTCGGGCTGGCGGGGGTGTCCGCAGAACGGCTCGAACCGTCACAATGGAGCTCCCCCATCTCCATCGTCGCAGGCGGCATGATCATTTTCTTGGCCTACGAAGGATTCGAACTCATCGCCAACACCGCCGAGGATGTCGACGATCCCGGGCGCACCCTCAAGAGGGCCTACTACATTTCGGTGCTCTTCGTGATCGTGTTGTACGTGCTCGTCGCTGTTGTCTCTGTGGGAGCCGTGCCGTTGGCAAGCCTGATCGACGCGCGTGACTATGCGCTGGCCGAGGCCGCCCGCCCCGCCCTCGGAGCAGTCGGGTTCACGATGATCGGCATCGCGGCGATGCTGTCGACCGCTTCAGCGATCAACGCCACTCTGTATGGATCGACTCGGATGATCTACGTCATCGCGAAGTCGAGAGAACTACCTGCCCAGCTCCAACGGCCCATCTGGAACCACCCGATCGAAGGGCTGCTGATCACCTCCGGATCGACCATCGTGCTGGCGAATGCACTGGACCTGAACAGCATCTCCACCATGGGTAGCGCAGGCTTTCTCATCATCTTTGCCGTAGTGAACGCCGCTGAAGCTCGCACCGCGCGCCAGCGTGGATCGACGCCGTGGATCTCCATCCTGGCAGCTACGGCATGTGCCGGCGCGCTTGCAGCTCTACTCGCCGAGAGCACCGTCGGCCCCGCTACCGTCCTGGCGGTCATGGTGGCGCTGTCCTTCGGTATCGAAGCAGCCTTTCGGCACTTTCGTGGCCCGGTCCCCCAGCTGTAGGAACTACTGGCCGATCAGGCCAAGTCCCCGCCAGATAGCTCTCGGACGCGGGTTGGGCCGAGCTCTTCTGGAATAGTTTTACGTATGGAATCTGTTGTGACCTTGTCGCCGAAGGACGCGGGTGAGCTGTTCACGCTCCAGCGTGCCGCTTACGTGACCGAGGCCCAGGCCCACGAGGATCTGAATCTTCCTCCGTTGGTCGAATCACTGACCGAGGTGACGAATGAACTCGACAAGCCTGAAGTGGATTCGTTCGGGTTGCGCGATGGCGCACAACGCCTCGTCGGAGCGGTACGTGTGCGTGTCCTTCCTGCAAATGCGCGGTGTGCCGAGGTGGGAAGGCTGGTTGTAGCCCCTGATGTGCAGGGTCGTGGATTGGGAAGTCGGTTGCTCGAACTCGTGGAGGAGCGAGTTTCTGATGACATCACCGAGCTGAAGCTGTTCACTGGCGAACGCAGTGTCGGTAACCTGCGGCTCTACTCCAGATTCGGGTACCAGGAAACGCACCGTGTACCGACTTCGAGCGGCTATGCACTTGTCTATCTGAACAAGCGACTGCGATAGAAATTGTCCTCATATGGTCGGTACGTTTCCGGCTCGGCATCTTCACCGCCAAGAACTGTCGTGTGCTCTATTTACTGTCGCACGGTTGGGACTGCCCCGAGTTCAGTTGACTCGTGGGGTTGAGTGATTCAGGCCGCGTGTGCGGTCTGATTGATTGTCTCAAACTCGACTGGCGTGAGTTTGCCGAGGCGTCGTTGGCGACGCTTGCGGTGGTAGGTCCGGTCGATCCAGGTCACGATCGCCAGACGTAACTGGCGTGTCCCCGGCGAACGGGGCCATCATGTTTTAGAGTCTTGTTGCCCATGAGCTGGGCGGATAGGACTATGGAGAACATGGCTGGACGGAAGCGGAACTCCGCGGAAGACATCGTGCGCAAGCTGCGACGAGCAGATGAGCTCACCGCTGCAGGGAAGACGCAGGAGGAGATCGCGGCGGAGCTTGAGGTGTCGGCGGCGACCTTGTACAACTGGCGTCGCCAGTACGGCGGCATGGACACCGACGCCGCGAAAGAGCTCAAGGAGCTGCGGGAGCAGAACGGCAAGCTCAAGCGACTGCTTGCCGACGCTGAGCTGGAGAAGGACGCTCTTCGGGAGGTGGCGCGGGACGCTCCTATAGATGTCAAGTGGTCAATGCGCGATAGTCCTCTCGTAGTGCGCTGAACACTTCTCGCGCCAGGTAGCGTTTTTGGCATCGGAGGATCTCGGGCATCGACTTCCCCTCTGCTGTGCGGCGTTTGGCGTAGGCGCGGGCTACGTCACTGTATTTGAGGCGGACGACGACTGCGGTGTGCAGGGCCTGGTTGGCTCGCCGGTCGCCGCCTCGATGAAGTCGGTGACGATGTGTGTTGCCTGACGATGCGGGAATCGGGGCTACGCCGCATAGATGGGCGAACGAGGATTCCGATCGTAGCCGGTCAGGATTGTCGCCGACTGTGATGAGCAGTGCGGCGGCCGTATCGGGTCCGAGGCCGAGGATGCCGGAGGTCAGCGGTGCTGTGTCTGCGACCAACGCGGTCAGGTGTTTCTTGAGTTGATCTGCTTCCCTGCGCAACTCGCGGCACCTCTTCGCCAGTGAGCGGAGTGCGACCATCGTGGCATTGTTCGGATCGGCCAGTGCGGTGAGGTCGGGTTCGAGGGCGATGCACGCGTCGAGGAGTGCCGTGGTGGTGCGTCCGCGCAGGTGGGTGCGCAGCGATTCTGGGGCGGTGACGATCATCGAGCGGACGGCGTTCATTGATGCGGTGGCCGCTTTGACCGCGCTCGATCTAGCGACGCGCAGTGCTCGGATCGCTTCGATGGGTCCGTCCCCGTGTTTGGGTTCGGAGAGTTGGTTGCGGGCCAGGACTGCGCGGGCTGCTGCTTCGGCATCGATGGGGTCGCTTTTTCCGACGTTTCGGCGGAGCTTGCGGTTCGGTCGGGGTACTTCCACGACCGCGATGTCGTGGGAGCGGAGATGCCGGGTGAGGCCGGCACCGTAGGAGGAGGTGCCTTCGATGCCGACTGCGATCGGGTGGCCGTGTTGTCGGATCCAGTCGGTGAGTTCCTGGTAACCGTTTGTGGTGGTATCGAATTGACGACTTTCGAGCAGGATTCCGGTGTCGGTGATGACGGCAGCGTGGTGGGTGTCTGCGTGGGTGTCGATCCCACAGTAGATGCGGTGTGGATGTCGTTTACGTGTCACGTGGTGGCCTTTCCTCAGGGGCGGTGGCGCGAGGTTCGGACGGGCCAGTGACGGGCCGGATCGGGGCGGCAGGCTCCTATGAGGTCACGGACATCGCGTGCTTCTCTGTTGTGTTGTGCGGCCCGGTGGTGCGGCGGTCGACGGGTCCCGCGAAAGGCACCGTGTGGGCCAGGAAAATTCAGGGTCAGACCGCCTCGCCATCGGGTTGTTGATATTATTACTGGAAAATTTTGAGCCCAGCTGCCAAGCGCCGCGCTGTCGACATGCTCGTTTCGACGATGAACATGTCGAAACGATTGGCGTGCAGAGCAGTTGGGCTTGCCCGCTCCACCTATGCACGAACATCGGTCGCGCAGACACCCGCCGACCCCGACGCCGCACTCAGAGCCGAACTCCGCAAATACGCAGGCACACACCCATTGCACGGGTTTCGACGCGCCTGGGCGCATCTGAGGCACGACAAGGGCATGACGGTGAACAAGAAGAAGGTCCACCGAATCTGGAGGGAAGAGGGTCTGCAGGTTCGGATCTACCATCCCCGCAAACGCGCCGGCATCAGTTCGTGCCCGCAGATCGAAGCCGACGCCCCGAAAGTGGTGTGGGCTATGGATTTCCAGTTCGACTCGACCGTCGATGGGAAGGCCATCAAGATTGCGTCGATGATCGACGAACACACCAGACTGTCGGTGCTCAACATCGTGGAGCGCTCGATCACCGCGCAGCGGCTGACCGAGGAGTTGGGTAAGGCGTTCGCGCTGTGGGGAGGGCCGCCTCAAGTGTTGCGAATGGACAACGGGCCGGAGTTCATTTCCTCTGTGCTGCAACAGTTCTGCCGGAATCGAATCGGTATCTCGTACATCCCGCCGGGCACGCCGTGGAACAACGGACACATCGAATCCTTCAACAATCGACTACGGAAGGAATGCCTCAACCGCAATCACTGGACCAGCCTGCTCGAAGCGAGGGTCGTGATCGGCGACTTCAAGGACGACCACAATAATCGACATCGCCACTCAGCGCTGGGCTACCTCACCCCGGCTGAGTATGCTGCCCAATGCACCCACACGCACCAACCCGTGGGCTGCGAGATCGACTGACATCAATCACACCGTGGCTTTAGAACACGGTGGTCCGACTATCGGGGACCTGCCATAACTGCTCCCGGGTGGACCAACGCTGACGGTCGAGAACGTTCTTCTGCAGTAGGGCGAAGAACGACTCCATGGCAGCATTGTCTCCGCACGCCCCGACCCGTCCCATTGAGCCTTGTAATCCATTGTGGGACAATGCATGTACGAACTTGCGTGACCGGAATTGGCTGCCGCGATCCGAGTGAACAATGGTCCCCACCGGGTCGCGTTGTTCGACTGCGTTTCGTAGCGCGGCCACGACGAGGGACGCTTTCATGCGGGAATCGATCGAGTAGCCGACAATCCGGTTGGAGTACAAATCCTTGATGGCGCAGAGGTAGAGCTTGCCCTCTACGGTGCGGTGTTCGGTGATGTCGGTTAGCCAGACTTGGTTGCGTTCCTGTGCCGTGAACTGGCGGTTGACGAGGTCGTCGTGGACAGGCGGTCCGGCTTTTCTGTTCAGGCCGCGCTTCTTGGAGAACACGGACCAGAGCCGTTCCTGGGAGCACAGTCGTGCGACTCTGTTCTCGCATGCCTTGATGCCGCGGTCCGGTAACTCGTCGGCGATGAAGCGGTAACCGAACGCCGGGTCGTCGGCGTGGATGTCGCGGGCGATGTTGATCAGGTGCGCGTCATCCCAATCTCGTTGCGTGACTGGTTGTTTCTTCCATTTGTAGAACGCTTGGGTGGAGAATCCGAGAACCCGGCAGGTCACTGTGACGGGCACTCCGTCGGCAGCGAGGTCGAGGACCAGCGGGTAGATCATTTTGGGTTGACGTCCCGGGAGAGGTAGGCGACGGCGCGGCGCATGACCTCGGCTTCTTGTTCGAGCAGTTTGATGCGTTTTCGGGCTTCTCGTAGTTCGACGGATTCGTCCGAGTTGCTCGCTTTGGGGCTGGTATCGATGCCGTCGTTGCGGTTGGCGATCTTGAGCCAGCGGTGCAGGCAGGCTTCGGAGACTCCGAAGTCCTTCGCGATCTGGCGCAGCGGGGCCTCGCCTTTGCGCGCGACGGCGATGACGTCGCGGCGAAACTCCTCGGGAAATGCTTTCGGCATGGGGAACATCCTTCCACCGTGAGGAGCGATCCTCACAGATCAGATGTCAACACTAATAATGGTTGAAGCGTCGAGCAGCGTCGTCTGACTCGAATGTCAACTGACTGAATCATGTCCTCGTTTGGATTTGTCGGCGGCCGTTGCTCGACGCTCCCGCCTCGACACCGCTGCCGAAGTGGGGCGTCGCCGAGTCTCGGTTGTGTGACCTCATAGGAGCCTTGACCTCATCGTTAGTGTTTTGTCCGCTAACCGCGCCCGGCGGCGACACGACAGGACGACTAGTCGTCCACCGAGTACGGGATGGGGTAGAAATTGTCCGGAAATTCAGTCGCCCACGCGGTCTACGCGGGAATCGACACGCACAAGGATTTTCACGTCGCCGCGGTCGTCGACCATCTGGGTCGACTGCTAGACACATTCACAGCCGCGACGACGGTCGCCGGGTATCGAACTCTGCTGCAGTGGATTACGTCATTCGGCGACGTGGACCGGATCGGAGTCGAAGGCACGGGCTCCTACGGAGTCGCCATCACCCGACTGCTTCGCGACCGAGAACTCGAGGTCGTCGAAGTGAACCGGCCAAACCGGCAGATGCGGAGACTGCGCGGCAAAACCGATGCGGTCGATGCCGAAGCTGCGGCGCGGGCCGCTCTCGCCGGCGCCGCAGCGGCCGTCCCGAAGTCGCACGACGGAGCTATCGAGTCGATCCGACTTCTCCGTGTGACACTGACTGGTCTGCGCAAATGCTCTACAGCGCTGACGAATTCGCTGCGCAACATCATCGTCGGTGCTCCACCGGAATTACGCGATCAACTCGAACCGATGACCATCGGCACCTTGTTGCATCATTGCTCCAGCTTCCGTGTCCCGGCCGGCGCGCCTACCGACGCTCGGGTAGCCGTCAGGTCGACGCTTCGTTCACTCTCACGGCAGATCCTCTTCCAGCAACACGAGATGGATCGGCTCCGAAGCGAGTTGACCGAGCTGGTGCGCCGAGTCAACCCCTCGTTGCTCGCTGCGCCGGGCATTGGGGTTGACAGCGCTTCGACCCTGCTCGTCACCGCAGGAGATAATCCCGAACGACTCCACAGCGAGGCATCTTTCGCTGCTCTGTGCGGCGTGTCGCCGATCGAAGCGTCGTCGGGCAAGCACACCCGGCACAGGCTCAATCGCGGCGGAGATCGCCAAGCGAACAACGCCCTGTGGCGTATCGCGCTGATCCGATCCTCCAGCGATGAACGCACCCGCACTTACGTGGCGCGGAGGACCGCCGAGGGGAAATCGCCGCGGGAAATCAGGCGTTGCCTCAAACGGCACATCGCCCGTGAGGTCTACACCCTTCTCGTCCACCCGCAGTCCGTCCCCGGCACCGATGACCTTCGGCCACTACGCCACCGAGTCGGTCTGTCGATGCAGTCCTGCGCCGACCACTTCGCGGTCTCCCTCACGACGATCTCGCGCACAGAACGGGCTATCAAACCGAACCACCAATTCGCCTCTCGCTACCGCGAATGGTTGACGGGACAACTTGCCGATTCCGCTTGACACCAATAGGAGCATCCAAACCTGGGGCAGTCCCTACCGTCGCCGCGAAGGACAGCGTCGGCGCCGCCGTCCAGGAATACGACTTGGCCGGTGATATGAGAGTTTTCTTTGGACACCAGCCAGGAAATCAATTGCGCCACCTGTTGTGGCTGGGCATGACCGTTCAACGGCATCGGCACGCTGCCATCGATAGCCTTTAGACCTGCATCGGTGTCGAGCATGGCCTGGATCATCGGTGTGACGATGGTGCCGGGGGCGATGGCGTTGAGCGGAATGCCCATGCCTGCCCACTCAGCCGTGACGGCGTTGCGACGCACCCAGCGTGCGATCGCAGCCTTCGACGACGAATATATCTGTGCACCGTGGCCGCTTTCCACGGCGGACCGGGCTGCTGCTGTTGCCGCCGCTTCGTCGCCGGCAAGTGCGGCTTCGACGATGGAAGAATCAGTGGGGTGTAGTGACGCTACAGACGAGATCACCACGGCCCTCGGATCGGTCCCTTCGACGAGTAGAGGCCGCAAGCCCTCGAGGGTAGCCACAGCACCGAAGTAGTTGACACCAATGGTGATCGGGTCGAACAGTGCGACGCCCGCGCAGGCTACAACCCCGTCCAACCTTCCGCCTGTCAACTGGTGAGCCTGTTCGACGAGCTCGCGTCGTCCGTCTGCCGTCGCGAGGTCAACGGTGATATCGCTGTCTCGCAGATCTGCGCCGACGACGTGAGCACCCTGGTTGCGCAGATGCGCGGCAGCGGCAGCACCGATACCGGAAGCACTACCGGTCACTAAGTACGTTCTGGTCATGTCCCGCCTTGTCATGGTTCTAGGAAGCGTGATCGCAATGTGCCCATATGAGACAAGGTGCCAATCTATGCCATCATGCTAATGTGTGTCAAAGGCCTCGAGGAGGAATTGTGACTCAACCGCAGCAGTCTTTGATGGATCGTCGGCGGGCGGCAGTGCGGATGGACATCGCTGCAAGTGCAGCGCGACTTTTTGCTGAGCGCGGATTCGACGCGACCTCGGTGGAGGATATTGCGCGCGGAGCCGGAATGTCGGTTCGAACCTTCTACCGGCACTGTGATGCGAAAGAAGACACCTTGACCCCAGTGGTCGTTTCGGGGATTCGCCACTTCGTAGAATGCCTGCGAAACTTACCCGAGCAAGAATTGGTGTCAGCGTCCGTACAGCAAGCATTTCTGCAAGTATTCGAACGTTACAAAAATACAGAAGGTATCTCGTCGAGTGAACTTTTCGTCATCCTCACTTCAGTGCCCGGCATCCACGCGCGATGGATGGTTGCGGCACATGGACTAGCCGAGGAAATGCGACCGCTCCTTGCCCGGCGTGCCGGATTGGAACCTGATGGTCTCGAGGCTCGCATGTTGTCGCATACGCTGATCGGCGCGCTCACAGTCACTTTGGAGTACTGGGCAACCCAAGAACCTGGCGATCCCAACGAGATCGGCCGACTCGCAGCATCAGCGTTGTCAGTGCTCCGGGTCATTACCGTCGAACAAGAACACTGAACTGACTCCAGATTCGAAAGATAAGGAAAAAGAATGATTCGATCTATCACACGCAACGTAATTGTTCCCGTGCTACCGGATCTCGCATGGGAGTACGTGGGGGACTTCGATGCTCTCGCGTCGTGGCATCCCGGTGTTCCTCCCGTAGAAATGGAAAACAATGCGGACCCGACAGAGATAGGTTCTGTCCGAACCTTTTCCGTAGACGGACGAGTAGTGGCCCGTGAGCAATTACGTGCTCGCGATGCTGAGGGGCGCAGCTACAGTTACGAAGTACTCGACCCGATGCTGCCCGTCCGTGACTACATCGCGACGATCGCGGTCGTCCCCCACGATCAGGGCTCAGAAATCCAATGGAGCGCTACCTATCGATCCGGCGACGATGCTGTTGCCATGATCGAGCAGGCATATGGCGACAACGTCTACAGCACTGGACTCAAAGCTGTTGGAGAACATTTTGGTGCGTAGCGGTTCGACGATCGGGTGCATGCTGACGAGTATCCGCCCTCATGACCGGTCCACGAATGCTGTGCTGACTCGCCATCGACATCTGAACCTTCAAGCCTCGATGGAACGGCCGGTGGAGTCACGCACTGTCGAATTTTTGCGGGGTATCGAGTGAAGCTGTCACCACCTCTTGATCATCTCTGTCGAACACGTCGATCGTGACGTGGCGACGGCGAGGTGGTGTCTTGCCGTGATCGAGCCCCGGGTGAAGGATGGGCTCAACGGCTGTTCGGATCTGTAGCGGAGGTTGCAGTGAAGAAAGTTGTTCATACCCTGCTCGTCTGCGCATCCGTTGTGATCGGTTCGACGCTTGCGACGGTTGGCACAGCGTCCGCAGCTGTGACCGTTCCGTTTCAAGTCGACCCGGCACCGTTCGGAAATCCGAACGGCAGCTTCGACGTTCCCGCGGGGCGATGTGTGGCGGTGGTCGGCGAACAGCCCGGCACGGTGACCATCACCGGTGGCAAGGAAGGCCGGTGGGGGTGCTTACTCTCGTCCGACGTGCATTGGTTGAATCTGTCGACCGGAGCGTCTGGCTCCGCGCGAATGTGGGACGGATTATATGGATTTCCGTCCGAGGCGACGTTAGTGAGTGGGTCTGGGCGCATTGTTGGGACCATCGTCTCCAACCTTGAGGCGATCACTCCGGGATTCGTAAGCCTTTTTGTTCCATAGAAGCCGTGGGACGAGAATCAGTGTGGGGTCATTCGGACGGTTGAATTTTTGAACCGACTTCTGCATTTCAGCTGTTCATGGTCAGTCGATCGAGTATTAGATTCCGCTGGAGCCTGGAGCAGGTGGTATCAATTTGAAGTACATAACCATTCTGCGACCCAATGGGACGAAGCAGAAGAATATCTGTGCTGATGGTCTCGAAGAATTCTGATGTGACAGTGCAACCGTGGGGAATACATGCTCGGACGCACACTCAGCGGATCTGAATGACAAGCAGTAACGGGCGACCACCCGACGAGTAAGGAACGACCATGACGACACCTCCTGGATGGCACGCGGACCCGGAAGGCTCTGCACAGCTACGGTGGTGGGACGGCCAACAGTGGACGTCCGCTCTTCAGCCAGATCCGATGAAACCGACTGCGTCCGAACACTTGTCAGGTGCTCCCGCCGATCCAGCGTCCGGTGGATCCAACCGCAGGAAGTGGCCATGGGTCGTGGCCGCCGGCTTGGTGCTGCTCGTCGTTACCGGTGCGCTGTATTCAGCGGGCAAGTCATCGGACGACGTAGCGAACGGGCAGGCGGCCACAACGACACAATCGAGTGCGGTCGAAAAGGCTCCGGTCATTCCGAAAGCCACGACCACGACTGTCCCCCCGCCCCCGCCCCCGCCCCCGCCCCCGGCACCAGTCCTGCCGGTGGAAACTACCGAACCTGAGGCGCCGGCACCTATCGCTCCTGCCGCACCGAAGACGACCGAGACGGCCAGCGGGCAGACGGGGATGACCGGCGGACAGCGCAATGCTGTGCGTGCGGCCAACAGCTATCTGGACTATTCGTCGTTTTCCCGACAGGGTCTGATCGATCAACTGACGTACGAGGACTACTCGACCGAGGATGCGACCTTCGCTGTGGACAATGTCGCGGCTGATTGGAACGAACAGGCCGCGCTCTCCGCTCAGGACTACCTCGACTACACAGCCTTCTCGCGTCAAGGCCTCGTCGATCAGTTGATATACGAAGGGTTCACCCCTGAACAGGCTCAGTACGGAGTGGATCGGACAGGGCTCTAGCCTCCCGGAGGCTACCTGCGCCAAGGATGTCGGGATCCAACGGTCACTCCGCCGCGGGCGCTGCGCCGACAACACTCACCGGGTTGATTGCCGAGCAACCAGGCCTCAGTTGGCCAGCCCGTATCAGCACCTGCAGCCAGGCAGCTCGCGCGACTCGGTCGGATAGTCTGACTCCGTGAATCTGGGAGTGGTACTCGAACGGGTGTTTGCGGGAGAAGCCAGCGACGTGCCGGATGACCCGACGGCGACCAAAATCCTGGATGCAGCGGTAGGGGCATGTGCCGCTAGCGGCATCGGTGCACTGACGATCGACGGTGTTGCACGTCGCGCCGGCGTCAACAGGACCACCATCTACCGCCGCTTCGGTGACCGCGATGGAGTGCTGCAAGCGATGACTCTGCGCGAGGGTGAGCGCATGGCGCAGGGGATCATGAAGTCTCTCGAGGGGGTCGAGGATCCGGCCGAACAGCTCGTCGAAGGCTTCGCGGCTGCGGTGCGCCTCACCGAAGCGCATCCGGTGATCCGACGCACCGCCGAGTTCGAGCCGCAGGACCTCATCGCGGCGGGGTTGGCCGACGAAGCCGCGTTGCTTCGGTTGGGCAGCTCCTTCGCTGCCGCTGGTGTACGAAAGTTGCAGTTGGACGGCCGGGCGACTCATCTCGATGCCGATGCGATCGGAGAGACCATGGCACGGCTGTTCGCCTCGTTCGTGCTGATCCCCGCGCAGTACTCGATAGATGTTCGTTCCGAGGCGGGGGCGAGAAGCTATGCGAGACGAACTCTGGTTCCGTTGCTGCTCGGATCGGCCGGAAACGCTTGACGGTGTGCAACACATGCGACAGTATGTGTTGCATGGCACGCATCATGAATTCACCGCTTGATTTTGGCATCTTCGGCCCCGAATCGGTGACCTGGAAGGTCTACCGCTATCCGACCTCGATGACGGTGGGCTTCACACGCACCGCGCTCACCGAGATGTTCGACCCACTGGTCGTGGCTTCGGTTGCCGGCACCGACTCGCTGAGACAGCGCGCCGCCGACCGGTACGACCGCACTTTGGAATACGCGGGCGCACTGGTGCTGGCGGATAGTGCCACGGCCGCACAGGCCGCGGACACTCTGATGCGCATACATTCGAAGATCAGCGGTCTCGATCCGGAAACCGGGCAGACTTACGACCCCAACGATCCGGTAGGTCAGCTGTGGATTCACCTCACCCAGTGGCAGTCGGTTCTCCACGTTTACGAGCGATTCGGGCCCGGACGCTTGAGCGAGGAAGACGAACGCCAATACTGGAAAGAATGCGCGATTGCCGCACAGTTCCAGACGATCGACCCCGCTGATGTCCCGCGGAGCCGTGCCGAGATGCGGGCCTACTACCAGCGAGTCCGTCCCGGAATGTTGATCAGCGAGACTGCAATCGAACATGCACAGATCATTTTGGACGGTGCCAATCCTGCGCTCACCGAGCTCCCCGGTCCATTGAGCATCATGAGCCCGCTGGCCCAGTGGTTGCTACGCCGAGCCACAATAGCCACCCTGCCTCGCTGGATGCGCACAGCAATCGGGTCTCGCCAAGGACCGATCGTCGACGCAGTAGTTACCGCGGTCTTGCGCCCGGCAATGCGACTGGCCGCGCGTCAGCCGAAGGGGTTGGCCAAGAAGCTCGAAAGTGCCTCACCCCGGGCCTATGCCGTGCTCGCACCCGCAATTCTCGACATACCGCCGACGACACCCGAGACCGTTACGGTGCAGGAAGCCTTCCGGCGCGCAGGAAGACCCTTGCCGCGTGAGCAGTACCTGGCCCTCGTGGGCGACTCGGTCAACTCAGCCCTCTGATCACCGAACTCGAATTTCGGGGTCGATCGACTATTACAGTCGAGTTATGACTCCTGTGAGCTGGACATTCGATGCATCAGATGGAGGGCAACTGACGATCAAGACGGACGTCACCGGCAAGGCGTCCAAATTGGGCCACCGTCTCACCATTGCAATGAAGTCGTGGACGGCCGCCGTCGACTGGTCTGGGAACACTCCCACCTCGGTCACCTTCACCGTCGAAGTCGATTCACTCGACGTGGTCGGCGGTGAAGGTGGTGTCACGCCGCTGATCGGGCCGGAAAAGATCCTCGCAAAATTCAACGCGCTGAAGACCTTCGACGCGAAACGGTACCCCCAGATTCGCTTCCGCTCAGACGAAATCGCCGCGATAAATACCGGATTCAGCCTCCGCGGTACGATGGAGATCCACGGCATCACCCGGGGCATGACTGTGAACGTAACCGTCGTTGAAGATGGTATGAAATGGCACTGTGCATCGGAAAGCACAGTGCGCCAGTCGGATTACGAAATCAAGCCGTACTCACAGATGCTGGGTGCTATGAAGGTGGTCGACGAGGTGACAGTGTCCTTCGAGGCCGAGCGCACGAAGCCGTGCCTGAATCCACCGAGTCGGTAATCGACGAAAGATCTCAGGTGCGACGACAACTATTGTGATGCGTGACGGGTACTTCGCGTTCGCTGCGTGGACAACCACGACTTGGCACTTGCGGTCTTTCGAGTTCGACCGAAACCGTGCACACTACGTCGATGACTCGAAAACGATGGGTACAGAAGGCGATCGGTTCAGCAGCACTACTCGTGGCAATCGGTCTGACCGCGGGGTGCGGGAACAATTCAGCGTCCGCCGATGGACCGCCCGGCGTCAACGTCAACGGCGTCGGTGAAGTCGAAGGCACACCCGATACCCTGACGGCGCAGATCGGTGTCGAGACGATGGCCGGCGACGTCACCACCGCCATCGATCAGGCGAACACCGCGGTCGGCACAGTGACCGATGCGATATCGGCCGCAGGCGTCGATCGCGAAGACATTCAGACCCAACAGGTGTCCATCAACCCCCAGTACTCGGGTGGGATGCTCGGCGGAACCTCAGAGATTTCCGGCTACCAGGCAACCAACACGTTGCGAGTCACGGTTCGGGACCTGTCGAAGGCTTCGACGGTCCTCGGCGACGCCACGTCCGCCGGTGGCAACGCAACCCGGATCTCCGGAGTGTCATTCCGCATCGACGACGATTCGGAACTGATATCCGACGCACGGGCCCGGGCATTCGCCGACGCCCGCGATCGCGCTGAGCAGTACGCGACGCTCTCGGGTAGCGATCTCGGGCAAGTTCTGTCCATTACCGAGAACATCACCGGGCAGGACCAACTGTCGAGATTCCCAGAGGGCGCGAGTATGGCCGACTCATCGGTCCCCATCGAACCCGGGCAGCAGACTGTCAGCGTGTCCGTGGCCGTCAAGTGGGCCTTGGACTGAGCCGCACCAATTTCCTCGGTGTCTAGACCAACTTGTTGTCTCGGTTGTCCCAGTACGGTTTCCGGAGGTCGCGTTTGAGGATCTTTCCGGTGGGGTTGCGGGGGAGGACTTCGACGACGTCGATACTCGTGGGGCATTTGAACTTTGCGAGACGGCCGCGGGTATAGGTGATCAATTCGGATTCATCGACGATCGCGTCGGGCACGAGAACGACAACGGCTTTGATCGTTTCACCCCAACGGTCGTCGGGGACGCCGATGACCGCGACCTCGGCGATTGCGGGATGCTCCACGAGGATCCGTTCGATCTCAGGTGAGTAGACGTTCTCACCACCGGTAATGATCATGTCCTTGAGGCGGTCTTCGATGAATATGAAGCCGCCACCATCGGCTCTTCCCATGTCCCCGCTGCGCAACCACCCTTCGGCGGTGATGGTTTCGGCTGTAGCCTCGGGTTTACCCAGATAGCCCGGGGTGCATTGTTCCGACCGCCACCACAGTTCACCAGTGATGCCGGTTGGTGCATCCTCGAGTGTCACGGGATCGACGATCCGGACTTCCATACCGGGGATCGGCGTCCCAGCCGAGGCCATGCGTTCGGTCTGGGCCTCATCGCGATGAACGTCGGGCATCAACGCGGTGACCACCCCAGCCAACTCGGTCATGCCGTAGACCTGTACGAACTCGGTGTCCGGCCAGGCAGCAAGCGCAGCGCGCAGCAGTGGCAGCGGCATCGGTGCAGCGCCGTAGATGATGCGTTTGAATGCCTTGAACGCGTTGATTGCTTGTTCTCCCGCAGCCAACACCCCTGCGATCACCGGGGGAACGAGGAAGGCGATGTTGGCGCCGGCCGCGAGTCCGGCAAAGATAGACGGGCCGTCAGCTTCCCGGGTGAAGTAGCAGTACTTACCAGCATGAATTCCCATAATGGCGTAGCAGGTTCCACCGACGTGGAACATAGGCATGGCGATCAAGAATCGGTGGTCTTCCTCCACCGGCATGATTTCGAGCATGCTGTCGCTGTGTGCGAAAAGGTTTCGATGTGTCAGCCGAATACCTTTGGGACGACCGGTAGTCCCTGAGCTGTAGAGAATCAGTGCAGTTGCATCCGGGCTTACATGTGGACGGGGGTGTAAAGGCGAGACTCCGTCGATCCAAGGCTCGAACTCATCGTGTTCACCGCCTATCGAGAAGATCCTTTCGACGGCGGTCAGACGGTCGCGGATCGCAAGAATCTGGGGATGGAGTTCGCTGCCGACGAACAGGATCCGGGCACCTGAGTCGGCGAGCACGTAATCGAGTTCTTCACCTGCAAGCCGCCAGTTGGGAACGACGTTCGCCGCACCGAGAAGTGAAGCAGCATAGGTGACTTCGATACATGACAGATGGTTTTTGTCGACAAAAGCGACCGTATCACCGGCTGCGATACCCGCATCGGCGAGGGCGGCCGCGACGCGGAGGATGCGGTCATACCACTGTGACCACGTGTATTCCGACCCTTGAAATGCCATCGCAAGCTCGTCCGGTTTGACCGTCGCCCAATGCTCGAGGCGATCGGAGATGATTGCTGCGGTGGAATCGGACATCGAACCATCCTCATATCGTATTGACGTGCGGATTACGCAAGTCCGGTTGCCTCGCAATCGTGAACCGAATATTAACTTGGGCCTCGGTCCGGCGGACGACTTCCGTTCAAATCGAAGTCACCGAGTTCGCGACGGCGAGAGTGCAATGCCTGCCGTCAGCAAAGGGGACCGAGGTTCTGCGCGGGGAGCTATGTCGGTCATCGACTCCATCGGCCACATGTAGGTGTCGCATCGGCTCATCAGTAGACACCGCCACCCCTGCTCATCGAGCCGCCACACCCACGCGCAGGGAAGAATCCGTCCGACCGACGCGCTGTTCGCACGTTGGAGACGCTACGGATGGGGCGGAATCTTCGGTGGCTATCGAGCCGATGACCGAGTGGGCGGCGATTCGCGGTCGACCGAGGTGTTAGACGCGAGTTCATCACGTAGTGCCGTGATCTGGATGGTGAGTTCGGCGATCTGCTTCTGGGTTGCAGCTTGGTTGACGTCGTCTTGTTCTGCAACTTTCTGCACGAGCCAAGACGCCAAAGTCGCTGTTACAACTCCCAGCAGGGCAATGCCGGCGATCATGAGCGCGACTGCGATGCACCGACCGGTTGCTGTGCTGGGGCTGTAGTCCCCGTATCCGACAGTTGTCACAGTCGCAATGGACCACCAGAGTGCGTCGGGAAATGTTTTTATATTGCCGGTCGGTGCGGCTCGTTCGACGTCGAGCATGGCCAGTGATGCCACGAAGACGAGCAGGACCGTTCCGCTGACTGCGTAGGCAACCACGCGTCCTCGCAACGCACCGCCGATCGAACGTTGCAGAAAACTTACCAAGGTGAGCAGGCGAAGCAGTCGGAGTGGGCGCAGGACCGGCAGGGCGACGATTGCTAGTTCATGCAGGTGCAGTCCGAACCATCGAGTTCGCTGATCGGCCAGCGTGAGCCGTACGAGATAGTCGACGCCGAACAAAACCCAGATCACCATGACGGCGTTTTCCGCGACTTGTTGGCCGAAACCAGCCGGCTGGGTCAGCACCGTCCAGGCGTAAATCGCAAGGAATGTCATTGCGGCACCTGCCAGAGGCCATTCCGTTGACCGTTCCCATCGCTCGTAATTCATGTGGAGGCACTGTACCGATCGACTGGGGCTAACGACGATGCGCTTCGCTCCCATTTCCCAATTCATGAAGTCCAACAAGCGAAGCCGCATCGCAAAGAGCACGGGCTCGATGCTCTGTGATCGTCTCCTGGGTCGAGACCTCGATGCGTCTGCCTTACTGGTGGATTCGAGGCCTCGTATCCCCGCTCGATACGCGAGATGCTCGACAACCCCGGAGCAGGTTCGATATCGGCCAATCGATCGGTTGACACGGGAGCTAACCGACCATGTGGGTGCGGATAGCTGTTCTCCGGTGATGTACTGCACAATTAAGGTGTGCAGTACGTAATCGAAGATATCGACGCAGCTGAACTCGCCCGCCGCCGAGCGATCTACGTTCCGCTCACGGAGGCCGTCCGCGACCTCATCGACGCAACCATCCGCACTGAGGTCGACGATACCGTCATCACTCAGGTACGTGACGAGATCGCCGCTGCGACGGCAAAACTTCGTGCAAAGCAGATCGCCGGGTCATATGGTCTGCGGAAAACCCCCGTTGGCGATTCAGTGTCTTGGGGCAACGTCGCGGTGGGCCTGCGCAATGCGATCGCACCCCCCATCATGGTCGAGTCTTCCCCTGATGGGCTGCACTGGGCCGAGCTCACTCTCGGTGCCGCCTATGAAGGTCCGACCGGCCTGGTGCACGGAGGGATCGGAGCGCTGATCCTCGATCACGTGCTCGGGGCTACCGCGAAGTCCGTCGCGCCGAGCTTCACCGGCACCCTCACTCTGCGTTATCGTCGCGGTACCCCGTTGGGCACGCTGCGTGCCGAAGCCCGTGTAGATCGCACAGAAGGCCGCAAAGTGATTGTCACCGGAACACTGTCCGACGCCGACGGCGTCACGATAGAAGCAGAGGGCATCTTTATCCGCCCTGTGACGAGCTGATAACTGAATAAGACCGAAGCGACCGTCGTTGCACTACCAAGTGGAGGCTTCTTGACGATTGTGGCCACTCGAGTTTCGCTGTTGTGCACGACGAGCACAAAGAAGTAGGCGAACCTGATGGCTGGTCCATGGATCTTCGATGGTGGGGTCTGATGATGCACAGGGAGCGTGAAGCCGATACTGTGACGAACAGATATATGGGTGATGGATCTCGCCCGAGCTGATCGCAAGCTCGAACCGCCACTGTGGCTGATAGTTCCTGCCGACATCGACAGATGGGTAGGTTCCTCATGGCTTTTCCAGCGTCACAACAGCTGATCGTGACAGCAATTTCATCCGCCACCATCCCGTATGGATTGGCCGCGGCAGCTCTCGACGCTCACTGATGGACAATCGCGACAAGGCGGTCAGCGATCGACGCCCGGAGCTACCCGACGACCCCGATGACCTCGCAGGCCCTCGAAGTCTTCCCCTGCATTTCCAACCGCAGGCGATCGCATTGGTGTTCGTTGGTGGAGCGCTGGGGACGCTTGCGCGCTACAGCGTGGAGGAGACCCTGCCGCATACCAGTCCAGGCTGGCCGTGGGCCACGTTCGCGATCAACCTGGTCGGTGCGCTCGTTCTCGGGTCCGTCCTCGAGGGGCTTGCGCGATTGGGCGCCGATACCGGGTGGCGTCGACGAGCGCGGTTACTCGCCGGAACCGGCCTGTGCGGTGCGTTCACCACCTACAGCACGCTGGCGCTCGAGGCCGATACCCTCGGTCGCGACGGACACAGTGCGATCGGTGTGATCTACGCGATTACCAGCGTGCTCGCCGGTGTGGTCGCCGCGTGGGCAGGCATCACGATTGCGTCGAACCTGCATCGGTGGCGTCGGACGGAGCGGCAGTCATGACTGTCGTACTGCTCGCTGTTGCCGGCGCCACTGGTGCCGTAGTGCGTTTCGTCCTCGACTCGATCATCAAGAGTCGATGGAAGACTACATTTCCATGGGCGACGTTCGCGATCAACGTCTCGGGTTCTCTGTTGATCGGGCTTGTCGCGGGAATCGTGTTGTTCCACAGCGGCCCTGGTGATCTCCAGACCATTATGGGAACAGGATTCTGCGGTGGTTACACCACGTTCAGCACCGCGAGTTTCGAGACCGTGCGATTGGTGGAGCAACGACGCCGACTGTTGGCGCTGACGAATGCACTCACCACGATGGTGGCTTCCATTGCCGCCTGCTCGGCCGGCCTGGCCATCGTCTACGCATTGTGAATTTCATCCAACGATGAGAGGCATACCTATGAGCGACTCCACCGACAATCAGCCCACAGCCGGAAACCGGCGCCACCGCATCGACGGCCATCCCGCCCGTACAGCGGCGACGGCCGAACTCGTCGTCGGATGGGACGGCCGCCCGCCGAGCACATCTGCCGTCGAGTACGCGGTCGATCTTGCAGAGCGGATCACCGCACATCTCCACGTCGTGCACATCGTCGATATCGACGACCTCCCCATCGATCCTGACTCGTCGGACTACGAGACCGAATTGCGCGCCACGCTCGACGAGCAGGCCCGCCATGCACGAGAGCTACTCGACGGTCTCGACGCGAGTTGGACCTACCACGCCTGGCACGGCTCGCCCGCCGATCTGCTGGACACTGTTGCTGATGAGTACCAAGCATTGATGGTGATCATTGGCAGCCCACGTGGGGGATTCATGTCGTTCCTCGACTCCATCGGTGGGATGTCGGTGTCGCATCGGCTCATCAGTAGACACCGGCACCCCCTGCTCCTTGTGCCCCAATCCGGAACTTCGATCAGGAACCCGCACACGTCGACGTGACGGTCGAATTCGCGAAGGTGACCACAGTAGGTTCGGTCACCCGCGCAGGCTGGACGGCACCTCGAATCGACTGCCGCATTGCGCGGCGAGGTAGTCAGCTCCCTTCGACCGCGAGTGTGGCGTTGAAGGAGCTCCGGAACCCCGCGGTGATGGTGTTCGCATTGGCACCGGGCTCATCCAATGTGAGCGCGACAATGCCGTCGGCGTTCTTGTCTCACGCAATTGTGTTGTCTGTCAACACAATTGTCAGACCTTTTCGATGATGGTCGCGGCGCCCATGCCGCCCGAGACGCTGCTCTTACCCTTGCCGCGTGGTCTACGAATCGCCTCGTAGATTGCAGCTTCGGTAGTCATGGGAAATCCTTTCGGTTCCGACTGCTTACAGCGAGCGACTGATGATTTCCTTCATGATCTCGCTGGTGCCGCCATAAATCTTGTTGACGCGAGCTGCGGCGTACATCTGCGCAATCGGGTACTCCATCATGTAACCGTAGCCGCCGAAGAACTGCACACACCGGTCCACGATGTCGATGGCCTTGTCGGCTGCGATGAGCTTGGCCATCGAGGCAGTTGCGGGGTCGTTCTTGCCGTCGATGTATTCCTGGACGCAGTAGTCGACGGTTGCCTTGACTGACAATGCTTCGGCCTTGAGTGCTGAAAGCGCAAACTTGTTGTGCTGGAACTTGATCAGCGGCTTACCGAAGGCTTCGCGTTCCTTGCTGTATTTGATGGCTTCGAGTACAGCGGCTTCGGCCATACCGGAGCACACCGAGGCGATAGCCAGACGCTCGCGAGCGAGCTGCTCCATCAGCTGGTAGAAGCCGATCCCTTCCTGCTCACCGAGCAGGTTGGCGGTAGGCACGCGCATGTCGGAGAAGAACAGCTCGCGGGTATCCTGGCCGTGCTGGCCAACCTTCTCCAGCACACGGCCGCGCTCGAACCCGGCGAGCTTGTCATTGGTTTCCGCGACGATCAGCGAAACCCCCGCCGCGCCTTGGGAAGTATCGGTCTTGGCGACGATAACCAACAGGTCGCAGTGACTGCCGTTGGAGATGAAGGTCTTCGAGCCGTTGATGACGTAGTCGTCGCCGTCGCGGCGCGCGTTGGTCTTGATGGCCTGCAGATCCGAGCCGGTACCGGGCTCGGTCATCGCGATTGCGAGGACCAACTCGCCGCTGATGATGCCTGGCATCCAGCGCTTCTTCTGCTCATCGTTGCCGTAGGTGTTGATGTAGTGCGCCACGATGGGCGAGTGCACGCTCCATCCGCTGGCAGTGTCGTGAGCGAGAGCAAACTCTTCGGCGACAATGGCCGACATCCCGAAATCGCCCCCGGCGCCGCCGTATTCCTCGGGCAGGTCGAGTCCGAGCAGGCCCGCATCGCCGAGCTTGTTCCAGAACTCACGGTCGACCTGATGGTTTTTCGCCCAGCGGTCCTGGTTGGGAGTGGCTTCCTTCTGAAGGAAGGCTGCGGCGTGCTTACGCAGCTCGAGGTGCTCGTCGGTCTCCCAGGAAGCGCGGTAATTGGGGAACAGTTTCGACATGGCTATTTCACTCCATTCAGGGGGATGTCTGCCTGTGCGGCAATGTCTTCGAGCTCCGCGGTCGTCTTCTCGGCGAACGCCTTCTGCATTTCTTCGTGGGTACCGTCGACCCCGAAGGTCTCCAGGGTGCGCGCGAAGAAATGCGGTTCGACTGCTCCGAGGGCGACATAGCCGTCGGCAGATTCGTAGATGCCGTAACCGGGGAATGCGCCACCGAGCATGGCGCCGTCGCCCATGATCCCGTGACGAACGGCGTCACCGGCGCGCTGGGCAGCCTCTTCGAGAACTACCCGATACGACGCCCCGGCCCCGGTCTTATTGCGGGCATGCAACGCCGCCAACGCAGTGCAGACAGCGCGTTCGGCGCCGAGCATGTCGGCAATGGGCACTTTCGGCATTGCCGGCGGCGATAGCGTGCCGTGCACTGCCTGATAGTTGAGGTCATGGCCGGGCACGTCGGCCCGGTTGCCGTCGTGGCCGACGATCTCGATCAGGCACAACCGCGGAACCGTCTCCTGCGGGCGGGAAAGTCCCAGCCGCTTCAGCGCAGACGGACGCATCGAGGTGATCAGCAGGTCGGCGTCGGCGAGTAGTGCGTCCAGCTTCGCGCGCTCCGCCTTGATATCAAGGTTGATGACGCTTTGCTGACGTATCAGGTGCTGATACCAGTCCGGTGCCCCGGCGGCCAACGGATCGCCCGAAGGCGGTTCGACCTTTGTGACGGACGCACCGAATTCGGCAAGCCGGGCGGCTGCTAGCGGCCCGGGCAAATTGATGGCCAAAGAGACGACGCGTACATCGTCGAGTAGTTGCACAGTAGCGACCTCCATATCCACAACTACAATACGTATGTATTGGATAGCAGTCAATCGTAAAGGTTGTTACCCGAGGCCGTAAGATGAGCGCAACCAAGGAGGGCACATGGTCAACCCACGGACGGCGAACGACGATCTCACGGCCAAAGCACGTATCCGGAACGCTGCGCTCGACCTGTATGCCCGCTCCGGTGAGGACCGCGTCTCGCTGCGTGCAGTAGCTGCCGAGGCCGGCGTGACGCTGGGGTTGGTGCAGCACCACTTCAAGACCAAAGCAGGCCTTCGCGAGGCGGTAGATCAGCTGGTCGTAGATTATTTCGAAAATGCGCTCCGCGAGATCCCCGAGATAGAAACTCATCCTGCTTCGGTGGCGGCACGCGACGAAGCAGTCCGCCACATGCTCGAGGAGAACCCGACTGTTGTCAACTACGTTCGGCGCGCCCTTCTCGAACCTTCCGGCGAACCCATCCACCTGATCGACGCGCTCGTCGAGCTCACCCGGCGCGAAGTCAGCGCCCAGCGTAAGACCGGAGTGGCGTCACCACAGCGACGTCTGTCAGCTCAAATCGTGTCTGTGTTGGCACGTCAAATGGGTGAACTACTGCTCAGCCCGTTGGTGGACGCAGTGTGGGACCGCGCAGCAGAGCCGTCGGACGGTAAGAAACCCACTCTTACCATCCGCGTCGAGGACTGATCAGTCCTCCGCGTTCGAGCCTTGTCGACTCAATTCGAGCAATTGAACGATTTCGTCGTCGAATGCCTCGGCAGCCTGAAGATTCGAGCAATGTCCCACTTTCTCCAACTCGACATACCGGTGCAGAACACCGCGTCGCCGCAAGACGGCTTCGATGACTCGCCCGGCCTCGGGCGGCGTCAAGCGATCCAATGCACCGACCAGCACGGTGCACGGAATGTGCAGTTTTTCCAAGCCTTCGAGAACGTCGAGCTTGAAGAGTCCCTCACCCCACTCATTGCGAATTCCGGTGGGAACGCTCGTCACCATCGCCCGCAGGAAGTCCGCCTGGGCCAGGGTTGCCTGCGGCGACATTGCGATAGCGCGGACTGCTCTGGAAATGGGTGCGCCCGCTGGCACACTCAATCGGGCGCGCATGACCAGGCTCAGCAGAGGAGCGCGGATCGCGCCGTACCGGCCCGCGAACGGCATCACCCCGGTAGTGGCCCGGAAACGCGCGGCCACCGTGTTCGCGAGCAGCGCCGCAGACGCAAGAGTGCGCACCTGCTCGGGATGCCCTTCGGCCCACGCCATGATCGTGATGCCGCCGAAGCTGTGCCCGACAAGCACGGCCGGCTGTTTTGGTGAGACCGTCGCTTCGAGCACCGCTGCAAGATCGTCGCCGAGCACCTTGGGGTTTACACCCGCACGGCCGAGTGTACTTCTGCCGAGCCCTCGCTGGTCGTAGGCGATGACGCGGTACTGGTCCCGGAATCGATTGATCTGTGGATTCCAGTATTCGAGCCGGCAGGCAAACCCGTGAATCAATACGATGGGCTGAGCGTCCGCTGGCCCGAATGACCGCACGTGGATTTTCGCACCGTCGGCAGTGACGACCGTGGTTTCGACCCAAGTGGCCCGCGGGTTGAGCAGCCCTCCCTTGGCCGCGGCACCTGCTTTGAACTCGGCTTCGATGTCCATCGGCACTCCCACTCTGATTCCTATACGGTTGACCAGCAGACCATACCTTCGTAAGGTTGTGACTACGAGCACACCCCTGCCGCTTACCGAAGCGCGAACCGTACGAGGTAATCGAGGGCGAAAAGAAACCACACTTGACTCGACGGGTGTAAACGAATCCGGTATCTCCTGTCGGACACCGGATTCGCGGTCCTTGTCTCACGCTCCGCCATCACTGGCGTGAATCGAGTTGCCTCCGGAACGACCGACTCACTTCTGTGTACCGAAACAGGAGAGCTATTCGGACGCTGGTCTGGAAGCTGGCTCTCGTTGCCGGTTGAATGAATGACTGCACTGGTTCACATGAAGTAGTCGGCGCGGCTGACATAGGTTTCGGACACGAAAAGCACTCCCGGTGAGGCGTCGAGAAATGGCCTCAGGCCGGCGAGGAGCACCTCGACCTTGGTCTCTGGAACCACGGTGATCAGTAACTCCAGTGCTGCTTGCTGATTGAACAACAATCGGCCCTGGCGATAGCCATGATGGCCGAGGCCCGAAACCCCGGACACGCTGGTGAAGCCGGTGGCGTCGGCGTTGCGAAAGAGTTCGCGTACTGCTGGTGCGTCGTCTCCGGTGACGACGATTTCGATCTTGGTCATCTTTGTCAGGCCTGTGTATGTCATCGGGTTGTCTCCTGCTCGTGGGGGATAGGTGTTGTCGAATGTTCGTCCCAGCGCTGCCACCCCATGCGGGTGTGTCGTTGCCAAGGTTGTTGGGGGTGTTCGCGTGCCGCCAGTGCTATCCACTCGTTGTCGACGAGATCCTGGAGCATGGGGTTTCGGGCGATGATCGTGGTGATGTTTGCCAGGGGTGCCTCGACTATGGCCAGCAGTCGCATGGGTTCATGAACGAGCAGACCATCGTGAGTAACGGATTGTTGTGGCAGCCCGAGTTGTAGATCTCCGCCATGTCCGGCGAGTACTCCAATACCGGCAATGACATTGTGGATGGTCTTTGTACCGGCTCCGAATGCGTGGGGTGCGACAGTCGAAAAATAATATTGGCAGTTGATCCACTGCGCTACCACCAGAGGAGCGGTGAGGATCGTCTCGAGGGCGGTGCCGTCGGGATCGGTTGCAGCTTCATAAGAGTGGAGGAATGCGCGACGGTTCAGGTCGATACCCCTGGTGGTCGTGCGTGGCCCGATGATGAAGGCGGCATTGGATGCGAGACCCCATTCGGGGTAGACCTGTGCCCAGTCGGCGGCTCGGGCTCGAACATGGTGGGCCGCTCGGGTTGGTGACGGAGTCTTCGGTGCGCCTGGAAGGACCGTGCACCGCTCGACGGCCAGCGCACTGCTGACGATGTCGAGGTCTGCGGTCAGCCGTGCAAGGTCGTCCCTGTGACTGTTGGGCGCCACATGGGTATCGAGAAGCACGACGCGGTCGGTGGTGGTGTTGTGTTGTGCCGCAATGAAATAAGTGCCATCTCCAATGTCGATTCCGTAGCTGCGAAGTTCCCTGCGGACGGCTTGCGAGTTGAGTATGGCGGCAGCAGTGCGGGCTGTCGGGGCGCCGGGTTGTCCGCCACAGGCACCGCAGTCGAGCGATGCTTGATAGGGGTTGTTTTCGGTCTGGCTGGCGTGTGCGCACATCACGACCAAGCGCGCAAACCCGTCGGTGAAGCCCATCGTGGCCAACGCTGCTTGCGCGATACCTACTTGCTGGTCCAGTGCGATCGTGTCGTCGACGCTGATCACAGTGGGTGCCGGTGGTGCAATGAGGTGGCGCACTCGGCGCCTGACCGCGGCGCTGGCGGCGGGTGCCAGCGTCTTGGCCGCGGCCCAGGGACCCGCCACCCATCCGGCTACCTCTGCGAGGGTGAACGGTGCAACAGCAGAGTCTTTCGCACTATGGAAGGACGCGTCGGCGGCTGCCAGCCTCGAGAGCCCTGCTATACGGCGGGCGGCAGCGGGTAGCGCGTGCGTCGCGGGGTGTTCGCCGACATCGTGGTTGGGAGGAATCAGCACCGGGCAGAGGTCGCTGCTGGCGCCACCAGCGAGATCGGTGAATCGGATTGCGGCGGCGAAGAATCCCGCGAATCCGAGAGTTCGATACCCGTCGAGTGCTTCGAGGTGGCGACGGAGGCCTTCGGATCGGGTGTCGATGCAGCACACCATCTGTACATTGACTGGTTCGGACGCAAGGGTTGGAGGAGTGCGCTGCAAGTCGCTGAGTAGCGCGTCGCGGTAGTGCGCTTCATAGGCTTCCTGCCATATGGCGGTGCGCGCGATGTCCGGCAGGACAGCAAGAACCCGAGCTGCGGCAGTTGACTCAGGTTCCGTAACCTTGGCGATACCCCAAGCCTTCACGAGAGCTTCCGACCGTTGCCGGGCTGATGGGACCTCCGATGCCATTGTGATTTCCGAGTTGTGTGTGTCTCCCTGTCCGCTACCGGCAAGCATTATTGCCTCGTACGACATGCGGATCGCCAAATAGTCCACTAAGTCGATTCCAACTCCTCGTTCGGAGCACCACCGCACGTGGGCGGCCCATCCAGGCAGACGAGTCAAGTGTGCTTGCACGTAGGCGGCTCGCGAATCATCATCGATATCAAGCATGTCCAGTGCCGACAGCACAGCTTCGTCGGCTCGGACAGGTAGCTTGCGCAACTCTGCCCTGACCTGGCGGGGCAGAGTGTGGTCGCGATGTGCGAGCCCATGCCAGGCTGAGAAGAATCCATTCTCACGTCCAGGCATCGGCCAACCGGTTGCGGTGGAACCCAGAAAGGCAGAGCACCATTTGGCTGTTTGAGCATCCACGGTGTCAGCGACGACGGGTATGGACACCTCACTACGAGTACGGTTACTGCGCAGCAAATCAGGGGGTGGGGTGCCGTACAAAAGGTCACCTCTCAGGAGCTGCCCCGGTGTCGAGAACTCACTGCCGAGTTCCACCCGGGGACCGTTCATCACACCGGGAAAGCGTCGTTGCAAAACGCTGTCGATGTCGGCATCGGTGATTCGGCCGTCCCGATACAGCAGACGAAATGTCTGCTCGGACAGCGTGGCCTGCGCCCCGTAGAGACCAGCGGCCCGGTGAGTGGCTTGCTCGAACGGCATTTTCTCGAGGCCGGCCAAGGGATTGACCGCGATGAAGGTCTCGACAGGGTAGTGCGTCGGCAGCACCCGCGCGGCCAAGGCCACCTCTGCGCGCAACTTGGCTCGACGGGTTCGGCTCGACGAGTGATCGACGGTTGTGGTCATCGGTGTGCTCCTGTCATGAGTGAAGTAGAGGCTGGTACAGCGCGAGTCGACCGCTGTTCGGGCATGCTGACATGCCCGGCACTGAGTGCTCGCACGTAGAGCGTTCGATGCAGAAACCCCCAGGGGCCTGCATCATTCGCGTACCGCACCACCGTGACGCCAACGAGGACGCCGGCGACCGCGATGATGAGCCAACTGGCCGCAGCGGGGGGTGTGTAGTCGGGCAAGTCCGAGGTCATCCATCCGGCGACGGCACCGACGAGCCACACATAACCCGCCGATGCCACCGCAAGCATCGCCACTGCTGACAGAGCACGGCCGATGTCGAATCGTCGTTCGAGCCACCCCATGGTCGCCGCTGCTGCGGTTGCCCACGCGAAGATCAACAGCGCGTACCCGGACTGGTGTTCGCCTGAAGGGAGAGGGAACACCAGCACTGCGACACCCAGTGTCAGGGCCGGTACTGCAACCGAACCGAGAGCAACTACCGCGTACCGAGTCCGGGTGTTCCGCATTTCGGGCGGTGCGAAGGCAATTCGGCGGTGACGGTTGACAGCCGACCCGGAAGAGAGGAACAGAGTCGCTTTGTACAGGCCGTGTGCCACCAGGTGGAATGCCGCAGCAGCATAAAGACCCAGCCCGCAGGTCAAGGTCATGAAACCCATTTGCGCCATGGTCGAATGGGTAAGGGCACCTTTGATGTCGGGTTTGGTCAGCATCAATAGCGTCCCGTAGATCATGGTGACTGCACCGGCGAACACCACCAGCCCCATCGCCACAGCCGAGCCGTTGACCAGAGATCCCAATCGGATCAGTAGTACGCCGCCGGCATTGACCACCCCTGCGTGCAGCAACGCCGACACAGGTGTTGGCGCAGCCAATGTGGAGGGTAGCCAGCGGTGAAACGGAATCTGTGCGGACCGCGACAGCGCTGCCAGGGCGAAGAGGCAGGCGATTGCTCCTGCGCTCAGGGTCGAGTCGCCGAGGTCCATCCCGTTTGCCGTCGCCAGTTCGAGGTTTCCCGAGTGGACGGTCACCAGCACGACAGCCAGCCAGAGTGCGATATCCCCGACCAAAAAGGAAAGTGTCGTTCGTCTTACTCCATCTCGCGCTGCGCTCAGGTGGGAGTAGGTAGCGAGCAGGAGACATAAGGCCACCCCCGCCATCGTCCAGAACACTGCGAGACCTATCAGAGTTACCGAGATCATCAAACCGATCGAAGCGGAGGTGAGCAGACCTGCCGATGCCGAGAACCATCGTGCCCGAGAATCGCCCGCCAGATAACGGACAGCGAAACTCTGCGCGACGGCGCTCACCCCGAACACCAACAGCATCAAGAGCACGCCCAGCCGATTCGCCGCCACCCCGGCGAGGACGATTCCGTCGTCACCTCTGATCGACATCGACACATCGCGCTGCGAAAGAACGGCAATGCCCAATCCCCCCGTGACGAGGAAACACCCGGATGCGACCCAACCGCCCAGTTGCCGGGCCACGCGAGGTCGACGAGCATCCAGGCCCAGCGCTGCCGCAGCAGCGAGGAGGGGTAACACCAACACCCCGATGAGCGCAGCTGCAAACACATTCTCAGTACTCATATGTAAATTGATACATGCATTGCAATTCAGGTGTCAAATCACCTGTAATGTGGTTGGGGTGATTGGAGAAAGTCGCGTTCAGAGACGGAAGCTGAGGTTTGTTTCCGGTGACAGAGTTCCTGTCAGCCGCAGACCCGGCTAGGCTCCGGATATGGCGGAATGGACGTTTTTTACCAACCACGCCCACGCGCTGTTCTGTATCGCTCGCGACCCGGACATTCGGGTACGCGATGTGGCCCAGAACGTCGGCATCACCGAGCGAGCAGCCCAGGGCATAGTGAGTGACTTGGTGGATTCCGGCTACCTCGACCGGATCCGGGACGGTAGGCGCAACTCCTACCGTGTCCGTGATGATCGGCCGATGCGACATCCCGTCGAACGCGGACACAACATCGGAGAGATATTGAACGTGCTCCTCAGCCCGTCGGGAACCGATGTGCCTGCCACAGCCGAGTCCCCGTCTTCATGACACGCAGCGGGGTGCCACTGCGAGGTCAGCGCGCGTAGTACTCCCTCATCGACTCGGCGGCCACCACTTCGCCGTCGGAGACGATGGTCAGCGAGGACCCATCGAGTCGATACTGGGTTCCGTCGGCGGGGTTGGTGGCGACAAATCCGCCGGCAGAGGGCCTCGGGTCGTCAAGTTCGATCCCAGCAGCATCGGTGATGCGGACGCCCTTGTAGTAGTAGCGGCCGACACCGGTTTCGCAGACCACGATTTTGGAATCGGTGGTGCGTCCGATGGCGACGGCGAGGTTGTCGGCGTTGCATCGCGGGCCGGAATTGCCGAGGAAGCCTTGACTGTCCGCGCCGGAGACGGGGATCGCCCGAGCGCGGGTGGGTGCGACCGGAGCGACCGGAGCGACCGTCGGGACGACCGCTGTCGGCGGCTTTGCCTCCACGTTCGGTGCGCTCTGGGAAATCGGAGCAGCAGCCGATGGTACTGCAGCCGTGTTGGATTCGATGTCCGGCGCGAGTGTCAGCCATGCAACAGCCGCGCCGAGTCCAAGTACCAGGACGACGAGGAGGGTGATCGCAACTGGAAGAAACGTGGAGCGGTGCGGCCCCGGTTGGGCGAACGGGTCCGGGGCTGCATTCGGTCGAGGTGGGGGAGGAGGTGCCGCTGTGCCCCAGGCCTGCGGTCGGGGATGGACGGCATCGCCAACTTTGGTCTGTCGATATTCACCGACGCTGCCAACTGCCGTGCCGTCGAGCGTGCGACCGACGATCGCGGTGGCCTCGGCGCGGTCCGGCGGAGTCAGGGCAAGATGCGCGGCGCGCGCGAAGTCGCCTGTACTGGCGAACCGTTCATCAGGGTCCTTCGCCAGACCGCGGACGACTACCGCATCGAGTGCACGGGGGAGGCCCGGCCGAGTGAGGCTGGCCCGAGGCGGCGCGGTCATGAGATGCGCTTTGATCAGTTGACTGACGCTGGTCGCCGGATAGGGCGCTGTTGCGGTCAGGCATTCGTACAGCACGCAGGCCAGGGAGTACGTATCGGCGCGATCGGTGACCACATCGGCGTCGAATCTTTCGGGTGCCATGTAGGCGTACGAGCCGATCGCGGTGCCCTGGGTGGTGAGCTGTACGTCCGAACCTGACCGGGCAATACCGAAGTCCACCAGATAGGCGAAGTCGTCTCTAGTAAGGAGGATATTTTCCGGCTTGATGTCGCGGTGAATCAAATTGTCGGCGTGCGCGGCGTCCAACGCTGAGGCGACCTGTGCGACGATCGCGACGGCGCGGCTCGGTGACATCGGACCCTGCGCCCGGAGCGTCGTACGAAGATCGTGACCGGCGACCAGCCGCATGTCGATGAAGAGTACGCCGTCGATCTCGCCCCAGTCGTGAATGGGGATGATGTGTGGTTCTCGAAGACGCGCTGCCGCTCGCGATTCGCGGCGGAACCGTTCCTGATAAGTCGGATCGTGCGCAAGGTCGGGCGAGAGCAGTTTGAGGGCGACAGTGCGGTCCTTGACCGTGTCATACGCCTCGTACACCTCACCCATGCCGCCCTTACCGAGCAAAGATCTGAGCTCGTAGGGGCCGAACCGGCTTTCCTCGCGGGAGTCTGTCGTGATCTGATTCATCGAACCTGCTTCGTGTGTGCCGAGAAGAATACAAACGATGATCCAGTCAGGTTTCGCTGAATACTGTAAATTCGTTACGTCGTACTGCCTCGATCGTGCCGGACTCCAGCGGGTCCGAAGGAGCGAACACCTTGTCGGACATCTTGTTGATATCGGGAAGCTTGCGCGCAAAGTCGAGTAATTCGGCGTTGCTCCGCACTGCCGCCACCCTGACTCCTGACGGTTTCCGCGGCGTGCCCTACGTGACGAACGCGGCCAACGCCCATGCGTCGCTGCGCCTCGTGCTCGACTACACCGATGCGGCGATCGTCGACGCGGCATGCGCTCATCTCCCCGTGACTCCGGCAATGATCGACGAGAACGGCTTCATCACCGATGGTGTGGTTCGTGAGGGAATTTGCACTTCGCTTGTCGCACTGTGCCATCGGGTGCGATTCGCAAGCTGACTGCAGCCGGTACCCCACCTTCAGCCGACCAGGTCACGTCGGAGATAGACGGGGAACGCGCATGCGCAAAAGATGATCGCGACGACAAGAAGAATTGATAGATCAGCGTAGTTTGCCCCGTTGACGAGGGGGTTGCTACCTGCGAAGTAGTACCAGGGGCTGACCTTGGTGAAGCCGGCAAGTGAGTCCGACAACGGGAGGAAAGCGTTGAGCGCGAAGGCAAGTACGGCAAGCGCCGCAGGGATGGTCGCGGCGAGCCGGCCGTCTCCGGTAAACGCAGCGATCAGAACCGCGACCGCGCCGAATACAATCGCCAACAGTGCGCTGTGCGCGCAGGTGCCGAACACACCGGATGCGTCGATACCGAGGCCGCCGGTCACATCCCCGACTATCAATCCGGCTGCGACACCGAGTGTCGCAAGCAGGACGTGCACAATCATGGCGGCGGTCTTGGCGGTAAGAAAAGCACTGCGGCTCAATGGAAGCGATAGAAGTACGCCCACGGTCTTTGTCTGCTCCTCCCCGCAAATCGCTTTGGATGCGGAGAGAATCGCAACCGCGATCAATCCTCCGGGCACGACCAGCGAGACCATCTCGGCATTCAACCACCCCGCTGGAGTGGTCATGTCCGCACCAGCGAGTAGCTTGCCGATCGAGTCCGTGAAATTGGCAGGCAGGGCGACCAATGTGTCCTGCAACGGCGGCCACAGCGCCCCCGTCAGGGCACCCATCGCGACCATCGCCGCAGCGACGACACCCACCAGTGTCAACCGGTCTCGCAGGGCGAGGGCCGTCACCGCTCGGATCTGCCGGCGACCGCGCGGTCGTGCCGAGCCCGCGGCACCGTGGTCTGAGGTCGTTGTCATCGTGCTCATCCCTTCAGGTCACGGCGGTCGAACGCGACGGCCGCAATCATCGCCGCAGCGAGGGTAAGTACGGCGAGGATCAGGACGTGCGGTAGATCGACGCCATGACTCAGCGGCTCGCTGGAGACGTAGTAATACCACGGGCTGATTCGCGCCCAGTCGTCGAGATGTGCGATCGGAAGCATCGAGTTCGACACCCACGCCGCCACGGCGAGACCGCCTCCGACGCCGGCGGCTATACCGGGATCGCCTGCTACTGCGCCCGCGGCCAGCGTGATCGCCCCGAACAGCAATGCGAGCAGATACAGGTGCAGACACGCCGCTGCGATGTGACGGGGCGTGAGCTCGTCGACACCGAACAACATTGCCGACAGAACCGTAGCGGCGCCGAACACGATCGTTACCGCAGCAAGAGCCGCGCCCACTCCCAGCGCTTTCTGCGCCAGGATCGACCGTCTGGTGACCGGCTGGGCGGACAGCAACGCCATCGTCCCGATCCTTTCCTCCCCGGCGGTTGCCGCCGCCGAGGTGATCACCGCGTACGCGATCAGGGCCAGCGGCGCGATCAGGTTGAACAGCTCACCGATCGCATAACCACCCGGTCCGGCCGGGATGAACGCAGTGACTGCGTCGGGCATCGCGTCCGTCAGATCGGTCATCACGTCCTCGAGCCCGGAGCTGATGCCGGTCACGAAGAATGCGAACAGTGCCAGCACGACGCCCAGTGCGGCGACGGCCATCCGGCGGTCGGTCAGTTCGCGAGTGAAGATGTCAGTGGGCATCCGATGGATCCTTCTTTGCACCGTCTTCTGAGTCTTCGGAACTGCCGCGGTAGTAGGCCAGGAAAATCTCCTCGAGGTCGGCATCGCGGGTGTGTAGATCGACCAGTTCGTGCGCCATCGCCGCCTCCAAGATGCCGTTGATCGGGCCGTCGAATGCCACGGTTGCGTGGGTGCCGTCCACGATGACTTCACGGACGGTGTCCACTTGCGCGAACAGCTCCGGTGACACCGGCTCTGCGAACTCGATATCGAGTCGCCGGATCGCTTTGGCCTGCAGGTCCGCGATGCGCTCTACTGCTACAAGTCGGCCTTCTCTGATGATGCCGACACGTCCGGCGACGCGTTCGACCTCGGACAGGGTGTGCGAGGACAGGAACACTGTGCGCCCTTCTTCGCGTACCTCGTGCAGCATCGTGTTGAACTCGCGCTGCACCAGGGGGTCCAGTCCTGCGGTCGGCTCGTCGAGAATCAGTAGATCCGGTTTGTGCATGAACGCCTGAATCAACCCGATTTTTTGCCGATTGCCGGTGGAGTAGTCACCGACCTTCTTCGACAGGTCTGTTTGCAGCCGCTCCGCGAGCTGATCGACGTACTTCTGGTCGACCCCGCCGCGAAGGCGCGCGAAGTACCGCAGCGTTTCCGCTCCGGTCAGTTTGGGGTACAGGGCCAGGTCCCCAGGCACATACCCGATCGCGGACCGGATTTTCAACGAATCCTGGTGCGAGTCCATCCCGAGGATGTGTGCGCGTCCCGAGGTGGGTCGGATCTGGTCCAGAAGTGTCCGGATCGTGGTCGACTTGCCTGCACCGTTGGGGCCGAGGAATCCGAATACCTCACCGCGTTCGACTTCGAGGTCGAGATCGCGCACCGCAGTGAATGCGCCGAACTGCTTCGTAAGTCGATCGGTTCTGATCGCAGGCTGCTCCGGCATCCTTGGCATCGTGTCCCTCCCGGTAGCGGTGGGTGATCGGTTGTTGCGGCCGTTCCGTCGGATAATCAGTGTACGAAGAATCCGGTACCGGTTTCTTCGATTCCGATCACACTCATGCTCGACGCGACGCGGGTGTTTCTGCCGCGATCCGCGGCGCATGTAGCCTGAAACTACTCACCATGTAGTAGTTCGGTGTTGATGCGGGAGGATATCGTGCTTGAAGATGCATTGCCCTTGAGTTCGACTCAAGCTGACATCTGGTATGCCCAACAGCTCATGCCGGACATCCCCTTCACCATCGCCTATTACGTGGACATCACAGGTGAGGTCGATGTGGACGACTTACTCGACAGTGGATTGCAGGCACACCTCGAATTCTCTTCGTCGAGCATGCGCGTCGTCGACATCGAGGGACGGCCCGCTCAGGTATTCACGACACAGATCCATGACGTCGCGCAGATTGTCGATCTCAGAGCACACCCGAGCGCATTGAGTTCTGCGCTCCAATGGATAGACGACGACTGTCGATCCCCGCTGCCGATGGATGGGCCACTTGTCCGGTTGCGGCTCTTTCGTCTCGCCGATGACCATGTGCTCTGGTACACCCGAGCCCACCACATCGCGCTCGACGGCTTTGCATCGATGAAAGTGCTCGAGCGGGCCGCCGCGATCTACTCGGCCTCCCGAGCCGGGACCGAACCGGAACCTCTCCACCTTTCATCCCCGGCCGCCCTTGTCGACGAGGACGAAAGATATCGAACGTCCTCGCGATTCGAGCGTGATGGACGGTTTTGGAAAACTACGAATCCTGATGCAGCAGAATCCATTCCGGTTACTCTGGGCCGGGCGGTGCAGCCCGAACCGTTGTCCATGACGATCGGCGCGGACACCGACGCGCACCGGACGTCTTCGGCCGTTTCATGGTCGGTCGGCGATCGCGCAACATCGAGTGTGGTGATCGCTGCGTTCGCCGCTTTCCTTGCGCGCATGACAGGTTCCGACGAAGTCCACTTGTCGTTGCCGGTGTCGGCGAGGACCACGGCATTGCTACGCCGTGCCGGATCCTCGGTGTCGAATGTGGTCCCTCTGCGATTGTCCGGAGTCGGATCGGCCACGGTCGACAGCGTCGTCAAATCGACAGAAGTGGCATTGAGTGGAGTATTGCGGCACCAGCGCAGCAGACCCACTGCAGCGGTGAGTGGATCTCCGCTTCGCGTCGGCCAATTCGGGCCCACCATCAACGTGATGATGTTCGCCAACAACATCACCGTCGGTGATTTGGACGGTCAGATCCACATCGTGACGACGGGTCCGGTCGCCGATCTTGCGGTCAATATCTATCCGAGTAGAACTGCCACGCAACCCCGTATCGATTTCGAGGCGAACCCGGCCGTATACACAACCGGTGATCTATCCCGGTATCACGTCCGCTTCTTACATTTTCTCGATGGCTTCACCGAACCTGGTTGCGGAGACACCGCTGTGGCGGATCTCGAGCTCTTCTTTCCCGAAGAAACGCGAAGCTCGCCCGTGTCCGTCGGCGCAGATGCCGAGAACTCGACTTCGCTGATCGAAGTGTTCGACGAGGCGGTCCGTCTCTACGGCGATCGGATTGCTGTCCGCGATACCGAAGTCGTCACGTATACCGAATTGTCCACGCAGGTCGACCGTCTCGCCCGTGCATTGATCGATCGCGGAGTCGGGCCCGAGGACATGGTTGCGGTCCGCGCGTCTCGATCGATCGCCGAAGTCGCGGCGTTCTGGGCAGTAGCGCGAGTGGGCGCAGTGTACGTCCCCATCGACCCGAACTATCCGCGGCAACGAGCTGAGTTCATCCTCCGCGACTGCTCTGCAAGGGTCGGCCTGTGCACATTCGAGCACCTCGAATCCGAACTGGGGGAGGTGCAATGGATAGACATCGGCAATCCCGCCGAACCGCCGCGCTCCGCCGCTGCTGTCGTATCGGCCGAGTACAGGGCACATAGCGCGGCATACCTCATCTACACCTCTGGCTCGACCGGCAAGCCGAAGGGTGTGATCGTCACTCACGACGGGATCGGTGCACTCACACAGCACATTCGAGCCAGTTACCACCTCGACTTCTCGTCGCACATCTGTCATCTCGCCTCACCGGGGTTCGACACTGCAGTCGTCGAAATGCTGGCGGGCGCGATCTCCGGTGCGACAGTCGTGATCGCGCCTCCCGGCGTGTATGGCGGACTCGAACTCGCTGAACTACTTTCACGCGAATCGATCACCCATCTGTTGATCACCCCTTCGGCTCTGGCCACACTCGATTCATCAGAGCCGAACGGCATCGAGACCATCATCATCGGTGGTGAGGCTGCCCAGCGAGACATCGTCGATCACTGGTCCCAGAACCGCCGCTTGCTCAATGCCTACGGGCCGACCGAAACGACATGCAGTGTCACCATGACCGACCCGATGCATGCAGATGAGCCGATCGGGATCGGCACGGCCATGACGGGAGCGAAGATCTACCTCCTGGATCGCGCCCTGCACCCGGTGCCTGCCGGTGCCACCGGAGAGATCTTCATCGAGACACGCGGGCTGGCCCGCGGATACCTCGGCCGCAGTGCTGAAACCGCGACGCGGTTCCTCGCAAACCCGTTCGGCAGTAATGGTTCACGACTTTTCCGTAGTGGCGACCTGGCGCGTCACCTGGCGGACGGAAACCTCGAATTTCTCGGCAGAACAGACGATCAGATCAAGATCCGAGGAAACCGGGTCGAACTCGGAGAAATCGATGCGGTACTTCGTGCGCATCCACAGGTCACTGCAGCATCCTCGACTGTGCGTTACGGTCCCGATGGCGGGCTACGCATCGACGGATACATCGTGCCCATCGAGCAGGCCGTCGATACCCAGCAGATTCGACTGGATATATCGCAGCGGTTGCCGGCCCACATGATTCCGTCGACAATCACGATTCTCGACGCGATCCCGCTGACGGTCAACAAGAAACTCGACCGCGCAGCACTCCCCGTGCCGGCGCCGCAGATTCAGCCGAAGGTACGCGGCGTCGAACCATCGGGTTCCACCGAAGTTGCGATCGCAGCGGCGTATGCGCGCATTCTCGGTGCCGACCACGTCGATGTCGAGAGGTCCTTCTTCGACATGGGTGGCGATTCGCTGGCAGCCACTAGAGTTCTCGCCCTCGTTCGCGCTGATACCACCGTGGAGGTCGGCGTGCGAGACCTCACCGATGCCCCTTCGGTCCGTGCTCTGTCCGCGCTGGTGGACGCCCGGTTCACCGACCGGGGGTCGGCCTACTCATCTGGTCTCGAGCGGGGCCGCTCGGACACTGCGGCGTACATCCCGCTCGCTCCGCAGCAGCGCCACATCGATCGAGGCGCACGCCTTCCGTTGTACAACTTGCCGTTCACCATAGAGATCACGGGCTCGTTCGACGCTCAGGCGGCGCAAGCAGCGCTCGCAGATCTGGCGGTCCGCCATCGAAGCCTGAGGACGGTGTATCCGGATTCGACTTGGGGCCCAGCGCAAGTCATCGATCGGACTTCTCTTCTCGACGGACCGGTGTTAGGTACGACTGCATTCGATGCCGACGTGGTAGATGCGGTATTGGCAGAACCATTCGATGTTCGGTCCGAGCGTCCCATCCGGGCGCAGCTGTTCTCGGTCTCTTCCGATCGTCATCTGCTTGCGTGCGTGGTGCACCATATCGCCGCAGATGGATGGTCACTTGGTGTGTTGGCGTCGGACTTCGTTCGCGCATACAACGCGCGGGCCGCCGGCAAGACCGCTGAATGGACAGAACTGCCGCTGGAGTACTCCGACTTCAGCGTATGGGCCGCAGCTCGGTCCACCGCCGCCGATATGGAGTTCTGGCGCAAGGAGTTGCATGGAGCACCACCAGATATCGGTTTGCCCCTGGACCGGCCGAGGCCAGACCTGTGGGATTTCTCCGGTGCCCGAGTTTCGCTGGAATTCGACTCAGCTGTCGTGGACGGGCTGGACGGGCTCGGTCACCGTACCCGGACAGGACGATTCACCGTACTTCGGTCAGCACTGCTCGTCCTTCTGGCGCGGCTCAGCACGACTGCCGATATCGTTATCGGCACTCCTGTTGCAGCTCGAGACGATCCGAGGTTCGAGCAACTCGTAGGGATGTTCACAAATACGGTCGCCATCCGCACGAATATCGCGTCCGCGCGAACGTTCGACGATGTCCTTGCCCTGGCGCGTACCAGCGAACTGAGAGCACTCGACCACGCAACTGCCCCGTTCGTCGACGTCGCGGGTGAACTCGTCGAGGACCCCGTCGATTCCGTGCATCCACTCTTTCAAGTCGCCTTGTCCCTCGATATCTTCACCACTTCGAAGTTCGACGTTGGCGACGCCCATTTCGAGGTCACTCCACGTCCACTGGATATCGCCAAATGCGATATGCATGTCCATGTCACCGAGCGCCGAGATGCAGCGGGGCTTGTCACCGCAATCGGGGTGGACATCGTCTATCCGACGGCATTGTTCGACGGTACGACGGTTGCCGAGTTCGGCCAGTCGTACGAGCAGATCGTGCGGGATATCGTCGCCGATCCGACTACGAGTTGGAACGCTGTACCCGACTGAAGCACAAAGCCATTCGTGAAACGTCCGCACCGGTCCGAAATCGATCCGCAGTTCGGTGAGAACTACTACATAACGTGTAGCATAAATGTGGTGGGGCAAGCACACCCGTGACCGGAAGTAGGAAACCAAGTGTCCACGATCAACGGCCTACCAGCCCACATTCTGTTGATTCATCTCATCGTCGTCCTCGCGCCACTGACTGCACTTCTTGCCGTCGCGGCAAGTGTGTGGGCAGGGGTGCGTCGAAGATTCGTGTGGTTCATCGCGGCTTTGTCGGTGCTGATTCTAGTGATGACACCACTCACCACAGATGCTGGCGAATGGCTGGAAAAGCGCGTTCCGAAGTCTGCATCCGTAGAGACGCATGCTGAACTCGGCGATACCATGCTCTACTTCGCAATCGCTGCTGTGGTGGTTGCAGCACTGCTGGTACTCCTGCATCTCCGTGAACGTAGCGAGAGGCCGCCGATGCAGTGGCTATCGGTTGCCGTCGTGATTGTGGCTGTCCTTGTCGGGGTGGCAACGATCGTCCAGGTGTATCGGATCGGAGATTCCGGTGCGCGTGCAGCGTGGGGTGACACCGTCACTTCTGCCCCCGCGGAGGATGGCCCGAGCAAGTGACGGGAAGCCGACGGCGAGAACTGAGATCCCGCCTCCAGCCAAAGCTATTGGAAGACAGACGAAGGCGTTTCTCCGGCCTCCGGCACGATGACGTCCTGCGCCACGTCGAACAGCGCGATCGAGATCGACACGCATGCGGCTATCACCACCAGGCCGGCGACGACGACGGCGTAACGCTGGCGCTCCGGCGGGGGCTCCGTCAGAGCCCGCACGCGCCGGACGACGTCGCCACCGGTACTTGCAAGTTTCCGAGACTGCGCATCCCGCTCGAGATGACTGCGTAGCAACGCCGTTCGCGCGAGCGCAGACACGGTCACATTCCGGCCAAATGTTGCAGAATACTCATCTGCTTGGCGCTCCGCGGCATGCCGTACCCCCCCTACCAACGGGCGCAGCACCGGATCGAATTGGGCCGCGATCTCGCACATCTGGATCCATAGTGCATGGCGAAATCGCAGATGCGCACGTTCGTGTTCGATGACCGCATGCAATTCGGCATCGGACAGTACTTCGACGAGCCCCGTCGTAACGACGACGGCACCGCCACCCGATGGCACGGCAAAGGCGTCGGGCTCAGCGGAGTCGACGAGGACTGTTCCCCCTGGTGTGCGTGCTTCTGCTCCGAAGCGCGAGGCCATGGAAGAGCTGACTACAACCCGTCGAAAATGCCGTGACACCTCGATGAACCGCCAGAGAACCCACCCGAGGAGTGCAACACCCAGTACGACCATGAGGGGATTGGGCGAAGAAACCAGAACAGCAGACACTGCCACTAGCGAGGCAACAATCGAGAATGCGGTGACGACAGCGAGAATTGGAAACAGCACTATTGCAGTCGAAGGGGTGAATCGGTGATCGATGCGTTCGATGTTCATGCGAATCGCCAGCGAAACCACCCAGGGGAGCGCGGCAACGAACACGAGTAGAGTCACTGCCCGCGCTCATCCAGATCGCCTGCAGCAGGTGAGAGCAGACTGCGCAGCGTTGCCTCGTCCTCGGGGTCCAAGGCTGCGACGAAACTTGCCAGCACATCCGCACGCTTGTCCCGCTCACCGAGTTCGGTCCTCATACGCATCGCGGCACGAAGCGCGGGAATCTCGCCAACCGGCGCTGTGAGGGTGTAGACGAAGGATCGTCCTCGGCGTTCCCGCTCGACCAGACCTTTTCCATGGAGCCGAACCAGCGCCGTCATGACCGTGGTGTGGGCGAGTTCGGCGTCCAGATGTCCACGAGCCTCTGACACCGACAGCTCTCGATGCTCACCGAGTAACTGCACGATGGACTCTTCCAGCTGACCGGACGCTCGACGCACAGGTTTCACCTCAATCACTGATATACCTCGAGGATAGTGCACTACCGCGACACTGGACTGATGTGCCGGGGCGGTATGGGTTCGTCCGCGGTCGTGGCGTCGAGTCGGTGAAGCGCGTAGCCCCCGAGAGTTGCCATGGCCGCGGCGATGAGAGCGCCGGCGCAGACGTCGGTGAGCCAGTGGACTCCGAGATACATGCGTGTGCAGGCGACAACGACAGTGAGAGCGAGCGCGATACCGAGCAGCAGGGCGCGTACTGCCGTTGGGCGTCGCGCGCTGGCGATGAGCGCGATCATCATCAGTAGGGCTCCGCTGCCGGTGACGTGCCCTGATGGGAACGAGGGATCGGTTTCGATCATCAACTGCATCGACAGTGGTGGGCGGTCGCGGCCGACGATCAGTTTCAGTGCAGTGCACAGGATCGATGCTGCGGCTACCGTCGCAAGTAGCACCACCGCCGGGCCGTATCTCTTGGTTCTCCAGATCAGCGCCACCGCGACGAGGATGCCCAATGCTGCTGTTTCGGGTGGGCCACCTGCGGTGGTGATGGCGGTTGCCAGGTGATCGAGGGTGGAATTTCGGTGGTCGACGAACCATTGGGCGACGGGTGCATCGGCGCCGGTCAGAGCGCCTTTGCTGTGTACCGCGATGGCTAGGACCAGCACAGCGAAGGCGTAGCCCAGTGCGGAGAAGATCGCCGCGCGGGCTCCATTCTCGCGTGTCCTGAGCACTATCCCGAGTACGACGAGGGCGAGGGCTATCGCGAGACCGGCGGCTTCGACATCGGTGGAGGCGGCTTCGGTGAATACTTCGGTGACCGTTGAATGCACGGCGGACGTCGATGATGAGAGGAGCACGGCTTCAGCGTGCAGAAGTGCTCCTGAAGAATCGCTGAAAGCGTATCGCCGGTCACAGCAGGGGTCTGGTCTACTCCTGGTAGTCGGAGGTGCGAGATCTACCTGGATGGAGTTGTCGATGCGGGTACTGGTGGTCGAGGACGAGGTGCGTTTGGCTGAGATGGTGCGTCGCGGTTTGGTGGCGGAGGGTTTCACCGTCGAGGTCGAGCACGACGGTGACGAAGGGTTTCATTCTGCGGTCTGCGGGGAGTTCGATGCGCTCGTGCTCGACATCATGTTGCCGGGCAAGCATGGCTACGACATCGTGCGGGATCTGCGGGCGCAGGGTGTGTGGACTCCGATCCTGATGCTTTCGGCGAAGGACGGTGAATACGATCTGGCTGATGCGTTCGATCTAGGTGCGGATGACTATTTGATCAAACCGTTTTCTTTTGTGGTGTTGGTGGCGCGGTTGCGGGCGCTGGTGCGGCGTGGCGCTCCGGAGCGGCCGACGGTGTTGACGGCGGGGGATCTGGAGTTGGATCCAGCGCGGCACCGCGTCACCCGCAGTGGTGTGGAATTGGCGCTCACCCCACGCGAATACAGTGTGCTCGAGTTTCTGATGCGGCGCAGTGGGGTGGTGGTCACCAAGTCCGAGATCGTGCGATCGGTATGGGATGCCAACTATGATGGGGACGAGAACATCGTCGAGGTCTACATCGGTTACCTCCGCAAGAAGGTCGATCAGCCGTTCGGGCGCAAGAGCATCGAGACGATCCGGGGAGTCGGATACCGACTCGCAGCCGGTGCCGGCGACTGAACAACTCCGGTCCGGGGCAGAGGCGCACACTCGAAACCGCTGCCCGGTTGCCTGTCGTCTTTCCGAGCGGATGGTGTCGTGGCGTCAGCGCACACTCGACGTGATCGACACACTTTGTACGTCCGCTTGCATCGTCGTGGCGGAGGTATCGGTAGCGGCCCAGGGTTGGTTCGGTGTCGGCGACGCCAGTGTGAGGTAGAAGAAGTCGCGTTGGTCCGGTGTGAGGTAGCGGTCAGGCTTGTCTTGGATGGTGGGGAGCACTGCCGTCGGTGTCAGCGTTCCGGCGTGGTCGACTGCCCAGGAATTGAACTCGGTGAGTCCGCCGTGGATATCGAGCTCCATCCCGGTTACTGCTCCGGCGTCGAGGAGTGCCTGTGCGAGCGTGGGGAGATCGACTTTCGATGCCGCAAGGTAGACGAGGTCGCCGTGTGCGGTGGTGCCCAATGCTGAGCGCTCGGTGTATTGCAGTTGATTCTTCGCGCTGCCCCACCGGTTGTCGCCGTTCGATTGCAGACCCGCCGCGATCGATCCGTGATCCACGATCAGCGCCAGGTTCTGCCGGACAGCCACGATGTGCGGGTTGACCGCCGCACCACTTGTCCAGTCGATGACGCTCAGGCGTCCTGCATCGTCGACGACGGCAGAGGCTTGATTGTCCACTAGGCCCTGCATCGATGTCCCGTTCGAGAAGTATCCGCCGGCAATGTCTTTCATCTTCCACCCTGAATTGAACGCGGCCACCAGGCTGGGTATCCGAGCGCTGGGTACCGCGGCGGCAGTATTGTCGTCGGCGACGGGTTGGGACTTTCCCTCGACAATATGAGCGACCGTCGCTGAGCCCGAGACAAGGGCTACTCCAGCCACTGCGCTGCGATGGACCGGGTCCGGTTGAAACAGTGCGGTATAGGCGACGGGGATACCGTCTGCGCCGGTGCGGCCGGGGATCCAGGTCGGGGCAGGTGATCCTGCGACGGTCGGCAGGACTGGGAGGGTCCCGAACGAGGTTGCACTGCCGCCCGATAGTGCCCTCGCGGTGGCGTGTTGTGTGAGGTCGGGTTGAGTGTCCGGAGGTGGGCTCGCGTAGCGCCAGTTCTCGTACAGATTCAGGGCCGGGGCGCCGCCGTGGTCACGGATCCACGAGGAGGTTCTGTCGTTCCATGTTGCGTAGCCCGGGGCTGTCAGCGCCCGCACATACGACACCGACGCAAGCGAGAGTAGAACTAGCGCGGCGATTGCGAGCATCTTCCAGATCTTCACCTCGCGGTGTGAGATCTGCGAGTCCGCGCTGTGATCCGGCAGTGTCGGAAGGTTCGGTGCGAGCATGAGCGTCCCCTGACAGAAGTGGTCCGATCTATACCGATCATGCACGAGAGGTGCTGAAGGAACGCATGAAAGATGCTGTTGTACAAGAGGATAATGAGTTCGAAGTGAGGGCAGCGCCCGAAGGCTATCAACCTTCGGGCGCTACGGATTGGTTGGCGGAGTTACTGTCCCGGTGCGTCCGCGACATCACCGGGCCCAGGCAGGTCTACCGAGCCGGGTGCGTCGGGGGTGTCGCCTGCTTCTGGAACGTCCGCTGTGCCCGGTGTGTCGGGGGTGTCACCCGCTTCCGGTGTGTCGACGACACTGCTGTCCGGTGCTGCACTGTGATCGAGGGTATGTGCGGCAGCGATCCCGCCACCGATGGATGCTCCGGCCAGCAGGACGGCGGCTACTGCAACGATCTTGTTCTTGATGTTCACGAGGTTCCTTCGGTCGACGGGTGCACAATTCATGCGTGGGGTACATGTCCGAATATGCCTGCGGGCTCCTGAAGGATCCCTGTGGAGAGCTGAGAGGGTGAGACTCGTTCCCGTTGCACAACTTCGGTACCGCTACGCACCCAGTACGGGCTGCTCCAACTCGGTGCGATCAGCACGCCCGGTGACCAGCGATATCCTGGTGTGGCCACTGGGCGACGTCGCCCTACCCTTCGCGTGGTGTCACGCCTTCGCCGCGTCTCTGACATCTGCGCTGTCGAATGTGGTGTCGAGGACGTCGGCCTTGGTGATGCTCAGGTATGCCACGGAACCGACGATGGCAATCACGAATACGGCGGTGACGAGGGTCGGTCCGAGTCCGAGGCCGCCAGCATTTTTGTCCTGGGTCAGGTAGTCACCGATGGAGGCGCCGAGTGGGCGGGTGACGATGTAGGCGATCCAGAATGCGAGGACGGCATGGAGCCGTAGGGCGTAGTGCGCGGCGGTGACCAGGGCGATGATGGCGGCGAAGATGAGCGCCGAGGTGAGGTATCCCAGTTTGTACTGCTCTGCGACGAGGTCCCCGGCAGCGGTGCCGAGTGCGAAGGTGAACAGGATTGCGAGCCAGTAGAACCCTTCGCGGCGGCGTGTTCGGATGCTGTGAATCGAGAGTGTTCCTTCGGTGATGTACCAGGCTGCGAAGGTGAGGATCAGTCCGGCGGTGAAGAATCCGGTACTTGTTGCCAGTGGAACGCCGAAGTTGTCGGTGAGATTGTCGGTGATCAGCGTGCCGGCGACGCTGATCAGGATGACCACCAGCCAATAGATCCATGGCACGTAACGTCGGAGGGTGAACTGGTAGATCAGCGCTGCGGCCAACATGATGCCGATGACGATGGTGGTCCCGGTGAGACCGAACCCGAGATCCACGTTGAGTGCGTCGGCGGCTGTCTCCCCGACGGTAGTTCCCAGGATTTTGATGATCCAGAAGTACAGCGTCACCTCGGGGACTTTGCTCGCCAACATGCGTGTGGTGGTCATGGACAACGACTCTGGCAGGGTATTCCTGAAGAGATGCTGAAGATGGTCGTTGTCTTCGGCGCTGCAGGTAGGACACTGGGGGCGTGAGTTTCTACCTCGATGTGTTGCGGCCACGACGTTGGACCGTGCGGGTGCGTTCGGCGGTTGCTACGACCCTGGTGCTTGCTGTGTGTTTGATCGGTGCCGGTAGTGCGTTGTTGAGTGTTCTTTACAGCTCTCTCGAATCCTCTGCCCGTACTGCTGCGGTGGCACGCGCGGTGCAGGTCTGCGAGCAGCTCGAGTCCGATTCACCGTCGCAGATCGACGATTCGTTGTTGGCTACCGATGGTCAGATCGGGATTCTGCAGGTCATCGACGCGTCCGGAGTGGTGCGGGCTTCTTCGAGTGGGGATGGTGATGCGCCGTTGTCGACTTTCCAGGTTCCGTCGTCGACCACGCAGGATCTGGGGCGTGTCGAGGTCGGCGAGAGTGGCGATTTCTGGGTGACGGGCCGCGGTGCGACGACGCGAGAGGGGCCGGTGACGGTGTTGGTGGGTGCCGACCGGGAGCCGGTCGAAGACGTCGTCACCACGGTTGCGGTTCTACTGGCAATCGTTGGCCCCATTGTGATCGCGCTCGTCGCGTTGGCGACGTACCGACTCGTCGGTGCGGCGTTGAGCCCCGTCGAACGTATCCGGACCCGGGTGGCATCGATCTCCAATGGCCAACTGGGGGAGCGGATTCCGGTTCCGGAAGCACATGACGAGATCGCTCGACTTGCGGTGACCATGAACGAGATGTTGGAGCGCCTCCACGCCGGTCAGCGTGCGCAGCAGCGGTTTGTCAGTGATGCTTCGCATGAGCTTCGGAGTCCGCTTTCGACGATCACTGCTGCTCTCGAGCTTGCCGCAGCACGGCCGGAGTTGATCGATGCGACATTGATAGACGATTCGCTCCTTCCCGAAGCGCGACGGATGCGGGGGTTGATCGAAGATCTTTTATGGCTTGCTCGTTCGGACGAAAAGCAGACCGCCGCCAGCGCAGTCGACGTCGACCTCGACGATCTGCTCTATGAGGAGGGCAAACGTGTCGGATCGATGTCGGAGGTGACTGTTCGAACGTCGATTGTTCCTGTTCGGGTGACCGGGGATCAGCAGGCGTTGGCGCGGATGGTGCGCAACATTGTCGATAACGCAGTTCGGCACGCGAACAGTCGAGTGGAATTGTCCTGTGCGGAGTCGGGTGGGTCTGCTCTGATCACAGTCGATGATGATGGACCGGGTATTGCCGAGTCGGAGCGAGTGCGAGTGTTCGATCGGTTCGTCCGCCTGGACTCCTCTCGGACACGCGACGAAGGCGGTGCGGGACTGGGCTTGGCTATTGTCGCCGGCACGGTTGCGGCACATGGTGGGTCGGTGACCGTTCTTCGGTCGCCACTGGGTGGAGCTCGTTTCGAGGTCAGACTCCCCATGGGATCGATAAGTGAGTCCAAAGACAACAGGACTTGATCACGTCACGGTGGTTGCCACCGGATACGAGGCGGGCGCTGACCCGATGGCATCAGAAAACGATGTAAGCGCGCCCACAACGAACCCGACGGGCACCGGTTGTGAATTCGACGTGATCTCGGTGGGGCTTGGCAGCGGCCATACATCAGGCCAGGTCATCGTGTTTATCGTACATTCGACCACCGCCGTCTCGCTTGGCGCGGTAGAGCAACACGTCGGCGCGATCGAAGCAGTCGAAGAGGGTTTCGCGCTGCTGCAGCGCAGTGAATCCAGCCGAGAATTGCTGACCGTCGGGAACGACCGCCGCGATGTCGGTAAGAATTCGACGCGCCTGTATGACGTCGATTCCGGGTAGAGCCAATGCGAATTCTTCACCACCCCAACGAGCAAACAGGGTCTGCGGACCGAGGATGCCGCGCGCAGCTGCGCTGAACGTGGTGAGCAGTTGGTCGCCGGCGGGGTGGCCGTGCGTGTCGTTGTACGCCTTGAACCGATCGAGATCGATCATCGCCAGTATGAGTGAGTCGGTGCATTGCGGAGGGTAGTGCAGCCGGTGCAACCCTTCTCGCCAACCACGGCGATTGAGCAAACCGGTGAGAGGATCAGTCGTTGCTGCGGCCTGCAACATGTCTTCGGCGATTCGGCGTTCGGTCGTATCGTGGATGACCGAAGCAGTCCATGTCCGGCCATCCGGTGCCGTGACAGCGACTGCGGAGACCCATGCCCATCTCAGCGTGCCATCTGGGCGGACATACCGCTTCTCGAGCCGGAGCACCTGGCCCTGCTCTCGTGCTCCTGCCATTAACTGCGCCATCGCCGCATGCTGTGCGAGATCGTCGGGATGGGTGAATTCGCGGGAGGATCGACCGGCAATCTCTCCCCAGGTGCGTTGGACCATCGCGCAGTAGGCGTCGTTCGCGGCCATCAGCAAGCCCTGCTCGTCGGCTAGTGCTATCGCGACGGTGCTCGCGTCGAACAATGCGCGGTACCAGTGCTCGTCTACGCCTTTGAATGTATTCATGTTCCTGCTGACCTTCTCGTTTCCTACTGGGCACCTTTATCTTGTCAGAGCACGGCAGCGCCTAAGTTGTCCAAAATGGCAGCACCCGAGACCCTTGCGAGAAGTCCCAGTTCGACGAGCACACGTTGCGCCTTGAGTGACTGCAGGGTCAGTAGTGCCGCCTCCGTCCCGTTGGGCTGGATGCCGCTAATCGATCGGGGAGCCGCAGGGCTACATTCCCCCTTTGTCAGCCTAGTGATATCGCTGCACCCCCTCGGCGGTCGCGACTTTCCGTTTGGTCCCTTGGGGGCCACGTTCGTTGGGCAATATTAGAACATGTTTCAGTTCTGTCTCGAATTGTGGTTGTGACAGGCGGTTTGATGACGCCTGTCAGTTTTGTGTGTGTGCGCGACGTCGGAGTAGTTTTACCCCAATAGGTGAAGTGTGTAGCTTCAGGCGACGCAGCTGAGGTCATCAAGTCGTTGGTGTGGCGTCCCAATGGTCGTGACCACCGACGGCGAGCGAGGTGGTTCCCCTACGGTGGTGTGATGATCGACATTCCGGTGCGTAGGACGATTCGTTTTGCTCCGATGGCGTTGGTTCCGATCCTGCTGATTGCCAGCACCTTCCCGGGCGAGTTCTATGTACCGTTGAGCTACTGGTTTCTGGGGTGCGCATCGGCAGTAGTCTTCAGCGTTGGGGATAGGGCACCGCTCGTTGCGTCCATCACGCTGTCGGCGTTGTCCGTTCCACTGTTCGCCGCGCAAGCCTGGGGCGTGTCGGAGCTTGTGCCCTACCTCGGCGCCGTATCGCTGGGCGAGGTTGCTTTGCGCTCGTCCCGAGCATCTCGAGTTTTCGCGACTATGGTCTGGACAGGTGCGTTGGTGCTCGGGGCGTGGCTCGACCACCCCGATGCCTTCTGGCGCTGGACTACAGTCGCTTCGACTGCATTGTTCGTCGGGCTCCCCGTGCTGCTTGGTCTTTACATTCGCGCGCAGCGCGAGCTTGCGGCGACCTATCAGGAACGTGCCGCAGATGCAGAAGCCAGGACGGTAACAGCTGAAATCAGTGCACGCTCAGCTGAGAGAACCGCTGTGGCAAGAGAATTGCATGATCTCGTCGCGCACCACATGGCGTCGATCGTCCTGCGGATAGGAGTGGCACGACATGTACTCGGAAGGGTCGATCCGCGTGTGGACGCAGTTCTCGATGATGTGCACCTCACAGCATCCGACGCACTGGCCGATATCCGTCGACTTCTTGCCGCGCTTCGCGAACCGTCTTTGAACGAAGTGCCTCTGGTGGACCCAGGTGCCGTCCGATCTGAAATCTACGCGGCTATCGAACGCACTCGGCGCGCCGGATACGAAGTGGTGGCCGACGTGGACGCTGATATCTGCGAACTCGACGCCATCAGCAGGCTCTCGTTGCTGAGAATTGTGCAGGAGTCGTTGACGAACGTGATGAAACACGCAGCGACTGGATCGGCTGTAAATCTGTCGATAGCCCGCAAGGGCGCAGGGTTCTCGGTTCGAATCATCAATACTGGAGTCGAAAGCATGCCGCCTAGCGGCGAGGGATACGGAGTCATCGGCATGCAAGAACGCATCGCCCTGGTGGGTGGACAACTAGTGACAACAGCAACCGTCGACGGATGGGAACTCGACGCGTGGATCCCCGCCACAGCAGCCGCCGCCCCCACCACACCTGGGCACACGCTGTGATCCGGTTGACGATCATCGACGATCAACGCTTGATACGTGCCGGCCTTCGCATGTTGTGCGAGTCGACACCGGATCTGGCCGTTGTCGGCGAGGGATCCAACGGCTTGGAGGCAATTCGGTTGGCCGCCGAATTCTCACCCGATGTGACCTTGATGGATCTCGGAATGCCCGGTCTCGGCGGTATCGAGGCAACGAGACAGATCGTGGCATCCAACCCTGCATCGAAGGTGCTGGTGCTGACGACGTTCGATGACGACGACCATCTTTACCCTGCGTTGGCGGCCGGTGCCGCCGGGTTTCTGGTGAAGGACACCTCGCCGGTCGACTTGCTGAGCGCTATCAGGCGGACGGCCGACGGAGACTTCTTGTTCTCCCCGGAGCTCATGCGTCGAATCGTCGATCGCGCGCTTACCGCCTCTTCGGACATCGCGGATGCAGCGGTCCCGGCGGTGTCGTTGACTATGCGCGAACATGATGTGCTGGAGCTTGTCGGCGAGGGGCTGAGCAATCGAGACATCGGCGATCGACTGCATATCGGTGTTACCACGGTGAAATCGCATATCTCGAATTTGATGGAGAAGACCGGTCGCGACAACCGAGTACGTCTCGCGATATTCGCCAAGGGAATGGGCTAGTGGTGCATGCCTTCAAAATTCGGCATCGATTCCATACCTGATATGTCGGCGGAGGAGCTTATTGTCTGCGATGCTTGTGTGCCCGGCTCGACCACGACGAACTGTCCCATCATTCCCTGGTCTTCGTGCATGAGCATGTGGCAGTGATACATGTACGGCGCTGTCGGGTCGGTGTAGTGGCTGAACCGCAATGCCAGCCGTATCTGTTGCCCGGGTGGCGTGTACACGGTGTCTTTCCATCCGTCGAGTTCTGGTGGTGGGGGCGTCCCGTTGATATCGACGATCTGAAACTGAGCGTCGTGTACATGGAAGTTGTGTGGCCAGTTGTCGACGTTTTTCACCGCCCACACCTCGGTGGTATCGACGACGGACGCAAAATCGATCCGGTTCATATCCATTCTCGCGCCGTTTATCATGAACCATTGTAAGTCGAATTCCCGCTCCGCTGTGCCGGTTCCAACTTCCAACCGCGGTAGGACCGATAGGACTGCCGGGAGTTTCGGTGATACTTCGAGCTGCTTCCGTCCGCGAAGTTCGAGGATGTCGAAGGTATCTGCAAAGCCGAAGGAGTCGGCGGATTTCTGATCCAGCCCGCCGCGATCGTCGATTGGAAACGATCGCAGCATCGAATGGGTGCCCCCGTCAATATGTACAACTACCTCGACGCGCTCACCTGGGCTGATCTGAATCCTGCTCAACGGCAGCGGCTCTGCGAGCAAGCCGCCGTCGGTTGCCACGAGCTGGAACTCGCGGAAATCATCGAATCCGAGGTTGTACAGGCGGCCAGACGATCCGTTGAGGATGCGGAGCCGAATGCTCTCGGTAGTGACGGGAAGGAAAGCCCCAGCGACCCCGTTGGTGACGATGGTGTCACCCAACAGTCCAATATTTGTGGAGTCCGACTCATCGAGGCTGCCGTCCTCCTCGAATCGACGATCCTGAATGATCAGCGGTACGTCGTCCACTCCGTAGTCACCGGGCAGTTCGAGTGAGTCGGAAACATCATCGTCGATGATGAAAAACCCTGCGAGCCCCCGATACACGTGCTTTTCTGATGAACCGTGCGGATGCGGGTGGTACCACAGTGTCGCGCTCGGCTGGCCGATGGTCCATGTAGGTTCCCACTTGTCCCCGGGGTCGATCGTTTGATGGGGTCCACCGTCGAACCGAGCTGGAACGTGCATTCCGTGCCAATGCACGGTCGTCGGTTCGGGCAGAGAATTTTCGACGGTGAAAGCCACAGTCTCGTCGCGACGAGCACGCAACGTCGGCCCCAATATAGAACCGTTGTACCCCCATGTGGCCGTCGTCGTTCCGCTGATTAGTTCCGCTGCGCCGGCCGCTGCGACCAGGTGAAAATGGCGTGTGCCGTTGGCATCGACCGTGGGGTCGGCTATGGGCGGTATCGGCAACTGCCGCAACGTCGACGCTCGAGCCCGCTCGTTCTCGCCGTCGCCACATCCGGCGAGTATCACGATCGGTGTGGCGGCAAGGCCTGTCAAGAAGTGCCTTCTGGATAGTTGTTTCACGATGCTCCTCGTTCGGGCGGGACAGTGTGATGTCCCGAACCTTCCCGACCAGTCTTCCTAATTGGGGCGGTTGAATCCTCCATCCGACGGGCCCCCCGCTGCGGTGAGCCCTCCTACCCAGGTACCTGCCGTAGAAGCTGTACCCGTGATAGAAGGTTGATTGCGTTCGTACTGCGGCGAGTCGGTCAAAGAGCTGCGCCGAGTGTCGAACGAGGGGTGTTCGGGTGCGCAATGGCGTTACGCGGACGGGTTCGACGAAGTCGATCAGCAGTCGGCCGGTGAACGCGCTGACGAGGTGTAGCCAGGTCGGCGGAAGCGCCAATGGATCGGACTCGCCGCCGGTGTACTGATGGCTGTATTCGTCTACGCGATTATGCCGGCACCAAGCCGACGATGGTGATCGCCGGATTCTTGATCGCGACGGGTTTTCTGTCGATATGGGTCTCGAATACCGTCCCCGCGGTCATGATGATCCCCATCGGGCGTCTCGGTTCTGGTTCTGGTGCTCGACATCGCAAAGGAGGCCGAGGTGGAGCACACCACGGAAGAATCTGGCACAGACACCTCCGCACAGGCACGTTCGACGTCGGCCGATGACGTGCCGACCGACACGACGGTCTCGGAGGCGGTGATCAAAAGCAAATTCGGGACCGCTCTGATGTTGGGCATTGCCTACGCTGCTTCGATCGGCTCTTTGGGGACGATCATCGGAGCACCCCCCAATACCTTGCAAGTGGGTTATTTGGAGGGCGAGGGAATCACCATCGGATTCTTCGAATGGATGGTTGCCGCAGTGCCACTCACCGTCGTTCTGCTCGTTGTCGCGTGGTTTTTGCTCACTCACGTCTTGTTCAAGCCCGAGATCGACGACATCCCCGGCGGTAAGCAACTCATCAGGGGAGAACTCGATGCTGTGGGGAAGATGTCACAGGGTGAAATCCGGGTGGCGGTCATCTTCTTTCTGGTAGCCACATCCTGGGTCGCGGTTCCGCTGATTTTCGATGACCCACCGACCTCCGACACCGGCATCGCGATGACCGCGGCTATTCTGTTGTTCTTACTCCCCAGCGGAGGTAAAGCAGGAGTGCGTCTGATCGACTGGGAGACAGCAATCAAGCTGCCCTGGGGGGTATTGCTTCTGTTCGGCGGTGGACTCGCCCTATCGGCCCAGTTTCAGTCCAGCGGCCTGACCGATTGGATCGGTAGTGTGGCAGCGGGTCTCGACACGATCCCTGTGATCCTGTTAATCGTGGTGACAACGACCGCAACCATCTTCCTGACCGAGCTCACCAGCAACACCGCGACAGCTGCGACATTCCTTCCGTTCGCAGGTGGCGTGGCGATGGGCATGGACCTCGATCTGCTGCTTCTGACGATTCCGGTCGCGCTCGCAGCAACCTGCGCGTTCATGCTGCCGGTGGCGACACCACCGAACGCCGTCTCGTACGCGAGTGGTTACATCACGATCGGTCAGATGATGCGAGGTGGCCTGTGGCTCAACCTCATCGCGATCGCTCTGATCACCGTCGCCAGTTATACGGTCTTTGCCTGGTCCTTGGGAATCGCGTCGTGACGACCTACTAGGTGTGAGATGGCATGCTGGGATGTTGTAAGACAAACAGCTCTGCCAGGAACAAACATTCGACACGACGAAAAAGGTATGAGTGATGTCAGGGGACTCGGTACACCGACTCGAGCGGTGGCAACGATATTGGAACAAGCAATCGGCCAACTACGACAAACATATGACATTCCTCGATCGTGTTCTTTTTCGAGACACCAGATCGTGGATCTGCGCCCGCGCCGAAGGTCGGGTGCTGGAGATTGCCGTCGGTACTGGCCTCAATCTGAACCACTACCCACCTGACATCGAATTGACCGGCATCGAACTCAGCCCGGAGATGCTTGCTCGCGCAGGCAACAAGTCCAAGGAAGCCATGCCCAGAGCGCAACTTATGCTTGGTGACGCGCAGGCCCTGACCTTCGACGACGCATCCTTCGATACGGTCGTCTGCACGTTCTCCCTCTGCGCAATACCTGATCCCGATGCGGCACTGGCCGAGATGACGCGTGTCCTTCGGCCCGGAGGGACATTGCTGCTGGCCGACCATGTGTCTTCGTCCATTCGGGTCGTTCGATGGCTTCAACGAGTCATCGAGTTGATCAGCATCCCGATGGGGGGCGAGCACTTCCTGCGACGACCCTCCGACTCCGTCAGCCGCAACCGAAACTTCACCATCGAGGAAATCGACCGGTTCACTCTCGGGCTGGTCGAACGTTTGCGGGCACAACGGCTATGAGTGCCGATGTCGTAGCGAGGACACACTTGCCGACCATCCACCGTATTACCTGAACATCTCGGGTCGGTTCGCATACTCTGGCCTGACAATCAGTGCTCCCATGCATAACGAACGTGCACTCTGAAAGGCTAGGTCGCATCAGTGCTGATCATAGGAATAATTCTCTTCGGTCTTCTGATAGGCGCCGGCGCGCAGTTGATCTTGGGAAAGTCCAAGACCGGCATGGACTGGACGCTGGCGTTCACCGCCGGCATCGTGGGCTCCTTCGTAGGCGGCTTGGTGGTGAGTTTGATTGCCGGCGACGGAATATCGCTGCGGCCGAGCGGAATCATCGGATCACTGCTTGGAGCATTGCTCGTCACGGCATTGTGGCAGCGGTTCAGCCCGGCCAGATCGAACTCGCAGTAGCGCGAAAAGATTCAAGCAGACGCGTCAGGCTCCGCGAAAAAGTCCTGGCCTCTTCTCGACGAACGCGGTGATGGCCTTCCGACTTCAAAGGTATGCACATTCCACCTCGCTCACTCGTTGCCGGAGCGCCCGCCAAAGTGCGGCGTGAACTGTGAGTGACGACGAGGTTCACACTGCGAACCGAGCGCAGCGCGTATCCAGAGTTGCTGGAGAAACCTACGGTCGCGGGGCTGTCTGATCGATCGGCGGGATCGTTCGGTTTCGCTTCATAACATTCTGTCCTCGTCTTCTTCTACAGATTTTCGCCCGCCATCGTGGCCTGTGCTCGATGCTCAGCACCGGCCTGGTTGGAGTTGTCACCCCAGGTTGCGCTCAGGTTTGCGCGGTAAATTCGATCGGTGAGCTCTCGTCGAAGTCTGTCAAAGGGAAGGCCTCACGGCAGACACGCTCATGTCGTCCCTCGTTCGCCCAGAGTCGGGCGCTTCGCAGCAGCTTCACTGTCACTGTTGATTTTCGCTGGCGTCGGCGCGGGGTGGATGATCAGCACCAGCGTGACCTCTCACCTGAACACCTCCGATGCCCTCAGCGCGCTCGGCGCGGATGCCTCGGGATCGAGCAGGGGCGACAGCAACATACTTCTTATCGGACTCGACAGTCGGAAAGCAATGGACGGCAGCGATTTGCCGGCCCAATTCGTCACCGACCAGCTACATGCTGGAGACAGTGACGTCGGCGGCTACAACACCAACACACTGATCTTGTTGCATGTTCCAGGGAATGGAGACCGCGCCAGCGCTGTGTCGATACCGCGAGACGATTATGTCTCGGTGCCCGGATACGGAATGCGCAAGATCAAGGAAGCCTATGGTCTCGCGAAGTTCGACGAAGATCAACGGCTGACGGCCAGCGGGATGACCGATCCTACTGCGCGAGAACAACAAGGACGAGAGGTCGGTCGACGCTCCACTCTGTCCACGGTTCAAAACCTCCTGCACGTTCCGATCGACCACTTCGCTGAGGTGAACCTCATGGGCTTCTATGACATCGCGGCCGCCCTGGGCCCGCTGAAAGTATGTCTGAATTCCTCCGTGGACGACTCCGAATATTCAGGAGCAAATTTCCCGGCAGGTAAACAATCCTTGGACGCGGCGCAAGTCTTGGCCTTTGTCCGCCAGCGTCATGGGCTCGACAACGGGGATCTCGATCGCACTCGACGGCAACAGGCGTTCATCTCTGCTGTGGTGAACAATCTCGAGTCCTCCGGGGTTGTCGGCAACATCTCGAAGATGCAGGCATTGACCGATGTGGTCGACAAGGACATCGTTATCGACGCGAACATGGATCCGGTCAAGTTCGCGTCACAAGCGGGCAACCTGACCGACGGCAAACTCGACTTCTACACGCTTCCAATCGAAAGCTACGAAACGATCGACGACCAGTCGGTCAACATCATCGACCCCGCAAGGTTGCGGGCCGAAGTGTCCGCACTGTTCGACGGTGCTTCGCCGGCGCCGATGAGTAGTCCGATCGCGGAGTCGACATTTGCCTTTCCTCCTGAACGGGCGGATGTGCTCGATATCCGCAACGGCACCGGCCGCGAGGGTCTGGCCGCCACTGTTGCCGCCAAGCTCACCGCTGAGGGATACACGGTCGACAGTGTCGGGAATTCCGAGTCGACAACCTCCACGACCATCGCCTACGGCGCCGATGCCGTCGACACCGCCGATAGCCTGGTCGATCAGTGGGGAACCACAGATTCGGCAGACGACACGCTTTCTCGCGACCACGTGTCGATCGTGTTGGGTTCCGCCGATGTCGACCGGATTCTCACTTCGCTCGTGCCCCCGCTTGCATCGCCTGCACCGACACCCGCCACCAGCGCCGTGATTCCTACGACGGGGGCCCAGGGAGCGCCCATGCATACCGACTCGGGGGACTCGATACCGTGCGTCGACTGACAGCCCATTTATGCAGTTCGGCGCGCACATCATCGTGTAACGGACCTGTAGGCGAATGGTGACCAGATGACATTCGTAGACACGCCCTTGACCGTCGCCTCGGCGCTCCAATCATGGCGATGGGATATACCCACAATCACAGTGGTTGCCGTCATCAGTGTCGGCTACTGGCGGGCGAGCTCCATTCGCTCGGATGGGGATCAAGTAGTCACAAACACTCGTCGTTTCACCTTTCTCCTGGTGGGCAGCTTCTCATGGCTTTTCGCTGCGGTCAGCTTCATCGGCGTATACGCGGACACCCTGTTCTGGGTTCGTGCATTGCAGGTCGTGCTGCTCCTGTTCGTCGTTCCGTTCGGTTTCGCGCTGGGAAAGCCGCTCACGGTGCTGCGCAACGCGCTCGACTCGCGTCGACGTGAGAAATTCGATGCCGCGATCCACAGCCGCCTCGCCCGGATTCTTACCTACCCAGCGACCACATCGATCATCATGCTCGCCACGCCGTGGCTCCTATATCTCACAAACTGGTACGTCGCAGTCTTGCAAAACAACGTCGTCGATCAGTTCACCCGACTATTGCTGGTCTTCATCGGGTTCGGTTATTTCTACTCGCGGTTGCAAGCAGATCCAGTACCTCGCAAGTTCTCCCAACTGATCTCGTTGGTCATCACCGCGGTGGAGGTAATCGGTGACGGAGTCCTCGGATCGTGATTTGGCTCGGACCCCAGATCGCTCCGGCTTACTACGGGATGCATGAACGTACGTGGGGACCGGACTGGGAAACCGATCAAATTATCGGTGCGGGGATTTTGTGGATACTCGGCGATGTCATCGGCATACCGTTCCTGTTGGCTTTGATGCGGGCTTTCAACCTCGACGACCGCGCAAGCGCCGCCGAAATCGACGCCCAACTCGACGCTGCGGAAGCCCTGGCCGCGGATGCCGCCGCCGCGGAATCTAGCGCCGATCCACATGAACCACTTGTTCCACCGCAGACCAAAGCATTGTGGTGGCAGAACGATCCGGAGCTGAAGGACCGCTTCCGTCACCGATGAGCACTCATCAGCCCGGTTGGGAGGTGCCGGCAATACCGGCGGCAATCCGTAAGTCGGACCCTGTCTCCACCTTGTCGGCCCATGAGGGGGATCGTTCGGGACCCGTAGGTTCGCGCAGAACCGGGTGGCTTCGATGTTGTTGCGGCGCAGTCCCGGTGCCGCCGCTCACGCTGCCTCCGTGGTTCGGCACGAGGGCGAGCGTAGTGTCTTCATCACGCGTCAGCGCAGCATGTTGCACACTGACGCCCCGAGCAGAACACAGAATTCGAGTGCCCTCGATTGCACCGTATCGGCAGTTGAATCGCAGGTCAGTGTGCTTGGCGGCCCCGAGCCATCTGCTCTGGTCGCGGTCATGTCGACTTCGTGACCGACGCGAGTGCGTCGTGGGCGCTCGTCACATGACGCAACTTCCGGGCTGGGTGTGCCGAATTAGCCCCAGTTCTTACTAGAACGTGTTCTCATTGGATCTCCAGCACTCGACAGGAGCATCTAGTGACGCGTGACGACGTCGCGGAAATCGAACAACTGAAATATCGGTACCTTCGGACCCTCGACTGCCGCAGATGGGACGAATTCGCAGAGACCCTGACCGAGGATGTCGTTGCCGAATACGGTGAGCACCTGCGGTTCACCTCACGCGATGATGTCCTGGCATTCATGCGTAGTGCGATGGTGCCGGGACTCATTACCGAGCATCGCGTGGACCACCCGGAGATCGTCGTCGAGGGCGACAGCGCCAGTGGGGTGTGGTACCTGTCCGACATGGTCATGCATCCCCAATATGGTGCCATCCTCAGAGGTGCAGCGTTCTACGACGACCGTTATCAGCGGGGCGAGGACGGCCGTTGGCGCATAGCACACACCGGTTACACCCGAACCTACGAATTCGCACACGAACTCACCAGCCTGCCCGGATTTCGGATGACGGCAAATCCATGGCAAGACGGAAGGACACAGTTGTGACCGAAAACCTCACTGGCAAGATCGCTTTGATCACCGGGGGCGGCCAAGGAATCGGACGGGGGGTCGCTCTGGAGTTCGCACGCGCGGGGGCCAAGTGCTTCCTCGTCGGCCGTACCCGCTCGAAACTCGAGGCTGTAGCCGAGGAAGTTGCGCAGGTGACCTCGGCTGCAGACGTAGCCGTCTACGAGGTGGACATCGCCTCGGACGGCGCCTGCGAGGCTGCTGTGAGCGCAGCAATGGAGACCTTCGGGGGCGTCGACATTCTGGTCAACAACGCGAACTCCGCCTTCCCGGTACCCCTCGACGAATCCGGCGACGACTTTTTCGACTACGCCCTGAGAACAGGACCACGTGCGGTACTGCGGCTGATGCGAGCCGTCCACCCATCGATGGTCGAGCGGGGTGGGGGAGTCATCATCACGATGATCACCTCGTCTGCAGTTCGTTGGGACACATCAGGATTCGGGGTCTACGCCGCCACCAAGGAAGCCATGCGGGTGCTGACTCGGACCGCCTCCAGTGAATGGGGACATGAAGGGATTCGCGCACATTGCGTTGCCCCGCATGCACTTACGCCTGCACTCGAGTGGTGGATCGAAAACAATCCGGAGGAAGCCGAGGAGTTCGTTCGGACGATCCCAATGGGGCGTATCGGCGATCCTGAACGCGACATCGGCCAAGCCGTTGCGTTTTTAGCCTCGGATTCCTCACGCTATCTGAGCGGCGCGGTCATCCCGTTGGACGGCGGTCAATCTCGCTGGTGATGCCAGTGTTCAACCCTCGTTGACCCCGTGTCCGTGAAATGCAAAGGCCCGCGCCCACTTTTCGGGTGCGGGCCATGTGCAACGTGTCGTCAGTGCTGCAATGCGGGGTAGTCCGTGTAACCTTCTGCGCCACCGGAATAGAAGGTGTTCTGATCAGGTGTATTCAAGGGCAGATCTTCGCGCCAACGGTATGCGAGATCAGGATTGGCGATGGCAGGCCGACCGACGACCACTGCATCGCCGATGTTGTCTGACAGAAGAGACAGCGCTTCCTCGCGGCTGGTGATCTCGCCGAATCCGCTGTTGACGAGCGTCGGACCACCGAAGGCCTGCCGCAACGTCTGGACGAGTTCCCCGGCCGGATTCTTGTGCAGGACACTGAGATACGAGAGACCTAGGGGTGCAATCCGATCGATGAGCGCCAGGTAGGTCGCCCGCACGTCGTCGGCGTCCTTCTCGTAGGCATCTTGGATGTTGTGTTCGGGAGAGATACGAATTCCGACTCGGCCTGCGCCGATTGCCTCGGCAACGGCCTCGACTACTTCAGCGACGAAGCGGGCCCTGTTCTCCGGTGATCCGCCGTAGGAATCTTCACGTCGATTCGACGACGGTGAGAGGAACTCGTGGAGCAAATAGCCGTTGGCACCGTGAATTTCGACGCCGTCCATACCAGCTGCGATCGCGTTCTTCGACGCCTGCACGAACTCCTCGATCACCGAGGGCAATTCATCGGTTCGCAGTGCGCGCGGAACCGGGTAGGACTGTTTGCCGTCGTAGGTGCGGGTTTCGCCTTCGATGGCAACCGCACTCGGCCCGACTACCTCGTGGCCGCCCGTTGTTCCCTCGTGTGTCACCCGGCCGGCGTGCATGACCTGGGACACGATCAGCCCTCCTTCGGAATGCACTGCGTCCGCGACGTTGCGCCAACCATCGATCTGCTCAGGGGTGACGAGCCCGGGCTGACCCGGGAAGCCCTGACCTGCATGAGACGGATACGTCCCTTCGGTCACGATGAGACCGAGCGAGGAACGCTGCTTGTAATGCTCGACCACCAGTGGGCCGGGAATTCCGTCTCGTCCTGACCGCACACGTGTCAGCGGCGCCATGACCAGCCTGTTTGCAAGCTTCAGTTCACCTAAGGTCAAGGGGGAAAACAACTTCACTGGTTCGGCTCTTTTCGTCGGCAGCATTGCGTTCTTCGTTCGAATTACTTACAGTCGCTAACCTTCGGAGATGGCGAGCTATTCCGAGTCGAGACGATCGTCACGCGTGACGTCGATTCAGAAAATCGGGCTACCGGCGCTACAGGTCTCGCGCCTGGCCTGAACGGCCGTGTGGATGTCGCGCGACCAGGCACACAGTCTCAGTCACCGGGAAATTTCACACTTCGAGAAGTTTTTGGACTGTACTGAATCTCGTGACGAGCACCGAATCGAACACCGACAGCCCGATCCGACCCATCCCCGAAGCGCAGGTGAGCGAGTGGGATTACGAAGCCGACGTCGTTGTCGCCGGCTTCGGTGTGGCCGGAGCCGCGGCCGCGGTCGGTGCGGCCCAGGCAGGCGCCGATGTCCTGGTGCTCGAACGCACCGGTGGATGGGGTGGCGCGGCCGCGATGGCCGGTGGCTTCATCTACATGGGTGGCGGAACACCTCTGCAGAAAGCCTGCGGATTCGACGACACCGTGGACAACATGAAGGCCTTCATGAAGGCTGCTTTGGGGCCCGGCGTCGATGAGGCCAAGATCGACGTCTATTGCGAGGAAAGCGTCGACCACTATCACTGGCTGGCCGATGACTGCGGAGTTCCGTTCAAGGAGAGCTTCTGGGGTGAACCGGGCTGGGAGCCCCCAGACGACGACGGTTTGCAGTACACCGGAGGGGAAAACGCGGCACCGTTCAATTCGATCATTCCGCCGGCGCCGCGAGGGCACGTCCCCCAGATGAAAGACAAACACGTCAGCTCCGAAAAGGGCGGCGGATACATGCTGATGAAGCCGCTGACCGACAAGGCTGCCGCCCTCGGAGTCAGATCCGAGTACGACATGCGGGTTCAGAGGCTGATCGTCGATACCGACGGACGGGTTGTAGGAGTCCAAGCCAAGCAATACGGCAAGACCGTTTCGGTCCGCGCACGTAACGGCGTGGTGTTGGCTACCGGCAGCTTCGCCTACAACAAGACGATGGTCGAGTCGTTCGCGCCCAAGTTGATCAATCGGCCGGCCGCGTCGATCGAAGAGCACGATGGACGCGCAATCCGCATGGCGCAGGCGATCGGTGCCGACCTCGCGCACATGGATGCCGCTGAAGTCGCATTTTTCAGTGACCCACAAATGTTCATCCGTGGAATATTGGTCAACGGACGAGGCCAGCGTTTCATCAACGAGGACACCTACCCGGGCCGTGTAGGTCAGGCTGTTCTGTTCGAAAACCTCAACGAGGCGTTCCTCGTCATCGACGAGGCCTCGTACGAGGTCGCGATGACTACGCAGACTTCGACCCCGCAGCTTCGGCGCCGACCCACCTGGGTCGCTGAGACGGTGGACGAGCTGGAGTCCGACATGGGATTGCCCGCAGGCGCTCTGCAGTCGACAGTCGAGCTGTACAACCGTCATGCCGTCAACGGTGAGGATCCCTTGCTGGGTAAGAAGACCGAATGGGTCAAGCCGATAGGCACTCCGATTGCTGCGATCGACCTGCGCGGCATGACGGGCGGGTTCACCCTGGGCGGACTGCGGACGACTACGGCCTCCGAGGTGCTCCACGTCTCCGGCGAACCGATCCCCGGCCTCTTCGCTGCAGGTCGCTGCACCGCAGGCGTCAGCGCGGGCGGCTACGCCAGCGGGGCGTCACTCGGCGACGGCAGCTTCTTCGGCCGTCGTGCCGGCCAGAGCGCGGCAAACGGGGGCTGAGGCACTTTGCTGCCTCAGCAACGAACTTTCGCGGTCACGATCAGGTACTCCCAGTCCATTGCTGCCCCTTCGTAGAATTGGCCGGCCAGCTCGATCGGTGAGGCGTCCATAGCCGCGACTGCGGCATGGTCGTCCGCGACCCGGTGGTACCTCGCGATCGTTGGTTCATAGTTCTTCTCGAAGTAGTGCGCGAAGTCCTCCGGCCGGGCGAACATGACGCCGACACAGGGCATCACAATGTCGAACTCGTTGCTCGCAGCGCGTTCGATCATCTGTATTCGACAAACGCGCGCCTGCGGGTGCAATCGAATAGTGATGTGAGCGGTCCCGAACGGCAGGGCATGTGCCCGGAGTTGGAGCTCCCATCAGAGGGAGGAGTCGAGGACGGTTGTGGTGTCGTCCAGCACCGCCGGCCACAGGCCCACCGAGTGATGGATCGATGAACCTTGCGACGGCCATGCGCTGTCGACTGCGCGGATGTGGGATGCATCCACGACCCGCACCGCGTATTTCCAACCGTCGGCCAGTACCGACCAGACAGCGTCGGCGTCGGTTGTGTCCCAGATGTCATACCCGAGATGATCAGCCGAACAGGGCTGTTTCGCCGATGGGTTCCCGGGAAAGATAGTCGTCTTGCTGGACGGGGTTTGCCTGCAGACAAGGCGGGGCACTCCCCAGTACCAATAGGGAGGTGCCGGTGACCGCTGCACGAGAGCGTTCGTTTCCATCCATCAGTGTCGACGACGGAGTTTATGCGCCGCAGGACGATTCGTTCTTGCTGTGCGCCGAGATTGCTACGCATACCGCAGTGGCGGGTGCCCGGGTGCTCGACTTGTGTACCGGGAGCGGAATTGCTGCGATCGAAGCTGCCAGTCGGGGCGCCCGGGAAGTTGTCGCGTATGACATCTCCAGCCGCGCAGTTGCCTGCGCACTGTCGAATGCCGATGCGAACGGCGTCAGCATCGACGCACGGGTGGGGACGCTTGTCGACGCGCAGCAAGACGCGCCGTTCGGTGTCATAGTCTCCAATCCGCCGTACGTACCCTCGCCTCGTGCTCCGGTCGGGATGGGTCTGCACCGTGCGTGGGACGCAGGAGACCGCGGCCGAGTGGTGTTGGATCTTCTGTGCAAGCATGCGTTCGATCTTCTGGTGCCGGGGGGAGCAGTGATCATGGTGCAGTCCGAACTCTGTGGGGTCGAGGATTCCCTCGATCGGCTGAGGGATACCGGCCTCGATGCCGAGGTGATACGCCGTCGAACGATCGACTTCGGGCCAGTTCTTCGTGAGCGTGCACCGTGGATGGAAGCGGTCGGCTTGATCGAGGCGGGATGTCGAAGCGAAGAACTGATTGTCATCGAAGGTCGTCGCCCAGCCGATTCCTGATCCGACATCAGGTTGCTTCACCACTATTTGGGGTAGTGGGTGCTACATGACAAAAAGCGACAACATCGAATCCGAGTCCACCGCGCCTAAAGGCGGTCGCCCCGGGCCGACGGACGAAGGCAAGAATGGCGGAATGGCTACTCGGGAGGTAGCTCCCGAAGTCGCCGAGGACAAGGGCCAGGACAGCTGACCACAGAGACGCCGGCGATTGCTGCAGAATCAGGTCTGCGTGTGTTTCGCACTGACGTCCTCGGGTATCAGAGACAGTGGCACTGAAGCAGATTGGCGCCTCGGAGTATACGAGCAGCCATGGTCTGGAGTACGAATGCCAAACGACGAAGCTACCGAATCCGTGATCTGGGTCGATCCGAGCCCACTGGACAGCTGGTGGGATCGAGTGATGAGTCAGAGCCCCGTCGCTCCGGCCGGCGGAAACTGATAGTCGGTTTGGCCGCTCGAAGGCCGACTTTTGCATGAAAAGCGAAGGAGTAGTCCCATGAAGGCAGTTACCTGGCACGGTAAGCGTGATGTTCGCGTCGACTCGGTTCCCGACCCCATCATCGAGAAGCCCACGGACGCCGTTATCGAGGTCACCTCGACGAACATCTGCGGCTCTGACCTGCACTTGTACGAAGTGCTGGGCGCTTTCATGAACCCAGGGGACATCTTGGGTCACGAGCCGATGGGCATTGTTCGTGAAGTCGGTAAGGAGGTTACCAACTTGGCTGTCGGTGACCGAGTAGTGATTCCTTTCCAGATCTCGTGCGGTAGCTGTTTCATGTGTGATCGCTCGTTGTACACACAATGCGAGACCACCCAGGTGCGCGAGCAGGGAATGGGTGCGGCACTGTTCGGTTTTTCCGAGCTGTACGGCAGTGTCCCAGGAGGACAGGCCGAGTATCTGCGCGTTCCTCAGGCACAGTTCACCCACATCAAAGTTCCATCTGTAGCACCCGATTCGCGGTACGTATACCTGTCGGACGTGCTTCCGACGGCGTGGCAGTCCGTTGTGTACGCCGACATCCCGCCGGGCGGTTCGGTGACGGTCCTCGGTCTCGGCCCCATCGGAGACATGGCTGCCCGCATCGCAACCCACCTCGGCTTCGACGTCATTGCGGTCGATCGAGTCCCCGAGCGGCTTGCCCGTGCGCAAGCCCGCGGAATTCGGACCGTCGATCTCGCCCAGCATGCGGGGGAACTCGGCGACGTGATTCGAGATCTCACCGACGGGCGCGGCACCGACTCGGTGATCGACGCTGTCGGGATGGAAGCACATGGTTCACCTGTGGCGAAGGCTGCGCAGCAGCTCACCGGTCTGCTGCCGGACTTTCTCGGTAAGCCGATGATGCAAAAGGCCGGAGTCGACAGACTCGATGCGGTGTACTCCGCCATTGACATCGTCCGTCGTGGGGGCACCATCTCACTGATCGGTGTCTATGGCGGGGTTGCCGATCCGCTTCCACTGCTCACCATGTTCGACAAGCAAATTCAGCTGCGCATGGGCCAGGCAAACGTGAAGCGGTGGGTGGACGACATCATGCCCCTGCTCGGTGACGACGATCCATTGGGTGTCGATTCGTTCGCAACCCATACCCTGCCTCTCGAGCAGGCCCCGCACGCGTACGAGATATTCCAGAAGAAGCAGGACGGCGCGGTCAAGGTAATTTTGAAGCCCTGAGTGGCTATGGTGGCGAGGGGGTTTCGTTGGTCAGACTCCAGACCGCGAAGAATCGTCGGGTGACAGCGTGTTCGCGTCCAAAAGAGACTCCAACAACCGGACTGTCAGTTGCACGACCTCGTTTTCGTCTGCACCCGCTAGCTCGTCGAGGGTTCCGGCTGCGCGTCCCAACGCGATTCCTGCCAGCACCGCCACTGCCATCTGGGCTCTCAGTCGTGGGGAGTCGAGACCTGCCTCCTCCATCCGATCTTGTATTCCCGCAGTGAGTTTGGCGTCGATCCGAGCTGTCGCTGCGATTTGAACCGCCGCATCGTCGTGCGCGCGAACGACCGCCTGCAGCACAGGGCTCGGACCCACCTGGTGAACACGCCGAATCGTTGCCTCGATCCGAGCGGGATCGAGCATGTCCGACAGGTGCGGATTTTCGTTTTCCGTCGGCAGGGTTTGGATATACAAGGCCGCCTTGCTCCCGAAGTAGCGGGCGATCAAGGCAGGATCAGCGCCCGCCTTCTCGCCGATTTCTCGGATCGTCGTTCGCTCATATCCACGTGCGCCGAACAGCTCTGTTGCAGCTTCGAGAAGATCCTGCTTGGTGCGGTCGGAGTCACGAACGCGGGCTACCGGGCGTGTCTCGGTCATCGTGAATCCTCACTCTGTCCTCTGCGGCTGGCGATGTCGTAGGCAAAGCTGCCGGTGGCAGCCGACTCGATGCTCTCGTCGACCAACCTGGCGGGCAGTCTTTCGGCGCGGCTGCCTCGATAGGACAGTGCAAAAGCCAAAATTGCCGTGCCCGTCCACAGGCCGATACCGACGATGGCGGTCGCTGTGTAGCCGGCGCTGTCCGGGAACGTCTGCCCGGGGGCCGTATATATCGCGAGCACGGTGGCGCTCAAAGCGCTGCCCACCGCGCCACCGACCGTGCGTGCAACTTGATTGACTCCTAGAGCGCTCCCTGTTTCGTGCGGTGGGACCGCGCTGACGATGAATGCCGGCATCGCGGCGAAGGTGAACCCGATCCCGAGGCCGGCTACCCCCATGAGTACGAATACGACCCATAGTTCATCTCGACCGAACAGGAACAGCGTGAGCGCGCCGGCGAAGGCCATCGCACCGATCGGCATGATCATCGATTTGCTGATCCACCGCTCGGCCAGCGGAAGGAGTCTGTTCGCGAACACACTCGTCAACGAGAAGGGCACGAGTACGAGACCAGCCACCATCGCCGACCGACCGAGTCCGTATCCGGTGTCGGACGGAGTTTGCACGAAGCGGATGACGGCCGATGACAGAACAAACATCCCGATACCGGCGAAAAGTCCGGTTACATCAGCAGTCAGGACTGCGGGTTTGGACAACAGCCGCAATTCCACGAGTGGGAACCGAGTCCGCAGCTCGTGGAAAGTCCAGCCGACGACGACTGCGAGGCCTACCGCCGCACATCCGATCGTCTGGAAGGAAGTCCAACCCCAGTAGCTGCCGGAGGTGAGTGCAATCAGCAACAGAGTGAGGCCGATTCCGAGGAGTACTGCCCCGACAATATCGAGCGGCTTGTGCGGTACGTGCCGACTGGAAGGAACCGATGTGATGCCACCGACCAACACGGCCAGCGATGCCGCAGATGCGACAACGAAGCAGGCGTGGTAGCCCCAGAAATGCGCAATTACCCCAGTCAAGGGGTAGCCGAGACCGATGCCCGCAACCGCGGTGACCGACAATGCCGCAACGGTGCGTTTGGCCTCGACCGGTGTCAGGTGATCGCGCGCTACCGCCATCGCGAGCGGCGCGAGCCCCAGCCCGACTCCTTGGAGGCCACGCCCGATGAGCAGGAGTGCGAGGTTGCTGGGGATCGCGGCCAGGACACAACCGATGAAGACTACGGACAGCGCTCCGATGATCACGGGTCGTCGGTGGGGACCGTCTCCGAGGCGGCCGAGGACCGGAACGGTAACGGCTCCTACCAGCATCGTTATCGTCAGCGTCCACTGGGCACTTGTGAACGAGACCGAGTATGCGTCGGCAACGGTTGGGATCAACGGGGCGCCGACGCTGCTGACGATCGCGACGACGGTACAAATTGCGGCTAGGACTGGTACGAACCCGCGAGGGGTCGCGAGCCGCTCCTCCGGTTTGTCATCAATCGATGTCATCGCTTGATGTTATACCGAGTTCGGCGCTCGGTCCGGACCCGAGTCGTATGTAGGTCGCCCTCGAACAAGGCAAAGGATCGGGTCGATCGAATAGTTCGGGTGACCGAACTATATTGTCAGCAATATGAAAAAAGCGGCGATCGGACTGGTGTGATAAGTCAGTCGCCCGCACCACGCCAGCCCGTGCGGTTGCCGTCACGGTTCAGAGCGGCCAGCATCTTGCTCGGTCCCGCTTTCGTTGCGGCGATCGCCTATGTCGATCCGGGGAATGTCGCCTCGAACGTCAGTGCGGGCGCGCAGTTCGGCTATCTACTGGTGTGGGTGATCGTGGCGGCGAATGTGATGGCCGGACTCGTGCAATTCCTGTCCGCGAAGCTCGGCATCGTCACCGGCATGACGCTTCCCGAGGTCGTCCGCTCGAAATCGAGTAGATCTGTGCGACTTGCATATTGGTCTCAAGCGGAGATCGTCGCCATGGCGACCGACCTCGCCGAGGTCGTCGGTGGTGCGATTGCACTGTATCTATTGTTCGACCTGCCACTTCTTGCCGGCGGCCTGATCACCGGGCTGGTGTCGATGATGTTGTTGTTGGTGCAGGATCGGCGTGGACAACGGCCGTTCGAGTTCGTGATCCTCGGGTTGCTTGCGGTCATTGCCATCGGCTTCCTCGCCAGCGTGTTCGTCGAACCCCCGTCGTTTTCGCAGGCCGCTGCGGGACTTGTCCCACGATTCGACGGTGTAGAAAGCGTGTTGCTCGCAGCAGCGATGCTGGGCGCAACGATCATGCCGCACGCGGTCTACCTCCACTCCGGACTCGCACGTGATCGCCACGGCAATCCCGAACCAGGACCGGTACGTCGGCGGCTGTTGCGGATCACCCGAGTAGACGTCGGATTGGCAATGCTGTTGGCCGGAGCCGTCAACATGTCGATGCTGCTCTTGGCGGCAACAACTCTCGGCGGACGCGATGGTGTCGACTCGATCGAGGGTGCCCACGCGGCGGTAGCGGAGACATTGGGTCCAGTGGTCGCGCTGCTGTTCGCGGTAGGGCTCCTTGCGTCGGGGCTCGCGTCGACTTCGGTGGGGGCGTATGCGGGCGCGATGATCATGGACGGCCTACTGCGCAAACGGATTCCGATTGTGCTGCGGCGAGTGGTGACGCTGGTGCCTGCACTCCTCATTCTTGCTGCTGGGATCGATCCCAGCCGCGCACTCGTCGTCTCCCAGGTCGTGTTGTCTTTCGGCATCCCGTTCGCATTGATCCCATTGGTGCGGTTCACTTCCGATCGAGTATTGATGGGACAGGATGTCAATCACCGGATCACGGCCTGTGCGGCGTGGCTCATCGCAGCCATCATCGTTGTTTTGAATGTGGCCCTGATCTATCTGACCGTGACATGAGATTGTGTGTTCGAGGCACGAATTGCGGGTAGTTACCTATGCATCACACTCGAACAGCGGGAGCCTCGAATGAGCGAACTGACCTTTACCATCGGGCACGAGGAACTGGTGATTCGTCAGCGTTGGGAGGTCGTCAGTATCGTCAACGACATCCTGGTTGCGGTCTGGTTCATCATCGGCAGTGTCTTGTTTTTCGGCGAGACGACTGCAGTCGCGGGCACATGGTTGTTCTTGATCGGCAGTGTCGAGCTCTTGATTCGCCCGATGATCAGGCTCGCTCGACGCATCCACATTCAACGGGTCAGGCAGGGGACTGGGGTCTCGGACTCCAGTGACGACTACTGACATCGCCCGGGGCTCGAGCGAGGGCCAGCCGCCGAAGTCAGCTTTCCGGCAGTTCCGAAATCCAAGGAGAAAACAGTGATCTTCATCGTCGTACAGTTCGAGACGAAGCCCGAGTGGACCGAGCGTTGGCCCGGGCACGTAGCCGAGTTCACCGCGAATACCCGCGCCGAGGCGGGCAATTTATGGTTCGAATGGTCTCGCAGCCTCGAAGATCCATCTGTCTACGTATTGCTCGAGGCCTTCCGCGATGACGAAGCCGGTGGTGCACACGTCAACAGTGATCACTTCAAGAAGGCGATGGAAGAACTCCCGCAAGCTCTTGCGTCGACGCCCAAGATCGTCAGCCAGACCGTGGATGCATCCGGCTGGGGCGAGATGGGCGAAATGTCGGTCGAAGCTCAGTAGTCGCATGGGCGGTTGAGCTCCAAGGTGGACTCGACCCCGAAAGGGCATTCGGCTATGAAGCCTGGAATTCTCTGATTGCCCTTTTGCGTGAGATGAGTCATGGAATAGCGTTCCCAAGTGAAACTCTACCCCAAGGGGAGAGTAGGTTTGGGAGCAGTGCTTTCCAGGGGCGCCCGTCCAGGGAGGTTGCTCTCGACACCGACAAGTGTTCAACACCCCGCATCTTCGGTTCACACCACATTCCTCGACAGAGAATGGAGCATCTACATGGCTTCCGCGGCCACCGCAGAGCAGACGATCGAACCACAATGGACGGTGTGGTCTGCGCTGCGATCGCCGCGGCGGTTGCGGACCGAGGTTCTCGCCGGGCTGGTGGTGGCGTTGGCTCTGATTCCAGAGGCGATCTCGTTCTCGGTCATTGCCGGCGTCGACCCGCGTGTCGGGCTGTTCGCGTCGTTCACCATGGCGGTGACGATCTCGATCGTAGGTGGTAGACCTGCAATGATTTCGGCGGCCACCGGTGCAGTGGCCTTGGTCATCGCGCCATTGGTGCGGGACTACGGCGTCGAGTATCTGATCGCGACTGTCATTCTCGCCGGGGTTCTGCAGATACTGCTCAGCGTGGTGGGGGTCGCCAAATTGATGCGGTTCATCCCACGCAGCGTCATGGTGGGATTCGTCAATGCGCTGGCCATACTCATCTTCATCGCCCAGGTTCCGCACCTTATCGGGGTCCCCTGGCTGGTGTATCCCATGGTTGCCATCGGGATCGTAGTAATGGTGTTCTTGCCCAAGTTGAGCACCATCGTCCCTGCGCCGCTGGTCGCGATCGTGTTGCTGACGGCAGCGACGATCGTTTTCGCGCTGAATGTTCCCAATGTCGGTGACGAGGGGGAACTTCCGTCGAGTTTGCCGTCGCTACTTCTTCCTGACGTTCCCGTCACGTTCGAGACGCTGAAGATCATCGCCCCGTACGCGTTCACGATGGCCATCGTCGGTCTGCTCGAGTCGCTGATGACTGCGAAGTTCGTCGACGACATCACCGATACTCACTCGAACAAGACCAGAGAGTCCTGGGGCCAGGGTGTCGCCAATATCGTCACCGGATTCTTCGGCGGTATGGGCGGTTGCGCGATGATTGGGCAGACGATGATCAACGTCAAGACCTCCGGTGCACGAACTCGGATCTCGACGTTCCTCGCGGGCGTGTTCCTGCTGATTCTCGTCGTCGGTCTGGGCGACGTAGTCTCACTGATCCCGATGGCCGCGTTGGTGGCGGTGATGATCATGGTTTCGGTCGGCACCTTCGATTGGCACAGCATCGCCCCGGCGACATTGCGCCGGATGCCCACGAGCGAAACCCTCGTCATGGTCGCCACGGTCGCGGTCACCGTTGCGACCGACAATCTCGCCTACGGGGTGGCGGTCGGAGTCGTGACCGCGATGGTCCTGTTCGCGCGACGCGTCGCGCATCTGACGGAGGTCGTCGATGTGGCACACCCGGACCCGGACACCCGCGTCTACGCAGTGCATGGTGAGTTGTTCTTCGCCTCCAGCAACGATTTGATCTATCAGTTCGATTACGTCGGCGACCCTGCCAATATCGTCATCGACATGTCGTCGTCACATATCTGGGATGCGTCGACCGTCGCGACTCTCGACGCGATCACCACCAAATACGCAGCCAAGGGGAAGACCGCGACCATCGTCGGGTTGAACGAGGCCAGCGCGCAGCGACACGGGCTACTGAGCGGGAAACTCGGCGCAGGGCACTGACGGGTTCACGCGTGTAAAGAAGGAGCTATGCGGATATGCCTCAACGCCAAGACGAAGCGGCACATATGCAGATCGGCAACGTCGCAGCGCGAACCGAACTGTCCATCAAGACAATTCGTCACTACGACGATGCGGGCTTGGTGACACCGTCGGCGCGAAGTAGAGGCGGGTTCCGCTTGTACACCGAATCAGATGTGCAGCGGCTGCTCGTCATACGGCGCATGAAACCACTGGGATTCACGCTCGGGGAGATGCGCGAACTTCTTACCGCTCTCGACGCGCGAGCAGATGGATCCGCCGACCGCGAGGTACGAGCAACTGCCGCGCGATACGTCGACGAATGTCATCGACGCGCCGAAAGCACGTGCGCCGAATTGCGAACGCAGCTCGCTTACGCCGAAGAATTCACCGCACTCCTTGCGCAGCCCTGATCGTCACACTCCGGCAACACCCAACAGTTGTCCGATCAGGTAGGTCACGATCATGGCCAGCGCGCCACCGATGACGATGCGCCACATTGCAGGGCCCGGCCGCGAACCGCCCAGGCGCGCGCTGACCTGGCCGGTCAACGCCAGTGCCAACAGAACCGCCACGAAGGTCACCGGAATTCGAGCTGACGCCGGTGGCGCGAGTATCGCAATGAGGGGCAACGCTGCGCCCAATGTGAAGGACAGAGCAGACGACAGTGCCGCCTGAATCGGGCTGGTCAGGTTATCCGGGTCGAGGTGGAGTTCGGCGTCGACGTGCGCTGCGAAAGCGTCGTGCGCGGTGAGTTCGTGAGCGACGGTGAGGGCAGTGGCCCGGCTGAGCCCCTTGCTTTCGTATATCGAGGTCAGCTCTTCCAGTTCCGCGTCGGGATCGTCACGCAACTCTATTCTTTCCTTGGCCAGTAGGGACTTCTCGCTGTCCCGCTGGGTGCTCACCGACACGTACTCGCCGAGTGCCATCGACACGGCACCTGCGACAAGACCGGCGACGCCTGCAGTGAGTATCGGTCCCCGCTCGGCCGAAAGCGCCGCAACGCCGACGACGAGTCCTGCCGTGGAGACTATTCCGTCGTTGGCGCCGAGCACACCCGCGCGCAGCCAATTGAGCCGTGACGAAAGACCCTCGTCGTGCTGTTCCCCAGGGTGGGCTGCGTACTTCTTGTCGCCCAGGCCGTTCGACTCGCTCATAGTGCAAACGCTAGTTTCGATCTCGGCTACGCGCCAGCAATGCAAGGCTTCCCGTAGTCCGTCTGGCGGCTGCCGCCCGTGCCCGTCGCCTCATCGGTGTTGTCATTCGGCGCAGGAGGACACATGATTCGAAGCGGAGGCTGCGGGGTAAACCCCGGACTGCCTCACCGTCAGCTTTGCAGCGGAAGCAAAGCACACAGTCAGGTGTGTTGTTCACACTGTGGTGTCGAGTAGATCGGGTAAGAACCTCATGTCACGTACACGTATTCGCGTGGTGGATCGCGGGCCGATGCTTGTGGACGGTCCGGTGGAGATCACCATGCCCGACGGATCCCAGGTCGTATCGGATCGCAGTGTCGTCGCGCTCTGCATGTGTAAGCGGAGCAAGATCTATCCGTTCTGCGACACCAGCCACCGTGCTCGCCGAGAGCGGACGCCCGCAGCGACGATCGGTCGAGCCGTCGAGTAGACCGGCTCGCCGCTTGACACCGAGGCGGGCCATCGGATTTCGCCCGATCTTGTGAAGACCACCGGTCAAAAGTCGACGATTGCCGAGATGTGCGTCTCCAAATTGATTCGCACCCTTCCCGACGGCGGTGGCGTGCCCAATCCGAAAGTGCGCACAACTGCCGCAACCGAGGCGCCGCCGAGTGCGACATCGCTGCCGAGTTGGGGCCAAGTGGACAGCGACACTCCGATTTCCGGTAGCGAAGCGAGCATCCGGGGAGTCAGTTTTGTGGGGTCGAGAATCCGCGCAGCCAGCGGTGCCTTCTGCTCCGGTGTGATGTCAGCCAGGGAGCGGGCATCGAGATCTCCGAGGAGGCCGTGTAGCAATGGTCTGGTCGGTTCGAGATCGAACCGTTCGACATCGAGTATTCCGCCGTCGCTGGTCTCCATCAAAACTGGTATGCCTCGACTTCTGGCGGCCTCACGGAGAGTCAACTTCGCGTCGAGCGAATCGCATTCGTCGATGACGATATCGAGTCCGTCCATGAACGTGTCCATGCTGGAGGCGATCAGACCTTCGGGGTGTGTAACCACTGTCAAGTATGGATCGAGTTCGGCGATTCGGCGTGCCGCGACCGTGGTTTTGTTGATGTCGAGGTCGAACACCGATGCCGGGACTCTGTTGAGATTGGACAGGTCGAGGACGTCGAAATCGGCGAGTCTGAGCTCACCGCACAGTCCTTCGATAGCGATGGTGTGCGCCACGGCGTGCCCCACGCTGAGCCCGACGACTCCCACGCGCAGTTCGGTCATCCGCTCCTGCTCGGAGAGGGTGATTTTGTTTCTGTTTCGGTCCAGTCGCAGAGTCCGAAAGCCTTTCGGCCCGAGTAGTTTCACGAGCGAGTTTCTCCACGGATAGTGAATCCACCGTTGTGGCTCGTCGAGGACCTCTGCCGATGGGGTGGGCAAAAGACCCATCAACGATTCAAGCTGGTTTTGTGACGCGTCGAGAATCCGTATTCCGGGTTGAGCCGCTAGTTCCTCGACGGTTGCTATATCGCTCTCGAGGGCCGAATTCAGTATCCGATGTTCTGACACGTGGATCTCACTCTTCTCGTTCGGACGCTCGAGCAGGTGCTCCGCTGTCGTCAAGATAACCGATCCAGGTGCGCTCTGTGTTCACTGACGTCCGATACGACTGCGAAATCGGTGTCGAAAGTCTTGACAGAGTGCGTCGTCGGTGCCGGAAGTACCACTATCCACAGTGTTGGGACGAAGATTTACGACCTTCGAACAGTCAAATGTTCCACGACCAGGAAGAATTGCCTGGTTGCCACTTGGCAACTGAACTGTCGGCGCCCGATAGCGTCGGCCTTCGCCCCTTGCCGGGGACCTTTGGAACTCGGCATGTCTTCTTAGGAGAAACCGTGTCTGCACCTGCGACAGTCAATTACCGAAATGCAACCCCTAGCGCGAACTGGGGTTCGCGTGCCGCTCGGTCGAAGCTTTCAGGGATGCATCGGCCCGTCGACGCAATATTCGGCCCGAGAATCAGCCACTGCGAGGGATCGATGACTCTCGTTGCGGCAATGCCTTCTGCAGCACCGAAACTCTGGACGAGGTATGTCGACGGTGCTTGGTCGTCGTACTCGCGCCATGGTGTGACGTGTGCTCTCGACATCGACGAGGTGGAATCGGGCGCGACGACAGCGTTGTTCTATGTCGTTCTCGGACCTGACGGGGAGATGCTCGGTGGTGTTCGGGCCCAGGGTCCTTATACCTATGTCGAGCAGTCGCATGTGTTGACCGAATGGGCGGACTCACCGGGACTCGACGTGGTCAGAGGTCAACTCCGGACTCGACTTCCGCACGGAATCATCGAGATGAAGAGCGCGTGGGTACGAGAGGGAGCGCCGGCGCGGGTGATCTCGGGACTGTTGGCGAGAACGGCGCTGCCGACCATCGAACTGACAGGGAGCAGGTACTTGTTCGCAAGTGCTGCCGACCATGTGCTTCGTCAGTGGGAAACATCCGGAGGGCGAATCGACACAACTGTGCCCGCTGCTGCGTACCCCAGCGATCAGTACCGCACGCGTTTGATGTGGTGGGATCGGGAGACCATTGCACGAGAAGCACATGCGGAGGTCTGGGGCCTTATGGAAAGCGACGCGCGTGCGTTGACCGGAAACGGCTATCACTCGTCTGCAGTCGCATAATGGACATCGAAGCTACGACTGCGGGGATCATATTCGAGGGGATAACGATTCATCGGTCTGCCGCGTCGAGTTCCACGTGACCATTATTGTCCCGGCGTGTGACGCACGGTCGCGGCCACTGGATTTGGCAGCGTAGAGGGCGTTGTCGGCGGCGTGCATGAGTGTATCGATGACTTGCTCGACGTGGGGGCTCTCCAACTCACCGTCGATGGTGAGCCGGGGATCGAGGACGGCACGGACGTCTGCAGTGACAGATCCGATACTGACGGTGACCACGCATTCGGAGCGGACACGTTCGAGAATGTTCGATTCGAAACAATGGTTTTCGGTAAGGGGAGTCAATACGAGAAATTCTTCGCCACCGATGCGAGAGACGATCGTTCCTTTCGATCCGGTCTCCTCGGTTGCATGAACGAGGGCATCAGCAATTGTCACGAGTATGAGATCGCCTGCAGCGTGGCCATGACTGTCGTTCACGGCCTTGAAATGGTCGATGTCGATGACATGGGCGGACAACTGACTGCGACTGTCGCACGTCCGGTCGAGCAATGCTTCTACCTGTGTCATCATGCCGCGGCGATTGAGCAGACCGGTGAGTGGATCGGTATTCGCCAGGACATTGAGGCGCTTGTTGACGGTGAGTAGAGACCGGCGAAGGGTCGCGATCAGGATCACCGGTACCAGCACAGACGTTGCTCCCGCACCGATAGCGACAATAGTGACCGCAACGCCTGAGGACGAGAGACTGACGGCCGACAACCACGTCGCCATTGCCACCGAACCTGCCGTGAGAGCGGCAGTCATGCGGGGCGAGGAGCCGGACGCTGCAATTGCAGGTACAACGGCAAGCAGTGACGTTACTGCTCGCGTACCGGCAGGATCGGCGATGAGGTAAGCCGAAATTGCGACACCGATCATGCCGCCGGCACCGAGGACAGCGAACTGCCCATCTGTCAGTTTGCCGACGTGCACGGCGTAGAGCACGGTAATCGCTGTGAAGACGACGATTGCGGTCAGGAGGGGTAGCGCGCCGTCGCGAAGGAACGACGGTGAGATCAGCGCAATTGCCAGTAGCGGCAGCGCCCCAGAGGCGCTCGTGATCACCATCGTTGTCCGCGTATCGAATCGCGTCCAGAACGACTTCGATTCGGACTTGTTTCGGCGCAAGGTCGCACTCATGTATGAATAGCCTCGGTTCGCCGCCGGATGTAGCCGAAAGCATATCGCGGGGACAGTCAGCCCGACGATCTTGATGCCCCGGCGCGGTGGACTTTTTTTCTATCGCCGTGGTGGCAGGCTAGGTCGCGAGCGGGGTTTGCGGCGAGGACTGAATCAGTAGACGTTTGATCACCTTGCCGGTTGCTGTCCGCGGAAGCTCGTCGAGGAACGTGACGTCGCGAGGCACTGAGAATCGGCTCAGCCGATTTCTGATGTAGAGACGAACCATGTCATCGTCCAGTCCTGCGGCGCCGCGCATCACGACGAATGCGGCCAGCCTCTGACCGTATTCCTTGTCCGATACACCTACCACTGCGACCTCGCCGACTTGCGGAAGATGAGCAATCGCATCCTCGACAGGACCAGGAAAGACGTTCTCTCCACCTGAGATGATCATCTCGTCGTCCCGGCCGCTGACGAACAACCGGCCGTTGCAGTCCAGGTAGCCCAGATCGCCGGTGTCCATCATGTCCGCCCCCAGGCCTGCTGTGACAGCAGGCCTGGGGGCGTTGGTATATCCGTTGAACAGCATGTCGTTACCTACGAAAATTCTGCCGACAGAGCCGCGCGGAACCGGATCACCTCCGCCGTCGAGAATGGCCACAAGAGTTCCAAGGGGCGGCTTTCCGGCCGTAGTAGGAGCAGCTCTGAGGTCGGCAGGTCCGGCGACCGTCGCCCACGACACCTCTGTAGAGCCGTAGAAGTTGTACAGAACGTCACCGAATGTGTCCATGAAGCGAGTGACCATGGAGCCTGCCAGCACCGATCCGCTGCATGCCACTACCCGCAGGCTCGAGGTGTCGTACCGCGCGCGGACGTCCGGGGGTAACTCGAGGATACGTTGCAGCATGATCGGCACCGCGATGAGCGAGGTACAACGATTCTCTGCAATCGCTTGCAAGCAGGATTCAGGTTCGAATCTGTCCTGCAACACGACCGTCGATCGCAGCGGTGTACTGAGCTGAAGTGCCGCCAGACCCCAGCTGTGGAACAGTGGGGCGGCGATCATCATTCGCTCGTTCACCTGCAGCGGCATCTTCGACAACATCGCTGCGATCGTCCCGAACCCTTTGGCGGTGGGGCGGAATGCGCCTTTGGGAGTTCCGCTCGTTCCGGAGGTGAGAACCACCAATGTTCCCGGATGCTCGGGCCGAAAGAATGTCGCGGACGGGGGTGCCACAAGCTGCTCGAGCAGGCGCCTGCCAGGAACGGTCGAGCGCGAGGAGAGGCTGATTCGTGGCACTTCCTGGGCCACATGCGAGATGATCGAGTCGAACTCGTCGTCGGCGAACAAGGCTTTCAGCTGATGGTGGTCGGCGATACTTTCGATTTGTCGTGCTGCCAGGCCGGTGTTCAACAGCACCACGTCTACCCCCAGTAATCCGCAGGCGACGGTGCATTCGGTCATCGCGATGTGATTGCGTGCCAGCACCCCGACGGTGTCTCCGGAGCGCAGCCCCATCGCGTACAAACCCGCAGCTATGCGGTGTGACCGTTGATGTACTTCTGCGAACGTCCGAGTTCCTCGGTCGTCGATAAGCGCGATGGCATCCGGTGATGTCGCCGCGGCTGCCCCGAACCCGCCGCCCAGCGTGAAACCCCATTTGGACAAAGAATTCAGTTGTCGAAATGCAAGATCTGGACGTGCAGTGCGGATGACACCGGTTTTGTACATTGTCTTGGCGATATCGAGTTGCATCGTCCGGGAGTTACCCGAACCGGAGAGAACAGAGGTCTGCTTCCCCGCCAGGTAGTCGGCAAGGTGCGCGAACCCTGCTCGCAACCAATCGCATACAACGCTGTTGCGGTCGGGAACACGCGAGTACGCGCCGTTCAGGGATGCTTTGAACACAGTCACGTCGACCGTGCATCGGCCCGGCGAAACCTCGGTGAGGTGGACATTGACGAATCCGCCGGAATCGAGATGAGTGATCGACATCGTCGTTCTCACGTAATCGAGGTCGAGACGCAAAGCGTGATCGATGCTGTCGACCCTTGCCGTGAACGCGCCCGGAATCGATTCCGATACAGGCAGGCAGGACTCTAGTCCCATGAAGAACCGGCAATACCATTCCGGCGCAGTCACGATTTCCCAGACTTGATCTTTCGAATGTTCGAAGTCGATGGTCACATCGATCACGTCGGACAACATAGCGGTTCCGCCCCCAGTCAGACGTGCGCCCCACCAGTGCGGGGATTGCTTGATCCAAACCCAATATCGGATGGTAGACGGCAACCGGCACGCCTGAGCAGCGTTCGGGAAAGTTTTTCAGATCAGGCTGGACGCGCCTGAGTGCCACGCTGTCAGTACTCGGTCACCCAGCGCAGCGTCGACAAAATCGAGAGCGCGCATCCCGAAGACGATGTCGGACTCGAGATGGGGTTCTGTACGAATGAGGCCGCCGACGACGTCGTGACGCAATAACTGCTCGTGCACGGCGTCTGCCTCGACGTGCTCGGCGTAGAACTCGATGCAGGCCTGCGGTGCCCCTAGCCGCTCGAGGCCGGTGACCAACCGCTGTGACCCGGGCGAGGACGTGATCTCAGTGGCAGCGAAGTGCCCGACCGTAGCGCCGCGCAGTCCCCGGTGCAGACCGAAGAGCGACATCAAATTGACCCAGGCGAGCGTCTCGGCAGGCACTCGATCGGTATATCCGAGGTAAGTCGAATTCAGGTCGGCGGCATCCATCAGGTCTGCCCACAATTTCTGATGTACTCGCTCACCGCGCCCGCCGCCGTACTCGTCGAACTCGACCGCGACGTACGACGCTTTTACCTGTCCGTGCAGCCGAGGAATTGCCCATGCGTGCGGGTCGGCTTCCTTGAGATGGTAGATCGACCGGTGAACGAAGTACTCGCGCATGTGTTCCCACGAACCTTCATTGCGCAGATACCAGGAAGGCCCGGTACCCGAAGAATGCGCAACGGACAAGTACTCCATTTCGGCAATCGCGTCGTTCCCTGGCTCGACGCTGTCGCGAAGATACGACATGAACGACTCTTCCAAGCCTGCGCGGAATCGCAGCACATCCGGATTCCATTCCCAGCGGTCGTCGACTCCGGCGAAGCCTCGGTAGTGCAACTCGTAGCACGTAGCCAACGCCACATGGAGGTCCCGAGACATCGGATCCACTCCACCGGAAGCCGGGGGCGCAGTTGTCGACTTACCGGTGATGAAGTCCACGACAGCGGCCGACAAGGGACCACAGGGTGCAGGTAGGGGAGGCGACGAAACGAGTGCAGTACTTGTCATCGATCCTGTTTACCCCTTCCGCCCGAAGCCAATCTCCTCTCGGACGTCCGAGAGGAGATTGGCGAGAGCACAGTCCGTCCGACGCAACGGGGTGAACCCGCTGCGTCGGACCGACAATTATTCTGCTCAGACCAGATCGAAGCGATCCAGCTGCATTACTTTGTCCCACGCAGCGACGAAGTCGTGGACGAACTTCTCGCAGGCGTCGTCCGACGCGTAGACCTCGGCCAGGGCGCGCAGTTCGGAGTTCGAGCCGAAGACGAGGTCGTTACGGGTACCGGACCACTTCACTTCTCCCGTCGCCGCGTCCTTTCCCTCGTAGATGCCTTCCTCCGATGTGGGAACCCACTCTGTGCCCATATCGAGGAGATTCACGAAGAAGTCGTTGGTCAAGGTTCCCGGACGCGTCGTCAAGACTCCATGTTCGGACTTTTTGTGGTTTGCTCCCAGCGCTCGAAGACCGCCGACCAGCACAGTCATCTCGGGCGCACTGAGAGTCAACAGGTTGGCCTTGTCGACCAGGGAGTACTCGGCCGGAAGGCGTTGGCCCTTGCCGACGTAGTTGCGGAATCCGTCCGATTTGGGTTCGAGAGCGGCGAACGACTCGATGTCCGTCTGATCCTGTGCTGCATCTGTGCGCCCCGGAGTGAATGGCACCGTGACATCGTGCCCGGCGCTCTGCGCGGCATGGTCGACGGCGGCACATCCGCCGAGGACAACGAGGTCGGCGAAGGAGATTTTCGCTGTTCCCGCAGCGTCGAAGGTCTCCTTGATCCCTTCCAGAACACGAATCGCGTTTGCCAGTTCGTCCGGTTCGTTGACCTCCCATCCGGCCTGTGGCTGCAGGCGAAGACGCCCACCGTTGGCGCCTCCACGCTTGTCACTGCCCCGAAACGACGACGCTGCAGCCCATGCTGTGGATATCAACTGTGGCCCGGTCAGCTCCGAAGCGAGGATAACGCTCTTGAGTTTTGAGATGTCTGCTTCGCCGACCGGCTCATGGTCGCGCGCCGGGATCGGGTCCTGCCACAGGAGGGTCTCGCTTGGAACCTCGGGACCGAGGTAGCGGGAGACCGGCCCCAGGTCACGATGGGTCAACTTGAACCAGACCTTCGAGAACTCCTCGGCCAGTTCCTCAGGGTGATCGAGCCAACGTCGAGTGATCTGCTCGTAGATCGGGTCGACACGCATCGCGATGTCACTGGTCAGCATCATCGGAGCGTGCCGCTTGGCAGGGTCGGCGGGGTCGGGAACGAGATCGGAGGCAGCGCCGTCCTTCGGACGCCACTGCCATGCACCACCCGGACCCTTGTGGACCTCCCACTCGTAGCCGTACAGCGTTTCGAGGAAAGTGTTGTCCCAGGTCGTCGGAGTCGGCGTCCAGGTACCTTCGATGCCACTGGTGATGGCATCTGCGCCGACGCCCGTGCCGTAGCTGTTCTTCCAGCCGAGACCCATCTGCTCGAGCGGTGCGGCCTCTGGCTCTGCGCCTATGTGAGGCTCGGGATCGGCTGCACCATGAACCTTTCCGAAGGTATGGCCGCCGACTGCCAACGCAGCGGTTTCGATATCGTTCATTGCCATCTTGCCGAACGTGTCGCGGATGTCGACGGCGGAACCCGCGGGATCGGGCTCGCCGTTCGGGCCTTCGGGGTTGACATAGATCAGACCCATTTGGACAGCGGCCAGAGGATTCTCCAGTTCCCGCTCGCCCGTGTAGCGCTCGTCGCCGAGCCATGTCTGTTCCGGTCCCCAGTAGACATCCTCGTCGGGCTCCCAGACGTCGACGCGGCCGCCGGCGAATCCGTAGGTCGGCAACCCCATCGATTCGATTGCCACGTTTCCGGTGAGGACGATGAGATCGGCCCATGAGAGCTTGTTGCCGTACTTCTTCTTGACAGGCCAGATCAGTCTGCGAGCCTTGTCGAGACTTGCGTTGTCCGGCCAGCTGTTCAACGGCGCGAATCTTTGCATCCCCGCGCCGGCACCGCCGCGTCCGTCCTGGATCCGGTACGTGCCCGCTGCGTGCCAGGCCATACGTACGAAAAATGGTCCGTAGTGACCGAAGTCCGCAGGCCACCATGGCTGTGAGTCCGTCATCAAGGCCGCAAGGTCGGCCTTGACCTCGGCGAGATCGAGCTTGGCGAACTCAGCGGCGTAGTCGAAGTTGTCGCCCATCGGGTTACCCACGGCCGGGTTCTTCTTGAGAATCCGTAGATTGAGGCTCTGCGGCCACCAATCACGATTGCTCCCACCCTCACTCGGATGTAGCTGCCGATCGTGTAGGACTGGGCAGGCCCCTCCCTCTTGGGGTTGGTCCTGGTTCATCTCTTTTTCGCGAGTGGTGTGGTCTTCAGACACGAGATTCCTTCCGGGGCTGGCTGATCGAACCGATCATGATTGTGATCGTGAACTCTGTGGGGGCGCGCAATCTGGGCAGATGCCCCAGAACACGACCTCGGCTTCGTGTACAGCGAATCCTCGAGTGTCGGATGCGGTGAGGCAGGGAGCCGATCCGACCGTGCAATCGACGTCGGAGATAGCCCCGCACGAGGTGCATACGAGGTGGTGGTGATTGTCGCCGACTCTGGATTCGTACCGCGCCACGGAACCGGCGGGTTGGATGCGGCGCACGAGCTGTGCGGCAGTCAAGGCGCTGAGCACGTCGTAGACGGCTTGCCTGGAGACGACCGGCAGTTCAGCGCGAACTACGGCATAGATGGACTCGGTGTCCGAGTGCGGGTACGTGTGCACCGCGTCGAGAACCTCGATGCGAGGGCGCGTGACACGAAGTGCTGCATCGCGCAACATCTCCCGGTAGTTGGGCCTCGAGGTCACCCCTGTGATACGACTCTCATTTCTTGAACAAGTCAAGTATTCGTCCGATATCCGCCTATACCTCGGAAGGACGCTCTGGTCATCGTCGCGCCCAGTTCGAAGTCCCCGTCGATCTCGAACTCGTGGTAGACAGGTCGCGTTCGGATGGGCGTTCGAGGTCGGGTGGTCGGAGATGGTGGGCAACAGCAGCGTGTGGTCGCGCCCGAACCAATCGATGTTCCCGGCGTCGATCGTCAGCGTCCTGTTCGTTCTCGGCATGGTGACCGGTTGGCTTTTGCTGTACTCGGTCAGCATTCTCGGTGCGCTGTGGAGAATGCAGGAGCCCAACGCGCCTGCCCCAGTGCTGAGCGTGTCGGATCAACTTGCCGACCTCATTGCGCTGGCGGTCCAGATGTCGTTGGGATTCATAGCGATCGGGCTGACTCTCGTCTTGCGTCGACGCACTCTCGCCACTGTGTTGCCCGAGCGCCATGGAACTGCACTCGATGCGGCCATCGCATGGTGCGCGGCCATCGCAGGTGCATCAGCGGTCGTGTTGGTGCTCGGCCAGCTAGGTATCGCGCGGTTCGACTTCTCGGTGCCGGCGGTCGTGGAGTCACCCTGGCTGGCTGTCGCTTCAGCGTTGGCAACCGGGTTGCGTGAGGAGCCACTCCTAGCGGCGTTGCCCGTTCTCCTTCTTGCGGGTCGACTACCGATCGGATGGATCGTGGTTCTCGCCGCCACCATGCGAGGCTTGCTCTACGTGTACTTCGGCTTCGGCGGGTTCGTGTGGGCATTCCTCTGGGGCGCAGCTGCGGTGTGGGTTTATTTCCGGTTCCGAAGGCTGTGGGTCCTGATACTTCTCCACGGTCTGGTGATGAACATGCAAGCCCTCGACCGTGTAATCGCCGACGACAATGCAGCAACCATTTTGCAATGGTGCAACATCCTGGTCCTTTTCGGTGCGTTGCTGTATTGGCTGGTACCACGTGCGCTCGACGCGGTGCTGCCGGGCGAATCGGAGACCCCTTCGGTCGATGGGCACACCGGCTCGGACGCGATTTCCGTGCACGAAGTTCCGCCGACAGTGCGGCTTCCCGCCGAAGATGCAGACAGAGTGTGACCGGTCGAGCGATCGAAAAAGATTGTGGGATATGGCAATGAGCACAAGTCGATCAGCCCGACGACTCGGTGAGTCGTTTCCTGGCGTCGGTATATGTATGGGCGCCGGGGTAGGTATCACTATCGGCGCCGCCGTCGGCGGCGCGCCCGGTATAGCAGTCGGAATCGTTGTGGGCGCAGGCCTTGGACTGGTTGGCGGGTCGATCGCGTCGTTGTGGACCCGGTATTCGTGCGAGAGCTCGGCGTTGCACGATGAGTAGGATGTATCAACTGTCCCGCACACCGACCGAGGAGTTGTCGATGCCCGATTCCGACCAGCAGGTCGTCGCGGCGTTGGGCATCCATTCTGGTGATTTCGGTGTTCGATCCGACGGCGAAGTCTTGTGGAACGTTCGCGGACAATATTCCGTCCCGATATGGATTCCGTCGTGATCGCGGACGAACGGTTGGAACGTTCGTCGATCGTGTCCGCATTATCGGAATTCGATTCTCGGCGGATGGCGGTTGGCGACATGCGAGCGGCCGCTGTGGCCATAGCCATCGGTGGTGAACCGTACCGACGACGGATGCTTCTCACCATGCGTCCCTCGCGTCTGCGCGCTCATCCAGGGCAATTCGCTTTGCCAGGAGGTGGCATCGACCCGGGGGAGTCGGCTGAGGATGCTTGTCTGCGTGAACTCGGCGAGGAGCTGAACGTGCATGTTTCTCCACACGATGTCCTTGGCCGGCTCGACGATTACGGCACTCGATCCGGGTATGTGATCACGCCGTTCGTCGTGTGGGTTGGCGATACGTTGAAGCATGTCGTGCCGAACGTCGTCGAGGTCGAGATCGTGTACGAGGTCGAGGCCTCGGAGATCGATATAGACCCGAGATTCGTGGCGATCCCGGAATCCGAACGGCCCGTCATCCAATGGCCGTTCCGAGATTCGCTGGTACACGCGCCGACGGGTGCAGTCGTTCATCAGTTCCGCGAAGTCGTCTTCCATCGGCGCCATACTCGCGTGGCAGACTTCGAGCAACCGGTGTTCGCGTGGCGGTGACTTTTCGCCCCACGTGTGGGTACCAATCCAGCCTCAATCAAGGCGTCGACGACAAAGGATCGAGGTGTGGGTGGTGAGCGATCCGTGTTCCGACGCCGATCTCAATAGCAGGGTTCTCACTGTGCCGAACGTGCTCAGCACACTTCGGTTGCTGGCGATCCCTCTATTTCTCTATCTGCTCCTCGTTCCTGAAGCAGATGGATGGGCGCTGACAGTCCTGCTGCTCAGCGGTGCAACCGACTGGCTGGACGGAAAGCTTGCACGGGCGCTCGATCAGTCATCGCAACTCGGTGCAATTCTGGACCCGTTGGTGGACCGATTGTCGGTCGTGAGTGCTCTCGCTGCATTCGTTGCCCGCGGGATCATTCCGTGGTGGGTGGCGGCGATTCTGATCGGACGCGACGTTGTCCTTGCGGGTACTTTGCTGATCTACCGCCGACGCGGACTACCGCCACCCGAGGTGATTTATCTGGGTAAAGCAGCAACCTTCGTGATCATGGTCGCCCTTCCTGTGCTGCTCGGTGCCACCGGAGAGTCGGTCGTCGCGGATGTGCTCACACCGATCGGATATTCGCTGATCATTTGGGGGACGGCTCTCTATACCTGGACAGGAGTGCTCTACACCTACAAGGCATCGGTCGTGGCGAAGACGATTCCGAGGAGCCAGAATCAACGTGTTTCGTGATGCGTAAACCACCGATACGCAACCCGACGCCTTCACTGCTGAAGTCGTTGATGAGCGAACACCTCGATCCAGGGTATGCAGCCGCCTCGGCGACCAAGTCGTCGAAATCCACTCGGTCCCCGATAGACGTGGTCCTCGCCATCGTCGGCGTAGTTCTCATCGGCAGCGTCTTCGGTGTGGCGCTATCTCGAGTCGACGTCCTCAGGTCGGACGCGTCCGGTCAAGCGCACGACTTGGTGGAGACGGTACGCGAGGCAGAGAGCCGGTCCGACGCGATGGAACGAACTCGGTCCACTCTCGCCGGCGAGGTCGAATCAGCCCGGTCGAGCGTCTTACAGAGCGACAATGACGGCGCATCGATTCTGAGTTCACTGAGGAACATCGAGTCTGCGGCGGGTGCCGAGATTTCGTCCGGTGCAGGCATCGCCGTCGTGGTCACCGAGCCGCCTGCCTCGGCAAACCTGTCCGATGTTTCGCAGAAGAAACGTGGAAACTCTGCGGCCACCGTACTGGACCGAGATCTCCAAGTGGTCGTGAATTCATTGTGGGCGAGTGGTGCCGAGGCGATTGCAGTCGACGGTATCCGAATCGGCCCGAACGTGACGATCAGGCAGGCGGGCGGGGCCATGCTCGTAGACAATCATCCAGTCTTCTCCCCGTACACGATCGACGCGATCGGGTCGCCCGACCAACTGCAGGTTCGATTTGCGGTTAGTGATGCCCACCTGAGAATGTCAGCGCTCACTCAGCTCTACGATGTCGGCTTCGAAGTGCGGTCCGAGGATTCACTCGAACTGCCCGCAGCCGCGGTCAGGACTGCCCCGCGTACACAGCAGGAAGGCGGAAGGTGACACAGGAACGCAACGAAGGGGTAGGGGCAAACTCTATGTCCGACGACCGTGCCACACATGCTCTGAACAGGCGCGGCGGCGGGTTGGTTCTGCTGGCATTCCTGGCTCTCGGGATCGGGGTACTGATCGGAACCGTGTCCGGCCCGCAGATTCCCGGTGCAGTCGCGCCGTATCTACCGATCGCCGTGGTCGCTGCGCTCGATGCGGTCTTCGGCGGCCTCAGAGCGTATCTGGACGAAATCTTCGATTCCAAGGTCTTCGTCGTCTCGTTCGTCTTCAACGTGCTCGTCGCAGCACTCATTGTGTGGCTGGGAGATCAGCTCGGAGTGGGTACACAGCTGTCGACGGCCATAGTCGTAGTTCTAGGCATCCGGATCTTCGGAAATGCCGCAGCCTTGCGCCGTCGACTGTTCGGAGCCTGACCGCAGTGGCACGAGAGGGAAGGCACGAGTTCCACGGTGATCGGCGCCGACGCAGGACGATCGTGTTCGGTTCGCTGACGATCGTTTTGATGATCGCCCTCGGGATCGGCTTGGCCGCGCAGGTTCGCGTGAACGACAGTGAGAATTCACTCGACAGCGCGCGCCCTGGCGATCTTCTCGTCCTCCTGGACAATCTGGGTCGTAGAGAAGCCGCGCTGCGTGAAGACATCACCTCGCTACAGGACACGCTGGCAACACTGCAGCAGGAGGACGGCGGCTCCGGTGCCGCGCTCACCGAAGCGCGCGAGCGTCTCGACGCCTTGTCGGTACTCGTTGGGACCGTTCCCGCGACGGGCCCAGGCATCGTGATGACTGTGGAAGACCCCCGCAACGGCGTCGGTTCGGAGGTCCTCGTGGATGCGTTGCAGGAGCTGCGAGCGGCAGGCGCGGAGACGGTGCAGATCGCCGGCAGTGACAACGATGGAGTGCGTATCGGATTGGACTCGTGGATTGCGGGAAGTGCAGGGGCGGTCGTCGTGGACGGGCAGAGGGTAAGTGCACCGTTCGTCTACACCGCAGTCGGCGATCCGGCGACGTTGGCCGCAGCATTGGATATTCCTGGCGGTGTGGTCGATACGGTAGCCAGGAATGGAGGTCAATGCCGGATTTCACAATCGGAGCAGGTCACCGTGTCCGCCTTGCGGGACCCATGATCACGTCAATACGCTCATCGAGCAAAACCCAGCATCACCGTCCGGTGAGCTCAGACGAAAGGACTGCCGAGTTGAGCGAGATCGAGCTGCCTGCCGATTTGTTTTACACACCTGAACACGAGTGGGTACAGCGACTAGGCCCATCCAGCGTCCGAGTTGGTATCACCGACTATGCACAGGCGCAATTGGGTGATGTCGTGTTCGTTCAGCTGCCTTCTGTCGGCGACGACGTCACCGCCGGCTCCTCCATGGGCGAGGTCGAATCGACCAAAAGTGTTTCTGACGTGTTCGCACCACTGACCGCCAAAGTTATTGCCGTCAACGAAGTTCTGGAGGCCGATCCGGAAAAGGTGAATTCGGGACCCTACACCGACGGGTGGTTGGTCGAGCTGGAGGTCTCCTCGGTAGAGGTCTTGGACGCCGCAGTGTCAGAGATGCTCGATGCGGACGGATATGCTGCTATTACGACCGAGTAATTAGCGGACGCGAGCTGAAGCAACCGTCTACACCCATGCCCGTCCGCAAGGTACGGTCGTTGTTGTGCAGTTGTCGTGTCGGGGCTCAGGTCCGTAGGAACACAGAACAAGCAAACTATTTTGCGTCGACCGTGGTGTTAGTCGCCAGGGTGCAGAGGACTGAGAAGGAGAAACGGTGAGCGAGAACGACAACGACGGCATCTACGGAGAGTCGCCAGCGGAAACCACTTCGGTTTTTCGTGCGGATTTCTTGCAGGAGCTGGATAACTCGGCGACGAGCCAGACCTCGGAGGCCCCGGTGTCGGGCGTGGAAGGCCTTCCCGTCGGATCTGCTCTTCTCGTCGTGAAGAGGGGACCTAATGCAGGGTCTCGATTCCTACTGGACCAGCCGACGACTTCTGCCGGCCGTCATCCGGACAGTGACATTTTCTTGGACGATGTCACTGTGAGCCGGCGTCATGCCGAGTTCCGTCAGGACGAGAACGAGTTTCAGGTGGTCGACGTCGGAAGCCTCAACGGAACCTATGTCAACCGCGAGCCTGTCGACTCGGCTGTGCTCACCAACGGTGACGAGGTCCAGATCGGCAAGTTCCGCCTGGTATTCCTGACAGGTCCACGCGGCGGCGCCGGATCCCAGGTCGGCGAATCGTCTGCGGGTGCGGGCAGCCAGTGACCGCCGTCGGGCAGCAGTCTCCCGGGGGGATGTCGATTGGCTCCGTCCTCGATCGACTTCGGCCCGACTTTCCTGACGTCACGATTTCCAAGATTCGATTCCTCGAAGCGGAAGGGTTGATTTCGCCCGAGCGCACAGCGTCCGGATACCGCCGTTTCTCCATCGCCGATTGCGAGCGGTTGAGATACGTATTGACGGCGCAGCGAGATCAATACCTTCCGCTGAAGGTGATCAAAGAGCAGCTCGAAGCCATCGACAGTGGTGTTGCACGCGTCGAGCGTGCAGAGGATGCGCCTCGCAGACCCCGCGGCCTCAGTATTGCTCCCGGTGAAGTGTCGCCTGAAGAGTTTCTCGCCGATCGTGAGGTCAGAGTCAGCAAGGCCGACCTCATGGAACGAGCGGGTGTCGACGAGACTTTCGTGACCGAGCTCATTCGCGGCGGCCTACTGACGCCGGGTCAGGCCGGCTTCTACGATGAGGGCTCGATAACCCTTGCGCGGACTGCGAAAGCGATGTTGCAGTTCGGTCTCGAGGTTCGGCACCTACGAGCTTTCAAATTGGCTGCTGATCGGGAAGCCGGTTTGGTAGCGCAAATCGCCGGACCAGTTGCGAAGGGCCGAGATGCGGGAGCGCGGGACCGAGCCGAAGAAATGATCAGAGAGCTGGCTGCGCTGTCCTTGACGCTGCACACTTGTCTGGTCAAGGCCGCGGTGCGCGGTGCGCTCGATCGCTGAGCGTTCGCCTCGTTTCGTGCTCCTACCTAGGCCACCCTCCGCATGGCCGGTCGATTCCAATAGACTCGGCTGCAGTGGGCGGACCCTGACCTGCGGCCCGATTTTCAACGCATATGGGAGGCAGAGGCAATGAGTGAGATGCGTGTTGTCGGTATTCGTGTCGAGCAGCCTCAGAATCAGCCCGTTCTGCTTCTGCGTGAAGCCGATGGAGAGCGATACCTGCCCATCTGGATCGGGCAGACCGAAGCGGCGGCCATTGTGCTCGAGCAGCAGGGTGTGCAACCGGGCAGACCCCTGACGCACGACTTGATCAAGGACTTGATCGGCGCTTTGGGACACACTTTGAAGGAAGTTCGCATCGTGGACCTTCAGGAGGGCACGTTCTATGCGGATCTGGTCTTCGACAAGGATATCCGAGTTTCTGCCCGTCCATCGGACTCCATCGCAATCGCGTTGCGGGCGGGCGTCCCTATATTTGCCGAGGAGCCTGTCCTTTCCGAAGCAGGACTCCTGATGCCTAATGAGCGCGAGGACGAAGTCGAGAAGTTCAAGGAGTTTCTGGAATCGGTTTCACCGGATGATTTCAAGGCCACGGACGGCTGAAGCCCTCAATTCGGTAACGGAAGAGTCTCAACCTCAACTTTAGGTTCAGGTTTACGGCGCGTTGCGTTGATTGTCCCTCCTCGGCCCCCTAGCGTTCCCCTTGTGAAGCACAGAAGTCGACGATCGTGTGTCGTTGGTTCGCGCCGGGGCGTAGTCTTGCCGGGTAAGCGGAGTGGATTTCACGCAGAAGTACACCGGGATAGTCTCCCGGTCGGACCTCTATCGTCGTCATGGTCCGAGCAGCAGCGTCGAGACATCCGAAGAGGGAGCAAGTAAGTGGAAGATCAGCCGCAGGGACGCCACCACGGTTCATCGAGCATTGTGCCGGACGATGCTGAATCGATGGATACCTCGAATGCAGATCTGCCGACGCAGCCTGCGGCAGACGCCACAGTGACGCCCTTCGTGCCCGACTTTCAGCCGGGGCTGTTCCCGGATGATTCCGTTCCGGACGAACTGGTGGGCTATCGAGTTCCGAGTGCATGTCAGATAGCGGGAATCACCTACCGCCAACTCGACTACTGGGCTCGTACGGGGCTCGTAGTTCCGTCCATTCGCAGTGCAGCTGGTTCCGGTAGTCAACGCCTTTACTCCTTCAAGGACATGCTGGTTCTGAAGATCGTCAAGCGTTTACTCGACACTGGAATTTCTCTGCAGAACATACGAGTAGCGGTTGATCACCTTCGCAAGCGCGGCGTCGGAGATTTGGCAAACATCACCCTGTTCTCCGACGGCACCACTGTGTACGAGTGCACGTCCGCGGAGGAAGTAGTCGATTTACTGCAGGGCGGCCAAGGGGTATTCGGTATCGCCGTCAACGGAGCGATGCGCGAGCTGACCGGTCTTATTGCCGACTTCCCGGCCGAGCGTGCGGACGGCGGAGAGTCCGAGACGAGTCCCGAGGATGAGCTCGCCTCCCGCCGCAAGACTCGGGCCAGCTGCAAGACAGGATAGACTTCGAGCGTCGCGCTTGCGCGGGAGAGTTCCGGGGCAGCCAGTCTCGGACGCCGAAGGAGCAATACCTCCCCGTCAATCTCTCAGGCACACGGACCGTGTGAGCTTCGACGTCTCTGGAAAGTGATGGGAGCACCCATCCGCCCAAGGTGAAAAGACGTTCGGACAGCTCCTCGAGTCCGGATCGGCTGAATCTCTCAGGCGCTCGTTTCGGTGAGCACGCGACAGAGGGGGAGGATCCGGCCCTGTCGTACGCACACCTTGGAGCGCCCCCGTGACCGAAAGTTCTTCTAGCACAGCAGATCCGCAATCGGTGAAGGCATTGTTCGCCGACCGACACATTGGCCCGGACAGCAACGAACTCGAACGAATACTTCACGTTGTCGGCGTCGCATCGTTGGACGAACTGGCGACCCGCGCAGTGCCGAAGTCAATTCTCGATCCTGCGTCGTCGTCAGGTATCAGTGACGGTCTCGAAACTCTCCCGGAGCCGGTGGGCGAACATCAAGCCCTCGCCGAGTTGGCCGCCCTTGCCTCGCACAACACAGTGGCGACGTCGATGATCGGTCTCGGCTACTACGACACACTCACACCTCCGGTGTTGACTCGCGGAATACTCGAAAACCCAGCGTGGTACACCGCTTACACGCCCTACCAGCCGGAGATAAGCCAAGGTCGCTTGGAGGCGCTGCTCAACTTTCAAACGATGGTGTCCGATCTGACCGGAATGGAAGTGGCCAACGCGTCTATGCTCGACGAGTCCACTGCGGCTGCTGAGGCCATGACGCTTCTTCGCCGGGCGAATCGCAAGTCGACGTCGTCGCGTTTCCTCGTGGACATCGATGTGTTCCCGCAGACTCGTGCGATCCTCCAAACCAGGGCTGAGCCGCTGGGCATCGAATTGGTACCGACTGATCTGGCCAAGGGCCTTCCCGAGGGTGACTTCTTCGGTGTGCTTGCGCAGACGCCCGGCGCCTCGGGTGCGTTGGTCGACCACGCGGACACGATCACGCGAGCGCACGAAGCAGGTGCGCTCGTTGCGATCGGTGCAGACCTGTTGGCGCTGACTCTCCTCACCCCTCCCGGTGAAGCGGGTGCGGACGTCTGTTTCGGCACTACTCAGCGTTTCGGTGTTCCCATGGGTTACGGCGGTCCACATGCCGGTTATCTCGCAGTGCATTCGCAACATTCGAGGCAGCTTCCAGGCCGTCTGGTCGGTGTGTCCGTCGACGCGGACGGAGACCTCGCCTACCGGCTTGCCCTGCAGACCAGGGAACAGCACATCCGTCGCGAGAAGGCGACCTCGAACATCTGCACCGCTCAGGTTCTGCTGGCGATAGTGGCGGCAATGTACGCCAGCTATCACGGAAGCGACGGACTGCGAGCGATTGCGCGCCAAGTAAATTCGCACGCACGACGGCTTGCCGACGGTCTTTCGAATTCTGGCGTGCAACTGGTTTCGAACCTTTTTTTCGACACGGTCACGGCGATCGTTCCGGGACGCGCGCAGGGCATAGTCGATGCGGCCAAGACCGCCGGTATCAATCTCCGATTCGTCGATGCCGACCGAGTCGGAGTGTCCTGCGACGAGGCCACCACCACAGCCCATGTCGACGTCGTTCTGAGTGCCTTCGACGCGGGTGATTCCGTTTCCGAGTCGGTCGAGTCCATTCCAACGAACCTCGTGCGAACTTCGGAGTTCTTGACCCACCCGGCGTTCACGCGCCATCGATCCGAGACCTCGATGCTCCGCTACCTGCGGATGCTCTCGGACAAAGACATTGCGCTCGACAGAAGCATGATTCCCCTCGGCTCGTGCACGATGAAACTTAATGCAACCGCGGAAATGGAGTCGATCACCTGGCCACAATTCGCACGGTTGCACCCCTTCGCTCCCGATGATGACACGGTAGGAATCCGTTCTGTCATAGCCGATGTCGAGAAATGGTTGGTCGACATCACCGGTTACGACGCCGTGAGTCTGCAGCCCAACGCGGGAAGCCAAGGGGAGTATGCAGGATTGCTCGCGATCCGTAACTATCACCTCGGGCGGGGGGACAGCCACCGTGACGTCTGCTTGATTCCGTCGAGCGCACACGGTACGAACGCTGCCTCGGCCGTCATGGTCGGCATGAAGGTCGTCGTGGTGGCCTGCCGCAGCAACGGCGACGTCGACGTCGACGACCTGCGGGCCAAAATCGATCAGCATTCCGGTTCGTTGGCTGCGATCATGATCACCTATCCGTCCACCCACGGCGTCTACGAACACGAGATCGACGACATCTGTGCACTCGTACACGACGCCGGCGGTCAGGTGTACGTGGACGGGGCAAACTTGAATGCTCTTGTCGGCCTTGCCCGCCCGGGCCGTTTCGGTGGTGACGTAAGCCATCTGAATCTGCACAAGACGTTCTGCATTCCGCACGGTGGCGGCGGCCCTGGTGTCGGTCCGATCGGAGTACGCAGTCACCTGCAGCCATACCTTCCCGGGCACCCCCTACGAGCCGATCTCGGGGGCGGCCCCGCGGTATCGGGCGCGCCGTTCGGCAGCGCGTCGATCCTCACCATCACCTGGGCGTACATCCGCATGATGGGGGCGGTGGGGCTGCGTCGCGCGACGCTCACCGCCATCGCATCGGCAAACTACATTGCCCGGCGTCTGGACGAGCACTTTCCGGTTCTCTACACCGGTGACAATGGGATGGTCGCGCACGAGTGCATCCTCGATCTTCGAGGGTTGACCAAAGCTACGGGCGTCACGGTCGACGATGTTGCCAAGCGTCTTGCCGACTATGGCTTCCATGCGCCGACGATGAGCTTCCCCGTCGCAGGCACTTTGATGGTCGAGCCGACCGAGAGTGAAAATTTGGACGAGATCGACGCCTTCTGTGATGCGATGATCGCGATCCGCGCTGAGATCGATCGAGTCGATGCAGGGGAGTGGCCAGTGGAAGACAACCCACTTCGCGGTGCGCCGCACACTGCGAAAAGCCTCGTAGGTGAATGGAATCACCCGTATTCGAGGGCTGAGGCAGTGTTCCCCGACGCAGTGAACGGAAGGGCGAAGGTCTGGCCGTCAGTGCGAAGAATCGATGGGGCACACGGAGATCGAAACCTGGTGTGCTCTTGCCCGCCGATCGAGGCCTTCGCCTGAAACTATGCTCCGGCGAGTTGCAGCATCGAGATTTCGGGCGGAGCTGCAACTCGTACAGGAGGACCCCACGCTCCGGCCCCACGCGTGGTGAACAGGGTCGTGCCGCCGATCCGGTCCAGTCCCTCGACGCTCGGCTGCTGTAGCGGCACCAGATAGCGCAGCGGCCAAATCTGACCCGCATGGGTGTGTCCGGACACTTGCATGTCCACTCCCATTTCGGAAGCCTCGTGCGCCTGCTTGGGTTGATGGGCCAGGAGAAGGACGAATCGATCGGACTCACGCCCTTCGAGGGCAGCGCTCAGATCGGGTTCGTAAGGCGCGGGTGCTGTCGCGTCGTTGATTCCGGCGATGTCGATGTTTACGCCGTTTCGCGTCACTTCCTCCCGATCGTTTCGCAGAACGGTGATCCCTAGAGTCGACCACAAGTCGAGCCACTTGCCACCGTCGTCGGCGTAGAACTCATGGTTGCCACTGACTCCGAAGACGCCCAGTGGTGCCGACAACTCGCGTAGTGGGTTCAGATCGGAGCCGACGAGATCGACGGTCCCATCGATGAGATCACCGTCCAGCAAGATGAGGTCCGGGCCCTGCGCATTGATATCGTCGACGACCTTGTGCACGAAGGATTCCCCGCGGGCCGGTCCGACATGAAGATCGGACACCAACGCGACTCGCAGCCCGTCGAATTCTGTCGGAAGTCGCTCGAGGGCAACCGTCGTATTCGTTATCCGAGGTTCGCTTGCTTCGAATACTCCATATGCGACTGCGACGACGGACGCGGCGGCAACCAGTGCAGAACCAAGTCTGTTCACCCGAAACCGGATAGCAACGGACTCGCGTCCGCGCAGCGATGACACGATCCGGATCCCGAGAGTGACAACCCCGACGAGCGGGGTGCCCAGAACGAGATACAGAATCACGGCAAGCCAGGTGAGTCCTAGGAATCCCGGCAAGCGAGCCCAACTCGGATCGAACAACTCGCCCGAACCGATACCCACGAGGGCCAGAACCCACATGATTGCGAGAACGGCATCTGCGACCAAAGAATAGGGTCGGGTGAGTCGGGTCCCGCGTACGAAACGGAGATGAATCACCAGGCATACCAACGCGAGGAAGATGCCGAGTGCAATAAGTCGAGTCATGTTTCAGTACAAGAACTTTCCGAGAAGTGCAGCTAGGTCGGATCCGTCCGACGACGACGAAACAGAGGTGAACGTGCCGCCGGTAACCGTGGACACCGCCTCCAAGGCCACAGTATCGGCATTGGTTCCGATCGATACGACATCGACCGCTACAGGTCGGACCGGATCGACAAGCTTGGTGATATCGGCCAACGCACTCTCGGACGACTCCGCCGGGCCGTCGGTGACGAGGACGATGCTGTTCGGTCGTCCCGGGACGAAACCTTCGAGTGCCACACGGTATGCCGCGGTCACCGACGGGTAGGTCGAGGCTACGTTCTCGGGTTTCAGGCTCTGTACCGCAGCAATGAGCGCTTGCCGTCTGCTACCGGCAGGAAGCTGTTCGGACACCATACCGGTGGGAACCAATATCCGATACGGACGATCTTCGTCCAGATCCTTGCTGTCGGACCACAAACCCAGTTCGGTCGAATCGATGACTGCGTCGAACTGTGCGGTGAGTGCAGATGCGACGTTCTGCAGACGCGATCGACCGCCTTCTTCGGTGTCCATCGATGTCGATACATCCACGACAACTGTCGAGCGACGCTCTGTTGCAGGATTGTTCACAGCGTCGAGTAATGCTGCGCGGACGTCGGGTCCGGTTGGGGCGCCGAGAGATGACGATCCAGGGGGGTCGTATCCCGCGTCGGTGAAGATCTTCGAGTTCTCCGCTTGCAAGATGAACTCGACGAACTGGGCGCCGGCACGCCTGAGCGTCTCGTTCACCCACGACCCCGACATGATGACCGACGGATAGTCGATCGACACCGTCGAACCGGGTGGTGCATAACCCGTCAGTTCACGCTGACCGGACGTTCCGAGTTGTTGTTCGGTCACCGGAACCGAATGGATGCCGGCATCAGGTGATAGCCCTCCTGCCAACCTGGACAACGTCATATCCGTCGAATCGGGTACCACCGCCGCAACTCCGCGGTCTGTGGTCGCGAGAGCGGCCAACGCAGACCGCGTCGGCGACGTCAGGGGTAGCTCCAGTGTTGTCATCGGCACGTCGGACGAAGTCGTTGCCGACGATGCGACGGCAGCGAGAACGGCTGTCGTCGCATCGGAGTCCGGTCCGACGGGGAGTTGCATCCGAAGCCCACCCCATCCTGGAAGAGAGAGACCGAGCAACGACTCCGGATTGCTCTGCAGCGCGGGGAGATCGGCCCAACCGACACCCTTCGCGTCCAGTGCCGCAGTCAACTGAGGAGGACTCGCGAGCACAACAGGGGTGCTCGCAATCGTTTTCGGCGTCCCGTCGACGGTTCCAGCAGGAAGCGCGGTAATCGAGTTGGAAGAACGTGGTATCCACAGCGCAGGGATCGGTCCGAGAGCCGAGGCATCCCAGCTCGGCTCGCCTGCTGCCAGTGCGCCGGCGATGGCAGTCGAATCCGCCACCTCCACCGTGACGGAAATGCAGTGGTCGCGAACGACGGGCCCGGTAGCCGCGAATCGTGTCGCGAGGTCGGTAACTTGCGAGGCAATATCGGGATCCACCGTGACCGACAAAGTCTCGGCACCTTCGACGCAGGTCTCCGCCGCCGCCGCACCCTGATCGGCTATCCGATCACGCAATTCGAACCACCCGAACACGGCGAGCACCACCACGATGATGGCGCCCACCGTGAACAATGGGCCTTTGCTGATACTCCGTATTCCACCGGAGTTGCGATGTTCACCCACGTGCGAAGGGTTACGAGACCGTCAGTTGCCCGCGGCCTTGTACTCGCGTCTACGTCGATGCAGAATCGGCTCGGTGTATCCGCTCGGCTGCTTGGCCCCTTGGAAGATCAGCTCGCTGGCGGCCTGGAACGCGATATTCGTATCGAAGTCCGGAGCCAGGTTCTTGTACGTCGGGTCGGACGCATTCTGGCGATCGACGATGGGGGCCATGCGTTCGAGGCTCGCACGGACCTGATCCTCGGTGACGATGCCGTGGCGCAACCAGTTCGCGATGAATTGGCTCGAAATCCTCAGCGTCGCGCGATCTTCCATCAATGCAATGTCGTTGATGTCGGGCACCTTGGAGCAACCGACACCGTGATCGATCCACCGTACGACGTAGCCGAGAATCGACTGTGCACTGTTGTCGATTTCCTTCTGCTTCTGCTCGTCGCTCCAGTCGGTGGCGGGGGCAAGCGGAATCTCGAGGATCTCGTCGACGGTCGCGCGCTTGGCCTTTGCCAATTCGAGCTGGCGGGCGAAGACGTCGACCTTGTGGTAATGCAACGCGTGCAAAGTGGCCGCGGTGGGAGAAGGCACCCATGCTGTGTTGGCGCCGGCCTTCGGGTGGTTGATCTTCTGCTCGAGCATGTCGTGCATGAGATCGGGCATCGCCCACATGCCCTTGCCGATCTGCGCCTTACCCTTCATTCCCGCCGCAAGGCCGGTATCGACGTTGAAGTCCTCGTACGCCGAGATCCACTTCTGGGCCTTCATCTCGCCCTTGGGGACCATTGCGCCGGCCTCCATCGAGGTATGGATCTCGTCGCCGGTGCGGTCGAGGAAGCCGGTGTTGATGAAGACCACCCGCTCCTTCGCTGCCAGGATCGAGGCCTTCAAGTTGACCGTGGTTCGACGCTCTTCGTCCATGATGCCCACCTTGAGCGTGTTCTCCGGCAATCCGAGCACCTGCTCGACGCGACCGAAGAGTTCCGCTGTGAACGCAACCTCATCGGGTCCGTGCATCTTCGGCTTGACTATGTACAGCGAACCGGTTCGGCTGTTCGAGAGGAGATTGTCCGCAGTCAACGAGTGCATTCCGGTGAGCGAGGTGAACAGCGCATCGAGGATGCCCTCGGGAACTTCGTTGCCGTCGGCGTCGAGAATGGCATCCGAGGTCATCAGATGTCCGACGTTGCGGACGAACAACAGTGAGCGTCCGTGGAGTGTGACAGGTGACCCGTCGACTCCGGTGTACGTGCGATCAGCGTTGAGAACGCGAGTGAACGTCTTCCCGCCCTTGGAAACGTTCTCAGCGAGATCGCCCCTCATCAATCCGAGCCAGTTGCGGTAGCCGAGAACCTTGTCGTCGGCGTCCACAGCCGCGACCGAGTCCTCGAAGTCCATGATGGTCGTTACTGCCGATTCGAGCAGCACGTCTTTCACACCCGCCGTGTCGGTGGCGCCGATCGGGCTGTTCGAATCGATCTGAATCTCGAAATGCAAGCCGTTGTGCACGAACAGAATTGCTGTGGGTGCATCCGGCGTCCCATGGTATCCGAGCAGCTGCGCCGGATCTTTGAGGCCGGTGGTGGTTCCGTCGGCGAGGGTGACTGTCAGCGAAACCGCGTCGACGACATATGCGGTCGATCCGACATGTGATCCAAACGCCAATGGGGCTGCCTCGTCGAGGAAATCGCGAGCGAAGGCGATGACCTTGTCGCCGCGAACCTTGTTGTAGGAGCTGCCCTTCTCGGCGCCGTCCGTTTCGGGGATGGCATCCGTGCCGTACAACGCGTCGTACAACGAGCCCCAGCGGGCATTCGATGCATTGATCGCGAAACGTGCGTTGAGAACGGGAACGACGAGCTGCGGTCCGGCCGTCGACGTGATTTCAGTGTCGACGCCTGTGGTGGCGACGTCGAAGTCGGCGGGTTCGTCGACGAGGTAGCCGATTTCCTTCAGGAACGACTTGTACGCCGCACGGTCGTAGTCGATTCCGGCATGCTCACCGTGCCAGGCGTCGACCTTGCCCTGAATCTCTTCGCGAACGGCCAAGAGCGCCTTGTTCTTGGGGGAGAGATCGGTGATTACCGCTTCGGCACCCGACCAGAACGCCTCCGATTGCACACCTGTACCCGGAAGTGCCTCGTTCTGTACGAAGTCGTACAGAACCTTGGCGACTTGAAGACCACCGACACGAACTCGCTCAGTCATGAATCCCTCACTCTTTCCGGTCTGGGCGCCCAGAAGGGCGGTAAAACGACATCGGCTTCAATGTTACTCGGCAGTATGTCGGACGCCGTACCCGCCGCTCACCAGTAGATTCTCGCATCGCATCGCCAGCTCCGAACGGAGAGGGGCAGCCCTGGCCGACAGGTCGGTTTGCGCGCGCACATACTCTGCCCGACCGGACGGTGTTTCGATCGCGATAGGCGAGAGGCTGTAGGCGGAGAGGTCGTACGGACTGGCGCGCATATCGATCGTTCGAGCATCGAGCGCAAGCTCGAAACAGTCGAGCACAAGTTTCGAGTCGATCAACGGTGAGAGTTTGTAGCTCCACTTGTACAGATCCATGCTCGCGTGCACACAACCAGGTTGCTCTCGTTCGGTCCTACTTGCCGGGGACAGATCGAGAAAATTCTTGGGGGCGGCGTCCGGGGTGAAGAACCTGAACGCGTCGTAATGCGTGCAGCGAATCTTCATCGACTCGACCACTGCATCAGTGCCGTCATGGCCGAGCCGAAGCGGCACCGACCCGTGTCGCAAGGCAGGCTGTCCGCCCCGATAGACCATCGCCCACTCATGGAGCCCGAAACAACCCAGATTGGGTTGGCGTGTCATGGTCGCCTCGAGGAGGTCCCGGGTGAACACGATGGCCGAACGACGCTGCTCGATCAGAGAGCGCCGTACCCGATACCCGAAGTCCGGTTCGGCGACGGATTCGTAGGACGCGAACGCAGCGTAGTCCTGAGCGGCTTCGCCGGTCAGGACTACCTCGAAACCTGGGTTCCAACGCTTCAGGTGGCCGGGTTTGTAGCTGTAGTAGGTGAACAAGAAATCGAGTACTGGGTGTGAGATGCCCTGTGCCCGATCGTGCAGATAGGCGCCGATCAAGCGGTTGACCCGAGCCGAGTGGTCCGCACGTCTGCTCGTCCACTCCGGCTCCGTCAACGTCACCGACTTCTCGGTTGCTGAGGTCTGCATCATCGGTCGAGGCTCGTCATCTTTCAGTTCTCGCCACCGGAACGTGCCGGCGAAGACTGTCCCGGTGACGGCCCTGCGATGCGGTGCGTGCCGTCACGGACTGTTCCGACGAACTCCTCTACCAAGTCTTCCAGTGCCACGATCCCAATCGTCGTGCCTGACGAATCGCTCACCGCGCCCAGGTGACTGCTGGCACGCCGAAGTCGAGTCAACGCGTCGTCCAGCATTGTCTCGGAGGTGACGACCGGCAGTCTTCGAACCTCGGAACGCGGTATGACCGTCTCCGGACCAGCAGCATCGTCGAGCATGTAGCTCAGAACGTCCTTCAGATGGAGATATCCGACCATCGATCCATCCTCGGCTTGCACCGGGTATCGCGAGAAGCCTGTGGCGATCACTGCCTCCTCGACGGAGCCGAGCGTGGGACCCGAGCCGGGTTCGAGGCCGGAGAGCCGTACGCTGCGGACCTTGGCGGATGGAATGAGCACTTCCGCCACCGTGCGCCCGGAGATGTCCAGCGCCTGGGTGAGGCGCCGGTGCTCATCCTCGTCGATGAGACCTTCCGATCGTGACTCACCGATCATCTGCGAGAGCTCGACGGCGGACACCGACGAATCCAACTCGTCTTTGGGCTCGATGCGCAGTGCACGCAAGGTGAGATTGGCACACATGTTGTAAAACGAAATCAGCGGTTTGGCGAGCTTGATGAACATCAGATGGATCGGAACGAGCAGCATCGCCGTCTTCTCCGGGCCCGCGATCGCGATGTTCTTCGGGACCATTTCGCCGATAAGGATGTGCAACACCACGACCAACGCCAGTGCAATGGCGAAGGCGATCGGGTGCAGCAGGCTGTCCGGGATTCCGACGAGATCGAGTGGCTTCTCGATCAGGTGTGCCACGGCCGGTTCGCCGACACGGCCAAGGAGGATGGAACAGATCGTGATTCCCAGCTGTGCAGCAGCAAGCATGAGGGACAGATTCTGACTGGCCTCGATTACCGACCTTGCCTTCTTTTTTCCTTGCGCCAGCAAGGATTCCAGTCGGTCGCGGCGCGCCGAAATCAGTGAGAACTCGGCGCCCACGAAAAACGCATTGCCGCCGAGGAGGAGGACGGCGAGAAGTACGGAGAGGTAGTCACCCACGAGTCCGCTCCTCCGATCGAATCTGCTCAATTACGTCGGGGCCGACCGGTTGCAACATCACTCGATCGATTCGTCTGCCATCCATTCTGGTGACTCGGCCCGCCCACCCACCGTGCGTATCGGCAGGGTCTTCCTCGGGTGGATCGGGCATGATCACGCGGTCACCTTCGACAGGAATACGTCCCAGTTCGGTCAATACAAGTCCGCCGATGGTGTCGTACTCGCCTTCCGGCGCCCGATACCCGGTCGCGGCTGCCACTTCGTCGATTCGAAGCAGTCCCGAGCACAGCCAACTGTCACCGAACCGCTGGACGTCGATCTCCGGCTCGTCATGCTCGTCCCGGACGTCGCCGATGATCTCCTCGATCAGGTCTTCCATGGTCACCAAACCCGCCGTGCCACCGTATTCATCGACTACAAGGGCAACTTGCATGCCGTCCGACCGAACGCGCTCCATCACCGAATCCCCGTCGAGACTGGACGGCACGACCGGCACATCCTGCGCCAGAGAGTCCAGACGAGTCCCGGCACGCTTGCCTATCGGCACGGTGAAAGCATGTTTGATGTGTACGACACCGACAGTGTTGTCGAGGTCTCCGTCGACGACCGGGAAACGCGAAAAGCCAGTTCTAGCTGCCGTTTCAATGAGGTCGGATACCGAGTCGGACACCGACAGTGACTCGACTTTGACCCGGGGTGTCATCAATTCCTCCGCGGATCGCTCGCCGAACTTCAATGATCGGCCGACGAGTCTGGCCGTGCCCTCATCCAAGGATCCTTGCCGCGCAGACGTGCGCACGAGCGATCCCAGCTCACTCGCTGATCTCGCCGAGCGTAATTCTTCGGCAGGTTCGAGTCCGAGTCTGCGCACCAACCAGTTGGCAGAGCCGTTGAGTCCGTTGATCGCCCAGCGAAATACCATCGAGAACCCGGACATTGCGCCTGCTGTCGCCCTCGCGGTCCCCATCGGCATCGCGATTGCGATGTTTTTCGGGACCAGTTCACCGAAGATCATCGAAAACGACGTCGCGATGATCAGCGCCGCGGCCAACGACACAGCGGATGCAACGGAAGTGGATGCGCCGAGCGCAGTCAAAACCGGGACGAAGAAGCCGGCGAGGACGGGTTCAGCGAGATAGCCGGTGATGAGTGTGGTGATGGTTATGCCCAGCTGGGCCCCGGAGAGCTGGAACGACAGCGTTCGGTGTGCACGTTGGACCTGGCGTGAGCGCGCATCTCCGACGGTGCTCACCGACGAGTCGACTGTGCTCTTCTCGAGCGCTGTCAGAGAGAATTCGGCTGCCACGAACAATGCGGTACCTGCGGTAAGCGCCACGAACCCGATGAGGCCGGCGACGCTGATCAATATGTCCACCCGCTACCGCCGCCGAAGTTCCGAGAGGAGCATCGCACCCTGGCCGGAAGCAATTGCGCCACGGCCGAATGTCACCCCGCCGCGGTGTGGAGTCAGCTTGAACGATGGTGGATCGCCGGGTTTGTCTCCCGGCTCGATAGAGGAGCCCTCCGAAGTGGAGCCCTCGTCACCGGACTCGGTCGGAGCAGTCTCGGTGCTGGTGATGACGGGTGCCTCAGGCACCTGGTTCCCTTCTGTTGTTCCGCTAGAAATCTATCGGCGGAAGTGAGTTGTAAGCGTGAGCCACCATTCTACCGGCAGTCGGGCACGAGGTCGGATCACGGGCCGAACCGACCGCCGTTACAGGTCACCAACCGGATGGGAGCGGGCGACCTTCGGCGAAGCCGGCCGCCGACTGTACACCGAGCACTGCGAGCTCATGAAGTTCTGGAAGGGTGCGGGCACCTGCATAGGTACAGGTGCTTCGAACTCCGGAACAGATGTAATCGATGAGATCCTCGACGCCGGGGCGATCCGGGTCCAATCGCATCCGCGAACTGGAGATTCCCTCTTCGAACAGCGCCTTCCTTGCTCGATCGAACGCACTGTCAGCCACCGTGCGTGCCGCGACGGCGCGCTTGGACGCCATTCCGAAGCTCTCCTTGTACGCGTTGCCCGCTGAATCGAACCGAAGATCGCCAGGCGACTCGTAAGTACCGGCGAACCATGACCCGATCATCACGTTCGCCGCGCCCGCTGCCAACGCAAGTGCGACATCTCGCGGATGGCGGACCCCTCCGTCTGCCCAGACCGAGGCACCCACTTCGGCGGCAGCCGCCGAACACTCGGCGACGGCCGAGAACTGTGGTCTGCCTACTCCAGTCATCATCCGTGTCGTGCACATCGCCCCGGGCCCGACGCCGACCTTGACGATGTTCGCGCCGGCGGCCACAAGATCTCGAGTCGCTGTAGCGGAAACGACATTGCCTGCCGCGAGTGGAACACCGAGATCGAGGGACCGGACCGAAGCCAAAGCGTCGAGCATCTTCTTCTGGTGGCCGTGAGCAGTGTCGATCACGAGTAGGTCAGCACCGGCCTCGACGAGCGCCTGCGCCTTCGCCGCGACATCGCCGTTGATTCCGACAGCGGCCGCGACGCGCAGACGCCCCGAACTGTCCACAGCGGGCGCGTAAATACCGGTACGGATTGCCCCGGTGCGCGTCAACACACCGGCGAGTGTCCCATTCGGTCCGATCAGAACGGCAAGTCCCTCATGAGCGGCATCCAACGCATCGAAGATCGCACGAGGGGACGCATCGGACGGCACCGTGATGAAGTCGGTCGCGGCGACAGATTGCAGTCTGGCGAACCGGTCGACATCCGCACAGGTCGACTCGGTGACGACACCGATGGGTCGGCCGCCTTCCACGACGACTACCGCACCGTGGGCCCTCTTGTGCATCAAAGCGAGTGCGTCGGATACCGACGCATCCGGACCGAGTACGACCGGAGTGTCTGCGGTCAGATCACGGCTCTTGACAAACGCGACGGTCTCGGCCACGGCTGCGGTCGGTAGATCCTGGGGAAGAACGGCAATGCCACCCCGACGAGCAACAGTCTCGGCCATTCTGCGGCCCGAGACTGCGGTCATGTTCGAGACGACGATAGGGATGGTCGTACCCGATCCGTCGACAGTGGAGAGATCGACATCGAACCGAGAAGTGACATCGGTTCGGTTCGGGACGAGAAAAACATCGTCGTATGTCAGGTCATGGGGCGGATGTTGGCCATCGAGGAACTGCACGTTGGGTCAGCGTACCCGTCATCGCGCAACAGGGTGTCCCGTTACCTTTGCTTGCGCTCGCGAGAGGGCCACGGTTGCAACGATCATCACTGTCGCGCAGACCGCAATGACCACCAGGGAGAACGCGTCGTCGCGAACGCGTTCGTCCAGGACGGTGATTCCGAGAAACGCGGCTCCGAACGGTTCCCCGATGGTGATAGCAGGAAGTGAAGCGGACAACGGACCGGACTGAAAAGCACGTTGCTGGAGGTAGAAGCCGAGGATTCCGCACCCGACGAGTGCGTACGTCTGCCAGGCAGTAACTGCTTCGGTAAGACCGGTTCCCAAAAGATCGGTGACATACTTCGTCAACGCAACGGCCATCCCGAAGAGCACTCCTCCTGCCGCACCCAACAGCAGTGCCCGCCAACCCGGGTTTGTCGACAACAACCCAGCAACAGTGGCGGCCAGCACGACGCCCGATGCAATGGCCAACGGAATCATCCAGTCGGAGAACGGTGCATCGGAGTTTCCCTCCGTCGGATCACCGACGACTATGAACAACGCGAGCGCGGCTGCCAACGCCACCGCCCACACCCATGTCGAACGCGTCATCCGGTAGCCGGCGAATTTTGCAGACAGAGGCAGTGCGAACAGCAGCATCGAGACGATCAAGGGTTGCACGATAAGAACCGAGCCGACCCACAGTGCGGCAACCTGAAATCCGTAACCGCCGATGTCGCCGCAGAGACCGGCCCACCACCGTGGGCTTCGGATGAGTGTGGTGATCAGTGATTGGCCCTCGGGCACCGCTGAGGCGGCACTTTGTTGAGCGACCGATGCGCAAGCGAACAGGAATGCTGCAATCAGTGCCAGCACTATCGACAACACCGGAAGTCCGTTCATCGTCGACCCGATCGACCTGGCTTGTCCCGGGTACGCCGAGGCACCGGGCGATTGCGGCGCCCGACCTCGCGTGTGCGCCCGCTCTGGTCGCTTGTCGGTGTCACTTCGACGATCGGTGACCCCGGAGGTGCCTGCGCACCCGTGGATTCGGACAGTGCAGGACTCGACGGCGTCATATCGGTGAACTCCGCCACGATTCCAGCCTCGGCGGCGAGTGTCTCGACGTGCGATTGCTGTCTGTCGGTGACCAGCGTGACGACGGTGCCGATCTTGCCTGCGCGCGCTGTACGCCCGGCGCGATGCGTGTAGTCCTTCGCATCAGCCGGCGGGTCCACGTGCACGACAAGGGTAATTCCGTCCACGTGCAGGCCACGGGCCGCGACGTCGGTGGCGACCAGGACAGGAACCGAACCGTCCGCAAATTCAGCGAGCGTTCTGGTTCGATTGGCCTGAGATTTGTCACCGTGCAACGCGAGTGCAGGCACACCCACTTCGCGCAGGGCTGCGGTGAATCGATCCACCGCATGCTTGGTGCGCAGAAAGATCATGGTTCGCCCTGTTCGCGCCGCGATCCGCAATGCGATCGAATTCTTGTCGGTGTCGGCCACTCGGAAGAAGAGGTGTTTCATTGTCGCCTGGGCGAGTGGGGGTGGCTCGGCGGAGTGAATGGCGGGGGAGTCGAAGTACCGCTGCACCAAGTCGTCGACATCTCCATCGAGGGTCGCTGAGAACAGCATGCGCTGTCCATCTTTCGGGGTGCGGTCCACAAGCTTTCGAACCTGCGGCATAAAGCCGAGATCGGCCATCCGATCAGCTTCGTCCACCACCGTGATGTCGATGTCGGCGAGCGAGAGCGCGGCGTGCTGGAGGAGATCCTCGAGTCGACCTGGGGTAGCCACAACGACGTCGACGCCGCGCATGAGGCGTTCGGACTGGCGCTTCATCGGCACCCCGCCGACGATTCCCATCACTCGGACGCCCAACGCGAGTGCGGGTTCCTCCAGCGCCCTTTCGATTTGCAAGGCCAGCTCGCGTGTAGGAACAAGTACCAATCCGCGGGGACACTTCGGGCGGCTACTCGCACCCGACAGTCGCTGGAGCATCGGCAATCCGAATGCAAGGGTTTTTCCCGATCCGGTCGGCGCGCGACCGAGAATGTCTTGTCCGGCAAGGGCATCGGGGATCGCTGCCGTCTGAATGTCGAACGGAACATCGATACCGATCCGACGCAGGGCATGGACAAGGACAGGTCGGAGTCCCAAATCGGCGAACGACGTTTCGGAACGGGGCATAGCGGAACAGTACCGCCCGGGAACTTTCTGTCGGTGTCATAGGCGATCATTCTCGATACGAACATACGTTCGAGATCATTGATCCGGCCGGCATTTTCGCTGTTGGATCCCGACAAGCTTGGGGGAGCTATGTGTGCAATGTGTGACGGGCAGTCGATGGAGGACTATGTACGGAACGTACACAGTCTCGTAGACCGCCATGGCTGGGCTTTGCAGTATGTCAACTCGGAGATGAATTCGAACTTCGATCCGGACGATGCCGGAGTGATCGAACCGGCATTTTGCTACACAGTCGGTTTGACGGCTCTCGGACACCCCGAGTTGATCGTGACGGGGCGATCACCCGGGGAATCTGCTGCCGCACTGAACACGCTGGCCAGGCGGGTGATCCTCGGAGGACGGGCGTTCGAGCCCGGCATGGAGTGTATGGCAGCTGGTTTCGACTTCCACTTCCTCGACGTGACGTACTGCGAAGAGTGGCTTCTCATGGCTTCGCAGGTGTATCCATCGGATCGGATCAGCGCGATCCAGGCCGTGTGGCGTGACTCCCAGGGGGACTTGCCATGGGAAGGCGACGTGTCGTCGACGATCGTGCAACCGATCCTCGGAACACCGCTGGGCTGGGGTCTGTACGACTGAATACAAATTTTGGATCATGTTGGGCGACGGTGCGGTGGCAACCATCGACATATGATGGTTGCCACCGCACCCTATGGCCGTGTTCGGTTGAACTCAGGCTTGAACTTCGCTTCGGTCACCGCTCCAGAGCGTGTGGAACTGGCCCTCGGAATCGATTCGCTCGTAGGTGTGCGCGCCGAAGAAATCTCGCTGGCCCTGAGTCAATGCGGCAGGGAGCCGTTCGGCGCGAAGTGCGTCGTAGTACGCCAGCGAAGAGGCGAAGGCAGGCACCGGAATGCCGAGTGACGCCGCGGTGATGACGACGCGGCGCCAGCTGTCGATTGCGTCTTCGATCGCGTCACGGAAGTACGGCGCGACAATCAAGCTCGGAAGCGCGGAATTATCTTCGTACGCATCTTTGATTCGGTTGAGGAAGCGTGCACGGATGATGCAGCCTCCGCGCCAGATCGTGGCGAGATCACCCGGGTGAAGGTTCCAGTCGTACTCGGTGCTGCCTGCCGCGATCTGATCGAACCCCTGCGCGTACGCAACGATCTTGGATGCGTACAACGCCCGACTGATGTCGTGCGTGAACTGCTCGGCATCGGTCGGCTTGTCTGCGAGTACGCCCGACGCCAACCCGACAGCGGCCTCACGCTGCGCACGCGAGCCGGAGAGTGCGCGTGCAAACACGGCTTCGGCGATACCTGTCACCGGCACACCGAGGTCGAGCGCGGCCTTGACCGTCCAACGGCCGGTGCCCTTCTGCTCGGCAGCGTCGACGATGACGTCGACCAACGGCTCGCCTGTTTTCGCGTCGACCTGTCGAAGGACCTCCGCTGTGATCTCGACGAGGTAGCTTTCGAGGTCACCCTTGTTCCACTCGGTGAATACGTCCGCAACCTGGGCGGGTGAGTAGTCCAGCGCATCACGGAACAGGTTGTACGCCTCGCCGATCAACTGCATATCGGCGTACTCGATGCCGTTGTGCACCATCTTGACGAAGTGGCCGGAACCGTCCGGACCGATGTGCGTGCAACACGGTGTTCCGTCCACCTGTGCCGCAATGGATTCGAGGAGCGGGCCGAGTGCCTTGTAGGACTCGACTGGACCACCGGGCATGATCGACGGACCGTTGAGTGCGCCTTCTTCGCCACCGGAAATTCCTGCGCCGACGAACAGCAGTCCACGCTCCTTCAGTGAAGCTTCGCGTCTGATCGTGTCTGTGTAGAGTGCGTTTCCACCGTCGATGATGATGTCGCCCTGCTCCATGGCACCGGCGAGTTCTTCGATCACAGCGTCGGTAGGCTCGCCGGCTTTGACCATGATCAAGACTCGGCGAGGCTTCTGCAGTGCGGCGACGAATTCTTCGATCGTCTCCGTGCGAATGAACTTGCCTTCGCTACCGTGCGCTTCGAGGAGTGCATCCGTTTTGGAAATACTGCGATTGTGAAGCGCAACCGTATGTCCGTGATGCGCAAAGTTCCTGGCGATGTTCGAGCCCATCACTGCAAGGCCGGTGACACCGATCTGGGCGAGTTCTGCTGAGGTCATGAGTACAGCTTTCCTTGCCAAGCGCACAAACGAAAGCCGGGCACGCGCATCGCGTCGATCCGGTCAGCGAAATTTGTTGCCGGACAGGGCTCAGGCGGACGCAGCAACCAAAAATGTAGGGCACTGCTTCTTGCGAAGCAGTGCCCTACATTGTCGAATGAACTGTGCCGATCAACTATCAGTGATCGCGTGCAGGCCCATCGAAGCCGTCGTACGAGCGTCGATCTGTGCGGCTACGAAATCCGCTTGTCTTCGACTCTTCGCGGACGAATGTCGACTGTGTACGGGGACGGTCACCCTGGTAGCCACCCGAACTCGGGCGGTCACCTTGGTAGCCGCCGGTACGGGGGCGGTCACCTTGGTAGCCGCCGGTACGGGGGCGGTCACCTTGGTAGCCGCCGGTACGAGGACGGTCGCCCTGGTATCCACCCGAGCTCGACCGATCGCCCTGGTATCCACCTGAAGTCGACCGGTCACCTTGGTAGCCGCCGGTACGGGGGCGGTCACCCTGGTAGCCACCCGAGCGAGGACGGCTGTCGCGCCGGTCCCTCGGCGCACTGCTTTCGGCGCGCAATGGGTCGCCCGTCGGCTTCTTCGCTCCGGTGATGCTGTTGAGCTCGGCCGAACCTGGTGCGACGTTGACCGAAGTCGCCTTGACTCCAGCCATGCCGGTCAGACGCTGAACCTGTCGACGTTGGTTCGGCAGGACGATCGCGACGACTGTGCCCTTTTCGCCTGCACGGGCGGTACGGCCCGCGCGGTGAAGGTAGTCCTTGTGATCGGCGGGCGGATCGACGTGAACGACCAGATCGATACCGTCGACGTGAATTCCACGGGCTGCGACGTCCGTTGCAACCAAGACAGGCGTGCGCCCGGCCTTGAAACGCTCGAGAACGCGGGTGCGCTGGTTCTGTGCCTTGCCGCCGTGTAGCGACTCTGCAGCGATGCCGAGAGCGCGAAGGCGGTCGGTGATGCCATCGCATCCGAGTTTGGTGCGAGCGAACATGATCGTCCTGCCGTCGCGGGCACCGATCTCGGAGAGAACGACGTCCTTCTGGCCGCGATCGACCATCAGCATGTAGTGATCCATCGTGTTGACACTGGCCTTGCCGTCCTGCGTCGAGTGCTCGACGTGATCGGGAAGGAACTGGCGAACGAGTGATTGGACTTCACGATCGAGGGTGGCAGAGAACAGCATTCTCTGCCCATCGGCCGGTGTGTCTGCCAGAACGGCGCGCACCTCTGGAAGGAAACCCATGTCGGCCATCTGGTCGGCCTCGTCGAGGGCAGTGATCTCGATGGAGTCGAGAATGCAGGTGCTCTGGCGTAGATGATCGGCAAGTCGCCCTGGTGTCGCGACGAGAACGTCGACTCCTCGGCGCAGCTGCTCGACCTGCTTGTTGAACGGCGTGCCGCCAACCGCAGCGAGCAACCGAAGACCCTGAGCGTTGGCGTAGGGGAGCAGAGAGTCCACGACCTGGAAAGCGAGCTCACGGGTCGGAACCAGTACCAACGCGCGAGGACGCTTGGCTGCGGGCCTGTCCGTGTGCTGTGCGAGGCGAGCGAGAATTGGAAGACCGAATGCCAGGGTCTTACCCGAACCAGTCTGTGCACGTCCGAGGACGTTCTTCCCGGCAATCGCGTCGGGAAGCGCCTTGGCCTGGATCGGCGAAGGCACAGTGATGGAGTTGCGGGCCAAAGCGGCCACTACCGCCTCGGGAAGTCCGAGTTCGGCGAAGGTAACGACCGTGGTCGGCACTTCTTCTGAGGCGGGTGTTGTTGATGTACTAGTCGAAACAGCGTGAGTCACGCAGTTGAACCTCTCCGGATTACGGGCACGCCACGAAGCCACAGCTGAGAAAGACCCGCAGGAGAAGGGCACATAAAACAGCTAGATCACATAGAGACGAGCCAGGGCACTGTCACCTGGCCATCCTTGCGCGGTTGAACTTCGCGCAGAGTGGGGCTGTTTGTGCCTTATCGAATTACTAGGCCGCGATGGCGACCTAGGACTACTGTACGCGACCGGTCTTCGATTCATCGACTCGAAATGTGTGAGCTGTCCTACTCCCGTGACCGAATCGAAAGGCTAACTTGGGCCGAGTAGTCGACCGAGTTCGTCGAGCCACGGCACTGCGACGAAAATCGTCGGCAGAACCAAAATGACGGCGGCGGCGAGATATGCCGCGATACTGGTGCGGATATCGGTGCGAGGGCCATTCAGACGGCGAACTCTGATCAGCGTGGTGGAGCCGCCTGCCGCGAGTGCACCGCGCGGAGCGGTTGATCCCGCACACGTCACTAGTGCCCGAGCCAGCGGTGTCGCCCCGGTGACCTTGACGGCAGAGTCGTCGGCCAGCAGTTCGACCAGTAACTGCACGCTTCCGAGTGCGGATCGACTTCGGACTATGCGAGGAAAAGCCTCGTTGACCGCGGTGAACGCTTCGAGGACGAGATCGTGACGAGAACGTAAATGTGACCGTTCGTGACTGAGGATCGCCTTTAGCTCCGATCTGTTGAGATTGGTCAATACGCCCTCGCTGAGTACCACGCGTTGACGAAGACCTGGGAGGCAATAGGCGATCGGTTCTACGGCATCGAGAACACGGATATCCGCGTCTCGCACGCCGGGGAACGGTCGATCGGAGTCACTGCTGCGATCGAGCAGGTCGACCAAAATGCGATGGCGAGCCCGCCGACGTCGGGTTCGGACGAATACTTGAACGAAGGAGAACACCAGCTTGGCGCCGATGCTCAAGGTGGTTGCCAGCACGACGACGTACAGAATCCACAGCGGCAAGCCAAGTGCTTCGATTTCGTCCGTCGGGGCTGTGGTTGGACGGCCGTCCGCACCGGGGACCAGCAGCAGGCCACCGATGGCCAGCCCCGAGCTGAACGCGGAGAGCACCGCAGCGATGGCTATTGCTTGCCAGAGAACAAGAGCTGCACGCGGCGCGCGGTAGGGCCAGGTAGCACGACTGAACACAGCAGGAACGGGACCTGCAAGAAGCAACGCGAGTACGGCGAAGACCAGCGCAGTGGTGGAGTTCATGTCCTCACTAACCGATGGCAGGGGTCAATCGGATTGCGGCACTCCGACGTGTGACGTCGAATGTACATCCGATTGTGCCAGTTCCAGATCCGCCAGCGCTTCTCGAAGGGCCGCGGCTTCGTCTGCGCCCACTTGGCCGACGAAGTGAACCAATGCTGCTGCGCGTCCACCGGACTTGGGAGCTTGCGCGAGAGCGTCCACCATGAGGCTCGCAACCAGTTCGTCACGGCTGTGAAGCGGGGCATAGCGGTGTGCCCGATCATCGCGCTGTTGAACTACCAACTGCTTCTTGGCGAGCCGTTGGAGCACAGTCATCACCGTTGTGTACGCCAGCTCACGATGTGTGGCGAGAGCTTCGTGCACCTGTCGAACAGTCTGTGATTCCGTGGAATCCCACAGATGATCCATTACTGCACGCTCGAGTTCGCCTAGACCAGCCATTCTGTAAACTCTACGGGTAGTCCGACACGAATGCGTACTACTCTATGTAGTAAATCTGTGATTTCGATTGCCTCATGGTCGACTTGTTGCGCGGGGAATTCATCGACAGACCCAATTTCGTACGCCGACATGCCTATCCTGCAGTGATGTCAGAACTTCATCGAAGTCCAGTCTTCGACGTGCAGGAAGGGGCGGAGTGCACTCGATCGTGTCTCTTTCACTGATCAGCGGCACCACGCCGATCTTGGTGTCGATCCTCGGCCTCCTCGGTGCCCTGTGGTTACTGGTGTCGAGGCGACGGCGGTACCTCCTACTCGCGGTACCGATCGCGCTAGTGGTGGCCTCTGTCTTCGGGTTGTCTCTCTATTACGTAGTCGAGAAAGTGTGGCGACCGTTTCCAGATCCGATCGAGGTCGAGATCTACGTATGGATCGCAGTCGGAGCATCCGCATTGCTTCTGATGGTGCCCAGAACGATGGTGGCCTCGGGATTCTTGGGTCGAGCCCTATCGATTCTCGCTGCGTTACTCGTCGTTCTGGTGGCGTCCGTACAGGTAAACCTGGTGTTCTCGGCGTATCCCACTGTTGGCACAGTGTTCGGTGTCGATTCGGCCGATCGAATACGCCTCGCGGATCTACCCGGACCAGAATCCGGCGTGGTCACCGGCGATCCACTCGACAAGTACTGGCATCCTCCGGCCGACATGCCATCCGCCGGCAAAGTGACCTCGGTGTCCATTCCGGCAACTGCTTCGGGTTTCAGCGCGCGAGAGGCTCAGGTGTACCTGCCGCCGGCCTATTTCGTCGACCCGCGCCCACTGCTGCCGGTTCTGGTGCTCCTGGCCGGCCAACCGGGGGCGCCCGAAGATTGGTTGAACGGGGGCAAGCTGATCGAAACGATGGATGCATTTGCGCACGACCACGACGGCCTTGCACCGGTGGTCGTGGTTGCGGACGCCACCGGCTCAGCCCTTGCCAATCCGCTCTGCGTGGATTCACCCCTGGGCAATGTAGCGACATATCTGTCCAAGGACGTGCCGAGCTGGTTCACATCCGCGCTCCAAATCGATCCGAACCCGCGCAGTCGGACGATCGGAGGACTGTCGTACGGCGGCACCTGCGCACTTCAGATGGCAACAAATTTTCCTGATGTCTATCCGACATTTCTCGATCTGTCGGGCCAGCTCGAGCCGACGCTCGGCGATAGAAACCGAACAGTGAACGAAGTGTTCGGGGGGAACGAGGCCGCTTTCGTGGCGGTGAATCCGATGGATCTGCTGAAGACGAGGCAGTTTCCCGATTCTGGTGGCGCGTTCGTCGTCGGAGCCGACGACAACGATTACAAGCCCGGACAGAAGGCGGTGTACGAAGCTGCTCAGGCAGCAGGGATGGACGTCCGTTACGCCGAAGTTCCAGGCGGTCACAGTTTTGCCGTCTGGTCCGAAGGTTTGAAAGAACAATTGCCTTGGCTGATGCAGAGAGTGGGACTGATCTCGTGAACAAATTTTCCGAAGGCAACCAACAGGTCCCATCGGCAGATGCGTCAGCGCCGGACACGACTCCCTCGACCCCGTCCTGGCTCGATCTGCGAAGACTTCGGGCAGTGACGGCGTGGCACAAAGCGATAAGACAACTTGTGCGACTACGGGCGCTGATCGTATTCGGCGCCAAGGGAGCGCCCGTCAGCTTCGGTTTGCTGACCGCCGTCTTGATATTCGGCATCCTCGGGGCAAGCATCGGGCACAACACGATTCATCGTGACTTCGCCGTCGGGATCATGCCGTTCGAGGAATTCCGCGTATGGACAGCGTTGACCTCTGGCCTTGTCGCGCCGGGTGTTCTTGGGTACGCGGTAGCGATCGTTGCGATTTTGGTGGCCGCAGCTCCGATCGAACGAAGGATAGGTTCGGTCAAGTTTGCGGTAGCTGCGTTTCTCACGCAGATACTGGGTGCATTGCTAGGCCTCGGAGTCGCAGCGTTGGCCAAGATGTTCGACGCGGACTGGGGTTTTCGGCTGCATGTCGGAACTGCTATCGGGCCTACGACGTGGATCGTGGGTGTCGTCATGGTGGCAAGCGCTCGCATGGACACCTTGTGGCGACGTCGTATCCGCGTGGGATTACTTGCGTTGTTGGTCACGCTGGCGCTGTTCAGTGGTCATTTGCAGGATGTCGTTCGCCTCGCGTCCGCTGTGGTCGGACTGCTGCTCGGTCCTGTGATCGTGGGCAGATCTGCGCGGGGTCCGCGGCTCGCTGGTACGCAGCGCGAAGGTCGTGTGCTTGTTGCGCTTATCGTGGCTGCAAGTGCACTCGGTCCGGTGATCGCCGCATTGAGTCCCGACGCCGTTGGCCCGTTCGCGGTGCTCCGCGACGTCGTGCGTGGGGTTCCCTACACCGCAGCCGAGGTACGCGAAATCTGTGCCGATTCACCTGCCGATCCGGAATGTCGTACCGGCCTTCTGGAGTTGCGCCTGGGTGGAGTGGGCCCGACGATACTCTCTCTCATGCCATCGATCTTCTTACTGTTTCTGGCCGACGGCCTGCGACGAGGTCGTAAATTCGCCTGGACTGCAACAGTTTTCGCCCAGATCGTTCTTCTGGTTCTGTCGGTGGCCAACTTTGCGATCAGATTCGTGGAATCTGGCGACGACCAGTCCGTCTTCTACGGCCTCGACTCGCCGACCGCGTACCGCACGATTGTTCCGTTCCTTCTGCCACTTGCGGTTCTCGTTCTCCTGCTGTTGACGCGCAAGTTCTTCGATGTGTCGGCGCCTAAGGGGACGTACCGCACATGGGGGTTTGCCGTCGTCGGATCAGCAGTGGGTCTGGCTGTTCTGTACGTTCTGGGCGGCCTCGTGGCGCGCGGGGGATTCGACAACGAACCCTCGATCCTCGGATTGCTCGCGGACTTCCCGCAGAGGTTGGTGCCACCGGTGTATCTCCAGTGGCTGGAGCCACGGTTCTTGCCCGAGAGCATTCCGACCACGTTGCTCTTCGAATGGACCGGGGTCGTGTTCTGGGCGGCACTGTGCGTACTTGTCCTCAATACCTTTCTGACCCCTGCATACGGTGTCGATACCGACGCCACCGAACGGGCAAAGGAATTGCTGACAACCAGCAGCGGCAGCGCGCTGTCGTGGATGACGACCTGGCGTGGCAACAAGTACTGGTTCTCACCCGATGAGCGGAGCTATGTTGCGTATCGCGTCATTTCCGGCGTAGCCCTGACCACCGGCGATCCAGTGGGGCCACGAGAAAGACTGCGAGACAACGTCGTCGACTTCGCAGAGTTTGCTTCCAAGAACGGTTGGATTCCGTGCTTCTACTCAGTGACACCTCAGGTGCGGGAGATCACCGACAGCATCGGGTGGGGTGGCATTCAGGTGGGTGAGGAGACGATCCTCGACCTCGAGAGTTTGGCATTCACCGGTAAACGATTCCAAGACGTTCGGACCGCGTTGAACCGAGCGAAGAAGGCGGGTGTGGTCGCTGAGTGGATCAGCTTCCCCGAAGCTCCGCTCGCCATCACCGACCAGATCACGGCGATCTCGGAGGAATGGGTCGCCGATAAAGGGATGCCCGAAATGGGCTTCACACTGGGAGGACTGGAAGAAGTCGACGATCCACATGTCCGATGCCTGATCGCTGTGGACGAGCATCGGACCGTTCACGGAATCACCTCGTGGATGCCGGTATACGAGAACGGCGAAATCGTCGGCTGGACTCTCGATTTCATGCGTCGCCGTGCCGAAGGTTTTCGACCGGCGATGGAATTCCTCATTGCATCGGCCGCTCTGCTCCTCGAACAAGAGGGCGTGAGGTTCTTGAGCCTGTCCGGTGCACCCTTGGCGAAGATCGACGACGGCCGAGGCACGGAAACTTCGCCGGATGCGTCGACGTTCTCGACTCTGCTCGATCGCTTGCTCGATGTGCTGGGCAGGACCCTGGAACCTGTGTACGGATTCAGGTCCTTGCTTGCCTTCAAATCGAAATTCCAGCCCAGGTACGAGTCCATGCATATGACGTTCGCCGATCCAGCGGCTTTGCCGAGTATCGGAAATGCAGTCGGGCGGGCGTATCTACCCGAAGTCTCGCTGGGGCAGGGGTATCGCCTGGTTCGAACGATGATCGAGCGTTAGCTCTCCGAGGAGAACGTGGCCGTGGCGACCGCTTGCCTCTGTGGGCCGCCTATGGCGCCGTAGACATGTCGAGTACCGATAGGAACGATGAGAGGGCGATCGGACACGGGGTCCTCGATCACTTTTGCTTCGAGGCCGAACACGTCGAGTAGAAGCTTCTCCGAGATCACGTCCTGGGGGCGACCTGCTTCGACGATTTTGCCTTGTGACATGACGATGATCTGGTCGCTGTACCGAACGGCCAAATTGAGGTCGTGCAGCACCATGATCACGGTGCGGCCCAGGTCTTCGTGGAGTCGGTCGATCAAGTCGAGAACCTCCAGCGAGTGCGCCAGGTCGAGATAGGTGGTCGGTTCGTCGAGCAACAGAATATCCGTGCCCTGCGCGAGCGCCATGGAAATCCAAGCCCGCTGGCGCTGACCACCGGATAGTTCGTCGACCGGACGATCGGCAAGATCACCGACTCCGGTCAGCTCGAGGGCGTTCGCGACCTCGGACTCGTCGTCCGAACTCCACTGTCGAATCCAGGACTGATGGGGGTGGCGGCCTCTCGAGACGAGGTCGGCGACAGTCAAGCCTTCCGGCGCAACGGGTGCCTGCGGCAACATCCCGAGGACCTGCGCGACGTCTTTTGTGCGCATCGACGAGATCGCTTTTCCGTCGAGAACAACCCTGCCCGACTTGGGTTTGAGCAACCGGCCGAGAGCGCGCAACAAAGTCGATTTACCGCACCCGTTGGGCCCGATCACCGTGGTGATCACACCGGTCCGAACCTCGAGTCCGAGATTCTCTACGACGATGCGGTCTCCGTACCCGAGAGTGAGATCCTCCGCGACGAGACGTGGCAGATCGGTGGCGGTCATGCGGAGGCCTTTCGATTGCTGCGGACGAGAAGGTACAGAAGAAACGGTCCGCCGAGTGCGGAGGTCACGATGCCGACGGGGAGCTCTACCGGCAGGATCGTTCGCGCGATGAGATCGCTGCCGACGACGAGTAGCCCACCCAAGATCGCCGACGCAATGATCGGCGGCCCGGGTGTTCTCACTAGCCGCAGTGCGATCTGGGGGGCTGCCAACGCCACGAACCCGATCGGACCGGCAGCGGCTGTCGCGATGGCCGCGAGCGCTACCGCAGCGAGAAGCAATGCTGCCTGACGCAATTGCAGTCGCACGCCGAGGGATCGAGCATTGTCGTCGCCGAGGCGGAGGGCGCCGAGGGTGAAAGTCGATACGACGGTCAGGCCGCCGACTATGAGCACCGCGCTCATGACCGGCCACACCGAACTCCAGTCTGCACCGTTCAGTGAGCCGTTGAGCCACAGTTGAGCTCGGGACACGTCGTTGATGTCGGCACTGATGAGAAGCCATCCGATCGATGCTGTCAGCATGGCATTGATCGCGATTCCGACGAGGATCAACCGAAATCCCTGGACGCCGCGCTTCCATGCGAGTGCGTAGATGACCGCCGCGGTGGTGATTCCACCGATGAGCGCGGCCAGCGGCAACCCGAGGGTCGCGAGAATACCGGCGAAGGTGCTACCGCCACCGAGGACGATGAGTGCCACGGCTGCAGCACTGGCGCCGGCGGTGATACCGAGGATGTCCGGACTCGCGAGTGAGTTTCGCGAAATGGATTGCGTCACAGCACCGGACATACCGAGTGCCATGCCGACGAGCACTCCGGTAAGAGAGCGCGGCAATCGTAGGTCCATCACGATGAAACGCTCGATTCGCGTGCCGCCACCGAGCAGAACGTCGATGACGTGCCCTATCGACAGGGGGAAGTCACCACGTCCGATGTTGAGGCACACCAACAACAACAGGGCCACCAGCAGAACGAGATTGACGAGCACCATGAAGGGGCGTCGTACCAACGAAAGGCGACCGATCCGGAAACCGGGCCTGGACGGAACTGTCAGCTTCGTTGCCTCTGCCGACGTGGTCTTCGATTCCACTGTGGTCACAGGCTCGCCAGCTTTCGCCGACGGACAAGCGCAATGAAGAATGGGGCCCCGAACAGTGCCAGGACGATGCCTACTTGTAGTTCACCGGGTCGCACGACGACGCGTCCGATGACATCGGCCATCAGCAGCATCACGCCGCCCATCAAACCTGCATAGGGGACGAGCCATCGATAGTCCGGTCCGGTGACGACGCGGGCGACGTGCGGAACCACCAGTCCGATGAACGCGATCGGTCCACACGCTGCCGTCGCCGCACCCGTCAGCAGCGTAATGGCGATGATGCCGACAGTTCTGCTGAGTGCGACGTTGACACCCAACGAGCGTGCGACGTCCTCGCCGAGGCTCATGACGTTGAGACCCGGAGTACTGACGAGAGCGATGACCACGCCGAGCGCGAGGAACGGCAGAACCTGCCAGAAGACGTCGAGCCCTCGGCCGGCAACCGAGCCGACCGACCAGAACCGGTAACCGTCCAAGGTGGTTTGGTCTATCAGCACCACTGCATTGGTCATGGCGGCCAGGAAGAACGCGACAGCGGCACCTGCGAGCGCAAGGTTGAGCGGACTCGCCGTCCCGGTCCCGATCGAGGACAACCCGAACACCACGATGCTTGCCAATGCCGAACCGGCGAAGGCGAACCAGAGGTACTGGCTGGGGGAGTTGAATCCGAACAGATATATAGCGAGCACGACGAAAAAGGCTGCGCCTGCATTCAGGCCCAGCAAACCGGCGTCGGCCAAGGGGTTTCTCGTATGGCCTTGAATCAAGGCTCCTGCGATCCCGAGTGCGATTCCGACGACAAGTGCAAGGAGGGTGCGCGGGACGCGCAGGGTCCGAACGATGATGTCGGTATCGGTGCCGGTCGAATGTACCAGTGCGTTGCCGATCTCCTCGAATGTCAGCGGCCTCGCTCCGATGGCGATGCTTGCGAGAATCGCGGCTGCAAGCGCGACGGTCAGAACGAGAAGTCCGAACAGTCGACGTCTACGGATGGCCTGCACCGAGGTGTCGCGGGGGACAGGTGCGAACTTTTCGGCGTATGCGGTCTTGTCGCGTACCACCTCGGTGCTCGAGCGGCCGAGAGCGAACTGCCTGCAGAGTCCCCGACGGACACCGATCGGTCCTCCGGTCGCGGAGTCGCGGACTACGAGTCCGGTCCATCGCCTGCCAGTGCTTTGACCGTCGCGCCCAGTGCGGAAACCTTGATTCCACAGCAACAGCCCGATTGCAACGATCACTGAGATGGCTCCGAAGACGAATCTGTCCGCCTCACCACCACCATTGTCGTCACGGAGAGAGTCGACGATCGACCACCCGATCCCCAGAGGTAACAGCACGATCGCAAGGTCGACGAACGCTGCCACGACGCGGAGATACCACGGGGCAGGGCCGCGTGGTATCTGCTCTCTCGAAAAGTCCACGTCCGAAGGTGGACGGGGACTTTTCGATCCGAGTGATGGGGCCGTCGTCACAGTTGTTGTGACTCCTCACTTTGTTCGAAGGTGCTGCTGCTTAGGTTACGGAACCCTTTGTCCGTCTCTGCGTCCGGGAAGGCTAGCCAATCCGTACCGGCACATGAAATCCAAAGCCGCGGTGTCGACTCGGCATATTGGTTAGGCTAACCTATTGATTGTGGCCCTTCAGGGCTATGTCGTTCGAACAAGGGAGTGTTCTGGTGTCAGTTGCAACAACGACGTCCGATGCCTGGGCCGATGTGCATCGTTCGCTTACGTGCAGCGACGAGGGCGGTCCACTGGGCGAGGCGTGCGTCGGCCTTCGTGCGCTGAACTCGGACTACCCCCGCATGTATGCGGTTGCATCGATGGCGAACGAGGCCAAACGTCGCTGGTGGCAGTTGGCAGTAGGCCTCGAAAATGGTCGAGCGGAGCAGATGATCACTCGTTCCCTCGAGGACGTGAAGACTCCCGACGTGGCAGCGATTCAGGTGGCAACCGCGCTGATTCATGCAACCGTGGGCCGCGTCGTCGCCTTGTTGGTTCTCCAGGGGCGTGCGTGGGATCCGGGCATCGACAATCTGTGGATTCACATGGACAGCGACGGCGGTATCGACTGGGCGGGGCTCACTTCGCCCGTGCTGAGAGTCTTGCCCGGCGACAGCCTCGATGGGGCTTCGGGGACGGTCACTCTCCCATGTGAGGAAGCACTGCTGATCTGGTCGGCTCACCGATGCATCACTTCCCTCGATGTCGTTGCTCGGTCGATCGCTGATCGTGCGCCCCTCGACTTGCGGGTCTTCTGGTCGTTGGTAGGTGATGCAGTGCTCGGTGCATCTACGCACGTGCCCATGTTGTCGAGATCGCTCGGAGTGTCGAGTGCGCGTCGAGGACAAGCGCTTCTCGACGCATTTGTTGCTGCCGGAGCTCCGGTCCGTTCGCGTCCCGCGTCGATCGGACGACTTCGCTTGCGAGCGTCGTGAACACAGCTTGCAGATAAAGTAAGGGTAGCCTAGGCTGTTGTGGAAACCAACGGATCGCGCCGGAGTCCTGAGGGCTGCAGTGACTCCCGGTCCTTGCCGCGGCGGGCTCTACATCCATTCGGATGTGGGGCCCGCCGATTTTTCTCGGCTGGGTCTCGTGTAGTCCTGGGGAGATCACACGCCGCACGCCACGCGCGGCCACCACACATTAGGAGGGCCCGATGAGCCAGAACGAACCGAAGGCAACAACTCCCTCTGACACGAATGTCGATCCAGCCGACATCACCGAGATGGTCGCACCGGGCTTCGACGGCACACTAGGACTCGAGTATCACGAGGTCTCGGGCGATCGAGTCCGTGCGTCCTGGGATGTGACGCCCAAGCTCCACCAGCCAGCAGGAATCATGCATGGTGGGGTTCTCTGTGCCGTGGTCGAGTCGCTTGCGAGTATCGGTGGAAGCGTGTGGCTCGGCGACCGCGGACACGTCGTGGGCGTCAACAACAACACGGACTTCCTCCGCGCAACGCGTTCGGGACGACTCACCGGCGTCGCCACCCCGGTCCATCGGGGCCGCACTCAGCAGATCTGGCAGGTGGACATATCCGACGAAGCAGGAAAGTTGGTTGCGCAAGGCAAAGTTCGACTCGCCAATATCGTCGACACGGCAATTCTGGGAAACGCCGCGACATGAGACGACGAGGAGATTGTCGGCGCGGTGTGACCGCTGCTGTGTGCACCGCGTTGCCGCGTCGATGATTCTCCTCCGACTCGACGCACTACCTTTGCAGTCATGAGTGAATCGGCCGGCAGCGGTATGTCGTCTCCGGGGGCCGGAGCGTTCGATCTCGAGCATGTCGCCCAGGCACGTGCGGCAATCGCCGCTGTCGAGGACATCGGGGTATGGGTCCAACGCTTCGACCTGTTGGGCGATCCGACTCGGCTGCGCATTCTGCTGTGTATGCACCGGGCGCCCGGCATTTGCGTCACCGATCTGGCGTCGGCGCTGGAGATGGCGCCGACCGCCGTCTCGCACGCTCTACGCCTTCTTCGCAACCAGGGATGGGTTGCCGTTCAGCGAGACGGCAAGAAGATGACCTACCGACTCGACGACGACGTCGTGCACGGCATGTTGCACGAACTCGGCGCCACCCATGCACGAAATATGCACGAATGACGCCGAGTGATCACCATCGGTGAAGCGGTCAGCCTGCGGCTTTCTGCTCCTGCTTTTCCACCCTCTTCGACGAGCGTTTCGATTCCATCGAGTTCAACTGTTCGATGGCCAATCGTGCGAACACCTGCTGCTCGGTAGACGCCATCTGTGCACGTCCCTTGCCGAGGAAGGTGACGAACCAAGAAATGACCGTGGTGAGGCGGCTGCGGTAACCGACCAGGTAGTACAGGTGCAATGCGAGCCACATGACCCAAGCGATGAACCCGCCGAACTCGAACTTTCCGACCTTGGCCACCGCATTGAAACGCGACACCGTGGCCATGGAGCCCTTGTCGAAGTACTTGAACGGCTTACGTTCTGCCGGATCAGCACCGGTCAGTGACGCCTTGATTTGCTTGGCGGCGTAGTTGGCCCCCTGGATTGCGCCCTGTGCCATACCGGGAACATCTTCGACGGACATCAGGTCGCCGACCACGAAGACATTGGGATGGCCTTTGACCGTCAGATCGGGTTCGACGATGACCCTCCCGGCGCGATCGGTCTCGGATCCGGACTGATCAGTGAGTTGCTTCCCGAGCGGGCTGCCCTGCACTCCGGCGGACCAGACCTTGCACTGTGCGTCGATGCGACGGGTCGTACCGTCCTTTTCCTTGACGGTCAGGCCATCGATGTCCACATCGGTGACCATGGCATTCAGCTGAATCTCGACGCCGAGCTTCTCGAGACGTGCTGCGGCTTTGTGGCCGAGCTTTTCGCCCATGGGTGGCAGCACGGCTGGGGCCGCGTCGAGCAGAATGACACGCGCGTCACGAGGGTCGATGTTTCGGAATGCGCCGTCGAGGGTGCGATCTGCCAGTTCTGCTATCTGACCGGCGAGTTCGACGCCGGTGGGTCCTGCGCCGACAACCACGAAGGTCATCAGACGGTCCTTCTCTTCCTGATCGTCCGACAATTCGGCCTGCTCGAATGCGCCGAGAATACGACCACGAAGTTCGAGAGCGTCGTCGATCGTCTTCATGCCAGGTGCGAACTCGGCGAAGTGGTCGTTGCCGAAGTACGACTGCTGCGCTCCGGCCGCGACGATGAGACTGTCGAAGTGGGTGACGGTGACGCGTTCGAGCAGCTTGGAGGTGACCGTCTTGGCGGTCAGATCGATGGCTAGAACGTCACCGAGGAGTACCTCTGCATTCTTTTGCTTACGCAGGATGACCCTTGTCGTGGGAGCAATTTCGCCCACGGACAGGATGCCGGTGGCTACCTGGTAGAGAAGAGGCTGAAATAGGTGGTGGGTGGTCTTAGCGACCAGAGTGACGTCGACGTCGGCCTTCTTGAGTGCCTTGACGCCGAACAAGCCACCGAATCCGGAACCGATGACAACGACGTGATGACGCTTCGATTCGACCGGTTGGATGCTCATTAACCTGCTCCTAGAGATTTGAGATGTACCACAACGGTAACGGTCCGGGTTCGGGGTGTCTCGGCAAGGTTCCCATGTCGGAGGTCGAATCGGATGCTGACGTGACGATTAGTGCCACTGACCTGGGCGAGTGATCAGTGGTCGATTGCGAAAACCGACACGCTTACTTCTGTATCGCTTCAGAAGTGTCTCGTCGGATCATCGGGCGCGAGCGCGCTGTGCCAACTCCACTGTCGCCGCGCGTAGGTCGGAGACGGCGGTAATAGGTTCGGCATATGCAACGCGCGTCGTTGCCTTCCCACGTGGAGTGAGCACGGCGAGGTCGAGTCCGTACCGGTCGGCCGACATGACCGTACATTCCGTCGCATCCGAGTAGCCACCGATAGCGCGCGCCATTGCGAGTAACGACTCGCTGTGATCCTCGTTCAAGTGCGTGAGCGCACCGGCGGCCTGCATTGTGACGGGGTCTGCCGTCGCAGATGCGTAGTCCTCACCGATTGCAGAATCCATCCGGCCGTATCCGCCTACCCAGCGGACTCGATTCACACGCAGAATCCACACCGAGAAATCGCTGTAGTCGATGTAGTACTTGGCGGCGGGGACAGCCGATCGATGCGCTTGCCTCGCAGCGGCCATCTCGTCGCCGGATGGTCGTTCCACCACGCCGGCCAGAGTGATTCTCGATGTCGCTAGTGGATCGGTCACCGATGCTGGGGAGACCACCGACAAACTCGCCCTAGGGTCGTGATCGAGGTTCCGTCCATGCTCGGCCATTTTCGAAACACACAGGACCGGTGAGCCGCCCAATAGGCCATAGGTGATGTAGGAAGCCCACGGGTCGCCCTCGACAGTCAAACTTGCGAGGGTGCCTATGTTGGTCGATGCTGCGACGGTTCGAGCCTCTTCGGCCGCCGACATCCGTCGGGCAGGCTCGAACTCGCCCAATGGGGGAGGAACGGAAGGAGCGTCGCCGGGATCGCCATGATCGAGTGCCATGGTCGCAGTCTACGTAGCGTGCTCGGCCGTCGTGAACGTTCGTGTGGCCCAGGCGACTCGGAGAATCCGTTTCGTCGCGCGAATCGGGGGCATACTCTCCCGGTGATCAAGGTAATGCGCACGAACCGAACGGTCCGGGCTGTGGTGGCTGCGATGGGGTTGTTTGTTGTGGTGGCTGCGATATGGGCAGGTGTCGGATACGTATATGCCGACGACCACAAGACTATGTCGGCAACCACGGTGGGGCTATGTGTCCTGGCTGCCGGGTGGTTGGTGATTCTGGGGGCCTTCGCCATCAAGTTCGGTCGCTTGCGCGCTCGACGACGTAAGAGCGAACACGACGGCTGAGGCATGGGTGGTCCTTTCGGGTTCCTATCGAGAAGTCTTGAGTACGAACAACTTTTGCGTCGCATGCGTCGTCGCGACATAGCGGTCGACCGCTCCCTCGGTGTCTGTACCGAATGCGTCGGGGTGGATCAGAATTACGAGATCGAACTCGAGGTCCTTGGACATTTGTGGAGTCAGCACGCGAACGCGCGAATTCGCTCGGAGTTCGATACTTCCGGTGGCATCGGCGCTGGTGATGCAGACGATCCCTTCGGTGTGCTGGGCCAGCCATGACTCGATAATCGAAGTCAACTCCGACGTGCATCCGTGGACGACGGGGATGCCGCTCCGACGAATGGAGGTCGGCACGTTGGCGTCCGGCAGAACGTTTCGAATGATCGGTTCGGCTTCCGTCATGATTTCTTCGGGTGTTCGGTAGTTGATGGTCAGCAACGCCACCTCGACGTGTTCGAACCCGACTCGTCGCAGCCGCTCCTGCCACGACTCCGTGAACCCTCGGCGAGCTTGGGCGCGATCTCCGACGATGGTGAAGCTCCGGGATGGGCAGCGTGACAACAACATCTGTCACTCCGCATCGGTCAGTTCTCGAGCTTCGTCGACCACTATGTGCGCGAACGGACCTGCTAGTGCGGCGTGACCGTTGTCGAGGGATTCGTCATCTATCAGAACCATGTCGTCGGCGAGGGCATGTCGAATGCCCTCTTGGCGAAGTTGGCCGATCATTCCTTCGTCGTCGTCCAATTGAAGTAGCTCGTCGACAACCCTGTCCATCTGCTTACATTCGGCCGCTGCGGCCGCAGTTCGGCGGCGGCGCCGGAGAGACAGGTTCGGGTCGCCGAGGCGCCTACGCGCGGCATCGAGGAGAGGGAGGTCGGAGACTGTCCAACCCTTGGGGTTCGGACGCTGCAGCGTGGTGATGTAGTCCTCGCTGAGCGAGGGCGCACATGTCCGAAGGTAAGCGGGTACCGACCACAGATCTGCGACGAGGTCGGCGGCTTCGACCAAGATCCATGCCTTCTCCAGAGCAGCGCGCAACTCCTCGTTCTCGTGCAACGACGTTCGGATAGTCGTGGCCGAAACGTCACCTTCGTATTTGTCGGTCATGATCGTCAGAAGCAACTCCCACACTTGTTCTGGGGCGTCGTTGTGCGGGATGCCAGGTTCGGGTGCACCGAACGCTTCGACCCAGTCCCGTGGACCGATCCAAAGGCCGGCCCAGTCGGTCTCGACGGTCATTCCCGTGGTCGGTGGCTGCTCGGAGAAACTGACGGCCGACTCGATGGCCGTCACGAGATGTCGCGACGCTTTGAGTCATGCGATCGAAGCGTCATCCTCGAGTGCGGCGGACCCACCTTCCGGCACGAGGTCCCGCAAGGTGCAGATGTGGACGCCCTCCTCACCGAGGCGCGGTAAGACGTCGGCGACGTAGGCCAGGTAGGGCTCGTGCGGCCCGACGAACAGCACACCACCTCGATGACTACCGACCAGGGCATCGGCGTACAAAAGGTACGCAGCACGGTGTAGAGCGACGACCGTCTTACCCGTGCCGGGACCCCCGTCGACGACGAGCGCACCGCGCGATCCTGCCCGAATAATCGCATCCTGATCGGCTTGGATCGTTCCCAGCACATCGCGCATCCGGTGCGACCTGTCACTGCCGAGACTCGCCATGAATGCCGAGTGATCGTCGAGGGCAGCGAGTCGGTGCTCCCCATTCTCGCCTTCGAGTTCCTCAGCAGTGAAAACCTCGTCCCAGTAGTCGCTCACGCGGCCGCGAGTCCAGCGATACCGACGCCGGCGCGCCAGCCCCATCGGGTTGGCCTGTGTCGCGACGAAGTACGGCTCGGCTGAAGGGGAGCGCCAGTCGACGAGGAGTTGATTTCCCTCCGTGTCCAGGAGTCCTAGCCTGCCGATGTACGACGATTCGTGTGTTTCGGCATCGACGACGTGGCCGCGACACAGGTCCAGGCCGAATCGGCGTAGAGACCGAAGGCGAGCAGTGAGTCGGTGGATTTCGCGATGCAATCACGCCACCGCCTCCCACGACTCGATTCGCGATGGGATCGAAGAAGGTTGATCCGGCACAGGTAGATACATGAGTTTCCCTCCCTTTCCGCAGCTTTCGGCTTCAGCCGGTAATTCTGCGCCGCACCCGGGGTCTTGCCACAAGGCCCCGGGCGCGCTATATCTTGAAAAGGGAAGGGAAGCTGTTGCACGCTGCAAGCGGCTGGGTGAAGGTCGAGAATGGCCTTGCTACCGGCCCCCGTTTATCAGACGAGACGGTCTATCAGCCCGAGACATCGATGATCTCGATCGCGAAAACCAAGGTGTCGCCTTGCTCGATGCCAGCGGACGGCTGACCACTTGGGTACCCGTCGGCGGATGTCATCGCGACGGCTACCTTCGACCCGACAGTCTGCCCTGCAATCGCCTTCTGAAAGCCTGGTACGACTCGCGCAAGCGGGAACTCGACCGGTGCGCCACGTTCGTAGCTGCTGTCGAAGACCGAACCATCGCGGCCGTTGACTCCCATGTAGCAGACCGAGACCGTCGCGTCGTCTGCCACAACCGGTCCGCCACCGGTCTGCAGGGTGTGCACCTGGGTTTCGGTCACAGCGAACGGTGTGGTGACCTCGACGAGGGGAGCCGTCGTATCGGTTGATCCGGCGACTGCCACGCTGCCGGTGGATCCGGGAAGCGTCCATTGAGGTGTGGTGCCGGCCTCGGGTGCTTGGGACGGGCAGGTGGTGAATGCGGGTGCAGATTCGCTGACCGATGAGGTAGTCGAATCGGAGCCGCATGCTGCGAGCACCACAGCGAGCGCCGCGGCGCAGGCCGTGAGTACGCCGGATTTGGTTGCGCGAGAATAATTCACGTCGATCACGCTACAGAACCTCGATTGCGTGAAGGAACTCGAACCCGCATCGTTCGTCGAGATTGTTGAACGCCAGATGACCGACCAACTCGTCGAGTCGAGATATCTCGAGCGCGTCGAGAATCCTCGGGACAAGCGGTAGACGTTGATCATGTTGACACCCAAAGGAATACGGGCCACGAGAGCTGCCGAAGAGTGCGCTCTCGCCGTCTACCGGCAATGGGAATCCACTCTCGGTGCCGAACAACTGACGCAGATGGGGGAAACTCCAGCAGCCCTGGCTGTACCTGGACGGCTCCGGCCACTGTGGTGCGCGGAAGAGCCGACCAGCGCTATTCGGTGGTCCGCGTATCGTCCTCCGACTGCTCGGTGGAAAGGACGCCGTGCAGGACGATGTCGGCCAGTGCGTCGGCGACCGGTCCAGGATCGGCGATATCGCGGACTGACATTGCGAAGATCGCGGCACCCGCGAGGATGTCGAGGAGAGTATCCACGTCGACCCCTGCACGAATTTCGCCCTGTTCGCGGCCTGCAACCAGTCGGCGCTCCAGTTCCGCCCGCACTCCTGCGAGCTGGCGTACGACCAGCACTTCACGTAATGCTCCGTCGGTACGCACCTCGCTCATCAGCCCGGGGGCTGCTGCCCGGGTGGCAGGGGAGGCGAAAAGTGTGACCGCACCCTGCACCAGTGCGTGGACCTGATCGGCCATCGTGCCGGTGACGCCCAGAGTCGAGTCGATATCGGCGCCCAGATCCGTGTCCAGAACCGGGTAGACGGCCTCGTTGACTATGTGGGCCTTCGACGGCCAACGACGATAGATGGCGGGGCGTCCGACGCCCGCGAGGGCGGCGATTGCGTCGATCGTGGTGCCGGCATATCCCTTGTCTGTCAGCAATTGTCGGGTGGCATCCAGCACGGCTGCGTCGATCGTCGGGTTCCGCTGTGGGCCGAGCCGATGCTGGGCCTCGGGTTCCTTCGGCATATTCTACGAACCCCTTGTGGTTTCGGTGTGACGTCCGTTACATTCTGTCACGACTTCAGTCGATACAAAGTGTAACGACTAGCGCGTGCCATCAGTGTCTCCCGAACCACTAGGAGTGGTTATGACTTCTGAATCCATGGGAGCAGATCCCGACTTTGCCGAGCTCGCCCGACCAGGTGAGTCCCGGAGCGATCCCGCTGTCTTGCGGGCGCGACTCGAGCGCTGGCTGGCCACAGTTCTCGACGTCGAATCCGAACCGGAGGTGACCTCGACCGAAATTCCGGCCGGGACAGGCATGTCCAACGAGACGGTGCTGTTCGATGCTGTGTGGACCGAGGACGGATGCCGCTCGGAGCACCAGTTGGTTGCGAGGATCGCGCCTGCCGTCATCGGGGTGCCGATCTTCCCGACCTACAATTTGGACCAGCAGTTCCATGTCATGCGGGCAGTAGCGACCCACACCTCGGTTCCGATTCCCCGTGTCTACTGGTCGGAGTCCTCGCCTGAGGTACTCGGTGGCGAATTCTTCGTCATGGAGCGGATCAAGGGCGACGTCCCTCCCGACGTGATGCCGTACAACTTCGGATCCTGGCTGTCCGAGGGCACGGTGGAAGAACGTTCCCGACTCCAACTTTCCTCTATCCAGATTCTCGTCGACCTTCATGCCATAGCCGAACCCCACCGCGTCTGCCCGAGCTTGAGATGTACCGACGGCGACGAAGAGCCCACCGGAGAGACGGCGTTGCGTGCGCATGTGGCGGGTCAACGGCGCTACTACGAGTGGGCTACCGCTGACGGACCACGGTCTCCGCTGATCGAACGCGGACTCGACTGGATCGAGGCGAACCTGCCCACCGACGACCGACCGGCGGTGCTGTGTTGGGGCGACTCCCGCATAGGCAACGTCATGTATCAGGACTTCCGGCCTGCAGCGGTACTCGATTGGGAAATGGCCACGCTCGGTCCGCGCGAGTTGGACCTCGGCTGGATGATCTACTTGCACAGGTTCTTCGAGGATCTCGCCACGATGGCCGGGCTCCCCGGGTTACCCGACCTTCTCCGTCGCGAGGACGTCGCCGACACATATCGAGAGCTGACCGGGCACCGACCGGCCGATCTGGACTTCTACACGCTGTACGCGGCTGTTCGTCACGCCGTCATCATGTTCCGAGTGCAGAGCCGTGCCGTCGCTTTCGGTCAAGCTCAGCTACCGGAGAACCCAGATGACATGATCATGCACCGAGCGAGTCTCGAAGCCATGCTGGACGGCACCTACTGGGCCGGCGTCACGGCAGGAGCCGCGCTATGACTCTGTCTCCGCTCGACGACTATCCAGTCCACCAAATCGCAGAGCCCATCCGACATGTCGGCACCTCGGACCGCAACTTTTACGACCGTTACTACTTCAATTGTCACGCCGGGGTCGACAGGGCCGATCCACTGTTCCTCATCATCGGACTCGGCCAGTATCCCAATCTCGGTGTGTGCGACGGGTTTGCGGTATTGCGACGCGGAGACGATCACCTCGTCTTTCGAGCTTCCCGAGCACTGGGGGAGGACCGCATGGATCTGTCCGTCGGACCGTTGCGGATCGAGATCATCGAGGGATTGCACCGTCTGCGAGTCGTTCTCGAACCGAGTCTGGAGGCTCCCGACCTCAGTTTCGATCTCGAATTCGAGTCCGACGTGCCGGCGAACCTCGAGGCGAGGCACTTCCACCGGCAACTCGAGCGGGTTACCTTCGACACCCAGCGGTTCGTCCAAACCGGGACGTGGGCGGGGACACTGACGCTCGACGGCGAGGCCATCCCCGTCACGCCGGACACGTGGCGTGGCAACCGTGACCGTTCCTGGGGCGTACGGCCAGTGGGCGAGGCGGAACCACCTGGACGCAAGGCCGATCCGGTGATCGCCGCCGAGCAGAACTTCTTCTGGATCTACTCGATCATGCAGTTCGAAGACTTCACCATCGTCACGGTCATCCAGGAGGACAGGTACGGTCGGCGCATCGTCGAGGACTCGACTCGGGTCTTCGCCGATCGAACTCGTGAACGGGAGTGGCTGGGCCGACCGGATCACGAGCTGACCTTCGTTCCGGGTACCCGCGAGGTCGAGACCGGGACACTGTACTTCCGTAGACCGGGTTCGCCCGGCAAGTCGGACCACGTCCTCACCGTGACCTGCGAACCAGTGCTGCCGCACTATCTGGGGGTCGGTACCGGGTACGGCCTCGAGCAGGATTGGCGTCACGGAATGTGGCAGGGCGAGCTGGTAGTCCAGGGGTTTCGCGAGAAAGTGTCCGAGATCGAGCCCTGGAAGAAGATGTTCAGCCCTGTCGACAATCTCGCGCGATTCACCATCATCGAAGACGGCGTCTCCCTCACGGGTGCAGGACTCTTCGAGGTGGCGGTCATCGGACCCCACGAGCAATATGGGTTCACCGGGGTCGGTGACGTAGCCCCCTGATCACCCGGGCGTCGGCAAAATTCTGAGCCTTCGTCGACGCCCCGGTCAGTGCTTCACGCGATACCGCACGTGTGTCGCGAACGGAGAGTGGATGGCTTCGAGTGGTTCGAGGCTCGAGTTTGTCAGGCCTTCGAACGGTGATTCATCGCTTCCGAGCAAGACTGGAGTGATGTCGAGGACGAGTTCGTCGATCACCCCTGCGGCGAGGGCCTGACGAATGGTCGACGCGCCGCCGGCGATGGAGATGTCGTTTTCGCCTGCCACGGCCTGGGCCTGGGCGTACGCGGAATCGAAACCATCGGTCACAAAGTGAAAAGTAGTGCCGCCTGCCATCTCGATTGGTTCGTGTTGGTAGTGGGTGAGTACGAACACCGGTGCGCGGTACGGGGGATTGTCACCCCACCACCCGCTCCAGTCCTCATCCCATTCACCGCGGATGGGACCAAACATGTTGCAGCCCAGGATTAATGATCCGCGGGGCCGCAGTAGTTCAGCGGTGAGGGCGGCATCGGCCTCGTTCGTGGCCTCACCGATATGTCATGTGTGCAGTTGGAGGCCTCCGACACCCACGGGGTTGACCTTGTCCTGGTCGGGGCCGGTGACGAAGCCGTCAAGGGAGATCGACACGTGTGCGGTAGTTCGAGTCATGTCGTTCAGGCTGCCGCCGCGATCGAAACTCATCGCCTTATCGCAAAGGCAATCTGCCTGTGGTCAATCCAGACTGTGGGGTTGCCAGACTGTGGGGTTGCCAGAAAACCCCATTGCTGGATTCCGATCAGTCCTGCTACGTTGCCGGAGACCGTGCACGAGAACAAGGAGGTGGTACCTGTGAACGCTGTATCGACATGGGTGCTCCTTCTTCTTATTGCGGTCGGACGAAAAGATAGTCCGGGAGCGCCGTTCACGAGCACTCCCGAAAGGTTCGACCATGAAATTCACTTCTACGTGGCTTGACGATGGCGTTCTCGAGCGCGCGTTCACTCTCAACGGGATCCCCGGCATTCTGTGGACTCCCGAGTCCGCACCCGGGCCGGTCCCGCTGGTTTTGCTCGGCCACCCTGGGGGATTGCACGCGATGCATTCCCGGTTGGCAGGGCGCGCCCGGGCTTCAGTTCTGGAGCACGGCTTTGCCGCGGCCACCATCGAGCTTCCTGGCGGCGGTGAGCGGACCCGTTCCGCCGCCGTGGAGCAAGCCCGCAGCGATCTGCGGCGGGCGCTTGCGACCGGTGAGCCGGTCGACGAGATAGTCGATCGGCTCGTACTTCCGCTGGTGGACAAGGCAGTTCCGGAATGGCAGGCCGCTTTGGATGCTCTCCTTGCGCTACCTGAGGTTCGCGGACCGGTCGGGTTCTCGGGAGGACCGATAGCCATCGGTATCCGGCTGGCGGTGGTCGAGCCGCGTATCACTGCCGCCGTGTTGTTCGCGGGTAGCTTCGTGCCCGCCGCCATGTTCGACGAGGCCCGTCAGGTCACCATTCCGCTACAGGTTCTCCTGCAGTGGGACGATGAAATGAACGACCGGCAGGCCACTTTGAAACTGTTCGACGCCTTCGGCTCCGAGGAAAAGGCGTTGCACGCGAACATGGGCGGGCACGCTGGAGTCCCACAATCCGAGGTCACCGGTGGGGCTCAGTTCTTCGCCCGACACTCGCGTTAGCCATCCGTGCCGCAGTATCGGCGAGCGCGGGGTTGTCAGTCGAGGTTCGGCCCCCACTGCACACCGTTGATATTGGCTCCCGCCGTCGACGAAGAGGGTGTTGCCCCGTCATGTACCGGCAATCATCGCTACCCAGGAAGAGCGACACCGGCCCGATATCCTCCAACGGGTCGCCCATGCCGAGCCCATTCCCGCGCAGCTGTGCGGGTGAGTGTGCGTAGAGCCTCTTTCGCCATGTTGTAGGCGACTGAGTACATGTGCGCGTTCACGCCGTTGAACGAGGCGATGTTGATTACCCGGCCGGTTCCGTGCCTCTTCAGTTCGTCGAACGCATACTGTATCGCCCAAAACGCAGCCATCAACCGCATATCGAATCCGGCGCGTACTGACTCCTCCGGTGTCTTCTCCAGACGTGCGTAGGGGATCCCGCCCCAGGCATTGTTGATCAACTCATCCACCCGGCCGAAGTTCGAGACGGCGGCCCCGACCATGTCGTGCACTTGCTGCCGGTCTGTCACGTCGGTGCGCACGAACTAGACCCGCCCGTTGTACTGCTTACGCAACTGCTCCGCGGTTCGTTCACGCAATTCTCTGTCGATCTCGGCGATCAACACGCTCCCGCCTTCGCGTGCGGAGGAACATTTGATCGCCAACTACCCGCCAGACCGCCACCACATGAGCGGGCGGGCCTGGTCATCTGCGCGGGTAAGTGCACCCGTGTACCCACACCCTCATGGGCGTGAGTACCGCCGAGATCGTATCGGGTCGCACGGAATCAGACTCCGCGCCAGCTCGTCCATCGACAGGCTGTCGCCGAGGTTTTTTGACCGACTACAGCATTGGACCGGGTCCCGCGTACGTAGTTGTTGTTGTTCAGCTGCCGTTCTCACACCGGGTTTTCGACGTTTCGAACGACGAATACGACCCGCTGGGTGTCGCAGAAGCGTTTCACCACACTGTGGTGCTTCGCTGCCACACCAACTACGACATTCCGCTGCATTACCGATCCTTCATGGAGAAATTCAGTTTGGAGGTGCTCGACACGCTTCGAATGCAGTCGAGAGCAGCACCACTCACCTTTGACGTGGAAGTCAACGACGTCACCCACCGCCACGGAGCAGTCTCAGACATCGACTTCTCGGGAATGCTGACGAACAACGTACGGGACATCGCCCGGTGCAGCGCGCTCGCGCAAGGGGAGAGTGGTCGGTGATATCCGCAGCGTCGCATCGACTGTGTCAGGCGGTCGCTGCTTCCGATTTACGGGGTGGAAGCCCGGCCAATCTCATGACGTGAGCCAATGTGCTCTTGTGAACAATTGTCGGCAACACTAGGTTCCACATCTGGTTCAACCGCTCGTACAGGTCGGTTCTGCCGGTCAACATCTCCGAGAGAATCTGCACTCCGGTGAACGAGCCCACGATGAACCGGGCCAGCGCGTCGATGTCGGTGCCCTTGACGATGTCGCCGTCCTCGGCTGCTTGCAGCGCAATCTCTTTGATGGCGTCGATCCAGTCCAAGTACGGTTTTTCTATGGGACCCTGGATACTCCCGATTTCCATCGTCAAGCGCATGCCGCCTCGCGCGATAGGCTCGGTCACGAGCTGCCGCGCCATCTCTTGCGACACCAGCACCAGCATCTCGACCGCGGTGTCGGACTGAGTGCCCACGAGTCGGGTGCCTTCCATGGCCATAGCGTGTTGCGCTTCGATGACCGCGTGCGCGAGCTCTTCCTTGGACGCGAAGTGGAAATACATCGCACCTTTACTCACACCGGCGTGCTGCAGGATGGTGCCCAGACTGGCGGAGTAGCCGAACTTCTCGAAGCTCTTCGCAGCCCCCAAGATGGCGGCCTGGCGCGTAAGAACAGCGCGCTCCTGCATGTGGTACCTATCTCTCGTCGATGGGGGGATATCTTTGAACGATACGTCGAGATCCACCCAACCAGCGTTGTGCTGTCGTCGACGGCGGACATCCACTCCACTCGGTCATCGACGTGGACACCAGCCAGGCAGCGAGAAAGCCACCCATTTGTCGATCTCGGCCCGCGAGCGAAGTCGAACGATATCGAGGTGAGGCAGGCGTTCGGACAGTTCGTCGATTCGCGTAGAGGTCTTGTGGTGCGTGGTCCACGCCCAACGAACAATATGGTCGGCTTCGAAAAGAATTCGGTGCAGCGGCGGCTCGATGTTGTCATTCCACAGGACTTCTCGCCTGAAGCGACGGCGGACGGTCCGCGTGACGACCTGCCGCATCACACTTCGCCGCGGCAGGTCGAGCCAGACAACGAGGTCAGCGCGATCCGCTAGTTGGTCCCGAACTACGCCGTACTGCCATTCGGTCACCCACTCCGCTCGCGAACTGAATTCCGCCACGTCTGCTTCGAAAGATTCGCGACGAGTCCAGTCCGGACCGTGGTAGAGGGCGTCGATTTCGACGTGTTCGATACCGAGCGTGCGCGAGATCGCTGCGGAGAGAGTCGTCTTCCCCGCGCCTGAGGTACCGGCGACGATGATTCGCGCAGGCCGACCTCTCAGAGTGTCACCGGGACCGAGAATCACACCGGCTACCTTAGCTGGACTTGCAGCGTGCTCTCGCAGGGACGCTGTTATCGGTAGTCGTGGTCGACACCCGTCGCCATGGACGAGCATGCGACGGGTTGTCGGGATCGGATGTGGTGTTTCTTCGCTGCCCATGACCTCATGGTTGGCGACGAGGGGGCGGGACGCACACTTGTCGAACCAATGAAAGGGCACCGCATCATGAACACAATGCAGCCGTACAAGCGATGAACTCGATGAGGCTCCTCGCTGAGCTGACCCCCGCTGATCGACATCGAGTGATAGCCGCCGACTTCACCGAAAATGTTGTGCTGGTGCGTGATTGGGATTTGCCCACTCCGGTCGAGGGCTGGGTCGTCCGGGATGTCGTTGCGCATCTGATCAACTGGTCAACTGACTTCCTCAGTGTCGGCGGTCAGAAGTTACCACCTGGACCGGACATACAGTTCGATCCTGCAGCCGCTTGGCAGGCGCACGTCGATAGTGTGCAGGCCCTACTCGACGAAGCCACCGAGGAGAGCGAGTTCAGCCACCCGATGGTGGGCACCCACCGACTCGCCGACGCGATCGACCAGTTCTACACCTCGGATGTCTTCATGCACACTTGGGACCTAGCAACCGCCATCGGTCGAGCGCCGAACCTGGACCCTGCATTCGCCACACAGTTGCTCGTCGGTATGGCCGCAATACAAGACCTGCTGCGGTCCTCGGGCCAATACGGTCCGGCCGTCGCCGTGGCTGCCGACGCAGACCCTGTGACGCGACTGGCCGGCTTCGTCGGGCGAGATCCGAACTGGCCAAAAAATTCGCTGCCGGGCAGCTGACCAACTGTTGAGCATTCTCGGTGGCCCGTTCATGGACGATATTGCCCTGGATGGTGGACCCCGATAGCGAGAAATGCGGGTTTCGCTGAGAGGATGTCCTCATGTGTGAAGTGGTCGACGGGCGTTGGACGTGAAGTCCCAAAACCGCCAGGATTGGGCCCCCCTCCTGCAAACGCTGGCCGGACGCCGTGAAGCCGCACGGTCCATGGGCGGGCCTGAGAAACTCGCCCGCCACCGGGCCGCCGGTCGAGTCGACGCCCGCACCAGAATCGATGAACTGCTCGATCCGGGTAGCTTCATCGAAATCGGCACCCTGGCCGGCGACGGTTTCACTCCCGCGGACGCTTTCGTCGCAGGCTCCGGCCTCATCGATGGCCGGCCTCTTCTGGTCGGGTCCGAAGACTTTTCGGTCAGCGGTGGTTCCATCGGCACCGCCGCCGCCACGAAGCGCGCCCGGATCGCGATCCTCGCAAAGCAGGAGCGACTCCCTGTGGTGATGATGCTCGAGGGTGCGGGGCACCGAGCCGTCAACGGCCTCCTCCCACACCGACCGGCACCCAATGATCTGCAGGCGATGAGCGAATTGGCTGGTCTGGTTCCCACTGTGGCTGTGGTTACCGGCCCGTCCGCCGGGCATGGGGCACTGACCGCGCCGCTGTCGGACTTCGTGGTGATGGTCGACGCGGATGCCGCGCTGTTCACCGCGGGCCCTCCACTGGTCCGTGCGTCGACAGGCGAGCAGGTCACCAAGAGCGAACTAGGTGGGCCCGCAATACATGCGGTGGAGAGTGGAGTCGTCCACAACGTTGTTGCTGACGTCGATGAGGCACTCGCGCTGGTGCGACGCTATTTGTCGTATTTCCCGAGCAGCGCTTGGAATCGCCCGCCCGCGACGACAGCGGTATCCGGGCACGATCTCGACGAGCGCGATCTCGATGACTTGTTGGACATCATCCCGCCGAATCCGCGGAAAAGCTACGACATGCGGGAAGTGCTGGAGCGGCTTGTAGACGCCGGGTCACTGTTGGAGATCCAGCCCGAGCATGGTGGTTCGATCATCACAGCCCTTGCCCGCATCGGCGGACATGTGGTGGCGATCGTCGCCAACCAACCACTGGTACTTGCCGGTGCGATCGATAGGGCGGCCGCAGAGAAAGCGGCTCGCTTCATTTCGATGACCAGCGCATTCCACCTGCCACTGGTGCAGCTGGCGGATAATCCGGGTGTACTGGCCGGTAGCGTGTCGGAGCGCGCCGGAATCCTTCGGGCCTCGGCCCGGATGTTCGCCGCTCAGCATCGTGCGCAGGTTCCAAAGCTGCATGTGACCGTGCGTAAGGCCTTCGGTTTCGGCAGTTCGGTGATGGGGCAGAACGCGTTCGGCGGGCAAACTGTTTCGCTGGCGTTTCCCGGTGCCATGCTCGGTGGGATTCCGGCCGGTGTCGGCGGCGATACTGCCAAGGAGGATGAGCAGACACGAGCGGCACTGATCGAGAACGAAAACTCGGGCCCCTGGCGTTTGGCCGGCACGGTCACCTACGACGAGGTTATCGATCCGCGCCAGTTGCGGAACGCATTGCTGGGAGGTCTGCGAATGGCCCGAGGTCGTGAGCCCGCACCGGTCGAACCAATTCGGCACATTGGCTACCTGCCCTGAGCTAAGCGGCAGAACTAGCACGAGGTGAATTTCGCGCGTGCTGCCTGTGACGGTCGCTCGCCGTTGATGGCCCTTGATATACATACATGAGTTGCGAGTGAATTTTGTTTGGCGGAACACGGATCCAGTCGATGGACCGGGCGTTATCAGACAATCGGTCGTTGGATCGAGCGTGAACATCTCAAAAGAGGACGAATGATGACTACAGAGTTGACCATCCAAGAGCGACGAACGCAGGCACTTGCGGCGGTCACCGCCCCGGGGCGGCAATTCGAGCTTGTCTACGAGGACGTTCGCGGGCATCGAATGCAGGTGTTCAAAAACCGGGCGCGATCGCTGAGCGAGATTCTCGCTGCGTCGGCAGCCCGCGCTGATCGCGAGTACCTGGTATGTGGCGATCTTCGATTGACCTTTTCCGAGCACCACGACCGGGTGGCCTCGCTGAGTCGGGTGCTACAGGAGAAGTACGGTGTCGGCAAAGGCGACAGAGTGGCGCTCTTGGCGGCCAACAGCGCGGAATGGGTCCTCTCGTTCTGGGCTGTGACCGCACTGGGAGCGATAGCAGTCGGGATGAACTCGATGTGGTCGGCGCGCGAAACCACAGATGCCATCGAACTCTGCACACCCATGCTCGTCGTAGCCGATGAAAAACGTCGAGCAATGCTCGACGATCCGAAAATTCCCGTGCTGACGATCGAGGAGGACATTCCTCGACTCAGCCTCGAATACTCGGGCGCCGAATTGCCGCCTGCTGTGATCGAAGAGGACGACCCGGCGATCATCATCTTCACCAGCGGCACCACCGGAAGAGCGAAGGGAGCTACGCACTCGCATCGAAACGTGATTGCTGCAGTCGACTACTTCGCCGTCAATGACGCGGCAGCTACCGAGATGGGAATTTCACGTCCGGAACAACGCCGCGTACTTCTCGCCGCGCCGCTGTTCCACATGATGTCGCTGCACAACTTGGTGGTTCCACGTTTGGTCTTCGGGGACGCGGTGGTGATCTACGTTGGAAGGTTCGACATAGACAAGGCGCTCCAGCTGGTCGAAAAGGAACAAGTGACCCAGTGGGGGATGGTGCCGACCATGGCCAACCGCCTCGTTCAGCTCGATGACATCTCGGGTTATGATTTGTCCTCCCTCACCACAATTTCTCTGGGGTCGGCACCGTCCTCACCGTCACTGAAAACTGCGCTTCGCAAAGTTCTTCCTGACGCAGCGAAATCGCTGGGTACCACCTACGGGCTCACCGAATCCAGTTCAGCGGCGACAATCGCGACCGCCGCCGACATAGCGCTCTACGAAGACTCTGTAGGCACCCCGGTTATGACTATGCAGGTGCAGATCCAGGAGATCAGCGGAATCCAGGTCACGGACGGCGTCGAAGGCGAAATCTGCTTGAGAGGGCCATTGGTGATGCTCGGCTACTGGAACGACGCCAACGCGACAGATGCTGCTATCGATGCTGACGGATGGCTGCACACGGGGGACATCGGTGTGATGCTCGACGGGCATCTTCGTCTGCGCAGTCGCCGATCCGACCTCATCATCAGAGGCGGCGAGAACATCTATCCAGCTGAGGTCGAAGCCGCACTCACGGAGCATCCCGCGGTGCAGGAATGTGCAGTGTTAGGCGTGGCGCACGAAGACCTTGGTCAAGAGGTAGTCGCCGTAGTAGTGACCGCGAGCGACACGACGGAAGCAGACCTGAAGGCCTTCATGTCCGAGCGCATTGCGCGGTACAAGGTCCCGACTCGCTGGGTTCTCACTCAGGTCGAGTTGCCGCGCAACGCCACAGGCAAAATCGTGCGGCGCGGCCTAGAGGCGTTTGCGCCGCCCACGACATAGGGATTCTCGACCCGATAGTGCACTTTCGACGCAGTCTGTGCAGTCGCTCGATGGCCACTCGCTGACCATCGAGCGACGACCTGCCGACACCAGCGGCTAGGACGTCTCACCGGAGGGCCAGCGCTCGGTGATCATCTCGGTCATCTCGTCCACCCAGGTCTCGTCGAGAGCGGAGTCGCGGCGAATGAGGATGCGGAAGATTGCAGTACCCGCCACAACCTCGGCGAGCATCGGCAGCTCGTCATCGCCTCGGCGCTCCTGACGGAAGCGAGATTCGAAAGCTGTCAGATTGCCGGCCAACCGGGCGATCATTGTGCTGTGCACTTCAGGGTTGGCGACGGTGTCGGAAATCAGGCCCGGCAACGCCATACGCACCTCAGGAGCGTCGAACATCGTGCGGATCGTTTCGACCAACGCCCGAATGTCCTGACGAACATCGCCGGAACCGTCCGGCGAGGGGATGGATTCGGCGGGTAGCACTGCCTCGTGGACAAGCTGTGCTTTGCCCGACCACCGCCGGTAGATGGCAGCAGTGGTGGTCCCGGCGTGCGCGGCAATCGCCGACAGTGACAACGCGGAATAGCCCGTCTCGAGTATCAATTCGCGGGTCGCCGCAATGATCGCGGCATCGATCCTGCCGTCGCGCGGACGACCCGGTGCGATCTGCGCTGTGCTATTGCCTTCCATGCGGTTTTCTGCTGTCATGACTTCAGCATAGTTCCAATACAGTGCGTATCGTATTTGAGGGAGACTTGTGAAACTGAGCCCGCTCGACGAATACCCAATTCACCAAACCCCTGCGCCGATGAACTGGCCGGCCACGTCCGATCGAAACTTCTACGATCGCTCGTACTTCAACGTGCTCGACCGAAGTGGCCGCTTCATGGCTCTGACCGGAATCGGCTACTACCCGCGACTAGGCGTCAAGGACGCCTACTTCGTCGTCCGGCGCGGCGAGACTCAGACCGCAGTACACCTCAGCGACAGCATCGACGATGACCGCCTTAACCAGAACGTCAACGGCTACCGTCTCGACGTCATCGAGCCGTTGCAGGAGATGCACCTGACACTGGCGCCGACTGAGGGCATTTCCGCAGATCTCACGTGGCGCGGGCTCTTCCCTGCCGCCCTGGAAAAGCCGCACGAGATGCTCACCGAGCGGCGGGTGACGTTGCAGGCGTGCCGCTTCGCGCAGGTCGGCTCCTGGCAAGGCTGGATCGATGTCGACGGCGAACGGTTGGAAGTCGATCATGACAGCAGTGTGGCCAGTCGCGACCGATCCTGGGGGATCCGACCTGTCGGTGAGACCGAGCCGTCCGGTCGGCCGGACGCCACTTTCCGTGGACTGTGGTGGCTCTACCTTCCACTGGCCTTCGACGACAACCAACTGTTCCTGATCCTGCAAGAGGATCCCGATGGCCATCGCAACCTGTACGACTGCACGCGACGCTGGCGAGACGGCCGCGTCGAACAACTCGACGGAGTGCGAGCCACCGTCGATTACCTGTCCGGGACGAGGATTCCGAAGGGCGTCCACGTCGAGTTCATGAATCGTGCCGGAGAGCGAATCCGACTTGATGTCGAATCGAAGCTGTTTGCGCCCATCGCTTTCGGGTCGGGCTACGGTGGGGACTCTTCGTGGTCACATGGCAGCTGGAAGGACGGGCCGTTCGCCGAACGCGTCAGCTTCGACCTGTCGGACCCAGAGGTGATCGCCCGCGCGCCGTTCAGTCTCATCGACCATGTCGGCCATGCCGTGTGCACGGAAGAAGATGGGACTACCCGTGAGGGCGCGGGTTTGTTCGAGCACGGGGTGATCGGCCCGCACCACCCGTCAGGTTTTTCCGACTGGACAGACGTAGCGAACTAGGCGACGTCGATGAAAATCATGACAGCGCTGTTCGGGCCCACCGACGCGGTCGAGCGCGCACAAGTGTTGCAGGAAGCCGGTGCATCCGGCGTGTTCACCTTCGAAGGGCCTTTCGACGTGTTCACCCCGCTGGTGCTGGCTTCGTCGGTGAAGGGTCTCGACGTGATGTCGAACGTCGCGATCGCGTTTCCCCGCAACCCGATTCAGCTCGCCCACCAAGCCAACGATCTGCAACTGCTCAGTGAGGGGCGTTTCATCCTGGGGCTCGGCACGCAGGTACGCGCGCAGATCGAGAAGCGCTATGGGGCCGAGTTCGATCGGCCGGTCGCGCGGATGAAGGAAATGGTGGGGGCGCTGCGAGCGATCTTCGCAACGTGGAATGACGGTGAACGACTGGACTTCCGCGGTGAATACTACCGACACACCTTGATGACGCCGACCTTCGTACCGGGTCCGAACCCGTTCGGTCCGCCGCCGATCTACCTCGGCGCACTCGGGCCTCGGTTGACGAAAGCCACCGCAGAAGTGGCCGACGGTCTGTTGGTGATGCCTTTCGGGTCGAAGCGGTTCCTTCACGAGAGGACGATGCCGGCCGTACGTGAAGGGCTCGCTGCTGCCGGTCGCAGCAAGGATGACTTCGAGGTGGTGCCCGAGATCATCGTGTCGGTCGACACTGGAAGAGACGACGACCATGCCTCGACTCGAATGCTGTTGGCGTTCTACGGTTCCACCCCGGCATACCGGCCGGTGCTCGACGCCCACGGCTGGGGCGATCTTCAGCCGGAACTCAACACTATGTCCAAGCAGGGCCGTTGGCAGGAGATGGCCACATTGATCGATGATCGAATACTGCACACCATCGCCGCCTGCGGCACTCCAGCCGAAATCGCCGCGCACATCCGCGACCGTGTCGACGGCGTGTCGGACCGAATCTGCCTGTATCAACCGGGCCCCATCGAGGTTGACGCGCTCGCCGAGATCGTAGACTCATTGGGAGGAAAACCATGACGCTGAGAACTGTCGAGTTCGATGACGTCAGCGACGACCGCTACGGCGGTAAGGCCGCTGGGCTCGCTGAACTGCGGCGTCTCGGACTATCGGTGCCAGTGGGATTCGTCGTCGCCGATGCCTCCGAGGAGGGTTCCGTTGTTATTGCAGCACAGCGGTTCTTGCAGATGACCGTCGACGGCACGACCCCCGTGGCAGTCCGGTCTTCGGCCGTCGGGGAGGACGGTGCCAACCAGTCCTTCGCCGGGCAATACGACACTGTGCTCGGTGTCGACTCCGTCGATGAATTCACCGAGGCAGTGTGCACGTGCACCGCCTCGGTGAATTCCGAGCGAGCCTCGTCCTACAGTGGAGAGTCAGCGTCCATCATGCATCTGGTGGTTCAGCAGATGGTCGACGCGCGCGCCGCCGGCGTCGTGTTCACTGCGGATCCGACCACCGGCCGGCGCGACGTCATGGTGATCGACGCCATCGCCGGACTCGGTGACAAGCTCGTCGACGGTACGGCTTCTCCTGACCACATACTCCTGGATTCCCGCGGAATCCCCGTCGTGCACGAGGTTGGCGAGGTGCCGGTTCTGGCGCACCGGGAGATCGCCGACATTCGCTCCGATGCTTTACGCGCTCAGCAACACTGGGGGAGGCCCATGGATCTCGAATGGGCGATCGACCGGTCCGGCACACTGTGGTGGCTGCAGGCCAGGCCGATCACTGCGCTGCCCGGCGAACTCGACGAGATGGACTCGCCACTTGCTGGCGCCGATCACGTGTACACGCGCTGCAACATAGGGGAGATGATGCCGGGTGCCTTCTGCCCGCTGACCGCATCGGTATCCGGCTACACCATCGACCATGCGATGCAAAGGCTGCAAGTGGTCGCGCGGGCACAACCGAGTTACGAGAAACCGTGGCTTCAGGTCGGATATTTTTATGGACACATGTTCCTGAATCTGACCGAGGGCACGGCGCTGAGCTCGGGCCTACTCGGAAATTCGCTGGAGCAGTTCTCCACATCGATCTGCGGTCGGGTGGTCGACGAATTGAAGCCCAAGCCGACCAAGCCTTTCTTTCGCAAACTTGGCAATACGGTCCGGCTCACCGCGTATGCACTATCCGCCGGTCCGGCGATCAGACGCCTGGGCGACCAGATCGCCGGATTCCGGGTACCGACCAGTGACGAACCACGGGACGTGATGCGGCAGTTGGAATTCGGCGTCGAGCAGTACTGTGACGTTACGCTGACTCATGTGAGGTCGTCGTCACGCGCAGCGGTTGCAGCCAACATCCTCGAAAGCGTTCTGATGAAGCAGGCGGTCAAAAAGGGAGGCAGTGAGGACGAGGGCAGAGCCGAGGCAACCCGCCTTCTGGCCGGCGCCTCCGATGTCGAGAGCGCGCTCATGCTGGAGAATCTCGACTCGGTAGTGAACACCGTCGCCACCGACGACGAGGCCACCACGAGATTCTTGGCCGCGGAGCCGGGCAATGCGGTCGACGGATTGCGGACTACAGACAGCGCCGGCGGTATAGCGTTGCGACAGTTCTTGATTCGCTACGGTCACCGCGGATACCGTGAGCTGTGCATGAGAGACCCATCTTGGGCCGAGGACCCGGAAGGGCTGGGATCGATGATGCAGGTCATGCTGCGCTCATCTCTCGATCAGGCTGTTCGCGGACCGATGTTCTCTCAGGTTCGGACGCCCACATCGTCGACCGTCAGACTTCTCGCCCGCCTGGCGCAGGGCGGCGCGCGGGGACGCGAGGAGACGAAATCGAAGATGGCTCTGATGGCCCATGCGCTAAAGCTGGGCTACCGCCACCTGGGGGAGTTGCTGGCCTGTACTGGACGTCTACCCGACCCTGATCTGGTGTTCTTCTTCGACCGCACAGAGTTGAACCACATCGTCGGTCCGCACGACGTTGCCGATCTCGTGCTGCGCGGTCTCCAGCGTCGTGAAGCACTCGCGTTCCAGGGGTTCCTCGAGTTCGACGATGTGTCTGTGGGGAGGCCGTCGCCTCTCATTGCCCGGACGGAGCGCAGCTTCACCGACGACGAGATCGTCGGACGGCCCGCCAGCCGGGGTACGGTCGAAGGCTTCGTGCGTGTTGCCAAGTCGATAGTCGACGCGCGTGAAGTGCAGCGTGGTGAGATTCTGGTCGCCCCGGTCACCGACGTGGGATGGACGCCGTACTTCACCGTCATCGCCGCTCTGGTCACCGATATCGGCAGCGCGGTTTCTCACGGCGCTGTGGTGGCGAGGGAGTACGGGCTACCGTGCGTCGTCAATACGTTGGTGGCAACGCAGGTGCTCGAGACCGGCGACCGGGTTCGCGTGGACGGGGACCGAGGTCTGGTCATCAAACTCGATCAGCCCTGACCCCACCCTCGGCTACGTGTGGACGGCCAGTGGGTGACTTCGATTGCCCGCTACACCAGTGGAGTGGGTTGGTAATTCGGTGCCTGCACGTGGGTTCCGATGCTCGCACGAGTGTGTAGGTGTTGTCCATGTACACACTCGACACGTCGAAGGTGCATGAATATTGCCGTCGACCACCAACACGTCCGCCTAGGGCGATCTGTTACCAGTGGCACCAGGTTTTCTTAGGACCGGCTATCTCGTCCCGGCGGAAGCGACCGTGCCGCTCGAGTAAAAGACACTTCTTGCTTGCCGACGTCAAGATGTCTTGGCGAACGTAATTCGTCAATATATGTTGACGATATGGATTCCGAGAAGAAACTTACCGCAGCCGAACTGACCGCGATGTACGACGAATACAACGCCGCCCTCGCAGCGGTCGAGCTCGCTGAAGGTGTGCGAGATCTAGGTCGTAAGGATGCTGGAAAGTGGATCACCGACGCCGAGCGGCGTCGCATCGAGGCCGTCTCTGATTTCGATGCGCTCGAGATCAACGCCTTCCTGGCGTCGAAGATGATCGCCGACCGCTACGCCATCATCGAGCGACTACGCAGTGCAAGCCCGCCGGTGCCGTGGTCGAAGATCGGCGACGTTCTCGGCATGAGCAAGCAGGCCGCGCACCAGTGGTACGGCGGCTATAACTTGCGGCCAAGAGTGAAGAACCCGACGGCCCCCGCCTGACAGTTGAGTATCAACTACCGTCGAGTCCTACTGCTTGTTCTTGTCACGGCTAGCGTCAAGATTTCTTGACCGCTGTCTGTCCCTGAGTGGCAACGAAATGAAGTTCCGATGAGAGCCGTTTCAATCGCAAGTCTGGGGGATTGTGGCCGTAGGTACGCACGGCGGCAGTGAAACAGGCGCGGCAAAGCGATTCGTTGGGCCGACCGACCCGGCGCCTAGGTACAGCCATCGCGCAACGGTCATGCATCGATGGTCCACCGACCGACCGTCGTCTGCCGAGCTCTGCATGACCCATGCAGAGCTCGCGAGTTGTATCGACTGGCACACGAAGCGACAACATTCTCGACGGGGGATAAAGCCCAACGTATTAGTTGACATAATGTTGATTATCGGCAAATTGGGTGAAAATGCAGGAATCGCAGGTCAGCGCATGAACTGCTTGGGTCGGTGATCCGCATTGGTGCGGCGTCGACCAGCTGCCCGTGCACCGTATATCGAGTCTCGCAAATACGATACGCGCACAAAGGGATTGGCCACCTCACTCGATGCGCGCCGTCCGTGAGGCAATGATGTCGCACGGACGGCATGGCCCACGTGCAGTCTCATGAAACCCCGCATCACCATAGAATCTCCCGGGCGCTACTTCGGAGTCCATCCCCCTCAGCGGACTCCCAGCCCTCAAATCGTCACTGTGACGATTTGACTGGTTGCAATGTCCGTTTTTCTTATGATTGGCGAGTCGCGCACGCGTCATCAGCCGATCTTCTGATCTTCTTTTTCCAGCACGCGGGTCCAGACGTGAACTTTCCTCGGGTTACTGCGCGGCGGTGATTCATCCGCAGTGGGTGAGTATTTTCAGCCCAGGACGGCTCACACTCGAATTCGACAACCGCTGCCGCGAGGATAGAGGAATGTGATGACTGCTGAACACGATCGCCATCCCGTAAAACAAGGATTTGCAGCCGGAACAACATTTGCCGCCGCAATCCTGCTGCTTACTGTGTCGATTTTGACAGTGCTACAAGGTATTTCGGCGATATCGAAAGACGCATTGTTTGTCGCCGGACCTGAGTACATCTACAAATTCGATCTCACCACGTGGGGTTGGATCGTCACGATTGTAGGTGTACTCGGTGCGCTTATTGCAATCGGCATGTTCAGTGGAGCTGTCTGGGCCCGAGTCGGTGCCATTGTGATCGCAGCGCTATCGATCATCGCCAATTTTCTGTGGCTCCCCTACTACCCATGGTGGTCGGTTTTGGTGATCGCCATCGATATTGTCGTAATCTGGGCAGTCGCTTCCTGGAGGACTGACTGAAACGCCTCTACGGCAAGGGAAGTCAGCCCGAGACCGGGATATACCAGACTCGGGCTGCAGGTGTGCATAGCTTTATGCGTCCCATTGGGGTCACCTATCCCCCACTGGCAAACCTGTGTGCTGACTTCATCTATCGGATTCGACAATTCTCCAACGTCCTCGACATCAAGAACCGCTCGTTCAGTGTCACGGGCTCGACAGAGACACCATCTGACGGATCCATCGAGTGCGTGATCATCGCTCGAGGTGGCGGATTCGGTGGCTGGGCGCTCTACATCAAGAACGGGCACGCATCCTTGGTCTGCAACTTGCTCGAATGACCGAATTTGCCTCCACCACAAACAAACAAGCAATCAGATCAGGCAACCACCAGACGCGCGCAGAGTTTGCCTATGACGGAGGCGGTCTCGCCAAGGGCAGTACCGTCACCGTCTTCTACGATGGTCGTGAAGATCGACCCCGCCGATATCGCCAGAGTCGCAGTATCGCGCCAGTAGCACCAGGCTTGTTCTCGACATCTGAACCTTGTCGGATCGGTTTCCTCCACCGGTTCGACAAGGTTCAGTGCTATTTCGGGGGCATGACGCTGCGAAAGTGATCAGCGATGTCACCTGCCGTCGTGAACCAAACGCCGTCGGAATTCGCCGTCATGTGTTCGAGTGCAGCGCGAAAACGACGGAGTCGATACGGTTGTCCGGTCAGGAACGTGTGAATCGAGATGGCCAGCACCACGGACTGATCGGCTGAATTGTCCTTGAGCTCTTCGAATGAATCGATGATCGTTCTCTCGAAGTCGTCCGCTGTGCCGTGATGGTGAACGAATGCCGGTAGATCGTTGGCCTCGTGGGGGTACGGAACGCTGAGCAACGGTCCGCCGCGGGTGGAAAGCCAGACCGGCTGATCATCGATCGGCCAGTCGAGTGTGTAGTCGAATCCGCGCTCGGCAAGGAGGTCCTCGGTTACGCGACTCGGATTGGCGCCGGGACTCATCCACCCTCTGGGCGGTATCCCTTCGAGTCGTTCGATCGTGCGATAGACCTCGTCGATGGTCTGGCGCTCGTCGGTCTCGTCCTGTTGGTTCGGTTGGACCGCGTTGGTTCGACCGTGGGCTACGAAGTCAGCGTCGAGTTCACGAAATGCGTCGAGCAACTCAGGTGCGTGATCGTATGTTTCGGTGTTGAGCAACAGTGTGGGCCGTAGCCCGCACCGCTCCAGAGTTTCTGCAATACGGAGTCCGCCTACACGGTTACCGTACTCACGCCACCCCCAATTATAGGTGTTCGGTTGATCCATATCCGGGGTGTAGCCGAGGCCTGGGGGGCCGTCGTCGTAGGGAAAGTGCTCGCAGTTGACAGCGACGTACACCGCAAGGCGAGCGCCACCAGGCCACTCGAACTGTGGACGATCTGTGATTGCCGAATATTCGAAGCGTCCGTGTGAGGCAAGGGCCATCGGTTCATTATGCCCCGCCACGCCACCGCGGGTGGTGAAGCAGAATCATCCTGGGCGGGTGATGCTGCCTGGACCGGAACAGGACCATGCTCGAATGCCGAGGCAGTATCTCGGTCTCTGGTGAACTCGATACGCCTGAACGATGCCACCGCACATGATGACGAAGGAGTGCCCGTGAGCACACGGTCAACGCCGAGCCGGACTCCCGCAGTAGTAGATGCACCGTCACCCGAGCATTCGGGTTCAGGGCGTGCTGCGCGTGCCTCGGTATCGCGCCGGGAGCTTGGAAGCTGGAATTCGACAACTCGCGGCCATGACCCTCTGCAGACAATACTGGCGCAGAGCGATATTCGAGCACCGGACCTCCTCCCCATCCGACATGGGCGAATGAGCCATTCTCCTTGGACGTATTACCGTGGGGCCGCGGCCGTGATGGCCGCCGACCTCGCCTCCACCGCAAATACCGGGATCATGGTCCAGATGTGCGGCGATGCACACATTCTCAACTACGGTCTGTGGACCTCTCCCGAGCGAAATCTCCTCTTCGATCTGCGGGACTTCGACGAGACCTTACCCGGGCCGTTCGAGTGGGACCTCAAACGTTTTCTCGCGAGCGTCGTCGTGCTTGCCCGAGACAACGGCGTGACGGAAAAGCGTGCACGAGAGTCGGTTCGAGCGGGGTACCGCAGCTATCGCAAGCACATGAAAGCTTACGCAACGATGCCGCAGATCGACGTCTGGTACGACAAAATCGATGTCGACCAGTTGGTCGAGTATGCGACCACCGACAATGAGGGTAAAATGGATGCGCTCATCGAGAAGCGTGCCAAAAAGCGGACAGGCCGGGTGGCCTCGAAGAAGCTCACCACTCTGGTCGACGGCCACCGGGTGATAACCGAGGATCCTCCGTATCGAGTACACCGGCTCGGCGACGCGGCGGATCAAATCTTGCACGACGTGATGCGCAAGTATTACGACTCCATCCCCGACCACCTCGACAACCTGCTCACCCGTTACGACGTGGTCGACGCCGTACGTCAAGTCGTCGGCGTCGGAAGTGTCGGCATGCGGGTGTTCCTGACCTTGCTGGAGGAACGCCGAAGCGGTGACCCATTGCTGCTCCAGATCAAACAAGCAGGGCCATCGGTGTACGAACAATTTCTGGGTAAGAGCAGGTACGAGAATCACGGATCACGCGTGGTGCACGGACAGCGAATGATCCAAAGCGCCACCGATATGTTCGTGGGATGGACATCTTTTCAGGACGCGAATTTGAACCTCGATTTGGACTTCTACGTCAGGCAGTTCCGCGACGGCAAAGTAATCCCCAAAGGTGAGGTCGTTGCTCTTAGCCTTGCGCAATTTGCAGCAGCCTGCGGCAACGTCCTGGCGCGCGCTCACGCTCGCAGCGGTGACGCTGCAGCTATCGCGGACTATCTCGGCGGTGGCAGTAAGGTCGAGGAAGCAATGGTCACGTTTGCTAGTGCCTACGCCGACCAGAACACCACAGACCACGCTCAACTGGCCAAAGCCGTCGCTGATGGCTCCATCCCATCCGAGCGTGGCTGGCCTGATATCCCCTGAGAACTGCGCATCTTTTTCTGCCGTCGGTCAGTTGCCGACGTACCGCGCCAGGTAGTCGCCGGTGAGCGTGGTTCGGTGGGCGATGAGATCTGCGGGCGTACCTTCGAAAACGATCTTGCCGCCGTCGTGTCCGGCTCCGGGTCCGAGATCGATGATCCAGTCCGCATGCGCCATCACAGCTTGATGGTGTTCGATCACCACTACCGATTTACCGGAGTCGACGAGGCGATCGAGTAGGCCGAGAAACTGCTCGACGTCGGCGAGATGGAGACCGGTGGTCGGTTCGTCGAGTACGTAGATTCGGCCCTTTTCGCTCAAGTGGGTCGCGAGCTTGAGGCGCTGCCGTTCACCACCGGACAGCGTGGTCAGAGGCTGACCCAGCTTGACGTAACCGAGGCCGACATCGCAGAGTCTGCTCAGTATCTTGTGTGCGGACAGTATCTTCGCATCGCCTTCGCCGAAGAATGCCTCGGCTTCGGCCACCGGCATTTCGAGAACTTCGCTGATATTGCGGCCACCGAGGAAGTACTCCAGCACCGATGCCTGAAAACGCTTGCCCTCACACACTTCACATACGGTGGCGACCCCAGCCATCATTGCGAGGTCGCTGTAGATGACGCCTGCACCGTTGCAGTTCGCGCATGCACCTTCGGAGTTGGCACTGAACAAAGCAGGCTTGACGTCGTTGGCCTTGGCGAACGCTTTCCGAATCGGATCGAGAACCCCGGCGTACGTAGCTGGATTACTGCGTCGGGATCCGCGGATCGATCCCTGATCGACCGCGATAACGTCCTCCAGTCCGGAGAGCGATCCGTGGATCAGCGAACTCTTGCCCGAACCGGCGACGCCGGTGACGACGACGAGAACTCCGAGCGGCACATCGACGTCGACGGATCGAAGGTTGTGGGACGTCGCACCGCGGATTTCCACCACCTCGGTGAAAGCCCGAACGGAATCCTTCAGTGCTGCCCGGTCGTCGAAATGCCTGCCCGTGATGGTTCGACTTGCGCGGAGTCCTTCGACCGTCCCTTCGAAACAGAGCTCGCCTCCCCCGCTGCCGGCGCCGGGACCGAGGTCGACGATGTGGTCACCGATCGCTATCGTTTCCGGTTTGTGCTCGACAACCAGCACCGTGTTGCCTTTGTCGCGAAGCCTCAGGAGGAGATCGTTCATCCGAGCGATGTCGTGTGGATGCAGGCCGATCGTGGGCTCGTCGAAGACATAGGTGACGTCGGTGAGCGAGGAACCGAGGTGACGAATCATCTTGGTGCGCTGCGCTTCACCACCGGACAAGGTGCCGGACGGCCGGTCCAGACTCAGGTACCCGAGCCCGATCTCGACGAACGAGTCGAGGATCCCGCTCAAGGACGTCAGCAGCGGCGTCATCGTCGGTTCTTTCACACTACCGACCCATTCGGCGAGATCGCTGATTTGCATCGCGCACAGGTCGGCGATGTTCTTGCCCTTGATCTTCGATGATCGAGCAGCCTCGCTGAGCCTGGTGCCGTCGCAGTCTGGGCAGGTGGCGAAAGTGATTGCGCGATCCACGAAAGCACGAATGTGGGGTTGCATCGCGTCGACGTCCTTGGCCAGGAAGGACTTTTTAATCTGTGGGATCAGTCCTGTGTACGTCAGGTTGATGCCTTCTGCCTTGATTTTGGTCGGCTCCTTGTAGAGCAGATCGTTCATTTCTCTCTTGGTGTATTTGCCGATCGGTTTGTCCGGATCGAAGAAGCCGCAGCCGCGGTAGATGCGGCCGTACCAACCGTCCATGCTGTAGCCGGGAACGGTAATTGCGTTCTCGTTCAAGGATTTGGCCGCGTCGAACAACGCAGACAAATCGAAGTCGGAGACCGACCCTCGGCCTTCGCACCGTGGGCACATTCCGCCGGTGATGCTGAAACTGCGCCGTTCTTTCGTCTGTCGGCCACCACGCTCGACGGTGACGGCGCCCGCACCGGAAATCGAGGCAACGTTGAAGGAGTACGCCTGCGCCGAACCGATGTGTGGCTTGCCGAGCCGGCTGAAAAGGATACGAAGCATTGCGTTGGCGTCTGTGGCGGTGCCCACAGTCGATCGAGGATCCACACCCATTCGCTGTTGATCGACGATGATCGCCGTCGTCAGACCGTCGAGGACATCGACGTCGGGCCGAGCAAGTGTGGGCATGAAGCCCTGAACGAACGCGCTGTAGGTTTCGTTGATCATCCGCTGTGACTCCGCGGCAATCGTGTTGAACACCAACGAGCTTTTGCCCGAGCCTGAAACGCCGGTGAAGACGGTCAGCCTGCGCTTGGGTATATCGACGCTGATGCCCTTGAGATTGTTCACTCGAGCGCCCTGAACTCGGATGAGATCGTGAGCATCGGCGGCATGCAGTCCATGCGAATTCGCACCTCTCTTCGTGACCATGCGTTCGGTTCTCCATCTCCAGAGCAGGTAGCTGTCGCGGCGTATGTGTCGTCACAGTAGCTGCGGGTCGCGCTATCCCGCTTCTCGATTCCTGATCCACATTCTCGGCAGGTCCTCAAGGGTTAAAATCTGCAGATGAAGCTCGCCGAATACATGTCCTTGGATGCCGTGTCGTTGGCAGAAGCCGTTCGTACCCGGCAGGTAACTGCGCGCGAGCTTCTCGATCTCGCGCGTGCGCGAGCCGCCGAGGTGAACGGCAAGCTGAACGCCATCGTGTCGACGTTGGACGTGGCCGACGCTCGGGCCGCCGACCCCTCGCTCAGCGGCACTCTCGCAGGTGTGCCGTTTTTGATCAAGGATCTTCTCCAGGAGTACAAGGGTTATCCGACGTCGTACGGTTCGCGATCCCTTGCCCATCACGTCGCTACCGATAACGCCCTCGTGACTCAGCGATTTCTAGACGCAGGGCTGGTGATCTTCGGGAAGACCAATACTCCGGAGCTGGGCGCGAAGGGCGTAACCGAACCGGACTATTGGGGAGCTGCCCACAACCCATGGAATCTCTCTCGCACGCCCGGCGGTTCTTCGGGTGGATCCGGCGCGGCCGTAGCTGCTGGGATTGTGCCTGCAGCCGGCGCGAACGACGGCGGCGGTTCGATTCGGATCCCCGCGGCGTGCAACGGTCTCGTCGGCCTGAAGCTCAGTCGAGGACTTTCCCCTTACGGTCCGCAGACCGGAGAAATAATGTTCGGAATGGTGACGCAAGGGGTGGTCAGCAGAACTGTGCGTGACAGCGCTGCCCTGTACGACGCGATTGTCGGCCCTGATTCGAACTCGAACTACCAGGCTGAATTTCCCGCGCAAGCATTTTCGAAGGATCTCGATCGAGCCCCGTCCCCGCTACGAATCGGCTGGTCCTCGTCCTCGGCGGTCAATCCGACACCGCACCGGGAGGCCATCGAGGCGGTGGAGCGTACCGCCGAACTGCTCGCTGGCTTGGGGCACCACGTCGAGCAGGTAACGCCGCCCTACGACGACTGGGCGCTCTCGCGCGATTTCTTGACGATATGGTTCGCTCAGGTGCACGCGCAGATTGCTGATATCAAAAGACGAACCGGCGCAAGCGATTCCGATTTCGAGGCTGACACTTTGGCCATCGCCGAGTTCGGCCGTTCGAGTGGGTTGCTGGCTACCATCGAGGCGTTGGAACGAACGACGTCGCATGTCCGTTCGCTCAGCGCTTTTCACGAGCATTTCGACTACCTGTTGACACCCACATTGGCCACTCCCCCTCTGCGAGTAGGCGCCACCTCCACCTCGTCGATGATGCAGCGAACCGCTCGTCTCGTCAGCAAGATTCGTGGTGGAAAACTCATGGCACTCAGTGGGGTGCTGGACGACGTCGTCGAGGACAGCCTCGGGTGGGTCCCCTATACCCAGTTGGCCAATCTCACTGGCCGCCCCGCGATCAGCGTTCCTCTGCATTGGACCGAGGACGGGCTGCCACTGGGTGTGCAGTTCGTCGGACGATTGGGCTCCGACGGTGAACTACTTCGGCTCGTGGCTCAGCTAGAGGAAGCACAACCGTGGATTCATCGATTCCCGGCTTCTGCTGTATGACCTCGTAACCCGCGGTACCGAGTTCGGTCGGTACCGCGGGTGAATGGGTCAGAGTTCGAACTCGGCCGGATCTATGCCGACGGCGAAGCACGCGTTGCGCACCGCGTTCTTCTCATGGTCATCGAACAGTCCGTCTGCGCCACCGATGATGATGCCGATCTGGATGACTGCCCGCGCTTGTTCGGGCTTGGTCTTCAACTTGCCGATGGTGGCCGTGGCTTCCACTTTGCCGAAGTCGAAATCACCGTTCAGCTTGTCGCAATACCAGTCGAACTTCTGCCGCAGTTCGTCAGCAGGGAACACTTTCAAGGCTTCGTTACTGGCGATGAGCGATGCTGTCTTCTGCCGCTCGGCCGGATCTATGGTGCCATCAGCTGCGGCGATGAGAGCGCACATCGCCATACTGCCATTGGCGAATTCTTTGTTCTTGAACTGGACGGTCTTGGTCTGCAACTGCCCGTTCAGCTCTTGGGCCTTCGACTTGAGTTGGTCCCAGAAAGCCATGGATCTCCTTCGTTCGGCGTCGCGCCGTTCGCGCGATCGACTCCATTGTCCACACCTTGGTCCGAAGTGTCCGAATCGATGGACCAACTGGCCTCGGTGAGTCCTACCGCAGCCGTTCGGCGTCTTTTGCTCTGGCCAGAAGTTCGACGCAAAGCTGCGTGAGTTCTTCCGCAGTCGCACTTTCCTCCACCGCAATCGCGACATCTTCGGCTGCACAGCGGACCTCGAACATGCGGTCGATCAGTGCCGACGCCTCATCGGCCGACAATACGACGGCATCTTCCGGGATGGATGTGCCCTTCACGGCGCTTCGGTGCTCGTAAGCTCGCTGCCGGCAGGACTGACGGCAGTACCTCCGCCGTCGACCCATTCCGGAGTCGGCGACCTCGCGTCCGCACCATGCGCACGCGTGAACTCGACGAGATGACACCGGCATGTACCGAGCCTAACGGTGCGGGACGGTAGAATGACCACGGACTGGCGCCGACAGAGACTTCTCGCGTGTCGATACGGGAACGAACGACGCGGTACAGACGTTGACATATTTGTGAGTTGCAGGTGGGCATCACTCGCCCCGCGCAAAATCGCATGCACTATGAGGAGAGGACTTCACAATGGCAGACCGCGTACTACGGGGTAGCCGTCTCGGTGCTGTGAGCTACGAGACCGACCGCGATCATGATCTCGCGCCTCGCCGGGTTGCCCGGTATCGCTGCGACAACGGTGAAGAGTTCGACATCCCGTTCGCCGACGAAGCCGAGATCCCCGGTACTTGGGCGTGCAAGAACGGCCTCGAGGGTTCACTCCTCGAAGGAACGGCACCGGAGGCCAAGAAGGTAAAGCCTCCGCGTACTCACTGGGACATGCTTCTCGAGCGCCGTTCCGTGGAAGAGCTCGAAGAGCTCCTCAAGGAACGGATGGACCTACTGAAGGTCAAGCGCCGCGGCGCCTGACGTCGTGAGGTCGAGTGCACGAACACTCGACCGAGATGAAGTAGCTCCGCTAACTTTGCGCCGAACGAATGGAAACATTCGTTCGGCGCATTTTTTTGCCATACTTCATACGGTGGGTTTGTTTTCGGCACCCACATATTTCGAATCGACTACAAATGAACAATTTCTTTACGGACGCCATCCCGCCTTCGTCATGTGATGGAAGGATTGTGCCCTGGGCCGGGCTGCGTTCGATCAGCGCAATCTGTCCGTAAGTCGGGATCGGCAATGCACAATCGGCAACGCACAATCAGTAGCGATCAGCGGTAACAGCTCGCTGAGAATTGTCGATGTATATGTCGACCCAGCAGGTGGAAATGCAGCAGGTGGAAACGCAGCTTTCGAAGATGGACGCGGCATCCACGGCAGAGCGAGAGGGGCGGCACCACGTGAACGGGGATTCCGAAAATCTTTTGAGTTCGCTGCGCGAGGAACTGGACGCGGTCGATCACCGTCTTCTGGATTCGATTCGTGACCGGATCGATATCTGCGCGCGTGTCGCGCAAGTCAAGCGTGAGTTCGAAATACCGATGATGCAACCGGGCCGCGTCGGGGTCGTTCAGGAAAGAGCCCGCGAGTTCGCACGGGGCAATGATCTGTCGGAGGACTTCCTCACCTCGGTGTACAAGTTGTTGATCGCCGAGGCATGTCGTGTCGAAGACCTCATCATCGAATCGGACTCCCCCGCCCAGCGCGCCGCGTCCGACGCGCGGCATCGTTAGGTGATGGCCATGGCTGTACGCACGTTGCTCATCGACAATTACGACTCGTTCACTTACAACCTCTACAGCCTGTTGGCGGAGGTGAACGGCGTGCCGCCGGTGGTCGTCAAAAATGACGTGCCCTGGGAGTCCATCGATTTCGGCAACTTCGACAATGTCGTCGTGTCTCCTGGGCCGGGACGCCCGATGACCGCACACGATCTCGGCATCAGCGCACGCGCTATCGAGGAAGGTGGGCTACCGATACTCGGCGTGTGCCTGGGCCATCAGGCGATATGTCACCTGCTCGGTGGCATGGTCGATCTTGCACCCACGCCGATGCACGGTCGAATTTCGGAAGTCGTCCATACCGGTGACGATCTGTTCGAGGGAATTCCGTCACCGTATTCGGTAGTGCGATATCACTCGTTGCTGACTGTGGAAGTGCCCGACGAACTCGAAGCCTTCGCGTGGACTCATGATGGCCTGGTGATGGCTGTTCGTCACCGCACCAGACCGATCTGGGGAGTGCAGTTTCATCCGGAGTCGATCAGTACCGACTACGGCCGCGAATTGCTGGCAAACTTTCGGAATCTCACGGTGGCTCGCAAGCACAGAGCATCGACCGGCCTTCCGCCTCGATCACCGTACTCGATCGAGACTCACTGTATCGACGGCGAATTCGATACCGAGCGAGCGTTCTCTGCACTGTTCGCGAGTGGACCCAATAGCTTCTGGCTCGACGGCAGTGCCGCGGTCGAGCCGAATTCACAGTTCACCATCATGGGGGACTGCTCTGGTCCGCTAGCGGAGTACGTTACGTACCGAGTCGCCGAGGGACAGGTCAGAGTCGAAAGCAGCGACGGATCGGTGGAAACCATCGATTCGACCTTCTTCGCGTACCTCGACCGCCAACTACGTGATCGTGCAACTCCCCCACTCGAACACCTGCCCTTTGCATTCGGACTCGGATACGTCGGTTACTTGGGTTACGAACTCAAAGCCGATGTCGGCGGGCAGCTCGTTCATACCGCACCGACTCCGGACGCCTCGATGGTTTTCGCTGACCGCGCCGTAGTCTTCGACCATGCAGGACGGCAGTGCTATGCCATGGCCCTCGTCCGGGATCGAGCGGAGACAGAGACTGCACAGTGGTTCGCATCGGTCGAGCACACATTGAGATCACTTGGCCACGAGGACAAGGGGGTTCCGGACACAGAGGCGCCGCTGATCGCTCCACTTGTGCAGAACGAGTTGCCTCTTCGCCACAACCATGCGAAGTATCTGGACCTGATCGAACAGTGTCTGGCCGAAATCCGGTCCGGAGAGACATACGAAGTGTGCCTGACCAATACCGCTACGTTCCCCGGTCCGATCGATGCGCTCGGTACCTATTCCTATCTGCGCGAAATCAATCCCACGCCCTACAGCGCATTTCTCGGCTTCGCTGATCTGTCGGTTTCGAGCGCATCACCGGAGCGGTTCTTGCGTATCGATGCCGATCGAATCGTCGAATCGAAGCCGATCAAGGGGACGCGGCCGCGCGGTGAAAGCGCTGAACAAGATGCGGAACTACGGGCTGATCTTCTCGACAACGAGAAAGACAAGGCCGAAAATCTGATGATTGTCGACCTCGTCCGCAATGATCTTGCCCGCGTGTGCATTCCGGGTTCGGTACATGTCCCCAAATTGTTCGACGTCGAAACATATGCGCCGGTACACCAATTGGTGTCCACAGTGAGAGGCCGATTACGCGGCGACGCCTCTGCCGTCGACTGTATCAGCGCTGCATTTCCCGGTGGCTCCATGACAGGAGCGCCGAAAATTCGAACGATGGCCATAATCGACAAGTTGGAAGACGGGCCGCGCGGGGTCTATTCCGGAGCGATCGGATACTTGTCGGTGACGGGCACCGCCGACTTCTCGATTGTCATTCGAACCATCGTCTCCACCGAGCACGAGGTCACGTTCGGCGTCGGCGGAGCCATCGTTGCGCTGTCGGACCCGGAAGAGGAGTTCGAGGAGACGATGGTCAAAGCAGTCTCGATGCGAAGGGCGCTGGGCCGCCGGCCTGAGGGACGAAGCTAACTGTTCCGCCCCTCAGGTCTCGGTTCCTCAGGGAGTAGCGAAGTACTCGAACACCGCTGGTTGAACCTGCGGGTTGGCATTGAGTGTTCCGATGATCGATCCCGCCACGACGCCGATGGCAGTTCCGATGATGCACCCGGAAATGAAGTTCGGAAAGATCGATACGCATCCGATGGCGAATCCGAGGGCTGCACCCACGGCGGTACCGATTGCGCCACCGTTCGCATAGCCGATAGCGATTTGGTTCAGTGCATTATCGAGTGCAGCTTGCTTGGTGATCGGGCCCGCCACGTCGGTCACCAGCGACGCCGCCGGTTGAGGCGTCAGCAACAACTGGCGACTGCCGAGTACGGCGGGCGCTATCGAATACGACGTACCGTTGACGGTGTAAGTCAATGGCAAGGCGGCCAGGACGTTGCCGGATGCACCGATCACGTGAACTTGCTCAGAAGTTGCGTCGATACGAAACGCGCCTGAATCGAGAATGGTACTGACAGCGCCGTCCGGTAGAACGGATGTTTGATAATTCACTGTTTCATTCGCTGCGACCGGATCGGCATATGCCGTGCCGCCCCCCATCGCAACCGTCACTGATGTCGTAACAAGCACCGCAGCAAACGTTGCCGTTACTGATTTGATCCGCTTCACAGGCATCCCCAGACCGTAGTTCGACGAATTGTTCATTTTGTCTCTGCGATGGTATTCGGTACTACCCGATTCGTGTGCTCAATACGGGTTTTCATCGAGATAGCTTTCCAATACTGTGCCGATTTCCGCGAGCACCTGCGGTTCGATCATCTGATTGTGGGCGCAGTCGATCTCATGTACTCGCACTTTTCCGGTCACGAATTCATTCCATTGCGCCGGGTCGCGAGAAACTCCATCGCCGGAGCCCTGTGCTGCGGAGAAGAACAGAACGTTTCCATCGAAGACATCAGGCATGAAGCGGTTCATGATTGTCGTCGAGTTACCGAACCCGTCGTTGATCCGTTCCAGATGCTGTGGAGTCACACCGGTGTTCTGGCCGAAGGATTCGTTCAGAAGTTCCACCGCCCTCTCGTAGTTCAGCGGTGCGTCCGACTCCTGGGGCCCGACATCGAGGCCGAGCCCTGCGAGCAGCTCCTCGACGGTGAGGCGGCCTCCGACGGCCTCGTCGGGGTCGATCACATAACTGTCCAGGATCGTCAAGGACTCGACGATGGATTCGTCTCGTCGAAGTTCGACCGCGACCGCATGTGCGATCGCACCGCCGAGTGACCAGCCGAGAAGGTTGTACGGACCGGACGGCTGAACTTTTCGGATCTCCTCGACGTAGCGGTGTGCGAGAGCCTGAATAGACTCGAAGGCAACACCTTCGGAGATGCTCGGAAGCTGAAGACCGTACACAGGTCGATCGGCCGCGAGGTGTCGAACGATTCCGGAGTAACCCCACGACAGTCCGATGCCAGGGTGAACACAGAACAGAGGTGTTCCGCTTCCCTGCCCACGAAGCGGGATCACTACCGCAAATGCACTGTCGAGAGCAGACGACGAGCTTTCGGCAGAGTCGATTCGGGCGGCAAGCCCAGCCGCAGTCGGGTCCAGGAACAACGCTTGCAGAGGTACCCGAACACCCGTCGCGATCTCCAGTGCAGGTACGACGCGTGTTGCCACCAACGACGTACCTCCGAGGTCGAAGAAGTTGTCGTCGACACCGATGGTCTCGACCCCGAGAATCTCGTTGAAGACCTCGATCACAGAGGCTTCTGTCGCCGAAGAAGGTGCGCGGTACGCCACCGTCGCCCCAGTCAGTTCCGGCACCGGCAACGCTCGACGGTCCAACTTACCGACGGGAGTGAGCGGAATCTCGTCGAGAACCACGAGTGCTGTTGGGACCATGTGCCGCGGAAGCGATTCGCCGACGAACTCGAGCAGCGTGGCTGTAGTTGCCGAGTGCCGATCGGCAATCCGAATGTACGACACCAGGACGGTGTCGCCGGACGGCGCGGTATGACCGATGGTCGCCGCGAACACGACGGCGTCGTGCGCGGTGAGCGCGGCATCGATCTCACCGAGTTCGATCCGGAAGCCGCGAACCTTGACCTGAAAATCGCTGCGGCCGACGAATTCGATCGTGTGGCCAGCAGTCCAGCGAACTACGTCTCCCGTGCGATACATACGTTCACCCGGTTCACCGAATGGATCCGCGACGAACCGTTCCGAAGTCAAGGCGAAACGAGAAAGGTAACCGCGAGCAGTTCCGGGTCCGGCAATGTAGAGCTCCCCTGCCACGCCGGCTGGAACTGGACGTAGTCGTGCGTCGAGGACCGAGTAGCGGAAGCCGATCGCCGGCCGGCCCACGTCGATCACCTGACCGGGGACCAGTGGACCACCCACGCTTGCCTGGATCGAAGTCTCGGTCGGGCCGTAACCGTTGAACATTTTCCTGCCCGGTGCCCACCGAGCGACGAGTTCGGGCGTGCAGGCTTCTCCGCCGACTGCGAGAACGCCGACGTCGGTAAGCCGGTCGCCGTCGATGGAGGACAGCGCAGCCGGGGTGAGAAAAGCATGCGTGACGCCGGACTGCTCGAGCAGATCTGCCAGATCGTCGCCGCCGAAGATCCCGGGCGGAACGATGACGACAGTGGCTCCCACACCGAAGGCCATCATGAGTTCGTAGATCGAGGCATCGAAGCTCGGGGACGCGATATGGGAGACCCGCGACTTCATAGTCGGATGGAACCGGTGCGTGACCTCCTTTTCCAGATTGGCCAGACCACGATGCCGCACGGCAACGCCCTTGGGTCGTCCTGTCGAGCCCGAGGTGTAGATCAGGTAGGCAGGATGATCGAGCTGCAGGGTCGACGTCCTATCGGCGTCGGTGACCTCCTCGTTCGGATAACGCTGTGCATCGTCGACGAATTCGGGATCGTCGATGACGAGCCACGGAATCGTGTCTGGAAGCTGGTCACGGTATTCGGCGACAGTGATACCGATCGGTGATTTCGAGTCGGTCAGCATATGAGCGATGCGATCGGAAGGATAGTTCGGGTCCACCGGGAGGAAGGCCGCACCGGACTTGGTCACCGACCACATCGACACGACCGATTCGATCGACCTCGGCAGGGCAAGTGCGACGAACGACTCGGGACCCAAGCCGAAGTCGATCAACATGCGCGCGATACGCGTCGACAGATTGTCCAGATCTCGGTAAGAGATCCTGGTGTCCCGAAATTCCAACGCGATGCCGTCGGGATTCAACGATGCCTCTGTCGTGAGCATCTGCGGCCAGGTCTGCTCCTGCACACCGTCATCGCCGCGCGCCGGAGCAAACTTTTCGCGCTCCTCGGGCTCGAGTACGTCCACGTCACCGATCGGTGACGTGGGGTCGAGGGTGACCGAATCCAGTATCCGAACGAAGCGATCGGCGAAGGACTCGACCGTGGCGGGATCGAACAGCGATGTCGCAAAGTCGAATGCAGCTTCGATTCCCGCCGGCTGCCCGGACTCGTCGAATGTCTCCGAAAGCAGCAACTGCAAGTCCTGTTTCGCGACAGGAACATCGAAGTCGAATCCTTCGACGGTCAGCGAGGGTAGTTCGAGCCGTGCCTTGGTGTTGTTCTGGAACGACAACGCGACCTGAGACAACGGTGAGTACGCCGTCGACCGTGCCGGATTCAGTACTTCGACGACGCGCTCGAACGGGATCTCGGTGTGGCCGAAAGCTTCGAGATCGGCATCGACCACCCGACCGAGCAGCGACTCGAACGATTCGGCGCCATCGACGACAGTCCGAAGTACGAGAGTATTGACGAACATGCCGATCAAGTCGTCGAGTGCCGCTTCACCTCTGCCTGCCACCGGAGTGGTGATAGCGATATCCTCTGTTCCGCTGAGGCGGGCGAGGGTCGCGGCAAACGCACCGTGCACGACCATGAACATGGTGGCGTTCCGCTCGCGGACGAATTCCGTCATGCGCCGATGCACGTCCTTGTCGATGGAGAACACGACGCGTCCACCGCGGAAGTCCTGCAAGTTCGGCCGTGGACGATCCGTCGGGAGCGGAAGCAGGTCGGGCACTCCGCGAAGTGTCGTGCGCCAGAAATCCAATTGTCCGCTGGCGATGCTGGCGGGGTCCTTTTCGTCGCCGAGTAGTTCGCGCTGCCAGAGCGTGTAGTCCGCGTATTGCACGGGCAACGGTGCCCATGCGGGCGCACTCGAGGCGGTCCGAGCGGAGTAGGCGATCATCACATCGCGGGCAAGAGGGGCCATAGAGGCTCCATCCGCCGCGATGTGGTGTACCACGACGGCGAGCACATGAGTGGGTTCGGCTGAGGACTCGACTCGGTACAGCGCAAGACGAATCGGGATCTCGGTAGTGACGTCGAATCCGGTCCCGGCGAACGCGGCGATGGCATCGCGAAGGTCGCCTTCGGCAATGGAGACCCCCGAAACAGCAGGAACCACGTCCTCGGTTCGGTGGATCCGTTGTTCGGGCGTCATGCCGTCGGACGGGAATGTCGTCCGCAAGGATTCGTGCCGATCGAGCAGGTCCGTGACTGCCAGTTCGAGGGCCGCCAGGTCGAGTTCTCCGGTCAAGCGCACGACAAGCGGCACGTTGTACGCGGGAGAGGTCGGATCGAAGGTGTTGATGAACCACATGCGCTGTTGCGCCAGCGACAGGGGGATCCGCTCGGGGCGATCGACGGCGCGCAGGACTGGGCGGTCACCAGCAGGTGAGGACGTTCCTATGGCCGCAGCCAGCCCTGCGACTGTGGGTGTTTCGAAGATTGCTCGAACTCCCAGTCCCGCACCGCTCGCGGCGTTGATGCGCGCGATCACTCGGGTGGCCGACAAGGAATCTCCACCCAAATCGAAGAAGCCGTCGAGGGCCCCGACGCGTTCGATTCCGAGAGTCTCTTCGAACACGGTCGCAACCGTGGCTTCGTGCGCGTTCCGCGGCTCGATGTAGGTTCCTGCATCGGAACCGAATTCGGGCTCGGGTAGTGCCCGGCGGTCCAGCTTGCCGACCGGTGTCAGCGGTATCTCGGCAAGTTGCACGAAAAGCGAGGGCACCATGTGGCCGGGAAGACTCGCCGAAGCATATGCCGTCAGTACTGCGCTGTCGATCTCCGAAGAGCGCTCGGTGGAGCGGACATATGCGACCAGAACTGTTGCGCCAGAGGGTGATTGCGATCCCACGGTGGCAACGAAGTCGATGGCCGGGTGGGTGGAGAGCACGGCGTCGATCTCGCCGAGCTCGATACGGAACCCGCGTACCTTGACCTGGAAATCGCTGCGCCCGATGTATTGGACGGTGCGCTCGGGTGTCCAGCGAACGACGTCGCCGGTGCGGTACATACGAGCGCCGGCCGAGCCGAACGGGTTCGCGACGAAGCGTTCGGAAGTCAAGGCTCCTCGTGCGTGATAGCCACGTGCCAATCCTGCGCCCGCAAGATACAACTCACCCGGCACGCCGACAGGAACGGGCTGCATCCTGGTGTCGAGTACCACTTCGTACACCGCGCGGATAGGACCGCCTATGGTCAGCGCGGAATCGGCGTCCAGCGGGTCGCTGATGTTCGACATGATAGTCGTCTCGGTCGGGCCGTAGCCGTTGAACAAATTACGGCCGGGTGCCCAAGTTGCGACCAGCTCGGCGGGAACCGCCTCGCCTCCGACAGCCACGTACTGGAACGAGTCGAGACCGGCAGGATCGACCGAGGCGAGAACTGCCGGGGTGATGAATCCGTGAGTGACTTTCTCGGACGCGAGAATGTTCGTGAGCTCTTCGCCACCGTAGACCGTCGGCGGGACGATGACCATGGTCGCGCCCACTCCGAACGCCAGTAAGTACTCGAGCACCGACGCATCGAAGCTCGGTGACGAAACATGCAAAGTCCTCGACTGTGGGGTGATCTCGTATCGCTCGGACTGCTCGGCTGCAAAATTGTCGAGACCGGTATGCGTTACGACAACACCCTTGGGTAGGCCGGTCGAACCGGAGGTGTAGATGGCGTAGGCGATGCTGTCGAGCGCGATCCCGGTGACCCGCTCGGCCTCGCGGAGCGGCGTCGAAGAGTAATCGTCGAGTTCGGTCGCTATCTGTGCATCGTCGAGAACGGTCCAGCCACCGCCCCCGGCAAGCGTCTCGGGGAGGCCGGGCACATTGGCCCGCATCGTCAGACCGAACTGCGCACCCGAGTCACTGACCATGTGGTCGATACGATCTCGTGGGTACCCGGGATCCACGGGGACGAATGCGGCACCTGTCTTGGCGACCGCCCACACGGAGACGACCGATTCGATCGACCGAAAAAGACCGAGTGCTACGAACGATTCTGCGGACACGCCGCGTGCCAGGAGCAGTCTGGCCAGTCGCGTGGACTGCCGATCCAGTTCACCGTATGTCATTGTCCTGTCGGCGAATCGAAGTGCGATGTGGTCGGGATCGAGTGCGGCTGCCTGCTCGAAAATGTGTGGCAACAGTCTGTTCGAGCCGCCCTTGGCACCGACGACCGGAGCCAAGGAAGCCTGTTCGATGTCGTCGAGCAGGCGAACCCGCGCCAACGGGCTGCGATCGTCGGTGAGGACGGCGTAGAGCACACGCTCGACGCGGGCGACGATCCGATCGATCTGTTCGGCGGTGAAGAGATCGGGCAGATACTTGGCCTTCAAGTGAAGGCGATCATCAACGGAGGCAACGAGAGTCAGCGGATAATGTGCAGCGTCCGCACCCAGAACGTCGGCCACCTTCATTCCCGCGATATCGGTCTCTTCCGACAAGCCGGCGCGGTCGACCGGATAGGACTCGAAGACGGTAAGGGTGTCGAACGAAACGCCCGGGCCTGCAGCGCGCTGAATATCGGTCAGACCCAGGTAGTGATGGTCCAGCAATGCTGCCTGTTCCACCTGCACACGATCGATGAGGTCACCGATCGGTTCGGCTGGGTCGAGCGTGATCCGCACGGGCAACGTGTTGATGAACAGGCCGATCATCGACTCGATTCCGTTGACTTCCGGAGGCCTGCCGGACACTGTGGCGCCGAAGACGACGTCGCTACGACCGGTCAGTGCGGCAAGTACCACGCCCCAGGCGCTCTGGACGATGGTATTGAGCGTCGATCCGTGCTGTGCCGAGAAGTCTCGCAGCGCCGCAGTGGTCTCCAGTGACAACGATCGAGACCTCTCCACCGAAGTCGTCGAGAGATGACGGCCACGATCTGCATCGGCGAGAAGCGTGGGTTCCTCGACGCCTGCCAGAGCACGCGTCCATTCTGCAGTGGACAGCGAAGAGTCGCGGGTGTGCATCCACGCCAGGTAGTCACGATACGCGGGCACGCGAGGCAACATCGTATCGTCGCCCGCAGTGGCGTAGAGCGTCAGCAGTTCCTTGATCAGCAGAGGTGTCGACCATCCGTCGAGCAGGATGTGGTGGTTGGTCATCAACAGACGCCACTCCCCCTCTGCCTTGGTGATCAACGTAAATCGAAGCAGTGGAGCATGATCGAGTGCGAATCGCGTGGCGCGGTCGGTTTCGAGAACACGGTCGAGAGCGGCGTCGCTATCGGTTTCGCCGCGCAGATCGACGTGGCTCCATGGAACCCGCATCCCCGTTTGAACAACCTGCACGGATTCGCCGTCTGCATTGTGTACGAACGCTGTTCGAAGATTGGCGTGGCGATCGAGCAAGGTCTGCGCCGCAGCCTTCATTCGAGCGATGTCCACGATGCCGCGGAGCTCCAACCCGAGTTGCACCATGTAGGCGTCGACACCGGTGTCGACGCTCTGGTCGACCTCGCCGGCCAACCGCGCGTGGAACAACAGGCCGGCCTGCAACGGCGACATCGACCAGACATCGTCGAGGGCAGGAAAGCGTGCCTCGAGCTCGGTGATGGTCGGCTGATCGATATCGACCAAATCCAGATCCGACGGCGTGAAGCCGCCCGCATTCGACGTCGTGGCGTGCGTCGTCAACGCGGTCAGCGCCGCAACCCACAGTTCGATCAGTCGGTCCACCTCGTGCGAGGCCAGAACACCGGCCGGATAGGCGAAAGTGGCATCCAGAACGGGGCCAGTCGATGTCGCGTTCGTGACGGCGTTGATGTCCAGAACAGCTGGAACCGGCATGTTCGGGTTCTGTGCGTCGCCCAACGTTGTGTCCGACACCGGAATCCATCCGACATCCTGCAGGTTCTCCGAAGAACCGGTGGCGAAGCGCCCCAGGTAGTTGAAGCTGACCTGTGGTCGGGGGAACCCGCCCAGGACAGTTTTTCCTTCCTCGGTCAAATACCGCAGCATGCCGTAGCCGATGCCATGATCCGGTATCGCCAGCAGCTGTTCCTTCACCGATTTGATGGCATCGCCGGCCGCGGGGCCTCCTTCGAGGACCTCGTCGAGATCGATTCCGGTCAGACCCAGCCGCACCGGGAAGATAGTGGTGAACCAACCGACGGTACGTCCGAGATCTGCACCCGGCACGACGCCGTCTTCACGACCATGGCCCTCCAAAGTGACAAGGGCATTGTCGGCAGTCGAGCCCTGCTCACGTCGCCAGGCCGTCAGTGCCACAGCGAGACCGGTCAGTAGTCCGTCGTTGACGCTGCCACGGAATTTCTCCGGGAGAGTCGTCAGAAGGTGTTCGGTGACAGTCGTCGGCAACGACACTCTGATGCGTTCGACGGTGGCGTCGACGTCCACGGCCGGATCCAGGACCCGTGAACCGATGACCTCATCGGCTCCGGCGAGAATGCCCTGCCACAGCGGCAACTCTTCCGTACGCGTCTCGGCGACCTCGGCGAGACCTGTTGCCCATCGACGCATCGAGGTTCCGGTCGCGGGCAGTGTGGGTTCGGTGCCGGCCACTGCATGTGCCCAAGCCGAAGCCAGGTCCGGCACAAGGATGCGCCAGGACACCCCGTCGATCACCAGGTGATGCGCGACGATGAGAAGACGACCACGGCCCGAGCCGTCGGCGAACCAGACCAGCTGAATCATTCGACCGATCGTCGGATCGAGACGATCTGCGGCAGAGTCCAATTCGAGCGCGGCTAAGGTGGAGAACTCGGATCCTTCGATCGAGTCGACTTCGACCCTGTGGATGATCGAGGAAGCCTCTACCGACCCGACCGGCTCCACCGTTTCCGACCAGACACCGCCATCGTTCCGGTACAGGCGCGCACGGAGCATGTCGTGGGTGTCCAGCACGGTCTGAACAGTGGTGTGGAGAATTTCCCGCTCGATCTGCGCGGGCAGTTGCAGCAGCGCAGTTTGGGTGTATCGACCGAACTCTTCGCTGCGCTCGAGCATCCACTGCACGACGGGGGTCAGCGGAAGGTCGCCGACTCCACCACCCGGCAACTCCTCGAGGACCACAACTTCGGAGTCCTCGGCGCGGCGAGCTACCTCGGCCAGCGCCGCAACGCTCTTGCGCTCGAACACGTCTCGCGGAGCGATGACCAACCCTGCTGCCTTGGCGCGCGAGACCAGCTGGATCGACATGATGCTGTCGCCACCGAGTGCGAAGAACGAGTCGTCCACTCCGACTGCATCCAGTCCGAGAACCTCGGCGAACAACGATGCAAGGCTTTCTTCGATCGGCGTCGCAGGGGCCCTGCTCAATGTGACACTCGAGGCGAAGTCCGGTGCCGGCAGAGCTCGGCGATCGAGTTTTCCGTTGGCTGTCAACGGAAGTGCATCTAGGACGATGACTGCTGCGGGCACCATGTACGACGTCAGCGTCCCACTTACGAACTCCAGAATCGACGAAGTGTCCACGGTCCGGCCCGCTTCCGGCACGACATAGCCGACAAGACGATCGCCTGCCCCGTCGTCGCGAACCGAGACCACCGATTGAGCGACGCCGTCGTAGCTGGACAACGCAGCCTCGATCTCACCGAGTTCGATTCGGAATCCATGTAGCTGGATCTGCATGTCACTACGGCCGAGATACTCGAGTTGGCCGGCACGGTTCCACCGAGCGGTGTCACCGGTGCGATACATCCGAGTTCCCGCGCTGCTGTCGGGGTCCGCGACGAAGCGCGTCGACGTCAGAGCTGTTCGACCGAGGTACCCGCGTGAAAGTTGTGCACCGGACACATACATCTCGCCGGTGACGCCAGGAGGAACCAGGCCCAAGCGTCGATCACGTACGGACACAGTCAATCCGGGGATAGCCTGACCGATGACGCTTGCGGACGCAGAGGCGGCGAACTCCTCGTCGAGCGGCAGATAACTGACATGCACGGTGGTTTCGGTGATTCCGTACATATTCACCAGAGTGGGCGAATCATCGGCATGTCGGGCATACCACCGACCGAGTTGACCCAGATCGAGTGCTTCGCCACCGAAAATCACGTAGCGCAGCGCCAGCGAATCGGAGTCGGCAGGCGCCGTGCGGTCTGCCTCGGCGAATTGGTAGAACGCCGTCGGTGTCTGATTGAGCACGGTGACCTGTTCGGCAACCAGTAACTCACGGAACAGCTCCGGCGAGCGCGCCGTGTAGTAGTCGACGACGACGAGTTTGCCGCCGTACAGCAACGGGCCCCAGAGCTCCCACACCGAGAAGTCGAAGGCGTAAGAGTGGAACATCGTCCACACATCGGATTCGTCGAAGCCGAACTTACCGATGGTGTTCTCGAAGAGCGTCGCGACGGTCGCATGCGTGACTTGAACGCCTTTGGGGCGGCCGGTGCTCCCCGATGTATAGATGACGTACGCGACCGAATCCGGGGTGGCGTCGCCGACACGCTCGTTCGAAGACAACGGCTCCGGTGACAGCGAATCCAAAGTCGACACGGTTTCCGGGTCGTTTATCAGGACCGTTGCGAGAGCGTCGGTGGGAACCGACTCCACGTCCTGAGTCGTCGAGACGACACAGACCGGTGCGGCATCGACCAGCATGAATGCCAGTCGGTCTGCCGGATAGGTGACGTCGACGGGGAGATATCCGCCGCCGGCCTTGAGTACCGCCAGCAGTACGACGATCAACTCGGCAGACCGTGGCATAGCAACTGCCACAAGCGTTTCCGGTCCTACCCCGGCCGAGACCAGGTGGCGAGCGAGCTGGTTCGCGCGAGAATCGAGTTGCGCATAGGAATATCCGGTTTCACCGTCGACGACGGCCGTGGAGTCGGGGAAGCGTCGAACAGCAGCCTCGAAGCGAGCGGTCAGGGTCTCGCTCGACGGCAGTGTTCCTGGGTGATTCCAGTCGGACCGCATCGCAGCCGTCTCGGCGGGGTCCACGATCTCGATCTCACCGATCGTGACGGTCGAGTCTGCGGTCACAGCATCGACGATTGCGACGAATCTGTCAGTGAACTTCTGCACCGAGTCCTCGTCGAACAGGTCGACGGCATAGGTCAGTGCACCCGACATCCCTGAGGGAGAACCTGATTCGTCGAAGCGCTCCGACATCGTCAACTGCAGGTCGAACTTTGCGACCCCGGCATCGAATTCGAGAGCTGTGACGCTGAGATCGGGCAATTCGAGGTGTGCGCTCTGGTTGTTCTGGAATTCCAGTAGTACCTGGAACAGGGGTGAGTGATCGGTGGAGCGTGTCGGTGCCAACGCGTCGACGAGTCGCTCGAACGGGATGTCGGTGTTGTCGAAGGCAGCGAGATCTGCAGCGCGGGTATCGGCGAGAAGTTCGGTGAAACTCGCGTGCGGTGAGACCTCTGTCCGCAGGACGAGGGTCCCCACGAACATGCCAACGAGGTTGTCCAACCCTGCTTCACCGCGCCCGGCGATGGGAGTACCGACGGTGATGTCCTCGGTACCACTGAGCCGAGCCATGAGAATGGACCACGCGGCATGTACAACCATGAAGACTGTCGAGCGGGTCTCACGTGCGAGTCCGACCAGGCGATCATGAGTTGCTGCATCGATGTCGAATGCGACCGAAGCACCTCTGTTGGATTGTTGGTTCGGGCGTGGATGATCGATCGGCAACGGCAACACATCCGGCACATCCGCCAACGCCTGCGACCAAAACGCCAACTGCCGCGAGAGCACAGACTCCGGATCATCCTCACTACCGAGAACCTCACGCTGCCACAACGTGTAATCGACATACTGCACCGCCAACGGCTCCCACCCCGGAACCCCACCAACAATCCGAGCGCTGTACGCCACCATCACATCAGCAGCAAGCGGCGCCATCGACGCACCATCAGCAGCAATATGATGCACCACGATCGCCAACACGAACTCATCGACACCCACCCGATACAACGACGCCCGAAACGGAACATCCACCGTCACATCGAACCCCGCAGCAGCATCGGCAAGAATCCGCTCCTGCAACCCATCCGCATCGATCTCCACGACCGCCAGCTCCACCGCCACATCGGAAACAGACCCGATCAACTGACGCGGCAACTCACCCTCCACCGGGAAAGTAGTCCGCAACGACTCATGCCGAGCCAACACATCCCCCACCGCAGCCTCGAGCGCAGCAACATCGAGCGCACCCGACAACCGCACCGCAAGCGGAATATTGTAAGCAGGCGAAGACGTATCGAACTGATTGATGAACCACATCCGACGCTGCGCCAGCGACAACGGAATCACCAACGGACGCTCCACCACACCCAACACCGGGAGCGGACTGGCGACGGTGCTATCTGCTGTTCGAGTGGAAAGCGTTGCAACGGTAGGTGATTCGAACAACATGCGAACGCTGATGTTCGCGCCCAGTGCAGCATTGACGCGGGCCGTCACTCGTGTGGCGCTGAGTGAATCACCGCCGAGATCGAAGAAATTGTCGTCGAGGCCTATAGCTTCGGCACCGAGCACTTCTGCGAAGACCCGGGCGATGGCTACTTCTGTCTCGTTGCGAGGTGTACGTCCGCTGCCGGCACTGGGCAATTCTGGGGTGGGTAGTGCTCGGCGGTCCAACTTGCCCGCCGGAGTCAACGGAATCGAATCCAATACCACAAACACCGACGGAACCATATGCCCCGGCAACACCGACACCACCCGCTCACGCACCGCATCGACATCAACCACCCCACCCACCACACCGAGCACATACGACACCAAGATCGTCGCGCCCGCCGGACCATCGACACCCAAAGTCGTCACGAAATCGACCTCCGGCAACGCCGCAATCACCGCATCGATCTCACCCAACTCGATCCGGAACCCACGAACCTTCACCTGAAAATCGCTACGACCCACATACTCCAAAACCCCAGAACCAGTCCACCGCACCACATCACCCGTGCGATACATCCGCACCCCATCACCGAACGGCGCCGCGACGAACCGCTCCGCCGTCAACCCCAATCGGTCGTGGTAGCCGCGAGCCAACCCACCACCCGACAGATAGAGCTCACCTGCAACGCCCACCGGCACCGGCTGCAAACGCGAATCCAACACCACCACAGCAAAACCCGACACCGGAGAACCGATATCGACCGGAACACCCGGCGACATCGGCGCACTCAACGACGCAAACACCGTCGCCTCCGTCGGACCATACGCATTGAACATCGACCGACCCGGCGCCCAACGATCGACCAAATCCGACCCCGAGGCATCACCGCCGGTCGCTACGACTGCGAGTGAATCGAGACCGGTGGGATCCACCGACGCCAACGCAGCCGGCGTGACGAAGGCATGCGTGATCCTCTCATCGCGCAGCAACCGAGCAAGCTCGACACCGCCGAAGACATCGATCGGCGCAATCACCATCGCCGCACCGCCACAGAACGCCAACACCAACTCGAGCACCGACGCATCGAAACTCGGCGACGCAAACGACAACGTCCGCGATGCAGGAGTGACCCCGAACCGAACACGTTCTTCCTCAGCCAAATTCGCCAAACCACGGTGTGTCACAACGACACCCTTCGGCACACCCGTGGAACCCGAGGTATAAATCAGGTACGCAGCATCATCGAGGTGGACCGATCCCAGGCGATCGCTGCCGAAAAGCGGCTCAGCTGAAAGATCGACAAGTTCTCGTACGGTCGACTCCTCATCCAGGGCAATCCACGACACCCCGCCGCCGGCCTGGCTCAAACCCGATACATGCTCGACCGCGGTAATACCCACTACAGCACCAGAATCGGACAACATATGAGCAATACGGTCCACCGGATACGACGGATCCACCGGTAAGAACGCACCGCCTGCCTTCGCCACCGCCCACACCGCAACCACCGACTCCACCGAACGACGCAAGCCCAACGCCACAAACGAACCCACACCCACACCACGCGAAACCAACAACCGCGCCAACCGCGAAGACCGAACATCCAACTCCCCATACGACACCGACACCCCACCACACACCAACGCTGTTGCGTCCGCACCAGCGGCATCGACCGCAGAAGACAAAATCTCCGGCAACAATCGGCCATCCACCGACACACCACCACGCACCGGCACCAACAACTCACGCTCGGACACCGACAACAAATCCAGCTGTCCCATGAGTAGGTCCGGCGTCGTTGCGAACGCCGTCAACACTCGAACGATGCGCTCGACGATCGATTCGACCTCCGTCGAATCGAACAGTTCGGGTAGGTATTTCGCTTCGATGTGCAGTTGTTCGTTCGCCATGGCGACCAGTGTCAGCGGGTACTGAGCGGTATCGCTGCCGTCCAGAATGTTCTGTACCCGCATACCCGCGATGTCGGTGTCATCGGAGAGTCCTGCCCGATCGACCGGATAGGACTCGAACACGGTGAGCGTGTCGAATGCGACTGCCGGTCCGACCGCACGCTGGATCTCGGTCAAACCGAGATAGTGATGGTCCAACAGGCCAGCCTGTTCCGACTGTAGTCGGGCGATGAACTCGCCCAACGTCTCCCGTGGATCGAGTGTGACGCGAACCGGCAATGTGTTGATGAACAACCCGATCATCGATTCGATGTCGTTGATCTCGGGCGGTCGACCGGACACCGTCGCACCGAACAATACGTCGCGGCGTCCTGTCAGCGTGCCGAGGACAGTTCCCCACGCGGCCTGGACGAGCGTGTTGACCGTGACCCCGCGCTCGCGGGCCACCCCGCGCAGCCGATCGGTGTCCGCGGCTGACAGTGATGTCAGCACACGTGCTGCGAGCGTCGACTCCTGCCGACGGCTTTCGATCGGCGTCAGCAACGTCGGTTCGGCCAGCCCGGACAACGCTTCGCTCCACGCAGACCGAGCGCTCGCTGAATCGCGGTGACTCATCCATTTCAAATAGTCGCGGTATGCAGGTACGCGGGGCAATATCGAGTCGTCACCGTCCGTTGCGTACAACGTCAACAGTTCGCGGATGAGCAGTGGCGCCGACCAACCGTCGATGAGAATGTGGTGATTGGTCATGACTACTCGCCACTCGCCCGGA